>CAVYTY010000006.1:0-679762 GCA_963771395.1 uncultured Acidobacteriota bacterium | reverse complement strand
CCAGGGCTGATGTCGGCGTGGGATGGAACCCGTCCTGCACCACGAGGAAATCGAGCCCGTCGAGCGCCTGTTGCAGCACACCCAGATTCGGGAACGAGACGATCGGGTTGGTGCCGATGATCCAGAGCGCGCGGATCCGGCGGTCGAGCGCCGCCTCGATGATGTCGGGATACGCCAGACCTCGAGCGGTGGGGATCCGCTCGATCGGAACGTTCCAGAGCGCGGCGATCTCGGCGCGATCCGCCGCGCGGTCGAATTGCCGGTATCCCGGAAGGCACGAGGCACCACCGGCTTCGCGCGTCCCCATGGCGTTGCATTGCCCGGTGATGGAGAAGGGCGACGCACCCGCTCGCCCGATGTTGCCGGTGATGAGCGCGAGGTTGTTGATCGCGTTGACCGTCTCGGTACCCTTCGAGCTGTGATTCACCCCCATGGTCCAGCCGATGAACGCCGCCCGTGCGTTGGCGTACAGCGCCGCCGTGCGGTGCAGCTCGTCGCGGTCCAGGCCGGTGATCTCCGACACCCGCTCAGGTGTGTACTCGCGCACCGATTCGTGCAGCGCCTCGAATCCAACCGTGTGTCTGTCGATGTAGCCGCGATCGACGAGACCGTGTTCGATGACAATGTGAATGAGCCCGTTGAGCAGCGCCAGATCCGACCGTGGACGGATCGCGAGGTGCAGGTCGGCCATCATGGCCGTCTTGGTCACGCGGGGATCGACCACGATGAGCGTAGTCCCCGGGTTGGCTTCGAGCCGCCGGCACAGGATCGGGTGGTTGTCGGCGATGTTCGCGCCGATGAGCACGATGACGTCGGCGCGCTCGAGGTCTTCGTACGCGCCGGGCGGCCCGTCGCTGCCAAACGATCGCTTGTAGCCGGACACCGCGGTCGACATGCAGAGCGTCGTGTTGCCGTCGTAGTTGGGCGTGCCCAGGCCGAGCTGCACGAGCTTGCCGAGCGCGTAGAACTCCTCGGTCACGAGCTGCCCGGTGCTGATGACGCCGACCGCCTCTCGGCCATGCGCTGCCTGCACGTTTCGAAACGTCGCGGCCATCGTCTCGAGCGCCTGCGCCCAGCCAACCGGCGTGAAGCGGCCGCGCTGTCCGTCGAGTGTGAGCAACGGCTGCCGTGCGCGGCCATCGGCCGCGATCGTATGGTGCTCCGAGAGGCCCTTCGGGCAGAGCATGCCCCGGTTCACCGGATGGGCGAGGTCGCCTCGGACACTCACGGCTCGCCCGTCCTTGACCCCGATGAACATGCCGCAGCCGACCGAGCAGTACCCGCACGTCGTCGAGACCCAGCGGTCGGACGCTCTCTGCGCCGAGACGAAGCCCGCCACAGGATCCACCGTGTAGGCATACCGCTCCGCCTGCGTGTCGAGACCGAGCAGCCGCGTGATCTTCATGCGGCCTCGCTCCCGAGCGCCAGATAGGGCGCTGCCATGTGCTTCGGGACGACGCTGACGAAGAACAGGTAGCGCCCGAGGATCTCCGCGGCGAGTACCACCAGGAGGGCGCTCCACCAGGACGCCGCGCCTGTGGCCAGCAGCGGCACCGCGATGCCCCCCACGGCGAGCAGGATGCCGCGCATGATGAAGTGAGGCTTGAGCGTCGTGGACAAGAGTCGCGCCGTGCCCTGCAATTCGATGCGTCCTCCGGCGATCAGCCGCACGAAGCACAATGCGACGAGCACCAGCTGCGCGCCGGCCATCGTGGCAGCAGCCAACGCCAGCCAGCGCGCTTCGCTCGTGCCGAGCGCCGCCGCGAGCAGCGGTCCGAGGGCCGC
Organism: uncultured Acidobacteriota bacterium; assembly: GCA_963771395.1. Lineage (GTDB taxonomy): Bacteria > Acidobacteriota > Vicinamibacteria > Vicinamibacterales > 2-12-FULL-66-21 > DATBJJ01. The sequence goes on along the minus strand of CAVYTY010000006.1, from coordinate 677,977 downwards.
GGCCGTCAGATTGAATTGGACCAGCGTCAAGCGCGTATCCCACGCTGGACGGGACGGCACGCGATAGATGGATCCGCTGGCGGTGACGCCGGCGATACCGAGCACTGATGTCAGCCCGCCCACGATCAGACTTCCTGGAAGACCCATCCACAGGAGCGCGGCGTACACGCCAGCGACGGCGGAGAACGCGGTGAACAGCAGCACCTCACGACTCAGCCAGGAGCGCCGCCACATCTTCAGCGCTCGATAGGCGTACGCCGGACGTCCGAGGTGGAGCGTCGCGCCGTTCAGCGCGAGCCCCGCCACCAGCAGCGACGTGAACGCGGCAGCGCCCAGACGCGTCGTGACCCCGAACAACTGGAGCAGCCAGATCGTGACGAACGCGCCCACTGAGAGTTGCGTGAGCACGGTCATCATCACCAGCGACCAGTGCGCGTGTGCCGGCGTGACATGCGTGACCCCGACCGGCCGCGTGTCCGGAGGCAGATGCGCAGGCATGGTGACGCGGGTCGTCGAGATGCTCCCGTCGGCGACCGGCACTCCCTCGCCACCGACGCTCGCCGCCACTGCAGCGCGCCACTCGTCGGTCTTGATGATCTCGATCTGAATCGCGCCTTCCGGGCACGCGCTGACGCAGGCCGGCGCCTGGCCCTGTTCGAGGCGTCCGTGGCACATGTCGCACTTGCCGACGACGCCGCGCTCGGGGTTGTACTGCGGCACGCCGTACGAGCAGTTCCACGTGCAGTACCTGGCAGCCGATGCAGGTGTCGGCGCTGTGGTGCACGATGCCGGTGACCGGGTCCTTGGTGTAAGCGTCGACCGGGCAGCCGCTCATACACGTCGGGTTGACGCACTGATTGCAGCCCATCGAGAGATAGGCCCGGTGCGTATTGGGAAACCAGCCGCCTTCGACCTCGCCGACGCGGCGCCAGTTGATCGCGGCCGGATTGCCGTTCTGTTCGTTGCACGCGACGACGCAGCACTTGCAACCGATGCAGCGGCTCATGTCGAAGTGAAACCGGTACTGTTCGCCGGGGCCAGGCGAGCGGGACGGCATCCGTCCGGCGAGCGAGCGCGCGTCCCCGGCAGCGTCCACCAGGGCGAGGGATCCCGCCGGCCGTACGCCGAGGCGCGGCGTCATGACGAAGGTCACACTGTCGTCAGCGACTCGTTTCAGCAGTGGCAGCGTCACAACAGCTCCAGTCCGCAAGACACCAACCATTCGTCACGACCAACGTCGCGACGTGAGCTCTCTGCCCGTCTTTACTCGACGGTACTCGACGTACTCAACATGGAGCGTGTGCTCGGAGCGAGTGCTCGACTTGGAGCGGGTGCCGAAACCGCGGCTGGGCGTGTGTTCTAGGCCGGCTGCTACACGGAGCCGGCGGCACGCATCATGAGCGTGCCAGAGGGTGCGAGTGACCCTGGCCGCGCGACGAGCGCCGCTACGCGTTGCTCGTCATGGAGGGAAGGATACACAGATCCGCGAGATGGAGCAAGGGACCGGTCACGACACGAATGTATGCACAACCAGTAGGAATGACATTTATGTAGTCTCGAGCTCCCTGGTGCGCATGCCCTGGCGTTCGCGCGGTGGCCGGGCGAACGTGGTCGGGCGTGCGTCGTGTCGCGGTGCACGGGTGACTCGCCCGTCGAACCGCACGACATTGTCCTCAACAAATTCTTTCCGACAGTTTTGTCTGCCCTTCCGGAGCTCCGGCGGGACGCGATGCAGACGCGCTAAGTGAGCACCACGCAAGCACGCTCGCGCCGCGAGGCGGACATCGGCGCTACCGGTACGCGCTTTGCTCTGTGCCTCGCCACTCGGCCCCGACGCCGCGAACGCCCCCGCTGGCATCTCAACATCTGCTCGATCGAACGTAGCGCTCCGCACCTTTTCAAGGTCCTCGGGCCCGGCTGCGTCGGTCGTCTCCGAAAAGAAGGAGCGTTCTCGTGCCTCGCCTGTCCGCGACTCTCGCGAGATGTGTGTGTGCGTGTGTCTGCCGGTGCGGGATGCTGCTGGTTTTCTCCGGCGTGCTGTCGGCGCGGCAGTCCGTGCCGCCGCCGGCACAGCAGTCACCGCCGGCCGATCATTCCGCGACACCCGCCCCACAAGCGGCACCGACGAACCGCCCTCCGTTTCCGAACCGCCTCAACGAGGTGATGCCGGCGTGGCTTCGCGTGCGCGGGGAGTTTCGCGAACGCGCCGAAGGCTTCGTCAATTCCGGCTTCGTCGACGGCCGCGACGATCTCTACTACCTCTCCCGCTTCCGCTTGAACGCCACCGCGACGAGCAAGGCGATGACAGCCACCGTCCAGCTGCAGGACTCGCGCGTCGGCGACAAGTCGGTCGGTCCGACGGGCACGCCGTTCACAGCGTCGTTCGACCTGCGCCAGGCGTTCGTGGACGTAGGCGGCAAGGTCCCCGGCAGGTTCCCGATCGGGGCGCGACTGGGCCGTCAGGAGCTCGCGTTCGGCGAGCAGCGCCTCGTCGGCCACGCCAACTGGGTCAACTCTGGCCGCACGTTCGACGCCGCGCGAGTGACCCTCAAGGCCAAGCCGGCGCAGATCGATCTGTTCGCTGCGTCAGTCGTTCGAATTCTCGACGGCGAGATCGACAAGAGCGGCAACGGCAACCGCTTCGCCGGCGCTTACGGCAGCAGCGGCCGGATCCTGCCCCAAGGAACAGCCGAGCCGTACGTGTTCTGGCGCCGCGACGTCAACCAGCGCGCCGAAACCGGTTCGCTCGATTCGCTGCACCAGGTGACGACCGGCGCCCGGCTGGTGGGGAAACTGCCGTCGCGGCTCGACTACGGCGTCGAGATGGCCGTCCAGCGCGGGTCCCTGGGGCCCGATTCGGTGCGCGCCTGGGCCGGACACTGGCAGATCCGCGAGACCCTGCCGGGCACGAAGACGCCACACGTGACGGCCGAATACAACTATGCGTCGGGCGACGCCGATCCGCTCGACGGCGTTCGGGGCACGTTCGATCAGCTCTACCCGACGGCTCACGATAAGTACGGCCTGTCCGATCAGGTGGGCTGGCGGAACATCCATCACCTCCGCATCGGGTTCGACATCACCCCGTTCAGGGCAACGCCCATCTCAGTGAGCTACCACTCGTACTGGCTCGCGCAGAAACGCGATGCGCTCTATGCGGCGAGCGGCGCCGCGTTGGCGCGGGTCCCTGGCGGCGCCGCGAGCCGCCGCGTCGGCCAGGAGATAGACCTGCAGGTGGCCCGCCCGCTCACTGCGTATCTGGCACTCGCGGCAGGCTACTCCCATCTCTTTGCCGGCCCCTTTCTCGAACAGGCGACGCCCGGAGCGTCCTACAGCGGGCCGTTCGTGATGATCACCTACGTGTTTCTGGCGGAGAAGTGAAGATGAAGATGAAGATGAAGACGACACGACGCACGTTCATCAAGTCGACGGCAGCAGTGCTCATGTCGGGGATGCCGCGCGGGTGGGCCGGGGGCGCCTACGCGGCAGATGGTCCGGAAACGCCGGATATCCGCTTCGGCATCATCGCCCTCACCGATTGTGCTCCGATCGTCATGGCGCACGAGCTCGGCTACTTCAAGAAGTTCGGCATCAACTCCACGGTGTCGAAGGAAGCGTCGTGGGCCGCGATCCGCGACAAGATCTCGCTCGGCGAAAACCAGGCGACCCACATGCTCCTCGGGATGCCGCTGGCGTCGACGATGGGGCTGGGAGGCTCGCCGGTCAAGCCGATGATCGTTCCCTGGCTCCTCAATCGCAACGGACAGGCGATCACGCTCAACAACAAGCTCAAGATGGCCGGCGCGAAGACCCCGGCCCAGATCAAGCCGCTCGCCGAGAAGGCCAAGGCCGCCGGCGATCCGCTGACCTTCGCCATGACCTTTCCGCCGGGGACCCACGCCATGTGGCTCCGCTACTGGCTGGCTTCGGCGGGATCAATCCCGATCGCGACGTGAACCTCATCACCGTTCCCCCGCCGCAGATGGTCGCGAACATGAAGGTGGACAAGATGGACGGCTTCTGCGTCGGCGAGCCCTGGAACAACCGCGCCATCGAGGACGGCATCGGCTTCACCGCGGTCACCACCCAGCAGTTGTGGAAGGACCACCCGGAAAAGGTGTGCGCGTTTACCGAGGAGTTCGCACTCAAGAACCCGAAGACGGTGAGCGCCATCTTGAAGGCGCTCCACCTTGCCAGCGTCGATCTCGACAAGATGGAGAATCGCCACAAGTTCGCCGAAGTCATCGCCCGACCGTCCTACATCAACTGTCCAACGGCCACGATTCTCCAACGTCTCCTGGGAAGTACGCCTACGGCGACGGACGGGTCGAGCAGGATCCGTACTACATGATCTTCTCGGGCCGATTCGGCAACTACCCGCATCAGATCTACGCGAAGTGGTGGCTCTCGCAGTTCCGCCGATGGGGAATGGCCAAGACCGCCCCCGACTACGCTGTCGTCGCCAAGCGGGTACTGCGCTCGGACCTCTATCTGGACGCGATGAAGCAGCTCGGCGTGACCACGAAGATCGCCGAGGAGCAGAAGATCACGTTGTTCGATGGGGTGTTCGACGGCAAGGACCCCGAACAGTACGCCCGCTCGTTTCCCATTCACAGCATGGTGTAGGCCGGTGCCTGCTACCAAGAGACCGCGTTCCTTTGTGGAGGCTGGATTGAAACGTGTGATGCACATGATGCTGCCGACGGTTGGTGTCGGCTTGGCAATCGTCGTCTGGTGGGGCGCGAGCCTCAAGGTGCCTGACCTGCCCTCTCCCGTCAGGACGTGGGAGGAAAGCAAGATCTACATCCTGGAACCGTTCGTGAAGCGGGGCGAGACCGATCAGGGCATCGCGCTGCTGGCGTACTACAGTCTGATGCGCGTCGCACAGGGCTTTCTGCTCGGCGTGATCATCGGCACGCCGGTTGGCTTTCTGTTCGGCGTTTCGCCGCTCATCACGCGCATGTTCGATCCGCTGATGCAAATCATGCGGCCGATCTCGCCGCTGGCATGGCTGCCGCTTGGCCTCGTCCTTTTCCAGAAGTCCGAGCCGGCGGCGCTTTTTGCCATCGCGGTGTGCTCCATGTGGCCGACGATCATCAACACCATGATGGGCGTCCGCGCGATCCCGCAGGACTACTGGAACGTGGCCAGGGTGCTCCGGCTCTCGCGAACGACGACGTTCCTCAAGATCATGGTGCCCGCGACGCTTCCCTTCATCTTCACCGGCTATCGGCTGAGCCTCGGCATCGCGTGGCTCGTGATCGTCGCGAGCGAGATGCTCACCGGCACGCCGGGCGTCGGCGGCTTCCTGTGGCAGGAGTACAACAGCCTGATCTACGCTCACATCCTGCTGGCCATCATTACCATCGGGCTCATTGGCTTCGTGCTGGATCGACTCATGGGTCTGGCCGAAGCCAGGCTCCGGGCGGTGTAAGGCGCCGATGGCCTTCATCGAGGTGTCCCGCATCGCGAAGTCCTTCGCCGCCCCTCGGCATGCCCGGGGCGCCACCGGCATTCGGCCAGTGCTGCGGGACGTCTCGCTCAGCGTGGAGCGTGGCGAATTCGTCTCGATCGTCGGCGCGATGGGCAGCGGAAAGTCGACCTTGCTGAGCATCCTGGCCGGTCTCACCAGTGCCGACAGCGGCAAGGTCGAGGTCGACGGCGAGACGGTGACTGGCGTCCGCGGTGACGCGGCGTTCGTCTTCCAGAACTACTCGCTCCTGCCGTGGTTCACCGCGCTCGAAAACGTCCGCCTCGCCGTGCGGGCCGCGTACCCTACCCTGCCGCGCGAGGCACAGATGGCTCGAGCGCGGCGTGCACTCGAGCAGGTGGGACTCGGCGACGCACTCGACCGCCGGCCCGGTCAGCTGTCGGGCGGAATGCGCCAGCGGGTGGCGATTGCGCGCGCCTTCGCCACCAACCCCGAAGTGCTGTTTCTCGACGAACCCTTCGGCGCACTCGATGCGCTCACCCGCGACACCCTGCAGCAGGACCTGGTGCGGCTCTGCTCGTCGGCGGAGCGTCCCGTCACGACCGTGATGATCACCAACAGCGTGGAGGAGGCGATTCTGCTGTCGGATTGGATCGTTCCGATGTTGCCCGGCCCGCCGGCCACGTTGGGCGCGCCGATTGCAGTCCAGCTCGCGCGGCCGCGCAGCGCCGTGCAGCTGGCGCACGATGAAGAGGCGACGTACGTGCGTGCGCACGTTATCGCCACGTTGACCGCTGCGCTGGGCGGACGGGCGCGGCGGATGCCCGCAAGACTCGACGCAGACACGCTCACGCCGGTCGAACTCGCCACGGAGGAATCACGATGAGCGTCCCGCTCGAGCTGACGGGGCTGACCAAGGTCTTCGCCACGCCGACAGGACCGTTTGTCGCCGTGAAGGACGTGAACGCGGCTGTTCACGCCGGCGAGTTCGTCGCGGTGCTCGGCCACTCCGGGTGTGGCAAATCCACCGTGCTGTCGATGATTGCCGGCCTCGAGCGCGCGACCTACGGCGGCGTCGTGATCGACGGGAGACAGGTTGTCGGCCCTGGCGCCGAACGCGCCATCGTCTTCCAGTCGCCATGCCTGCTGCCGTGGCTCACCGCGCGTGACAACGTATTGCTCGCCGCCGCCGAACGCCCAGGCACTGATGCCCGACAGCAACGCGCCAGCGCCGATCGCTATCTCGAGCTCGTGGGCATTGCCGACGCGGCGGACCGGCGGCCCGGTCAGCTCTCGCTCGGGACGCAGCAATGCGTCTCGCTTGCGCGAGCGCTGTCGCTCGAGCCGCGCTTCCTGCTCCTCGACGAGCCATTCTCGCAGCTCGACTCGCTGACCCGCTTCGAGCTGCAGGACATCCTGCTGCGCGTCTGGGAGGAATCTGACAAGACGGTGGTCATGGTGACCCACGACGTCGATGAAGCATTGTACCTGGCCGATCGATTGATCCTGATGACCGACGGCCCTGAAGCGACGGTCGGCGATTCGCTCACGGTGCCGTTCCCACGGCCGCGCCGACGCGCTGCGGTGCTCGCGCACGGGGATTACCACCGGTGCCGACGTCGGGTGATCGATTTTCTCGAGCATCATGCGCATCAGTCGCGCCCCAGCCCGCTCGACAGCGTGCTCGATCGAAGCGCGGCGGTTGCGCACTGAAGCGGCTGGAACCACGCGATGAGCGAAGGCGGAACCCCTCGCGCGCGCATGCGGCCCGCCGCGAAGGGAACGGTGTACCTCGTCGGCGCCGGTCCTGGCGACCCGGGACTCCTGACGGTGCGGGCCCTCGACCTTGTCAGGCAGGCCGACGTCGTGTTGCACGATCACCTGGTCAGCGCCGAGATCCTCGCTGAGTGCGCGCCTCTCGCACGGGTCATCTCCGTCGGCAAAGTCGGGCATGGTCCGCAGACGGATCAGACGGCCATCGAGCGGCGGCTCATCGCGTTTGCCAGGAACGGCTGCCGTGTGGTGCGCCTGAAGGGCGGCGATCCCCTCCTCTTCGGCCGTGGCAGCGAGGAGGCCGCGGCTCTTCGTGCCGCGCACGTTCCCTTCGAGATTGTGCCCGGTGTCTCCTCGGCGATGGCGGCGCCGGCGTACGCAGGGATTCCGCTGACGGCGCGCGGCCTGGCGGCATCGGTCGCGATCATGACCGGCCACTGCGCAGGATCGGGCGCATCGCCTCTGGCGATCCCGACCGCCGACACACTTGTCGTGCTGATGGGCGTGGCCAACGCGGCGGCGCTTCGCGATCAGTTGATTGCCGCCGGACGCAGCGGCGACACCCCCGCGGCAGTGATCGAGTGGGGCACGTGTGCGCGGCAGCGCGTGGCGGTCGCGACCATAGCCACGCTGCCAGACGTCATTGCGAGCGCCGGCCTGGAAGCCCCTTCCGTGATCGTCATCGGCGAGACCGTCCGGCTTCGATCGGTGCTCGACTGGCTCGATCAGTCGAATCTCAGCCCTGCGGTATTCGAGACGTTTGCGGTCGTCGCCTGAGTGGTGCGCGGCTCTCGTTCCACGGCAGCCTTCACTGTCCAAAGGCTCTCCACCGCGGAGGTCGCCGAGCACGCAGAGATCTTTTGAGAAAAACCAACTCATTGATTCTGCGTGCTCCGCGCGCTCCGCGGTGAAAGGCTCTTGGACGGTGAACACTGCCCGGGTCGGGCTGCCCGGACGGCGTCGCCGCATGACGGTCGTGTTATCGCTTCGCCTCGCCCGGCAGCGGAACGTGCACTGGATAGGCTTTCTCGCCGGCGAGAATCTTGACTGGAAGGCGATTCTCGCGAATCGGGATCGGGCACGTCGTGAACGGATTGAACGCGCACGGCGGGTTGTACGCCTGGTTGAAGTCGAGCACCGTGGTCCCATCGTCGAGCAGGTCGGCATAGAGGAAGCGCGCGGCTTCGTAGGTTTCCTGTCCGCTCGACGCGTCCCTGAACACGAGGTAGAAACGCTTGGGCCGCGTCGTGAAGGGCCGCAGCCGCAGTGTCTGACCGAGCAGGCTGAACTCGACGACCCCTTCGCTCTTGTATTCGTCGACGTCGCCAAACGTGTTCAGCACCTTGATTTGCTGCGGCTGGGGATCTTTGATGAAGCGTCCGATCACGCGATACTGCAGGTCGATCGGGAACCACGTGAAGCCGAGGAACCCTTTCGCCAGCGGGCCGCCCGGATCTTTGACGCGCAGCGACCGCGTCTCCCCGCTGACGTGAACGACCAGCCGGACGTCGCCGACGACAAGTTCGTCGGCCTTCGGACCGCGGTCGTCGCGCAGGTCGATCGGATTGGTCACGGGCTGATCGTTCAGCGTGACGGGCGCGCCCGGGGCAGGTTCGAACCTGATGGCCTGATCCTTCCGCACGAAGCGGCCAAGCGCCGGTGGTGCCGACGCGGGAAGGACGATGTCGTTCTTCTTCGCGCTGCCGGCCGTATTGATGCCAGGTTTCAGAGGGTGCAGGCCGGCAATGGTGACCCAGTCGCGCCGGTAGTCCGTCTCGTGCTTCGCCCGCCACTTCTCGGTCACGGCGACCGGCGACTCGGGAGCCGGAGGTGCGGGTGGCGCTTCCTTCGGGGCGCCACCGCCGCACGCGGCCGCCAGGCCGATCACGAGAGTCGCTGCTGCGAAGGCGCCCGGATGCTGTCGCATGGTCATCGTGTCCCGATCGTACTCGGAGTGACTATCTATGCCCAGAGCTGACGTGAGCCGCGGGTCTAGACCAGTGAATCAGGGCGACCAAAGAACTCGTCAGCGTCGCGGTATTGGAACCCGAGTCGCCGCGCAAAGCCGGGATCCTGCGCCCCGGCGCCGACGTAGATGCACTGCGACGGGTCGAGCCGGTGGCGGTGAATGAACACGACGCCGAGTCCCGGCAGGGGCTTCCGGCACCAGCACATCGGCGGACCTCCGGCGTGCGGGCAGTACTCGACCTCGATCGCGACGCCGAGCAGCTCCTGCATCCGCGCGAAACCAGCGCGAACCTGGTCCACGCTCATCGTCTCGTCGGCGATTTCCGGCTGCCAGGACAGCCCCAGCAGCCGCCAGCCTTCGTCCACATAGTGACCGAGCACTTCGCGACGTCCCGCAATCACCTCGACATCGTCGGCTGAGCCCGGCGTGCGGCCGCCGGATCGGCTTCGGCGCAGGACGCCGTCGCACCACAGGATCACGGCCCGGCTGGTGAACGAGGTGTCGCGCTGGCGATCGAACGGCACGACATCGATCCGCGAAAACCCTTCAGAGGGATGGGGAGGCTCCAGATCCTTTTGATAGCGGAACTGCACCGCCGGTCCGAACGCGGCCACGTCGGTCCTCGAGGCCGCCTGAATCTCGTCGGGCTCGAGCAGCCTTCCGTAACGCGACACGGTCCGCCACGCCGCGTTGACCTGTGCGTCCTCGACGCTCGTGGAGAGCCAGAGACATCGCACGGGAAGCCCGCGCGTCGCTGCGGTCCCGATCACGGCGGCTCGCGTTTTCCGGGACACGTAGGTGTTGTCGAGGACGATGCGGGGCGAACCCGAACCGATCAGGGCATCGAGCTTCGGCAGAAGATCGGAAAGCGATCCTCCGGCGGTGTCCCGGTTCAACCGTTCGTAGCCCTGGGCGACGAATGACTCGGCGACCGTGCTCTTGCCGGCGGCAGGGAGGCCCATGATCAGGACGACCTCGCCCTGTCTCTCGGGGACGGCGCGTTGCTCGCCGGCCGTCAGACGCGGACGCAGCCTCTGCCCTGCCGGGAACCGCTCGTCCAGGCGCGCGCGGTCCGCGGCGTCCAGGGTGATCTCGGTCGCGCGCGCGAGCGAGTGCACGGTTTCGAGTCGGGTGGGTCCCGCGACAGGGATGACGAGATCGGAGAGATCCAGCATCCAGGCGATGGCGATCTCGAACGGTGTCGCGCCGTGGCGCGCCGCGAGATCGGCCAGCAACGGATCGGACTGTGTCCGCCGGCGCCGCTGCGCTCCACCGATCGGGCGATACGCGAGCAGCGGGATGGCGTTCGCGATGCAGTACCCGGCCACGCCGTTCAGGACGTTGTCGTCCTTCCAGACGCTCAACTCGATCTGAACCGCCGCGATCTCGGTGATGCTTCTGGCCTCTTCGATTTGACCGACGTTCACATTGCAGAGGCCAATCGACTCGACGTACCCGTTCCGTTTGAGCGACGCGAGCGCGCGGACGCTGGTCGCGAACGGCGTTCGCGGATCGGGGGCGTGCAGCTGGTACAGGTGGATGCGCTCGACGGCGAGCGCCCGCCGGCTCGCCGCGCAGGCTGCGACGAGGTGTCGCGCCCGCCCGTCGGCTGCCCACCGGCCGTCGGGCCGCGTGAGTCCACCTTTGGTGGCGACTCGAATGCGAGAGCGATCGCCGGCCCAGGTCGCGATGGCCCGGGCGATCAGCCGCTCGTTGTGCCCGATGTCGTTCGCATCGAGGCAGTAGGCGTCGGCCGTGTCGAGGAGCGTGAGGCCGGCATCGAACGCCGTGTGCAGAACGCTCACCGCCCGCGCATCATCGCGCTCGCGGTCGGTCGACAGGCGCATGCAGCCAATGGCAAGGCGCGGGCCGGCCGCAGGTATGTGGGAGAACCCGGTCACAGCCGCACGGTGAAGAAAAGAAACGACGCCGCTCCACCGAGGATGGCCAGCCAGCCCCAACGCCGCTGCCCTGGAAGCTCCCACCACATGTAGAGACCGGACGCGACCCACACGATCATCGCCACCGACACCAGGTCGACGACAACGCTCCACGAACGCAGGAGGAAGCCTTCCTGCTCGAAGCCGCCGCGGGCATGCATACCCGTCAGCAAGTGGTCCCAGCGGAAGCGCCGGTCTTCGACAGTGAGTTTCTTCTGATCGATGAAGTACTTCAGCTGAGTCGATTTCCAGAACGAATACGCGTAAACGTTGACTTGCGTCGGGCTCTGGCGGTACGCGCCGTAGCTCGTGGCGTCGACGCCCGCGTCTCTGAGCAGCGTCGCACCGAGCGCCCTCAGCCCCGCGGTGTCGCCGGGCACCGGCACGTCGAGCGTGCGTTCGGCGCGAAGCGTCCAGAGGGCGAGTCCCTTCGCGGCGTCACGCCGATCGAAGAACTGATTGTGCGCGAAGGGCACGGACGAAATGCCGTACATGAAGAACCACGGCATGAGCGCCATTCCCAGGTACAGGTGCAGCCGACGATTGAGATGTGAGTAGGTCATGGCGACTCCCTCATAACGTCAGCAGGTATAGAGCGAACACCCCGACTCCCCCGACGAGCGACGTGAGTCCGATCCGGCGTGTCACCTTCATTTCCCACCACATCCAGAGCCCCGACAGCACCCAGAACACCATCGCGACGATGAAGAGGTCGACCGAGACCGCCCAGACCGTATCGAGTGCGTAACCCGTGGCGTAGCCGCGCCGCCGGTGGAACCGTTCCAGAAACGCGTTCGGGCGAGGCTGCATCCGTTCGATGGCGAGCGTGCGATCGGCCGGAGAGTAGGTGAGCCGGCGTGGCGAGACGAGGTCGTTCCGGTTGATCGCGATCGTTCCGTCCTGGCGCCGCGACACGCCGTGCGCGCCATCGAGCCCGACCGACATGAGAATCTGCTTCGAGATTGTCCTGAGCTCGGCGTTCTCGGGGAACACGCCGTCGTAGACGAGCCTTCGTTCCTCGACGAACGGTATCGGGCCCTCGCCGTATGCGCCGACGAAGAGTGCGCGATGATTCATGACCAGCGTGCTCAGGGCGTACATCAGCACCCACGGAAAGAGGAAGAGCGCGAGGTACATGTGCGTGCGGCGAACGACTTTGGAGATCATCATCGACACTTGGTTCCGACGGTCAGCTTGACTACCGCCTGAGCACGAGCTTGATGGCGACGAGCGAGGCCAGAATTCCGCCCGTCAGCAACACGGCGTACCCGGTGAATGGCGTGAGCAGCACGAGCACCGCGGCAATCGGGCCGAACGATCGAGTCCGGCGGTACTCCGGCCGGTCGTGGAGAACCCAGAGGCAGATCAGGAAGACCGCGACTGGGATCGCGACGGCCGCACCGGCGCCGGCCGCGCTGACCTTCGCGTGATGGGTCACCTGATCGACGCTGACGGCCAGGCCCGCTCCCACCGCCGCCGCGGCGGCAAAGACGAGATAGTGTCCGTAGCCCCAAACGATCGCCTTGCCGAGACTGGTCAGCAGATCGTGCACCGGCCGATCGAAGTACATCCACCACATCGAGAACACGATCAGCAGCCCGCCGACGATGAGCGGCAGGAGGGCGGGGAGCGCTTCGCCCGAGGCGAGGGCCGACTGGATCGCGACCGTCGCCGAGAGAATCGACTCGCCGAGCACGATGAGCGTCAGGAGTCCATATCGTTCGGCGATGTGCTGAGGGTGCCAGGTGGTCGGCTCGGCCCGTTCGGCCCATACCGGCACCACCAGCTCGAGCGCCGCCAGCGTGATGAACCCCGGGCCCCACAGGTCCGGCATCCAGAACATGCCGATCCACGCGAGCTGAACGACCGTGATTCCGAGCGCGTAGCGCCGCGCCGTGACACGCCGGCCGGGATCCGAGGCCGCTGCCCGCAGCCACTGCGCGACGATGGCCATTCGCATCACGACGTAGCCGATGATCGTCGCGAGATTGGGCACGTGGTGTCTCGAACATCGCCGGCACGCCCGCCGCCATGATGAGCGCACCGGTGATCTGCACGAACACCGCGAGCCGGTACAGCACGTCGTCGCAGTCGTAGGCCGAGGCGAACCACGTGAAGTTCATCCACGCCCACCAGATGGCGAAGAAGACCATCAGGAAGCCGACGAGGCCCTGAACCGCGTGGGCTTCTCCGACCGCGTGATGCAGCCCGCTCGCCGCCTGCGCGATCGCGACGACGAAGACGAGGTCGAAGAGGAGCTCGAGCGGCGTGGAGGCCCGGTGATGCTCGTGCGGTGATCGCGCGGCCATCGGCGTGTTGGGCCGCCCTTCAGTGATTGGACCCGCGTGGATGACGCTTGCCGATTGAGACATCGCTCGTGCGCGAGATTCTATCCCTTGTGAAGGTCTTCGAGCGGCCGGACCGCGTGGAGGGGACGGAGGTACGGTTGGAGGGGACGGAGGTACCGGTTTCAACACGAAGCACCGAAGGCGAACGAAGACGCACGAAGAAGAACCCACAGGTCTGGTAACGGTCGCGCCGCGCAAAGCGCGACCGACGGCAGACCGAGTGTTGACGATGACGCCAGGCCTCTCCGTGCGTCTCCGTTCGTCTCCGGTGCTTCGTGTTGAACCCGTTACCTCCGTCCACTCCGTGGCTCAATGGCGCCAATCACCCGACGCGCCAGCGCGTGCTCTGGATCGAGCGCGAGCGCGGCGTCGGCGTGCGCCCGCGCGTCGGGAAGGCGGCCAAGCTTGGCCTCGCAGTAGGCGAGGTGCGCGAGCGACTCTGGATCTTTCGGATCGAGGCGGGCGGCCTCGACCAGCTGGGTAATGGCCGCGTCACAACGGTCGAGGATCAGGAGGTTGAGGCCATACTGCACCCGGGCGCCTGGCTCATTGGGTTCCATGGCGACCGCCTGCCGGAAGAAGCGCTCTGCTTCCGCCGGCGCTTTCGCCTGCATCGCCAGCCGCCCCACCCTCAGCCAGACGCCGACGTCATCCCGGTCGCTCAGGCGGATGTCGTGGATCACGCGCGCAGCAGCGGGGAGATCTCCGGACTTCTCGAGCGCGACGGCGAGGTCGTAGCCGCTCTGCGACAGACCGGCCTCGAACGCGCGCCGCAAGTGCGGCACCGCCCGGGCATCCTGCTTCGCCGCGAGCAACTGCACGCCGACGCCGTACTCCGCGACGCCCCGCCGCGGCGGGTTGGCCTCGAGCGTCGTGACCCACTGCTCGGCCTCGTCGTACCGCCCGATCGTGACCAGGTGCTCCGCCAGCCGCAGCCCTTCTTCCCAGCGACCGTCGTGAAGCGCGTGCCGCCAGTTGGCCGCCGCAAAGAGGACGACGAAGGCCACTGCGGGTACGGCCAGCGTGCGAGTGCGCCTGCCGTTCAGCGCACGCACGACACCGTCGATCGCCGCGCCCGCGCCGATGCACAGCGGCACGAGGAGCGGCAGCCGGTAGCGCTCGGCCATGAAGAACGCCGCGACGCCGACGGCGTAGCCTGGCACGAACGACAGCCCACACCAGGTAGTCCCGGGTGCGAGGCGATGGCGGCGCGAAGAACACCAGTCCCGACGAGGCCGAGCGGAATGAGCAGCCAGGGACCGATCGCGTAGAAGCGCAGCATCGTCGGCACGTCATACGCGTAGAAGGGATAGCTGTGGGGCAGCGCGATGTGCTGCGCGCTGAAGACGTAGCCGAGCTTGCGCGCGAAGAGCGCTGACTGCCTTGCCGGGATGCGCGCGCGATCCATGTCCACGCCAGCCCGAAGAAGTAGCGCGACGTTTCCGCGTCGTCGAGCGCACGGCCGACGGCCTGCCCGGCGACGCGCCGCGCGTCCTTCGCCTGTCCCTTGATGTTCGGCGTGATGCCCGGGATCTGGCGGAAGAAGCCGGTCGCCGCTTCGCCGTTGCCGATGTAGAAGTTCAGCCCGCCGTGCGACGACACCAGGACCATTGCTTCGGCACGACGACAGTTGCGGACGGCGACCGGCGCCATGCCCACGATCAAACCGGCGACGAGCAGCGGCCGAGAGCCGAAAGCGGCGGGTGACCAGCAGCGCCCTGCGACGGCCGCCAGCGCCGAACGCCATGTTGGGCCGGTTCAGGGTCGCGGCCGCCGAAGACGAGCCCGGCGGTCGCGCCACCACACGCGATCGTCGCCGTGGCCGCATCAGTGCCGCGCGTGAGCAGCGAGAGAGCGCCGCCGACGTGAGGAACGCGTCGAGCGACGCCTGAAGGATCAGCGCTTCGTAGAACGTGAAGAGGCCTGTCAGTGCCGCGAGCGCCGGCGGCGATCCACGCTGCGCGCTCGCCGAACCAGCTCCGTGCGGTCAGAAGGATGAGGCCGACGGATACGGTCCCGAGCAGGATCTGGACGATTCGCACGGCGGTGAACGAGTCGGTAACGGCGCAGGCCGGCGGCGAGGACATAGATGTAGAGCGGCGAGACGTAGTAGAGCCCGGGGCCAAGCGCGAGGTCTCCCGCGAGGACCCGTCCAGGCCAGCTGGGCGTATGCCGCCGTATCCAGCCCGACCCGGGGCTGCAGCAGTGGATGGTCCCGTAACTGCAGCACGACCAGTAGCTTGAGGACGAATACGCCGCCAAGGAACAGGACGAGGAGGCGCGCGCGGGTCGGCGGCACTGAGGCGCTGTCCTGGCGAGCCGGCTGCCGCCTTCGAGTCGCGTTCGTCCTACTTTTCTGTCGTTACGTCCCACATTTTTGTCGTCTGAACGCACCTTAATGTGTCTTGACCCCTGCATACCCGGCAGTAGGATTCCGCCATCCTCTGTGCGGGCGGCTGCCGACGTGTGCGGTCAGCTCGGTTTGCCCGACCGTCCGGTCGGGCGTCGTCGACAGTTTGTCGTCATCGTTGTCGTCTTCAGGGAGAGGAGGGGATGATGACGCGAGGCTTCCGGCGGGAGCCTGCTCGTGGCAGGCATTCTCGCGGTGTGGGCCGCTTCGGCCCACGCGCAGGCAACGGGCTCGATCTTCGGCAAAGTCACCGACGCGTCCGGCGCCGTGCTGCCGGGCGTCACCGTGACCGTCACGGGCACCGGCGCTGCAGCAGCCGCTCGTGGCCGTCACGACGCGAGACCGGCGCGTACCAGTTCCCGAGCGTGCCCATCGGCACCTACACCGTCACGTTCGAGCTGCGCGGCTTCAAGAAGGCCGTGCGTCCGAACGTCATCATCACCACCGGCTTCAACGCCGGCATCGACCAGAAGCTCGAGCTCGGCGCGCTCACCGAAGAAGTCACGGTCTCGGGCGCCTCGCCGGTCGTCGATCTGAAGAAGACGACGACCGGCGCGACGTTCACGGCCGACATCCTCGAGAAGATCCCGACGGCGCGCGACCCGTGGCAGATCATCAACATGACGCCCGGCGTGCAGGCCGGGCTCAACGTCGGCGGGTCCCCGTCCGGCCAGCAGGTCGGCCTCGACTGCGCGGCACCGCGGCCAACGTCCAGTGGAACCTCGAAGGCGGCTCGATCACCGACCTGTCCTCGAACTCGTCGCCGGCCTACTTCAACTTCGACTCGTTCGAGCAGATCCAGGTGACCAACGGCGGCGGCGACGTCTCCGTGCAGTCGAGCGGGCCTGTCGATCAACCTCGTGACCAAGAGCGGCAGCAACGTGTTCAAGGGCACGGCGATCGGCACGTTCGAGAACGACAAGATGCAGTCCAGCAACGTCACCGAGGAGCTGTTCGACGCCGGGCGCGAACGGCTTCCTGTCCGGCAACCCGATCCAGAAGATCGCCGTGTACTCGGTCGAAGTACGGCGGGCCGATCCTGAAGGACCGGCTGTGGTTCTGGGGTTCCGCCGACAAGCAGGACATCAACGTCGGCGTCACTCAACTTCTTCGACGCCGCCAAGGGCGCGTTCTGCGCGCGATCTGGTCGCCGCGCAGAAGGCAGCGGCACGCTTGCGCGGCGCGATCACCTACGACAACCTCGAGCGAGGTCCAGAAGTGCCTGAGCAACGACAAGACGATGATCAAGGACCTGCAGTGGAAGTTCAACTACCAGCTCAACTCGTCGAACAAGTTCCAGTACCTGTTCCAGAGCGACAACAAGTACCGGAACCACCGCGGCGCGAGCGCGACGACCCCGCCGGAAGCGACGACGCAGCAGACGAGCGACGCGCCCTGGAAGCTGCCGCTCCCGACGCACTCGATCACGCACACGCTGATCGCGCACGACAAGCTGGTGTTCAACAACCTGTTCACCTACGTCGGCGGCGGGTTCTTCCTGGACTACCAGGATGTGCCGCCGCAGGGTGACTGCCTGCAGAGCCGGTATCTCGGCACGGACACCGCGGCCAGCTACCTGACCGGACCCGCGCGAGCGCCGACTGCCTGTGGAACACCCAGCCGCTGACGAACCGCACGACGAGCCTTCAACAGCCGCTCGCAGACGAGCACGTATCAGACGGTCGCGGAAGTCGTGGGAAGCCAAGACGGACGGCACCTACTTCCTGACCAACATGCTTGGCGGCGACCACAGCCTGAAGTTCGGCCTCGGCTGGCGCAAGAACCCGATCATGTCGTTCTCGCACTACAGCGGCGGCGCGCGCGCGCACCGTGCAGTGCGTCGGGAACACGCTGCGCCAACTGCGGCAACGGCACTCGCGTCGCCGGTCGGATCGCGCGACGGGCATCGTGCCCTATCAGGCGGTCCTGTATCGCGATCAGCTGCGCAACAACGACTGGTGGACCTACAACGGCTACATCCAGGATTCGTTACAGCAGCGGCCGGTGGCGCGTCAACGGCGGCCTCCGCTACGACTGGCAGCACTCGAAGTACCTCGGCGGCTGCGTGCCGGCGAACGTGATTCGCCCGACCTGCTGCCGGCGCAGTGCGAAGACGCGACGGAGACCGACCCGATCACCGGCAAGAAGATCCAGTCGTTCGGCAACTGGTCGCCGCGCGTGTCGGCGCACCTACGACCTGTTCGGCAACGGCAAGACGTCGGTGCAGGCCAGCGGGTCGTACTTCTACGACACGAAGATCACGCTGGCCAACGCGCTCAGCGGCTTGTTCACGCAGACGTCCCTGACCTGGGGCCCGAACCAGTCGAGCGGCGCCTGCAGCACGACGGCCGGCGCGCCGTGCTGGAACGATGCCAACCGCGACACGCTCGTCCAGGCCAACGAGCTCATCGGCACGCCGACGTCCAGCACGCCGGTTCAATTCGACGACCGGCGTGCTGGCGCCCGCCGGCAACATCGTCGATCCCAGCGCGAAGATCGGCCGGACGCGCGAGGCCATCGTCGGGATTCAGCACGAGCTCATCGCGAACCTCGCGATCGGCGTGGACTACATCTACCGCAAGTACGACCGCGGCACGACGACCTACACGATCGGCTACCAGCCGGGCGCCCCGGGTTACCCGCTGTCGCAGATCTACACCGGGCCGCTGACGCTACACGGATCCGGTGACGGGCCTGACCGCGCCGTACCACATCATCTGCGACGGGATGCTCGCGGCCGTCGGGCCTCGGCACCATCACGATGACGAACC
Organism: uncultured Acidobacteriota bacterium; assembly: GCA_963771395.1. Lineage (GTDB taxonomy): Bacteria > Acidobacteriota > Vicinamibacteria > Vicinamibacterales > 2-12-FULL-66-21 > DATBJJ01. The sequence continues at coordinate 659,335 of CAVYTY010000006.1, read as the reverse complement.
CGAACTACCAGATCTACCACGGCGTCGACATCACGGCGAACAAGCGGTTCAGCAACCGCTGGCAGATGCAGACGGCGCTGACGCTGCAGACGAATCCCGAACTACTTCCCGGAGGATCGGCGACGTTCATCAACCCGACCGGCCGGGAGTTCCAGGACGGCTTCAGCACGATCGAGCCGTGGATCTTCAAGCTGCAGGGCAGCTACACGCTCCCGTGGGACATCATCGCCTCGGGGAACCTCAACATGTACGAGGGCGCCACACGGACCCTGACCATCAATGGGCCGGGTGCAGGTCTACGGTGGCACGACGCGGGACGATCACCTACAACACGCTGGAGTTCACGTCCAGGAACGAGCAGCGCTTCGACCCGATCAAGCTGCTCGACATCGGGGTGCAGAAGGTCTTCCAGTTCAACGGAGGCCGTCAACGCATCAAGCTGATGCTCGACGGGTTCAACGTGTTCAACGTCAACACGGTCACGGCTTACGTCAGCGGCAACAAGAGCCTGGCCGGCTTCACGCAGCCGAGCACGATCGTGTCGCCGCGCGTTTTCCGTATCGGAACGCAGTTGGGGTTCTAGCGCGGATCGCAGATCGTGCGAGACGCGGATCACGGGTTGGACGGGACGCGGATCACGCGGATCACGGGTTGCGTTAGACGGGACGCGGATTACGCGGATCACGGACTAGACGGGACGCGGATTACGCGGATCACGGACTAGACGGGACGCGGATCACGCGGATCACGGACTGGACGGGACGCGGATTACGCGGATCTCAGGTCGAGAAAGGGACCCGGGCTCGAGGCCCGGGTCCTTTTTTTGTCAGGGCTGCTCACGCCTGCGGTCCGGATTCAGGAATGCGGTACTCTTCGGCCGGAGCATGAAAAGCAAGCGGAGTGTGAAGCGAAGGCGTCCGGCTCCCGAGCGCCAGCAAGGTATTCCGTCACGTCAGGTCGAAGCATCCTCCCGTCAGCGGCCGCGACTCGTGACGGTCGCGTGTGTCCTGGTGGCGTTCGCGGTCGTGTTCATCTCGCTTCAGGTCTGGAGCTACACGCGGACGTCTGCCACGTTCGATGAACCAGGCGGCCTGGCGGCTGGCTACGCTGCCCTGCGGTCACGCGACTACCGCCCCGCAATCGAGCACCCTCCGCTGACCCGCCTGTGGGCGGCGCTGCCGCTCCGGGCCCTGCCGGGAGTGTCATTCGAGTACCAAGGGCCTGGACGAGGCCAGGCCTGACACGGTTGCCTTCCAGGGCCCGTTCGAGATCGGTCATCGCTTTCTCTACAAGGAGAACTCCGGAGACCGGCTTCTCTACCGGGCGCGTTTCATGAACGTGCTGCTCGGTGTCGTGCTCGGCCTTCTGCTCTTCTGCTGGGTGGGGGAGTGGCTCGGATTCCGCGCGGCTGCCGTCGCGCTCGGTCTCTACACGATCGAACCCAGCATCGCCGCCCATTCATCGCTCGTCACGACGGATGTCGGCGTGACCTGCTTCGTCTTCGGCGCGGTCTACTTTCTCTGGCGAACGTCTCGACGATTGACCGTCTCGAACATCACGGGGCTCGTCGTGTGCTTCGTTCTCGCCGATGCTGAGCAAGTTTTCCGCGGCGATTCTCGGTCCGGTGATGCTCGTGCTCCTGCTGATGATTGCCAGGCGCCGCGGGACGCTGTCCGCCGCCGGGGTGGCTGGCGTCGTCGCGCTGCTCGCCGTGGCCACGTGGCTCGGAGTGTGGGCCGCCTATGGATTCCGCTACGCTCCGAGCGCGACGCCGGACTGGCTGTTCGCCCTCCACGACCACCCGGCAGTCCGGCGGGCCGTTCCGACGCTCGCCGCGCTCGTCGGCTGGATTGATGGACACCACCTGCTGCCGAATGCATTCAGCCAGGGCTTTCTGCACGGTCAGGGACTGGTGCAGGGGCGGCCCGCGTTTCTGGCCGGGAGCTACAGCAACTTCGGCTGGTGGTACCACTTCCCGGTCGCCTTTCTTCTGAAGACGCCGCTGGCGCTTCTCGCCTCTTCTTCATCGGCCTCGTGGTGGGCGTCAGGCGGCGGCGCCTCCTGGCCCTGGATGGAGAGGCGTTCATCGTCGTACCGATCGTCTTGTTCCTGGCCGTCGCGATGTCGTCCGCGCTGAATATCGGCCTGCGGCACATCCTTCCCATCTACCCGTTCGTGATCGTGCTCGCCGCGCTTGGCGCCAACGCGCTCGTCGAGAGCGAGTCGAAACACGGGCCGAGGATCTGCGCGGCGCTGCTGGCGGTCGGCGCTCTCGAGTTCGCGAGTGTCTACCCGAACAACCTGGCGTTCTTCAACCGTGCGGTCGGCGGGCCCTCGAATGGTTTCCGCTACCTCGCAGATTCGAACATCGACTGGGGCCAGGACCTCAAGCCGCTCAAGGGCTGGATGGATCGTCACGATGTGACGCACATCAACCTTGCCTACTTCGGCGTCGCCGACCCGGCGTACTACGGGATCGACTGCACCTACATGGGAGGGACCACGATTCCCGGCGTGACGCCGTCGATGATGCGGCCTCCGCGACTTCCCGGCTACGTGGCCGTCAGCGTGACGCTGCTCGACGGGGTCCCGTTCGGCGAGCGCGATCGGGATTTCTACAAGCCGCTGCGGGACCGGACGCCATTCGCCGACATCGGCGGTTCGATTCGGGTTTATTGGGTCGAAAAGCCCTGGTGGAACCCGTAGGTTCAAGAGAGTTCAGGCGGTTCAAGGAGGTTCAGACGGTTCAAGGTTCAGGGTTCGACACCTGAACCCCGTGAACCTCTTCCTGAACCTTTGAACCCCCTGAACCTTTTGAACCTTTTGAACCGACTATCGTCCTCCGATCAGCCTTTCCTGCGGCGGGAGCGCGACCGCGGCGTACCCTTCCGCGCGCGCACGTTCGAGGCCGGCGACTCTGGTTTTCACTTCGATCCGGCGGTACTTCCCGTCCATGGTGGGGTTGGCGGGCTGATAACCGATCACGTAGTAGGTGCTCGTGTCGCGCACGATCATGCCGAACGCGCGCGACATGTCGTCGATGTTGCGCACCATGAAGCCGCCGGTGCCCGCCGTGAGAATATTTGGGCCATCGTCGCCGGTGTCGAACGCGGTCGATCGGCCCCGGTGTCGGTCACGGCATCCGACGTGGCGCTCGGCGCGCCGATGAGCCCCCGTCCGTCGATGGAGTAGATCGTCGTGCCGCCGCGCGCCGCCTGCGCCGGCGATCGCCTCAGATCACGCCGCGGACTCCTCGAGGTAGAACCCTTCGCTGACAGGACACGACCGTCTTCCGGCCGGGAATCCGGCTGAGGCCTCGGGCGACGGTCTGGAGGTTCTGAATCCTGTCGGCCAGCATCCTCGCGCCTGCCGCGACGTAGAAGCGGGCCTTCTGCTGGATCAGGTTCTCGACCTGCTGCAGGCCGCCGTTGCGCTCGCATTGGTCCGGATCCTCCCGGCATGCCTTCGACGCCGAGCTCGTCGACGAGCTCGCGCGCACCTTCGGCGATCCGCGTGGCGTCGCGCTCGCCCGGGATTCGTGGAAACTCGCTGAACGGGGCGAGCAGCGCCTGACGGTTGTCGAACGCGGGCTTCACGGCGTGCACGCCGGCGAGCAGCTGTGTCTTGTCGACGTCAGCCGGCCCTTGTACATCCCGCCGTTCACGAAGACGCCGCCGACATCGCCGGGGCCCATCCGATCGCGAATGAACGCTGCCGCGCCCTCCTTGACGCGCATCAGCGAGTCGTTGGCGAGGTGTCCTTCGTCGAAGAGGATCACGAACACGCGCTGGGCGCGGTAGTCGGTCTTGTCGGCGTGCTCGCTGACGACCGAGCCTCCAGGCTCGTGCGTGACCATGTAGAACTGTTCGATCTTCTGCGGCTTGCCGTCCTCGAAGATCTCGAGGTCCTCGGCGCGAAGGCCCGTGGCGAAGCGGCCCTGCTTGTCCAGGACGACGGCGTCGACTTCGACGAGGGCGGTCGACGATCGAAACGCCGGCTGTCCCGAACCGGAGGGGCGGTTCTGGCCGTGCAGGGAGCCGTGGCGGACCGACACCAGCAGGAGCGCGGCGACGACGGTGGAGAACACGAGCCGCTCGGTGCGCATCCTGATTGGGTTCCCGGCAGGTCATTCTACCCCGCCGGCCGGGCACGGAACTCGGCGAATTGCCCACTTTTGCAGGTCCGGCACGGGGCATCCGGCCGTTATACTTGTCCGCCATCGCCCCCAACGACATGGCCCGTCCCCGGCCACACATTGTTGAGAAGGAGAGTCGCATGCGATTTCGTCTGGTCTGCACGACCCTGCTGGCGCTGCCCCTGGTAACTGCGCTGGCCGCTCCGCCGCCTCAACAGCAGAAGACCGCGCTCGTCACGGTCGTTGCCGAAGCAGGGGGGCCGGTCGCGGGTCTCACGGCGAAAGATTTCGTCGTCCGCGAGGACAAGGCCACGCGCGAGGTCGTCGCGGCTGAGCAGTCTGCCGAGCCGCTCTTCATCACGCTGCTCGTCGACTCGACACAGCCGCCCATGGGCATTCTGCCGCCGACGCAGGACCTTCGCCGAGGGCTGTCGTCGTTTGTCTCGATCATCAAGGGCGCGAACCCCGACGCGCAGATCGCGATCATGGAATTCGCCGGGGCGGCCGTCACGGCCGTCGACTTCACCACCGACGCGCCGGCGCTCGACAAGTTCATCCAGCGGCTGTTTCCCAACCGGCAGAGCGATGCCGTTCTGATAGAAGCGATGGTCGACGCGGGCAAGAAGCTCAGCGACAAGCCCTCCCCACGCCGCGCGATCGTGTCGCTCGACTTCAACTCGCGCGACACGAGCGCCGAAAAGACGATGAGGCAGGCGGCGGAGAACATCCGCAAGGCCGGCGCCACCGTGTGGTCGGTCTCGATCCGCGGCGTGTCCAGCTCGTCCAGCGCGCGCGAGGAAGTGCTGAACGTGGTGACCCGCGCGAGCGGCGGCATGCGCCTGACGGCCGTCGAGGCCACCGGGCTCGACGCGATGCTCAAGAGCGTGGCCAACAGCCTGCTCTCACAGTACTCCGTGACGTTCACGAGGCCCGGAAGCGCCGAGGTCAAGTCAACGCAAATGGAGACGAGCAAGGGGGGAAGGTGCTGCTGTCGCCGTGGATGAGATGAAACAGTCGACAGTCGGCAGTCGTCAGTCGTTAGTCACAGTCGTCAGTACCGAGTCGTCAGTCGTCAGTTCCAATCGTCAGTCGGAGTCGACAATCGCTGATTGTTTCGCCGCCGCACCTGAGGCCGCGACTGACGACTGCGACTGACGACTGGAACTGACGACTCGGCACTGAGGACTGTGACTCGCGACGGACGACTGCCGACTGTCGACTATCGCATTGCTTTTCTCATCACCGCCACATCCGCCCCCATTGTCTGTGGCGCCGCGGCGATGAACTTCTCCCCATATACGCGGGCCTCATCCCGTCGCCCCGCGGCGGCCAGATTGAGTGTGAGGTTGTAGAGCGCGTTGAGCTCGACGGCATCGATGGCGATGGCGCTCTTCCAGGCGTCGATCGCCTCGCTCTTGCGGTTCGTTCCCGCGAGGACCACGCCGAGAGCGGTGTAGGCTCCGGCCAGGCTCTTGTCGAGCTCGATGGCTCGCCGCAGAGAGGTCTCCGCGGCTGCGACATCGCCTGTCTGCAGTTGCGATGTGCCGATGTTCTCCCAGGCCAGTCCGTTTCTTGGATCGATCTCGAGCAGGCGCTTGAAGGTCTTGATCGCCGCCGCCGGCTGGCCCGCGAGCTGGTAGGCATTTCCGAGCGAGATGAGGGCGTCGGGATCGTCCCCTGTGTCACCGGCGAGCAGCGCGACGGCCTTCCCTGGCTGCCCCGACTCCGCCAGGTACTGGCCCAGCTTGATGCGCACTTCGCTCTGTGTGACGCCGTTCCTGAGCGCGTCTTCGAGCGTCGCGATCGCGTCAGCCGGACGTCCGCCGCGCCAGTAGGCGAGTGCGAGCTTTCGATAGGCGTCCTCGGTATCGGCGCGCTTCGCGATGACGCTCTTGTACATCTCGATCGCCTCGGCCGACTTCCCTTCCCGGAACGCATCCGCCGCACGGGTCATCGTCTGTTCGAGCTCGATGAGGCGCTTGGGATCGTCGGCGTCCGTGTACACCTCGCGAACGGCCGCAGACGCCCCTCCGATGTAGCCGAGCGACCGCAGCCGCTCGAGCGTCTCGGGCGTTTCCTTCTGCGGCCGGCCGGGCGGCGCCATGTCGAAGGTCTTCAGCACGTTCACGAGCACCGGCGCCCGATCGGTCCGCGCCGCAAAGAGGTTGTGCTGCTCCGCCGGATCCCCGCGAAGGTCGTACAGCTCGGCGATCGGAAGGTCGATGAGCTTCTCGCGGCCCACGAGGACGCCGCGTAACGGCGCCCAGCCGCGGGTCAGCGTCGGCGTCATCGCTTCGAAATACGACGGTCGGTCGGCACCGTCTCCCGCGATGGCCGCGCCGAGCGACGTTCCCGGCAGCGTGCCGTCCGGGGCGGCACCAGACGCCTCCAACATCGTCGGCAAGAGGTCGACGTGCCGCGCGGGGCTCTCGACCGTTACGCCCGTTCGCGATGCCGCGCGCCCGCTTGGACCGATTTCGCTCACGATCAGCGGCACTTTCACGACCGACTCGTAGGCGAACACACCGTGCGTGAGCTCGCCGTGGTCTCCCAGTCCCTCGCCGTGATCGGCCGTGACGATGGTCAGGGTAGGGCGCGGCTGGGGGAGAGGCGATCGAAGAGCACGCCGAGCGCGGAGTCGGTCCATGAGACCTCGCCGAGGTAAGGATCCGCCGGGTAGCGCGTCTTCCACTCGGCGGGAGGATCGTAGGTGACGTGAGGGTCGTAGACGTGAATCCAGACGAACCACTTTCCGGATTGCCGCCCGATCCAGTCGAGCGCGGACGACACGACGGCGTCCGCGCGGCGCTCGCGGTCTTCATTGGCGCGCTCGCTTCCGCTCGCGCTTGGGTTGGCGCGCTTGCTCACGCTCGCGCTTGGGATCCGGGAGTCGTCCAGATTGTCGTCATAGACATCGAATCCAACGCCGAGGCCGAATCGGCGATCGAGCGGAAAGCCGCCGACGAACGCGCCCGTGGCGAAGCCCTGGGCCTTCAGCCGCGTCGCGGCCGTCGCCTGCGTCTGCGCGAGACGATAGCCCGTGTTGTCGCGTATGCCGTGCTCGTACGGATACCGGCCAGTGAGGATCGACGCGTGCGAGGGTAGCGTGACGACCGCATGCGAGTGCGCGAAAGTGAATCGTGCGCCGTGCTGAGCGAGCCGATCGAGGTTCGGCGTGGTGGCCCGCCCCCGTACGAACCGAGCGCATCCGCGCGCAGCGTGTCGATCGTCACGAGCAGCACGTTGCGATCCGCGTTGACGTCGATCGCGAACCCGGGCGTGCGCAGCCACCACCACGCGCCGAATGTCACGAGCGCGAGGCCGGCGAAGACGACGATCGCCGCGGGGGAGCGTGGCTGTGCGACCGGGGCGGCCAGCGCTCGTGGAGCGGCCGGCACAGCTTTGTGCGCGGCGCGTTTCTTCGCCATGAATCTGTAAGCTTACCTTGGCGGACGCGCAGGTGGCAGGGCAGTGACGGACGAACGATAGCCACGGATGACACGACAACACGGAACCGGAACGAGCGTCTGGCCGGTACGCAAGGCTGTGGATTACAATAGCTACAGATATAGCTAGGATTCGACCTGATGAGAACCATTCAGATGACGCTGGATCCCGCGCTGGTCACGCGAGTCGACAAGGCTGCCAGGCGGCTGGGTCTGACCCGGTCGGCATTCACCCGCCGGGCACTGGCCGAGAGCCTCGAGCGTCTCCGGCAGCGTGAGCTCGAGGATCGCCATCGCGCGGGCTATCGCCGCAAACCGGTGCGCCGCGGCGAGTTCGACCGCTGGCAGCGCGATCAGGTGTGGCCGGCCTGATGCGGCGCGGCGAGGTTCGCTGGTACCGCTTTGCCAGGCCCGACAAGAAACGCCCGGTCCTGGTTCTCACCCGGGACGCGGCGCTCGAGCTGCTCGACTCGGTGACGGTCGCACCAATCACCTCGACGATTCGGGACATTCCAACGGAAGTCGTGCTCGGGCCCGAGGACGGCGTCCCGCAGGAGTGCGCGGTCAACCTGGATCACGTCCAGACCGTGCCGCGGTCCCGCGTCGGAAGTCTCATCACGACGCTCACGTCAGACCGAATGACCGATGTGGGTGCCGCACTCGGCTTTGCGCTCGGCTTCACATACGGCGAGTGACGGCGCCAGCCATGGCGTGGCATGATCCACGCGATTCGCAGTCCCGCAACCATGCGCAAGCGGACGGCCGTTGCTTTCCTCGGTCTCGCTCTCGTGCCGGCGGTCTTGGTGTCGTCGCCCCAGCCGCAGCCGCCCCGCCCCGTCTTCAGAACCGACGTCGAGCTCGTCCAGGTTGATGTCAGCGTCGTCGATGCCAAGGGCGGCCCGGTTCGCGGCCTCACGAAGGACGACTTTTCGATTGCCGATCGCAAGCGGCGCCAGCGAATCGACGCGTTCAGCGAGGTCAGCCACGTCTGGGAGAACGCGATCGACGCGCCGATCCCACCGACCGACGTCAGGGCCGACGTGTCGGACAACTCGACTGCGGTCGCAGAGCGTGTAGTCGTTCTAGTCATCGATGATTCCAATATCTGGAAGGAGCGCGCGGCGCTTGCACGGGATCTGGCCCGGCGCGTCATAACTGGGCTGGGCCGAGACGCCTCGATCGCGATCGTATTCGCCAGCGGTCGCGGCGGCGTCGAACCGACGAGCGATCGGGCGACGCTGCTGGCGGCGGTTGGCACACTGACTGGTGAGCTGCATCCCGCGAGAGTCCGGGGAGCGTGCTCGCCTCAGCACAACCCTCGCGGATGTTCCCTGTTCAAGGCGATTCAGGAGGCGTCCCGAGTCCTTGCCATCGAGGACACGCGTCGCAAGGCCTTTATCCTGATTTCAGAGGCGGTCGACATTCACGGGCTGTTCGACAACATGGCTGCACGCGTGCCGCTGAACAGCCTCCAGAACGCCAAGGACGTCGCCTGGCACGACTATGCGCTGCTGGACATGATGGAAGCGCTGCGCCGGGCGAATGCCACGCTCTATGCCATCGACCCTCGAGGCCGACTTCAGACCTCCGACGAACGGAGTCGCGAAAGCCGCGGCGCCAGCGACGGCCTGCGCATGTTCGACCCCCTTTACCTTTCGCGGGAAGGACTGAAGCTGACCGCGGAGCAAGGGATACCGGCTTGGCGATGCTCCAGCGCCGCCGAAGAACACCGACCCGCTCGTGGCCTTGTCCTCCGGGGCGCTGCCAAGGAGCACGCTGCCGTTGCGTATGTTCGCGACGCCCGTCGGGGTGTCCGGAAAGACCGCGCGCGTGGCCGTCGCGCTGGAAGTTCGAGCGCCCCGCGCGGCAGTGGGGCAGCCCGACGGGAGCGTGCGCGACTTGCTGAAGGCCACAGTGCTCGCAGTCGATCTCAGGAAGAAGAAGGTCACGCGGCGCGTGAACCGTCAGGCCGATGTTGTCGTTCCGGCGCCACCCGAGTCACCTGCCGGGCATGTGTCGTATCACTTCGTGATGGCGATCGATCTTCCACCTGGAAAGTATCAGCTGCGAACCTCAGCCGCGAGCGATCGTCTGGGAAAGGCCGGCAGCGTCTACCTGACGATCGACGTGCCAATGGCGCCGAAGTCAGGTGTCGCGATCGCCGGACTGGCTGTGGGACTGGCGAGCCGGGGATCGACATACGTCGCACCGAAGGCCGAGGGCCCCCTCCCGGTTCGGCCCGTGTTCGACAGAGTGTTCAGTCCCGCCGACACGCTTCGCGTCGCTTACTGGCTTGCGCGGAAGGGGTCATCAAATGCCGTCTCATCGCGTCTGGACATTCTGAATGGCGAGGGTCAGGTGATCCTTGGCGCAGAGGGCCGCAACGAGCTCGGTGTGGATGGCTTGATCGAGACGGACGTGCCCCTGTCGACGTTGGTCCCGGGCAGCTACCGTCTCAGGGTGACGGCCGGCGAAGGAGCTCACGTCGCAGCACGCGAGATTGGGTTTGCGGTCAGAGATTCAGCGATGCCCTAGACCCCAGAAACCGCCGCTCGTTTCTTCGCCATCAGCCGCGTCCTACCGTGCGAGCGGCACGACCTTCGATTTCAACAGCGCGCGGTCCCTGGTGAGCAGCGGAACGTCGTGGACGACGCTCGTGGCGGCGATCAGTTCGTCGGCCGGATCGCCCTTGAAGTCGAGGCGCGTGCTCGCTCGGGCGATGTCGCGCGTGATCGGCCACACGTGCACCTGGGCGAGCACTCGCATGACCTCCGGATCGTCGAGGTCGAGATCGATTCGGCCCATTTGGGCCAGCTTCGCGATCTCCCACAACACGATGGCGGACACGCTCCAGCGATCGGCTTTCAGCACGAGCGCCTCCCGTGGCCGAAGATCGCCCGTGACGGCGTAGATCAGGATGTGGGTATCAACGTTCAGCATCCCAATGGCGTCCCGTGGAGAGAATGTCCCCCTTGATTCGGAGCTTGCCCTTGAGCGACCCGATGAGCCGTCCCGAATCGGTCGCAAACGGAATCAGCTTCGCCACGGGTTTTCCCCGCTTCGTGATCACGATGCCCTCCGGGTCAACCTCGTCGAGCAGGGCGAGGCACTGTTCCTTGAATTTCGCGGCCGCGATCTGCCTCATGGTCGTATTATATGACTGGTCAGATTAAATGTCCATGTATGGGTTCCTGTGAATGTCACAGGTTGCCCAGGAACTTCCGCATCTGTTCGATAGCCGGCGCGTACAACGCCGGCGGAGCCGTGGCCACGAACTGCTTCGCATACGCCCGCGCGTCGTCGGTCTGGCGCGCCTCGAGCAGCAGGATGGTCAGGTTGTAGAGCGCATCGAACTCGCGGCCGTCGAGCGCGACGGCGCGTTTCCAGCTGTCGATGGCTTCGCTTTTCCGTCCGGATTCCGCGAGGACGACGCCGAGCGTCGTGTAGGCCTTGGCGAGCGATGGATCCGTCTCGAGTGCCTGGCGGGCGTAGCGCTCGGCCTCCTGCAGCCTGCCCACGCGGTCGCCGCCGTTCTTCGCCGCCAGCGCCTGCCTGAGCACCATCGACGCCAGGTTCTGGTACGCGAGCCCGTTGGTGGAGTCGAGCGCGAGCACTCTCTTGAATGCCTGAATGGCCTCCGCGTATCGGCCCGCGCCGCCGTAGGCCACGCCGAGGCCGTTCAGCGCTTCGACGTCGCTGACCGGAAGGCCTTCGAGCAGTTTGATGGCGCGGGCGGGATCGGTCTGGCTCTCGGCGAGGTAGATCCCGAGGCGGATGCGCACGTCGCGGTCCGGCGCGCCGTTGGCCAGCGCCTTCTCGAGCGTGGCGATGGCCGGCTGCAGGCGGCCGGACTCCCAGTAGGCGTGCGCCAGCGAGATGTAGGCGTCCGCCGTGTCTGGCCGGCGAACGATGACGCCGTTGAGGAGCGCGATCGCGTCCTCGACCTTGCCAGCCTGGTAGAGCTCCGACGCCGTGTGCAGGTCGCGGTCGACCAGGACGAGGTTCTTCAGATCGTCCGCCTCGGTGAAGACCTTGCGCTCCGGCGCGCTGCCGGACACGTAGCCGAGCGAGCGTAGCGTGGCCGCAACGCCGGCCGATTCCTGGCCCGGCCGATCGGGAGGGGCGACGTTGAACGTGCGCAGCACGTTGACCAGGACCTGCACGCGCTCGACTTGCTGCGGCGCGAGGTTTCTCTCCTCGTTCGGATCGCCGGCCAGGTCGTACATCTCGGGGATCGGTTGATCGACGTACTTGTCTTTCTTCACGAGCACACCGCGCAGCGGCGCCCAGCCGCGCACCAGGTTGTAGGTCATCGACTCGAAGTATGCGGGCCGATCGTCACCACGGCCGGTGCGAACGACCTCCCTCAGCGACGTTCCCGCGAAAGGTCCGTCCGCGGCTACGCCGACGGCTTCGAGGACTGTTGGCGCGATATCGACGTGCCTTGCCGGCGTGTCGATGACGATGCCCTTCGACGGACGCCTGCCCCCGGGCTCGATCCTGGCGACGATGAGCGGCACTCGCAACGTCGCCTCGTAGGCGAACATCCCGTGCGTCATTTCCCCGTGCTCGCCGAGGCTCTCGCCGTGGTCGGCGGTGACGATGACGAGGGTGGGTCGTGCGAGTGTGGCCAGCCGATCGAAGAGCGGGCCGAGCGCGCGATCGACGAACGCGACTTCGCCATAGTAGGCGCCGTAGTTGGGCTGCGCGGCGTACGTCGCGGCGAGATCGGCCGGCGGCTTGTAGGGCGAGTGCGGATCGAACACGTGCACCCAGGTGAAGAACCGTGTGACCGTCTTGCCGATCCAATCGACCGCACGTGAGACGACCTCGTCCGCGTGGCGCTCCGGCATCGTGAAGCTGATGTCCCCCTCGAGCTCGGGGATCTGATCGTCGTAGACATCGAACCCCGGTGTGAGCCCGAACCGCTTCGTGAGCGGGAACCCGCCGACGAACGCGCCCGTGGCAAGGCCCGCCGCCTTGAGCCGCGTGGCGAGCGTGGCGGTGCCGTCCTTGACGCGAAACCCGCTGTTGTCGCGCATGCCATGCTCGTACGGGCAGCCGGCCTGTGAGGATGGATGTGTGCGATGGAAGCGTCACGACCGCGTGCGCGTGCGCGAAGGTAAACCGCGCGCCGCCCGAAGCCAGCCGGTCGAGGTTCGGCGTCTGCGCGCGCCCGCCGTACGACGAGAGCGCGTCCGCGCGCAGCGTGTCGATGGTGACGAGCAGGACGTTCTGATCCGCGTTTGGTTCGAGCAGGAAGGTGCGGCCTGAAGGCCACAGGAATGCGACAGCACCAATGACGACGAGCACCGCTGCGCCGACTAGCCACCGGGACAATGGACGACGAATATTGGGTTCGGCTGTCTGGGGCTGACGGGTTCTCTTTGCGCTCACTGTTCTCAGTTCAGAGGCTTACTGTCCAAAGCTCTTCACCGCGGAGCCCGCTGAGCACGCGGAGATACATGAATGACTCCGTGTCCTCTGCGTGCTCCGCGGTGAAAAGGCTCTTGGACAGTGGACAGAGTTGAGGCTCGAACACCTGATGACAATCCCAACTCCCGCGCCGCCGTGTTCGCGCCGTCCGTGGCCGTCACGTGCAGACGGTGGGCACGCTCACGAGTTAGTCACGATGCTCGCGAAGCTCACGAAACTCGCGAAGAATATGCCTTTGGATTCAGAACGGTCTATTGCGCTATTGCGGCGCGAACCCGCTCGCATGAAGCCTCACGCCGGCGCGTGTCACGCCAATCTGGACGGCCTGCGCCTTCGTTGCGGGGCGCTTGTAGGTCGCCTCGTACTGCGACGTCAGTGCGTCGGCAAAACTCTTGAGGTGGGTCGCGATCGCCGACTGTCCGACGATGAACTGGCGGTCGCCGCCGGTGTTCTTGGTAAAGGCGTTCAGCACCACGTCGCGCTGCGGGTTCTTGAGCGCGCCCTTCTGAATCGACACGCACCACAACTGCGCCAGTGACTTGCGCAGGGATTCGACGATGCGCTTGGGGTCCTCGCGGCTCTGCTCGTCGCCCGGCTCGATGTTGAGGGAGACGATTGCCCGCCTCGGGCTCGGCCGCTTCGCGAGGTTGTTGCTGGCGGCGTTGATGGCTTCGAGAAGCACCGAGGCCGAGCGGGGTTTGCCGGAAAGCCGGTTGACGCCCTTTTCGAGGTCCGCGTCGCTCGTCGTGAACGGCACGACCGTGACCGCCGCCTGGCCGAACTCCATGAGAGAAATCTGCGCGTCCGGGCTGACGGAGTGGACCTGGCGCACGAAGGCGATGAGCGCCGTGCGGACGTCGAGCAACATTTCGTCGACGGCAGCGGTCGTGTCGGCCAGAAGCATGATGTTCAGCGTCTCGGTCGACGGCTTGACGGACACAATCTCGCGATCGACGCCATCCTCGCGAATGAGGATCTCGTCAGTCCTGATGTCCCTGACCGGCTTTCCCGCTTCGTCGAGGGCCGCGACGAAGATGGTGCGCTCCCCGGCGCTCTGTGCTCGGGCGGCACGACCCGGGAGGGCGGCCCAGCCGAGCGCGACCAACGCGATGAGCGCTGGAACGGTCCGGAAGTGACGGATGCGGGCGGCCATGTCAGTGATTCTCCACCGCGTTGACGATGGCGCATTCTATCCCACCGCTCGCCCCGGAACTCTCGAAAACCCCGGGCGCCGGCCATGCGACAATTCCCTCGGCCCCTCGACAAGCTCGGGGCAGGCCCCTCGAGGCTCGGGGGCAGGCCTTCGAGGGGCTCGGGGCACAACCAGATGACCGCCGACGATTTCCGCGACATCGCGCTCAGCATGAACGGTGCGAGCGAAGGGTCCCACATGGGCCACCCCGACTTCCGTGCGAACGGCAGGATCTTCGCCACGCTGCGCCCTGACGACCAGAAGGGTATGGTCAAGCTTGCCCCAGAGGAGCAGCGGCAGTTCATGCAGGAGCATCCAAAGATGTTCGAGCCGTCGAGCGGCGCCTGGGGCCGGCAGGGGTGCACCGACGTCCGGCTTGCCGCCGCCGACCGCGCCACGGTCCGCGGCGCCATGGTCCTGGCGTGGGAGGCGGTGGTCGCCAAGGCTCCGGCGAGGAAGTCAGCGGCGAAGAAACCGGCGGCAAGGAAACGCGCAAGACGATAGAAGGCTGCTGTTCTCTTCCGGCTGAAGACCCTATGAAGAAATCGTCGTTTCCCATCAGGTCGCGCTTTGCAGCGGCGCTCGCGTGTGCCGCGCTCGCCGGCCTGACCACGGCCGCGGACACCAGTCAGATTTCGTCCACCGCGGTCGATCGCGTCGACTTCAACTCCCAGATCCGCCCGCTCCTGTCGGACAGGTGCTTCCGCTGCCATGGACCCGACGCCTCGAAGCGGAAGGCCAAGCTGCGCCTCGACACGCGCGAAGGCGCCGTTCAAGGACATCGAGGACGGGCATGGCGATCGTCACGCCGGGCGATCCCGGCCAGCAGCGAGATGATCCGCCGGATCCACTTGCCGACTACGAAGACGACGTGATGCCGCCGCCCGATGTCGCACCTGACGCTGGTCGGATGCCGAGAAGGCCCTGCTGACGCGTTGGGTGGCCGAGGGCGCGCCGTACCACGCCGCATTGGTCGCTGGGATCCCGTGCACTCGACCGCGGTGCCGACGCTGACCGACGCGGCGGCCATCACGCCCATCGATGCGTTCGTGCGCGCGCGGCTTGCGGCCGGAGGGCGTGCCGCCATCACCGCCGGCCGCCGCCGGAGTTGCTGTTGCGACGTCTCTCGTTCAACCTCACGGGCCTGCCGCCGACGCCTGCCGAGATCGACGCCTTCCTCGCGGATCGACTCGCCGAACGCCTACGCGCGGGTCGTCGATCGCCTGCTGCCTCGCCGGCGTACGGCGAGCGCATGGCCGACGGACTGGCTCGACCTCGCGCGCTACGCCGACACGTACGGCTACCAGGCCGACGTCGACCCGCGACATGTCGCCGTACCGCGACTGGGTGATCAGCGCCTTCAACCGGAACCTGCCGTACGACCAGTTCCTGACCTGGCAGCTGGCCGGCGACCTGCTGCCGAATGCGACGCGCGAGCAGCGCATCGCCACCGCCTTCAACCGCCTGCACCGGCAGACCAACGAAGGCGGCAGCATCGAAGAGGAGTTCCGCACCGAGTACGTCGCCGACCGCGTCAACACCTTCGGCACCGCGTTGCTCGGGCTGACGCTCGAGTGCGCGCGCTGCCACGATCACAAGTTCGACCCGATCACCCAGCGCGACTACTACTCGCTCTTCGCGTTCTTCAACAGCATCGACGAATCCGGCCTGTACTCGCACTTCACGAACGCGACGCCGTCGCCGTCGCTGCTGCTCTGGCCGGCGCACGAGCAGGCGGCACGAGCTGTGCAACGCCGCATCGCGGCAGCAGAAGCCGAGCTGCGGCAACTCGCGCGGCGCGGCGGTCCGAGGCCGGCCGAGGCCTTCCGCGCCTGGCGCGCAAGTCAGCGGCGATCGCAGGCCAGCGCCCACGCCGATCGCGCACCTGGCGTTCGACGCGGTGCGCGGGCGGCACAGACGCCGGACAGCGTCGCTGAAGTCATCGGCGCAGGTGCAGGAAGGGCTGGTGGTCGTGCGCCAACCGGGTGCGCCGGGCGGCGAACGCCGCGCTCGATTCAGCGGCGACAACGCCTGTCGTCCATCCCGGCGTCGCGGCCGTTCTCCGCACCGACCCCTTCTCGCTCGCCTCCGGCTCAAGCCGACCGAGGCGCAGGATCGCGCCGTCGTCCTGCATCAGTCGCGCGCGTGGACCGATGCCGGCAGCCGCGGCTTCGAGCTGACGCTGGATCATGGCCGGCCGTTCTTCGGCCTGATTCACTTCTGGCCGGGCAACGCCATCGCCGTTCGCGCACGACGAGCGCTGCCGCTGGACACGTGGTCACGCCTGGTGGTGACCTACGACGGATCGAGCCGCGCCGCCGGCATCAGGCATCTATCTCGACGGCGTGCCCGCTCGAGACCGACGTCGTGCGCGACCGTCTGTACAAGGACATCAGCTACCGCCAAGGGCGGGCGACCGATCGGCCGACACGCACCCGCTCACGATTGGCGCACGCTTTCGCGACAGCGGCTTCAAGAACGGGCCTGATCGACGACCTGCAGTGTTCGACGTCGTGCCTGACCGCGGTGGAAGTGCCGGGGGCCATGCGACTGATCGCCGCGGTGCAGCCGTCGCGTGCGCGCACTTCCTGGCGCGCGGCATCAGCCGTCATGCTCTGCGGTCGGCGCTCAAAGCCCTGCGCGAACAGGAGAACCGGCTCGTTGCGCGAGTTCCCGAGATCGATGGTGATGGAGGAGATGCCGGCGCCGCGTCCCGCGTACCTCCTCGCTCGCGGCGCCTACGACGCACCAGGCGACATCGTGGCCCGCGAGACACCCGCGAAGCCTGCCGCCGTTCCCGAAGGGACAGCCGCGCAATCGCCTCGGCCTCGCGCGGTGGCTCACCGACCGCCAGCATCCGCTCACGGCGCGCGTGGCCGTCAACCGGATCTGGCGCATGCACTTCGGCCGCGGCATCGTCGCCGACGCCAGGAGGACTTCGGCAGCCAGGGAAAGCTGCCGACCCACCCGGCGCTCCTCGACTGGCTCGCCGCCAGATTCGTGGACGAGGGGTGGGACGTCAAGGCGCTTCACCGGCTGATCGTCACGTCAGAGACATTCCGGCAGTCGTCTTCGGCGCCACGCGAGTCGATGCGTGCGCGACCCTGACAACCTCCTGCTGTCTCGCGGTCCGAAGACCCGGTTGATGGCCGAGGAGATCCGCGACAGCGCGCTCGCCGCGAGCGGCCTGCTCAATCGCACGATTGGCGGACCAAGCGTCAAGCCATACCAGCCGTCGGGTCTGTGGGAGCAGTCCGGCACGGGGAAGTCGTACACCCAGGACCAGGGACTCGAGCTATACCGCCGCAGCCTCTACACGTTCTGGAGGCGCACGTCGCCGCCGCCGTCGATGATGACCTTCGACGCCGTCTCGCGTGAGGTCTGCACCGCCAGACGCGATGCGACGGCGACGCCGCTACAGGCGCTCGTGCTGCTGAACGATCCCCAGTTCGTCGAGGCCGCACGGGTGCTCGCCGAGCATCTGCTCGAACGTTTTCCGTCGAGCGAGAACGATCGGACCCGCGAGGCGTTCCGCGCGCTCCTCGGTCGCCCGCCGGACCAGACCGAGGCGCGCATCCTTGCGCGGCTGTTCACCGAACAGAAGGATCTCTTCGCGAAGAACCTCGATGAAGCGAACAGGTTCCTCGGCGCCGGCGATTCGGCCTTCGACGAGACGCTGCCGCGGGCCGAGCTCGCCGCGATGACAACGGTCGTGAGCGCCATAATGAATCTCGAGGAGTTCGTGGTGGTGAGATGAACCCCGGCGATCGTCAGTGTCGCAGAGCCGCCACGCACGACCTGGTCGCAAAGCGCACGAAGCTCGCAAAGGCCGCGAAGAAACTTTTGGCAGACATCTTCGAGATCTTCGCGAGCTTCGCGCTCATCGCGATGAATTCGTGAGCGCAGAACAGCATGTGGAGTAACTGGTGCTGAGATGATGGGGAAGCTATGACCTGCCCGAAATGCACCGGCGCCATGCCCGCCGCCGCGATGTCACGCCGCAGCGTCCTCAGCCGCTTCGGGATGGGGTTGGGCGGCATGGCCCTCGCGAACCTCGTCAATCCCGCGCGCGCCTTCGCCTCCCTGTCCGTGGACGCGGCACAGGATCGCGGCGTCCTCGGTGGTCAGCTTCACGTACCGGCAAAGGCGAAGCGCGTCATCTACCTCTTCATGGCCGGTGGTCCGTCGCAGATGGAGACGTTCGATTACAAGCCCGTGCTCAGGCAGCGCAACGGCGAGCAGCTGCCTGACTCGGTGCGCCAGGGACAGCGGCTGACCGGCATGTCCGGCAATCAGTCTTCCTTGCCCCTCGCGGGATCGCAGTTCGGGTTCAGTCAGCACGGGAAGAACGGCACCTGGGTCAGCGACCTCCTGCCACAAACCGCGAAGATCGTCGACGAGCTCTGCATCGTGCGATCGATGTTCACCGAGGCCATCAATCACGATCCCGCGATCACGTTCTTCCAGACCGGCTCGCAGATCGCCGGCCGGCCGAGCATGGGCTCGTGGATTCACTACGGGCTCGGCAGCGACAACGAGGATCTGCCGGCGTTTGTCGTGCTCATCACGCCAGGCAAGGTCGATCAGCCGCTCTACTCGCGGCTGTGGGGCAGCGGATTCCTGCCGGCGCAGTATCAGGGAGTGCAGTTCAGGAGCGGCAAGGACGCGGTGTTGTACCTGGCGAACCCCGACGGCGTGACGCGCGAGAGCCGGCGGCTGATGCTCGATCGCTTACGGGACTTGCAGAAGCACGCCGCCGCGACTCTCGGCGACACGGATGTTGACGCCCGAATCGCCCACTACGAGATGTCGTACCGGATGCAGGCGAGCGTGCCAGGCGTGATGGACGTGTCGAACGAGACGCCGGAGACGTTCGCGCTCTACGGCAAGGAATCGAGCACACCGGGTACATTCGCCGCCAATTGCCTGCTCGCACGCCGGCTGGCCGAGCGAGGCGTGAAGTTCATTCAGCTCTATCACCAGGGATGGGATCAGCACGACAACCTGCCACGGGACATCCAGCGGCAGTGCCTCGAAACGGACCAGGCAAGCGCGGCGCTCATCACCGACCTGAAGCAGCGCGGTCTGCTCGATGACACGCTGGTCGTCTGGGGCGGCGAGTTCGGCCGGACGAGCTACTCACAAGGCAAGCTCACCACGACCAACTACGGCCGCGATCACCACCCGCGCTGCTTCACGGTGTGGATGGCTGGGGCAGGAGTCAAGCCGGGCCTGGTCTACGGCGCCACCGACGATTTCAGCTACAACCTGGCCGAGAACGGCGTTCACGTCCACGACCTGCAGGCGACGATACTGCAGCTGCTCGGCGTGGATCACGAGCGCCTGACGTACTTTCACCAGGGCCGCCGCTTCCGCCTGACCGACGTGCACGGCAAGGTCGTGACGCCGTTGCTGGCGTGAGGCGGGAGCACTGCCCCTGGGAGGTGACGGAGATAACGGGTCCGGAGGAGACGAAGGTAACGGGTTCACCACGAAGGCACGAAGGCGAACGGAGACGCACGAAGAACAAGGGGCATTCCCAGCAGACAGCAGACCGGTCGCGTCGCCGGCCGGTACGGCCGGCGAGTGGCATCGGGAGAGCGGCGCAACGACACCCTCAACTCTCACCGCCGCAATTGTGGCACGTGCCAATAAGTGAATCCGCGCCAGAGCCATTCCATCGGGCCGTAGCGAAATCGAGACAGCCACAAGTGGCTGAAAGCGATCTGCGCCGCGTAGACCACGAGCACGAACAGCACCTGCTGCGCACGCGGCATACCCCAATGGCCCATGGCATAACCGAAGAAGTAGATCGCGCAGATCAGTGACTGGGTGAGGTAGTTGGTCAAGGCCATCCGGCCCAGTGGCCCCAACACCCTGATGCGCGACAACACCGTCTTGCTATGGAGCATCAGCACGACCATGCCGACATACCCCAGGCAGGCGGGAAGATTGCCGATAGTCGAAAGTCCGAAGGCGATTCCCCTGCCGTCGTATCGATCACCCGGCGTGTGCGACATGCTGATCAGGCTGCCGAGCAGTCCAATCCCGATGCCTATTGGCAAGCCATAAACGGCCAGCTTGCGAAAAAATGGCAGATGCGCGCCGGCATTCTCCATGACACCAGAACGCACGAACCAGGTTCCGAGTAAGAACATGCCGATCAGGATTATTGCGAAGCCGAAATCCTCAGCGGCTTTTTCCGGGAACCGGCCGGCACTCAACTTGACCGTCTCCCAATAGCTACCGCTCGTGAAGATGCGTAGTTCCTTTTCTTTATCCGCTTTCTGCTCGGCGAGCTCCTTCTCCCGCTCAGCCCTGCGTTCAGCGGCGCGCTCTTCCTTTGTTTTTGGTTTCTTTTCTTCGCCTTTCGTGTCCGCCTCAGGCGCGGCCTTCGCAGCTGCCTTCGCCTCGACGGGTGCCGCCACCTTCGCATCCGCGTTCGCGGCGGCCGCGGGAACCACAGCGCCGGCCTTGGCTTCTGTCTTCTCGCTGGCAAGCGGCGCTACGGCTGTCGTCTCATTCGTCGGTTTTTGCCCGGGCATGGCGACCCCGGCATCGGGATCGGGTGCGAAACGCTGAACGAGTCCGCCCGCTGTGATGGCTATCGCGAAGAACAAGTAGATGCTGACAGCCAGTCGAACAGTGCGCTTTTCCGCTGGCTCGTAGTATTTCCACGATAGCCATCCTGCGATCAGAATCAAGGGCCCGAAGACCGAGAGCGGCAGGCGCGGCTCGACGGGTCCATCTGGCAACAACCAGAACACCGCAGCCGCGACGATCAGCAAGGAGCCGATCACGAGCAGCAGGAACGAGAATATGGGAACACCGTGGCCGCGGATGTTCACATGTTTTCCGCTGCGAAGATAAAGCGCGATCAGCCCGGCCAACGCGAGGCCGGCAGCGATCGCAAAGACGTTCCCCAAGTGGGGAATGAACCCCAGGCCGGCCACGATGGCGATGCCAACGAGGAGCGGCCGTGTCTTCCCGTAGAGCACGACCATCAGCATCAACGCGGCGACCGCATAGCTGAAAAGAATGTCGCCTTCCCACAGAAGAATGAAGTGCGCCGCACCGAACACGGCCAGGGCCAGCACGCGCCGCAGATAGACTTTCTTGAATTCGCGCCCGGCCTGCTCGGCGCGCACCATCATCACCGCGAATCCCATGCCGAACAGCAGCGAAAAAATCGTCCAGAATTTGCCCTGCACGAAGTACGCGATGAACCAGCTGGCGATCCAGTTCATGCCCGTGAGGCCGCGCGGCATGCCTTCGTCGAAGCTGGCAAGGGTGCGATTGAAGAACTCGATGTTCATCAAGAAGATGCCGAGCAGCGCAAACCCCCGCACCACATCCAGGGCTTCGATCCGTTGATTCTCGGCAACGGGCGCCAAATCTTCGCTGGGTAATGCCGGCGCTGGTGATTCCAGCGTCAAATCCTCGCTGGGCAATGCCGGCGTCGGTGACTCCATGCCGATTGCTTCCATTACCTGGGTCTCCATCCAAGATTCATAGGCCTGTCGCCACGTGTTTTTGCGATGGGGTCGCTCGATGTCAATATACGCTCGTTCCCCTGAATGTTCAGCCAATCCGTCAAGGTGTTCGAGACAAAATACGCTGCTAAATCGCCAAAGGAGGATAAGTGGCCTTTACCGTCACGAAGAATCTCACGCTGCCGGCGACCGTCACGGGCTCGTGGCCGAGGCCGCGATGGTTCGACGTCAGCATGTGGGCCAAACCGCTCGATACGTGCATGCTGGACATCCGGTTCCGGGAGAAGTTCCAGGACGCGCTCGCGGTCGTCATCAGCGACGAGGAGCGCGCCGGGCTCGACATCCTCACGCACGGGGATTTTCACTGCGACGAGGACTTCGGCGGCCGCAGCTGGCACCACTACCCGCTGCAGCGCTGGACCGGCCTCGATGGCGACGTGCTCCAGTCGGAGGAGACGCGCAGCGAGTGGCTCCGCTATCCGCCCGGCACGCTGCTCAACGAGATCTACACCGGCTGGCGCTGGCCGCGCGTGACAGGCAAGATCGAGCACCGTCCGCTCGACTACGCCAAGATCTGGCGGCTCGCGCAAAGCAAGTCGCGGAAGCCTGTCCGCTTCGGCACCTGCTGCTCGCAGGTCATGGCCCTCTTCCTCGATATCCATACCGACAAGTACAAGGATCCGCGCGAGGTCGTCTGGGACATGGCCGTGGCGATGAACACCGAGCTCCTCGCGCTGCGCGACGCCGGCTGCCGCTGCATCCAGATCGAGGAGCCGACCCTGCACTTCATGGCCAACACCTTCGGCGCGAAGCACGAGAAGGTGAAGTTCATGGTCGAGTGCTACAACCGCGAGGTGCAGGGGCTCGACGATGTCGAGATCTGGATCCACACGTGCTGGGGCAACCCCAACATGCAGCGCGTGATGGAGGACACGAGCTACAAGGCGTCGTTCGAGCTCTATCTCAACGAGCTCAGGGGCGACGTCTGGACGATCGAGACGAAGGACCGCCAGTTCATGGACGTCGAGCTGTTCGCGCCGTTCAAGGGCAAGCTGCCGAAGAAGATCTGCATCGGGGCGGTCAGCCACCGCACGCTTCAGGCGGATCGGCCGGCGGAGGTCGCCGACTCCATCCGCACAGCGCTCCGGCACATCGCGCCCGAGCAGCTGATCGTGTCGAGCGACTGCGGCTTCGGACGCCAGGGCTGCAACCGCGAGATCGCGTTCTACAAGGCCACCTCCATCGCCCAGGGCTGCAACATCGTCCGCAAGGAGCTCGGGCTGGAGACGACCGACATCCCGGCCGCCGACCCGGCCCTGCAGATCGATATCGTGCCGAAGACGGCGTCGTGATTTCGCGGCTCGCTACTCGCTGCTCGCGGCTCGCGGCTCGGAAGACCATTCGCATCCTAGTCGGGCGACTACGAATGCTGAGTGCTGAAATAAAGGCTGAAGCGAATTGCCACTTCAGAATTCACTTCAGCATTCAGCACTCAGCATTCAGCATTGAATGGCGATGGACGCATCGACTATTCGCTGCGCCTCGCTGACGATGTCCTCGAGGTGCGCACGGCTCTTGAAACTCTCCGCGTAGATCTTGTAGATGTCCTCGGTGCCTGAGGGCCTGGCTGCGAACCAGCCGCTCGCGGCCACCACCTTCAGCCCGTCGATGGGCGCGTCGTTCTCCGGCGCACGCGTCAGCTTGCTGATAATCGGCTCACCGCCGAGGCTTGTGGCCGTTACGGCTTCCGGCGACAGCTTCTGCAGTTGCGCCTTCTGCGGCGGCGTGGCCGGCGCGTCGATTCTCGTGTAGTGCGAGACGCCGTACCGCGCTTCGAGGTCACGGTAGTGCTCGCCCGGATCCTTGCCGGTGCGCGCGGTGATCTCGGCGGCGAGGAGCGCCATGATCAACCCGTCCTTGTCGGTCGTCCAGACGGTGCCGTCCCGGCGCAGGAAGCTCGCGCCGGCGCTCTCTTCACCGCCGAAACAGACCCGGCTCTCGAAGAGGGGCGCGGCGAACCACTTGAAGCCCACCGGCACTTCCGCCAGGTGCCGCCCGGCCCCGCTCGTGACGCGATCGATCATGCTGCTGCTGACGACGGTCTTGCCGATCGCGGCGCTCGGCCGGCCACGCCGGGCGGTTGGCGAGCAGATACTGGATCGCGACCGCCAGGTAGTGATTCGGGTTCATCAGTCCCGCTGACGCGGTGACGATGCCGTGGCGATCCGCATCCGGGTCGTTGCCGACGGCCACCTGAAAGCGATCCTTCAGCGCCACCAGGCTCGCCATGGCGTAGGGACTGGAGCAATCCATGCGGATCTTCCCGTCGTGATCGAGCGTCATGAATGCGAACGTCGCGTCGATGGCAGAGTTGACGATCGTAATCCGGAGCGCGTGCCGCGACGCGATCGCCTGCCAGTAGGGCAGCGAGGCGCCACCGAGCGGATCGACGCCGATCGTCACGCCCGCATCGCGGATGGCCTCGATGTCGACGACCTCGTTCAAGTCGTCCACGTATGGCCGTACGAAATCCTCGTGATGGGTCGTCGAGGCCTTCAACGCCTCCGCGAGGTGAACACGGGTGATGGCGTCGCTCTTCGCGGCGAGCAGTTCGTTCGCCCGCCGCTCTATCCACTGCGTGACGTCGGTGTCGGCGGGGCCGCCGTTCGGCGGGTTGTACTTGAAACCGCCGTCCTCCGGCGGGTTGTGCGAGGGAGTGATCACGATTCCGTCGGCCAGGTGCCCGGTGCGGCCGCGGTTGTGCACCAGAATCTCCCGGGAGATGACCGGCGTCGGCGTGAATCCACCGTCGCGTTGCACGATCGTGTCGACGTCGTTGCCGGCCAGCACTTCGAGCGCAATGTCCTGCGACAGCGACGACAGCGCGTGCGT
This sequence comes from uncultured Acidobacteriota bacterium, assembly GCA_963771395.1. Classification (GTDB taxonomy): domain Bacteria; phylum Acidobacteriota; class Vicinamibacteria; order Vicinamibacterales; family 2-12-FULL-66-21; genus DATBJJ01. Next base: position 634,741 of record CAVYTY010000006.1, on the reverse strand, counting down.
GTCCTTGCCCATGTAGAGCGGCCCGTCGATCGAATGAGCGCGGCGGTAGTCGCAGATTGCCTGCGTGATCGCGGCGATGTGCGCGGCCGTCAGGCTGCCGTCGAGCGGCGTGCCGCGATGTCCGCTCGTGCCGAACTTGACGCGCTGCCGCGGATCGTCCGGATCGGGCGTTCGATCGACAAACTCCCGCTCGAGCCTGGCGACATCAATCAACGCGTCGGCGGGTGCGGGTTGGCCCGCGAGTGGATGCAGTGGCATGAGCGTCCTCCGGTATTCCTCGAGTCACAATATAGTCGAGTTGACAGACGGCAGTCGTACGGCCACACGGGCCATTCACGATGACCACGATGACACGATGGACACGATGCCCGTATGGAAAGAGAGTCCAGCTCCGACGTCATCGTGTTCATCGTGCCATCGTGGTCATCGTGCCGAAATCGTAAACGGATGATCTGCGTGGTTGTTCGGGCGCCGACATTGAGAGCGAACACTTCGAAACACCTGAGTAGTTGTGCGATAGCTTAAAGGCCATGGCGTTCTCGCGCTCCTCCCGCGGGCGGTTGACCGACAAAGACCTCGGTCGCTTTCCCGGCGGCACGCTGTTCGATCGGCTCGCCCGTACTGTCTGCCACGCAGGCTGCCTGCCGCGCAAGGAACTGTACGAGGCGTGGGAGATGGCGCGGCGGGTGCGGCGGCTCTTTCGCGGGGGCCGCATCGTCGATCTCGGCGGCGGACATGGGCTGCTCGCGCAGGTCATGCTCGTCCTCGACGATTCCTCACCTGCCGCGCTCGTCGTGGACAAGGCGCTTCCTGCCTCGAGCGCCCGCGTGCACGAAGCGCTCGTCCGGACGTGGCCGCGGCTGTCAGGTCGCATCACGTTCGTGGCGGGCGCACTGGACGATGTGGACATTCAGTCGACCGACGTCGTCGTGTCGAGCCATGCCTGCGGCAGATTGACCGATCTCGTGCTCGATCTGGCCGTCGCCGCTGGCGCGCGCGTGGCCGTGCTGCCGTGTTGTCACGATCTTGCGACGTGCGATGCAGGCGAGCTCTCCGGCTGGATCGACGGCCCGGTCGCGATCGACATCATGCGGGCCGTGCGCCTCGAGCAACGGGGCTATCGCATCTGGACGCAGAGCATTCCCGCCACTGTCACACCGAAGAACCGGCTGCTCCTCGGCGCTCCGGCCGCGTAGCGCCGTAGAACGCGGTCGGGAACGCGGATCTCGCGGATCTCCTCGAACGGGACGCGGATCTCGCGGGTCTCCTCAAACGGGACGCGGATCTCGCGGATCTCCTCGAACGGGACGCGGATCTCGCGGGTCTCCTCCAACGGGACGCGGATCTCGCGGATCTCCTCCAACGGGACGCGGATCTCGCGGATCTCCTCGAACGGGACGCGGATCTCGCGGATCTCCTCGAACGGGACGCGGATCTCGCGGATCTCCTCGAACGGGACGCGGATCTCGCGGGTCTCCTCAAACGGGACGCGGATCTCGCGGATCTCCTCGAACGGGACGCGGATCCCGCGGATCTCTCCAACGGGACGCGGATCTCGCGGATCTGCTTCAACGGGACGCGGATCTCGCCGATCTCCTCGAGCGGGACGCCGATCCTGCGGATCACAGAACCGCCGTAAACTGTTCGGGACCGCCCGCCGTCAAAGCCATCACGATGAACACTTTGCTTTCCGACCTTCGGCTCGCGGTGCGTGGGCTGCGCCGAAGCCCGTTGTTCGCGGTTGTGGCGATCCTGTCCCTGGCGCTCGGGATCGGCGCAAACACCGCCATATTCACGCTCATCGACCAGGTGCTGCTGCGAAAGCTGCCGGTCACTGCTCCGGATGAGCTCGTCATGCTCTACCAGCAGGGGTCCAACATGGGCAGCAACATGGGATCCCGGATGCACTCCTATCCGATCTATCAGGATTACCAGAAGAAAGCCGAGCCGCTGGCCGAAGTCCTGTGCCGTCGGCTGGTCCCGGCGTCGGTCAGCGTCGACAACCAGACCGAGCGCCTGCAGGCCGAGCTGGTGTCCGGAAACTACTTTTCGATGCTGGGGGTCAAACCGGCGATAGGGCGCGTCTTCAACTCTCAGGAAGACGACCAGGTCTACCAGGGGCATCCAGTTGTCGTGCTCAGCTACGACTACTGGGTGAGCCGGTTTGCCCGCGACCCGGGCGTGATCGGCAAGAAGATCCTCGTCAACGACTCGCCAATGACGATTGTCGGCGTCTCGGCGGCGGGGTTTGCCGGAATCGACCCGGCCCAGTCGCCTCAGATCAGAGTGCCGGTGTTGATGAAGCCGGTGATGACGCCGGAGTGGAACTGGCTGCACATGGACGATCGGCGTGGTCGCTGGGTTCAGGTGTTCGGAAGGCTGAAGCCAGGCTACACGGTCGAATCAGCTACTGCTCCGATGCAGGGCCTGTTCACCCAGATCCGGACCTACGAGATGTCGCTCCCGACGGCGAAGGACTGGTCGGCGTATTCACGCGACCAGTTCATGAAGGGCAAGCTGCTCGTGACCAGCGCGGCGATGGGCTATTCCTCGCTTCGCAACGACTTCTCGACTCCGCTCGTCGTGCTGATGTGCATGGTGGGACTGGTGCTCCTCATCGCCTGCGCCAACGTGGCGAACCTGCTGATCGCTCGAGGCTTCATGCGGCAGAAGGAGATTGCCGTGCGCCTCTCGCTCGGCTCGTCCCGTGGGAGGCTGGTGCGCCAGTTGCTCGTCGAGAGCCTGGTTTTGTCGTCCGCCGGCGGCGTGGCCGGCCTGGCGCTCGCATTCGTGCTGACGCAGGGTCTCCTGGCGCTCATCCCATCAGACGGGCAGCCGCTCCTCATCCGTCCCGAACCGGATCCGCGGATCCTGGCGTTCACCCTCGGCTTGACGTGTCTGACAGGCATCGTCTTCGGGCTGCTGCCCGCGCTGCGCGCGAGCCGGCCCGATCCGTGGACGACGTTGAAGGACACGGTGGGCTCGATCGCCGGCACCGGCGGCTCGCTCTTCCTGAGGAAAGGGCTGGTGACCGCGCAGGTCGCGCTCAGTTTCTTGCTGCTCTTCGGCGCCGGGCTCTTCGTCCGCAGCCTCCAGAATCTGCAGAAAACGGACACGGGAGTGGCGCTCGACAACCTCGTCACTTTTCAGTTGTCGCCGGCCCTCAACGGCTACGACGGTCCGCGAGGAGTGCAGTTCTATCAGAGTCTGCTGGAGCGCCTGGGGTCGGCGCCGGGCGTCACGTCGGCCGGCATGGCTGCCGTGCCCATTCTGAGCGGAAATGAGTGGGACAGCTCCATGTCGGTCGAGGGGCACCGCGCTGCGGATGGGGAAGACATGCAGGCGTTCATGAACGCGCTGTCGCCCGGCTACTTCAAGACGATGAAGATTCCGTTCCTCGAAGGCCGGGATTTCACGCGGATGGACTTCAAGGAGAACTTCACCGTGGCGATCGTCAATCGGCGCTTCGCCGAGCACTTCTTCAAGGGGACGAGCGCCGTCGGCAAACGTCTCGGACGGGGCGGCGGGCCAAAGTCCAAGCTGACGATCGAGATCATCGGCGTCGTTGCCGACTCGCTCTACGAAGGCCCGCGGGAGGGCGTGCGCCGGCAGGTCTTCGTCCCGCATTTCGGCTCCGGGAGCGCCGCGTTCTACGTGCGCACGACGATTCCCGCTTCGGCGGCGTACGGCCTCGTGCGCAGCGAGTTGAGGCAACAGGATGCGTCCATGCCCGTCTACGAGATGAAGACGCTCGAGGCGCAGCTGGACGAAACGCTGCTGACCGACCGGTTGATCGCATTGCTGTCCGCCGGGTTCGGTCTGCTCGCCACGGTGCTGGCGTCGGTCGGTCTTTACGGCGTGATGGCGTTCGTGGTGGCGAGGCGCCGGAAAGAGCTGGGGATACGTCTGGCGCTCGGTGCGCAGCCGGGTCTCGTCATCTGGCTCGTCATGAGGGAAGTGCTTCTGCTGCTGGCGATAGGCCTGGCGGTCGGCATCCCGGCGGCGATGCTCCTCGGCCGCTACGTCTCCTCCCAGCTCTATGGCATTGAGGCTCAGGATCCGGTGATTGCCGGTGCCACGACGGTCCTGCTGACGCTGGTGTCGGCCGCCGCGGGATTCATTCCCGCGCACAGGGCCAGCCGGATCGACCCAATCCTCGCCCTGCGCCACGAATGAGCGTCGCGCGGACCGCGAGCAGCGAGCCGCGAACTGCTAGAGAAAGCGCTGCAGGAAGGCGATGATCTCCTGTCGGCCCTCCGGCGTTTCGAGGTGCGCCACGTCGTAGCGCAAGAGCTTCCACCGCTCGGGGTGGCCCTGCTCGGCGTAGACGCGCGTGAGCTCGCGGTCGATGATGTCGAGGCCTTCGACCGGCGTCAGCTTGTCCTGGAGTCCGGCGAGGCCGAGGTGGGCCCGCGGCGCGATGAGCGTGTTGATTTGTGACGTGGTGAATCGCTTCAGGAGTCCGGGCACGTAGTAGTAGACGCCGTGGCCCGCGAGCCCCTTCTTCGCGACGAGCGTGTGGAAATCGGTGAGGCAGCAGATGTCGACCGTGACCTTCACGCGCTCGTCCAGCGCGGCCAGCCACCATGCCATCGTGCTGCCCATCGACATGCCGAGCGTGCCGATGCGCGCGCGGTCGACGTCGGGCCGCGCGACGAGCCAATCCATCGCCCGCAGGCTGTCGTAGACCATCATGCCCCACAGGACCTGACCCTTCCACAACATGCCCTTGAACATGTCGAGCTCGGTCGTGTGGCTGCGCTCGCCGAACACCCAGTGATCGATCGAGAGGCCGATGTATCCGAGGTCGGTCAGCACTTTCGCGTAGGGAACCGGCTGCAGGTAGGACCGGCCTTCGATGAACTCTTTCTTGCCGATCGTATAGCCGCCGCCGTGCGAATGATTGAAGAGCACGGCCGGAGCTCGCCCGGTCAGCCCACGCGGACGCGCCAGATAGGCCGGCACCGTCTCGATCCCGTTGAGGTCGAGGTCCCAGGTCTCGAGGACGTAGCCGTCGCGCTCCTCCTCGGTGCGTTTCTTGCCGCCGATGGGACGCTGCCGGTCGGGGAGGTCGCCCATGAGCGCGTAGAGCTCGCGGCGCCGATCCCGGGGGCGCTGCGCGGTGGTCGTCATCGTCCGGGCCTCCAGCGGGGACAAGAGCGCCGGCCCGAGCGCGGCCAGACCGACCAGCGTCAGTACATCACGTCGATCGAGATGTTGATGTGACATTGCAGGAGAATACACCGGAGCCCGGTCACTCCGGCCCTTGACGGACCAAGCGGCGCGGCTGCACGATCGGGGTGTTCCTCGCTGAGAGAAACTCGACTTCCATGCCAATCAAGAGCAAAGCGCAGCGCCGAAAGTTCGCCGAACTACTGGTCAAGGGCGAAATTTCGCCCGAGACCTTCGAAAAGTGGAATCGCGAGGCCGGAAGCGCGGAGTTACCCGAGCGTCTCCACCCCAAGGCCGCACCGTCGAAGCGCAAGACGAAGACGAAGCGCGCGCCCAGGGCCAAGGCGCGTCAGTCGAAGACCGCGAGCCGGTCAGCGCGCAACCGTCGTTGATTGTTTCTTTCAGGAGCAGCTGCGACGTTGACGCTCATGGTGCACTGTAATTCGGTTCAAGACTGAAGTGCTGCGGGTTCAATCCCGCGGGCGGCAACAACGATGCCTGAGTGGATGCAACCCGGCGCGAGGGAGCCATACAAGACCGATGGAGACCGAGAAGACCACTCGCCCGTTCTACGGCGAGTTCGCCTGGGCGGCTGACCTGTTGATTGACCGCCCCGTTCAAAAAGAATGCGGCACAATCGCGACGTGGCTCGTGGAACGTGGCGTTTGTCCGGGCTCGGCCCTGCTGGATGCGGGATGTGGAGCGGGGCGATATGCCACGGAGTTGGGCCGCCGCGGCTACGTGGTCGATGGCGTCGACGTCTCAGCCGATCTGCTCGCGGAGGCGAAACGCTCCCCTGGGAGTCAGCTGCAGCAGGTCTCTTTCGCCGCCGGGGACATCCTGGCGCTGCCTGTTTCACAGTACGACGCGATTCTCTGTCGCGGTGTTCTCAACGATCTGGTCGAGGACGACGCGCGGGCGTTGGCGTTTGAATCATTCGGGCGTGCCCTTCGCGCTGGCGGAATCCTGATCCTGGACGTCCGCGAGTGGGCCGCCACGGCCGTTCGCAAGGCTCGTGAACCGCTGTTTCGCAAGCGTGTGGACACCCGTCGCGGCAAGCTGACGTTCACCAGCACCACCGCGCTCGATGAGCCGACTCGCCGACTGATGGTGAGGGAGCGTCACACGCTGGAGATCGACGGTCGGGAGCATTCGAGCGACTATGAGTTCGTGATGCGGTGTTGGACGCCGACTGAGTTGCAGTCGCTGCTGAGCCTCAATGGATTTCGCTCGGCCGCCTATTTCGGAGCATACGATCCAGGTGTGGCTCCGGGCGCCACGGACCGGCTTGTCGCGGTCGCTCAGCTTGCGGAGCCAGCTGCCTGACAGGGACCGAATCCGTCGCCGCCGCGTGACCTGGCGGACAGCCGAGCGCGGAAGTCCGGCAGTGCCGGGCGCGCCTCATGCCATAGTTGGGCGATGAAACCGAGACGGAAGGTGACTGCACCGACACGAGCTCCGGGCGCACCGTTCCTCCACAGAATCGCGAGCCTGCCAGAGAAGATGGATCCCACCACGTATCCGTTCAACATCCGCGCCTTCTCTCATGGGATCGATGTAACCCTTCGCAGCAAGGTCACCTTTTTCGTCGGTGAGAACGGTAGCGGCAAATCGACACTGCTCGAAGCGCTCGCGGAGTGCTGCGGGTTCAATCCCGAGGGCGGCAACCGCGATCACCATCGTGCGACCTTCGCCGAGCGGTCCCCGCTGGCCCAGGCCCTCAGGTTGTCGTGGCTGCCGAAGGTGACCGAAGGGTTCTTCATGCGCGCCGAGAGCTTCTACAACTTCGCGACTTACATCCAGGAAATCTCGAACATGCAGGTGTACGGGGGCAAATCGCTACACGAGCAGTCCCACGGAGAATCCTTCATTTCTCTGTTCGCCCACCGGTTCGAGCAGGGAATCTACATCCTGGATGAGCCCGAGGCGGCGCTGTCGCCGCAACGACAGCTCTCGTTCCTCAAGATCATCCACGACCTCTCGACACCTGGCCATGCGCAGTTTCTCGTCGCCACTCACTCGCCCATCATCCTGAGCTACCCGGGCGCCGTCCTCTTCGACCTCGACGGAGATGCTATTCAGGAAGTCAGCTATCGTGAGACGAAGCACTTCCTCATCACCCGTGACTTTCTCAACTCCCCGGAGAGGTTTTTCAAGCACCTCTTCAGCCCGGCGGAAGATAGCGGAGGCGAGGCCTGACCGCGGTTGCGCATTCCGACGAATTCCACAGTCTGGGATTTGACAGTGCGAGCAAGTCGATGGAAACCGTGCTCGGGTTCGAATGCTCACCGTTGTCGTGCAACGAGATGGCCGCGGAGATTGGTGGGAACGAGTTCTGCCTCTTTCCAGGACTGAACGCGGCAATCGTGGGGCAGATTTGCGGCCGACGTGGGATCAGATCCGTGAATCCGCGTAATCCGCGTCCCGTTGGAGAATGAATCCGCGTAATCCGCGTCCCGTGGAGATCCGTAAATCCGCGTCATCCGGTCCCGTGGACGATCCGTGAATCCGGTCCGTGGTGATCAGATCCGTGAATCCGCGTAATCCGCGTCCCGTTGGAGAAATGAATCCGCGTAATCCGCGTCCCGTGGTGATCGGATCCGTGAAATCCGCGTGATCCGCGTCCCATGGGGAAACGAATCCGTGTAGTCCGCGTCCCGTCAGGGATTGGATCCGTTTGATCAGTGTCCCGTTGCGGACTGGATCCGCGATCTCTGGCGTCGACCGCGACCCTGCGCGGCGTTCGCGGGCATCGACGCCCGTATCGTCTCCGCCAGCGTGATGAGCGGCTGCCGGAGCGCCGATCCGCGACGCCAGGCGAGCGCGATCGTCCGGCCGGGCTCGGGCGTCGTGAAGCGCCGCACCCGCAGCTGCCCGCGGCGATTCTCGACCGGCAGCGCCAGCGACGGTAGCAGCGTCACCGCCGTGCCCGCGCCCACCATCTGCACCAGCGTCGCCAGGCTGGTCGCGCGGAAACTGTGCTCGCCGGCGCTCGCCTGCGTGCAGTAGCTCAACGCCTGCTCCCGGAAACAATGCCCATCGTCGAGGAGCAGCACGACCTGGCCGTTCAGCACGTCGGGCGACGTGGCCGTGGAGCCCTTCACGAGCGGGTGCTTCGGGGACGCGGCGAGGACGAACGGGTCTCGAGCGATGACCTCGTGGTCCAGATCGCTGACGTCGGCTTCGAGGGCGAGCAGGACGGCGTCGAGCCCCCCCTCCTTCAGCTCGTGCACGAGGTCACCGGTGCGGGCCTCGGTCCAGAGCAGCTGCAGGTGCGGAAACGTCCGTGCGAGCGAGGGTGTGATCTCCGGCAGCAGGTACGGTCCGATCGTCGGAATGACGCCCAGCCGCAGCGTCCCGTGGAACGGGTCAGCCGACTGGCGCGCGAGCTCGCGCAGCTCGTGCGCAGCGAGCAGGACGCGCCGGGCCTGCGCGATGATGGCCGTGCCGACGACCGACAGGCGCACGCTCCGGGAATCGCGCTCGAAGATCTGCACGCCGAGTTGCCGTTCCGCGAGCGCCACCTGCATGCTGAGCGACGGTTGGGCCACATCGCAGGCTTCCGCGGCACGCCGGAAGCCCTTCCGGTCGGCGACGGCGACGATGTACTCGAGCTGGCGGATCGAGACGTCGAGAGGTGCCATAGGCTGAGTCTATCATCCTGACAGAATCGATATATTTGCTATCTCAGGACGGCCGCACGACAATCGGGCGTTGTAGTCATTTGGATCTCCCCGCGAGAAGACTTGGAGGACTCTCATGTCCGAGAAACCGACGCTGACGACCGACAGCGGTGCGCCCGTCACCGACAACCAGAACTCCCAGACGGCCGGCCCCGGCGGCCCTACGCTTCTACAGGATCAATACCTGATTGAGAAGCTCGCGCGGTTCAACCGCGAGCGGATTCCCGAGCGCATCGTCCACGCGGTCGGCACCGGCGCGTACGGCTACCTCGAGGTGACGAGCGCGGACGTGCCGAAGTGGACGAAGATGAGGATCTTCGAGAAGGCCGGCAAGAAGACCGACATGTTCATTCGCTTCTCGACTGTCGCGGCCTCGCGCGGCGGCCCGGACGTGGCGCGCGATCCGCGCGGCTTCGCGATGAAGTACTACACCGAGGACGGCAACTGGGACCTCGTCGGCAACAACACGCCGATCTTCTTCATCCGGGACGGCATCAAGTTCCCCGACTTCATCCACTCGCAGAAGCAGGACCCGTACACGAACCGGCAGGAGCCGGACAACGTCTGGGACTTCTTCTCGCACTCTCCCGAAGCGACGCACCAGTTCGTCATCCTCTTCAGCGACCGCGGCATTCCCGCGTCGTATCGCTGCATGGACGGTTTCGGCTCGCACACCTTCCAGTGGATCAATGCCAGGGGCGAGCGCCACTGGGTGAAGTTCCACTTCAAGACCAACCAGGGCATCCAGACCTTCACGTCCGATGAAGCCGCCGGGGTCGGCGGCAAGGATCAGTTCCACTGCCACAAGGATCTCTACGACGCCATCGAGAAGGGCGACTTCCCCTCCTGGACGCTCAACGTGCAGGTGATGCCCGAGGCCGAGGCGCCGAAGTACCGCATCGACCCGTTCGATCTCACCAAGGTCTGGAACCACAAGGACTATCCGCTCATCCCGATCGCGAAGCTGGTGCTCAACCGGACGCCGGACAACTTCTTCGCCGAGACCGAGCACGCGGCATTCGATCCGGGCCACATGGTGCCAGGCATCGGGCCGTCGCCCGACCGCATGCTGCAGGCGCGGCTCTTCGGGTACGGCGACGCGCACCGCTATCGCCTCGGCATCAACCACGCGATGCTGCCGGTCAACAGCCCGAAGGGCGTGCCCGGCGGAGCGAAGAACTACGGCCGCGACGGTGCGATGCCGCTCCATGCGCCGAACGGTCGCGTGAAGAACTACGAGCCCAACAGCTTCGACGGGCCGGTGCAGACCAACCGGGAGTTGTACGCGGGCCTCGCCGTGACGGGCGCGTCTGGTCACTATCCGCAGGTGCCGCGCGAGGTGGACGACTTCAAGCAACCGGGCGACCTCTACCGCCTCATGCCGAAGGACGCGCAGCAGCGCCTGGTGGACAACATCGCCGGGAGCCTCGCGCAGGTGTCGCGGGAGGACATCATCGCGCGATCGGTCGAGCACTTCCGCAAGGCCGATGCGGAGTTCGGCCGCCGGGTTGCGGATGGGATCGCGGTCCGGCGCGGCGCCGCCGTCGCGGGAGCCGCCCGGTGACGTCCGATCCGCGTCCGGGAGTGCTCGTCACTCCCGAGGTGAAAGCGGAGCTCGAGGCCGTGGCGGCCGACGCCGCGCGCCGCGGAGACATCGACACGCTCGAGCGTGCGCTCAACGCCGGGGTGGCCCCGAACACGGCCACCCCGCGCGGCGACTCGCTGCTGATGCTCGCCGCGTACCTACGGACAGCTCAGCACGGTGGCCCTGCTGCTCGCGCGGGGCGCCAATCCGAATCAGACCGACGCGAAGGGTCAGGCGCCGCTCGCGGGGGTCGCGTTCAAGGGACTTCTCGACATCGCCGCTCTCCTCGTCTCAGCCGGTGCGGAAGTCGATGCCGCGTCGGCCGACGGTCGTACGCCGCTCAGCATGGCGGCGGCGTTCAACCGTGGCCCGATGGTGGCGTGGCTCCTGCAGCACGGTGCGTCGCGCGACGCCCGTGACGCGTCCGGGAAGCGGCCGATCGACGTGGCGAACGCGATGGGCGCCACGGAGGCCGTCGCGGTGCTGTCGAACGGGCCGGCCTAGACTATGCTCTACTCCTTCGCGGCGTGAGCGCCGCGAGCGGAGGTTTTGGTGAGCACAGTCAGGGCCGGGAGAGCACAGCCCATCAATACCGCGCGGCAGGTGTTGTTTGCGAGCCTCATCGGAACGACGATCGAGTTCTTCGACTTCTACATCTACGCAACCGCCGCGGTCATCGTCTTTCCGCGGCTCTTCTTTCCTTCGTCCGATCCCGCCTCCGCCGTCCTCGCTTCGCTCGCGACCTTCGCGATCGCCTTCATGGCCCGCCCGGTCGGCTCGGCTCTCTTCGGCCATTTCGGCGATCGCGTGGGCCGCAAGACGACCCTCGTCGCCGCCCTTTTGACCATGGGAATCTCGACGGTCGCCATAGGCGCGTTGCCGACCTACGAGACCATCGGCGTCGCGGCTCCGCTCCTGCTGGCGATCTGCCGTTTCGGCCAGGGCCTCGGCCTCGGCGGCGAGTGGGGTGGAGCGGTGCTTCTCGCGATCGAGAACGCGCCGCCGGGCCAGCGGGCCTGGTACGGCATGTTCCCGCAGCTCGGCGCGCCGATCGGGTTCTTCTTCTCCGGGAGCGTGTTTCTTGCCCTTTCGAGGTGGCTGACCGACGAGCAGTTCTTCGCGTTCGGCTGGCGTATCCCGTTTCTCGCGAGTGCCGTACTCGTTCTCGTCGGCCTCTACGTCCGGCTGACGATCACCGAGACGCCGGTCTTCCAGGAGGCCCTGACCCGCCGCGAGCGGGTGAAAGTCCCCATGGTCGCGGTCTTCCGGTACTACCCGAGGACGCTCGTCGTGGGGATCATGGCTTCGCTCGCGACGTTCGTACTCTTCTACCTGATGACGGTCTTCGCGCTCTCGTGGGGCACCACCGCGCTCGGGTACAGCCGCGAGCAGTTCCTCCTGATGCAGTTGTTCGGCATCCTGTTCTTTGCGCTGACGATCCCTCTGTCCGCCATCCTCGCGGAGCGGGGCCGGCGCAGCACGCTTCTCGGGGTCACGGTCGCCATCGGCCTCTTCGGCCTCGTCATGGCGCCGATGTTCGTCGCCGGCACCATCGGCGCGGTGCTGACGATGGCAGTGGGGCTGTCGCTGATGGGCCTGACCTACGGGCCGCTCGGCACCGTGCTGTCCGAGCTCTTTCCAACGTCGGTGCGCTACACGGGCAGCTCGCTGACGTTCAACTTCGCCGGCATTTTTGGCGCCTCGCTGGCGCCGTACATCGCGACCTGGCTGGCCAAGACGTACGGGCTGCAGTACGTCGGCTACTACCTCTCCGCGGCGGCGTGTGTGTCCCTCATCGGTTTGCTCGCCATTCGCGAGACCAAGGATGAGGACCTCGTGGAGCGCGAATCTTCCCGCTGATACTCGGAACGGGGCCTACGGCCACCTCACGATGGGCACGATGACCCGATGGTCACGATGAAAATGCCACGAGAGAGCCATCGTGGCGCGCTAGACGTCATCTCAGAGATTCTTCAGTAAGATCCTTCGCGGACTTCGTGAGCTTCGAGATCTTCGCGCCGGAACGGCGTTTTTCATGAGACGGCCTGTAGCGACTCAGACCAGCGAGAACTCCACCGGCATGTTCATGAACGCGCCGTAGCGCGCGACGGCCGCGGCCAGGCCGTGTTTCTCGATCTTCGACAGCGGTCTGAACGGGCGGACGGCGATCGTCGTCTTGCGGGCGGCCGGCGTACGCCGCCAGGCGCCTCGCAGGATGCCATCGACGAGCAGCTGGTTCGGGAAGCCGACGAAGTCGGCCACCGTCAGCGTGGGTCCAGACGGATCTCGCGCCAGACTGCGATCGCGGAGCGCGTTGAGGTACTCGTCGTAGATGGGCAGCAGGTGGACGATCGGTCCAGCGGCCGCCGGCGATCGCCTTGCCGACGGCATTGACCAGTACGTCACCCCGTTCAGCTCGCGCGATTCGACTTCGCGGCCGAGCGCCGCGAGGCCAGCCTTGGTCTGCGCCACCGTCAGCCCCGACCACCAGACGAAGTCGTGCACTGTCGCCGGCCCGTGACTTTGAAAGTACCGCCGCACGAGCTCGCTGAGTGCCTCCTCGCCGTCCAACCGTTTCGCATCTGGCACCCGCTCGTCGAGCAGCGCGTACGTGAACTGTTTGCCCTGCCGTGGCCCGCTGCAGATCACGAGGTCGAGCTCGGCCTGCATCATCAGGAAGGCCAGCCGCAGGCCGTCAACCGGGATCCGGGCGCGTGTCAGGGCCGCGCCGAGCGCGGCGCGGGTGAGGTGCCGGCCGTCGCGCAACGAGGACTCGAGCACACGACGGCTGCGCGCGAAGGTGCGCTGGTCGAGGCCCACGTTGCGATGGTACGACGCGCTCTGACGCTGGACGCGAGGCCCCGTCAGCTTCTGCATCCAGCCGATGTCCTCCGCCGCCACGAAGTGCCACGTCGGTCTCAGGATGTGCGTTCGCACGATCGTGCCATCGTCGAACGCACGGTCGACAGCCGCGTCGGTAAGTCCCTGTGACCGCAAACCAAGCGCCCATTTGGCCACCGCGAACTCCTGCGCCTGCACCGCGCCTAACCACGACACGATGTCCGCCGGCTTCTTGATGCCCGGTCCAGTCAGCTTCTGGTTGCGGAGTCGCTGGCCGATGATGTCGCTTGGCGAGTTGCCCGTCACTTTCTACTTCTACGTCCTACTTCACACTTCCACTTCCCACTTCCCACTTCCCACTTCCTCATTTCAGACTTCCAACGTCAGACTTCAAACTTTCCCCGTAGTACTGCTTATACATTCCGCGCCGGAAAATGAATCCCCCGAGCGGCCCGAGCCACTGCAGCACGTAGTGCATGTGGCGCAGATCGATCATCTCAATCAGGTTGCCGTCGAAGTCCTTCGCAAAGAAGAACCAGTGGCCGCGGGGTGAACGCTCCGGTTTGCTCAGGCACTCGACGCCCTTGGCGACCAGATAGTCGTACCACTTCTGCGTGTTCCTGACGTTGAAGCTGAAGTGCGTCAGCCCGACCCGATTCCACGGAATCGCGGCCGGCGGGAGCTGCGGCTGGAATTCGAAGATCTCGAGTATCCCGCCACCGGGCACCCGCACCCAGCCGATCTTGCCCGAAGGCTGCGGGCCGTCGACTCCGAAGAACGTGCGGACTCGATCCGGCGGCGAGTCCGCCACGCCGACCAGCGGACAGCCGAACACGTCCCAATAGAACTGGACGGCCTTGTTGAAGTCGGACACCGTGATGCCGACGTGGCTGAACGATCGTGCTCTCATTTGGTCTCCCTTACGACAGGTCGTTCGCCATGATATGGTCCGCCACCCGCAGCGCCTGCGCCACGATCGTCAGGCCGGGGTTGACGGCGGCAGACGAAGGGAAGAACGACGCGTCGACGACGAACAGGTTTTCGACGTCGTGCGCGCGGCACCAGGGGTCGAGCACCGATGCGCGCGGGTCGGTGCCAAACGAGAGCGTCCCGCACTGATGCGTGGTGTTCTTGCTCTTGTGCGAGTGCGTCATCACCTTCCAGAATCCCAGGCGATGGAGGATGCGCGTGGTTTCCTTGACGAGCATCGCGTGCGCCTCGAGGTTGTTCGGGCGATAGTGCAGCCGGATCCGCCCGTCCGATGTGATGGCCACGCGGTTGTCCTCGCGGGGCAGATCCTCGGACATCGCGAGCCAGTCGACCCCTCGCGACACCCAGGCGTCGTACGCCCAGACCGGTACGCGCGGCTCCACGGTCTGCGCCATGACGCCGTGCGTCCGCCCCTGTGACTGAATGTGGCCGAGCGGGTATGGCGTGCCCGGACCGCGCAGGTAGTAGTCGTTGATGGCCACGGTCTTCTGAAAGACCGTGTCGTTCTTCTTGAGCGGATTGAAGCCCTGCATCATCGTCGCGAGGTGGGCCATGTAGCGACGGCCGACCAGGCCGGACGAGTTCGCGAGGCCGTCAGGGTGCTTGCCGTTGGCGGACTGCAACAGGAGCGCCGCCGAGTTGACGGCTCCGCACGACACCACGACGAGCGAGGTACCGACGCGAATGGTGACGCCGTCGCGTTCGATCTCCACCGCCGCGATCTTCTTCCCGGCCGGATCGGCGACGAGGCGCAGCGCCCGCGCGTTGGTCCACATCTCGACGTTGGCGCTCGCGAGCGCGGGCTCGATGCCGCACACCTCGGCGTCGCTCTTCGAGCGAATCCTGCAGGGGAAGGAGTTGCACGTGCTGCACAGGATGCAGCCGCCAGGCTCGCCTGGTCGAATGAGCCCGAGCGGCAGGTAGGAAGGATGGAGCCCCTGACGCCTCAGCCCGTCGACTATCGCCGCCATTCCGGCGGCGTGCGGGATCGGCGGGTAGGGAAAAGGACCACGCGACGGTTCGGTCGGATCGCCGTCGCCCTGTCCGTGGACGTGGTAGAGCCGCTCGGCGCGCTCGTAGTAGGGCTCGAGCGTGTCGTAGTCGATGGGCCAGGCGGGAGACTCGCCATCCATGTGCGCGATCGACTGGAAGTCCTCCCGCCGCAACCGGTAGAGCACACTGCCCCAGAACTTCGTATTACCACCGACGCCGTAGTGGGTGTACGGAAGGAACTCCTCGCCCTGCCCGTCGAGCCAGCGTTCGGTCGCGCGGTAGCGCAAGTGCTTCCACACCGCCTCGGGATTCCAGTTGTCCGGCTCTCGAGGCACCGGCACCCCTCGCTCGACGACGAGGACACGAGCCTGGCTCGCCGACAGGGCTCGCGCCATCGTGCCCCCGCCGGCGCCGCTGCCGACGATCACTACGTCGTAATGAGCGTTCACTGCGCGATGTGCCCGGCGACCTGGCCCGGGCAGTCACGGCCGGCCGGAGAGGGCCCGATGGTGGCGTAGATCTGATCCATGAGTCGCTGATCGTCGATGGCCCGCTCGAGGCTCATTTCGGGCGCGCGGCCCTCCCGTATCGACCGCGCGAAGTCGCGATACATGGCGCGATAGCCGCGGATGTCCCGGAATCCCGGCAGGACGAGCTTCGGCAGCCCGCCGCCTCGGACGACGACGAACGCGCCGTTCGATTCGAACGTGATGATTCCCTTGCGGCCGAAGAGCTTCGACAAGCGGAGCCCCCGCAGCAGCGACGGGACCTCGCGCGAATAGTAGAGCGATCCCACCGCGCCGTTGTCGTAGGTGAAGGCCACCATCATGCTCTTCGCGCGGGTGTCCGGACCGTTACGCGACACGTCGGGCCGATAGCCATGAACCGTTGCGATCGCCGGGCCGAGGCTGCCTGCAAGATGGAGCCAGTGAATGCCCTCCTCGAAAAACGCGTCGCCCCCCGCCATCGTCTCGTCGTTCCGCCAGTCGTCGGCGGACTTGAGGCGGTGCGCCAGCGTCGTGAAGTGCGCGAAAATCATCTCGCCGATGACGCCGTCCTTCAACAGTTTCCGCAGGCAGACGGCGAGCGGTTTGTAGTGGTCGTTTTCGCCGACGAGTACCACGCGGCCCGCGGCGTTCCTTGCGTCGACGACCGCTTCGTAGTCCGCCATCCGCGGGAACGCCGGCTTTTCGACGAGGACGTGCTTGCCTGCCGCGAGCGCCTGCCGCGTCAGGTCGAGGTGGAAGCGCGGCGGCACGGCGACGACGACGGCGTCCACGCGCGGATCGTCGATCGCGGACGAGTAGCTGCCGTAGCTCTCCACGCCGCGATACCGCCGGCAGCACTCGTCGGCTTTGGCCTTGTCGCGGCTGGCATAGCCGCAGACGATATCGCCGCGGAGGGACTGCAGGGTCCGGCTATGAACGCCGGTGATGAAACCACATCCCAGAAAGGCCAAGCGCAGCGGTTCGGGCAAGCCCTAATGATAGCGGACCGCCACCCCTACTTCTTCGCCAACTCGTCGTAGGCCGATTCGAGCACACCCGCGAGCGTGATCCGCGGATTGACTTGACCCACGTCGTCGAAGCCTTTGAGGGACGGCGCCTTGGCGATCTCTTCCTTCGCCTGTCCAGCCTTGATGCCGGCGCGAACGTGATCGAGCGCCGCCGAGAGGTAGTCGCGAAAGAACATGACGTCTCCCTTCTTTCCGAGGACCACGCCGTCCTTGCCGTGCCCGAAGATGAAGGCGGTGTCGTTTCCGTGGGCGGCGCCCATCTTCTCGAGGATCGACAGCCAGTTGACGACCGAGGCTCCAGCCGGGCTGTCGACCCTGGGGTGGATCCGTCGGAACAGCAGATCGCCGGCGTGGATGACGTTCGCCTTCTCGTAGAAGATCACGGCATCGCCGCTCGTGTGGCCGGGCCCGAAGTAGCGCACGTGCACGGTTTCGCCGCCGAAGTCCACGGTCCACGTGTCCTTGAACGTCGAATCGGCGTAGACCGGCGGCACAGCGGCCGCGGCACCAGGAGCGGGGGGCTGCGGGTTGGCCGCGGCCTGCTCGGCGACCTTGCGCTGCCACGCGACGCAGTTCTCGTGCGCAAGGATGCGCTTGACGACGGGCCTGAATGCGGGATTGCCGCTGGTGTGATCGCCGTGGTGATGGGTGTTGATGAGCAGCTCGATTCCCTTCGGCGCGCGCTGCTTGAGTCCGGCCACGCAGATCTCGGCGGTCGGCATGAACTGGCTGTCGACCGCGATCGCGCCGTCGCCATTGACCAGATAGCTGATCGTCCCGCCGTTGCCGGTGAAGAACCCGACGCCCCGCCGGATCTCTTCGAACTTCGTGACGGGCGGTGCCTGAGCCGCCGGTGTCTGCGCGAAGCCTGGAAGTCGCGAGAGTCCGAGCGCTGCCACCGAGAGCGACGAGGCGGACACGAACTGACGACGGCTGATGGTCACGGGAACGCTCCTTGAGTGTGGCGACGGCTGTCGGCTCAACCGTGAACGATAGCAGATTTCCTGGCCCGCGGCGGCCCATCGAGCAGGTGTTGGGATACAGTGTCCATGGCGACTCTGACATGGACACGACTCCTCTCGAAATCCCCATGCGCCCCTTCGGCCGGACGGGACAACGCGTCTCGAGCCTCGGCCTGGGCGGCTGGCACCTCGGCGTGCCGGAGTCGGACGAGGCCGCCGTCCGCCTGGTTCATACCGCCATCGCCGCGGGCGTGACGTTCCTCGACAACGCCTGGGACTACAACGACGGTCTCAGCGAGGAGCGCATGGGCAGGGCGATCGCCGACCGCCGCGATCAGGTCTTCCTCATGACGAAGGTCTGCACGCACGGGCGCGACGCCAAGGTCGCGATGCGCCAGCTCGAAGATTCCCTGCGCCGCCTGCGGACCGACTACCTCGACCTCTGGCAGATCCACGAGGTGGTCTTCGACGACGAGCCGGCGAAGCACTTCGCGCGCGGTGGTGTGGTCGAGGCCCTCGATCGGGCGCGGCAGCAGGGCAAGGTCCGCTACGTCGGGTTCACCGGCCACAAGGATCCGTCGTTGCACCTCGCGATGCTGGCGCACAATTTCGAGTGGGATGCGTGCCAGTTGCCGCTCAACTGCTTCGACGCGTCGTTCCGCAGTTTCGAGAAACAGGTGCTGCCAGAGCTCAACCGTCGCGGCATCGCGCCCATCGGCATGAAGAGCCTGGGCGGAGACGCGCGAGCGGTGAAGGCGAAAGTGGCGTCGCCCGAGGAAATGCTCGCCTACGCGCTCAGCCTGCCGGTGGCGACGGTCGTGAGCGGGATGGACTCGGTCCGCGTGCTGAAGCAGAACGTCGCGGTCGCGCGCGGCCTCAAGCCCATGACCACCCGCGGGCGGCACGCGCTCAGCCGCCGCGTCGCGCCGAACGCCGTGGACGGCCGCTTCGAGTTGTACAAGAATCTCAGCCGCGTTCGAGGGCGAAGAGACCAGGCGCGTGCATGGTTTGCCGAAACAATCAGAGTTGCCGACGTAGAGTCCGTTGGTCGCTTGAATTCGCTGAACGCGCCGACGGCCAGTTTCACGATGCACACGATGACACGATGCTCACGATGAGGGATCTTTGAGGAGCGTCATCGTGTCCATCGTGTCATCGTGCCCTTCGTGATTGCCGTCAGGCACGTCGCCTCGAGTCTGAACCAATCCGATTCAGTTCACGGCGTACGCAGCAGCACGACCGGATCGATTTTGAGCGCGCGCCGCGAGGGAATCCACGTGGCGAGCGCGCCGACGGCCAAGACGACCACCACCGGCACCACGAACGAGTGGAGTGCGGGATCCCAGATGCTCCCCGCGCCGCCGCCGGCGCGCACGACGCGCGCCAGCCCGAACATCAGCAGCAGGCCGAGCGTCGATCCGACAGCGATCAGTCGCAGCGTGTGCGCGGTGACGAGCCGGACCACATCGCGGGCGCTGGCGCCAACCGCGACGCGCACCGCCAGCTCGCGCGACCGCCGCGCGATCGCGAACGCCAGCACGCCGTAGATCCCCGCTGTCGTCAGCATCATGCCGATCGTGACGAGCGGGAATAACGGCGCGGTCCCGACCAGCATCTCCTGACCCATGATATCGATCGTGTGGTCGACCGTCTCGGCATTGCCGACGACCGTCCCCGCCCCGGCCTTGCGCGCCTCGTTGCGTACCGTCTGCAGGAGCTCCGCAGGATTTCCCTCGGCGCGGACGAGGAACGTCAGCCGTCTGATCTCCTTCGAGTCGAGCGGCAGCGGTACGAATACCCGCGGCTCTGGCGAGCCGGCGCGGAGAGGACTGCTCGCGTAGTCGGCAACGACCCCGACGACATCGTAAGGCGCGTGCGCGATCCAGAGCCGCGCGCCGACCGCATCGCGGCCCGGAAAGAGGCTGGCGGCCAGCGTTTCGTTCACGATCGCCACGCCGCTGGCGCTCGAGTCCGATCTCGCGAACGGCCGTCCCGCGCGCATCGCCACACCGAGCGCGGAGAAGAAGCCGGCGCTGATCTCTCCCCGGTCCGCGACCACGGGTTCGGCGCCGGACGCCGCGGGCGCAACAGGCTGCCGTGACATTCTCGATGCCGCCGCCGCGGCCACGCCCGGGATGCGCGTCAGGGTCTCCAGAATCTGCGTCGTCGGCACACCGTTCTGATTGTCGACGCGCGCGTTCATGAGCGGGCGTGTCGAGTACCCCACCTCTCCGTGACCAGTGCGCCAGTACCCGTCGATCATCGTGGCCGTGACGACGAGAAGGGCGATCGTCACGGCGATCTCGAGGACCACGAGCGCGTGGCGCCACCGCTGTCGAATCCGGTCGGACGTCGCGATCGTGCGGAGTGGGTTCGTGTGCAGCCGGCGCGTCTCGTAGAGAGCGGGCGCGACACCCGCGGCGGCGCCCGTCGCCAGCGCGATGATGGCCGTCTGCAGGAAGATGCGCGTGTCGATCGCGAGATCGAAGAAGCCGACTGTGCCGCCGTTCCTGACGATCCAGCTGCGCAGCGCGACGGTCACGCAGACGCCGAAGATGCCGCCGCAGACCGCGACGAGGACCGATTCGGTGAGGAGCGATCGTACGATGCGGGCTCGCGTCGCGCCGATCGACGCGCGGATGGCGATCTCGTGCTCGCGCGCGGTCCACTGCGCGAACATCAGGATGGCGACGTTGGCGCACGCGATGAGGAGTGTCAGCAGGACCGCCGTGCCGAGCACGTACGGCAGCACGAACGACATCTGGTGGCCGATGGGCGTGCCTTCGAGGCCGGACGCCTTCACGACGAGCTGCCGCTCGCCGGCGGGGAGGTGCCGGGCGTAATCGGCGAGGCCGCTCTGGAGACGGGCTTCGAGCGTGGCGTGGGTCGAATCGGCCGGGCGCCGCGCGACAACACCGACTCGCGCATCGGTCGCGAGCGTCCGGGGATCGAGCGCCGTCCAGATCGGCGAGTCCATGTCCGAGAACCAGAAGCGCTGCGGCATCACGCCGATGACGGTGTGGGCCTGGTCGTCGATCCACACGACTCGTCCGATCGCGTCGGCCCGCTGGTCGAAGAGCTCCTGCCACACCCGGTAGCTGAGGACGGCAGGCGGAGGGCCGCTGACGACGGTGGTCGAGGCAGAGAAGGAGGTGCCGGCCGACGGCGTGACGCCGAGGACGGCAAAGAGCTCCGGCACGACCGCGCGGACCGGGACGCTGGCGGTCCGGTCGCCGATCCGAATCTCGCGTGTGCCGAGCGATGTGTATGCCGCGATTGACGGTCCGATGGTGTCACGCCAGCCCTCGTAGAGGACGACAGGAACAGGGTTGCCGATGGGCATGACGGGGCTCGTCGGGGAGCCGATCTGGATCTTCGAGAGCTGCTCGGGGTGCTGGTACAACGGCGGCGGCTTGCGGAAGATGACGTCGCGGACCGTCAGCGTCACCGTCGTCGCGCCGATGCCGGCGGCGAGCGAGAGGACCGCGACGAGGGACGCAACGGGATAGCGTCGCATGTTGCGCGCCGCGCACCGGAGGTCCTGCAGACCGTGATCGAGCCAGAGGAGGCGCCCGGTCTCGTAGAAGCGCTCGCGGGCGACGGTCACGTTGCCGAACCGCCGGCGCGCAGCAACACGCGCGGCGTCGGGGGCCATCCCATCATCGATGAGCCGTTCGGTCTCGATCTCGATGTGCGCCCGGACTTCGCGGTCGAAGTCGTCGTCTGAACGCTTTCGGGTTGACATTCAACCCGAAGGATAAAACCCCTCGGGTCGAATGTCTAGATGAAAATAATCCCGCTCGGGCCTACTTCGCCGAGCGCTTGAAAGTCAGCGGCAACGTCCCAGGGCCCTGCGACCAGTTACCGATGATCTGACCGTCTTTCAGGTCCCCTTCGTACCAGCCGCCCACGGCCGGCACCGTGAATTTCACATGCGCACCCGTGGTTTCGATCACGCGCAGAGGGATCTCGGCGGCGCCCTGGTCGAGGCTGATCATCGTGCCCGTGGCGCCGCCATCCTGGTTCGCAAGCTTCAGCGTCAACCGCAGGGAGTTGCCGCCCACGTCCAGCGTGCCTTCCCAGCCGCCTTCGAAGTCCTTGCCGAGGGCAGCGTTTTTCACCGGCGGTTCGAGTTTCGCCTCGCCCTTCCACGCGAGCGTGAAGGTTCCCGTCACCGGACCCTGGGTGAAGTCTCCGGCCATGGTCTTTGAGTCCTTCGACAGGGTTCCCTTGAATGTCGGCACTCCAGGCGCGCCCTTGACGGAGAAGCTCACGACGTCGCCCTGGACCGTGATCGGCGCGAGCACCAGTCCCTTCGCATTCATGTCGGGAAAGCCCGCGGCACCTTCCCAATTGGCCCCCTTCGCGGCGAGATCGACTTCGAGCCTGAGATCCTTGCCCTGGACGCTGATCGAACCTTCCCAATGTCCCGACCCCGCAGGTCCTGTTGGCGTCTGTGCGGACACCGCATGCTCGGAGACCCCCAGCAGCGCTAGCAGACCAAGCCCTACGGCTACCCGTTTCATCATGAGATTCCTTTTCCTTTCAAATGGCGGTCTCCGTCTCCTACGTAGTTCCCGCGGAAACGTTCTCAGCTTCGCCATCATCGCCGCTATCTGCGTGACCCGTCAACACTTCGCGCAATCGGTCGGCTACTATCAGAGACGAGACACGATGACGCTCCGGGGCCTTGTTCACATCCTCGTCAGCCTGACGGTCACGAGCGCCTGCGGGCGCTCTGATACGCGTGCGCCGGGCACCAGCACGGCCGCTCCCCGTCCTTCCATCCTCCTGGTCACGCTCGACACGACGCGCGCTGACGCCATAGGCCCGGAGGCACCCGGAGTCCACACTGACGTGTTCGACGCGCTCTCGGCACAGGGCCGCCGCTTCCGTCAGGCCTACGCCACGGCGCCCGAAACCTTTCCCTCGCACAGCTCGATGATGACGGGGTTGTATCCCGGAGGCCACGGCGTGCACGAGAACGCGCGGTACCTCGCCGATACGCATCCGGTTCTTGCGGTCCGCTTGAAGGAGGCCGGCTACCGCACGGCCGCGTTCGTCTCGTCGTTCATCCTCGCGCGGCGCTTCGGTCTCGCGCGCGGATTCGATGTCTACGACGACACGCTGTCGCCGGGACAGGTCGAACGCACGTCGCGGGAGACGACGGACGCGGTCGTAGCCCATCTCGGTCAGCCGTCGACGCAACCTCTGTTTCTCTGGGTGCACTACTTCGATCCGCATGCACCCTACGCGCCTCAGGATGCATCCGTCCACAGCAACGCGAGATCGCGGTATCTCAGTGAAGTCCGCGAGGTGGACAACCAGATGGCGCGCCTCAACCAGGCGTTCTATGCGCACGCCGCGCGCCTGGGCAGCACCCCGGCCACCGTCGTCGTCGGCGATCACGGCGAGGGCCTTGGCGACCACGGCGAGCTCCAGCACGGCAACCTTCTCTACCAGTCGACGATGCACGTACCGCTGGTCGTGGTGGGGCCAGGCATCGCGCCAGGTACGATTGACGTGCCGGTCAGCGTGCGACGGGTGTTTCACACCGTTCTCGACTGGGCGGGCATCGATTCGGCGAACAGCCTGCGAGCGGTCGACGGACAGTCCCCGCAGGAGGTCGTGCTCGGAGAAGCGATGAAGCCGTTTCTCGGCTACGGATGGCAGCCGCAGGTCATGGCCATCGAGGGACGCCAGAAGGCCATTCTCGCTGGCAAGATCGAAGCCTACGACGTCGTCGCCGATCCGGCGGAGACGAAGAACCTCGGGGCAGGATCGAACCTGTCGGCGGCGCTTCGCAAAGCGCTCGATGACTATCCGGTGCCCTCGCCGGAGGCTGCCCGGGTGCCCGGGAATCTGAGTGACGAGGCGCGCCGCAACCTCGCGAGTCTCGGCTACGTCAGCGCGAGTGTGCCGCCGGTCGTGCGGAAGGACGCGCCCCGTCCTGTCGATATGGTGGGACTCTTCGACGTTCTCGAGAAGGCATCGGGACTCTTCGTGCAGGAGCAATACGCGCAGGTGATCCCGCTGCTCGAGAAGATACTGGCCGCGGACCCGCACAATCTCGACGCCGCCCTTCGTCTGGCGACCGCGCACTCATCGCTCGGCCACGACGCGCAGGCCCTCGCCGCGTTCAAGACGGCGGCGGCGATCGCGCCGCGCTCACCGGATGTGCGAACTTACCTTGCCCTGCACTACGCCCGGGGCAAGGACTGGCAGCAGGCAGTGCCGCTCCTCGAGCGCATCGTGGCCGAGACGCCAGAGCGGCTGCCGGCCGTGGAAGCCCTCGCGGTCGTCCGCGAACGCCAGGACCGCTTGGAGGAGGCGATCGCGCTGCGGCAGAAGATCGCGAGCGTTCGCACGCCGACCGCGTCGGACCTCGTTCGACTGGGGCAGCTCGCCATGCAGGCGCAGCGGACGCCGCTCGCGATCGAGTCGTTCGAGCAGGCGCGCACGAAGGAAGGGCGGGCCTTTACGCACGACCTCGAGCTGGGCGTCCTCTATCTGGCCGAGCGGAGGCTGATCGAGGCGCGCGACGCGCTCGACCGCGTTCCACCGTCGCATCGGGAGTATCCGATGGCGCTCTTCAAGCGCGCGCAGGTGAGTGTTCTCTTGAAGGAGCCTGACAGCGCCGCGCGAATCGCGCGTGCGCGCCAGCGCGCCGACCGCACGACGCGTGAGCTCATCGCGCGGGAACGGTTGTTTCAGTAGGCACACGTCACGGAATCATCGCGATGAACGCGACGTTCACGAAGACCGCGAAGAAGACCTGCCTGTTGTTTCTTCGCGTTCTTCGCGGTCATCGCGAATGCCTGCCGTGACACCTGCGGGAATCGTTTTTCTAGAACTGCAGCCTTGCCGCCAGCTGGAACCGCCGCGGATCGTAGAACGATCGTGCCGTGTTGAAGTCCGACGAGTGCATAGCCGACTGGAAGTTGTATCCCGTCTGGTTGTCGAAGACGTTGAACAGGTCGGCGTCGAGTTGCAGGTTCAGGTGCCCGCCGAGCCGGACGTTCTGGATGTATTTCAGATCCATCTGCCAGTGCGCGTCGCTCGTGCGGGAACCTGCCGGTTCGGCGTACCGGTTGACGTCGCTCGTGCTGGTCGTCAGCCCGATGTAGGGCTCGTAGCTCCAGGCCTCCCACGGCTGACCCGATTGCGCGACGAAGAAGGTGCCCGCCGTCGCGTTCCACTTGAAGTTGTAGTAGCCGTACAGCTTCAGCATGTGCCGGCGGTCGCCGCGCAGGTCGCCGTCCTTGTTGTCCCAGAGCTGGCGCCCGGCGCCGTCGCCGATGAACGACGAGCCGATGAACACGTTCGCGTCATTGGCCGTGGTCGAGTTGTCCTGATCGAAGTTGCCGTAGTAGTGGCTCCACGTATAGGAGCCGCGGACGAACGCCCTGTCCCCGCGCCACTCCGATTCGGCCGTGAAATCGTAGTACTTCGTGTACGCGCCGTCGAGCTCGGCGATGACGTAGGTGGAACCGTTGGTAATCTGCGCCAGCTTCGCCGCGAGGTCAGGGACGTACAGCTCGCGCGGGATGTCAGCGGGCGGGTTGAAGGCAATCCGGGCGTTGTTGTTCGTGTCCTCCCAGAAGTGGCCTGCGTCGCGATAGCGCCAGTACGCGCGCGCCGTCAACCGCCGGCCGAACTGCCGGGCGGTGCCGAGGAGATACTCGTCGATCGTGCGCGGCGTCAGGTCGTCGACGAAGAGTTTCCCGGACGACGAGTTGACTGGCACTGCGGCGAAGAGTACGCCGTTGGCATCGAAGTGGTTGTCGATGAACGTGCCGATGAGATTGCGGTCCCACGACGCCGCGCGCGGCAGCGAGCTCGCCGCGGGATTGTACCTGGCATAACTCCCATACACGGTGTCGTTCCCGTTGTACGCCCAGGTCGCGCCGATGCGCGGCTGGATCATCTTGCTGAACGGGATCTGTACATTTTGTACTTGTTGCCGGGCGCGAGCACGTACCCTGAAAGCGTCGAGCTGTCCTCCCGGAGACCCTGGCCGTAGAGCGTGTCGCGGCTCGCGAGCACGCCGAGGTTGAACGACCAGTCCTTCCACCGGATCGTGTCGTTGACCTCGAAACTGATCGAGTGATACTCGGATCGGATCGGAGCCGCCGCACCAGCCGTCTGCTGCTGGATCCGGGCGGTGTAGAAAATCGGCGTGCCAGCGAGGTTCGTCCGCCCGCCAGGGACAGAGATCAAACCCCAGCCGTTCGAGCTTCGGACCAGGTCCTCCGCGTCGACGTACTGCTGATAGCCGAGGTGCAGCTCGTGCCCAATCCCGCTCCCGAAGGAGATGTTGTAGGCCACCTGCCCGGCGTCCCGTGGGAACTCGGCGTCGTCGAATTCGAGATCCGTACCCGACCGTGCCTCCGCCGATGCGCACGCCGTTCTCGATGTAGCCGTAGCGGTCGATGAGCGGCTGAACGAACGCGTTGTACGCAGCCTGCCCGGCAACGAGAACGGGAACGGTCAGGAGGCCCTGGGTGTCCAGCGTGCTCGTGTCGAGCCTCGTGCCGACGGCCGTGCTGATGTTGACGTTGGCGACGTTGTCCGGACGCCCCTGCGACTTGTCCAGGAAGTGGTTGTACCTGAAGGTCAACAGACTGCGTGAGTTGATGACCCACGAGCCTTCGGCGATGCCGATCTTCTGCCAGGCTTCGCTGCCCGTGCCGGTCGTGGACGAGGCATTCGACGCGAAGAGCGCGCTCGTGTCCTTTCGCTCCGAGCCGCGGTAGCTGAAGTTCAACAACACCGAGCTCACCGGCGTGAACGTCACCTTGCCGAAGCCCTCGTTGCGCGTCCGCTGGTACGGTGGAAGCTCGCCGTAGCGGTTGGCGCGGTTCTCCCGCGAGTTCTCGGGGCGGTAGTACGACCCGTAGAAGAAGAGCCGGTTGGGCAGGACCGGGCCGCCGATACTCGCGACGAGCCAGCTGCGATCCTGCTCGTAGCGCGAGGCGCTGCCGCTGTCGAGCGCCGCGGTCATGTTGTCGTTCTGGAACTGGTAGCTGATCTCGCCGGCGTATCGGTTCGTGCCGGACTTGCTGATCGTGTCGATCGAGAAGCCGCCGGAGCGGTCGAAGTCGACCGCTTGCGCGCCGGCCCTGATTGTAGTCACCTGCGCGATGTCGTGCGACGAGGGCTCGGCCGAAAGCGTCCCGAACAGCGGGAGCGTGACGTTCACGCCGTCGAACTGGTAGACGTTGTCCTGGCCGCTGCCGCCCGCGCTCGGACCGCGCACGCTGTCCTGGCTGTATTGAACGCCGGGAATCAGCTTGAGCAGATCGCGATACTCCTGCCCGACCGGCAGCGACATGATCTGCGCGTTCGACAACCCGCTCTTGATGGTGGCCGTGTCCTTTTCGATGAGGCTCGCCGTGGCGGTGACTTCCACGGTTTCCGTCACGCCTCCCAGGCCGAGCGTGGCATCGACGAGCGTGTCCTGCGAGAGCTGGACCTCGGCCTGGCGCGTGACGTTCTGCATCCCCGAGAGGACGAAGGTAATCGTGTAGGCGCCGGGTGGAAGCGCAGGCAGCCGATACTCACCGTTGGCGCCGGTCGTCGTGACCCGAGGGACCGGCAGCACGTTGGCCCGAGCCTCGACGGTGACGCCCGGAAGCACACCGCCGCCCGAGTCGACGACCTTTCCGGTGATGACTCCCGTTTGTTGAGCGTAGGCGGGAATCGCGGAAATGATGAAGGCGAGCGGAATCAACGTTCGCAGAAGACGTGACAGCATGTGGGCCCCTCCCCGGGCTCAAGCAGCCCCTCATCATACTGCCTGAGGCTTGGAAGGCGGCGGTGAAACCGGCTCTTCCGCAGGCACCTGCTGATGAGTGGGTGCTGTTACGGGCCGACGGCTCCTGCACGACCGCCTACGCCAAGGCTACGGCGGTCCGCCGAAGCTTTACGCGAAGGCGGATGACCACGATGACACGACGAGCACGACGACAAGAACTAACGGTTCATCGTGTTCATGGCGTCATCGTGGCCATCGTGCGTTGACCGTGAGCCCCGGACAGTCTGAGTTGCCCGGACGCAGTGGTTGGCGAGAACGCCGGCGTCCCGATTACGCACACTGCCGTTCCGTCGACGAACACGAACGGTGGATGTCGCCCCCCTCCATGGGGGCCTCTCCACTGTCGCCATGGCGCAGCGGCGGCATTGACTGGCATGATCCTCGCTGCGTACGGTGTTGTGGCCATGTTGGCGAATCTGAGGGTACTCGGCACGAAGCTTCGCGCGGGCGCCCGGCCTGACGCTGGCTTTGCTGCTCACGATTGCGCTCGGCATTGGCAGCAATGTCGCCGTGCTTGGACTGGTCCGCGGGTCGGTCGGACGCGCGCCGTCGATCCCCGGGATCGAGACGATGGTTTCGCTCTTTGCGCGCGATTCACAGGACGGGTTCGGTCCAGTTTCCTACGAAGGCTACCTCTCGCTCACGGCGCATCACGACGCGCTCGATGTGCTTGGCGCCGCTCGCGAGCTGCAGGCAACGGTGGTGGTTCGCGAGCGTTCGACGGTCATGTCCACGGCCGCCATCACGCCTGAGCTCGCCGGGCTCCTGGGTCTCCCGCTGGATGAGGGAGTCGCCGTCAGTCATCGCGTCTGGCAGATTGAGCTTGCCAAAGGCGACGTCGGCGGCGAGCCGATCCGCATTGACGGCGTCGATATGCGCGTGGCCAGCGTGGCGCCGGACTCGCTCGAGGGCCTGTACTTCGGCCGTGCCGTCGACATCTGGATGCTCGTCCGAGAGGACGCGCTCCACGGGTTCGATCGCCACAGCCGCACGTTCTGGGCGCTTGGGCGGCTGCGCCACGGCGTGTCGATCGATCAGGCGCAGGCCGCCCTGAACACGACGCGTAGCGGCGCCGATGCGATCGCCGTCGTTCCATACACGGGTGTGACGGCAGAAGCCGCTGGCGGCATGTCGCGCATCGGCGCGCTGCTGCGCGCCGCGGGCGGCGCCGTGTTCTTCATCGCCTGCGCCAACGTCGCGTCGTTCCTGCTGGCACGAGCGTCCGTCCGCTCGCAAGAGACATCTGTTCGCGTCGCGCTCGGCGCCGGCCGCGGCCAGCTCGCCGGGGGCCTGCTCGCGGACAGCATCCTCATCTCGGTGACCGGCGGCGCGTTCGGCATCCTGCTGGCGGCGTGGACGATGGACATCGTTCCCGCATTCTTTTTCGACCAGGATGTCGAGCATCTCGTGTTCGCTCCAGACATCTTCGGCACCGTCGTGGTGTCTGCCGTGTGTGTGGGAATCACGATTGCCTGCGGTCTCATACCGCTCGTCGAGCTGCGACACGACAACCCTGCGGCCGTGCTGCAGCGCGAAAGTGCGGGACCGTCCCGTGGTGTGCGCCGCCTGCGCGCGAGTCTGGTTGTGGCGCAAGTGGCGTGCTGCTCGGTGCTCGTGATCTCGACCGGCCTCCTTCTCAGCAGCTTCCGCACGGCGCTCGCGACGGGCGTCGGCCATCGTCTCGGCCAGCCGATTCTCGCGACGGCGGAAGCACGCTTCGGCTTCAATCGTCCTGATCTCGGCCTCGCGTACTTCGACGAGGTGGAGCGGGTGGCACTGTCGGTGCCGGGCATCTCGGCGACCGCATGGGTCGGGACGCTGCCGGGCATGCGCCCGGCGTGGACGCCGATGCGCGTCGAGCCACCGCAAACGTCTCTCCGCGACATGGTGATGGACGTGGTCCCGTTCACGCCGGAGTCGCTCGAGCTCGTCAACATGCCGCCGATTGCGGGACGAATGTTCGGCGGCGGCGACACGACGCAAACGTGCCGCGTTGTGGTCGTCAACGAAGAAGCGGCGCGGGCGCTCTTCGATGGGGATGCGGTCGGTCGCCTGATCGAGGACCCGGCCGGCCAGCGCATGGAGATCGTCGGCGTGGTCGCCAGCCGCGAGCCGGGCACGACGACGGAGCGGGCTCGGCCGACGATTCTACGACTACCCCCAGCAGGTTGGAACGCTGCTCGAGGAAGGCGGGGGCCCGGCCCGGGTCCGCGTTTCCGTGCGCTCGACGCTCGCGAGCGCCGTGATCGACACGAACGTCGTGTCGCCGAGCTATTTCGCGGCGACGGGCCAGGTGCCGATTGCCGGGAGCATCTTTCACGACGATCCCCCGCCTCCGGCCTGCCGTGTCGGCGTGATGAATCACGAAGCGGCGGAGGTCTACTTCGGCGGCAACGCCGTTGGTGGAGCAGTGATTGACAGCCTCGGCCGCCGCACCGACATTGTCGGCGTCGTCCATTCGGCGCTGCTGCGAACCTCGCAGCGGCGCGTGGAACCGACGATCTACTACCCGATGGCGCAGGACTTCCGGCCCCGCATGACGCTGATTCTCGAGGCTCGTGAGGCGGATGACGAGTTGTTGGCCACGGTGCGACGTCGGGTCGATCTCGTGCCGGGCGGCAAGAGTCCCGTCGCGGTGACGACTCTCGCCACCCACCTCGCGCGGACAGCGCTGGCGCCGGAGCGCATCGCGACCGTCCTCGTCGGTGCGTCGGCCGTGACATCACTCACCTTGGGTGTTCTCGGCTTGTACGGCGCCATGGCCGAGGCCGCACGGCAGCGCCGCCGTGAAATTGCGTTGCGGCTCGCGCTCGGCGCACAAGGCCGGCGCGTCGTTGGTCACGTGCTCGCCGAGGGACTCCGACTCGCGGGTGCTGGGACCGTCGCCGGCATGCTCGGCTCCCTGCTGGTCGCGCGATGGCTGGTGGGACTCACACCGGGCGCTGGCTGGCCGACGGTCTGGGTGTGGCTGGCGGCGCCGCTCGTTCTGCTCGCTGCCGTCGCCATCGCCAGCGTGCTTCCCGCCCGCCGCGCGTTGGCAGTGGACCCGCTCATAGTCATGCGGGACACGTTATAGGCGGTCAGGCCGAGCAAATTGTCACCGCCACCATGACACCGACGTGGCAGCACATGTTGCGAAGGCCTCGAAGCTCACGAGGGATCGTCATGCACCGCCCGCAGGTCTTTTGTGAGACGGCTTCCAGCTATTGGGGCGCGCCGATGCCTGCCTCGACGATGTACCGACGGATGATCTCGTCGAAGTTGTCATCGCTTGGGAACCCCAGCCTGCGCGCCCGGGAGGCCTCGAGCTCGCCCGGCCACGTCGCGACCATCTTTTCGATGCGCGGGTCGGGTTCCCAGCGCACGCGCGCAGCGACGTCTGGTCCGGCGACGCGCGCGAGCGACGCCACCATCTCGCCGACGGTGATCGACATGCCCGGCAGGTTGAGGAGACGGTTCGACCCGAGCGCCGCGCCGTCGATGTCGTGGGCCGCGATGAAGCATTCGATCGCGGTTCGTGGAGACAGCAGCCAGACACGCGTAGCGGCGCTCACCGGGCATGTCGATGCTTCGCCGTTCAGCGGCTCGCGGATGATGCCGCTCGCAAAAGACGACGCGGCGGCATTCGGGCGGCCGGGGCGCACGCAGATCGTCGGAAGCCTCAGCGAGCGCCCGTCGACGAAACCTCTCCGCGTGTAGTCGTTGATCAGGAGCTCGGCCATCGCTTTCTGCGTGCCGTACGACGTCTGAGGCGTGGCCGCCAGGTTGTCGGGGACCGTCGCCGGCAGGTCGCCGCCGTAGACGGCCACCGAGCTCGTGAACACCACGCGCGGACGATGCGCGAGGCGGCGGCAGACCTCCAGGAGATGCCGGGACGCGTCGAGGTTGACCCGCATGCCAAGATCGAAATCCGCCTCGGCCTGACCGCTCACCACCGCCGCTAGGTGAAAGATCGAAGTCGTCGCGCCGTCGACCGCGCCTTCGAGCAGCTGCCGGTCGGCGACGTCACCAGTGATCTGCCGGATACGATCGTCGGCAAAGCCTGGCGCCGGCGCGACGTCGACGAGCGTGATCCGATCGATCGACGCCTCGTGGCCGTCCGCTCCGCGCAGCACGCCCCGCTCGAGCAGCGTCTCAGCGAGCCGGCGCCCGAGAAACCCCGACCCTCCGGTGATGACGATGTTCATTCGCTGTGGCGTCCCTGGCGCCGGGCGTGCAACCATCCCAGTCCGTCTTCGGTCCGGCCCGCGGGCCGATACTCGCAGCCGACCCACCCTGTGTAGTTCAACTCGTCCATGAGGCTGAAAAGATACTCGTAATTGACCTCGCCACGGTTCGGCTCATCTCTTGCCGGCACTCCGGCAATCTGGACGTGCCCGATGCCGTCGAGGTACTTCTTGAACGTCATCGCCAGGTCGCCTTCGACGATCTGGGCGTGGTAGAAGTCCATCTGCACCTTGAGGCCGGCCTCTGCGACCTCTTCACGAATCGCGTGGGCCTCGGCCTGGGTGTTGAGAAAAAAGCCGGGGATGTCGCGAGGATTGATGGCTTCGATGAGCAATGTGCGGCCGTGCCCGGCCACCTGTTGGGCGGCCGTCTTCAGGTTATTGACGTAGACCTCGCGGTAACGGCGCCGATCCGCGCCGGCAGGCATGATACCCGCCATCGCGTGGAGGTTCGGAGTGCCGAGCTGGCTCGCATACTCGAGCGCGCGGTCGACACTCGCGAGGAACTCGGCCTCACGCCCCGGAATCGACGCGCAGCCCCGTTCGCCGGCCGCCCAGTTTCCTGGCGGCAGGTTGAACAGCACGTTCTGCAGGTTGTTGTCCCCGAGCCACCGCGCAACATCCGGCGCGGGGAAGTCGTAGGGGAACAGGAACTCGACGGCGTTGAATCCGGCGCGGGCCGCAGCCTCGAAACGCTGAGGAAACGGCCTATCGGTGAACATCATGCTCAGGTTGGCGGCGAAGCGAGGCATGGAGTCTGGAAGTATACCGGCGCGGACGGGTTCATTGAGGATGAAATCAGACACTCCATTCAAGACCGGCCACTGCGGACCTTTTTACAGGAGGTCAGGAGTGCAGGATCTCCTGTTCCCTGGAGACGCGAACGGCGCCAGGAATTGGTGAGCGCGTATCTGGGCCTGCCACTGGTGCTGGCGTTCTGCCCGCGCGCGGGAGTAGTCTTGAACCGAAATCTAGGAGGACCCGCATGGCTTACCGCAAATGTCTGGCCGCCGTCGTATTTGGTGTCCTGAGTGTCGCCTGTGCCGCACCCGCATTCGCCGGATCTGAGCCGCCTGCCGGGTGGACTGACGGCTACGTGTTCGCGAACGGCATCCGGATCCACTATTGGCGCACCGGGACCAACACCGGCAAGCCGCCGCTGGTGCTCGCACACGGCTCATCCGACGACGGGCTCTGTTGGACGAATCTGGCCAAAGAAATCCAGGACGGATACGACATCATCATGTTCGACGCCAGGGGCCACGGTCTGTCGGATCCGCCGACGCCTGCGGATCCACCGGATGTGCAGGTCGAGGATCTCGCTGGCCTCATCAAGGAGCTCAAGCTCGAACGGCCGATCCTAATGGGGCACTCGATGGGGAGCGCTTCGGTGGCCCATTTCGCGGCGAAATACCCGGATGTGCCGCGCGCCGTGATCCTCGAAGACCCCGCGCTCGTGAGGCCGGCAGCTGCTGCGGGCGCTCCGGCGAGCCCGCCGCCTACAGTAGATGAGCGGCGCGCGACCATCCTCGCCCGCAACAACACGCCCGAGGCGACGCTCGTCGCCGGCTGTATGAAGAGCTCGCCGAAATGGGGACAGTCGGAGTGCGAGATCTGGGCACCGTCGAAGCGCCGCCATCACCCGGCCACGGCCTCGATCAGCAACACGGCGCGTCCCCCGATGAGCGAGCTCTTCGCGAAAATCATGGCGCCGACACTGATCTTGAAAGCCGACGCGCAGGGCGATCTCAGGAAGCAGAACGAGGAAGTGGCCGGCCGGCTTCGGAAAGGAAAGATCGTGCACATCACGGGCGCGGGCCACAACGTCCGTCGGGAGAACAAGAAGGAAACGCTGGACGTGTTACGGGCATTTCTCAGCACGACCTGAGAAGCGTTCATCGGTTTCCAAGTCAGCAGCGGAAGTGAGGGGTGAATGCGGAAGGCCTTGTGCGTGGTGGCAGCAGTAGTAGCTGTTTCAGGGTTGACGCTCGGTGGGCAGCAACCTCCGGCGCAGGGAGCGGCCTCGCCGCCGGGGCAGACAACGCCACCGCCGGCGTCGGCGACGAACCTGGGGTCCGATGCGAACGGCAACCCGCTGCGTCGCGCGCTGAAGACGGGGCACGTGTCGAACTACGACGAGGCCAAGGTCTCGCCCTTCACGCTTCCCGACCCGCTCGTCCTCGCCAACGGCAAGCCGGTCCGCGACCGTCAGACCTGGATCGAGCAGCGTCGTCCCGAGATTCTCCGGATGTACGAGACCGAGATCTACGGCCGGCTGCCGGCGAAGACGCCGGACGTGACGTGGAAGGTGACCGAAACGGATGCACACGCGCGCGACGGTGCGGCGGTGATGAAGAAGATCACGGGATCGATTGGGGGCGGACCGGATGCGCCGCAGATCAAGCTGACCCTGTATACGCCAACCGCGTCGACCAAGCCCGTGCCGGTGATCCTGTTGGTCAACTTTGGCGGCGGTCCGCCGCCAGCGCCGGGCGCGCCGGGGAGGGGTGGCGCGGGCTTTCCCTCCGACCCGCCGGTTGCCGCCGAGATCATCCGTCGCGGATGGGGTTACGCGACGGTCGGGTATGCGGACATCCAGCCCGACCGGATCAACACGTTCACGCAAGGGGTCATCGGCGCGACGCTCGCGCCTGGACAACAGCAGCCCGCGCCGGACGAGTGGGGCACGATCAGCGCATGGTCGTGGGGCGTCAGCCGGATGATCGATTACTTCGAGACCGACCGGTCCGTGAACGCCAGGCAGATCGCGCTTTTCGGACACTCGCGTCTGGGGAAGACCGCGTTGTGGGCCACGGCGAAGGACGAGCGGATTGCGGCAGCGTTCTCGAGCTGCTCGGGAGAGATGGGTGCCGCGCTCGCGCGGCGCGACTGGGGGGAGACCGTCGACGACATGGCGCAGAACTTCCCCTGGCAGTTCGCCGGCAACTTGCAGAAGTGGGCAGGCAGGTGGAACGAGATGCCCGTCGATGCCCACATGCTGATCGCACTGAGCGCGCCGAGACCGGTATTCATCAGTGGCGGGACGGCCGATCAGTGGGCCGATCCCGTGGGGATGTTCAAAGCCGCCGTCGCCGCCGGGCCCGTTTACCGTCTGCTCGGCAAGAAGGACCTCGGCGTGACCGAGCTGCCGGCGCTCGACACACCCGTGATCTCCGGCGATCTCGGGTGGCACTACCACACCGGCGGCCACACCGCCACCGCCGCTGATTGGGCCGCCTTCCTCGACTTCCTAGGGAAGTACTTCTGAGCATTTCTTCCGCCCACGCCTGTTGAGCGAAGAACGCAGAGCTTCCAACAGGAGTTCAGGAGGACAGGAGTTCTTTTCTGATCTCCTGTTTTCGTGTGACGAGCGAACCAACCCCGCTAATGATCAGGGCGCGGAGAACTGCGGAAGGAGTCACGATTGGCGAAAATCGTGCCAAAAACCTCCGGGGACACTCAAGGTTGGGTGTCCCCGAGCGCGCGGAGGACCGCAGGGTCGAGCGAATAGACGTCCTTGGCGAAGCGCAGATCGCCGGCGGCGCCGACCGAGACGGTCCAGTAGACGATGAGGACCGGCAGCGGCGTGGTCAGAAACACGGTCTGCGATTGCTTGGCGTCGACGACCTCCTGAATGCGCGTCGGGGTCCAGTTCTCCTGCCCTTCGAGCAGGACGGCCGCGAGGTCGAGGGGGCGCTCGACGCGGATGCAGCCCGAGCTGAACGTGCGCTGATCGGAGGTGAACAGCTCGCGGCTGGGTGTGTCGTGCAGGAAGATCGAATGCTGGTTCGGGAAGATGAACTTGACCCGTCCGAGCGCGTTGTCGGGGCCGGGCGGCTGTCGCAGCGTGTAGCGGAAGTTCCCGCGCGTGGCGTTCTGCCAGCCGATCGACGCCGGATCCACGGCACTGCGGCGCGCGCCAGATCCTCGAGCGCGAGATCGAGCGGCGGCGTCCCGACGCGCGGGTCCACGTTCCAGCGCTTGTCGAGCGACGCGGGACGGACGCGTCCGTAACGCACATGATCGATGAGTGCCGCCGCGGCATCGGCGATGAGCACCTGGAGATCGGCCGCGCCGTCGGCCGTCGGCGTTTTCGCGTAGGCCTCGAGCGCGGCGGCAATGGCGGTCAGGTGGTAGTCGGCAGGAGTGAGCCCGTCCAGATCGATGCTGCGGATGGCCGAGAGCATCTCCTGACCGCCACCCGGAACGCGCCACGCCGGCGCGAACGCGCGCGCCTCGAAGAATCGCGCGACGGCTTCAGGCCGCAGGAGACGAGTGCCGCGAACACCTACCGTTGGTTGCTGCCGCGCCTGTTCCACCCGCAGCCGGATGGTGTCCTCGACCGTCGGCGCCTGCGCGGCGGCGGCCACTGAGGTGACGAAGCACAGCGAAGCCGTCAACCGAAGAGATCCGCGAGATCTGCGTCCCGTCAACCGAAGAGATCCGCGAGATCCGCGTCCCGTTCAACCGAAAAGATCCGCGAGATCCGCGTCCCGTTCAACCGAAAAGATCCGCGAGATCCGCGTCCCGTCAACCGAAAAGATCCGCGAGATCCGCGTCCCGTCAACCGAAAAGATCCGCGAGATCCGCGTTCCGTTGACGCGGAACGTTCTCATTCGGAGCGCAGCGCGACAATCGGATCGATCCGCGTTGCCCGTCTAGCCGGGATGAGCGCCGCACCGGCGGCGACCGCGATGAGCAACAGCGCCACGACGGTCAGCGTTACCGGATCCAATGCGCTGACGCCAAAGAGCAGGGTGGCCAGGTAGCGCGTCGTCGCCACCGATGCCGCGATGCCGAGGGTCACTCCCGCCGCGGTGGTGGCGAGGCTTCTGACGAGCACAAGGCTCAGCACGTGCCTGCGTCCGGCGCCGAGCGCCATCCTGATCCCGATTTCGAACTGACGGCGGCTCACCGCGTACGACGTGACGCCGTACAAGCCGAGGCCGGTCAGGAGCAGCGCCAGCCCGCCAAAGAGACCGGCCAGCCTGGCCAGGATGCGCTCCTGCGATACCGACGCGTCGACAAACTCCTGCAGCGGTCGGTACCAGAACGCCAAATCGGGATCGACGGTGGTGAGCGCGGCCGACACGCTCCGCGCCAGGGCAGCCGGCGGCCCCGCGGCCGCCCGAATACTGATGTTCACACCGGTACGTCCGGGCATTCCGATTCCCGCCGATTGCGCGAGCGGGATGTAGACCGTCGGCTTGGTGCCGCCGCGCACCGTGGCGAAGACGGCGTCGCCGGCCACGCCGACGACCGTCTTGCCCTCGGTCACTTGGCCGAGCGCATTCCGGTCCGGAAAGAACTTGCGGGCGAAGGCTTGGTTGACGACCGCAACGCGCGGCGCGCCCGCGGAGTCCTCGGCGGTGAAATCACGGCCGGCGGCGATCCGCGTGCCGTAGGTGGCGAACCAGCCCGGGGCGACGACGCTTTGCACCCACTCGGCCTTGGCCAGCAAAGGCGACTGGCGGGCGGGGCTGAGGGGCGTGTCCAGCGACGCCGCCGCGTGCTCGACGCCCGGGACGCTCCTGACGGCATCGGCCAGACGCTGGTAGAAGCCCAGGCGGTCGGCCTCGGCGGCCCGCGAGCGAGCCGTGTCGACCGACGCAGTCAGCACGCGATCGCTGTCGAACCCGAGAGGAACCGTGAGGAGTTGGCGGAACGTCTGGATGAAGAGACCGGCCGCCACGACGAGCATCAGCGACAGGGCGATTTGCAGCGAGACGAGGATGTTCGTCGATCGCGCGCTGCCCTCGGACGTCCCACGCGCCCTGGGTCCCCGCAACGCCGAGATCGGGTGAACGCTGGTGGCGCGAAGCGCGGGAGCCGTGCCAAAGAGCA
Source organism: uncultured Acidobacteriota bacterium (assembly GCA_963771395.1). Classification (GTDB taxonomy): domain Bacteria; phylum Acidobacteriota; class Vicinamibacteria; order Vicinamibacterales; family 2-12-FULL-66-21; genus DATBJJ01. The sequence goes on along the minus strand of CAVYTY010000006.1, from coordinate 597,112 downwards.
CCGCCGAGGCCGCCGAGATCGCGATCGTGAAGCCAAGCACGCGCCAGTCCGGCGCGAGGTTGAAGAGAAGCTCGGTATCGAGCATCGACAACTGCGCCACGAGCGCCCGGCTTCCCCAGGTCGCGAACAACAGGCCGAGTGCCGCGCCGGCGCCCGACAGCAGGAGACTCTCGAGCATCAGCTGAGGGAGCAACTGGCGGCGCGTCGCGCCGAGCGCGAGCCGTACGCCGATCTCGTGCCGGCGCTCGGTGGCACGGGCGAGGAGCACGCTTGCGACGTTGACGCAGGCAATGAGGAGGACCAGCCCGACGAGCACCAGGAGCGTCAGGAGCGGACGCTGGAGGCGCGGGCGCATGAAGTCAGCCGTACCGGTTGGCGCTGGCACCGCCACGAACGGCTCCCTGAGGAACTCAGGCCTGACATCCTTCATGCGTTCCGGCGTGACGCCGAGCACAGCCGGCTGGATCAATCGGAGCGCCGCCGTGGCGGCCCCGATTGATTGCTCCGGCTTGAGCCGAATCAGCACGACGAACGTGAAGCTTCGTTTCTCGTCGATCGAGCTTCGCTTTCCGAGAATGAGGGCCTCGGATCCGAGCGGCACAGCGACATCGAATCCCCGACCCACTTCGATTCCGAGAAACTCCGGCGGCGTGATGCCGACGATCGTAAACGGCACGCCCTCGAGCGTCAGGCTCGAGCCGACGGTGTTGCCGGCGCCTCCGAAACGCTCCCGCCACAGCCGGTGACTGATCACGACGACCGGACCATCCTTCCCCCCGCCTCTCACGTCATCTTCGAGAGTGAGGAGACGGCCGACGTGCGGTTGCACGCCGAGCGTGCTGAAGAAGCTTCCGCTCACGAGCAGCGTGCGCGCCGGCTCCTTCTCTCCGCTGCGCGCCAGGTTGAACGTTGGCTGCGACCACAGGAGAGCGCCGTCGAAGAGCGGCGGCATCTGCTGCATCCGCGTCCACATCTCGTAGTTCCAGCCCGCGCCCGCCTTGAAGCCGTGGCCGAGCGCGAAGGCGGACGAGACGGTCACCAGCCGCCCCGGCTCCGGCACAGGCAGCGTCCGAAGCAGCAGACTATTGACGACGCTGAAGATCGCCGTGTTGGCGCCTATGCCGAGCGCCATCGTGAGCACGACAATCTGGGAAACGACCGGTGCCGCACGGAGCGCGCGGACCGCCATTCGGAGCGGGCGCATGGATTCCTCCGAGGTCGTGAGCTTCAGCTGGCGAAGCGATACCAGCCGACGATGCAGAGAACAGCGCCGAGAATGGCGAGAATGAGCCACACGCGCATCGACATCTTGTCGGGTGAGTTGGTTTCCATGACGTCTCTCCTTGGATGCACTGCGCGCCGCGCTCGGGCTGCCGGCGCTGTTTTCTCGCTCTACTCCGCCTTCGGCCCCGGCTCGTTGCCACCGGTAAGCGTGACCTGTCGCATGGCCGCAGCGCCGAGCATTCCCCCCATCCCCATCGACTCGACGGCGCTGCTCGGGATCAGCATCAGCGCTCCTTTTTCCTTCAGCCCCTCGTAGAGCATGTTCATCGCGCGCAAGTGCAGGGCGGTCGGATTGTCGTGGTACGACTTGGCGGCTTCCTGGAACGAGTGGGCGATCTCCATCTCGGCCTGCCCGAGGATGATGCGCGCCTGCTTTTCGCGTTCGGCCTGCGCCTGCCGCGACATCGCGTCCTGCAGCGCACCCGGAATCACGATGTCCCGCATCTCGACCGACGACACGGTGACGCCCCACGGGTTCGAGCGCTGGTCGATGAGCTGTTGGAGCTCTCCCTCGATCTGCTCGCGGCCCCGCAGCAGATCGGCGAGCGTCGTGCGCCCGATGATGTCGCGGAGCGCGGTCTGCGCGGCCCAGCTCACGGCCTGTGAATAGTCCTGCACTTCGAGCGCGGCCTTCTGCACGTCGTGCACCATCCAGAAGAGCACGGCGTCGACGTTCACCGGTACCGTGTCGGACGTGAGGGTCTGCTCGGCGGCAAAGCTGGTCGTGATCGTGCGCTGATCGATCCACGCGGTGACTCGATCGACGAACGGCACGAGCCAGAAGAGGCCCGGCCCGCGCAGCCCGACGAAGCGGCCGAGCCTGAGGACGACTGCCCGCTCCCACTGCTGGGCGACGCGGGGCGCCTGCATCAGGACGAGGCCAACTGCGAGTATTGCAGCGGGCGGCACGACGCTGCCCGTGGAGCGCCAGGCAAATGCTCCGGCGGCGGCCGATCCGGCGAGGATGGCGACCGCCACGAAGTTGACCCGCGGCACGCTCACGCCGGAGCCTTCGGAACCAGCGAAGATGACGGGGGGCATTACGCTTCTCCTTTAGGGTTTCGTTTCCGGCTTTCGAGGGCCGTCAGCAGATCATCGATGGTGAGGCCGGCGGCGTCGGCGTCGGCCAGCACACGCGTCACGAACGCGCGCAGCCGCCGGTCGCGGTCCCGCGGCGGATGCGCCTGTGCCGGCGTGGCGCTGATGAACGATCCGACGCCGCGCCTGGTCTCGATGATCCCCGCGCGCTCGAGCTCGCCGTACACCCGCGCCACGGTGTTGGCGTTGACGCGGAGCTCCACTGCGAGCTGTCGCACGGTCGGCAATTGATCGCCGGGGCGCAGCCGGCTCGTGGCAATCGCCGCGCGCAAACCGCGTTCGAGCTGCGCGTAAATCGGCGTCGCGTCGCGGGGATCGATCGAGACGATGTCCACTCGAGAGCTTATACTAGTGTATTAGTACAATAAGTCAAGGCGAAAAAGCGGCAGCGGCTGTCCCTCCCGCGTGATACAAAGCGGTGGGGGGAAATGGATTGATGACCGTTCGACGCTGCTATTCCGTTGCCACGCTGTTCCTGATGCTGGTGGCCGCCGTGCCGGCGCCCGCCGCGTCTCAGGACGCGCCGCCAAACCTCGCGGAGCTGCTGCCCGATCTGATTCTTCGCGAAATCACGCTTCCCCGGCCGGTCACCGCCGGGCTCTCGCACGTCGCGCACTTCAGCCCGATCGACGCCGAAGAGCTCGAAAACCCGGCCGTCGACGTCGTCCGCAGCTTCAACACGCTGATGTTGATGCAGCTCTCGACGTTTCCGCTGGGCTCGCCGGCGGGCGGCTTCACCTACACGTTCGACGAAACGCTCGGGACCTTCAGACGGACGACGCCGAGCTTCGGTCCCGTGTTTGCCGAGCGGGCCGTCACGATGGGGAGGAACCGGTTCAACGCGGGCTTCTCGTATCAGCACACGGCCTACCAGAGCTTCGAGGGGCAGGATCTCGAGGGAGGCGCGATCAAGTTCTACCTGCGCCACGAGGAGTGCTGTTCGTCGGGCACCGGCGGAGGCACGGGCGGCGGCGGTGGCGGCGGTGGTGGCGGCAGCGGACCCGTCGTCACGCCGAATGACACGAGGTTCGACCCGCCGTTCGAAGGGGACCTCATCGAGGCGGCGCTCTCGATGAAGACAACCACGGACACGGCCGTGTTCTCACTGAACTATGGCCTGACCGATCGCTGGGACGTCGGCCTGCTCGTCCCCCTGGTCCACGTCAAGCTCGAAGCCGACGTGCAGGCGACCATCATTCGTCTTTCGACGGCCAACGATCCGCTCACGCACACGTTCGAGGCCGGTGACCCCACGGCAACGCAGAAAAGCTTCCATGAAGGCGGCTCTGCAACCGGTCTCGGCGACGTCGTCCTGCGATCGCAGTACCGCTTTCTGGATTTCGCCGGCGGCGGGGTGGCGGGCGGCATCGACGTCCGGCTGCCGACCGGCGACCAGAACAACCTTCTGGGCGCGGGTGGCCAGACCAAGATGTTCGCGATTGTCTCGGGCGGAGGCGGCCGGTTCATGCAGCACGCGAACTTCGGCTACACGGCGACCTGGGGTTCGGTCCCGAACGTGGGCCTGCTCGCCACGCTCGGTGGCGAGACCTCGTTGCCCGACGAGATCAACTACGCGGTAGGCCTCGAGTTCGTCGTGGAATCGCGGCTGACGATTGTCGGTGACGTCCTCGGCCGCTCGCTTCGCGACGCGGGCCGGCTGGACGTCGTCAGCAAGCCGTTCGAGTACGTGACGCGGAACGGCGGACCGGTTCAGACCATCAGCTTCGACGAGTTCGACCCGAACCCGGGCAACCTGAACCTCACGCTCGGGACCGTCGGCGTGAAGTTCAATCCGAAGGGGAATCTGCTCATCTCGGCGAGCGTCCTTTTTCCGGTGAGCTCGGCCGGCCTCAAGAGCCGCGTGACGCCGGTCATCGGGATCGACTACGCGTTCTGAGGCCACGAACGCTGAAAGTTTGAAGTCTGACGTTTGAAGTCTGAAGTGGGGAAGTTTGAAGTAGGAAGTGGGAAGTGGAAGCTCGAAGTAAGTTTTGAAGCACGAAGTGCGAAGTGGCGCGCCGGTTCGCACTTCCTGCTTCAAACTTACTTCCCACTTCTACTTCCCACTTCCCACTTCAAACTTCCCCACTTCAGACTTCAAACGTCAGACTTCACACTTTCACGCGAAGCCCCCTCAGGCCCGGCCCGCGAACTCGCGGGTCTCCGTGTGGACCTTGATCTTCTCGCCGTCCTTGATGAAGAGCGGTACACGGATCTGAAGACCTGTCTCGAGCGTCGCGACTTTGGTGACGCTGCCGCTCGCCGTATCCCCGCGGGCCCCCGGTTCGGACGAGGTGACGGTCAGCTCGACGTGGGGCGGGAACTGGAGCCCGATCGCGTTGCCGTTGTACCTTCTGGATCTGCACGAGCACGTTGTCGACGAGCAGCAGGCGGTCCTCGCCGACCATGGCCTGTCCGAGGGTGACGGTCTCGAACGTCTCCTGGTCCATGAAGTGATAGCCGTCGGCTCCGGAGTACAGGAACGTCGCGTCGACCTTGTCGAGGTCGGGCTCCTTGAACTTCTCGCCAGCCTTGAACGTCTTGTCGAAGACGGCCCGCGTCAGCAGGTTGCGCATCTTGATGCGAACGAGCGTCTGGCCGCCGCGCGCGGTCGGCTTCGACACATCGACGTCGATGCAGTGATAGGGCGCACTCTCGAACTCGAAGAACATCTTGCGCTTGATCTCGATCGCCTCGATCAGACTGGCCATAACCCCCTATTCTAGCCCCTGAGCGGCTGAACGCACGGTCCGCACGGCCGGCGCGTTCTGAGGTACGTTCTTAGTCAGACGCCATGGCTCAATTCGATCTCCACGAGATAGCCTTTCCCTCGCTCGACGACGAGCAGATCGCCAAGCTCGGCAGCTGCACGGCGACCTCGGTCACGAAGTACGCTGCCGGCGACGTTCTGGTGCAGGTCGGCGCCCGGGACTTCAAATTCTTCGTCGTTCGCTCCGGAGAAATCGAGATTCTCGATCAGACCGGAGAGACGCCGACCACCATTGCGGTGCACGGCCGCGGCGAGTTCACCGGTGACGTGTCGCATCTGACCGGGACCCCCGCGATCTTCACCGCCGTGGCCCTGAGCGACTGCGAGGTGTACGCGATCTCGAGCGTGCTCCTCAAGGAAGTCATCAATCAGTGCCCGGATCTCGGCGACGTCATCCTGCGCGCGTTCATGGCGCGCCGGCAGCTGGTGCGCGAATCAGGCACGTTCACGGGCGTGCGCGTGATCGGCTCGCGCTATTCGCCCGACACGTTTCGCATCCGCGAGTTCCTCGCCAAGAACCTGGTGCTCTTCACCTGGACGGATATCGAGGCCAACCCCGACGTCGACACCCTGCTCAAGCACTTCGGCGTCACCGAAGCCGAGACGCCGATCGTCGTGTGCCCGAAACACGTGCTGCGCAATCCGTCCAACCTCGTGCTGGCGGAGGGCGCCGGCATCCGCAAAGTGCTGGAGCGCACGGTCTACGACCTGGCCGTCGTCGGCGCCGGCCCGGCGGGACTGGCGGCCGCGGTCTACGGCGCTTCGGAAGGCCTCAACACCGTCGTTCTCGAGCGCACGGCCGCCGGCGGCCAGGCAGGCAGCAGCATGCGCATCGAGAATTACCTGGGATTCCCCGCCGGTCTGAAAGGCAGCGAGCTCACGGAGGCCGCGGTGGTCCAGGCGTACAAGTTCGGCGCGATCCTCACGGTCGGCACACCCGTCACGGGCGTGACGTTCAACGGCGGCTACTCAGAGATCGGCCTCGACGATGGCCAGAGCATCGTCGCCAAATCGCTGCTCGTGGCGACCGGCGCCGACTATCGCCGGCTCGAGGTTGACGGCTGCGAGCGCTTCGAGGGCTGCGGCGTCTACTACTCCGCGACGCCCAACGAGGCGAAGCAGTGCAAGGGAGCAGACGCGGCCGTGGTTGGCGGCGGCAACTCCGCTGGCCAGGCGGCGGTGTACCTCGCCGGCCAGGCGCGCAGGGTGTACCTCCTGATCCGCGGCGGCGACCTGTACAAACAGATGTCGTCATATCTTGCACTTCGGATCGAGCGCACGCCCAATATCGAGATCCTGCTCAACACGACGATCGAGCACATGCTCGGCGACGGGCAGCTGACGACAATTGAGGTCGTCAACCGTGCGACCGGCGAGAAGCGGACGTTGAACATTGTCGCGCTCTTCAGCTTCATCGGCGCTTCACCACGGACCGCGTGGCTCCCCAAAGACATCGAGACCGACGCTCGCGGCTTCGTAAGGACGGGCTCAACGGTGGAGAAGTTGTCGGACGGGGCGACGCGGCGCCAGCCGTTCCACCTCGAGACCAGCCGCCGCGGCGTATTCGCCGCGGGTGATGTCCGCGCCGACTCCGTCAAGCGCGTGGCCTCGGCCGTTGGTGAAGGATCGATGGCGATTCAGTTCGTCCACGAGTACCTGAAAGAAATGTGACGCCTGCGGCCCCAAGCATTGAAAACAAAGTGGGGCCCCAAGCGCATTGATAAATGCTGACCCAGCCCTCTCGACACTTGTTGGGGTCAGGCCGTGAATCGTGAATCGTGCCGTCGTCATCCGGGGACACCACGATTCACGATTCACGGTCTGGCCCCCGCCCCAGGCGGGCTCACCCACGCAGACAGCCGCTGCGCGAGGTACGGGAAAAACGGGTTCGACGTCACCCGCATCAGCACGTCGACCGGAACGGTCAGGACCGCGCGCTCCCCTCGTGGGCTCAACAAGCCCAGCGCCACGGGACCTTCCGGCGATTCTGTGGCCATGTTGCCGTAGACCGGATCGCTCTGCGGGAACGGCAGCGCCACATGGGACAGCGAGAACAGATCCCGCGACCACTCCAGCCCGAGCGGTTCGTCCACCGGTGTCGACGACCCCGGCGCCACGTCGCGAGCGGCGACTGAAAGGGTGTCCGGCCGCGCATTCGTGACGAGGGTGATGCGGTAGTCTCTCGGCCGTCTCTCGAACAGCGTCGCGATGAGCGAACGATCCGCGGGTTGAATGAACTGGTCGAGCCTCGCGTGACGGTTGATGTCGAACAGCACGAGCGCGCTGCCGTTCCGCGGCAGGCGATCGTAGAGATTGGCCACGATGGCTGGCGTGCTGACGGTGGCATCCACCAGGGACTGAAAGGTCAGCACCGGAGGGAACTGCCCGAGGCTCCCTTCAGAGGCTCGTCTCGCGAGGCGCTGCTGAAGATCGCGCGTGACGTCGTAGGTCTGCCGTCCGGCATTGGCCGGGAACGAGTTGTACCTGAACGGGTTGTATTCAGGAACGACGTCGAGCCAGCGCGCCTTCTCGAAATATGGGATGAAACCCAGGGCGCTGATGACGCTGGCCATCCGCGCCATCGGCGTCACGCCGATCATCGGCGACACCAGCACCAGCCGGTCGGGACGGGGCAGTGACGCATCGTCGAGCGCGTCGAGCGTGTAGCGTGTGACGAGCGCGCCGCCGTTCGAGTAGCCGACGAGCACCAGGGGCAGCCCCGCACCGATCCGCGCCCGCACGTGCCGCACGCCGAGCCTGACGGCAGCATTCCAGTCGCTGGCGCCGCTCCTGATGAGCCCCGCCGGCACGGTGCCGTGCCCCGGCATCCGCAGCGCCAGCGAATAGTAGCCGTCGGCGCGGAGTTGCTCGGCGATGGCCTTCATGGAATACGGCGCGTCCGTCAGTCCGTGGACGAGGAGCGCGCCGCCCCGAACCTTGTCCGGCTCGACCTCGAACGTGCGGTTGTAGTCGCGGTCGAGCCGGGACGGGCTCGAGCGGCTCGCACGCACGAAACGATTCACCGCGTAGTCGCCGGCGGGGGGGAGAGCGTCCTCGACACGCGTGCGGACCTCGTCGAACACCTGCTGTTCCCGTGCGAGGTAGTCGGCCAGCGTGAAGCGCTCGTCGATATCGGCGGCCTGCACTTCGCTCTGCGGTGCGTTCCGATGCCACAGCTGCAGATCCGGCAGGCGGTACCGGGCGTCGACCGCCGCGCCGACGATGACTGTCGCGACGATGAGGACGCTGACGAGCGAGAACCAGACGGCCCACCGCCCGAGGCGGCGGCCCCACGGTCTCTTCTGGGGCCCTGCCTCACGGCCGCGAAAATCGTGCCAAAAACGGCCGGGGACACTCAAGGTTGAGTGTCCCCGAGCGCGCGGAGAACTTGCCGGTGGTTGTGGTTGCGGGGCATTCGCGCAGTATATCCGGGCGCCGCGCTGTAGGATTGTCGGCCAAGGAGTTCTTCCAGATGACCCGCAGGAGTTTCATCGCGTGTGTCCTCGTCGCCAGCGGCATGGCCGCCGCGCATGCCCGGCAGGACGCAAAGCCGGATGCCAAGAAATGGGACGTCGCCGATCCCACCGGTCCCACCACGACGGTCGCCTTCGACACCAACGAGGGCACGTGGATGAACGTCGACGTGAGCCCCGACGGCACGCAGGTGGTCTTCGATCTGCTCGGCGATATCTTCATCGTGCCGATCGCCGGCAGTTCAGCGCCGGCCCGGCGTGTGACGACCGGCCCCGCCTTCGACATGCAGCCGCGTTTCAGCCCTGACGGCAGGCACATCGCGATGGCGAGCGACCGTGACGGGTTGTGGAACATATGGACGATTGATCTCGAGGGCAAGAACGCGACGCAGATCTCGCGCGAGAAGCGCTGGTTCGTGAACAGCCCGGCGTGGTCGCCGGATGGCATGTACATCTACGCGCGACGGCATTTCGTCAAGGAGCGCTCGCTCGGCGCGGGGGAGATCTGGATGTACCACGCCGCGGGGCCGAGCGACGGGTTGCAGGTCACGGAACGCACCGGCTGGCAGAAAGACGCGGGCGAGCCCGACATCTCGCCGGATGGGAACACGCTCTATTACAGCAAGGACGTCACGCCGGGACAGACCTTCGAGTACAACAAGGACCCGAACGGGACGATCTACGCGATCATGCGCCGCGATCTGACGACGGGTCGCGAGCGGCGCGCGGTCAGCGTGCAGGGCGGTTCGGTCACGCCGCAGGTCTCACCAGACGGGAAGTCGATCGCCTACGTTCGCCGGGTGCGCCTGCAGAGCTTCCTCTACGTCCGCGATCTCGAGTCTGGCCGCGATCGACAGCTCTTCGGAAACATCGACAAGGATCTGCAGGAGGCCTGGGCGATTCACGGCCTCTACCCGCAGTACGCGTGGACGCCCGACGGCACGTCGATCGTGATCTGGGGCGAGGGAAAGATCTGGCGCGTCGACGCCGCAACCGGGAAAGGACAGCCTGTTCCGTTCCTGGCGCGTGTCGAGCAGAGGCTCAACGCCGCCGTGCGTGTGCCCCGCGCCGTCCATCCGCCGGAGTTCCCGGTCAAGATGCTGCGCGATGTGCGCGTCTCTCCCGACGGCACGCTGGCCGTCTTCAGCGCGCTCGGGCATCTCTACACGCGAAGGCTGCCGTCAGGAGAGCCGAAGCGCCTGACACCGGCCTCGCCTGCCGGAAAGGACACCTTCGAGTTCTTCCCGGCGTTCTCCCGCGACGGTCAATGGATCGTGTACACGACCTGGAACGACGCGGATCTCGGGCGCGTGCGCGTGGTGCGGCCGGACGGTTCAGGCGGGCGCGACGTGGTCGCACGGCCGGGTCACTACGTCGAGCCCTCGTTCTCGCCCGACGCCCGGTCCGTTGTCTATCGCCATGCGGGTGGCGATTCGACGCGCGGGCCCTACTACTCCGAAGAGGCCGGAATCTACGTGGTGCCGACGGCTGGGGGAACGCCTCTTCTCGCCCGGGACAGCGGTTCGGATCCGGAGTTCGACCACACGGGCACGCGCATCTACCTTCGCGAGGTCAGAAACGAGAAGTACACGCTGCTGAGCGTCGGCGTGCCGACTGCGGCCTCGCCGTTGCCAGGCCGCGACGAGATCGAGCACGTCCGCAGCGACAACGCGACGCAGATCGTGCCATCGCCTGACGGCAAGTGGGTCGCGTTCGAAGAGCGGTTTCGCACCTACGTGGCCGCGTTCCCGCGCACGGGCCGGCCCGTCGACGTGGGTCCAACCACCCAGGCGTACCCGGTGCAGCGTGTCTCGCGCGACGCGGGTTTCTACCTGCACTGGTCGGGCGACAGCCGCCGGCTGCACTGGGCCCTCGGCCCTGAGCTCTTCACGCGCGAGCTCGCCAGCTCCTTCTCGTTCGTCGAGGGCGCCGAGGACAAGGCCGCCGAACCCGAGGCGAAGGGCATCCCGATTGGCTTCACGGTGAAGAGCGACATGCCGTCTGGAGTGGTCGCGCTCGTCGGCGCGCGCGTGATCACCATGGCGAACCTTGCGGCCGGCCCTATCCAGGGCACCCCCGGCGTCATCGAGAACGCCACGGTCGTCGTCGAGGGCAATCGCATCACCGCGATTGGTCCGTCCTCGTCGGTGACCGTGCCAGCCGGGGCGACGAGAGTCGACGTCAAGGACAAGACGATCATGCCGGGGATCATCGACGTGCACGGGCACCTCGGTGGCGAATCGAGCGGGCTGATTGCCCAAACGAGCTGGCCGCTCGCGGCCAACCTGGCGTTTGGCGTCACGACGTCACACGATCCGTCGAACGACAGCGAGACCGTGTTCACCAACGCCGAGCTCGTGCGCGCCGGAGCCAAGCTCGGTCCGCGCGTGCTCTCGACAGGCACCATTCTCTACGGCGCGGAGTTGCCCATCAAATCGGTCGTCGAGAGCTACGAGGATGCGTTGTCGCATGTCAGGCGCCAGAAGGCGCTCGGGGCAATCAGCGTCAAGAGCTACAACCAGCAGCGGCGTGATGCGCGCCAGATGATCGTCAAGGCGGCGCGGGAGCTCGAGATCCTGGACGTGCCGGAGGGCGGGTCACTGCTTTACATGAACCAGACGCACATTCTCGACGGGCACACCGGCGTCGAGCACTCGCTGCCGGTTCCGCGGCTGTACAAGGACACGGTCGAGCTCTTTGCGAAGAGCACCGTGGGCTACACGCCAACGCTCATCGTCGGCTACGGCGGGCTGTCGGGTGAGGACTACTGGTATCAGCACACCAACGTCTGGGAGAACGAGCGGCTCCTGCGCTTCACGCCTCGTGAAGTGATCGATGCGCGCTCCCGCCGCCGCCTCATGGCGCCGGAAACCGACTTCAACCACGTCCTGATTTCCCGGGGCGCGAAACAGGTATCGGATGCGGGCGGCAGCGTCCAGCTCGGCGCGCACGGACAACTGCAGGGGCTGGGCGCTCACTGGGAGCTCTGGATGCTGCAACAGGGCGGGATGACGCCGATGGAGTCGCTGCGCGCCGCGACGATGGCCGGCGCGCGCTACCTCGGGCTCGACGGCGACATCGGGTCGCTCGAGAAAGGGAAGCTCGCGGACCTGATCGTCCTCGATCGGAATCCGCTCGAGAACATCCGCAACTCCGAGTCGATCGCGATGGTGATGATGAACGGCCGGCTATACGACGGAAAGACGCTCGCTGAAAGCGGCACGACCAAGCGCCCGGCGCCGAAATTCTGGTGGGAGTGAGCCGCTCCTTGCCGCCGACACTCACGGCCACGCCTTATCACGAAGATTGCGAAGCTCACGAGGATCGCGAAGAAAAACCATTGGTATTCCTTCGTGATCTTGGTGAGCTTCGCAGTCTTCGCGATGCGCGCCGTGACAGTGATGACCGCCGCCAGGTACAGCGATGGCAGCCGTCGTGCTATAGATCGCGCACGGCCGGCCACCCGTCGACGCTCGTCGCGGCGCGGACGCCGCGGACGATCGCCTCGGCCACGAGATCGGCCGCGAGCGATCCCAGCACGGTCAGCGGAATATCGGAGCGCTGAAGCCTGGCGGTCGAGACGGCGAAGAGCTGGTCGCCATCGCCCGTCGTGTGATACGGGCGGATGGCGCGGCTCGCGCCGCAGTTGGCCATCATCGCCAGCTTGGTCAGCGCGGTCTTCGTCAGCTCGACGTTCGTCGCCACGACGGCGAGCGTCGTGCTGCGGAGCGCCGCATCCTCCAATGGAGCGCCGGGCGTGCGGAGAACGATCGCGCGCATCACGTCGACGCTGTCGGCAAAGGTCCCATCGGATCGGCGGGCGCCGGCGACGATCTTGCCCGTGCGCCAGTCGAGCACGTCGCCGGCGGCATTGACGACGGCGAGGGCGCCGAGGACGACATCGCCCAGCTTGAGGCTGGCCGTCCCGAGGCCTCCCTTCATGCCGCCCAAGCCGCGGCCCCGGTGCATCTTGCCGACTGTCGCGCCGGCGCCTGCGCCGACATTGCCCTCCGCGACCGGCCCTGGCGACGCCGCGCCGCACGCCTTGTACGCGGCCTCATCATCGGGCCGTATCCGCGGGTTGCCGACAGCGAGGTCGTCGATCACGGCGGAGACGACGATCGGAATCCGAAGCTCCGGAGTGCCCCAATCGAATCCGACCTTCCGCTCGTCGAAAAACCGGAGTACGCCTCCCGCCGCCGGCAGCGCGAACAAGCCGCCGCCCGTCAGGAACAGGCCATGAATACGATCGACCGGGCTCACCGGCTGGAGCATGACGACTTGCGATTCACCCGGCGCCGATCCGTTGTAGTCGACGCCCGCCGCAGCGGCGGTGTCGAAAAGGATGGCGGTGCAGCCAGTCGGCCGGCGCGTATCGGTGAAGTGCCCGACCCTGAGACCCGGCACGTCGGTCAGCGATCCAGCCGCGCTTGCGGGCGCCTGCATCGGCCGTCCGCGCGCCAACGCCACGCCGCCGGCAACCGCCTGCCCGAACTCCCGTCGTGTGAACGCGATCATGGGGTGCTCCTCGCTCAGTCGTCTCGAAGCCGGGCTCCTGCTGCGGTTCAGCCGCGAGCGCATAGGCGGATCTTAGCGGATAGCCGGAAGCGTGAGCCGCGCGCGCAGCCCTCCATCTGGAGACCGGTCGAGCGCGATCGCACCGCCGTAGAGCTCGGCCAGATCGCGAACGATCGCGAGCCCGAACCCTGAACCCGGCGCGGCCTCGTCCGCGCGCACGCCTCGCTGCAGCACCACATCCCGCATCGATGGATCGATTCCCGACCCATCGTCGTCGACCGTGATGACGATCGACGCCGGCGCGGCGCTCGACTCGATGGCGACGCGGGTTCTGCCCCACTTGCAGGCGTTGTCGAGAAGATTGCCGAGCATCTCGTCGAGGTCTTCTCGTTGGCAGCGGACCGAATGTTCGGGTGGGACTCGGACGCTGATGGCGAGCCCGCGCTCGGCGTGGAGCCGCTGCATCGTCCGCGCCAGTCCGTCCGCCGACTCCGCGACTGAGCACTGGGCGCCGGGTGTGGCGCCGGATGCCGCAGCGCGGGCGTGCGCGAGGTGCGCGTCCACTTGTCGTCGCATGACCTCGACCTGCTGGGTGACGGCGGCGGCCAAATCGACCTGACCCGCGGAGGCGGCGCGGTCGGCTTCGTGAGACAGCACCGCCAGTGGCGTCTTCAGGCCGTGCGCGAGGTCGCCCGCTCTCGCGACGGCTCGCCTGACGGCCTGTTCGCGGTGGTCGAGCAGGGCATTCAGGTCGTTGACGAGGGGCTGCACTTCGGCCGGGTAGGTGCCATCGACGCGGCGATCGCGGCCCTGATGAACGGCGGCCAACCGCTCGCGTAACCGGTTGACGGGAGACAAGCCGCGTCGTACCTGAGAAAACCCGGCGAGCATGCAGAGCAGCGCGAGGATCGACACCGCCGTCACGTGGGCAAAGACGCCGTGAAAGAACCTGGGTGCGCCCGGGTGATGAAACATGATCTGAGTCATGATCGCGCCGCTCACGGCGAACAACCCGGTCGTCCAGAGCACTGCCCCGAGCAGGACGCGAGCGCGCAGCGAAAGGCCCGCCGCCATCACTTCTCCTGCGCGATGCGATAGCCCATCCCGCGCACCGTCTCTATGAACGACGACCCCAGCTTGCGCCGCAGGCGCGCGATGAACACCTCTACCGTGTTCGAGTCACGGTCGAAGCCTTGTGAATAGATGTGCTCCGTGAGCTCGCTCTGCGACACGAGACGCCCGCGATGGTGCATCAGGTACGAGAGCACACGGAACTCGTGGCTCGTCAGCTTCACCGGCGCGCCGTTGCGCGTGACCCGCGCCGCGCGCGGATCGAGCGAGACAGCGCCGCAGCGAAGCTCCGGCGCGAGCTGACCGCTGGCGCGGCGGATGAGCGCGCGGAGACGCGCCAGGACCTCTTCCATTCGAAACGGCTTCGCCACGTAGTCGTCGGCGCCACCATCGATCCCCTGCACCTTCTCGTGCCAGCTTCCGCGCGCGGTCAGGAGCAGCACCGGCATGGCCAGCCCCTCTTCGCGCCATCGCCGCAGCACCGTGAGACCGTCCACACGCGGAAGGCCAAGGTCGAGCACCACGGCGTCGTAGTGTTCTGTCCTCCCGAGAAAATCGGCGCGCTCGCCGTCGGCGGCGCAATCGACCGCATACCCGGCCTCGCCGAGCGCCGTCGCGAGCTGACGCGACAGGCGCGCCTCGTCTTCGACTACCAGGACCCGCACCTGACCGTTATAGCCCAACCGAACCTGAACGGCACCTGAACGATGCATTCACCCCTCATTCAGCCGCAGCCCGATAGGCTCTCTACGAACCATTCGAGACCAACGTATGACCAAGCGCACGCTCGTGATCGTCGTCGTTGCCGCGGCACTGCTCATCATGTCCGCCATCGTTCTGCGAGGGAATGGTGACGGCGCGCTGACGGGCTGGCTCCAGCGAATCCATGGTCACTGAGGAGACATCATGACGACCAGAACGACGGCATTCCTTGCAGTCATCGCGTTGACTGTTCTGCCAGCAACAGAAGCCCGAACCGCGCACTGTTACCAGGCGACAAAGACCGATCAGAAAGCCGAGGAGGGTGTGGCAGGCCGATGGACCGCATTCGTCAAGGGGAGCCCTCACGGCGACATAACGATGGGACTGGACCTGGCGCAGGAGGGCAAGAAGGTCACCGGCACACTCGCGACGCCCCACGGCGACAACCTGCAGGTCGAAGGAGAGTTTGTCGGGGGCATGCTCACCCTCGCCACTCCAGGCGGAGGTGACGCGCACATCACCATGAAAGCCAAGCTGAAAGACGACGGTACGCTCGACGGGTACCTCTCGAGCCAGATGGGCGACATGACCTGGACCGCGAAGCGCGCATCGGCAAAGTAGTGCGCTCATTGAACTGGATCGAATCGGCCCGCCGCGACGTCCGTCACGCGTGGCGGATGATCGCGAGGATGCCCGTCCTCGCGACGGTGGTCGTCCTGTCGCTCGGCGTCGGCATCGGCGTCAACGTCGTCATCTTCTCGTGGATTCAGGCGGTCGTGTTCCAGCCAATCCCCGGCGTCGCCGGCGCCGCGAGCTTCCACCTCGTCGAGCCTCGCACCGAGACCGGCATGCACCCGGGCACGTCGTGGCCCGAGTACCGCGATTTGCGGGAGCGCCTGCACACGTTTCGAGACCTCCTGGCGTTTCGGATGACGGCGGTCTACGTCGGTGAGCCGGGTCAGGTGGAACGCGCCTATGGCCTGCTCGTCTCGGGCAACTACTTCTCGGCGCTCGGCCTGCGGCCCGCCTTCGGGCGCTTCTTTCGTCCCGACGAAGTGTCGCAACCTGGTGGCGAGCCCGTTGTCGTGATCTCGCACGAGTACCTGGCAGAGTCACTTTGCCGGCGCGCCGACAGCTGTGGGCCAGGTGGTTCGCGTGAACAGCCGGAACCTCACCATCGTCGGCGTCGCGCCGCGCGGATTCCAGGGCACGGTGCTCCGTCTCAAGTTCGATCTGTGGCTGCCCGCGACGATGGCGCCGGTGCTGCTCAACGGATCGCGCGAGCTGGACCAGCGGAACGTGCGCGGGTACACCGCCACCGGCCTCCTACGCCCCGGGACGACGCGCGCGCAGGCGCAGAGCGATGTCGACGCCGCGATGCGACAGTTGTCGCAGGAGTATCCGGACACGAACGCGACCATGCAGGGGGACGTGCTGCCGTTCTGGCAGTTCTCGCGCGGCCCGCAGCGCTTCCTGGTCACTGCGCTCGCATTTCTGCAGGCGATCATGCTGCTGCTCCTGGTCGCAGTCTGTGGGAACACCGCGAACCTCATGCTGGCGCGGGCGAGCGCGCGCCAGCGGGAGATGGGCATGCGTCTGGCGCTCGGGGCCGGACCCTGGCGCATCGTGAGCCTGCTGCTCGCGGAGAACATGGTGCTCGCGCTCATCGGTGCCGGGCTTGGCGTCGCGATTGGCGTCTGGGGAACGCGGGCTCTCGCCGCAATGCCTCTGACCATCGGATTCCCGATCAACTTCGAAACGCATGTCGACCTGGCTGGCCTTGTGTTCGCGGTGGCACTGGGGATCCTGTGCGGCGCGATCTTCGGGGCGGCGCCGGCATTCCAGCTTGCGCGCCTGGATCCGCAGCTCGCGTTCCGCGCCGGGTCCGCACCGGGCGGCCGCAGCCGCTTGCGCAACGCGCTCATGGCCATCCAGGTCACGCTGGCGCTGGTCGTGCTCGTCGCCGCGGGGCTCTTTCTCCGCGGTTTTCTCGAGACTCGCGCCACCGACCCGGGCTTCCGTCGCGAGGGCGTGCTCCTCGCCGCGTACGACCTCACCGGCCGTAGTACCCGACAATGGGTTCTTCGCCGCTCGGCTCCTGGAGCGGCTCCGCGCGCTGCCATCGGTCGAGGGCGCGGCGATCGCCTCTTCAGTGCCGCTCGACATCCACGGTCTGCCGTCGCGCGTGTTCACGGTTGACGGCTGGGTGCGCGCCGGGGCCGGATTCGATCAGGCGCTCGCGAACACCGTGACGCCGGGCTATTTCGCGGTGATGGGCATTCCGCTCGTCGCTGGAAAGGATTTCGCGGAACTCGGCGATGTCACTCCGCCGCCACAGGTCATCGTGAACGAGGCTTTCGTGCGCCGGTACCTGGCCCGCCTCGAGCCCCTCGGCCGCCGCCTGCAGGCGCGAGGCCGGTCGTACGAGATTGCCGGTGTCGCGCGCAACTCGTTGTACAACGCCTTCGGCGAGGCGCCGACGCCCATCATCTATTTCTCGTACCGCGACAGCCCGGCGCGGGTCGGGGAGATTCACCTGCGCACGCGGGGGGGCAGCGATACCGCAGTGGCGTCGGCCGTCCGTCGCACCGTGCGCGAGCTCGATCCCGAGCTGCCCGTCTACAACGTCAGGACGCTCACCGCGCACGTCGAGACCAACCTGCTGTTTCGCCGCGTTCCCGCGCGGATGTTCGCCGTGCTCGGCCCCATGCTTCTGGTGCTGGCGGCGATCGGCATCTATGCGGTCGTCTCGTACACCGTGTCGCAGCGCACCACGGAGATCGGCGTGCGTCTCGCGCTGGGCGCGACCCCTCGAGGTGTCGTTGCGCAGTTCGTGCGTGAGAGCCTGCTCGTGATCGGCGTCGGCGCACTGGCCGGCTGGGCCATCGCGTTGAGCGCCGTCATTGTCTATGGCGGCGCGATCGACGTGCCGACATTCGTCGGCGTGCCCGCGCTTTTGATGACTGTCGCTACGGTGGCCTGCTGGTTGTCAGCGCGCCGAGCGGCCCGCTGCGATCCCATGGCCGCGCTGAGGCAGTCTTGATGTGCGTCGGAGTCCTGAGGGAGGCGACGAAGCAAGCGGAGAAGACTCACCACGGAGGAACGAAGACGGACGAAGACGCACGGAGAGTGCCGGGAGGTTAGAAAGTTATTGTGCACCAGCCCCCGAGCGTCCCAATCTGGCTGGTTGCCTCCGTGCGTCTCCGTTCGCTTCGGTCCTTCGTGGTGAACCCCATTACCTCCGTCCCCTCCCTCAATCCATCCCCTCCCCTGCCTCAATGACACATTGACGCGGCCACCGGCCTTCGATACTGTCTCCGATGCTTCACCGCCCGTTCAGCAACATCAGGAGAGCATCATGGATAAGAATCAGGCTCAGTTCCTCGCGCAATGTCTCTGTAAGCTGTGGGAGGGGGAGTTCCCGGCGACTTGCAAAGTCCTTGCGGCGGTTCCCGACGACAAGCGCGGCTATCGGCCGGACGAGAAGTCGCGTTCGGCATGGGAGCTCGCGGCGCACATCGCCATCTCCGACATCTGGTTCGTCGACAGCATCGAGGCGGGCAAATTCGTATTCGATCCCGCGGCCGCCAAAGAGCGGGAGTCGGGCTTCGGATCGATCGACGACGTCGTGACCTATTACAAGAAGGAGTTTCCAGCGGCGCTCGGCAGGATCCGTGCGATGCCCGCCGAGAGGCTGGCGGCAACCGTCGATTTCTTCGGTATGATGCAGATGCCCGGCGCGACGTACCTTGGGTTCGCCAACAACCACTCGGTGCATCATCGCGGCCAGCTCGCTGCGTATCTCCGCGCGATGGGATCCAAGGTGCCCGCGATCTACGGCGCCAGCGCCGACGAGCCGATGTCCGCCTCTTGATCGAGTCGAGAGGCAACGGCGGTGATCACCACCGCCGACGACACGCTGCTGCAGTATCACCAGCAGCGCCCGCGCGACGCTGACGGCCTAACTCGCGGCTCGCAGCTCGCGGCGCCAAAGCACCGACTTGCGAGCAGCGAACCGCGAGCCGCGCCCGAGGTACTCCGCCATCTGATCGTCCGGATAGCAGTAGAGCCAGCGCTCTCCCGGCTCTGAGGAGGCGACGACGGGGTGCCCGCTGGCTACGGCGTGCTTGGTTGCGTGCCGGTTGGGCGAGGAGTCGCAGCAGAGCGTGGTGCCGCACGACTGGCAGGTGCGGAGGTGGACCCAGCGTGCCCCGATCTTCACGCACTCCTCGCAGCGACGTGCCTTCGCTTGCTTGACGTCGTTCACCGCGTCGATGTGTTGACACGCGACGAAGGCCATGGTCCTCCTCCCGGCACCGTGTGGCGCTGACTACGATGCGGTCGTGGCTTCGAGCTCCTCGTAGTTGCCCTTGAAGTCCGCGACTGCGCCATCGTCGAAGTGCCACACCCGCGTGCCGACCTCTTCGAGCAGGTCCTGGTCGTGGGTCACGAGCAGCACCGTGCCTTCGAACTTCTGCAGCGCGACGTTGAGCGCGTTGATCGACTCCAGATCCAGATGGTTCGTCGGCTCGTCGAGGATGAGCACGTTGGGCTTGAGGAGCATGATCCGGCAGAAGAGCAGCCGGGCCGTCTCTCCACCCGACAGCGCCTCGGTCGGCTTGAGGCCTTCCTCGCCGCTGAACAGCATCTGACCGAGCAACCCGTGAATCTCCTGTCGCGCCGCGTCGGGGTCGAACTGGTGCAGCCACTCGACGGCGGTCATCCCTTTCTCGATCGCGCCGGTGGAATCCTGCGGGAAGTAGCCGATGGACACTTCGTGGCCCCAGCGGATCGATCCGCTGTCCAGATCCGCCGGCGACGCCGGCCGATCGGGCGGATCCGCGAGCAGCGCCTTCAGCATCGTCGTCTTGCCGACGCCGTTCCTTCCCACGAGGACGATCTTCTCGCCGCGGTTGACGATCGCGCTGAAGTCTTTGATCACCTTCAGTGCGCCGTGCGCCTTGCTCAGGCCCTTGCACTCGAACGCCACCTTGCCCGACGGCCGCTTCATCGCGAACTTGATGAAAGGACGCTGGATGTTGGACCTGGCCAGCTCGGTCGTCTGCAGACGCTCGACCTCTTTGCGTCGCGACGTGACCTGACTCGCCCGTGTGCCGGCGCCGAACCGCGCGATGAAGTCGTTGAGCTGCGCGATCTTCTTCTCGCGCTGCGCGTTCTCGGATTCGATGGTCGAGCGAATCTGCGTCTTGGCGAGCACCATGTCGTCGTAGCCGCCGGTATACGTGATGATCGTCTGGTAGTCGATGTCGGCGATGTGCGTGCAGACCTTGTTCAGGAAGTGCCGGTCGTGCGAGATGACGATGAGCGTGCCCTGATAGCGCTCGAGGAACGACTGCAGCCAGTGGATCGAGTCGAGGTCGAGGTGGTTCGTCGGCTCGTCGAGCAGCAGCGCGTCCGGGCTCCCATAGAGCGCCTGCGCCAGGAGCACGCGGACCTTCTGGCCCCCCTGCAGCTCCGCCATCTTCCGATCGTGCAGCGCGTCGGGGATGTCGAGCCCCTGCAGGAGCACCGCCGCGTCGCTCTCGGCGGAGTACCCATCCTCCTCGCCGACGATGCCCTCGAGCTCGCCGAGGCGCATCCCGTCGTCGTGTGTCATGTCGGGCTTGGCGTAGAGCTTGTCGCGTTCCTCGAGTGCGCTCCAGAGCCGCTCGTTGCCCATGATGACGGTGTCGGTGACGCGATACTCGTCGAACGCGTACTGATCCTGTCGCAGCACGCCGAGCTTGCGCGGCCGCGCGACAGTGCCTCGCTGCGGCTGGGCCTCGCCCGTCAGCAGCTTCATGAACGTGGACTTGCCGGCACCGTTCGGGCCCGTCAGGCCGTAGCGCCGCCCCGCCGAGAACGTCGTCGCGACGTCCTCGAAGAGGATCTTCGACCCGAACCGCATGGAGACGCCGCTGACCGAAATCATGACGAGAAGCCTTCCGTTGATGATGACAAACCCTTAATTGTAGCAGATGCCCCAAGCCCGGCCGCACGGCCCGTGGCCCAGGCCCAGAAGAAGTTGAAACCCCCGATTGGACCGAAAGCGTCGAGCATCTCCCCGCACAGAAAGAGCCCCTTGTGCCTCCGGCTCTCCATCGTCCTCGGATTGACCTCGGCCAGACTGACCCCGCCGCCCGTGACTTCGGCCTTCTTGTAGCCCTCGTGGCCTGTCCAGGGGAGCACGCCGCGCACGAGGGTTTCAATCAGCCGGAGCCGCTCGGCGCGGCCGAGGTGTGCGAGGGGCAGGCGCGGGTCCACGCCCACGGCGCCGATCAGGGCTTCGGCGAGGCGGATTGGCAGCTCGGCGCCGACCGCGGTCAACACCGTGCGGGAGCCTTGGGGTCTCAGGGCCTCCGACCACTCCCCGTCGCCGAGCGTCGTCCATCGCAGGACGAGACGTGCGGGGGACATCTCGCCGGCGCCGGATCGCACTGCGACGTGCGAGACGTCGAGGATGGCCGGGCCGCTGTAGCCGTGGTGCGTGAAGAGGAACCCGCCGGTTGCGGTTGACGAGAGGCCCTCTGCACGCGCGGTGACAGTCACCGGCAACGACACGCCTGAGAGCAAACCAAAGGGCGCCGGGTCGGCGGTGATGGGCGTCAGCGCGGCGTACGGTGGCCGCACGGTGTGGCCCAGACCTTCGACAATGCGCAGGCCGGCGCCGTCGCTGCCGGTAGCGGGCACCGAGAGACCACCGGTCGCGACGACGAGCGCGTCGGCACGCAGCGAATCGGCGTCATGGATGTCGACGCGCCAACCGGAGTCATCCGGGACGAATCCGGTGACCGTCGTGTTCATCAGGAGTCGCGCGCCGTTCCTTCTCGCGAGGTCCAAAAGCCGATCGCGCACGTCGCGCGCTTTCTGCGACGCGGGAAAGAGCTTTGCCGAATGCGCCTCTTCGATGAGGGGAAGATCGAGGTCGGCTTCAAAGAACGCGATCTGCTCCCGGAGCGGCCACGATCGGACGAACTTGCGGAGAAGATGGGGCGGGGCTTCCGTGACGAAACGCGATTCGTCGAGCCGGGCAGGCAGGATGTTGCATCGCCCGCCGCCGCTGATGAGGATCTTGCGCCCGCCGTCGCGGGTGCGCTCGAGGAGGAGCGTCTCGACGCCCGACGCGGCGGCGAAGATCGCCGCCATCGTCCCGGCCGCGCCCGCGCCGATGATGACGATGCGCCGACTAGTCCTCGCGGGGGCGGTCAGCAAGAGGACGGGTGTCCTTTGCAGGAGTGAAGCAGGGGCCAGGTTCACTCCAGGTTTGATAATGCAGCCGCAGTCGCGCGTCCAAGAGCCTTTCACCGCAGAGAACGCCGAGCTCGCCTGCCATCAGGTCCTCTCTGCGCCCTCAACGCCCTCCGCGGTGAAAGGCTCTTGGACGCCGTTATTCGACTTCCGTCCTCAGTCTCTGAGAGGGATAAGAGAAGGTCAGGGGGCGGCCTCCCTTGGCAGCAGCACCGACTTGATGACTCGTCCGTCGTGCATCGAGTCGAACGCTTCGCGCCATCCGGCGAGCGGCGCGCGCAGCCCGACGATCGTGTCGGCCATCGTGGCGCCGCGATCGAGCAGTTGAATGACGCGCTCCCACACGGGATAGTTGTGGCTGAATGACCCCTGCAGGCGGATGTTGCGCATCACCAGAGGATTCACGTCGGTGGTGACGATGTCCGGTGACCACCCCACCTTCGATACCTGACCGTCGGGTCTCGTCAGCCGCAACGCGGTTTCGAGTGTCGAGCTGGCGCCAGAGGCGTCGCACACCAGATCGGCGCCGATGGAGCAGATATCCCGGACGATCTCCTCGAGGTTCTCGGATTCGATGTCGACGGTGTGGGTGGCCCCAAGCCGGCGAGCCGCTTCGAGGCGCGGCCGATCCGCCGTCAGGCCGGCGACGACGAGCGTGGTAGCGCCCGACAAGGCGGCCATCCGCGTGCAGAGCAAGCCGATGGGACCCGGCCCGATGACGACGACGAAGTCGCCCGGAGCGATGTGCGAGTTGACGCACATCACCTGGTAGGCGACCGAGTGGGGCTCGGCCAGACACGCGATGTCGAAGGGCAGAGAATCGGGAATGTGGTGGAGGCATCGCGCCGGTACGCGAACAAATTGCGCCATGGCGCCGTTGACGCCGTAGCCGAAGCCCTTTCTCGCCGTGCACAGGTTGTAACGGCCGGTGCGGCAGAGCAGGCAGGTTCCGCAGATCTCGGCGGCAGTCTCGCTGACGACGCGATCGCCTTCGCGGAATCCGGTGACGCCGCGGCCGAGCGTGGCGACGGTTCCGCTGAACTCATGTCCCAGGACGACCGGGATGTTGACCGGCCATGAATGGGTGTTCCGCGACTGGTGGACGTCCGACCCGCACACCGAGACCGCCCCGACCTCGAGCAGCACCTCGCCGTCGCCAATCTGTGGGACCGGAATCTCGCGCAGCTCCACGGCGAGCGGCTCGAGCGCGTAGTGAACGACGGCTGTCTGAGTGGTCATGATCTACTTACGGAATACCCTGCCTGGTTTGCCGAGCCGCTGCAACCCCATAACTCTACCGTCGCCCTCACGGCTTGTTCAACTCATCCCACCTTCTGTGCCGATGCCTCCGGCCGATCACGGGCACGAACTGTACGAACCACAGAAAGATCCAGCACAACGCGTACATGATGGCGAACACCGCGGTCATCAGACCGGCGATGATTGCCAGAGCCGACGCGATCTGAAGCAGTTTGGTCACGGACTATCGAAGCCGGAATCGTGGACCATGGTCTGGATGGACGTTGCTCGAGCCTGACTGGAATCAGCGCGCCGGCGCCGGCCACCGGGCGCGGCCTGTTCGGCGACCGACGACGCGCAGGAAGGACGCCGACATCGCCCGCGGCGTGAACCCGCCATTGCGCTACAGTTACGAAATGCTCGCCACATTCCTGTTACTTGTCAATCATGCCTACCTCGACATCGCAGAGACTCCTTCACGTCGCCAACGGCACTTCGGTCACGGGGACGATTCATCAGGCCGGCATTCCGGGCTCGACGTCGATCTGGGCGGACCCCCTGCACGATGGCCCTGTTCCAGGGCAGCTGACCGATGAAGAGTTGCTCGACGTTCGTGCCAGGTATCTCGCGAGCGGCGCGGACTCCGATGGCGATCCGGCGGAGACGATTGCCGAGCTGCGGCGCTGGCGCGAGGTCATCGACGATCACGAGTCCTACGACGAGCTGGTCCTCTGGTACGAGCACGACCTCTTCGATCAGCTCAACCTCGTTCAGCTGCTGAACCGGATCGGCCGGACCCATCCGGTGCCGGGGCCGGTGAGTCTGGTGTGCGTCGGATCGTTCCCCGGCCATCCTCGTTTCAAGGGACTCGGGGAGCTCACGCCGGGCGAGCTCGGATCGCTGTTCGCGACGAGGCAGCCGCTCGGCGACGGTCAGTACGAACTGGCTGCACGCGCATGGGAGGCGTTCCGCGCCCCCGATCCCCCGCCGCTTGCAGCACTCCTCGATACCGACATGTCGGCCTTGCCGTTTCTGGCCGACGCACTAGGGCGCCATCTGCAGGACTACCCGTGGACGCGCGACGGCTTGTCGCGAACGGAACGCCGGCTGATGACGCTCGCGGCACAGGGGCCAATTGAGATCTGGACGTCGTTTCCCCAGATGCACGACGACGAGACGGCTTTCTACATCGCCGATCAGTCCTTCTGGGAGGTCGTGAGAACGCTGGAACTCGCCTCGACGCCACTTGTCACAGTTGACGTCACGTCCGAGGTCCCTGATCGCCTGCCACATGGCACGATCGCCCTGACCGACACCGGCCGCGCCGTCCTCGATGGTCGCGTCGATCGTGTCGAGCAATGCGGCATCGACCGCTGGCTGGGCGGAGTGCACCTTACCAGCGCGTCGATCTGGCGTTGGAACGACGCGCGGGCAATGCTGACTGCTGAATGCTGAATGCTGAATGCTGAAGTGAATTCTGAAGTACGCTCTTGCCAAGTTCGAAATCAAGTTTCGAAATTCACAAGCATCAATTCATTCAGCAATTCACTTCAGCATTCAACACTCAGCATTCAGCATTGTGATGCGCGCTCTCATCTTTGACCTCGACGGCACACTCGTCGACACGGTATATGCGCACGTGTTCGCCTGGCAGCAGGCGCTCGCCGAAGCCGGCATGCCCATCGACGGCTGGCGCGTGCACCGCAGGATCGGGATGAGCGGAGGCCTGTTCACCCGGGCGATCGCACGCGAGATCGGGCGCGACCTCGAGGGCGAACAAGCCAACGCCCTGCAGCATCGTCACGGCGAGATCTATCAGAGTCTGCTTCCGCGTCCGCGACCGCTCCCAGGTGCCGTGTCCCTGTTGCGGCGACTGCGCGATCTGCGCATTCCGCACGGCATCGCGACATCGGGCCGGCGGCCGGAGATCAACCCGTCGCTCGAGATGCTCGAGATCCCGAACGAGACGGTGGTGATCGAACGTGGCGACGTCATGCGCGCCAAGCCCGAGCCGGACCTCTTTCTGGCGTGTCAGGAGCGGCTCGGCGTCGACATTCGGGACTGTTTCGTCATCGGCGATGCCGTCTGGGATCTGCTCGCGGCACGGCGGGCCGGGATGCTCAGCGTCGGCGTGCTGAGCGGCGGTTACGGAGCGGAAGAGCTGATACGCGCCGGCGCGTTCCGTGTCTACCGCGATGCGCGCGAGCTCGACGAGTCGCTGGACGAGCTCGGCGTGCTGCCCTAGCCGGCCCTAGGCCCGCTGTCAGGACGCTGTCGTGCCAGCCTCGGCATGCACCCGGTAAGGAATCTGCCGGGTTCCGAGACTATCCGGGCATGCGAACGAGTTCTCGCGTGCTCATTGTCGTCAGCTCATTTCTCCTCGCAATCGAGGCCGCGGCCTGTGCGCGTGCTCGAGCCCCTGCGCCAGCCGTCGGCCTCACCCCGTGCCGGATCGACGGGTTTGCCGAGGAGATCAAATGCACGACTGTCTCGGTGCCCGAGGATCGCAGCGGAGGTTCTGACCGCCGCGTCGCGATCCACGTGGCGGTCGTGCCCGCTCTGGCCCGCGTCCCGGAACCGGATCCGCTCGTGCTGCTGGCCGGCGGACCCGGCCAGGCGGCCTCGTCGTTTGGACCATGGATCGGCTCCGTCTTCGCCGCGGTCCGGCGTCATCGCGACATCGTTCTCGTGGATCAGCGGGGCACGGGCAGGTCCCACCCATTGAAGTGCGACCAGGATCTGCCTGATGCGCCGGCTGCCGCTCTCGTGCGAGAGGAGCAGGCCAGCCGGGCGTGCCTTTCATCCCTCGATGGCGACCCTCGACACTACGCGAACGGTCCAGCAATGGAGGATCTCGACCAGGTCCGCGCCGTGCTGGGGTACACGAGGCTGAACCTCTGGGGCGGGTCGTATGGGACACGCGCCGCGCTCGTGTACATGCGCGCGCACCCCGATCGCGTGCGCTCGGCGGTTCTCGACGGCGTCGCGCCATGGAGCCTGCGCTTTCCGCTCTACACCGCGAGGGACGGCGAACGCGCGCTCCTCAGACTGCTCGACGATTGTGCCGACGCGTCCGATTGCGCCGGCGCCTTTCCTGACCTCCGCGCGCACCTTGCCGCTGTGTTGCGGCGTCTCGCGACGAGCCCGTCGGCTGTGACGTCGAGCGATCCGCGCACCGGCGTTGCCCGGAGCCTGCGCATCACCCGCGACGAGTTCGCCGATGAAGGACAGCGAGCTCGAATCGTGGCGGGCGTTGTGGAGCGGCGACGAGGAGCCACTCGCTCCTGCGCCTGATGCCCGCCGGATTGCGGCGCATGGCCGCCGCCGGCTGGTGCGGCGGATGGCGATCGAGGTCGTGATGGCGATCGCGTGGATCGCGGTTGCCGTGCTGCTCGTCCGGCTGCGGCCCGATCCGGCGCTGATGGTCCTCGGCGCGGGCATCATCGCGTTTGTCGCCGTCGCGTGTGCGTTCTCGGTCTGGAACAGCGCCGGCATCTGGCAGCCGGCCAGCGACACGGTGCGCGACTTCGTGCTCGTCGCCGCCGAGCGCTGCCGCCGGGATCTGCGCGCCGTCCGCTTCGGCCTCTGGTTCGCCGCGGTCGAAACGGTCTTGCTCGTCGCCTGGCTCGTCTGGACCAGCGGCCGCGATGTGTTGCCGGAGATCAGCCGGTTGTCGGACGCGTGGCTGGTGCTGCCGGTCGCTGCGCCCTGCGGGATCGTCGCCTGGCTCCTGCTCCTGCGGCGCCGGGCCAGGGTCGAACTGGCGATGCTCGAGGCCGCGCGCCGCCAGTTCGACGAGGAGTGAGGCTGCCTCTACGGGTTGAGCACCATCATGATCAGACCGCCTTTACCATCCCCTCGAAATGACACACGGAGATGCTCGTCGAGGGTCGCCGCGATTTCCTGGATGCGTTTGGCCGTGCCTTCAGAGATCTGATCGCCGATGCTGATGCCGGCTCGCCCCACGAGCTCTTTCATCGTCTCTGGCGTCACGCGTTCGCCGCCAATTCGGACGAGCCGCGGCGTTCCCTCGAAGAGCGAACTGCGTGGCGCGCGCCGAACCGTGTACCCTGCGCCGTCCTTCCAGGCGTTGTCCGCGCGCAGTTTGTTGAGCAACACTGCTTCCTCTTCGTACTTCCGCTTCCATTCGTCTTTCTGTTGACCGGAGGCGCCTGGATCCTGCAGCGCCCTGCTGAGCTCCTCCAGCAGGTGTTCGGCGTGCTGCGGCTTCGAACGCTTGGCCTCCTCCTCGTCTTCCATTTTCGCCAGGACGGCGTAGCCACGCTTTTCGTACTCCGCATTGGCAGGTGGCAGGCTGAATCGCAGCGTCGCCTGGAGGGTGGTCGAGCGCAGTGCCTGCGGCGAGTAATGCCACTGGAGCGCGGATTCGAGACTGGCCCGTCTGAGCTCGTCCGGGCCGCTCAGCACCCGCGCGTCCGAGACCTCGCCGCGCTCGTCGGTCGCGAGGTCGAGCTCGACGTCACCCTGAACCCGCTGTTCGATGGCCCGGCGCGGATACTCGGGCAGGGACGCGTGCAACAGGTGCTCGCCGCCCTTCACGATCTGAATCGGCGCTCCGCCCGATTGCTGCGTCTGGACGGCCTGCCCCATGGCTTCGAGAGGGAACGACCTGACGGCGACGGTCGTCGCGAGGCCGAGCGCGGCCGCGCTGGCGGTGAGTGAGGCGATCAGTCGGCGTGTAGTCATCGTGGTCTCCTGCATGATTTGCGCGACCCGCTTCTTCAAGAGGCGGCGCCGCAAGAAGAGCGGTGCTGGAACGAGCGCAATCGGGGATTTGCCGAGGGCAACAACGAGCAGGGCGTCGAGGTAACGTTCCCGGGAGTCCATCACGTGAATCGCCGCCTGGTCGACGACCTGCTCACGACTGAGCTGAATGCGGTCGATGAGCCACCAGATGGCCGGGTGGAACCAGAAGATCGTCCGCACCGCTTCCTCGCCGACCTCGAAGAGCCAGTCACGACGGCGCACGTGCAGGAGCTCGTGACAGGCGATGGCTTCCTGGACGTGGTGCGGCATCGTGACGACGGCTGGGGGGACGATGACGACGGGGCGGATCACGCCGAACGTGACGGGTCCGGCGACGCGATCGGAGACGTAGACGCCGGCGTGGACGCCGAGCCGCTCTTCCGCCTGGCTGAAGGCGGCGGGCAGCGGCACGAGCGGAGTGGCGGTGCGCCGCAGGCGACCGAGCGTCCACGCGCCCATCGCCAGCCAGAGCGCTCGCATGGCGACGCCGGTGACCAGCGCCACGAGCACGAGGGACTCGAGTGACCACGCCGCGTGCCGAACGGCACCGGCAGGGGCCTCGGGTGCCGACCGAAGATTGCCGGCCAGCAGCAGCGAGGATTCCGTCGCCGGCACCGGGATCTCGAGCCAGGGTTGGCACACCGGCAGGAGCAGGCAGGTCACGAGCAGTGTCCGCCAGTACGCGAGCATGACCTTCGGCTCCCGAATCCGAAACGCGAGCGCGAGGGCCACGCCGGCGCTGACGATCACCGCCAGCTGGAGACCGTACGAGAGGATGTCGCGCAGCCACATCGATGTCGTCATTTGCGCTTCCCCATCATCCGGGTGATCTCGTGGAGGTCCGATTCCGAGAGGCGGTCGTCCTCGATGAGGTGGGTGACGAGCGGCGCCGCGGCGCCGTTGAACACGCGGTCGACGAACTCGCGGACCATCGCCTTGATGACCTGCTGGCGGGGCCGGGCCGGCCGGTAGAGATGCGCCCGATCCTGCTGCGTGGTCTTCAGGTAGCCCTTCTGTTCGAGCGTCTTCATGCTCGTCATCACGGTGGTATAGGCAATCGTGCGGCGGGTGCGCAGCGCCTCGTAGACGTCTCGCACCGTGACGGGGGCGTCGTGCTGCCAGACGATCTTCATCATCTCCAGCTCGTGGGCGGTCAGCGTCAACGACTTCGGCCTCATACTTACTAGTTAACTAGTACTATCGAACATTTGTCAAGAGGGAAAGGCGGCTCTGGGCTCTAGGCTTAGAGGTTCAGGCAAACCCCTCGACCATTCGACTCGAAGATCTCCCTAAAGCCGAAAGCCGAAAGCCGAAAGCCTATAGCCGTTCTTCCACTTGACATGCCAGTGAGGTCGTGGCAGGCTGTGTGCCTCTCCACTGCGATGCCCAGTGAACCAAACGACCGCGTCGAGCTCCTCCAGGGCACCCTCGACCTCATCGTCTTGCGTGCGCTGGCGACGATGGGTCCGCAGCACGCCTATGGTCTGGCCGCGCGTCTCGAGCAAGTAGGCGATCACCCGCTGATGCTCAACCAGGGGACCCTGTATCCGGCGCTCGTGCGCCTCGAGCAGAGGGGCTGGATCAAGGGCACCTGGCAGAAGACCGACAGCAACCGCGACGCGAAGTACTACGCCATCACCAAAGCCGGGACGCGGGCGCTCGAGAAGCAGACCGAGCGCTGGCGGAAGCTGTCGGGCCTCGTCAACAAGCTGCTCCTCGGCGAGTCCACCTGATGTGGCGCCTGCGTCTCTTCCTGGCGCGCCTGTTCCACGTCGCCCGTCCCGAGGCGGCGGAGCCCGAACTTGCGCGCGAGCTCGACGCTCATTTGGCGCTGCTCGAGGATGAG
Organism: uncultured Acidobacteriota bacterium; assembly: GCA_963771395.1. GTDB lineage: Bacteria > Acidobacteriota > Vicinamibacteria > Vicinamibacterales > 2-12-FULL-66-21 > DATBJJ01. Next base: position 567,096 of record CAVYTY010000006.1, on the reverse strand, counting down.
TTCCAACGCCGAGGCCTGACGCCCGACGACGCCCGGCTCGCGGCGAAGCGCGCACTCGGCGCCGTCGACCAGATCATGGAGCGCCACCGCGACGAACGTTCGCTGCGCTGGCTGGACGATGCGAAGCAGGACGTCCGCTACGCCGTGCGAACGCTCGGTCGCGCACCCGGCTTTACGGTCGTCGCTGTCCTGACGCTGGCGCTCGGCATCGGCGCCAACACCGCCATCTTCAGCGTCGTGCATGCGCTGCTGCTCAAGCCGCTGCCCTACAAGGACTCCGATCGGCTGGTGCAGCTCGTCGTTACTGTGCCCGCCGCGCAGTCGCCGACCGGTCAGCCGATTCAGGAGGCGGGCACGATAGGCATCGCAGAGCGCTTCGAGCTCCAGCCGCGGCCGAGGACCCTGTCGCACGTCGGGTTCTGCATTCCGGCGTTGAGGACGCTCAGCGGGCACGAGGAGGCAGCACGTCTCCAGGGTGCGTTGGTCGAGCCAGCGATCCTGACGATGCTCGGTGTGCGACCCGTGCTTGGGCGACTCTTTGGCGCGGGCGAAGAGATCCACGACCCGGCTGCCGTCGTGATTCTGGGTGCTGTCACCTGGCGGCGCCACTTCCGCGGCGATCCAGCCATCGTCGGTCGGACGTTGAAGCTCGACGGCAAGGACTACGAGGTCGTCGGCATCCTCCCTGAAGACTTTGCCTTTCCGGATCGAACGACACAGTTCTGGATCCCGGTCGCGATAAAACCCGTGACCGGCCCAGTCGCTCGGGCGCGGGCGCCGATGCTCGCGCGTTTAGCTGAGGGCGTTTCGATCCAATCGGCGGCCGCTGAGGTCGACGCCATCCTCCGCCACGTCGAAGCAGACGGCTGGCAGTACGGCCTCGTTCGCGCGCAAGACAGGATGGTGGAGCCGGTGAGAAGCCTGCTGCTCGTGCTGATGGGCACGGTGGGCGTAGTGCTCCTCATCGCCTGCGTCAACGTCGCCAGTCTGTCGCTGGCCCGGACCGCCTCCCGCAAACTGGAGATCGGTATACGTGTGGCGCTTGGTGCCGGACGCGGCCGCGTAATCCGGCATCTCTTGACCGAAAGTGTCTTGCTCGGGGCGGCAGGCGGAGCAGTGGGCATCGCGCTCGCCGTGGGCGGGCTGCGTGTCCTGCGAGCGCTCGCGACGACGCTCGCTCGCTGGGATCTGGGACTGCAGGCGGCCTTTCCGAGGCTCGACGAAATCGCCATCGACCTGCCGGTGTTGGCCTTTACGGTTGCCGCCTCGGTCGCCACAGGCGTTCTCTGCGGCCTCGCGCCCGCGCTACGGCACTCGGCCTCCGATCCGATCGCCGCTCTGAAGGAAGGCGGCGTGCCGGTGACAGGCGGCCGCCCCTCGCGCGCCAATCGTCTGCGAGGCGTGCTGGTGGTGGCCGAGGTCGCCCTGGCGACAGTTCTGCTGGTCGCCGGCGCGCTCCTGATTCACAGCTTCCTGAAGCTGTCGCGCGTCGATCCCGGTTACGACCCGACCAACGTCGTCACGTTTCAAGCGGCACTACCCGAGGGCTATGTTCTCGCGCAGGTCAGGACGTTTGCCGACGAGGTGGTCTCGCGGCTGGAATCGCTTCCGGGAGTTCAAGCGGCGTCCTACGCACACCAATTGCCGATGGTGACCGACAGGCAGACCGCCCGGTTCAGAAGAACGCCAGACTACCCGGAACAAACGACTCCCCTCCCGCTGCCGGGAGAAGATGCGCGGCTCGTGAGCCGGCGCTACTTGGAGGTCATGGGCATCCGCCTCATCGCCGGGCGGGCGTTTTCCGAAGCGGATCGCGCGGGTCAACCGCGGGTGCTCGTCATCAACCAGGCGCTGGCGCGCCGGGACTTTGGTAGCGAGGACGCCATCGGAAAGATCGCGTATGTCGGGCGTGACCGCGACCCGTGGCATATTGTCGGCGTCGTGAACGACGTGCGGCAGTTTGGCCTCGATGAACCTCCCGAACCGCAGGTGTTCATCGATTTCCGCCAGTGGCCGGGCATCAGGCGTGCTGACGAGTGGCGTGCTGACGAGCCGCGGTACTTCGCTCTGCGCACGTACGGCGATCCAACCGCGGTCACGTCCGAGCTGCGGAATATCGTTCGCGGCGTGGACTCCAGAGCGGGCATCTTCAACGTGGACACGCTGCAGGGCCTGCTGTCCAACGCCGTGTCGCGGCCGCGTCTGTATGCGGTGCTGTTGGGGATGTTTGCCGCCATGGCGGTCGTCCTCGCTGCCGTCGGCATCTATGGCGTTCTGAACTATTCAGTCGCCGAACGCCGCCGCGAGATCGGCATTCGGATGGCGCTCGGCGCGCGTCCTTCCGCTGTTCTCGCTCTCCTTCTTGGTCAGACCGGGGTGTTGACGCTCATTGGCATTGTTCTCGGTCTTGGCGGCGCGGCGTGGGTGACGCGGTACCTCGACTGGATGCTGTTCGGGCTCGAGCCGCTCGATCCCACGACGTTCGCCATCGTCGCTTTGACGTTCGCCGTCGTCGCGATCATCGCCACCCTGGTGCCCGCGCGCCGCGCAACGCGAGTCGATCCCCTCATCGCCCTTCGCTGAAAGACACCAGCGCGCGACGCGCCGCTGAAGCGTGGGTTTACCCCCGCGTCAGAGCGGCCGATTCTCAGGGCAACTTTTCGAGGGCCTTGCGCGCGAGCGGGACGAAGTTCTTCTGCCTCTCCTCGGCTCCGAGGCCTGGCATCGAGTCCACCGCGAGGACGAGCACCGGGTTCTTTGAATCGCCCTCGCGGTAGACCTCACAGTTTGTCTGCGAATCGCCCAGGATGTCGTTGAGCAGGGTGACCTTGCCCTTCGCCAGCCGCTCCATGTCCACGCGATCCACCAGGAGGCACGCATTGCGCTTCCCCGGAGCCTTCGATTGCGCGCCGCTTTCGCCAGCGGCGCCGGTCCGTGGAAACGCTCCGAGCAGCATCGTGACGATCACGGCGATCCGTGCTCCGGGGGTGACCCCGGTCTGACACCCGATCATTTTTTGAGGCTCGCGCCGGTGAGCTGCGCGACAGCCGCGAGCGTCGTCTGGGCGGCGTTCAACCCGAGCCGGAAGTCCTTGTCGGAGAACGTCGAGAAGACGTCGGTCACCTGGTGCCAGTGGGGATCCCAGCCGCCTCCCACTTGTGCGCCACGCTCGTTCTCGCGGAGGCTGATCGCGGGGACCAGATCCATGAACGGCGTGGAGTCCGTGTTGGTCATGTGCGGGCCGACGGCCGCGGGGTAATCGGTCGCGTACTTCTCGTTGGCCGCTTTGAAGAACCAGGCGAGCTTCTGCGCGGCCTCGGCCATCTTGGCAGTAGATTGGAATTCGATGTTCACATCGGCCTCCGGCCGCTGCTCGGGACTGACCTTCCCATCGGCGTCCGGCATCCCGTGATCGAACATCATCATGTCGTGTTGAATCATGCCGAGCCACTTCGGTTCCGGGAACCTGCGCGACCCTGGCGGGTCTTCCTTGCCCTGGAGGTCCTTTCGCTGATCGACGTAGGCGCGGGCGCCGTTGAGCCCGGTCTCCTCGTTGTTCCAGAGCGCGAACCTGATGGAGCGCTCGGTTTGCACGTCAGGGTTGCTGAACACCCGCGCCAGCTCCATCACCAGTGCGGTACCCGATCCGTCGTCGTTTGCGGCCTCGCCGAAGCCGATGCCGTCCATGTGTCCGCCGACGATGTACATTTCGTCGGGCCTGGTCGTGCCGACCTTGGTGCAGAAGACCTCCTCGCGCGGACCAGGCGTGCTCGGCTGCGAATTCAGCTCTCGGAGCTTGAGGTCCTGTTGGGCGGTCGGGTCGTTGTTGACACCGGTGCGGCCGCGATTCCCGAAGATCGTGCTGCCGCCCTGGCCGGCGCGCCCGCGCCCGCCGCCTCGCTGTCCGCCGCCGGCCGCGGCGCCTCCACCACGTCCCTCGCCACGTCCTTCACCACGTCCTTCACCTCGGGCCCCCGCCGCCTGTCCGGCCGCGCCCGCCGCCGCAGTCCCGCCGCGCCCGGCCGGCGGCTGGTACTCGTACTTGATGCGCTCGGTGTTCGTGCACCCATAACTCTCGAGCTGTGCCTCGATCCAGTCGATTGCCGCGCGGTTCCGATCGGTGCCCTGACGCCGATCGCCGAACTGCGTCAACCCTTTGATTGTGGCCTTGTACTTTTCGAGGTCGAGCCTGGCCACGAGCGTCTTGACCGGATCGTCCACGGGCGCGGGCGTGGCGGCGGGCGCACCCTGTTGCGCCTGCGCGCGGGCCGCCGGCTCGATCGTGCTCAGAACGATCGCCATCATGCCGCACGACGTGACCGCGAGTACCGTCGAACGCATCCTTCTCCTCGCCTGGTGTGTCGTAGGGGCGGTTCGCGAACCGCCCCTACCGTGTCGCGGTTGTGGCCAGCCGCCGGTTCAGCGTTTCGTGGCGATCCAGGCGCTCGGAGCGGTGCCCTGAATCGAGTTGCCGTTCACGCGGCCGGTATAGGAGGCCTTGCCGGCGGTGAACGTGATCTGGTCGCCGTTCATCTTGCCCTCGACCTTGGTCGTTCCAAGCGTTCCCGACAGCTTCTGATACACCTGCGTGAGCTTGAGATCGCCCTGAGGCGTCTGCCATGTGCCCTCGACTTTCGCCGGGACGATCCAGAGATACGCAGTGCACCAACTCGTGCACTCGTTGCTGACCGTTTCCGTCTGGTCCGCCTCCCAGTCCTCCATCGTGAAGGAGTTCGAGACGACGCGCGTTCCCGGCTTCATGCTCAGAATCTTCGGGCGCAGCTTGATGTTGATCTCGGGCAGCAGGAACATCGTGAGGACCGTGGCTTTCGAGAAGTCCGTCTCGAAGAGGTCGGCCTTCACGAACGAGGCCTTGGCGGCGCTCGCGCCTTCCTTGGCGGCGTTCATTTTCGACAGCTCGACCATGTCGGGGTTGTACTCGACGCCTATTGCCGTGGCGCCGCGCTTGGCGGCTGTGATCACCGTTCGGCCATCACCGGACCCGAGGTCCATGACCAGGTCCTGCGGTGTTACCTTGGCGAGGTCGAGCATCTTGTCGACAAGCGTCTGCGGAGTGGGTACCCAGACGACGTCCTTACCCGCTTGTCCAGACTTGGGTTCAAAGGGCTGCTGTGCGGGTTTCTGAGTCGCCGTCGCCTGCGCGTACGCGCTGACGGCCAGCAGGCCGACCCCAAGGGTCAGCCCGGCCCGCCTGACCATACCTCGTGCATTCATGAAAGCACTCCTGACAAGAAAGCCAACGTTGGTATCAAGATTACAAGGCCGTTCGGCAACAGTCCGTGTTGGCCGCGGCCCCAAGACCGTTCAGGATAATACATTGCGGCACGCGCGCCCGTTTACCGGGACGAACCGGGGGCTATAATCGGGGCTTGTCCGCCGTTCAGCAGGGGAGATCGCCGTCGTTCACCGCGGTGGCGGAGCAATTGGTCCAGGCCGGCCGTCGTTTCGACCAGCGTGGCTGGGTCATGGGTACGAGCGGCAACTTCAGCGTCGTCATCGGTCGTGAGCCTCTGCGCCTGGCGATCACGTCGAGCGGCACGTTCAAGGGCGAACTGGGGGCCGACCAGATACTGGAGATGGACGAGCGCGCCGCCCCCGTCGGAGCCGCTGGCGCTCGCGCGTCGGCCGAAGCGCTCCTGCACCTCGAGATCGTTGGCGTCCGCGGTGCCGGTGCGGTGCTGCACACGCACTCGATCTGGAGTACGCTCCTGTCCGATCGGTGTGCGGAAGCGCGCGGGGTGGTCATCGAGGGCTACGAGATGCTCAAGGGACTCGAAGGGATCCGCACCCACGAGCATCGTGAATGGCTGCCGATCGTCGAGAACGATCAGGACATGGCGCGGCTCTCGGGCGTCGTGCGCGGCGTGCTCGACAAGCATCCTGACGCGCACGGCTTCCTGTTGCGCGGGCACGGGCTCTACACCTGGGGAGCCGACCTCCCGCAGGCCGTGCGGCACGTCGAGATTCTGGAGTTCTTGCTGGAAGTCGTTGGGAGAAGCCATCAGCTCTCAGCTGTCAGCTCTCAGCTCAATTCCGGCTGACGGCTGACAGCTTTCTTTGGAGGTTCATGCCATGGCCGTCGTGAAGATTCCATCTGACAACGTCACGCTGACCGACACGCAGGACGTCACGACGTTCCTCGCCGTCCGCGGTATCGAGTACGAGCAATGGACGCCAAGTCGCGAGGTTCCTGCCGATGCGCCGGCCGAGGCCGTCCTCGAGGCCTATGCGCACCAGATCCAGACCTTGAAGCGGCGCGGCGGGTATGTGACGGCCGACGTCATCGACGTGACCGCCGAGACCCCGAACCTCGAGACCATGCTCGCGAAGTTCAACAAGGAGCACTGGCACGACGAGGACGAGGTGCGGTTCATCATCGAGGGCCGCGGGATCTTCCACATCAACGCCGGCGACAGCGTGTTCGCGCTGGAAGTGGGACGAGGCGATTTGATCCGAGTCCCACGTGGCACGCACCATTGGTTCGACCTGTGCGCCGAGAAGCGGATCCGGGCCATTCGTCTGTTCCAGAATCCCTCGGGCTGGACGCCGCACTACACCGAGAGCGGCGTCGACCGCGGATTCCAGCCGCTGTGCTTCGGTCCCGCGTACGTCGGGCCCCTGGTGCAGCCACATACGTGACGAGCGGCGGAGTCTTCAGCCTGCAGGCCGCAGGCATCGACGTCGTGCTGCTCGACATCGAGGGCACGACCACGCCGATCGCGTTCGTGCACGACGTGCTCTTTCCCTATGCACGTGCCCGGGTCCGGCCGTATCTCGAGGCGACCGTTGGTTCCGATCGCGAGATGCGATCCATCGTCGAGCAGCTGCACGCCGAGCTTCCGGCTTCCGGCTTTCAGCTTCCAGCCGAAGACCCGGTGCCCGTAGGCGGCAACAGCCCGCGAACCGCGGCCCGCGAGCCGCGAGATGCCGACATCGTCAGCTATGTCCAGTGGCTGATGGATCGCGATCGCAAGTCTGGTCCGCTCAAAGCCCTGCAGGGGCGCATCTGGGAACAGGGCTACGCAACCGGGGCGTTGAAGGGTGTGGTCTACCCGGATGTTCGCGATGCCTTCGCCCGGTGGACCGCCGAAGGCGTGCGGATCGGCATCTTCTCCTCCGGCAGCGTGCTCGCGCAGAAACTGCTCTTCGCGAACTCGACGGCTGGTGATCTGTCCCGGTTTCTCACCAGTCACTTCGACACCGGCGTCGGAGCGAAAGGAGAGGCCGGCAGCTATCGCCGTATCGTCGCGGCGCTGCAGGTGCCGCCGTCGTGCGTCCTTTTCATCTCGGACGTCATTACGGAGCTCGACGCAGCGCGCGAGGCAGGCGTTCAGACACTGCTCGCAGTGCGCCCACCGGCGCAGGCCCCGCCGTCGGGCACGCACGGCATCGTGGAGAACTTCGACTCGATCGTCGCATCAACCGCAACCTGACGACCGATTGCGCGATTGCGCTCGTCGTCTTTTGTCACGGATAATGCGCGCAACCCAGATTCTCTTCAAGGAGGGTCGATGAAGGATCTTGCCCCGCACACAATTGACCTCGAATCCGAGAAGGTGCAGTTTCTGCAGGAGATGTCGACGAAGTACTCGCTCGCGGACATCGGGAAGGCCGTGCGGTGCCTGGTGAACTATGCCCGTGAGAACCCGGATCGGCTCGACGAGATCTTCGGAGAGACTCGCTGCCTCGATTGCTAGGGCTCGAGGCGGCGCCAGGCTCTTGGCTTTGGGCTCGCAGGGTGACGAGCCCGTTGACGCGCGCGCCCTCACTCGGACTGTAGCCATTGAACTGTTCGACAAGTCCCTGCGCAATCGCGGTGAACGACTGTTCGTCGCCCGCCGTCCACCAATTCACCGCCGCGCCCTCTCCGTCGAGACGACGCCCGCGGTCGTCGAAGCCGTGGCCGATCTCATGGCCCACAATCGCGCCGATCGCCCCATAGTTCGCCGCATCGTCGGCGTCCGCATTGAAGAGCGGCGGCTGCAGCATGGCGGCCGTAGCAGCCACGACTTCGTTGAGCACGGGGTTGCCTGGTACACATTGACGGTTTGCGGTGTCATCAGCCGCTCGCCGTGCGCGTTCGGCTGAGACAGGCGCCTTGAGCTTCGTACTCGCTCGTCGAAATAGCGGGCGCGCTCGACGTTGCGAAAGGTCGTCCGAGCTTGATGACGAGCCGTGCTTCCGACGCGAGATCGCGTGGCGTGTCGACCGCGTCGATCCTCTGCAGCAGAGCGGCGATGGGCTGAAGGCCGAGCTCTTCCGCGCGGGCCTGGTTCATGAGGCTCGCGTACAAGTCCGCAATCTGCCGCGCGGTCCCGCGCTGATGGTCACGGTCGGCGGCGACACCCTCGATCACCGCGCGAAGGTCGGCTTCAACCTTGTCCGCCAGCTCGAGGAACGCACCGTAGGTCACACGATCAGGAGGAATGCTCGTCCTCGCGAGCCATAGACCATTGGCAGCACGATAAAGGTCGTCCTGTGGGCGGACTTTTGGATCGAAATTGCCGAGGTCGAGTCCCGAGACCGGGGCCTGCCTCGGGGTCATGGCGACCACCAGAAGAACGAGCAATGCTGCGGTTTTCAAGGGCATTCCCGGCGTCCAGACGAGGGCCAGACGAGCACGAAGTCTTGTCACAGGCAGATTGCGTCGGATCTTGCACTAGAAGCCATCGCCGGGCACAAGAACTCGAACTGATGTCTCTAAACTATTTAGCTCAATATACGAAGTACGAGAAACGTTAAAAATCTTCCCAGGAAACGATAAGTCATGAAAGTCACTTCAGCTCTGCTGTCTCCCCTGGTCTTGATGCTGGCGCTACTGGTGCCCTCGGCGGCGGCCGCGGGACCCATTGCGCTCACCGGCGTGTGGTCACCCGCCCCCGTTTTGAGCGGGACCGAAACGGCTGCGGAGCTCGCTCTCCTGCCGTTCTGGTCTGGACCATCGTGGGACGGGCCACGCCAAGGCCTAAGGTTTCTCCTCGAGGATTCTGGCGTCACCGGCCTCGAATACCTCAACGACGGCGCCGGGAAATATACGTCGTTCGCGTTCGACGACGAGATCCTCAACGTGACGAAGATATATGGCATCACCGCATGGTCGAGCGGCGTGCTCGGGCGGCGCGCCGATGGCGCGTTCACGTATGACAGCGGCACCGGACGCCTCTCCAATTCGCTCGAGAGCCCCGAGCAGTATGCGCTCTTCCGCTTCGTCGGACTTGAAAGCACGCGCTACTTCCTCGGCATCGAGGACATTCTCCTCACGCAGAAGACCGACCAGGACTACAACGACTACGTCGTGACCTTCGAAATCCCGCAGCCTGTGCCCGAGCCGGGGACCCTGCTGCTGCTGGGATCCGGGATTGCGGCGCTTGCAGCCCGAAGGAAGGCGGCGGCGCGCAAGCTGCGCCTCGCGGCAACGGCGTAGAGCGGCCAACACCAGCCACGGGCCACAGGTCCACGGACATCTCGGGCAACACGGAGGGGGGTCCGGCGCGCACGCCGGACCCCGTCCTCTGTACGCCAGGGCAAACTCCTCTTCGCCTCGTACGCAGACATCACGCATACTAGCCACCAGGCGACGTGAGACTCCTGAGACCCCTGCCGCGCGCAGTGACGCGGCCCCTCTCGCTCCTCGTTCTTCTCGTCTGGGTGGGGACGATGGCCCTGCTCGTCAAGCGGACCTACCTCGAGGCCTCCTCGATCAACCTGGCCACTGACCTCGCGCGCTACGGCTCGCACGCGCAGTGGCGCGGCATCTACTTCAAAGGTGAAAAGATCGGGTTCTCGGTCGGCCAGGTCGAGCCGAGAGACGAAGGTTTCGAGCTGCAGGAGGACGGGCGCCTGCAGATGACGCTCTTCGGCGCCGTGGCGCCGGTGCGTATTCGCACGACCGCTCGGGTGGACCGCGCATTCGTCGTGCGGTCGTTCGACTTCCTCCTCGATCCCGGAACGGGGCCCACGACCGTCGGCGGCGTGGTCGAGGGCCGCCGCCTCACGCTCACCGTGACGACCGCTGGCGGCGCCACGAGCGAGGTGCGCGAGCTGACAGAACCTCTCGTGTTGTCGGTCAATCTGGGCCGCCGTCTGGCGGGTGCCGGCCTGGTTGCGGGCACGCGTCACCAATGGGCGCTCTTCGATCCGGCGACCCTGCGCAATGTACCCGTGGTGCTCGACGTCGGCCCGCGTGAGTCCGTGTCAGTGAGCGGGGTTCGCACCCCGGCCTTCAGGGTGGACATGGAGTTTGCCGGCCTCCACACTCGATCCTGGGTGACCGACACGGGCGAGGTCGTCAAGGAAGAGAGCCCCATGGGGCTCATGACCGTCCGCGAGAGCGCGAGCAGCGCGCCGATGATGTCGATCGGGTGGCGCGTCCGGACCGACCTGCTGGAGGCGTCCGCGGTTGTGCCGACGATGAAGCAGCGCATCGCCGAACCGCGCGACGTGCGGCGGTTGCGTGTCCGGCTCTCCGGTGCGAATCTCTCCAGCCCCGAGCTCCAGCACGTTCTGCAGGGCGTCGGTCAGACCGTCGAGGGCGACATCGTCGAGCTGCGCGACCTTCAGCTGTTGCGTGACGGACCGGCCGATCCGGACGCGCGCAACTACCTCTCGCCTGAACCGTTCCTCGAGAGCGACGATCCGGCAGTGGTTGCGGAGGCCGAGGCGGCTGTGCGCGGGGTTGCCGGCGTTCGCGCGAGAGCCGAGCGCCTCACGCGACACGTCAACGCGATGCTGGAGAAGAAGCCGACCGTCAGCCTTCCCTCCGCGCGTGAGGTGTTGCGGACGAAGATCGGCGATTGCAACGAGCACACCGCGCTCTACGTCGCCATGGCGCGTGCGATTGGGATCCCCGCCCGCATCAGTGTGGGCCTGACCTTCGTGCGCGGTGCCTTCTACTATCACGCCTGGCCCGAGGTCTACCTCGACGAGGGAGGTAACCGAGGCTACTGGCTGCCCGTCGATCCCACGCTCAATCAGTTTCCGGCCGACGCCACCCATCTGCGGCTCGCGCGCGGCGGCCTCGATCAGCAGGCGGCGATCCTGCCGCTCATCGGGCGCATGAAGATGGAGGTCCTCGACCTCGAGCTGGCGCCCGGCTCGGTGCCCATCCTCGCAGGGCGGCGTCCCACCGACCTGGCGCCGCTGTCGATCCCGTTGCCCGAGCGCGCCGTCGGTGGTTGCTGGTCCAGCCCCGCGTCCTTACCGCCGTCTCGCCGATGATCGCCGTCTACGATCTCGTCAAGAAGTACGGCGCCTTCACGGCGGTCGACGGCGTCAGCCTCGACGTCAAGCCAGGCGAGATCCACGGTTTCCTGGGGCCGAATGGAGCCGGAAAGACAACGACCATCCGCATGATCGCCGGGCTGCTCCAGCCCACGGCGGGACGCATTCTGGTCAACGGCCACGATCTGGCCACCAGCCCCGAGGCGGCCAAGGCCTCGCTCGGGTTCATCCCGGATCGGCCCTTCATCTACGAGAAGCTCACGGCCGGCGAGTTCCTGCGATTTCACGGGGGGCTCTACGGCATGGATGGCGCCGGCATGACCGATCGCGTCACCGAGATGCTCGGATTGTTCGAGCTCTCGCGCTGGGAGCACGAGCTGGTCGAGAGCTTCTCGCACGGCATGAAACAGCGCCTTGTCATGACCGCCGCGTTCCTGCACCGGCCCCGTGCCGTGATCGTCGACGAACCGATGGTCGGCCTCGATCCCCGCGGCGCGCGGCTCATCAAGGCCGTCTTCCGCCGGATGAGCGAGCACGGCGTCGGAATCTTGATGAGCACTCACACGCTCGAAGTTGCCGAGGAGATGTGCGATCGGATCAGCATCATCCTCAAGGGCCGGATCATCGCGCGGGGCACGGTCGGGGAACTGCGCGCGCTCGCCGGAAGCCCGGCGAGCCCGGGAACCCCCGAAATCAACGATGCGCAGTTGACCGAGGTGTTCCTGAAGTTGACCGGCGGGTCGGGATTGCAGGAGATCGACGAGATCGTCTGATGGCACAGCCGTTCCCCTACCTGCTGCTGCCATCGGTCTGGGCAACGAGGAACCGCGCGCGCCGGCGCCAGCGCGGCGATCTCATGCGCGGGTTGACCTTCGGCGCGATGGGCCTGCTCGTGTTCGCGGCCGTCCTCTGGGGATCGTTCTGGCTCACCTGGCAGCTCTCGAAGTACGCCGAGCTCGGAGACTTTCTCCTTCGTCTCGGCTTGTCCTGGCTCTTTCTCACGTTTCTCTCGTTCCTCGCCTTCAGCGGCGTCGTCACCGCCCTCTCGACGTTCTTCCTCTCGGAAGATCTGAAGCTGCTGATGAGCACGCCCATCGCGCCGCGCCGGCTGTTTCACGCGCGCTTCGCGCGGACGATCGGTCACGCGTCGTGGATGGTGGTGGCGTTCCTCGTGCCGGTCCTCGCCGGCGTCGGGCTCGCGCGCTGCGTAGGCCTGCAGTTCTACGTGACCGCCGTTCTGACGGTCCTTCCCTTCGTGGTCATTCCGGTGGCGGCCGGGACGGCGGTGACGCTGGTGCTCGTCAATGTGTTTCCCGCCCGGCGCGCGCGGGACATCCTCATGTTGATGGGTCTGCTGTTTGCGGCGGGGCTCGTCGTGCTGCTGCGGATGATTCAACCGGAGCGGCTGCTGCGCGTCGAGTCGCTGCCAGACATCACAGGATTCTTCGCCGACCTTCAGGCGCCGGTCACGGTTCTGTTGCCGTCGTTCTGGGCGGGCGAAGCGCTGTTCACGAGCCTGCAGGGAGGTCGCGACTGGCTGCACGCCGGAGCGCTCTGGACCACGGCGCTCGGCCTGACCGTCCTCCTTGGCGCAGCCTGCGAGCGGTGGCACTTTGCCGGCTTCAGCAAGGCCCAGGAGGCGCGCAGCGCACGGTTCACGCGGCTGCGATGGCTGGAGGGCCTGGTGCGAGTGCTCCCGCTCTCGACCACGCGGCGCCATCTGCTGATCAAGGACGTGAAGGTCTTTCTGCGGGACGTGAGCCAGTGGTCGCAGCTCCTGCTCCTTCTGGCGCTGGTGCTCGTCTATCTCTATAACTTCCGGGTGCTGGACCTCGAGCGAGTGCCGTACATGAGCGGCATCGTCAAGAACGTCTATGCGTTCATCAACCTCGGGATGGCCGGCTTCGTCATGGCGACGATCGCGGTGCGGTTCGTGTTCCCTGCAGTGTCGGCCGAAGGCGCGGCGTTCTGGATCATCCGTACCGCGCCGATTGCTCTCCGCGACTTTCTCTGGTCCAAGTTCTGGACGGGCCTCGTGCCCGTATTCGTGCTGACCGAAACGCTCACGGTGCTGGCCAACGAGTTTCTCGGGATCGATCCGTTTCTGAAGGTTGCCTCCGCGGTGGCCATCCTGTTCATGAGCCTGGCGCTCGTCGGGCTCGCGACCGGACTCGGCGCGCGCTACCCGCGTTTCAATGCCGAGAGCCCGACCGACGTCGCCGGATCGTACGGGGGCGTGATGTTCATGATCCTGGCCGTCCTCTTCGTCATCACCGTCTGCGTGCTCGTAGGGTGGCCCTCGTCGGTGTATCTCTGGCATCGCGAGCGGGGCGTGCCTCTGTCCGCCCTCCAGCAGTGGGCAGTGTCGCTCTGTTTCGCAGCCGGAGCCGCGTTCAGCCTTCTGACGTGGTGGTGGTCGATGCGTTCAGGGGTGCGAGCGTTGGAAGAGATGGGGTGAGGAGGGGCCGCGTGATCAGATCGCGTCCACCAGCCCGTACCATTCGGGCGTTTCCTGAGCGAGAGCGGCGCCGCAGATCCATGTTCCGTCGCCAATCAGGTTCTCCCACACCAGCTTGGCCTTGACGGATAATTGCGCGGTGGGCAGCCTGATGCTGAGCGAGGCCGGCAGCGCAGGTTCCAGCTTGCGATCCATCTCGAACCGCAACCCGCCGTAACTCACGTCCAGGACGCGCGCCGGGGCATCGTCGACGCTGATAGGCAGGCCGCCAATCACGGCTTTCCGTTCCCAGCGGCGCGGCGTGCCGAATCTGGGGCGGGCCGCCGCGAGCTTCTGCGCAATGAGATCGAGCAGACGCGCTGGCGACACCGGCTTGAGGACGTAGTCTGCGCCGCGGCGGTGCGCATCGGCCTCGAGAACGGGATCCGCGAAACCGGTGATGATGATGGCTGGAATGGGTTTTGGAGTGCTGATGACGAGTTGCAGCCCGTTGTAGGGACCCAGCCGCACGTCGGCGATCAACAAATCGGGCGGCGCGGTCCGGAGGACGCGGGTGGCGTCCTCGAACGTCCCGACGGCGACGGCCTCGTACCCGGCGTCCTCGAGGTACTCGGCGAGGCCTTCCCTCGTTGTCTTGTCGTCGTCGACGATCAGCACTTTCGAAGGCATGCTCTCCTCTCCGGCTTGGCTTGCGGGTAACGAGGGGTCAAGGCAACCTTTGTGCCGGAACCAGCCGGAAGGAGACGCCGAGCCCGCGGGGCGAAGCGTCCTGATTCCAGATCGTCCATTTCACATTTGTCGGGTGCTGATTCGAGCTACCTTAACATTGATCGACCGGCGTCCGGGTAGTATTGCCGCGATTCTCCCCGGTAAGGAAGGGTGCCTCGTCGTATCGGGTGCCGATAGGGTGGGCTTTAGTCCGACTTGGAACCGACTCCGGACTCGGCCCGGATGGCAGGGATTACAAGAACCGCACGCGCCGGACAGCCTTCGCCAAGACGTAGATGCGGGTGTTGTTCGCGTCGGGATCCTGAGGGGTGACAAAAAACCCCTCCCCGTCAGGTCGATAATTGAGCGTCGTGCCTACGACGTTCTCGCCGTCGCCAAACGTCACCTCGACGCGACGGCCCTGGGCATTCGCCGCAAAAGCCTTCCGCTCCCGATACTCTGGGTTGCCCTCGAAGTTCCGCACGAAGAACACCGCCTTCAGTCGCGACATCGGCACGACGATGCGCTCCTTCGGCGTGGCGGTGATCGATGGCCAGAGGGAGAACTGTTGCCGGGACGTGGAGAAATCCTGCGTGTAACCCTTGAAAATCTGGCCGTCCGCGTAGCGGACCACGATCTTCTGCAGCGCCGAGTCCACCTGTGCTTCGCCCGCCTGACGCGCGATCTGAGGCTCCGCGGATTGCACCGCCGGGGCGAGTGGATTATTCCAGATGACTGGTGGCGCGACGTCATCCGGCGAGTGGCTGGCGGCCGCATCCGCCGCAGTCACGTGGTTGATGAGGCCGGCCAATCGGTCGACGATCGGTTGCATGTGCGATCGCCATCTGGGCGGCAAGCCGCACAGCCTCTCCTCGAGCGCGGCCAAAGCCACATCGCCAGGCGCCCCGACATGGAGCGCGGGAAGAATGGCGGCGAGTAGATCCGACGCGTGGCGGCTCAGCAAATCGCTTCCGCGCGCCGATGTTCGCATGCGAAGCGCCTCGAGGACGTCGAGCACTTGCTTGCGCTCGAGCGAGACGCCGGATGCGCCGATCTCGCGCGAGGATCTGCATTGTTCGAAGAGCAGCGCCAGCGTGGCGGCGGTGCCGACGAAGTCCGCCGCCACACGTGCGGGGCGGTCGGCCGGGCCGGGCAGGCGAATCAGGTGCGCAAATGCAACAGCGCCGCGGTACGTTGCCGTCTTGCTGCAGAGATTGGAGATGTAGCACCGCACCACTTCGAGTGGCACCGCGGCGTCGACTCCCGCTCCGGTCATCTCGAGCGTCAGGATGAGACCGGGCCTGAGCGGCGTGTTCACTTCGAGCAGCGCGCCTCCCTCGGACAGATCGACGAGGCTGACCTCGTAGCCAGTGCCGCCGGTCAAGCGCACCGCGCGCAGCCAGTCGAGGTTGCTGGCGCTCCGCCGTTCATGGGCGCGGCGATTGGCAACCGCCACCTCGGCACGCGCCGTCAGTTGGCGTTCCGCGAGCCGGACGGAGTAGGGGACCTTCTTGGCGGTCTCGGGCGCGAGGAGGTCGAGTGGACTCATCGACGTTCGTCCCTACACCACGACGGTGGGAACCTCGAGCTCACCCTTGCGGAACGCTTCCATGAACGCCTCCACGACGGTGGGGTCGAAGTCGGTGCCCGATCCCTTGACGATAATTTCTTTGGCCTCGAACGGCGACATGGCCTTGCGGTATGGACGATCGCTCGTCAGCGAGTCGTAGACGTCGGCGACCGAGATGATGCGCGCCTCGAGCGGGATGTCTGTCCCTTCGGTTCGGGTTGTAGCCCGACCCGTCGAACTTGTCGTGATGCGACAGCACGATCGGGATTACGCGGCGCAGCGAGCCGCCGACGGGCTCGAGCATCGCGACGCCCTTGCCACGTGCTCCTGCATCTGCTTGAACTCTTCCTCGGTCAGCCGCGCCGCCTTGTAAAGCAGCTCGCGGCTGATGTCCAGCTTGCCGATGTCGTGCAGCAGCGCCGCCGCCCGGACGTCCTCGACGCGTCCAAGGGAAGGTCGAGCGCGCCGCAATCGTGCCGCATACACCGAGACGCGATACGAATGGTTCTCCGTGTAGGCGTCCTTCGCGATGAAGTGCCGGAGGATCATCAGCACGCCATGGTAGGTCTCGCGCAGCTCATCGATCTGGTCGCGCTGTGTTCGCACAGCGTACCCATCGAGTAGCCGGTGATGATCAGCACGCCGCCCCAGACGACGATGTCGAGCCATCTGCTTGCGGATACGGCATCCCCTGTCGCCGCGAAGAGCACGGGGTTGTACCACGTCATCAGGCACACCAGCAGCACGCTCCCAAGGCTGTCAGCGTCGCGTGCCGGCGTCCATAGAGGTACGCCGACCCGAGCGTCGGCAGGGTGTAGAAGCTGAGCACCATCCGCTGGCCGTCCACCGCCAGGTTCAGCACCAGGCAGATCCCGAACAGGGACAGGAGCAGCCACAGCTCTTTGTTCACTTCCTCGATGCGGCCGAACCTCGGTCTCATAACGTCGTGCTCCTGGCTGATCCCCAAACACCACGTGGCCCGGATGACAGATACAACCGATCGAGCCATGGCAAGAACAGCGCCGCGTCGCACCCGTTTCGGCCAAGTGACTGGTGCTGAAGAGTTTGGCGCAGGCTGAACTCCGGTCAATCAGCTCGAATCGCCGCCCGAATGCTCCAGATCGAGACGCTCCCCTGACGGTTCCGGCAAGCTACGACGAATATTGATGAAATCGCAGGTCCGAGGCTGTGCGGAAATGGCACCAGCCTGCGGTTCTCCGAGAAAGGAGGGGCTCGATGGTGGGACTCGGCCCCCCGTGCCAGAACCAGAAGAGGGGAGAGCATCTCTCCTGGCCAACAGGTATCGGTTCAGGGATTCAGGAGTTCACGCTCACCGCGTGTTGCGCACGGCGATGACGTGGTTCTGCGTCCGGTAGAGGAGGGACCCCTCGGAGATCGCCGGCGTCGCGAGGACACTCTCGGTCATGTCGTTTTCGGCCAGCACCTCGAACACCGGACCGGCCTTGAGCACGAAGACGCGCCCTTCTTCGCTCGCGAGATAGATCTTGCCATCGGCCGCGATCGGTGAAGACGTGAAGGCAGACAGCCCTCCCGCGAGGCGCTGCTGAAACCTGACCTCGCCGGTCTTGGCCTCGAACACCGAGAGCACGCCGTTGTATTTCACGACGTAGACCAGCCCGCGGTACACGAGCGGCGTGCACATGTAGCCACCGTCTCTTGGCGCGCTCCAGGCGATGCCCTCGTTGCTGGTTGCGCCCTCGGCCAGCGTGATGTCGCCCGTCGCCGTTTCGCGGATTGCATACACGGGCGACTTCGGCCCGTGCGCGTTGGTGATGAAGATCAGGCCGTCGTGCACGACGGGCGTCGGCACGGGGATGTCGCCGCCGCCGGTCAGCTTCCAGATTTCCTTGCCCGTCTTGAAGTCGTAGGCGCCAATGTGCCTCCAGCCGTTCACGATGAGCTGCGTCTGGCCCTTCACCTGGTGTACGGTCGGCGTTCCCCACGTCGGCACATCGCTTCTCGCGACGCGCCACAACTCCTTGCCGGTGCGGGCATCGAACGCGCCGAGAAAGGAACCCTTCTGCACGTCGGCCTGGACGACGACGACGTTGTCGTGGAGGATGGGGAGCTGCCGGTCTCCCACTGCGCCGACGGGTCGGTGAACCAGCCGCCATCGAGCACGCCGAGGTCCTTCTTCCAGAGCAGCTTGCCCGTGAGGTCGTAGGCGTAGAGCCCCTCTGATCCGAAGAAGGCGACCAGACGTTCGCCGTCAGTGGCGAGCGTGGAGTTCGCGTGCGACGCCTTGGTGTGACGCTTGATCTTGGGGACGGCCTTCAGGACCGTCTGCTGCCATCGGACGGCGCCGGTCTTCTTGTCGAGGCAGTAGACGCGCCACTCGTGTTCGGTGTCGTCGAGCACGGGCCTGACGTCGCCGTACAGCCCGACCTTCAGGCCGGCGTCCTTCTTGCCGCTGATTGACGTGCTGACGCAGGTGAGGTCGCCCCAGACAATCGGGCTCGAGAGCCCGAGTCCCGGGATCGCCGTCTTCCAGGCGACGCCCTGGTTTTTCGCGATGTCCCACGAGGCGGGCAGGGCAAAGCCGTCGCCGACGCCCGTCGCGCGGATGCCCCGGAACTGCGGCCAGTCCACGCCAGGTTTCGCGTCTCCCGCAGCCTGCGGGTGGAGGCCGTAGCCGGAGATGAGCGCCAGGGCCAGCAGCGCAGCCGCGGTTCCGCATCGCAGATTCATGTCGTGCTCCTTGAACGGTTTCGATGCTAGCAGATCTCTGACAAAGGGGGATCACGGATCATCGACGGATCACATTATCGACGGGCCGGATCACGGATCATCGACGGGACGCGGATCACGCGGATCCTACGGGACGCGGATTCCGCGGATTACGCGGATTATCGACGGGACGCGGATCCCGCGGATCACTACGGGACGCGGATTCCGCGGATCACGCGGATCATCGACGGGACGCGGATTCCGCGGATCACGCGGATCATCGACGGGACGCGGATTCCGCGGATCACGCGGATCATCGACGGGACGCGGATCACGCGGATCGGGTCAGGGTTCCCGGGCAAGCCCATTCTGGACCGGCGACCGCGCTTGCGCGCAGACAGGTCGCGTGCGGCTGCAATCACGAAGATCCGCGTGATCCGCGGAATCCGCGTCCCGTGGTGATCGGCGTGATCCGCGTCCCGTTGGTTTCTGATCCTTAGATCCGAGTGATCCGCGTCGGTAGACGATCCGCGGAATCCGCGTCCCGTCGATAATCCGCGTAATCTGCGGAATCCGCGTCCCGTGGTGATCGGCGTGATCCGCGTCCCGTTGGTTTCTGATCCTCAGATCCGAGTGATCCGCGTCGGTAGACGATCCGCGGAATCCGCGTCCCGTGGTGATCGGCGTGATCCGCGTCCCGTTGGTTTCTGATCTTAGATCCGAGTGATCCGCGTCCCGTAGACGATCCGCGGAATCCGCGTCCCGTCGATAATCCGCGGAATCCGCGGAATCCGCGTCCCGTGGTGATCGGCGTGATCCGCGTCCCGTTGGTTTCTGGTCCTTTAGATCCGAGTGATCCGCGTCCCGTAGACGATCCGCGGAATCCGCGTCCCGTCGATAAATCCGCGGAATCCGCGGAATCCGCGTCCCGTGGTGATCGGCGTGATCCGCGTCCCGTTGGTTTCTGGTCCTTTAGATCCGAGTGATCCGCGTCCCGTAGACGATCCGCGTGACCCGCGTCCCGTGGTGATCCGTCGGTCCCTTTGATCCGCGAGATCAGCGATCGCGGCCGAGCGAGCGCTCGAGCTCCTCCAGGCGGCGATTGATGTCGGCCCAGCGACCCTGTTCGGCCGAGATGTCCTGGCTGAGCGTCGCCTCTTCGCCCTCGAGCCGACGGACGTCGTTCATGGCTCTCGTCACCTCCGGTTTCAGCTCCCTGGACATCAATTCTGCCTGGCGTCGCTCCTCGGGGTCGGACGCCTCTCGAGACGCGCGCTCGAGCCCGGCCCCCCGACTGGTTATCGCCTCCAGCTGTTTCTGCGCCTGCCCGAGGCTGGCCTTGACCTCCTCGAGCCGCCGCACCATGGTGTTGACGCGCTGCTCCTGGAGCTGGAGCCGACCGAGGGCCAGCTGCACGCGGGGGCCGGCCGCCGCCATCTGCTCCATGGCCGCGCGAAGCCCCCGGACTTCGACGAGGAGCGCCGCCAGGACGTCCGGCGCGGTGGCTGTGGCCTGTGCCCGGCCGTCGCTGGGTCTCCCGAGCAACGCTGCCGACACCAGAATCGTGGTCAGGACGATCGTGCGAACTGTGGTGGACATTGAAGTCTCCGAAGTCTCCGCGGAAAGCGACGGCTGCATGGCCAGACTATAATCGTAGCTTGACCGTCATGGACAAGCCGACAGCGGAGCCGGTCCGCGAAGAAACCGCGCCCTCGGATTTCATTCGCACGATCGTGGCCGAGGACGTGAAGTCCGCCAAGCACGGCGGCCGCGTCGCGACCCGGTTTCCGCCTGAGCCGAATGGCTACCTGCACATCGGGCACGCCAAGTCGATCTGCCTCAACTTCGGCGTGGCTGCATGAATTTGGCGGTACCTGCAACTTGCGCTTCGACGACACCAACCCCACGAAGGAAGACGTCGAGTACGTCGACTCGATCCAGGAAGACGTCCGCTGGCTCGGCTTCACGTGGCACGGTCAGCCGCTCTACGCGTCGGACTACTTCGAGCGGCTGTACGAGTACGCGCAGCACCTGATCACGAAAAACCTGGCGTACGTCGACAGCCTGACGGCCGACGAGATGCGTGCGCATCGCGGCACGCTGACCGAGCCCGGGACAGCCAGCCCGCATCGCGATCGGCCGATCGACGAAAACCTCGATCTCTTTGCCCGCATGCGGGCCGGGGAGTTTCCCGACGGCGCGCTCGTGCTGCGCGCGAAGATCGACATGGCGTCGCCGAACATCAACCTGCGCGACCCCGTGCTCTATCGCATCAGGCGCGCGCACCACCACCGGACGGGCGATGCCTGGTGCATCTACCCGATGTACGACTTCGCGCACCCGCCGTCAGATGCGCTCGAGCACATCACGCATTCGCTCTGCACGCTCGAGTTCGAGGATCATCGCCCGCTCTACGACTGGCTGATCGACAACCTGCCGGTGCCGTCCAAGCCGCGCCAGATCGAGTTCGCGCGCTTGAACCTGACCTACACGGTGATGAGCAAGCGGCGGCTGCTGGAGCTCGTCGAGGAGCGTCACGTGTCGGGCTGGGACGACCCGCGCATGCCGACGATCGGCGGGATGCGCCGCCGCGGCTACACGCCCGAGGCCATCCGCGCATTCTGCGATCGCATCGGCGTGGCCAAGCGCGAGAACATGGTGGACGTGGCGCTTCTCGAGCACGCCGTGCGCGAGGATCTGAATCGGCGCGCGCCGCGCGTGATGGGCGTGCTGGACCCACTGCGCGTCGTGATCGAGAACTATCCCGAGGGCGACCCCCATGGCGGGCCCGTCGGGTACGAAGAGTTCGAGGTCGCGAACAACCCCGAAGACGACGCGGCCGGGATCCGCCGCGTGCCGTTTTCCCGCACGATCTACATCGAGCGTGACGATTTTCGCGAGGATCCGCCGAAGAAGTTCTTCCGTCTGAGCCCCGGCCGCGAAGTACGGCTGCGAGGCGCCTACTTCATCACCTGTACGAGCGTCGTCAAGGATCCCGCGTCGGGGGAAATCGTCGAGCTGCGCTGCACCTACGACCCGTCGACTCGCGGCGGGGATGCCACCGACGGCCGCAAGGTCAAGTCGACGCTGCACTGGGTCTCGGCCGCCCATGCGGTTGCCGTCGAGGTCAGGCTCTACGACCGTCTCTTCACGAGCGAGAACCCCGGCGCGATCGACGACTATCGCCGCGAGCTCAACCACAGATCGCTCGAAGTGCTCCCGCAGTGCTGGCTCGAGCCGAGCGTGGTTGGAGCGCCGGCCGGGAGCCGCTACCAATTCGAACGGCTCGGCTACTTCTGCGTCGACTCCGATTCGACCCCCGGCCGCCTGGTGTTCAACCGCACGGTCACACTCAAGGACACCTGGGCTCGCATCGAACAGCGTCGAGACGGTCGGTAGTCTGCCCAGACAAAGAATAGATCTAGTCAAGGGGTTCAGGGGGTTCAAGGGGTTCAAGAGATGAACCTTTTGAACCTTTTGAACCCCTTGAACCCCCTGAACCTCTTTAATCCCCTTGAATGTCTCGACGGGGAACCTTTATGTGACGTAACGGCAAGTTGATTGACGCTGCCGCGCGCCCATACGATCAATTGTGAGTGCGGTATTTCCAAGGAGCTCGAATGTCTCAGGTTCTAGACGTGTGGAGTCGGCTCTCCAGCCGCTGTATCGGCCTGGTGCTGGCGGTGTTCCTGAGTGTGCCCGTCACGGGCGCTGCGCAGACCATTACCGGCCAGATTTCCGGCCGCATCACTGATTCCTCCGGCGGGGTCCTCCCAGGAGTGGCCGTGACCGTCGTCAACGATGCCACAGGCTTCACCGACACGCGCGTGACGGATGCGTCCGGCGTGTACACCTTCACGAACCTTCGCGTCGGCACCTACTCGGTCGCGGTCGAGCTGCAGGGCTTCCGCAAAGAGCAGCGCACGGGCTTCTCGCTGACGGCCGATGGCCGTGTCTCGGCTGACTTCTCGCTCGGCGTCGGCGAGCTCAACGAGTCGGTCGAAGTCACGGCCACTCTGGGCGAGACCGTCAATCGCACCAGCGGTGAGGTGGCGCGCACCATCGATTCGCAGCAGATCAAGGACCTCGCTTTCAACGGGCGCAACTATCTCGAGCTCGCGTCGCTCATTCCCGGAGCCGTCGCGACCGACTTCGATCCGCTGGCGCTCGCAACCAGCCTCAGCGTGACAGGCCAGTCGATCAACGGCAGCCGGAGCAACACGAACAACCTGACCGTCGACGGCGGGTCGAACCTCGACTCGGGCTCGAACGGCAGCCAGATCAACAACGTCAGCCTCAGCTTCATCGATCAGGTCAAGATCCAGACGTCGAACTTCTCGGCGGAGCTCGGGCGCAACAGCGGTGGGGCAATCAACGTCGTGACTCGCAGCGGAACCAACAAGTTCCAGGGCACGGCCCGGTACGACTTCCGCGACGAGAAGTTCGACGAGCCCAACTACTTCGCCGCGCTCGACGCCAACGGCAACAAGACGAAGCCCGACCTCGAGTTCAAGAACTTCGAGGGGGCCTTCGGCGGACCGATCCTCCGCAACAAGCTCTTCTTCTTCGGCGGCCAGCAGTACCCGCATCATCAACCGCTTCACGAACCCGGCGCGGCAGACCCTGCCGACGCGCGCCGAGCTCGCGGGCGACTTTTCCTTCCGCCTCCGCGGCGCGGACAACACCGTCGGCACCGCCGACGATGGCGTGCTGCGTGATCCGACGACCGGGCTGCAGTTTTCCGGCAACATGATTCCGTCGGACCGCATCACGACCGACGGCCGGGCGATCGCGAATAACTACGGCACGATGATCGACCTGGCGTCGCAGTACGCGAGCACGACGACCGCGAACAACGCGACCTACCAGCTCTACAACCCGTTCGAGCAACGGCAGGACATCATCCGGATCGACTGGCAGGCCACCGCAAACCAGCGGGTGCACGGACGGTATCTGCACGACGAGTACGATCTGCTGGACCCGTACGGCGTGTTCTCCAGCGCGGCGCTGCCGACCGTGCCGACCAACCGGTCGCGGCCCGGCACCAGCTATCAGGTCGGTCACACGTGGGTCGTCAGTCCGACGCTGGTCAACGAGGCCAGGGTCAGCGCGGCGTGGAACGGCCAGCGGATCAACCCGCAGGGCGACACGTGGCTTCGGGATACTTATGGCTATCAGTTTCCTGAGCTGTACCCCGGCGGCTTCATCACCGGCGGCATCCCCTCGGTGAGCGTCTCGGGATTCGCAGGCCTGACCTCGCCGGCGTTTGCGCTGCTCTCGCCGACAACCGACATCACGTTTCAGGACACGCTGACCTATTCCCGGTCCAGCCACTCCATCCGAAGCGGGTTCGCCCTGTCGCGCAACCGGAAGGATCAGAACGGGCGGGCGGCCTATCTGGGGAGCGTGGCCTTCAACCCGTCGGGCAACCCCAACAGCACGAGCAACGCGCTCGCGGACGCGCTGCTCGGCAACTTCCGAACCTACAACGAGGCCTCGGCCGACCCGGTCGGGTTCTTCCGCTTCACGTCGTATCAGGCGTTCGTGTCGGACACGTGGCGGTTGCGTTCGAATCTGAGCCTCGAGCTCGGTCTGCGCTATGAGTACTCGACGCCGACCTACGCGCAGGGCAACAATCTCGTCAACTTCGATCCCTCGCTGTACGATCCGTCGCAGGCCGTGACGGTCCGCACCAACGGTCTGCTGGTGCCCAATTCGGGCAACCGGTTCAACGGGCTCATTGCGGCAGGTGACGGCGTGCCCGAGGATCAGCAGGGGCGGGTGACGCTGCTGACCGGTGGAGACTACGCGCTCATCCCGAACGGCGCGCCGCGTGGCCTGTACAGCGCGGAGAACCTCTTCATGCCGCGCGTCAGTCTTGCGTATACGCTGAACGAGGCCACGGTCCTGCGCGGCGGGGTTGGTGTCTTCTATGACAAGCCGGAAGGCAACCTGATCTTCTCGCAGCTCAACCTCCCGCCCGTACTCGACAACGTGACCTACGAGAACTTCAACCTGTCGGCGCCGTCGAGCGGGGCGGCGGGGGCGATCGGCGCGCTCGGCGACATCAACGCTCTCGATCCGAACCTGAAATTACCCCGTCAGACGAACTACAGCGTCGGCATGCAGCGCGAGCTCGGCGGCGGATACTTCATCGAGGCGACGTATGTCGGCAACCGCGGCGACCGCCTGCTGTATCAGCCCGACATCAACCGCCCGACCTTCGACGCGCTGCGGGCCAACGCGGCGCTGCCGGCCGCCCAGCGCGTGTCGACCAACTTCCTCCGTCCCTACAGGGGCTACTCGGCAATCCGGATGCGGCTGAGCGAGGCCGATTCCCTGTACAACTCGCTCCAGTTGTATGCGACCAAGCGCCGCGGCGACCTCCAGTTCACGACGTCGGTACACGCTCGGCAAGGTCACGACCAACGCGAGCGGCAACGGCGACAACGACACGGCCGAGGCGCCCGGCGATCTGGAGTACACGCGCGGGCCCGCATCGTTCGATCGCCGTCATGCATTTGTCGGCACGTTCACCTATCGTGTGCCGTTCCTGCTCGGTCGCGGTGATTGGATCGAGGCGATCGCCGGCGGGTGGGAGGTCAGCGGCAAGGTGCGCGTGCAGTCCGGGCAGTACTACACGGCGACGGGCGACTCGTCAGTCGGCGGCCGCCGCGCGAACTACACGGGCGCCGAGATCAGTATTGACGGTGCGAACGAGTTGCGCTGGTTCAACACCGACGCGTTCACGGTCCCCGCAGAGGACGCGAGGGGCACCGCCACGGTCGGGCAGATTCTCGGCCCGGGCTTCTACCAGTGGGACCTGTCGTTCCGGAAGAACTTCCGGTTCGGCGGCCGCTATCAGGCCACGCCGATCTTCGACGTGTTCAACGTGTTCAACCGGGTCAATTTCGGCGCGCCGAACACGAACGTGTCGTCCGGCGCCTACGGCACGATCAACGCCGCACAGCCGTCGCGCCAGTTCCAGCTCGGCGTACGGTTCGATTTCTAGCGCGGATTCGGTCGGAGACGGGACGCGGATCACGCGGGTTCACATTGGGTTACGGGACGCGGATTACGCGGATCACGCGGATTCGGTTACGGGACGCGGATTACGCGGATCACGCGGGTTCACATTGGGTTACGGGACGCGGATTACGCGGATTACGCGGATTCACATTGGGTTACGGGACGCGGATTACGCGGATTACGCGGATTCACGTTGGGTCACGGGACGCGGATTACGCGGATCACGCGGATTCACGTCGGGTCACGCGGATTACGCGGATCGCGCGGATTCACGTCGGGTCACGGGACGCGGATTACGCGGATTACGCGGAATCGGGTCACGGGACGCGGATCACGCGGATCCTCGTTGGAGAAAGCGGTGAATCCGCGAGATCCGCGTTCCGTGAAAGTTGCGTGAAATCCGGGCATTCTGGGTCTCCTGAAGGCCTACTTCTAGCTCCTAGCTCCTAGCTCCTAGCTCCTAGCTCCTAGCTCCTAGCTCCTAGCTCCTAGCTTCTGTCTCCTGTCTCCTGTCTCCTCCTGCCTGTTTCCAACCATTTGCCCTCATGTTGACGTCCAACGGAGGTCGCGCCGGACGCGATGATCCGCGCGCGACGTCATTTCGGAGGAGTCATGCCTGCCATCGAGACCTTCGTCCAGGATGCGCGCTATGGGATCCGGACGCTGCTCTCGCGCGCCAGGATTCACGGCTGCCGTGCTCCTGACGCTCGCGCTCGGCACTGGCGCCAACACCGCCATTTTCAGCGTGGTCAACACGGTGTTGCTGCGGCCACTGCCATATCCGGACTCCGGCCGCATCGTGCAGCTGGTCCGGCGGTATCCGACGGGCGTCGGCGGGGGGCAGACCGGTGTCCGCTACTTCTTCTTCCGCGACCACATGCGGATCGGTCCGATAGCCGCGTCGCGGAATCCAACCGGGATCAACCTCGTGACGGGAGACAGTGCCGAGTTCGTCAGGGCGATGCCGGTCTCGAAGGAGGACTTCGACGTGTTCGGCGTTCGGCCCGCTCTCGGCAGCAGCTTCACCGCCGAACAGGATCGGGTCGGTGGTCCGCAGGCCGCCGTGCTCAGCGACGGTCTCTGGCGGCGTCAGTTCGGCGCCAATCCGGCCATCGTCGGGACGTCCATCCTCCTCGGCGAAAGCTCTTACGTCGTGGTCGGCGTCATGCCTGCTTCGTTCGCGGCGATTCCACCCGTGGACTTGTACGTTCCGCTTCGGCCCAGCACGACGGGCCCTGGCGGCGGCTTCAACTATGGCGTGACGGCACGACTTCCGGCCGGCGCGACGCTCGCGCAGGTGAACGCGGAGGCTGCCGCGACCTGGGAGGCGATGGGTAGGGAGCATCCTCAGGTGCTGCGGCCAAGCGAGCTGCCGTCGGCCTTCGAGCCGCTCCAGACGACGTTTTCGAGAGGGGTCCGCCCGGCGCTTCTGGCGATCCTCGCGGCCGTCGGATTGCTTCTGATAATCGCGTGCGCGAATACCGCGAACCTTCTGCTGGCGCGCGCGTCCGGGCGTGGTCGCGAGATCGCGGTTCGTGCCGCACTCGGTGCCGCCCGCGGTCGCATCGTCCGTCAATTGCTCACGGAAAGTGTCCTGCTGTCGCTCGCCGGCGCATCGCTCGGCATCGCGCTCGCGTACCGGGCGATGCCGGTGCTCTTGTCGCTCACACCGCCTCAGTTCAGGGCGTACCAGGAAGTCCGCCTTGACTCGACCGTGCTGCTCGTCACGCTCTCGATTGCCGTCGGCACCGGACTTCTCTTTGGCCTGGCGCCGGCAATCGCGCTGTCGCGACCGGACCTCGTCGGGGCTTTCAAGGACGATGGCACGCGCAGCGTCGGCAGCGCGCGCTCGGCATGGCTTCGACAGTCGCTCGTCGTTGGCGAGGTAGCGCTCTGCATGCTCCTCCTCGTCGGAGCGGCGCTGCTCGTGCAGACCTTCGTCAGGATGCGCGCCGTGGATCCGGGATTCGATCCCGCCCGCGTCGTCACCGCCCGCATGTCGCTTCAGGGCGCGAGTTATGCGAAGCAGGAGGCGTACACGCGTTTCTTCGAGCAGGGCCTGGCGCGGCTGCGCCGGATTCCTGGAGTGCACGCTGCAGCTGTCGTCAACGGAGTGCCCATCGAGCGTGGCTTGAACCTCAACGTCGACATCCTCGATGTCCGCGACCGGAACGGCACGCTGCAGTTCGAGAACGCCCTGACCGACTGGCGGTACGCCAGCACCGAGTACTTCTCGACGATGGGCATTCGAATCGTGGAGGGGC
This sequence comes from uncultured Acidobacteriota bacterium, assembly GCA_963771395.1. Classification (GTDB taxonomy): domain Bacteria; phylum Acidobacteriota; class Vicinamibacteria; order Vicinamibacterales; family 2-12-FULL-66-21; genus DATBJJ01. Next base: position 539,138 of record CAVYTY010000006.1, on the reverse strand, counting down.
GCGGCTTCGAGGACGGCGATCGCGCCGGCGCGGCGCCGATCGCTGTCGTCAACGAGGCGTTCGCCAGGCAGTTCTTCAAGGACACCCGGGCGATCGGGCAGCACATCCGCGTCTTCGACAGCGACGGAACCATCGAGATCGTTGGCATCGCCAAGGACGTGCGTGACGCCGGGCTGGTCGGACCGATTCCCGCCGTCATGTATGTCCCTGTCCTGCAGGCCAATCCTCTGGGGGTCAACGCTTCGCACACCTACTTCCAGATGAGTTGGGTGGTCCGCGCAGACACGCCTGGCGCCGCCCTCGAGCGTGAGATGCGGGAGGCGCTTCGCGCGCTTGATCCGAAACAGCCGTTCTCGAGCTTCCGGTCGATGGACGAGATCAAGAGCGCAGCGGTCGACGATCAGCGATTCCAGATGACGCTGCTCGGCGTGTTTGCCGGGATCGGCCTGCTGCTCGCCACCGCTGGGGTGTACGGGTCTTGTTTCGTATTCGGCCGCCCAGCGCACGCGGGAATTCGGGATCCGAATGGCGCTCGGCGCGCCACGCGCGTTCATCCTGCGGGCGGTGGTCAAAAGCGGCGCCATCCTGGCGTTCGTCGGTGTCGCGATCGGCGTCGCGGCCGCAATTGCTTCCAGCAGGGTTCTCAAAGGGTTCGTCTGGGGCATCAGTCCGCTCGATCCGACGACGTTCCTGTTCGTCGCGCTCGTCCTGATCGTCGTGGCGGTGCTGGCCAGCCTGATCCCGGCGCTCCGCGCCGTGCGATTGAATCCGGTCGCGGCGCTGCGGGATCGCGGGTGAAACGCGGATCGCGGGTTCTCAATTCGCGTTTATCACGGGACGCGGATTACGCGAATCCGAATTCATGCGGTTTTTTCACGGGACGCGGATTACGCGGATCTCCATTCACGCGGTTCATCACGGGACGCAGATTACGCGGATCCGAATTCATGGGGTTTTTTCACGGGACGCGGATTACGCGGATCTCCATTCACGCGGTTCATCACGCGACTCGGATCACGCGGATCTGAATTCACGCGGTTTTATCACGGGACGCAGATTACGCGGATCTGAATTCACACGGTTCATTTCGGACGCGGATCACGCGGATCTCAATTCACAGGGTTCATCACGGACGCGGATCATGCGGATTTACGGGTTGGTGGACGGCCAGGTCCCTCGGGTCCCGCCAAGCGGCGAGATCCGCATCCCGTTTGAGCAATCCGCGAGATCGGCGAGATCCGCGTCCCGTTTGAGAAGTCCGCGCCGATCCGCGAGATCCGCGTCCCGTTTGAGGAGTTCCGCGAGATCGGCGAGATCCGCGTCGCCGTTTGAGCATCCGCGAGATCCGCGAGATCCGCGTCCCGTTGAGTATTCCGCGAGATCCGGCGTCCCCGTTTGAACAATCCGCGAAATCCGCGTCCACCACGATCGCGAACGCAAATCCGCGATCCCGTGCCAAGATCCGCGTGTGCTCCCGATAGTTCCCCTCATTCCGGCGATCGCCGCGACAGTCCGGGAATCCCGGGCGGTCGTGATCACGGCAGCGCCAGGCGCGGGGAAGACGACCCGCGTTCCGCCGGCGCTTGCCGTCGACGGGCCGGTGATTGTCCTGCAGCCGCGTCGCGTGGCGGCGCGGAGTCTGGCGAAACGCATCGCGGCCGAACAGGGCTGGACGATCGGCGACGAAGTTGGATGGCATGTCCGCTTCGAGCGTCAGTTCGGCCCGAAGACGCGCGTACTCTTCGCGACCGAGGGCATCCTCACGGCGCGTCTGCAACAGGATCCGCTCCTCGCGGAGTTCCGCACCATCATCCTCGACGAGTTCCACGAGCGCAGCGTGCACGCCGATCTCGGCATCGCGCTCGCCAAGCAGGCCTGGCTCGCGCGATCCGACCTGCGCCTCGTGATCATGTCCGCGACGCTCGATGCCGGCGAGGTATCCGCGTATCTGGGCGGCTGCCCGATCGTCGAAGTGCCCGGCATGTCGCACCCGCTCGAGCTGCGCTACGCGCCGGGAGCGTCTCTGGCTGAGGCCGTGGGCTCGTGCCTGCGGGACAGCGCGGGGCAGGTGCTCTGCTTTCTGCCTGGTGCTGGCGAGATCGCGCGGGCGCGTCGCGAGCTGGAGACCGCGACCGTCGACCGCGCTGTAGTCGACGTCGTCGAGCTTCACGGATCCCTGGATGCGGAGGCTCAGGACGCCGCGATTGCGGCGTCCTCCCGCCGCCGGATCATCCTGGCGACCAACATCGCCGAAACGTCGCTGACGGTTCCCGGTGTCTCGGCCGTCGTCGACGCAGGGCTGCACAAGGTCGCGCGCTACGACCCCGACCGCGGCGTCGACAGCCTCGAGACCGAGCGGGTCTCACAGGACGCGGCCGACCAGCGGGCGGGCCGGGCCGGTCGGCTCGGACCCGGTGTGGCGATCAGGCTGTGGCACCAGTCCGATCGCCTCCGGGCGCACCGCGAGCCCGAGATCCAGCGGGTCGATCTGTCCGGCACGGTGCTCGACATCCTCGCCTGGGGCGGCGACCCGCGGTCGTTCGATTGGTTCGAGGCGCCGACAGGAGACCGCGTGGATGCGGCGTTCGAGCTGCTCGAGCGCCTCGGCGCCACGAGCGCTGGGCGGTTGACCGACGCCGGACGCCGGATGCAGCGGCTTCCCCTCAACCCCCGCCTGTCAGCGATCCTGTTCGCCGCCGACGGCGCGCGGGAGGCGGCTGTGGCCTGCGCGCTGCTGTCGGAGCGCCACTATCAAGCCGTGCCGCCCGGTTCGCGTCCGACCACGGTGAGCGATCTGCTGAGCGCCGCCGAGCGCGAACGCGATCTCCCCCAGCACGTGCTCAGAACGGCGCGCACGCTGCAGTCACTCGTTGGCGGAACCGGCCGGCCGACAGCCGACGAGGCGCAATTTCGTCGCGCGCTCCTCGCCGGCTACCCCGACCGCGTGGCACGCCGGCGGGCACCAGGATCGGCGCGCGTGCTCCTCTCTTCCGGCCATGGCGCCGTGGTCGGTCCGGAGAGCGGCGTGCGTAGCGGCGACTTTCTCGTGGCACTGGACGTGATGGCCGGGCGGCCGGGTGAAGTGGCCGAAGCGCGAATCAGGATGGCGAGTACTGTGGAACGCAGCTGGTTGACACCGACGCACACGCGTGTCGACCACGACTTCGATCCCGATGCGGGTGTCGTGCGCGCCATGTCGCGCGATTGCTACGACGCGCTGGTCCTCGTCGAACGCCCGGCGCCCGCCGACCCTGACGAAGTCGAGCGCCTGCTGGTCGACGCCTACTTGTCGAAGCCGCTGGGCGATGCGGACGAACAGATGCTGCGCCGCGCACAGTTCGCCGGCGTCGCGGTCGATGTTCGAGCGCTCGTGGCGCGTGCCGCGCGAGGTGTACGGGCGATCGCCGATCTCGACGTCGAGCGGGGCCTCACTGGAGACGAGCGTCGCCGGCTCGATCAGATGGCGCCGCAGACGATCGGCGTTCCGAGCGGGCGTGAGGCCCGGCTCGAGTACCAGGCGGATGGGTCTGTCAGCGCGGCGGTCAAGCTGCAGGAGCTGTTCGGCCTTGCCGACACCCCCCGCGTGGGCCCCAGACGAGACCCGGTTCTGTTGGCGCTCCTGGCCCCCAACGGCCGGCCCGTCCAGATGACGCGCGACCTGCGCAGTTTCTGGGAGCGCACCTATCCCGAGGTCCGCAAAGAACTTCGCGGCCGCTATCCGAAACACCCATGGCCCGAAGATCCGTGGACGGCGACTCCGACCGCCCGAACGACCAGGCGCGGGGTCAAATGAATGGGAGCTAGAAGTCAGGAGTCAGGAGTCAGGAGGCAGGAGGCAGGAGTCAGGAGCTAGACAGAGACAGAGCGTTCTGCAAGCAGGCTGTCGCCTGTAACCACCGGCGCGAGCGAAGCGAGCGCTGGCAGCGTCGTGGGGGTGGGGCCCCACGACAAACTAAGAAATGCTGACACAGACAGCAGCGCCTGCGGCCCGAGCGCGGCGCGAAGTCGCCGCGCGAGAGCTGGCGGGGGTGGGGCCCCGCCAGCATTGATAAATGCAGACAGAACGCTTCGAGTCAAGAAAAACGCCCTTGAGAAAAGCCCGCGTAGCGCTCGCGATTGTCCTCTGCCTCTTCGCCTTTGCCACCCCGCCCCGCGCCGAGGCACAGGTCGCCGCACCGTGCGCGGCGTACTGGAATGCGGACGCGGTGTTCGTGGGCCGCGTCGAGGCGGTCAAGCGCTCGGGGAATACTCGGGTCGCATCGTTCGCGGTGCTCGACGGCTTTCACGGTGTGACCTCGAACGTGACAGATGTCGCGACAACGCCCGTCGCCCAGGAGTATTGCGCTACGCTCAAGGTGGGTCATGAGTACTTCGTGTACGCGCGGCGGTCCGACACAGCTGGCAGTTCCAGCACGAACGGCGTGAGTCTCTGTTCGCTCACCCGCGAGGTCGAAGACGCTGGTGCCGACCTGTCTTATGCACGCGGCGTCAGGCAGGGGATCGCGCCACCAGGATTCATCGCCGGGCGCGTGTTCCGCGTGCTGCGAACCCTGGCCGGCAAGACCACCGGGCTCATCGAGGAGTGGCTGCCCAACATCGCGGTGACGGTGTCGCGAGACGGCGCCACCCACACCGTCGCGACGTACGCCGGCGGAGGTTTTCGCGTCGACAACCCTGGTGCGGGCACGTATCGCATCAGTGTCGAGGTCCCGGATCGGTTCTACTCGGACGCACCCGTGACGACAGTGATGTTGCGCGATCCGCGAAGCTGCGCGGACGTTGGCGTCGCCCTTCACGACAACGGGCGCCTCACCGGACGCGTCGTCGATTCGGCTGGCCGGCCGGTTGCCGGGTTGACGCTGGACCTCGGGACAGCGGGTTCGGGACAAGGCTCGCCTTCGCCCAGCTTCGGCGAAGCTCGACGTAGCCTTGGCGGAGGCGGCCGGCGGACCGTTACCGGCCGCGACGGCCGCTACGCGCTGGCGCGAATTCCGTCCGGACGTTTCGTGCTGAGCGTGCCGGCGGGTCCGGCGCGGGCGAGAGGTGGCCGGCCGATCAGAATCTTCCATCCTGGCGTGGCCACGTTGGCGGCTGCGACGCGCGTCGGGCTTGCCGCCGGCGAACATCTGGGCCTCGCGGACTTCAGGCTTCCCGCTGATCAGAGCTACGTCCCCGTGTCAGGGGTCGTGTTCGACGCGGACGGGATGCCTGCCGAGGGCGCGCGCGTCTATCTCAAGGGAGTGGGCGAGGATGATCGCATCGTTTCCGAGCCCGTCGCCGTCGATTTCGTGGGACGATTCGTGATTGCGGCGCTGGCTGGAACCGACTATCTGCTCTTCGCGGAGCGTTCGCGACCGGAGGGCCGGTCGTCGCGCGTGGACTCCACCGACCAGCTGCGGCTGACTGCCGTCGAAGGGCTGAACCCCGTACGGCTCAGGCTCGAACGCCGTTACTGACCTGGAATCCCTCGAAGCTACTCATGTCCGCATCGCTCAAGATCGCCACCTGGAACGTCAACGGCATTCGCGCGCGCCTCGATCAAGTGCAGGACTGGACGCGCAGCGAGCGTCCCGACGTCTTCTGTCTGCAGGAGATCAAGGCGTCCCCCGATCAGATCCCGATGTTCCTGTGCGAGCTCGAAGACTACTGGTGCTATTGGCACGGATCGAAGGGCTATTCAGGAGTGGCGCTGCTCGTCCGCAAGGAGTTGTCCCCCGAGCGGCCCGCTTTTGCACATCCGGCGTTCGATTACGAGAACCGCATCGTGACGGTCCGCACCCAGTACGCGACGGTCGCGTCGGTGTACGTCCCCAATGGCGGCAAGGACTTTCCCGCGAAGATGCAGTTCCTGGCGGCACTCGACCAGTTCGCCGCCGACAGTCGAGCCGGCTCGCTGCCGCTCGTCATCTGCGGCGACCTGAACGTCGCGCGGACGGACATGGACGTCCATCCCAAGGAGCGCAAGCCGCGCGCCACCGGCCAGTTGCCGGAGGAGCGCGCGCTCCTCGAGCGCATCATCAGCCATGGTCTCGTCGATGTCGGCCGCGCGCTCGATCCGGACAACGATCAACTCTTCACGTGGTGGGCGCCCTGGCGCGAGATGCGCCAGCGCAACATCGGCTGGCGCCTCGACTATGTCCTGGCGAGCCAGCCGCTGTTTGCAGCTGTCCGCCGCTCGGCCGTACAACGCGAGTTCGGTACGAGCGACCACGCACCGGTGCTGGCGGAGTTCGAGGTTTAGGGGCCAGAGGCCTGGGATCGGTTACCGATGTTTCCGGTTGCGCAGGGCCAGGGATCAGGGATCAGGAAAACCCGTCGACCACGTACCTCGAAGCTCTTTCCTGATCCCTGATCCCTGATCCCTGATCCCTGGCCCTTGACATCCTTTCTTAAGTACTAAATAGTTAGTAGGTAAATGCGGACGCCTCATCCGACACTGACCCCGCAAGAGCTCGCCATCATGAAAGAGGTCTGGCGGCTCGACAAGGCCACCGTGCGAGCCGTGTACGAGGCGCTCCGCGAGAAGCGGACCATCGCCTATACCACGGTCATGACCATGATGAAGATTCTCGAGGACAAAGGCTACCTCAAGAAGACCCAGGTGGACCGTGCCTACGTCTACCGGCCGGCGCGTCCGCGTCAGCAGGTCGTCGGCGCGATGGTCCGCGACTTCGTCGATCGCGTATTCGACGGCGCGGCCGGCGGGTTGCTGCTGCATCTGGCCCGGGACGGGAGTAATGCCGGGCGGCTGACGAAGGAAGAACGCCGGCGCATCAAGCGCCTCATGCAGGACGCCGAGAAGGGCGAGAAGACCGGCTGGAAGGAGGACTGATGGCTCCAAACGCGATCGAGAACCTCGTCCGGTGGAATCTCCAGGTTGCGCTGCTGATCATCGTGGCTGCAGTACTCTTTTACGTCCTCAGGGTGAGCGCGCCCGTCATCCGTCATGCCTTCTGGCGAACGGTGCTCGTCGCCTGCCTGGTGCTGCCCCTCGTGCAGCCGTGGCATTCGCCGACTGTCGACGAGTCCGTTCAGAGTCTCGAGGCAGCAGTGCCGACAGCGTCGTCAGGACTTGCGGGGCAGGCGTCTGCCGGCGTCGGGTTGCCATTTGTCGCGCGCGTTTTCAGGCACGTGCGCGCGAACTGGGCATCCTACGTGGGCGTGGTCCTGGCGAGCGGCGTGGCGCTGCGACTGGCGTGGCTGGTCATCGGCATCCTTCGCCTGCAGCGCCTTCGCCGAGCGGGTGAGCCGGTCATGACCGGAGGAGGATACCAAGAGCTCGCGGCGCTCATCGAGGCCGGTGCCGAGATTCGCCGCGTCGAGCGTCTGGGCCAGCCGGTGACGTTCGGCGTGCTCAAGCCTGCCGTGCTGCTTCCCGCCTCGTTCTCGGTCCTGCCAGCAGGAATTCAGCGCGCGGTGCTCGCGCACGAGTTGTGGCACGTGCGCCGCCGTGACTGGGCCTGGGTGCTCCTCGAGGAGGCGATTCGAGCCGCATTCTGGTTCAACCCGGTGATGTGGTGGCTCATCTCCCGCGTCCAGTCGTCGCGCGAAGAAGTCGTCGACCAGCTGACCGTCCAGCTCACGAATGCCCGGAAGGTTTATCTCGAAGCGCTCGTGGCCTTTGCCGATCAACCGACCCTGTTTCCCGCCACACCCTTTGCTCGCCGTCGTCACCTGTTCCACCGGATGTTGCTGATTTCCAGGGAGGCTGTGATGTCGTCCAGGAGAATTGTCGTGTCGAGTATCGCCATGGTCGCCGTGCTGCTGGCGACGGGTCTCTATGCCTCGTCCGCGCTTCCGCTGAAGGCGATGCCCACATCGTCGGTGTCGGCCGCCGAGCAGAGCCCGCCGCGTGATCGACGTCCGGGCCAAGCTGGACCGGAATCGGCCCGCGAGCGCGAGTTGAAAAAGGCGATCGAGGCGAATCCGTCGAGTTCCGACCTGTACTTCCAGCTTGCCGGGATGCAGGAGAGTCGCGGCGCGACGAGCGACGCGGAAGGCACGATGCTGGCGCTCAAGCGCGCGCTGCCGAACGACCCCAAGGTCCCCGTCGCGATTGCCGGCTTCTACCTGCGAAGCGGCCAGTTCGATCGCGCGGTGGGGACCCTCGAAGATGCCGCGGCAGCAAACCCGTCAAACGTCGATGGTCAACAAGTGTTGGCCACCTTCTACTGGGAGAAGGTCTTCAAGGATCAGACGCTGTCAGCTGCGGACAAACTGCGTTACATCGAATCAGGCGTGGCGGCTACGGATCGGGCGCTGACATATCGCCAAGACTATGTTGAGGCGCTCGTCTACAAGAATCTGTTTCTGCGCATCAAGGCCAGTCTCGAGCCGGACGCAGCCAGCCGGCAGGCGCTGTTGACGGAAGCCGATGCCCTTCGGAACCGCGCGACCGAGCTCAATGCTGCCAGGGCCCGACAGGCCGGACAGGCCGGTATGGTCTTTGAACCTGGCCCAGGTCAGCCGCCCCCGCCACCTCCGCCACCACCGCCGCCCGGGCTCGTCGACGGCCTGGCACCGGTCCGGGTCGGCGGGAACATCAAGCCGCCGGTGAAGACCAGGGACGTGAAGCCGGTCTACCCTGCCGACGCAAAGGCGGCGGGCGTCCAGGGCGTCGTGATTCTCGAAGTCACGATCGATACCACCGGGAACATATCCAGCGGGCGCGTACTCCGTGGGCAGCCGATGCTCGACCAGGCCGCCCTCGACGCCGTCAACCAGTGGCAGTTTCAGCCGACGATGCTGAACAACGTGTACGTGCCCGTCATCATGACCGTCACCGTGAACTTCACGCTCAAACCGGACACGGCTCCGCAGGCTCAACAGGGCCAGATAGTCTATGCCCCAGGTCAGCCGCCGCCGCCCCCGCCCCCGCCGGCCCAGTTCGTCGACGGCCAGGCACCGGTGCGGGTCGGCGGCAACATCAAGCCTCCCAAGAAGATCAGGGATGTCAAACCGTTTTACCCGCCACAGGCCATGGCTGATGGCGTGCAGGGCGTCATCATTCTCGAAGCCACAATCGATTCGATCGGGAACGTCGTCAAGGCCCGTGTACTGAAGAGTCTGCCGGCGTTGGATGAAGCCGCCGTGGAGGCCGTCAACCAGTGGCAGTTCGAGCCAACGATGGTGAACGGCGTCGCCGTGCCAGTCATCATGACTGTTACGGTGAACTTCACGCTGCCGTAATAGAGCGCCGCTCGCGGCTCGCAATTCGCTGCTCGCTACTCGCGGCTCGGAAAGCATCGACTATTGGGCGAGGGTTTTTCGAGCCGCGAACTGCGAGCCGCCAGCCGCGAGCCGCGACGTCAAGACACAGGCGTCTTCTCTTCCCAGACACGGCACAGGTTGACGATCGTCTCGACCGCCTTGTCCATGTCCTGAGCGGAGACCCATTCGAGTCGCGAATGGAAGTTGTGCTCGCCGGCGAAGATGTTCGGCGTCGGCAGCCCCATGAAGGACAAGCGCGATCCATCCGTGCCGCCCCGGATCGGTCTCTCGACCGGTGTCAGCCCGCTCCGCCGGATTGCCTCGCGCGCCCACTCGACGACCTCGGGGTAGCCTTCCAGGATGTCCCGCATGTTGCGATACGACTCGGCGATCCGGATTTCGACGCTCGCTCGCGGATGATCGGCCACGACGTGTCGCGCGAGCTCCTCGACGAACGTCTCTTTTTCCTCCAGCCCCGCAACCGTGAAGTCCCTGACGAGCAATCGAACCGATGTGCGTTCGACCGAGTCTCCCACGATGTACGGGTGCACGTAACCGTCGTAGCCGTCGGTCGTCTCCGGCGAGAGGCGGTCGTGCGGCAACCGTGCGATGAATTCTGCGGCGAGTTTGATCGCGTTGACCATGCGGCCCCTGGCGTAGCCAGGATGCGTGTTGAACCCCTTGAATGTGACCGTCATCGCATCGGCCGAGAAGCTCTCCCATTCGAGCTCGCCCGCGCTGCCGCCGTCGACAGTGTAGGCACAAAGGGCGCCGAACCGGCCGACGTCGAAATGGTTCGCGCCGCGGCCGATCTCTTCGTCGGGGGTGAACGCCACCCGGACGGTGCCGTGGGGAATCTCGGGGTGCGCCACCAGATACTCGACGGCTGCGACGATCTCCGCCACGCCCGCCTTGTCGTCGGCACCGAGCAGCGTGCTCCCGGACGCCGTGACGATGTCGTGGCCGGTGTGGGCGGCAAGGGAGGGATCCTCTGCGGGGCGCAGCACAGCCTCGGGATCGTCGGGCAGCACCAGGTCGCGCCCGTCGTAGGCGCGGTGGACGATCGGCCGGACGTCGTGGCCCTGCATCTCCGGCGACGTGTCGACGTGCGCGAGGAAACCGATGACCGGAACGTGGAGCTTCGTCGTGGTTGCGGGGACGGTCGCCATCACGTAGCCGTGCTCGTCCATGCTCACATCGGCGAGTCCGATCGCCGACAGCTCGTTGACGAGGATGCGCAGCAGCGTCAACTGTCCGGGCGTGCTCGGGAAGGACGAGGAGCCTTCGTCCGAGCGGGTGTTGATGACGGCGTAGCGCAGGAACCGCTCGAGCGCTGTCGTCTTTATCCCAGCCGGCGCGACAGCGCCCGCGTGTCGGACAGGTGCACGAGCAGGAGATCGGCGCTTCGGATGGCTTCGTTGACGGTCTGCCATGTTGATGACGGCGCTTCTGGCGCGTGGTGTCGCACGGCTTCGGTCTTCACGACGGCCAGCGCGACCTGCAGGTACTCCACGATCGCGTGCAGGCCCTGACCGTAGTAGGCGATCCAGTTTCCGAAGAGGCGCGCCGCCAGGTAGCCGCGGACCACGCCATCGTACTCGTCCCACCACGGCGAAACGTTCTGCCACCCCGCTGCAAATCCGTCGACCTGGGGCGGACAGCGAAGCCCTTCGGGTACCGAGTCGAGCGCCAGGCGAACGCGGGCAGCGATTCCGTCCAGATCTTTGTCCGGTTTTCCCGCGGACGCAACGTCGAACTCGCGCTCGACTGTTTCGCGCAGGGAGCCCTCACCCGGCCGCCAGGATTGCACGGCCCTGGTGGCTGCCCCAACGAGACCGAGGGCCTGCTCGGCGGTGAGGTCGTCGCGCGCGAGTACACCGATCGCGCGCCGTTCCCACGCACCGTAACCTTCGTGATCGGTGAGCATCCCCGGACCGAGGAGAGGCGGCAGCGCTTCGCGTGCGTCGAGACCTTCGACCTCGCCGTCGAGCGCGATTGTCCCTGGCGCGTCGACGATTTCGAACGCCCGCAGCCGATGGGATTGAAGCAGGCCTGCCGCGGTCGGGCAGAAGTGCGACAGGGAAATCAGCGTTCCGCGCGGGTCGTGGAGGACGACCCTGGGAAACTGCCGGCACGCAGCCGGCAGCCATTTCGCACCGAGCTCGCGGTGGACGCCGCAGAGGTTGCCACGATCCGCCTCGAAGAACACGCACGCGCCGCTCTTCTCGACGCCGAGCACCGCCGCCGCACCGACAGGCAAGGGTCCGGCGGTGTCGAACAGGCGTTGCCGCTTGTCCGTCGCGCCGAAGTGGACGGTGAGTTGCTCGTACACCGGCCGCTCGACAGGGATGTCCCACCCAGCCGTGCAGCAGGCGCCCTCGTGGCGGCAGAGGTAGGCCGCGTGAACGCCCAGGCAAAGGGCGGTTTCCTTCTCCATCGTGTGTTCCAATTTCGGAGCCGGATTACAGAAACGGACTGGGCCAAGGCCCGTGATCCCACGAAAAAGCGCGAAATCCACAGGGTGGCACCGGCCCGCGAATTGCTGTTCTAGAGAGCCTTTTCATGTCCGACAGCGATACATTTGGCCCCCGGCTTCGCGCTGAACGCGAGCGGCGAGGTATTTCGATCGAGACCATAGCCTCGGTCACCAAGGTCGGCGGGGACCTGTGGGACGCACTCGAACGGAACGACTTTTCGCGCTGGCCGTCCGGGATCTTCGCTCGTGCGTTCGTCCGCGACTACTCGCGGGCCATTGGCCTCGACGCCGACGAGGTCGTAGACGAGTTCTGCCGCCTGTTCCCGCTCGGGGATCGCCGAGCCAACCGGGTGATTCAGGCACACGCCCAGCTCATCGGACATCAACTCGCGTACGCCGAAAGCGGTGGCCTCCCTGCCGACGGGGACCGGCGGTCCGCCGCGGGGCCGCAGAACGGATCTTCCGCGCTGCGCACCCGGCTCGTCACGCGATCGCTCGCCACCGCCGTCGACGCCGCAGCCTCGCTCAGCATCGCCGCGGGCGTCTCCGCACTCATGGACATCAGCTTCTGGACCATGGCGGGGGTCGTCACGGTCATGTACTACACCGGAATGACCATCGCGTTCGGCACGTCACCGGGCCTCCGTGTCGTCGAAGCGTTGCGGCGGCGCCTGCCGTCGCTCTTCGCGGTCGCAGAACGCTACAGCGCACACGCATAGCAATGCTGAATGCTGAATGCTGAATGCTGAAGTGAATTGAGAATGCTGAACTTCAGAATTGAATGACGAATTGGGCAATTCAGAATTCAATTCAGCATTCAGCACTCAGCATTCAGAATTGTTCCGTTTCTGCCGAGCCGGTGTCTAAGCTGATTAACCGGGATCTGCGACCGGCCAGGTGTATGCGCGACAGTTCGATTTCCTTTCTTCCGGTTCCGGAAACCATCTCGCCGAGTATTTTCCGTGTTGGCCCTCCCATGAAGCATCTTCTTGCGCTAGGTGTGTGTCTTGTTGCGTTTGGCTCCGCTTTGCTTACGGCTCAGACGGCCGGTGGTGGCAAGAACCTGGCGGTCGTTTCAGCCGGGCCGACGGGTGAGGTGGCCAGCCTCGCCGAAGCCAATGAGATCCGGATCGTCTTCTCGGAGCCGATGGTCTCGCTCGGGCGCATTCCCGCCGTTGTCCAGGTGCCCTACGTCAGGATCGCTCCGGCCATCCCCGGCGCGTTCCGCTGGTCCGGCACGACGATCCTCATCTTTACTCCCGCCGTGAAACCGCCCTTGCCATACGCGACGCGCTACGAGGTCACCGTCGACGCGACGGCGGCAGCCGTCAGCGGGCGGACTCTCGCCAAGCCGTACATCTTCAGCTTCACGACGCCAACCGTAAAGCTTCTCCGAACTCGAGACGTACCGGCGCCGTGGCCGCGCCGACGCACCGTTCGTGGTGCTGCTGCGATTCAACCAGCCGGTCCAACCGGCTGAGGTCGGTGCGCATTTGAGCGCGCGGTTCGAGCCGCACGACTGGTCACCTCCCTCGATCTCGCCTGCCGTCCAGCAGCGGCTGTCAGCGATCGATCAGACCTCGCTGACGCGGTTCAACGCCAAGGTCGCGGCGACGAGTGCCGCGGCCTCGTCCTCGGCACCGGTGACGCTACGGCTCACGAACGACTGGGACAAGGACCGCTATCCGCCTGCCAACACGCTCGTCGTGTTCGAGACGGCCACTCGAGTTCCCTCTCAGAGCTGGGTGAAGGTCACGCTCGACGCCGCGCTGAAGTCGCCGGCCGGTCCGGCGACGCCAGGCCACGTTCAGGAGTACACGATGAAGGCCGAGCCGGCGCTGTTCGTCTGGGGGTTCGACTGCAACGCCGGCTGCGATCCCGATGCCCGGAATCCTCTCTACTTTCACACCCCGGTGCGCGTATCGGACTTCGCCAAATCTCTGCGATTGACCAACATTACGACCGGCGCTGGCACCGATCTCCCAAAGCCTGACGAGTCGACGGCGCCAACGACGGCGCCAACGACGATGTGGGGCAGGGACAGTGCGGAAGGGTTGACGCTCGAGGACGCGCGCCATGGCGCCCAGCCGCCAGCGACGAACTACTTCGTTGCGATCGACGCCGGCCTGAAGTCGATCGACGGCCAGACGCTCGGCTACACGTGGGCCGGCCAGGTCGAGAACTGGCATCGCACAGCGTTCACCAGCTTCGGCGACGGCCACGGCGTCTGGGAGGCGAGCGGTGGATCCGTGCTGCCGTTCTACGCGCAGCAACCTGTTCGGCGTGAAGCAGTGGGCGGCGCCCCTGGCGACCGACGATCTGATGCCGGCATTCGCAAGCTGACGCCGTCGTTCAACTTGCCGCCGCCGGTCGATCCGGTCGACCGGAAGCTCAACGTGACCACCGATCGCATTCAGTCACACGGCCTCGACGTGGCAAAGGCTCTCGGCGCGACAGGCACAGGCCTGTTTGGACCGCCGTCGAAAACGGCGCGTCGATCCCGAACGCGAAGCGCTCCGTTCAGCCCGTGCGCGCGTCCCTCGTGCAGGTGACGAACCTGGGAGTGACGGTCAAGGACAGTCCGCAGAACACGCTGGTCTTCGTGACGCGTCTGGACAGTGCCGCGCCCGTCGCCGGCGCGAAGGTGTCGATTGTCAATCGCGACAACAGCCTGCATTGGAGTGGCACGACCGGCGCGGACGGCGTCGCGACGGGCCCTGGCGTGTCGTATCGAGAGCGGCGTTACACGGGTGAACAAGACTACACGGAGTGGCAGCGGCCGGACTTCGTGGTCCTCGCCGAAAAGGACGGCGACATCGCCTACGTCGGGAGCAACTGGAACGAGGGCATCGAGCCCTGGGACTTCGGCGTGCCGTTCAACCGCGGCGAGGCCGACCCGATGCTCCGCGGCACGGTCTTCAGCGACCGCGGCGTGTATCGCCTGGGCGAAGAAGTGCATTTCAAAGCCGTCCTCCGTCAGAACACGCCGAACGGCATTCGCCTGCTGCGCACCGGAACGCCCGTCTTCATCGCGCTGCGCGACAGCCAGAACCGCGTCGTCGACCAGCGTACGGTCACGATCAACGACTGGAGCAGCGCCGAATGGACGACAACGCTGCCTGGCGAGGGTGCGCTCGGCCACTACTCGGTCCGGGCGGTGCTCGAAAGCGACAAGCCGAAGGCGAAGACGCCCGAAGAAGTGCAACCGGGCGACGTGCCGAGCCCCGATCTCGACGACGAAGTGCCGTACCAGAAGGCGGTCAACGGTTCGTTTCTCGTCGCCGCCTACCGGCGCCCTGATTTTCGCGTCGACGTGACACTCAAGAGCGATCGCGCGATGGCCGGCGAGCCCTTGAAAGGCGTCGTGACGGCACGCTACCTCTTTGGCGCGCCGATGGGCGCGCGTCCGGTGAAGTGGTCATTCACGCGATCGCCGATCCGCTCGGCTCCGGCGGCGGTCTCCGACAAGTTTCCTGACGAAAGGTGGGAGTTCGTCGGGTGGAGCGAACGCGGCGACGGCGGAGTGGCCGGCGAGGTCAGCCGCGACGAGGGCACGCTCGCCAAGACTGGCGATCTCGCCGTTGTCGCTCGTCCCGCAGACCGATGCGGGCCTGCCTTACATGTACACGCTCGAAGGCGACGTCGAAGACGTATCGCGGCAGCACATCGCCAATCGCGCGAGCCTGCTGGTGCACCCCGCGCTCGTGGTACATCGGGCTTCGCCGCTCGCCGTACTTTCTTCGAGCAGAAGTCGGGATTGAACACCGAGGTCGTGGCCGTCGCGCCCGACGGTCAGGCCGTCGCCGGTGTGACGGTGACCGTGACGCTGACGCAGATTCAGTGGACGAGCGTGCGGCGCGCCGAAGGCAACGGCTTCTACACGTGGGACAGCGAGAGGAAGGAGATTGCAGCCGGGTCGTGGACGATAACGACCGGCGCCGAACCCGTGCCGCTCGGCGTGACGCTGCCAAACGGCGGCTACTTCATCCTCAAAGCGACCGCGCGCGACACGAACAAGCGATTCGCCGTGACGCGGACGTCTTTCTACGCTCTTGGCGACGGCTACACCGCGTGGGCGCGGTTCGACCACAATCGCATCGAGCTCGTGCCCGAGCGCCGCACCTACAAGCCCGGCGACACCGCGAAGATCATGATTCAGTCGCCCTGGGAACAGGCCACGGCGCTCGTCACGACCGAACGCGAAGGCGTGCGGTCACACCGTCAGTTCGCGCTGACCTCGACGCAGCAGTCCATCTCGATCCCGATTACCGAAGACGACATCCCGAACGTGTTCGTCTCGGTTCTGCTCGTGAAGGGGCGCGGTCAGGCCGAAGCGAAGACCGCCGAGCCCACAGCGAACCGGCCCGGCGAACGAAGCGAGAACGAAGGGCCCAACGTCGTCGCGGACCCGTCGGACCCCGGCAAACCGGCGTTCCGGCTCGGATACGTCGAGTTGAGCGTAGAGGACGCCGCGAAACGGTTGACGGTCGGCGTGCGGGCGGACAAGGAAGAGTACCGCCCGGCGAACGCGGCCAAGGTCCTCCTCGACGTGAAGGACGCGAACGGACGCGGCGCGCCGAGCGAAGTGACGCTCTGGGCCGTCGACTACGGCGTGCTGTCGCTGACGGCGTATCGCACGCCGGATGTGCTCGGGTCGGTCTACGTGCACAAGGCGCTGCAGGTCAACAATGCCGACAACCGCCAGCGCATCATCAGCCGGCGCGTGCTGACGCCGAAAGGCGAGACCGAAGGCGGCGGCGGTGGCGCGGACGCCGGCGCTGGAACGCTGCGCAAGGATTTCCGCGTGCTGGCGTTCTGGCTCGGATCGGTCGTGACCGACGAATACGGGAAAGGCGCGATCGAGGTCAAGCTCCCGGAGTCGCTGACGACTTACCGGATCATGGCCGTCGCGGCTGACCGGGCCTCGCGCTTTGGTTCGAGCGATGCCGAGGTGCGCATCAACAAACCGCTGACGCTCAAGCCAACGTTCCCGCGATTCCTCGCCGCTCGGCGACAAGGCGTACTTCGGCGCGGTCGTCACGAGCCAGTTGAAGACGGCCGGCGCTGCGACGGTGACGATCGCGAGCCTCGATCCCGACATCCTCGAGTTCGCGGCCGGCGCGCAGCAGACGCTGCAGGTTGCCGCTGGCGGATCGATCGAGGCGCGGTTCGACGCAGCCGGCAAACGGGTGGGTCGCGCCCGCGTGCGGATGACAGTCAAGATCGGGGACGAGACGGATGCCTTCGAGGATGTCATCCCGGTCGAGCTGCTCGTCTCTCCGGAAACGGTTGCCGCATATGGTGAGGCCACCGACGCGAATGCGACCGCCACCGAAACCCTGACGATTCCCGCGAGCGTCGTGCCAGGCCTCGGCGGCCTGCACGTCGAGATGTCGTCGACGGCAATGGTGGGCCTGGGGGAAGGGGCGCGGTATCTCGTCGAGTATCCATTCGGCTGCGCCGAACAGCGAGGATCGCGGACGCTCGCGCTCGTGCTGGCGGCCGATCTCGGGGACGCGTTCTCGCTGCCGGGCATGGACACGGCCAAGATGCGGCCGGCCGCACAACAGAATCTGAAGGAGCTCGAGAAGTTCCAGTGCGGGAACGGAGGCTTCTCCGTACTGGGCGGGTGACTGCCACTTCACGTCGCCGTACCTCACCGCGTATCTGCTGCACGTGTTCAAGACGGCCGTAGACCAGAAGTTCCAGGTCGACAGCGGGATGCGCGCGCGGGCGTACTCCTACCTCGAGCGCGAGCTGGCGGCGCCGCCGCCGACAAACGAAGGCTGGTGGCCGTCCTACACCGCCTGGCAGTCGTTTGCCGTCAAGGTCCTCGTCGAAGGCGGGCGCCACCAGGACTCCAACCTCACGAGGCTCTACGGCTATCGCGAGCGCATGCCGGTATTCGGTCTTGCGTATCTCCACGATGCCTACGTTGCCCGCGCCGCGCGCGACGGAGCACCGTCTGACTCGACCGGCCAGGTAGCCGACCTCCGGCGCCGCATGGCCAACGCCATCCTGCCCGAGGCGGGGAGCGCTCACGTCGAAGAGCTGAGCGATCCGTACCTCCTCTGGTTCTGGAACTCCAACGTGCGGACCACCTCGATCGTGCTCAACTCGCTGGTGAAGGCCGATGTCAGCGACGTGCCGGTGCGCCAGATGGTGCGGTGGATGATGGCGGCGCGAAAGGACGGACGCTGGGGGAATACACAGGAGAACGCGCACGCCATGGAGGCGCTCGTCGCGTACTACCGGAAGTTCGAGAGCGCGTCCCCGGACTTCCGCGCGATCGTCAAGCTCGGTACCGAAGACTTCGCCCGCGAGGAGTTCAAGGGACGCACGACGGCCTCGAAGACGAAGGAGCTGCCCATGAGCAAAGTGCTCGCGCAGAGCGCGAGCGGGACGTCGCGTCCCCTGACGTTCACGCGCGAAGGGACCGGGACCCTCTTTTACACCGCGCGCCTGCGCTACGTGGCGGACGCGCTCTTCGCCGAAGGACTGGACAACGGGTTCCAGATTGCGCGCTCGTACACGCCCTACGTCGAGACCGGCACCAGGCCGGCCTCGACCTCCTACAAGGCCGGCGATCTCGTGCGCGTCACGTTGACGTTCAACCTGACGAAGGAACGGCGCTTCGTCGCTGTCACGGACCCGCTTCCCGCCGGGTTCGAGGCCGTGGAGTCGTGGTTCGCCACGTCCGCGGCGTCATTGGCGCGCGAACAGGATGATCAGGGCGACGGCGGCACGAGCTGGTTCTCGTGGTGGGCGCGCGGAGGCTTCGATCACGTCGAACGCCACGACGACCGCGTTCAGCTCTTCGCCACGCGCCTCAGCGAGGGCCGGCACGAGTTCACATACATCGTCCGGGCCACGACCGCCGGCTCGTTCCGTACGGCGCCCGCCCGTGCCGAAGAGATGTATTCGCCAGAGGTGTTCGGGCGGACGTCAACGGCGGTGATTGAAGTCAGGAGGTAGCGCCTGCGGCCCGAGCGCCGCGCGAAGTCGCGGCGCGAGAGCGCTTGGGGGTGGGGCCCCAAGCGCATTGATAAAGCGGACAGAGACCATGAAGCGATTTGTGCGGTTCGGGTATGCGGTCCTGCGCCATTGGCGTCCTCTGGCCGCGATCTGTTTGTTGCTGGTCGCTGGAACCGCGTGGCTGCGGCTCGGGCCGATTGACCCCGCGCTCCTCGACCTCGGCGACACGACGTCGACTGTCGTTGTCGACCGTCGCGGTGTGCCGCTCTACGAGTCGCGGTCGGGCGACGGCACGCGCAGCGTGCACCTTGATTCGAAAAGCCTGCCGCCGGCGCTCGTCTCGGCCACGATAGCCGCAGAGGATCGCCGCTTCTGGTCGCATCCCGGCGTCGACCCCGTGGCAATCGCGAGAGCACTGCGACAGAACATCTCCGAAGGCCGCGTCGTGGAGGGAGGATCCACGATCACGCAGCAGGTAGCGAAGCTCCTGCTGAGCCGACGCTCGCCGAAGCGCGCCAGAGGCGTCCGCGAGAAGATCCGCGAGGCCGTGCTCGCGCTGCGGCTCGAGCACCGGTTCGACAAGCGCGAGATCCTCGGTCTCTACCTCAATCTCGCCGCCTACGGCAATCAGGTCGTCGGTGCCGGTAAGGCGGCCCGCGTCTACTTCGGGACCGAGCCGCCGATGCTCACGGCGGCGCAGGCAGCGTTTCTGGCCGGCCTTCCGCAACGGCCGTCTGGTTACAACCCGTTCCGCAGCCGCGACCAGGCGATCGCCCGGCAACGCACGGTGCTTCGGCGCATGGAGGCAGCCGGCGCCCTGTCGAGAGACCAGGCGCGCGAGGCGCGGGACGAGCGACTGCGCTTCTCGCGCAACTCGTCACCGTTTCTGGCGCCGCATTTCGTCGAGATGGTCATCGTTGCAGCCGGGGCAGAGGCGGGCGAGAACCTGCCGCCGCGGATCGAGACGACGCTCGACGCCGGGCTGCAGAGCGATGTCGTGGGCATCATCAGAAGCCATCGACAGGCGCTCGAGCGGCACGGCGCCGCCAACGTGGCCGTCGTCGTTCTCGATAACGCGAGCGGGGAGTGGCTCGCGTGGGAAGGATCGGGGACTACGCGGACGCCGAGCACGGCGGCGCCATCAACGGGCCGCTCTCGCCGCGCCAGCCCGGGTCGGCGCTCAAGCCGTTCACCTATGCCCTCGCCTTCGAGTCGGGGTTCACGCCGGCGAGCGTGCTGGCAGACGTGCCATCGCATTTTCCGACCGCCGCAGCAGGCGTCCTCTACAGTCCGCGCAACTACGACGGACGCTACCGGGGCCCGCTCCTCGCGCGCCGGGCGTTGGCGGGGTCCGAGAACGTGCCAGCCGTCGTGCTCGCCTCCGAGCTCGGTGTGCCCGCGCTTCAACGCTTCCTGTTGGGTGCCGGGCTCTCGACGCTCGACCGGACGCCGTCGTACTACGGTCTCGGCCTGACGCTTGGCAACGCCGAGGTACGGCTCGATGAGCTCGTGGCCGCGTACTCGACGTTTGCCCGTGGCGGAGACTGGCTCGAACCGTCCTGGTCCTCATCTCCGGACACCGCTGGACGGCACACGGAGAACCGCACACGCCGGTCGCTCATCTCGCCGCTCACCGCGTACTGGGTCACCGACGTGCTCGCCGACGACAGTGCGCGAGAGTACATCTTCGGGCGGGGCGGGAGCCTGGAGTTCCCGTTTCCTGTGGCTGTCAAGACCGGAACGTCGCAGGCGTATCACGACAACTGGACGATCGGATACACGCGCGACGTGACCGTCGGCGTGTGGGTCGGGAACTTCGATCGCACGCCGCTCAAGTCCTCGACCGGCGTCACCGGTGCGGCGCCGATCTTCCACGCCGTCATGCTCGCCGCCACACGCCGGCTGCACGGCGCCGCCGGATTCGACGCGCGCGCCATCGTCTCGTCGCCCGAAGGTCTCGTCGAGCGCGAAGTCTGCGCGTTGTCCGGCATGCCGGCGAATCCGTGGTGCCCGTCGCGGCAGCGCGAACGGCTCCCCCCTGCCGACGATCCCCCTTGCAGCTGGCACCATCAGAGCGACGAGGGCCTGCTGGTTGTCTGGCCGCCGCAGTATCGTCAGTGGGCGCGCCAGAATGGCTTGCTGGTCGACTCGCGCCCGCGCGTGGGCGTCGGCGAGCTCGCTGCGGCGAGTGCGTCGCGCAGCGACTCCTCCGTCGCGGCCCGCCCGGCGCCGGCCCGAGGTCCGCTCGCGATCGTGAACCCGCCGGACGGCGCGACGTACCTCATCGATCCCACGCTGCGTCGTGAGTTCCAGACGCTGCCTCTCCGCGTCGTCGCTGCGACGCCCGGCACGATCGAGTGGCAGGTGGCCGGCCGCGTCGTCGGATCATCGTCTTCCGAGGTTGCGCTGATGTGGCCCCTCGCGCCCGGCGTCCACCGAATCACCGCGCGCGACGAGCGCGGACGGGTTGCGGAGAGCTCGGTGGTGGTGAAGTAGAAGCGCCTGCGGCCCGAGCGCGGCGCGAAGTCGCCGCGCGAGAGCGACTTGGGGTGGGGCCCCACGAGCATTGATAAATGCAGACAGAACGCCGGTTACAAGGGAACAGCCGGAGAGAGCAGGGGCACAGACCTAACGTGCCCCAAGCAGGCTGTGCCCTCTAACCGGCTGCAGCGTCGTGGGGTGGACCCCACGACAAACCGAAAAATGCTGACAGAGTCAGCAGCGCCTGCGGCCCGGGCGCTCACGGTCGCCAGAGCGTCGCGGTCAGCGATGCCTCGAAGCTCTCGAGGTCCTCGCCAAACGGTACCTCGGAAGTTCGCCGCGCGGTCCTCGGACTCCGCGAACCGCTTGAAATAGCCCGCAACGGCGGCGACGCCGTGCCGCTCCAGCAGTCGATCGACGGCGAGAAACGACAGCGCGTACATCTGCGCGCCGTGCCGCTCACCAGCCAGCACCCATTGCGGAAACGTGACGAGATCGCCCAGCGACGGCGTCCTCGCCCGCCCGACGCTGCGCAGTTGCCGCAGCCGCTCACGCCGCACGTTCGCCATCGTCACGATCTCGAGCTGCTCGAGTACTCGAATCGACAGCCAGTCCGCGAACCCTTCGCGCAGCCACTGGTCGGACGTGCCGCGCCGCCCGCCGCCAAGCTGTACTGGAGGCTGTGGCCGAACTCGTGCGCGAGGAGCGCGACCCGATTGGCCCAGGGGAGAGACCCGAGCATGGCGTTGTTCAGCAGTACGCCACGATGCCCGCCGACCGCGGTCATCGTCTTTGCGGCACTCCTGGCGAGATCTTGGTCGTATCCCACCTCGAGGAGCGCCTGCTCGAACGCCTCGCGATTGGGATAGAAGCGGAATGTCGCGGGAAACGACGGGAAGCCGAAGTCGTGTTCGAAGATCCACGCGACCGTCGCAGCGGCTGTGCGGTAGTCGAACACCTGGTCGAGGCTCGCGACCGGGCGGAGGCCGGGCTGCGGGACGGTGACGAGCTGCGGTTCGTGTGAGATCGCGCAGCTCGACACGAACATCTCCGCAACGACCAGATGCAGGTGCGCGAGCGCGAGGCGTCTCATCAGGCGATGGCGTGTCCGGCCCTGGCCCGTACCGGCGCCCGGTCGTTCCGCGTGCCTGTGGATCGCAGCCATGGGCGCGGCCGTATACTACCTCGCCGCATCTGGAGGAGCGTCATAGAGATCATTTGCCAGCGGAAGCTGGACCTGGAGTGACCATGACCAATCGTCAGAACGAAGTTGACGGTCCGTTCGGGCCGATCTCCCGCCGCTCCGCTATCGGCTCGATGCTCGCGGGCGCCGCGCTTCTCGCGCCCGACGCGCTCGGCGCATCACAGACGACTGCAGCCAGCCAGCGACCGCCCGCGCCGCGCAAGCGGTACGACATGAAGAAGTCGATCAACCTCTGGGCGTTTCCCTACCCGCAGAAGATGACGCTCGTCGACTGCCTGCAGCTGGCGAAGGACTGCCGGCTTCGACGGCATCGAGCTGAACTACGACCTCGAGATCGACCTCTCACCGAGAGCGGGCACGCAGCGAATTACAGGAGATCCGCCGGGCGGCCGACAGGATCGGCATCGACATCAGCGGGCTCTGCTCGTTCCTGTTCTGGCCGTATCCGCTCACGAGCAACGACGAGGTGAAGCGCACGCGCGGCCTCGAGCTGGCCGGTCGCATGGCGCAGGCGGCTCACGACCTCGGCACCGAGAACCTGCTGGTCGTCCCCGGCGCGGTGCACATCCCGTGGCGCGACGACCACGAGCCGGTGCCGAACGACGTGTGCGATCGCCGGGCGCGCGAAGCGGTCGGCGACGCTCGTGCAGACCGGCAGAGAAGCTGAAGATCCACCTGAACATCGAGAACATCTTCTTCAACGGCTACCTGATGACGCCGATGGAGATGAACGCGTTCGTCGACAGTTTCGCCAGCGCCGCACGTGCGCGTCCACTTCGACACGGGCAACATCATGCTCTTCCAGCACCCGGAACACTGGATCGCGATTCTGGGCAAACGGATCGGCAACACGCACTTCAAGGAGTTCACCAAGAAGGGCACCGACCATTCGCTCGAGTCGTTCCGGCCGCTTCTCGACGGCACGACCAACTGGCCGGCGGTGATGGACGCGCTGGACGGGCGTAGGCTACCGCGGCTACTGCACGTTCGAGTACTTCCACCCGTACCCGCACTATCCCGAAGCGCTCATCTATCAGACATCGGACTCGCTGGACAGGATGCTCGGGCGCAAGGCCTGAGCCTTTGACTTGGTTTTGGTCAGCGCGGAGGGGTTGCCGTGAGCTCGTGGTGATGAAGTAGATATAGAAGGAGCTAGGAGCTAGGAGCTAGGAGGGTAGGACAGCAGCGCCTGCGGCCCGAGCGCGGCGCGAAGTCGCCGCGCGAGAGCGCTTGGGGCGGGGCCCCAAGCGCATTGATAATTGATACGATCGTCGCCATGACTACCCACAAGATCATGGCGGCATCAGTGTTGGCAGGGGTCATCTGGGCGGGGCAGGCGTCACCACCCGGCGCACAGTCCGTGGCGATGGCGTTTGTCGGCGTCAGCGTGATCCCCATGGACAAGGACGCGGTCCTCGCTGATCAGACGGTGATTGTCCGCGACGGGAAGATCGAATCGATCGCTCCGGCGGCCAAGGCACAGATTCCAGCCGGCGCGAGTCGCATAGACGGCAAAGGCAAGTTCCTGATGCCGGGGCTCGCGGAGATGCACGCCCACATTCCTGGCGGGCAGGCTCCCGACTCGGCCGTCGAGCGCACGCTCTTTCTCTACACCGCGAGCGGCATCACGACGATCCGCGGCATGCTCGGCGATCCCCGTCACCTGATCTACCGCGAACGTGCGGCTCGGCGCGAGATTGTCAGCCCGCTCATCTACACCTCAGGGCCTTCGTTCAATGCCAAGACAGCGTCGACGAAGGAGATGGCCGTCGAAGCGGTCATCGCGCAGAAGAAGGCCGGTTACGACCTGCTCAAGATTCACCCTGGTGTGCCGCGCGACGTCTTCGACGCGATGGCGGCCAAGGCTGACGAGCTCAAGATCCCGTTTGCCGGTCATGTGCCGGCTGCAGTCGGCATCGCACGCGCGCTCGAGGCGAAGTACGCGAGCATCGACCACCTCGACGGATATGTCGAGGCGATGGCGAAGAACCCGGAGACTCCTTCGCAGTTCTTCGGCACCAACCTGATGAACGACATCGACGAATCGAAGCTTCCCGGGCTGGTGTCGGCGACAAAGGCCGCAGGGGTCTGGCAGGTGCCGACGCAGGTGCTGATGGACAACCTGCTCAACGACGTGCCGCCGGAGGAGCTCGCCGCGCGGCCGGAGATGAAGTACATGCCCGCCGGACACGATCAAGAACTGGATCGCGCAGAAGCAGAAGTTTCTTCAGACTCCCCAGGCCGAGCGCGCGAAGCTGCTCGGCATTCGGCGCCGGTTCATCAAGGCGCTACACGACGCCGGCGTGCCGTTCGCGCTCGGCTCAGACGCGCCACAGCTCTGGAACGTCCCGGGCTTCTCCGCGCACCGCGAGCTGAGGTCAATTGTCGACGCCGGGCTCACGCCCTATCAGGCGCTCCGGACCGGCACGGTGAACGTTGGCGTCTACCTCAAGACAGACTCCACGACCGGCACAATCGGCAGCGGGAAACGCGCGGATCTGCTGTTGCTCGACGCCAACCCGCTCCAGAACATCGACAACACGTGGAAAATCGCCGGCGTGATGGTGAACGGCCGCTGGCTGTCGAAAGCCGACATCGACAAGAGACTGGCTGAGGGCTCCTGAACAGCTCGCAATTCGTGCCTTCAGACGCGCGGCCGATGCTTTGACTTTCAGCCAGGTCGGCCCGACACCTTGCTGATGGCACCTCCGGGCACCGGAAGGCACGTGCCAGCGTCCTAGATTGAAGACCGAGGAGGCAACGTGTCCATTCGAGCTGTCAAACGCTCAATCGAGGCGCAACCGACGATGGAAGGCGCCGGCGTGAAGCTGCACCGTGGATTCGGGTTCGGCGAAACGGCCGACTTCGATCCTTTTCTCCTCTTCGACGACTTTCGCAACGACCGGCCGGCCGACTATCTCAAGGGATTCCCCTGGCACCCGCATCGCGGCATCGAGACGATCACCTACGTCCTCGCCGGCACGGTCGAGCACGGCGACAGCCTGGGCAACCAGGGCCTGCTCGGTGCGGGTGATATCCAGTGGATGACCGCGGGGAGCGGCATCATCCATCAGGAGATGCCGAAGGGCAACGCGCAGGGCCAGATGCACGGCTTTCAGCTCTGGGCCAACCTGCCGGCGTCCCTCAAGATGACCGCGCCACGCTATCAAGATGTAGCCGCGCGGGATATCCCGTCGATCGTCGATGACGATGGGACGCACGTGCGCGTGGTGTGCGGTGAGTTCTGGGGCCGGCGGGGGCCGGTGGATGGCGTCGCGGCCGAGCCGCAGTATCTCGACGTGTCGGTGCCGCCCAACAGGCGAAGGACACTGCCCGTGGAGGTCACTCGTCACGCATTTGCCTATGTCTTCGCGGGTTCGGGGACGTTTCGTGACGCGTCCGGCCCGCACCCGGTCAGGACCGACTCAACCGGCGACATCGACAACGCGGTGTACAACGACGCCCGCGACCGCTCGCTGGTCGTCTTCGATCGGGGCGACGAGGTCACGGTGCAGGCCGGCGAACAAGGGATCCGCTTCCTGCTCGTCTCCGGCAAGCCACTCGAAGAGCCGGTCGCGTGGTACGGGCCGATCGTGATGAACACGGAAGCCGAGCTGCGGCAGGCCTTCGCCGAGGTTCGGAACGGTACGTTCATCAAGCACGCGCGGCAGCCGGGGCCGACGCCCTGATGCTCCGTTGACGCAACCGGCGGGCTAGGCTCCCCGCAGCCGCGGACCCGTACCCCTTGAGGGACTTGACCCGGAACGAGAGCTCACCTGCCGATGGCAAAGAGTGTGCGATCGCTCCGGAGGAAGAACCGCCCCTGCGAGATCGCGGGCGAAGCAATGAACCGCTCGCCGAGGTCGTTTCGCGCCAGGACCTCCGGGGTGCGCCCGGCGCGTAACACGAACGTCTCCCCGGTTTCGCTGACCAGATACACCTTGCCGTCTCCTGCGACGGGAGAGGCGAAGAACACGCCGTCGAGCCGATGCCGCCAGACGCGCTCGCCGGTTCTGGAGTCGGCGCATGTCACGACGCCGACTTCGTTCGTCATGTAGAGTAAGCCCTCGTAGTGCAGGATCGAGGGGACGTACGACGCGCCGGAAGGCGCCTGCCACTCGACATGGGTAGTCGTGACGTTGCCCCTGCCGCCCGGCCGGATGGCCATGTAATCGCTGTTGCGATACCCCCGGCTCAGATAGATCCTGCCGTCGTGGAAGACAGCCGAGGGAATCGGCGTCTGCCGCGGTGCTCCCGCGAACCACAGAAGCGCCCCGGTCCCGGGATCGTAGACGTCGATCCGCTCTGATGAATTGAGGAGGAGCTCGGCGCCCTTCGGTCCGCTCACGACGAGCGGAGTGCTGTGCGACGTACGATTGTCGCCACGGTCCACTTTCCATCGGTCCTTGCCCGTACGCGCATCGACCGCCAGCAGGTATGCGTCCGACAGGTGATCGCACAACAGGATCAGGAGGTCGCCGAAGAGCACCGGTGAGCTTCCGTGGCCCCAGAGCGTCCGAAACGGTGCGAGCTCTTCGCCCAGATGGCGCGTCCAGCCAAGGCGGCCCTCGAGGTCGAGCGCCACGATCTGACCGTTACCGAACCAGGCGTAAACACGCTGGCCGTCGGTGACCGGCGTCGGCGTGGCAAGGTTGTGCTTTTCGTGGACCGCTGGCAGGGTCCCGGTCGCCTTCGTTCGATACTCCCAGAGCCGCCGGCCGTCGGACCTGTTGAAGGCTTCGACAACGAGCCACACATCACCCGCGGTCGCGCCCGGTTGCGCGCGCCGGCCGCCCATCGGATTCTCGCGCTCCGCGAGGGCGCGGTCGTCGCGGGCCAACTGCGGATGAGACGGACCCTCGGCCAGCGCCGACGTGCCGACCTGCGAGGTCACGATCACGCGATCGCCCCACACGATCGGCGACGACGTGCCGAGCCCTTCGAGTGCGGCGCGCCAGGCCACGTTCTGGCTCGCACTCCACGTCGTCGGCAGGCCGGTTTCCAACGAGACGCCCTGACTCGACGGTCCGCGCCATTGCGGCCAGTTGCGCGCGGACAGCTCCGAACCGGCCAGAGCAATCGCGGCGATGGCCAGGAACGTTGCTAGATGGTTCCTCACACGCGCCAGTATAGAACGCGAACGAGCTTGGTATCGGCGGCGCCCTGCTGTTACAGGCCGGTGGGGGCGTGAAGAACTGCCACGAAGCCGACAGTCAGTTCAGACGCAGCGCTCGCGTTGGATCGACTGATGCCGCGCGCGTGGCGGGAATCAGGCTGGCGATGAGTGCGACGACGGCCAGCGCGATGACCACGGCAGCGAACGTCACCGGGTCGTAGCTCGACACGCCGAAGAGTTGCGTGGTCAGCACCCTGGTCGCCATGACCGACATGACGACGCCGGCGGCAATCCCGAGTCCGACCGGCCAGACCGCCTGACGGAACACGAGCGCAAGCACATGGCCTCGCGAGGCCCCGAGCGCCATGCGAACGCCGATCTCCTGGGTGCGGCGCGTCACGAAGTACGCGATGACGCCGTAGACCCCGATTGCGGCGAGCACCAGCCCGACGAGACCGAGCAGCGTCAGCAGCATCGTGTTGAATCGCGCGGTCGCCATCGACGCCTGCAGCCGCTGCTCCATCGTCCTCACCTGAAACACGGGGACTCCGGGCGCCTCCTCCCGGACGATACCGCGCACCGGGTTCGACAGGGCCTGCGGATCGAGATCGTCCGCACGACGATGAACGCCGTGCGCTGGACCCAGTCCCACCCGACGGCCGGCACCTGGTCGATTGGCAGATAGAACTCAGGGGCCGGCGCCTCGCCGAGCGCACGCGAACGCACGTCGCCGGCAACGCCGACCACCGTTTTGTAGTCCGGGCTCTTGCCATCGGGTCCGGGCTCGCAGCAGACGATCCGTTTGCCGATCGGATCCTTGTCGGGAAACGCGGCTCGTGCGAGCGCCTCGCTGATCACCATGACCTTGGGCGCACCCTGGCGGTCGGCATCGGTGAGGGGCCGGCCTTTGACGATCGGAATCCGCATGGTCTCGAAATAGCCCGGTGTGACCATCCGGAGCCGGCTGTTGATCGCGTTCCGGCTTTCGAGCGCGACACCCTCCGGGATGAGGCCGTTGCCGTTGCCGCCAGCTCCCATCGGCACCTGTGTCGTGATGGCCGCGGCTGTCACGCCCGGAATCCGCGCAGCGGCTTCGGCCAGCTTCTGGAGGGTCCGCACCACCGTCGCGCGATCGGGATACGCGGCCGCCGGCAGCGCGAACCGCGTCGAAAGCACGCCTGACGGATCGAAGCCGGGGTTGACGCGCTGCAGCGCAAGCGAGCTGCGTATGAGGAGCCCGGCACCCACGAGCAATACCAGGGCGACGGCGAGCTCCGCGACGATGAGTCCGGTGCGCAGCCGATCGCGCACGCCGCCCATGCCGGCACCGCGTCCACCTTCCTTGATCACGGTCTGCACGTCGACGCGAGCCGCTCGCATCGCGGGAGCCACGCCGAACAGCATCGCGCTCAGCGAGAGTGACGATGAAGGTGAATGCCAGCACGAACGGGTCGAGCGTCGTTTGCTCGAGCCTGGGCACGCCGTCGGGCGCCGCCGCGACCAATATTCTGATGCCCCATGCCGCCAGCCCGAGCCCGACAACGGCCGAGAGGACGGCGAGCACGACGCTTTCGGTGAGGAGCTGGCGGGCGATCCGACCGCGCCCCGCGCCAAGGGCCGCCCGGATGGCCAGCTCGCCGGCGCGTGCGGCACCGCGCGCGAGCAGCAGGTTGGCGACGTTGCCGCACGCGATCAGCAGAACGAAGCCGACCGCGCCGAGGAGCGTGAACATCCGGCGAGGGTAGTCGCCGACGAGATCTTCCAGAACCGATACCGTCGTGAAGTCCAACTCTGCCGCCTCACGCGGGAACGCCGCGCGCAGCCGCTGGGCATTCGCGCCGAGCGCGTTGCGGGCTTGTTCCTGCGTCGCGTCCGGCTTCAGTCGCCCGTAGATTCTGCAGGTAGTGCTCGTCGTGCATTGCCTTGCGCTCGGCGGTGAAGGCGATAGGCACCCAGAGCTCTTCCTGGTTCGCGGTGTAGGTGAACCGCGCGGGCATCACGCCGATGACGTCGTAGGGCCGTTCGTTGAGCGTGATCCGACGGCCGACAACTGCCGGATCGCTGCCGAACCGGCGCGCCCAGAGGCCGTGGCTGAGGACGACGACCTGCTCTCGTCCCGGCTGGTCTTCTTCCTTGGTGAAGACGCGGCCGTGCACGGTCGGAAGGTTGAAGACGTCGAAGAAGCTTGCCGTGACCCGGCCGCCGATCACACGCTCGGTGTCGCCTGTGTCAGACAGGTTGAAGCTCGAGAACTGCTCCGCCGCCACCGCGCTGAACGCCGTGACCGGCACGATCCCGTCGACGAAGTTGCCTGCCGATACGTTGCCCCGATTGTTGCGCACGTACTCATAGACCGACACCAACCGATCCGGTTGTGGGAACGGCAGAGGTCTGAGCACGACGGACTGCACGGCGCTGAAGATCGCCGTCGTCGCGCCGATGCCGAGCGCGAGGGTCACGACCGCGACTAGCGTGAAACCCGGGCTCGAGGCGAGCTGCCGGCAGGCAAACGTCACGTCGTGGGTGAGCTCCGAGAAGTCCTCCGTCCGTCGCATCTCGTGGTCCCTTCGTTTTCCGATGGCCCGGCAGGTGGCGTTGACCCGCGTGATGTCTCCGAATCGTCGAACCGCCGCTTCGCGCGCCTCGGTTGGACGCATCCCCTTTTCGACGAGCTCGCGCGCCCGCATCTCGACATGGAAGTCCAGCTCCGCGTCGACCTCGTCGTCGACGCGGGCTCGCCAGAACCGCGAGCGGAGCCGCTGTCCGAATTTCATGCCGGCAACAGGACCTTCGAGACGGCAGTCGCAAAACGGGCCCACTGTGCAGTGTCTGCGGCGAGTTGCCTGCGCCCCTTCGGCGTGATTCGGTAGAACTTTGCCTTCCGCCCGAGCTCTGATGTTCCCCAGTCGGCCTCAATCAGGCCGCGGCGTTCCAGGCGGTAGAGCGCAGGGTAGAGCGACCCTTCCTCGATGGGCACCGCCTCGTCGGTCGCTTCTTCGATCCACTTGGCAATGCCGTAGCCGTGGCGCACACCCCAGGTGAGCGTCTTGAGCACCAGCGCGTCCAGGGTGCCATGGAGCATGCCGTTCGCTTCGTTTTTCGGGGCCATCCATACCTCGGTTTGCCATGAAGCCTAGACTATCAAGGTATGAGACGGTGGGGAGGGGAGGAAGGTTGCAAGAGCGCCTGCATTGAGTAATGCAGACTGAGAATTCAAGAAGCCCGGGCGCTGGAACTATCATCAACCAATGCACACTATCCACCTCGCCACGGTCGACTCGCCTGTTGGCGAGCTCACCGTTGCAGCGCACGGATCGAAGGTCTGCCTGGTGCACTTCGGCTCAGTCACCGAGCCTGTGCACTCGGCGTTGGCGTCGTGGTATCCGGGCGCGTCGGTTGGGCCCGGCGACGATCCGGGCGGCGTCGTGAGCGTGTTGTCACGCTACTTTGGCGGCGATCTGGCGAGCCTGGACGAGATAGACGTCGAGCTGCACGGCACGCCCTTCCAGCAGCGCGTCTGGAACGCCTTGCGGACCGTGGTGGCCGGCACGACGACCTCATACGCGGAGCTCGCTGGGCGGGTTGGTGCGCCGTCGGCCGTGCGTGCGGTCGGTGCAGCGAACGGGGCCAACCCGGTAGCGGTCGTCCTCCCGTGCCACCGCATCATCGGCAGCAACGGCAGCCTTACCGGTTACGGCGGAGGTCTCGAGAGGAAGCGCTGGCTGCTCAACCACGAGGGGGTCAGCCGGACGTTGTTTTAGGAGACCCTATTTTCCCCTCGAAAAGTGCTCGTAGATCATTCGCGAGATGCGCGCGCCGGTCAACAGCGCCTCGTTGTCGACGCTCCACCGCGTATCCTCGACCTGCCGCGCGTAGATCGCGACGACGTAGGTGAAGTCCGGACCGGTCACGATCGCGGCATCGGCGCGCACCTGGCGCTTCACGCCGTCCTTCAACGGATGCTTCTCTTCATCGGTCCCCGTCTTGTTGCCAATCTGAATGCGCTCGCCGGTTGGAATCAGCCGAGGGATCATCGCGCGGTCCTGCTGGCGCCGCAGCGTGGCGAGCATGGCCTCCGACGCGACGCGATTCACGGCTTTACCCTCCGCGATGAGCGCCATCAGCCGCGCCATCTCGCGCGGCGTCGTCATGCCGAGCCCGAACTCGCGCTCGAGCTCCGGCAGGACATCGGGACGTCCGTCGCGGAACGTCGGTCGAAAGAGCTTGGTTTCACGCAGCCCGTAGGACTCGAGCCGCTGGTTCACCTGGGCGGTACCGAGGCGGTTGATCAGGAGGTTGGTCGCCGTGTTGTCGCTCAGCACGATCATCAAGTGGATGAGGTCGGCGACCGAAAGCGCGAGGCCGTCGTGCAGCCCGCGCAGCACGCCCGCCCCACCAACCTTGTCAGGGGCCGTGAGCGTGACGGCCGTGTCCATCGACAGGCGGCCGTCCGCCGCCTGTTGCCACGCCTCGACCATGACCGCCGTCTTGATGGTGCTGGCCGTCGGAAACGGCGAATCGGCGTCGACTCCGATCGTCTCGCCTGTTCGGAGGTCGATGGCGGCCACGCCCATGTGGCCCCGGAAGCCCTTCACGACGGCGCCAACCTGATCTTCCATCCGGCTCCTCGGTCGCTCGGGCTGCGTGGGCCCGCCGCCGAGGGACGACAGAATCAGAAGCGCCACGAGCGGCCGCACGCGGCCACTATAACCCGCAAAGATCAGTCTTGCAGACGGCCTTTCCGTGGGGCATACTCGCAAATACCCTGCGTAAATTCCTGCGTGCTTGAGCTGATGGACGATACCACCACGCTCG
The DNA here is from genome assembly GCA_963771395.1 of uncultured Acidobacteriota bacterium. Lineage (GTDB taxonomy): Bacteria > Acidobacteriota > Vicinamibacteria > Vicinamibacterales > 2-12-FULL-66-21 > DATBJJ01. The sequence goes on along the minus strand of CAVYTY010000006.1, from coordinate 506,861 downwards.
GAGCCTATCTCCGAGCCGAACGCGAACGCCGAGAACTCACCCTCAGGACGATTTCGGAAAGCACCAAGGTCTCGCTGCCGTTGCTCGAGGGGCTCGAATCCGACGACATCTCGCGTTGGCCGGGCGGCATTTTCCGGCGTGCATTTGTCCGTGCCTACGCCGAATCCGTCGGACTGGACCCAGACGACGTCTTCCGCCGGTTCGAGCGCCAGTACAAGCCCCCAGCACCAGACCCGGCTATCGTCGACGCAAGGCACTCCCCCGTCGAGCTCATGGCGCTGGCGCAAGCGGGCGGCGGCTACCGCGGTTCGTCCAGCACGCTGTCGAACCGGGCCAGATATCTCGGTACGGCCGCGGATTTGACAGTCGCTCTGGTACTGGCATTTGGCAGCGCCGCCGCCGGCTCACGATTGTTGTGGCCCGTCCTCCTCATCGCTGCCTACTACGCCGCCGGCGTCCTCCTTACCGGAACGAGTCCAATGGTGGCGCTTATCGGAGAGCCGGCCGACCGCGTCGGCAAAGCAGACCGGGCCGATAGAGAAGACGTCGACTCGATGCTGCACTCCTCGCCCCGCACCATCTCCTGACGGCCGCCGCGCCGCTCACCTGTTTCTCGATGTGCTTGGGCTCCGCGCCGCGCGCGGGCCGCAGGCGCTTCTGCTGCCGGTGGGGTCAGATCTTGTATTTCAACATCGTGAAGGACAGGCCTGCAGCGATATCTGTCCGTAGAATGTTGAAATACAAGATCTGACCCCACCGGCGTTCGGCTCTGGAACTTCTTGGTGTAGTCTCTGGAACAGCAGAGCTTTGTTTTGGTCAACCGCTTGCATCGCCTGTGGAGAGAAAGGCGGAGGACACCTATGATTGCTATTCTTTCGTGGATTTGCTTCGGGCTGGTTGTCGGCGTGCTCGCGAAACTCCTGATGCCCGGCGACGATCCGGGGGGCTTCATCGTCACGGTTCTGCTCGGCATCGCCGGCGCGCTGGTCGGTGGATTCCTCGGAAGGGTGATGGGCTTTTATGGTCCAGGTCAGGTCGCGGGTTACCTCATGTCCATCGTCGGCGCCATCATCCTGCTGGCGCTGTACCGGATGATGACGAGACGTGCCGCCTGACCCCCGTCCTCGGACCGGCGCGTCTTCGATCATGCGCCTCCGTGTCATCTCGTGTGCCGTGGCGATTGTGGCCCTCGTCGGTTCCGCGCCGGCGTCGCAATCGCCGACTGTGGACGAGATCGTCGCCAGGAATCTTGCAGCCAAGGGCGGCGCCGACAGGCTGCGCGCCGTCACCTCGGTGAAGATGCGGGGCAGTATCAAGCGTCCCGGCGGCGAGATGCCCGTCACCAGTTGGGCGAAGCGTCCCAACAAGATGCGGCGGGAGAACATCAGCGACGGGCAGACGTTCGTTCTTGGTTTCGACGGCAAGATCGTCTGGCAGATCAACCCGCTCGTCAGCACGGGGGCGCGCGAGATCACCGGGCCACAGGCGGACAGGACCCGCCAGGACGCTGGCGACTTCGACACGCCGCTGCTCGACTACAAAGCCAGGGGCACCACAGTCGAACTGATCGGCACGGAGGCCGTGCAGGGCATCACGATGCACAGGCTGAGAATGACCCTCAAGAACGGCTCGATCCAGGAGGTGTACCTCAACGCCGATACCATGCTCGAATCACGCACGGTCATGCAGATCGAGCAGGGAACCCGAAAGGCCATCGTGACGCTGGAATTCTCCAACTACAAGGAGGTGGATGGCATCACCGTGCCGTTCCAGATCCGCCAGCTCCACAACGGTCAAGTGATGGTCGAGATCATCTACAGCGAATGTCAGTTCGACGTGCTCATGGCGGATACGCTCTTCACGATGCCAGGGAAATAGGAAATAGGAGCTGGGAGCTAGCAGTTAGAAGCGAGAAGGCCTCCTATCTCCTAGCTCCCAGCTCCTAGCTTCCAGTTGATTCTCTACAGCCCTCGCCCCAACCGGTCCTGCAGCTTTTCCCGGTACCCGCGGCTGAGGGTCAGTCGTGTTCCGGTGCGCAGGACGACGGCGTACTCGCCATTGAGCCATGGCTGCATCTCCTGGACGCGCTCGATATTGACGATGCGCGAGCGGTGGATGCGGAAGAACTTCTCGCTATCGAGCCGTCCCTCGATGGCGTTCATCGTCTCTCGCAGCAAGTGCGAGGTCGTGCCCACGTGGAGCCGGACGTAGTTGCCGGCCGCTTCGATCCAATCGATCTCGTCCATCCGGAGGAAGAACAGCCGGCCGCCTGACTTGACCACGAGGCGGTCCGTGCGGGGCTGATCGCGCCGGAGGTCCTTGACGAGCGCCAGCAGCCGGCGCCCCAGGTCGCCTGTCTCCTCGCGCTCGATCTGCCGCCGCGCGCGCTGCAGGGCACCTGAGAACCGTTCGCGATCGAACGGCTTGAGGATGTAGTCGAGCGCGCGCACCTGGAAGGCCTTGAGCGCGTGCTGATCGTAGGCGGTCACGAAGATCACGACCGGCATGCGCTCGCTGCCGATCGCCTCGATGACCTCGAAGCCGTTCATGTGCGGCATCTGCACATCGAGGAACACCAGCTGCGGCGAATGATCCTGGATGGCCGACACGGCCTCCTCGCCGTCACGAGCCTGGCCCACCACCTCGATATCCGCCTCGCTCGAGAGCAAGGCGGCCAGCCGCTCCCGCGCGAGCGGTTCATCGTCGACGATGAGGGTCTTGATCTTCTTCAGGGCGGTCGTCCGATGCATGTTTCCCTGACCAGGATGCTCTGCGGCGGTCTGTGCTGTGACGTGGTTGGTGTCCATGATGAACCCTCAAGAAATGCTGAATGCTGAATGCTGAACGCCAAATGCCAAATTCCGAATGCTCCGCGACTAGTGATGCTGTCGTGCGACGGTTGCGAGCGGGCTGGCGCCGACTCGGTGCGTCTCCGCAGGCGCTCCGGTGTCGTAGCCGGACTTTTCGGTCCTGGACCTGACCTCCGTTTTCCAGGGAATGGCGACGACGACCGACAGGCCGGCAGTCTGACGGTGGAACTCGAAGCGGCAGTCGGCGCCGAAAAGGTGCTGCAGCCGGGCGCGCGTCGTCGAGACGCCGATGCCTTTCTGCAGCGCGGTCAGCGCGTCCTCCGACAGCCCCTCGCCGTCGTCGCGGACTTCCATTCGAAGCTTGTCCCCCTCGCGCCGCGCCGAGATATCGACGTGCCCCGGCCCGGACTTTTTCGCGACGCCGTACTTGATTGCGTTTTCGACGAGCGGCTGCAGGATGAGGTTGGGAACGAGCGTGTCGAGCGTCTCGGCCTGCACGTCGAAGCGGACGACCAGCCGATCGGCGAAGCGCGTCTCTTCGATCTGCAGGTACTTCGAGAGGAAGTCCAGCTCCGCCTGCAGCGGAATCTCCTGCTGGCCGATGTGCTCGAGGGTCAGGCGCAGCAGGTCGCTCAATCGCATGAGCGTCCGATCGGCGGCCTCGACGTCCCGGTGCATCAACGCGGAGATGGCGTGCAGCGTGTTGAACAGGAAGTGTGGGTGGAGCTGCTGCTGGAGCGTCTTGAGCTGGGCCTCGACGAGCCGCGTCTCGAGCTGCGAGGTGCGCAGCGCGCGGTCCTTCGATTCACGGTAGTAGAGGACGGCGTGGCTCAGGCCGACAATCGTCCAGTACGTCATCATTTCCCAGTCGAAGTTGAGGAGCGCGGATTTTTGCGCTTCCTCCAACCAGGCGAACTGCCGGCCCTGCGCCCGCGCGAACCACCACTGCACGCCCGACATCGTGAGGATGTGGGTCAGCGAGCACAGCACCACTGCCGGGAGATGGACCGCCACCGCGCGCCAGAGGCCCTTCCGTTCGAACCGGAAATGCTGCGAGAGCCAGATGATTGCGGGGGTGAAGAGCGCCCAGAGGTACCAATAGGTCGTGTTGAGGATGATGAGCGTCCGCCAGTACCTGACCTCGTGACCGAGCGACACGGTGAACTGCCAGGCCAGCAGCGTCGAGAAAAGCGCCAGCACCGTCGCGGCCATGAAGACGATCGACCAGTGCACGCCGTAGCGCAGCGGCGCGGCGGCCGGCACGTCCGTGCCGGTCCCGTCCAGATTCAGCTGCCGATCGGCTGGCGGTTTCATAGGTCCCAGTTCCCACGTTCGGGCCGCGCACGCTCCTACAGAGGACGGATAAGCCTCCGGCTGTGTTGGGAGCGTGCTTGGTGTTAGACGTAAGCTGCGAGCATTTCGTCTTGTCGAATCGTGCGATTCAGGCCCATAAATATTGGCAAAACCTGGCGAGGGGGCCGGCGCCAGCGACTGGCGCGAAGCCCCGTCAACGGGTTTTCGCATTTCGTCCCTTGATGGACGGCGTTCGTCCCAGATGGCGCTGTTCGATCGCGCGGAAACGGACAGGGGGAGGAAATGAGACAGTCGACAGTCTTCAGTCGGGAGTCGGGAGTCGCAGTCGGCAATCTCAGTCGGGAGTCCGGGTCGGGAGTCCGAGTCGACAACCGGCGCCGAGTAGTCCGAATCGGGAGTCGGCAGTTGGAGTCAGCCGTCGAGTCGGAGCGAGAGTCGCGGGCGGGCGAGCCAGCCGGGCGGAGCGAGCGAACCTCTCGCCAGGCCAAGCGACCGACGTCCTCGCACCTCAGAGCGTCTGAAGAAACCGAACGCCGGGGCGACGAAAGGCGAGTGCTGCGTCACTGACCCGCGTACGAACGACGAAGCGGAGAGCGTGCCGACTGCCGCTCGGACCGACGATTGAGAACGGCGTTTCGCTTCCGACTCCCGACTGCGACTCCCGACCGTCGATTGCCATTGTCGACTCCCGCCTCGGACTTCCGACTGAGACTGTGGATTGCGACTCTCGACACCCGACTCCCGACTGCAGACTGTCGCCCGCATTATCACTAGCGACCCGCGACTAACGTCTGTATCATGTGACCGTGAGTACCTCTGTTTCTCGCGCGCACCGTAACTGGCAGACGGGCGAGGCCTTCACCGTCAGCGACGCCACCGAGCTCTACGAAGTCGATCGATGGGGGAAGGGTTACTTTTCCATCTCGCCGTCGGGCCACGTCCTGGTCCATCCGACGAAGGACCCGGCGCAGGCCATCGACCTCAAGCAGCTCACCGACCACCTGATGCTGCGCGGGATCCAAGTCCCGGTTCTGATCCGTTTCAGAGACATCCTCCGCCACCGGCTTGGGGACATCCACGGCGCGTTCAAGGCGGCCATCGCGCAACATCAATACGAAGGCCGTTACGTGTGTGTCTACCCGATTAAGGTCAATCAGCAGCGGCAGGTCGTCGAGGAAGTGCTCGATTTCGGCCGGGAATACGGGTTCGGCCTCGAAGCCGGCTCCAAGCCGGAGCTGCTGGCCGTCGCCGCGCAGGCCTACAACGACACGCCCATCATCTGCAATGGCTTCAAGGACGCCGAGTTCATCGAGATGGCCATGCTCGCCCAGAAAATCGGGCGCACGGTCATCCCTGTCGTCGAGAAATACACCGAGCTCGGCCTTATCCTGAAGTACGCCGAGAAAGTCGGCGTTCGGCCCCAGATCGGGATGCGCGTCAAGCTGGCCGCCAGGGGTGGCGGACGCTGGCAGGGATCCGGCGGCTTCCGGTCGAAGTTCGGCCTCACGGTCACCGAGGTGCTCCGCGGGCTCGAGGAGCTGAAGGTGCTCGGCATGCAGGACTGCTTCAAGCTCCTGCACTTCCACCTCGGCAGTCAGATTCCGAACATCCGCATCGTCAAAGGCGCCCTCAACGAGTCTGCCCGGATCTATACCGAGCTCGTGAAGGCCGGCGCAGGGCTCGAGTACCTCGACGTCGGCGGCGGGCTCGGCGTCGACTACGACGGCTCGCAGACCAACTTCGAGTCGAGCGTCAACTACACGCTCGAGGAGTACGCCAACGACGTCGTCTACCACATCCAGACGGTGTGTGACAGCGCCGGTGTGAAGCACCCGACGATCGTGTCGGAGAGCGGCCGTGCCATCGTGGCGTATCACAGCGTCTTGATCTTCAATGTCCTCGGCGTCTCCGCGTTCGGCGAAGAGAAGATTCCCGCGACGATCTCGCCCGACGAAGCCGAGCAGCCGCTCATCGACCTGCTCGAGACGTATCAGAACCTCACGCCGCGCAATGCGCTCGAGAGCTACCACGACGCGCAGCAGGCGCTCGACATGGCGCTCAACCTGTTCACGGGCGGTTACCTCCCGCTCGAACAGCGGTGTCAGGCCGAGAACCTCTATTGGGCCATCCTGGTCAAGCTCAAGAAGATCGTCGGCCAGATGGACGACGTCCCCGAGGATCTCCAGGGCCTCGACGACACGATGGCGGACACGTACTTCTGCAATTTCTCGCTGTTCCAGTCGTGTCCCGACAGCTGGGCCATCAAGCAGCTGTTCCCGGTGATGCCGATTCACCGATTGAACACGCCGCCGACGCACCATGCCGTGCTCGGCGACATCACCTGTGATTCGGACGGGAAGATCGATCAGTTCATCGATCGGCGCGACGTCAAGCGGACGCTCCCGCTCCACACCGTCAACGGCGACCCCTACTACCTCGGCGTGTTTCTGGTCGGTGCGTATCAGGAGATCCTGGGCGACCTCCACAACCTCTTCGGCGACACGCACGCCGTGCACGTCAGCCTCGACGAGCGCGGCAGCGTCGTGCTCGACGCCGTCATCAAAGGGGATACGGTGAAGGAGGTGCTCGACTACGTCGAGTTCAGCGCCGCCGAGCTCGTGCGCAAGCTGCGGAACGACGTGGAGCTCGCCGTTCGCCAGGGGAGAATCAGCTACGAGGAATCAGGCCGGCTCCTCGAGTTCTATGAAGAGGGCCTCAACGGATACACGTATCTCGAAGATCCGAAAGAAAGATAGTCGTAGACGCTATTTCTTCAGCATCCCTTCTCTCTTCGCCCTGAACTCATTCCCAGGCTTCCACTCGGGGAACTTGTCCGCATTGGCCACGCGATAGCCGACGGCGGCCATCAGCTCGGCATCTTCGACCGCCCCCGAGAGATCCCAGTCAGGCTTGATCTGGTCTGAGGGCGCATGGTAGTCGTGCTTGTTGTACTCGTCCCGCTTCTGCTGGGCGTACTCCGTCGGCTTGCCGATGAACTCGACGCCGTTGTCCGTGTAGAGCGCCGGCACGCCCTGCTTGGCGAAATTGAAGTGATCCGACCGGTAGTAGAAGCCCTTCTCTGACTCGGGATCCGGCCGAAGAGTGCGGCTCTGCTCGGCGGCGGCGTCGCGCAGATAGTCGTCCAGATCGGAGGCGCCCAGCCCGATGACCGTGAGGTCCTTTGTGCGGCCCCACTGGTTGATGCCGTCGACGTTGATGTTGGCGAGCGTCTTCGCGAGCGGGTAGACGGGGGTCACGGCATAGTATTGCGAGCCGAGGAGGCCCTGCTCTTCTGCGGTCACCGCAACGAAGAGGATCGAGCGCCTGGGCCCGGGTTTCACCTGCGTCAACGCCCGCGCCATCTCGAGCATCGACGCGACGCCCGACGCGTTGTCGAGCGCGCCGTTGTAGATCTTGTCCCCCTTGACCGGGACGCCGATCCCGAAGTGATCCCAATGCGCCGTGTACACCACGTACTCGTCCTTGAGTTGTGGGTCGCTGCCCTCGAGCCTGGCGAGCACGTTGCGCGAGTCGATCGTCCGCATCGTGTTCTTGACCGAGAGCGACGCCGCGAGCCCGAGCGGCACGGGCTTGAACTCGCGTGTGGTCGCCAGCTTCTTCAGCGCGTCGAAATCCTGCCCGGCCATCTTCAAGAGGCGTTTCGCGGCGTCGAGCGAGAGCCAGCCTTCGATGTTCGCCCGGCCCATGTTCTTGTCCGGCGTCACCAGGTCGAACTTCTCTTCGAGGTTCCCCTGCACCACGGCAAAGGGATAGCCCGCCGGTTTTTCTTCGTGCACGATGAGAGCGCCGGCCGCGCCTCTGCGCGCGGCCTCCTCGAACTTGTAGGTCCACCGGCCGTAGTACGTCATCGCCGTGCCGTTGAACGTTCGGGCATCGAGCTTCGACGGATCCGCGGGATCCGGAACCTGCGGATCGTTGACGAGCACGACCATCGTCTTGCCCTTGAGATCGACGCCCTTGAAGTCGTCCCAGTTGTACTCGGGCGCGACGACGCCGTAGCCGACGAAGACGAGGTCTGAGCCTTCGATGCTCGCGCCGTCGGCGACGTGCTTCGTCCAGGCGACGACCTCGTCGCGCCACTTGAACGTCGCACGCGCCTTGCCGGTCACAACCAGCGGCTTGGCCTCCGTGCCGGTGATACCGACAAGTGGCACCTTCTGGATGTAGGTCCCGTCGGTGTTGCCCGGCTTCAGTCCCAGCTTCTGAAACTCGGCCGTCAGGTACTCGACCGTGCGCTCTTCACCCGGCGTGCCGGGCTTCCGCCCCTCGAACTGGTCGGACGCGAGCGTCTTGATGTGCTCGAGAATCTGTGCCGCCTCGATTTTCGGCATGCCGGCGAGCGGGATCTTCACTGCGGGTGCCGCCGTGGCGGCCGGCGGCTCTGCGCTTCGGGCACAGCCAGACAGGCTGACGACGACGAGTGCGACCAGCGACGCGGGCAAGGATGTCTTCATGAGTTATCTCGCTCCCACGCGTTCTTCCGGTTGGCCCGGTGATACGCCGTGAAGGCCGACAGAATATGGCACAGCCACCCCAGGGTGAAACCGGTACCGAGCCAGAAGCCTGGCGTCACGATCAGCCAGAAGATGCCCCGAAGAAAGTCGCCGTTGTAAATCTGGCCGACGCCGGGGATGAAGAAGCTGAGTACGGCGGCGATGCCGGGATTCCGCACGGGCGTCAGTTGGCGGCAGCGTCGGCCGCTACCTGGACATCCGACCGCGTGCCGAGCTCGCGATCCATGTCGAGGATCGACGAGGGGTCGTTGCCGATCAGCCGGAACTTGGCGACGATCTCCCGACCCGTCTTCTCTTCCTCGACCTGTTCGGTCAGGAACCACTGCAGCTCGGCGACGGCGGCGAATGCTTTTTCCTTGAAGGCGGTCTCGTAGAGCGAATCGATCTGACGGCTCACTTCCTTCTCCTGCTCGAGCGCTCTCTCGAAGACGTCGGCGAGCGACTTGAAGGACTGGCGCGGCTTCACGAGCGGCTTGAGATCCACTTTCGCGTCGCGGGCCAGGATGAAGTCGAAGAGCTTCATCGCGTGCATGTACTCTTCCTGGCTCTGGAGGCGAAGCCAGCGGGACGCGCCCGTGAACTTCTGGCCTTCGCACCAGGCTGACATCGCGAGATAGGCATACGACGCCATGAGCTCGGAATTGATCTGACGGTTGATGGCTTCGACGACCGGAACGTTCATTGCTGAAACCTCTTCTTTGGGGTCAGATCTCGATTTTCTCATGCGTGTGCGGATACCGCACACCCGATGAGAAAATCGAGATCTGACCCCGTTACTGTATCGCAAACAGCAGAAACCACGTCCGTTGCAACTGGCTGAAGTTGTCGTCGCTGACGATGATGAGCGACGCTCGCCCGTCCGGCAGGCGGGGGCCGAACGCCAGGCCTTCGAAATTGTCCAGGCTTGGCGCGAGCTCGCGGCTGAGCCCCTGGACGTCGGACAGATCCAGCAGCAGCGTCTTGGTGACCGGGACGATCTCCGGATGCCCCTTGAGCGACTCGAGCGGCGACACATCGGTCGCGCCGGTCAGGCTGACTCTGTACAACCGGATCCGATTGCGGCTCTGCGCCGCGTTCGCCTCGTTCTGGGCGTATCCACGCTCGAGCGCCAGCAGCGTCGTGCGGTTGATCGCCAGCAGCTCGACCAGCCCGTTGATGAAGAAGCGCGAGCTCGCAACGAACGGCGGCTTCTCTACCGGCTCGAGGCCGTAGACGAATTCCCGCGCCGGCTCGAACGTCCCCCGGCGCGGGACGTATTCGATGATTCGCGTCTGGGCTCCGGCATCGAACGTCGCCGCGGCTCCGTCCTGAATCAGCGCCGTCTCGGTCGCCGTGAACAGACGCTCGCCATCCGGCGAGAGCGTCAGGCCTTCGAATCCGGCATTGCCCCGCGCGCCGTGCGTCGCCGGCCCTGTCGGCTCGGGTACGAACTTGTCTGGAACGGGAAGACGACGCACGAAGTCGCCGTGCCGGCCGTAGATGTTGATCGCCGGCGGCAACCTCGGCTCGCGGTCCGAGCCTTCGGCGGACACCGCGAAGGTGCCGTCGGGGAGCAGCACGATCCCCTCGTGGTCCGGAGTGTTGTCTCCCGGCGCCATCGACAGCGCCACCACGCTGAGCGTGTCGACCCGCAGCGATCCCCCGAGGCCATCGACCGCGAAACGATAGATGCGCCCGCCCTTCTGCGCATCCGAGATCCCATAGATTTCCCGGCCCGCGTCTCGGGTGGTGAGACCGGAGATGCCGCCAAACGGCAGACCCATCACCGGCGGAAATCGCCGCAGGGCGGGAATGCTGAATTGTCCAGCCAGCGTCAGCGTCGTGACGTCGCCGGGCAGCTCCGGATGTGCAATTGTGAGACGGTGTCCCAGGCAGGACACGGCGACGAACGAGGTCAGGAGGATGATCGATAGGCGGCGCACAGCCAACTATCTTGCCATCATCGGCTATCACACAACTATCGTTTCGACCTCGCCCTCCGTCTAACCGAGCACCATGCTGCACGACTTCCGGCAGGACCTGTCTTATGCCCTGAGATCGCTCGCGAAGAGTCCGGCGTTCACTGCCGTGGCGCTTCTCACCCTGGCGCTCGGGATCGGCGCGAACACCGCCATCTTCAGCGTCATCAACTCGGTGCTCTTGAGGCCGTTGCCCTATCGCGACGCGGATCGGGTCGTGTTCGTGTGGTCGAGCACCCCGGCGTTCAACCGATCGGCCCTCACTCCCGGGCGGCTCATCGACTTTCGCGAGCAGTTGACCGCCGTCGAGGGACTCGCCGGAATCAGCCACCTGTCGGTGAACCTGACCGGCGGCGGCGACGCGGAACGCCTGCCGGCGTCGAGTGTGTCGTCGGGGTTCTTCGACGTGCTCGGCGTGGCGCCGCTCATCGGCGACACGTTTCACCGTGGCCGTGCCGACGCGCGTGACGTCGTGCTGAGCTACGGGCTGTGGACCCGGCGCTTCGGTTCGGACCGCGCCCTCGTGGGACGCGAGATCAGCATCAACGGTCGCTCCCGCCGTGTGGTGGCGGTCATGCCGCCGGAGTTCGCGTGGCCCGCGATCACGGGCAGAGGGTCCAGCAGCGCGTCGCCGCCAGAACTGTGGCTGCCTGGCGCCGGCCACGATATCCCGCGCACCCCCGGAGACGATCCGAGCCAGGATCTATCGGCCAACCGCCGGATCGGATACTTGCGCGCGGTCGGCCGTCTGAGGGACGGTGCCACTGTGGCGCAGGCGCAAGGCGAGGCCGAGGCGCTCTCGAATCGACTGGCGCTCGATCATCCGCGCGAGGACGCTGGAACCGGGGTCGTGGTTCAACCGATGCGCGAGCAGTTCTTCGGCGTCGTGCGTCAGCCACTGCTCATTCTCGTCGGCGCCGTGGCGTTCGTGCTGGCGATCGCGTGCGCCAATGCCGCGAGCCTGCTGCTCGGCCGCGCGACCGCTCGCCGGCGCGAGATTGCCGTGCGCCTGGCGCTCGGTGCGAGCCGGTCGAGGGTCGTCCGTCAACTGCTGACCGAATCGCTGGTACTTGCCATCGGCGGCGCGTGCGGCGCGGTTGCGATCGCGTGGTGGGCGAGGTCGTGGCTCATCGCTCTGGCCCCGGCCGACATCCCGCGCCTCGCCGACACCGGCATCGACGTGTCGGTTCTGGCCTTCACACTGGGGATCTCGATCGTGACCGGGATTCTGTTCGGGATCGTTCCCGCCTGGCAGGTGTCGACCGGCGCGCTCACGAGCGATCTCAACGAGCTTGGCGGGGGCAACACCCGCGGCTCCGCAGGCCCGCGCACCGGTCGAACCCGGGACGTGCTCGTGGTCGCGCAGATTGCGGTCGCGCTGGTCCTCCTCGTCGGTGCGGGGCTGCTGCTGCGCAGCTTCACCGCGCTGACGCGCGTCGACACCGGCATCGACGCGAAGAACCTGTTGACCTTCGACATGGCGCTGAGCGGCCCGCGGGCGGAATTCCAGCGCACCCAGGTCGCCTTCTACGACGACACGCTGAGGGCCATTCGCGCGCTTCCCGGCGTACGCGGTGCGGGCGCCGCCGCCACGCTGCCGATAGGTGGCGACGATTTCTCCGCGCCCTACACCGTCGAGGGCCAGCCGCTGCTCCCGGCGGACCAGGAGCTCGTCGCCGGCTATCAAGTCGTCACGCCCGCGTACTTCGAGACGATGGGGATTCCCCTCGTGTCGGGTCGCGACGTTCGCGAGTCGGACGTTCGGGAGGCGCCGCCGGTGGTCATGGTGAACGAGACGCTGGCGCGGAAGCAGTGGCCGGGCCAGGATCCCATCGGCCGTCGCCTTCGCATCGGTCGCAACCCCGCCGATCCTTGGATGACCGTCGTCGGGCTCGCCGCCGACATCCGGCATCTCGGCCCGGCCGCGCCTCCCCGGCCGGAGATCTATCAACCGTTCACGCAGAACTCGTTCACGTCCATGGCGTTCGTCGTGCGGACCGCCGGCGATCCGACGGCGCTCGTGCCGGCGTTGAGATCCGCCGTCTCGCGCCTCGATCCGGCGCAGCCCATTTCGCGCGTGAGCACGATGGACGAGCATGTGGCGCGGTCGCTGTCGCGGCCGCACTTCATGTCGACGTTGACCTCGGCGTTCGGCGGGCTTGCGCTCCTGCTGTCGGTTGTCGGCATCTACGGTGTGATGGCGTACTCGGTGGCGCAGCGAACCAGGGAAATTGCCATCCGAAGCGCGCTCGGCGCGCGGCAGCGGGACGTGCTCAGACTGGTGCTGGTCAAGGCGTTGTGGCTCGCGGTGGCTGGTGTGACTGGCGGCCTCGTCGCGGCAGCCGCCCTCACGCGGGTGCTCGCAGGACAACTCTTTGGCGTCGCGCCGAGCGATCCTGTGACTTACGTCTCTGTCGCCACGCTCCTCGTCGTCGTGGCGCTCGTCGCCGGCGCGATCCCGGCGGGTCGAGCCATGCGGATTGACGGGACGCTGGCGCTCCGGGCGTAAGTCTCAGGGTTCAGAAAGGGGGTTCATTAGGTTCAAGGGGTTCAAGGGGTTCAAGGGGTTCAGGGGGTTCAAAGGGTTCAAGAGGTTCAAGAGGTTCAAATAGGTTCAATAGGTTCAATAGGTTCATTGGTTCATTAGGTTCAGGCGAACCTCTTGAACCCCTTGAACCCCCTGAACCCCTTGAACCTTAATGAACCCCTTGAACCCCATGAACCTAATGAACCCAAGCGTTTGTTATCCTATCGAGCATGAAATGGTCGTTCCCGCTAGCAGCGGCGATCGCGCTGAGCGCCATGTCAGGTTCGACCGTTGCCAGAGTTGACGACAACTGGGCGCAGTGGCGTGGCCCCGATGGGCTCGGTGTATCGTCATCGACTTCGTATCCCGACCAATGGGCGCCTGGCCACAACATCGCGTGGAAGACGCCCGTCGCCGGACGCGGTCACTCGTCGCCCATCGTCTGGCAGGACCGCATCTTCCTCACGACGTCGATCGAGGGCGGCAAGGCGCCAGACGATCACAAAGCCCCAATTCACCTGGGGTTCGACCTCAAGCCCGGCTACTACCATGCCGACAGCGTCGGCGCCGACCATCTCTACACACTCAAAGTGCTGGCCTTCGACGCGAAGAACGGCAAGCCGCTCTGGGAGCGGACGGTCTACGACGGTCTCATGTACGACAACCGCCACAGCAAGAACACGTATGCCTCGTCCACGATGGCGACCGATGGAAAGTCGGTATACGCGTTCTTCGAATCGGCGGGACTGTACGCGTTCGACGTCGACGGCACGCTGCTCTGGAAGAAGTCCCTTGGCGGGATCGCCAAGGCAGGGATGGGCCCTGGCACCTCGCCCGTCATCTTCGAGAACCTCCTCATCCTGCAATGCGATCAGGAGATGGGTGACGGCTCGTTCATTGTCGCGCTCGATCGGAAAGATGGCAGCGAGGTGTGGCGCCGGGCGCGTACCACGCGCCGGAGCTGGGCGACGCCGCTCATCGTGCGCACGCCGGCGAGAGTCGAGATGGTGACATCAGGGGCCGAGGTGGTGATCTCCTACGACCCCAGGACCGGCCGTGAGCTCTGGCGCGCGAACGGAACCGAGAGTCATCCGATTCCCAGTGCGGTGGCCGGCGACGGTCTCGTGTTTCTCTCGGCCGGCAGCTCCGGCAAGCGGGCGATGGCCATCAAGCTCGGTGGCGACGGCGACCTCACGAATTCCCCAGCTGTCGTGTGGAGATACCGGAAGGGCGCGGCGTACGTCCCGTCGCCGATCCTGCGCGGACCTTACTTCTATCTGATGTCCGATACGGGGATCATCACCTGCATCGAAGCGTCGACCGGCACGGTCGTGTACCGAGGGCGGGCGGCCACCTGTGCCCGCGACGTTCACCGCCTCGCTCGTGTCGTATGGCGATCGGCTGCTCGCCACGAGCGAAGACGGCGACACGTTTGTCATCAAGGCCGGACCGACGCACGAGATCCTGCGGACGAACTCGGTGGGGGAGCCCGTCTACGCCTCGCTCGCGCTCGCCGGCGATTCGATCTACATCCGCGGCGCGCAGCACCTGTTCGCGATCAGATCAGGCAGATGAACTCGCCGAGCACCATGGCCGTGGCTCCCCAGACCTGGTGCCCCAGCAGGTTGAAGTAGGGCCACTCGACCGCGACGCCCTCGCGGATTCGGATATCGCGTCCGATGCGCGACGCGTCGCGCAGATCGTCGAGCGACACCTCGAGAATCTCGTCGACTTCCCCTGGAGCCGCCACGAAGTCGGGTCGCTCGTCGGTCACGCCGATGATGGGATACAGCGTGAACCCGCTGACCACGACGTGCACGGGCGTCAGCTCCCCGAGGACACGCACGGACGCGGGATCGACGCCGATCTCTTCCGCAGCCTCGCGCAGCGCCGTGTCGCTGAGCGTCTCGCCTTCGTCGGTCGCGCCGCCAGGCAGGCTGATCTGACCGGCGTGCCTGGCCAGTCCGCTTGCCCGTACCGTCAGCGGGATGGCGACGTCCCCGGAAAGCCCGCCACGGTTATCGCGGGGATAGAGGAGTAGAAGCGCCGCGGCGCTGCGGGTATCGGGCGGAAAGTGCCCGGCGCGCCAGTCAGGCCTGGCGGGCGTCGGCGCGAACCTCAGCTGCGCCTGGACACCCGGAAGCGTCCCGGCCAGCCGGGCGCGCATCGAGCGCTCGAGGTGGCGTAGTGATGAAGGCATGATTCCAATCGACGAATCGCCAATGTACCGATGACCCATGTTTCCTGTCATCGATCCCGCGATCGGGCGAACCGTTCTCGACAACGTGCGCGGCTGCACGTTCGATGACTACATTCTCGCACCTCAGCGGAGTGTGCTCTCTCGCCGCGACCCGGCGACCATCGATCTGTCCGGACGTCTCTCTCGTCGCATCACCCTGAAGCGCCCGATCGTCTCCGCCAACATGGACACGGTGACCCGCGCGCCGATGGCCATCGTGCAGGCCGAAGAGGGCGGGATTGGCATCATCGACCGGGGCTTCCGGCCGGGCGAGATCGAGCCACAGGTCCGCGAGGTCGAGATCGTCAAGCGAACCCAGCACGGCGTCATCAACGACCCCTACAGCGTCCACGAATCGGCCTCGGTTCGAGAGGCGCTGGGGCTCATGGCGCGCTCGCGCGTCGGCACCCTCGTCGTGGTCGATGCGGACCGCCGTCTCAAGGGGCTTCTGACCGAACGCGACGTGCGCTTCGTGAACGATCCCGACGTGCGTGTCTCGGAGCGTATGACGCCGCTCGACCGCCTCGTGGTTCACCAGGGTCCGCTCGAGCCGTCCGAGGCCGAGCGCATCATGGTCGAGCGCAAGGTGAAGAAGCTCCCGCTCGTCGGTGACGGCGGCCGGCTGCTCGGCCTGATCACGTCGCGCGACCTCATGCACCAGCGGCGATTGCCCTTTGCCACGCGCGACGAGCAGGGCCGGCTGCGTGTCGGCGCCGCCATCGGCGCCACGGGGGACTATCTGGAGCGCGCGGCCGAGCTCGTGCGCGCCGGCGTGGACATCCTCGTCATCGACATCGCGCATGGCCACTCCGTCGTCATGGAGCGGGCCATGCGCGAGTTCCGCAAACGGTTCGGCGAGGTCGAGATGATTGCCGGCAACGTCGCCACGGCCGAGGGGGCGCAGTTTCTGCTCGATTGCGGAGCCGACGGCATCAAGGTCGGCATCGGACCCGGCGGGGGCTGCACGACGCGGATGACGACGAGCTTCGGCGTCCCGCAGCTGCAGGCGCTCGTCGAGTGCCGGCTGGCCGTCGGGGACTCGGGCGTGCCGCTGATCGCTGACGGCGGCATCAAGCGCCACGGCGCCCTCGCCGAAGCGCTCGTCTTCGGCGGCGACTGCGCGATGCTCGGGAGCGCGTTTGCCGGCACCGAGGAGGCGCCCGGCGAGATCGTGCACAAGTCGGTGGTGTTGCCCGAGTCGCAGAAGACCGTCAAGGTGCCCTTCAAGGTCCTGCGCGGCATGGCCTCGATCGAAGCCATTCGCGACCGGCTCGACGTCGAGGACGCCGACACCGTCGAGCTCGAAGCCATCGGCGCCGAAGGGATGGAGATCAGCGTGCCCGCGCGCGGTTCGGCGCGCACGATCCTGCGCGAGATGATGAAGCATTTGTGCTCGTCCATCAGCTACGGCGGCGCCTCGAGCCTCGCCGAGCTGCGGTCGATGTTCTGGGCGAATCCAGAGACGTATTTGATACGGCAGTCGCCGTCCTCGAGACGCGAGTCGTACGAACGGTAAGCTCGGTACCGCACGCACAATGCCGCTCACTGCTACAGCCATCAGCCGCAAGCTGCGTGCGGGCGCGAACCCGGCCAGCGTTGCCATACTCCAGAGCTTCTTCAAGACCGGGCCCGGTCAGTACGGCGAAGGCGATCGGTTCATCGGCGCCAAGGTCCCCGTCATTCGAGCGGTGTGCCGGGAGTGCCGTGGCGCCCCGCTCGCTGAAATCCGGAAGCTCCTGCGCTCGCCGATCCACGAGGAGCGCGCTCTCGCGCTGCTGATGCTCGTCGACGCGTTCAAGGCTGGAGACGAGCCCGCGCAGCGGCGCATCTACGACCTCTACCTTGCCAACACCGCCTTCATCAACAACTGGGACCTTGTCGACTGTTCCGCCGGGCAGATCGTCGGCGGCTGGTTGGAGCGAAGGAGCACGGCCCCACTGACGCGCCTCGCCCGGTCGAAGTCCCTCTGGGAGCGGCGCATTGCGATCATCGCGACCTTCGACGGCATACGCCGCGGCAACTTCGCTGAAACCTTCCGCCTCGCGGACATTCTTCTGGACGACGACCACGATTTGATCCACAAGGCGGTGGGATGGCTGCTGCGAGAAGTCGGCAAGCGCGACGGCGCCGCGGAGCGCGCCTTCCTCAAAGGCCGCTACAAGACCATGCCGCGGACGATGCTGCGGTACGCCATTGAGAAGTTTCCCGAGGCGGAGAGGCGGAGGTATCTCGAGGGCAGAATCTGATCCCAATTACAGTGCGCACGGGCTGACGGCCTATCACGATGCGCGCGAAGACCGCGAAGACCACGAAGAAAAAGACTAGACAATGAGTGCCTTCGTGATCTTTGTGAGCGTCGTGGTCATCGCGATGAAGCCGTGATCTCGAGAAACCGTTCTGATCAGGCAATGCCGCCGACCACCGCCACGAGCTCCCCGGGCTCATCGATGAAGTACTCATCCCCTCGAAACCCGTTTCCGTCGAAGCGATAGCCGAATCCATACCGCGCCAGGCAGATGTGCGTGCCGGCCCGGCGGGCGGTTTCGAGGTCGACGGGCGAGTCGCCGACGAGGAGCGTCTCGGCCGGCGTGACGCCGGCGCGCGCGATGAGGTCGAGAAGACCCGCGGGGCTGGGCTTGCGGCCGTGCGGCGAGTCGCCCCCGATCGCGTCGCTGAAGAGTGCGTCCATCTGGAGGCCCTCGAGGATCCGCATCGTCGGGCGCTCCGGCTTGTTCGTGAGCACGGCGAGACGACACGTGGCGCGAAGGGCGCTGACCGTCTCGACGATCCCCGCGTAGGGACGTGTCGTATCGAGGAGCCGGGCGTCGTAGTGGGACAGGAAGCGCTCGAGTGCATCAGGCGTCTCGGGATCGAGGCCGGCCCGCTCGAGTGCGCGTCGGACCAGCACTGCCGCGCCTTCGCCCACCAGGCTCGTCACCACATCGTGCGCAAGAGGCGCGGCACCGAGCTCGGTCAGGAGTGCGTTTGTCGCCTCGGCGAGATCCCGGTGGGAGTCAACGAGCGTTCCGTCGAGATCGAAGACCACGAGAGCAATCATTCACTCCCATCTTAGCGCGACCATGGGATCCACTCTGGCAGCGCGCCGGGCGGGAACGTAGCAGGCAACGAGCGAGACGGCCAGGAGCACACCAATGGCGGCCGCGAAGGTCATCACGTCGTGTGGTGCGGTGCCAAAGAGCAGGCTCGACATCAGTCTCGTGGCAAGAAGCGCGGACGGGATCCCGACGGCGAGGCCGAGGAGCACCAGCGCCATGCCCTGTCCCATCACCATGCGCAGCACGTCGCCGCGCCTCGCGCCGAGCGCCATGCGGAGGCCGATCTCCTGCGTCCGCCGTGAGACGGCCGTCGCCAGCACGCCGCCGATGCCGATCGCCGCCAGTACCAGCGCGACAGCCGCAAAGCCACCGAGCAGAACCGTGTTGAAGCGTTGCGGCGCGGCCGACTCGTTCACGACCGTCTCCATCGTGCGGACTTGTGCCACGGGAAGCGACGGGTCAATTGCCCGCACCTGCGCCTGAACCGCCCCGGCAGTCGTGATCGGATCTCCGTTGGCCCGAACGATGAGCTTCAGCGATCGAAGCGCGCCGAACACGTTGTCAGCGCTCCTGCCGTCGGCCACCGATTGCACCCACGGTTGGTACGTCTGCGCGACGGTCGCCGTACCGAGCGGACCCTGCTTCACGTCGGCGACGATGCCGACGATTCGCATCCAGGGGCCATGGTTCCGTGGCCCGCCCCAGGCGA
Organism: uncultured Acidobacteriota bacterium; assembly: GCA_963771395.1. Taxonomy (GTDB): domain Bacteria; phylum Acidobacteriota; class Vicinamibacteria; order Vicinamibacterales; family 2-12-FULL-66-21; genus DATBJJ01. The sequence continues at coordinate 487,713 of CAVYTY010000006.1, read as the reverse complement.
TGCGCTGGCCGACGGGTTCCAGGCCCGGCCAGAACTGCCTGGCCATCGTCTCGTTGATCACGACGACCGGTTCGGACTGCGCGCTGTCCTGCTGCGAAAGGTACCGCCCGCGCCGAAGCTCGATACCCATCGCGTCGAAGTACTGGCCCAACAGCCAGTCGTGCGCAACGACATGTGGAAGGTCGGCGGACGCGGCCGGCTGTGCTTCGACGGTGAAGGCGCGACGCTCGCGTACCGAAAGCGGCAGATCGGTGGCTGTGGCGGACGCCACCACGCCCGGCAGGCGATCGACGCGTTCGAGAAGCCGCTGATAGAAGGACCGGATGTCGCTGCCCATGCGATATGCGCTCGAGGGCAGGCTTGTCGGCAGCGTCAGAACGCGCTCGGCGCGGAAGCCCGGATCGACAGCCATGAGCCGAGTGAAGCTCCGGACAAGCAGGCCTCCGGCGACCAGAAGAACGATCGCGAGCGCGAATTGCGCGGCGACGAGCCCCCCGAGAATCCGTCGCTGCCGGACGCCTGTCGTCGCGCCGCGGCCGCCATCCTTGAGCGCCTCCCCAGACGGCCGGCGTGAGAGCTCGAGCGCCGGCAGAAGACCGCAGACGATCGCGGTGATCAACGAGATCCCGACAGCAAAGCCGAGCACTCGCCAATCGAGCGACATCTCGTGCAACCGGGGAATGGTTGGCGGGGCCATGCGGACAATAGCCGCCGACGACCAATGGGCGACGAGCACGCCCAGCGCACCGCCGACCACAGCCAGGAGGGCGGCCTCGACGAGCACCTGGCGGGCAAGCTGTCCGCGGCCGGCGCCGAGCGCCGATCGCACCGCAATCTCGCGGCCTCTTGCGGACGCGCGCGTCAGCATCAGATTGGCTACGTCCGCGCACGCGATCAGCAGCACGACGCCGATCGACGCGAGCAGCACGTACAGGATGCGCTCGACGCCGCCAACCGTCTCATCGCGGAGCGACACGGCCGACGCGGAAAGTTCCAGCCCCATCTCCCTTAGCGGCCCCGGGTAGATCTCGCGCACCAGGTTGCCGGCAATCGTACCGAACCTCGGCGTCGGCCTGCGTGACGGTCACGCCAGGTCCCAGTCGCGCGACAACGCTGTTGTTGTACATGCTGCCGAAGCCATTCAGCTCGCGGTCGGTGAAGCTGATGGGCACGAAGAGATCCGCCGGGACATTGTTGAGGAGCGGCCCGCGGTTGGGGAACACGAACGCCCGCGGCATGATGCCGACAACGGTGTAAGGCTGGCGGTCGAGGATAACCGCGCGTCCGAGGATGCCTGGGTCTGCGCCAAACCCGCGGCGCCACAAACCGTCGCTCAGGATCGCGACCGGACGTCTCCCCTCATCGTCTTCCCGGGTAAAGGCCTGTCCAATCGCCGGCGCGACGCCGAGAACATCGAACAATCCCGCCGAGACCCTCGCCGCCGTCACGCGCTCGGGCAGTTGCACGCCGGAGAGCTCGAAGTCACGATTGCCGAACGCGGCAATGCCGGTGAAGCTGCGTGCACGCCGTTCAAACGCCTTGAAGTCGGGCGCGGAGAAACCAATCGGGCCCGATTTCCCGATCGCCTCGTACAGCATCGTCAGGCGTTCCGGTTCGGCAAGCGGCAGCGATCGCAACAGCACCGCGTTCACCACGCTGAAGACGGCCGTACTCGCGCCGATCGCCAGTGCGAGCGTGACGACGACGGCCGCGCTGAAGCCTGGGGCACGTGCGAGCACGCGCGTCGAGTAGCGCAGGTCCTGCCAGAGGTTCGTCATGAGCGTGTCTCCAAGTTGGCCCGCTTGGTGATGAAGGGTGCCTTGATCGTGAGGCGTCTGCCGGTGATGACGTTCGCGCGCGTCGAGTCGCAGCACGACCGCCGCACGCAGGGTGTCGACGAGGATCGCAGCCCATGCGTAGAGCAGGCCGGCTCTGCCGCGACGTTGTCGCTCGCGCTCGAGGCACTCGACAAAGGCCTCGTCGAGCTCCTCGCGATGACGTTGCCGTTCGGCGGCAGGTAGCAGCCGCAGAAGCACGCGGTAGGGGAGCAGCGAACGTGGGACGATCGACCGGGTCACGTCGAGCTCACGCTTTCAACAGGTTCTTCTGCCGTGCGGCAGCGACGAAGCCCGCCAGCCGCTGCGCTTCGGCGCCGCAGGCGCGGCGCCCGAGGGATGTGATGCGATAGAACCGTGGTCGACCGCCCGCGGTCCGCGCATCTGCCGGCGCCTCGATCTCGACGACCAACTCCTGGTCGACCAGGCGCGCGAGGTTGCGGTAGAGCATGGCCGGCCACAGGCGCATGCGGCCGCCGGTTCGTTCGAGCACCTCGTTCATGATGCCGAGGCCGTGCAGATCGCGGTCGGCCAGGGCCAGGAGGATCTGGAACCAGTGCGGTTCGAGCGCGGGCGTGTCGCGGGGCTGTCGAGAAGGCATTGTTTATCTCTATAGATATATACCACAGGCAGGGCTGAGCCGCTTTGGCGACATCCTGCGCATTACCCTGATCAGAGGCGGGACTCTCGCGAATGGTGTTGTGGCAGACGGCCAGCGTCGCGTTCTTTGGCTACGTGATCCTGGTGGTCATGATCCGGTCGTCACGCCTGAAAAGCGTCGGACGGATCCTGGCCAGTGCGGTCCTGGGCTTGCTCATCGTGGCGTGGTCAGCCCTCGCCGGCCAACAGCCCGTCTTGAACACCTGGATCTGGCCGCCGCTGGTGCTCCTGGTTGCCTACTGGTCGAGCGGGATGCTCTTCGTGGCGCCAAGCCCCTCGCAGGAAGCTGCCCTTCGCTGGCTCGATGATCGTCTGGCCATTCAAGACATGTCGCGCCGCACGCCGCGGGTCCTGGCCGAGGTGCTCGAGGCTGCCTACGCGGGCGTGTATCTCCTCATCCCGCTCGCGCTGCTGGCGCGCGAAGCCTTCCTGCCGTCACCGGATCCCGACGGCTTCTGGGCGGTCGTGCTCATCACCGACTTTGTCTGCTTCGGCGTGCTTCCGTGGGTCCAGACGCGCCCTCCGCGCGCCCTGGAACCCGGCGAGCCCTGGGCGTCGTCTGTCCGCCGCTTCAATCTGCGCTTGCTCGGCGCGACCAGCATCCAGGTCAACACGTTCCCGAGCGGCCACGCCGCCGAGGCGCTCGCCGCCTTCCTGCTCGTGCTCGCCGCGCCCGTGGGAGTCGTCTTTCTGATGTTCCTCGCGGCGCTTGCCGTCTCGGCCGGAGCAGTGCTCGGTCGTTATCACTTTCTGGCCGACGCGGTGGCCGGGTGGGTTGTGGCGGCGGTGGTGTTCCTCCTTATTGCCTGAGCCTCGGGCGTGCCGAACCTCTTGTCTGCATTTATCAATGCGCTTGGGGCCCCACCCCCAAGCGCTCTCGCGCGGCGACTTCGCGCCGCGCTCGGGCCGCAGGCGCTGCTGTCTTCTACCTTCTACCTTGATTCCTCGCTCATCTCCTATCTCCTATCTCCTATGCTCCTGACTCCTGACTCCTTTGAGTTAACATACCCGCGCCGTCATTCGAAGGAGATTTGCATGACCCGCATGCCCAGTCTCTCGCCGGTCTGGTTGCCGTTGTCTGCGCTGCAACATCAGGTTCGGCGGTCGTCGCGACCACTGGTTCCTCGGCATCAGGCACCGGCCAGCCGGCGGCACCTGCGCAGGCGGTGCAGACACAACGGCCGGCGGGCGCGGACGGGCTCACGCCGGCGCCCAACCGCCGGTCAGACGAGGGACGCGGACCGTTCAAGACGCTCGTCATTCGCGGCGTCACGCTCATCGATGGCACCGGCGCTCCTCCCCAGGGTCCGGTCGACATCGTCGTCTCCGGCAACCGCATCGCGTCGGTGCGGAGTGCGGGCACGCCTGGCCTGGCGCTCCGGACGAATCGCGCCCCGCAGACGAGCGACCTCGAGCTCGACGCGACCGGGATGTACCTGATGCCGGGATTCGTCGACATGCACGTGCACGCGGGCGGCGCGCCGAAGAACGCTGACGCCGAGTACGCCTACAAGCTGTGGCTGGGGCATGGCGTCACGACCGTCCGCGGCGTGCCGCTCGGCAGCAACAGCGTCACCGTCGGCGACAAGGTCAGAAGCGAGAAGAACGAGATCGTCGCGCCGCGCATCTACAACTATCAGCGGCCGGGCAGCGGCTGGGACAAAGGTCCGATCACGACTCCTGAGCAGGCGCGCGAGTACGTCCGCTGGGCCGCGGCCAACGGGATCGACGGCCTGAAGCTCGGCGCGCGAGCGGCCGGATCTGATGGCCGCGCTTCTCGATGAAGCGAAGAAGGTCGGCCTTGGATCGACCGCCCATCTGCAGCAGGGCGGGGTCGCCCAGATGAACGCCATCAAGGCCGCCCGTCTCGGCCTGAACACGGTCACGCACTTCTACGGTCATTTCGAGTCGCTGTTGAAGGACTACGTTGTCCAGCCCTGGCCGGTCGACATGAACGCGTCCGACGAGCAGTGGCGGTTCGGCCAGGTTGCGCGGCTCTGGAACAAGATTCATGAGCCAGGCTCACCAGAGTGGAAGGCGTATCTCGCCGAGCACCTCAAACTCGGCACGGTATTCGATCCCACGCTGACGATCTACTCGGCCGGCCGCGACCTCATGAAGTTCCGCAATGCGGAGTGGCACGAGAAGTACACGCTGCCCTCGCTCATGTCGTTCTACACGCCCAGCCGCGCGAATCACGGTTCGTACTGGTACTACTGGACGACCGAAGACGAAGTCGAGTGGCGGAACTTCTACCAGGTGTGGTTCAAGCTGATCAACGACTACAAGAAGATGGGTGGTCGCGTCACGACCGGATCCGACTCGGGCTTCATTTATCAGACCTACGGGTTCGGCTACGTGAACGAGCTGGAGATGCTGCAGGAAGCCGGCTTCCACCCGCTCGAGGTCATTCAGGCCGCCACGATGAACGGCGCCGTCACGCTCGCGGAACCCAGGGGCAAGTCACCCGAGTTCGGCATCGTCCGCTCCGGCATGCTGGCCGACATGGCGATCGTCGATCAGAACCCGCTCGAGAACTACAAGGTGCTCTACGCGACCGGAGCGCTGAAGCTGAACGACAAGACCGGCAGGCCCGAGCAGGTCGGCGGCGTGAAGTACACGATCAAGGACGGCATCGTCTACGACGCGAAGCAGCTGCTGGCCGACGTGGCCGCGATGGTCGAGAAGCAGAAGCGCGCGCCCCGGACATCGCCGTCGCAGCACTAGGGCCGCGGCCGACACGCACCTGCATCTCCACGTCGAGTGGAGGGTCCTCATGACGCTCATCGTCGAGCGCGTCCGCGCGATGCGGCGCGTGGCCTGGATCGATCGGCTGGGACAAACACATGGACACGTTCGCGCGCGATCTTCGATACGCGGTCGAGAACGCTGCTGAGGATGCGCGGCGTGGCCATCGTGGCCATCCTGACGCTCGCGCTCGGCATCGGCGCGACGACGACGATGTTCAGCGTCGTCTATGCGAGGCTGCTCCGGCCGCCGCCGTTTGCCGATCCCGACCGGCTGGTCGATCCTCGTTCAACACCAGCGTCACTCCGACGCGACGGCCTGGTTCGGCTCCGCTGGTCGATGCCCAATATCGTGGCGCTGCGGTCGTCGGCGACGTCGTTCGAGACCGTCGCGTCGTTCACGGGGACCGTTGCTGTCGACGAGCGGCCACGGCGATCCGGAGCACATCGAGGGCGAGGTGGTGTCGCCCGACTACTTCCAGACGCTGCGCGTGACGCCGATCGCCGGCCGCGCCTTCCGCGCTGAAGAAGACACGGTCGCGCGGTGCGCAGCCGGTGACGATGATCAGCTGCGCGGCTGTGGAAGCGGAAGTTTGCGGGCGATCCCGCCGGTATCGGCGGCACGATTGTCGTCAACGACGTGCCGCTGACGATTGTCGGGATCCTGCCGGAGGGTTTCGCGGGCCTGACCGGCAAGGCCGAGCTCTGGATTCCGCCGCCGATGGCGGCGCGTCTGACCTATTCGGAGTACCTCACGACGCCGCAGAACTTCATCAGCGTCGTGGCGCGGCTGAAGGATGGCGTGACGCTCGCGCAGGCGAACGCGGAGCTGGCGGCGATCGGGCTCGCGCTTCGTCGGCAACGGATCGGCGCCGGGCACCGTGTGGGGCGCGACGGCTGTCCCGCTTCGCGACGCGCGGGTCGACCCGACGCTGCGGCAATCCGCCCTCGTGCTGCTCGCGGCGGCCGCATGCGTGCTGGTCATCGCCTGCGTCAACGTGGCCAGCCTGCTGCTCGCGCGCGCGCGCGTGCGGCGCCGTGAGATCGCGGTCCGGCTGGCCATCGGTTCGGGCCGGCGCCGCCTGGTGCAGCAGCTGCTCACCGAGGGGCTGGTGATGGCCGCGGTCGCGGGCGTGTGCGGCACCGTTCTGGCCTGCGTGGGGCGTCGACGTCTTCGCGCGCACGGCGCCTCCGGTGATCGCGAGCGGCCGGAACAACTACGCCGCCATCGGCAGCCTCGGCGCGCCGGCGCTCGATCCCGTCGTGCTGATGTTCGCGCTCGCCGTGGCGCTTGGGCACGACGCTGCTGTTTGCGCTCGTGCCGGCGCTCGCGGCGTCGCGCCTCGAGCTGGCGACGGCGCTCAAGGAGGACGATCGCGGCGGCGGCCGCCGCGGCCACGCGCTCTCGATCCTGGTCGTCAGCCGAAGTGGCGATCGCCTGCCTGCTGCTGACCGCATCGGGACTGCTGATCGAGAACTTCGCGCGCATCCAGAGCCGGCGAAGCGGGTTCGTGTCCGACAACGTGTTGACGTTCTGGGTGCGGCCTCCTGGCTCCCGGTATCCGGTCGGCGTCGGGTCCGGCCACCGTGGACCGGCTGCTCACGCGCATCCAGGCGGTGCCCGGCGTCGAATCGGCCGCGGTCAATCGGTGCACGCCGTTCAGCGGCTGTTCGAGAACGATCCTGTTCCTGCCCGGCCGTCCGGTCGATCCCGCGACGGCGCCGGGCGTCGGCCGACACTACATTTCCGCCGACTACTTCCGCTCGCTCGGCATTCCGATCCTCGCCGGCCGGGCGCTCACCCCCGCCGATCGCGCGGGCAGCCCGCCGGTCGCGATCGTGAACGAATCGGGCGCGCGCCGGTTCTGGCCCGGCGAGAACCCGATCGGCAAGCGCGTCTGGTTCGGCACGACGACCGGACCGTTCTCGGATCCGGCGCATGCGGTGGAGATCGTCGGCATCGCGGGCGACGTGAAGTACGAGGGGGTCGATCAGCCCGACCGGCCCGATCAGAGCGGACTTCTACACGTCCTACCTGCAGTTCTCGTATCCCGACACGATGGTGATCGTCAAGGCGCGCGGCGCGGCGACGGCGCTGCTGCCGGCGATGCGCACGGCGGTGGCGTCGGTGGACCCGACGCTGCCCATCTATGACGCGATGACGCTCGACGAGCGGATCGGCGCAGCCGTCTCGCGGCCGCGGTTCAACGCGACGCTGCTTGCCTCGTTTGCCGGCGCGGCGCTGCTGCTCGCGGCGATCGGCGTGTACGGCATGCTCTCGTATTCGGTCTCATCGCGGATGCGCGACATCGGCGTCCGCCTGGCGCTTGGCGCCGATGCGGGACGCGTGATGCGGCTGGTACTCGGCGAGGGCCTGCGGCTCGCGGCCCTCGGAGCCGTGATCGGGCTCGCGGCGTCATTCGCCATCGGCGCGGCTCGCGCAGAGCCTGCTGCCCGACGCGCCCGCGTGGGATGCACGACTGGTCGTCGTCGCCGGGATAATCATGCTCGCGCGTGTCTGCCGCCGCCGCCTTCGTCCCTGCGCGCCGCGCCAGCGCGGTGGATCCCATCGTCGTGCTCAGGAACGAGTGAGGAGCCGGAGGTTGAGCGCACTCGTGACAGACTGGCGCTCTTGTTGAATGGCTTCGCGCCTGGCGATGCGAATAGACAAGGTTCCGGGCGGGACCAATCCGAGTGTCGCCGGGAATTGCCGGCTGGCGTGGCACGATCGGCCGTCGCAGAGCCATTGCTGTTTTCTGTCCGATTTTGGGGGTCTTGCGATGCAGTTCACTGACGTCATCACCGACTCGGCCCAGTTCCGCGAACTCATGGGGGAGCCGCCGCCAGCATGTGTCGCGAAGGCCATGTCAATCATGGACCGGCACTGCCGCGCCTTTATCGCCAGATCGCCCTTTGTTCTGATTGCCTCGGCGAACGCCCGGGGACAGATGGATATTTCCCCGAAGGGAGATGCTCCGGGTTTCGTGGGAGTCCTGGATGACAAGACCTTGGCCGTCCCAGACCGGCCAGGGAATCGGCGGGCTGACACATTCTCGAACGTCCTGGAGAATCCAAGGGTCAGTCTCATCTTTTTCATTCCCGGAAAAAGCGAGACGCTACGCGTCAGCGGGAGCGCCAGAATCGTTCGGGATGCTGAACTGCGTGAGTCGATGGCGGCTCGCGGCAAGACACCGGACTTCGTACTGGCGGTCGAGGTCGAAGAAGCGTTCTTTCACTGCTCGAAATGCATTGTTCGTTCGAGCCTGTGGACACCAGAGGCCTGGCCGGCGCTCGATGGCCTTCCAAGTCTTGCTCAGACAATGGTGGACGCAGCCGCGCTTCCGATGCCGGTTGAAGCATTGGAAGAGATCATCAAGCAGGACGAATCAGAACGTCTTTACTAGGTCGATGTTTGGTCGAAATGGCCAACTTGCTGAATCACGTCCTCGGACGCCAGCGCAGGAGGATCATCGCCATGGATAGACGCATGTTCGTTCTGGGGACCGCGGCCGCCGCCGTTCAGGCATCGCAGCTGTTTGCGCAGCGGGCCGCCGTCGAGCTCGGATCGATCGATGGCAGCGTCGGCGGCAATCAATTCACGCCGGTGCAGTTTTTGGACTACCTCAGCTCGATCAAGCTCACGTGGGCCATGATCTCCCTCCCGGCTGACGTGGCCGGCGACGAGACAGCGATCCGTCAGATCCGCGGCCACGCCGACAGGCTCGGCATCAAGCTGCAGCTGGCGCACGGCTCGGTGTGTCCGAGCTCGCGGTCGTTCAACGCCCAGCTCGGGACGGTCGAAGAGCAAGTGACCCGTGCCCTCAAGGCCTCGCAAATCTTTGGCGCGACCTGCATGCGCTGCATCCTCGGCGGTGGTCCGGAGCGCCCGCAGATCGAGATGCACATCGACAACATGGTCAAGGCCATCCGGGGCCTGCGCTCCCGCATTGTCGATTCAGGCGTCAAGCTGGCGGTGGAAAACCACGGCGGCGATCTTCAGGCGCGCGAGATGAAGATGATGATCGAGGCGGTCGGTCGAGATGTCATGGGCGTGTGCCTCGACTCGGGCAACCCCGTGTGGATGCTCGAGGATCCGCACATGACGCTCGAGATGTTGATTGGCTACGCCGAGACGTCCCACGTGCGCGACAGCGCCGTCTGGAAGGTGCCGGAGGGCATTGCCGTGCGGTGGGTGAACATGGGCGAGGGGAACGTCGATATCGACGGCTGGATCAGGAAGTTCATCCAAGCCAAGCCGGGCCTTCCGATCATCTTCGAAAACCTGGTGTCGGCCAATCCGCGCATTCACGCTGTGTACGACCCAAAATTCTGGGACAACTGGCGACAGATGCCAGCCTGGGAATTCAGTCGCTTCCTGGCGGTGGCCGAAAGGGGCACGCCCAAGCCGGCGGTGCCGCGTGCGGCGGGGAAGACGGCCGGGCAGCAGCGGATCGAGGATCTGGAAACGTGCGTGCGCTACACGCGCGATCTGCTGCAGCGAATCTGAGGCCGCGGGTGTGTCCTGAAGCGGTGGCTGCCCGACACCCTGGAGTGCCCTGGACACTCTGAGGGCTTCGTGGCGGGTCTTCTTGACAACGATCCCGATGCCGTCGAAGCGCCGCTACGCAGCTTCTGGAGCCGGACCGAGGCATTCGTCCCGATGCACGGCGGTCGCTGCTACCCGCACGGCCACCCGGATGCCCACGATGAGCCGACATGCCAAATCGAGGAGTTGAAGGCCGATTTGAGACTGTTGCTCACGGGACGGACGCCAGCGCGCGTGTTGTGAACCGATCGCTGGACCGCGCGAGCAATCCCGTTTCACACACAATCAGCACCAGTCGGATCGTTCCGTCGGGGGGGCGCTTCAACCTTTCGGTCCTTCATGATCCCACGTGGCGACCGACGAGTGATGAGTCGAATTCGCCGCTCACTGCCGGAGCAGCCGATCGGCGCAGAATGGTTGGTCGCGAAGTGAGTTTTGCAAACGAACGTCACATCGAAACGAAGCACGTCGGCCCCCCTGCGTCCTCCAGCGCCCGGCTCTCGGCCAACCGGTATGTCCCCGGTGCCGGCATGGTCGCGTAGCCTTCTGCCACCAGCGCACGGTTGCCTCGTCCCGCCTCCGGCCGCGCCAGGCCTGTCACCCGGGCCATCTCGCCGGGGATTGTCATGCCAGCTCCGGCCAGGAACGAGCGCGCGATCTCGCGCAGGGCAGTCTCTCGACCGACGCGCCGGCGGAGCGCGTCGGGAAACCGTCCGACCCCGAGCGTCCATATGTAGGTGAACTTCGGTTGATAGAAGACCTCGCTCGGCACGACGATCATCGCGGCCTGCAGCTCGTCCACGCCTCGCGTGAATGCCTTGCGGTCTTTCACGCCGGATTCATCGCGCAGGTCCGACGTGCTCATTTCCCATTCCCTGCGGAGCACACGCAGGATCGCCTGTGCGTTCCTGCTCAGCCGCCGCTTCTCCTCCGCCCGGCGCACGCCCCAGACGGCATGAAAGTAAGGAATCATGCGCGCCGCGATGAACATCGTCTTGCCGCGGGCGAGCTTGGCATAGTAGACCTTCCCGCGCTTCACGATCTCGTCCTTCAGCACCCAGGTGAGCGATGCCTCGGGGTCTTTCTGTACATTGCGTGGCATGACCGCGTCGCGGCGGCCGCAGACCGCCACGTAGAGCGACGGCCCCGGTCGCCGCGAATCAGTCAGGCAAGCCGCGAAGCCAGCCTGCTCGATGAAGCGTTCCGCGTCGAAGGCGGTCTCGACCTGCCGCGTTCCCTCGCGGCACCAGCGTTGGTCCCGGTAATCTTCAATGCCGGCGGGAATCTGTGGCCTGGGTCCCATGTGTGCGGACGACCGCGAATGGTAGCGCGGTCGCGCTCCTGACGGCCACGGAAGATTTCTTCGACTCCGGATCGCCTGAGCTTGGTGGCTACGGCCTGAACGCCGTGACCGGATCGACACGCAGCCGGAGCCGGTGTCAAAATGCCAGAAGGCAAAGCAGGAGGGAGCCGCATGTTGCGTCGCTTCGGTCCGCTGGCGCTGTTCATTGTCCTGGGACTCGCCGGATTCTCGCGCCCGGCGCTCGCGTGCAGTTGTATGTCAAGTGGCCCGGCCTGCCAGGCCTACTGGAAGACCGACGCCGTCTTTGACGCGACTGTTGTCAGCATCGGCCCCCTGAACCCTGCCGAGCCGCTGCCTGGAGGGGACCTCCGTTTCGCTGACAAGATCGTGAGGCTCGACGTTCGCGCGAGCTGGAAAGGCGTGGACACGGGGCCGCTCGAGATCACGACGAGCGGAGAGGGCGGAGGGTGCGGATTCCCATTCAAGGAAGGGGGACGCTACCTGGTTTTCGCATTCCGCGGCCGAGCCGACGGGCGCTGGCATGCGTCCATCTGCAGCCTCACTCAGGAGTTCAACGGGCGAGGCGCCGCAGCCGACTTTCTGGCCTCCTTGAGCGCCCCCGCGAGCGGCGGGCGTGTATTCGGCACGGTCCGAACGGCCCTGCGAGTATTCGACCACGAACGATCGCGCACCGAATCGAACACCGAAACCCTGGTGCGGCTCGCCGGTGGCGGGCAGGAACGACGCACGCGCTCGTCAAACGGCCGATACGAGTTCACCGGGCTCTCGGAGGGCCCATACCGTGTGGACGTGGTGGTTCCCGAGGGGTATGCGACATATTCCACGGGTCGCGACCTTCAGATTTCCGACCCGCGTGGCTGCGCGGAGGAAAACTTCTCGTTCTCACCCGACGGGCGGATTACCGGGCGCCTTGTAGGGCCTGATGGCCGCGGGCTCCCGCGTGTCCGGGTCGAGGTAACGCCGCCGGAGGCGCGGCCCCATCGCACGTACGGTCTGCCGATCGAGGCATCAACGACAGATGAGGACGGTTACTTCGCCATTCGCAGTCTTCCGCCTGGCGATTACATCGCCGGCGTGAATCTCCAGGACCTTCCAAGCCAATACAACCCTTACGCACGCACGGTCTATCCCAGTGGTTCGCCGGAGGCTGAAGTGTTGAGGCTGTCGCTGGGGCAGACCGTGGATCTGGGGACGTGGCAACTGCCTCCTCCGCTCGAGGTCGTGCGCGTCGCGGGAATCATCACGTGGAGCGACGGAGCGCCGGCGGCGGGGGTCTACGTGAGCGTCTTCGATCGAACGGGTGATCCGGTAGAGTTGGCGCGAGGCGCCGGCGGCGCGACCTCCGGCGAAGACGGGCGTTTCGTCCTGGAGGTGCGGCGAGGCCGCGTCTACACGTTCGCCGCCCGCGACAGGCAGTCGAGATTGCTGCCTGTCTTGGGACCACGGCTCGAAATCGGCGCGAGTGCACCGGAATCGGTTCGGATCGTCATCCGAGGTGAAAGGTGAGTTGAGGCTTTACCTCAGCTTTCGAGCGCTTTCGGTGGCGGCAGCGTATCCTTCGCTCAGGTTGAACCCTTCGAAGATCGCCGAAGGGTCCTCTCCCTGGTAACTGAATCCCGGCAGCTCGGCCAGATGGTCGCGTCGACGGATGGTGAGAAACGCTATGGCCGCGCCAACCACCACGGCGAAGATCGCAAGGGCTCTCGGCCGTCCGAAGAAACGTTCTTCCCAGGCCGCGACCGTATACGAGTAGGTGACGAAGCCAGTCAGGTAGAGCGGCCAGAGTGTGCCGATTCGGGAATTGCCCGGGAAATAAGTGCAGGTGAACGGCAACTTGTCGAGGCCGGCCATCAGGATCTCGACGAGCAGCACTCCCATCAGCGCGCAGACGCCCGCGTGCACGATCGCCGGCCACACACCCCACAAAGCTCCGGCGGTCACCAGAGCGACGAGCGCTGTCGGGACGACGCCCACGATCAGCATCGCGGTCCGGACGCCGCCCATCGCGGCGGCGCGATCGGACGCCTCGCACAGACGAAAGAGCCAATTGGCCTTCGGTTCGATCGGAATGGCGATGGCGACGCGCATGCCCACCAGTGAGAAGAACCCGATGACGAGCGGCGCAGACAGGAGCTCGATCCCGGGCGTCGTGAATTGCGCCAGGCCGTCCTTTATCGCCACCGGCACGATGGCCGAGGCCACGAGCGCGAGTGCGACGCCGATGTAGATCGCCATCAGCAGACGATGGCTGCGACTTCTGGCGAGCGACCGCAGCGTGAACTCGAGCACGCCCCGCGCCACCGGATTGCGGCAGAGGCCTCGCGCGAGCGTGGCACCCGTGAAGGCGGCGCTCCGCCCGGCCGGGTGGATCTCGCGCGACTCGAGCGCCCTCCGGGTCAGGCGCGCGTGCGTGGATACGAAGAGCAGGATCGCGCTGCCGACCGTCGTGCCCGTCGCGATGAGGGCGATCATGGCGAGGAGCGGCGCGCCCGCTGCCGGCCGGCCGCCGATGACGTCGTAGAGTCCAACGAACCAGACCGAGGGCATCGCCCGCAGCCAGCCGCTGTTCAGATCGGCGGGCAGCGAGGCGCCGACGCGCCCCATGAAGAAAATCATCTGCAGCAGCGCCATCACGAACAACACCTGAAGGAGCAGCGACACCCGGTCTGTCGCTTTCTTCCCGCCCAGATTGAGCGCCAGGCCCTGAAGCGAGATTAGACTTGTGAAGACGAAGACTCCAGCCAGGCCGTTGGCGACCGCAAAGGCGAGAACGCCCTGCACCTGATTGGTGGCGCCGCCAAACGCCGCGATCATCGGAGCGTAGAAAACCGTCGGCACGGCGTTGATGCCGACGACGAAGATGCCGCAGAGCGCGCCGAGTGCAAGGAGGCGCGCGCCAATCAGCACGTTCCCCGGCACGGGCAGTGGCGTCAGAATGCGCGCATCCCGACGATCCGGAAAAATCCCATCCCAGATCATCAGCGCCACGATCCCGATTGCGGTCATGGTCAGCGTGATGAAGAACAGACGAAACACCAGCAGCGCATGAACAAACGACTGAGGACTCGAGCCGCCGGCGAGGTTTCCCCGCAGGAACCGGACCGGAAGGAGCAGTCCCGGTGTCGCCAGGAACGCCAGGCTCCAGACGACGACCTGCGCCTGCGGCATGCCCGGCGGCAGCAGGTCGCTTTCGAAGAACCTGCCGAAGAACGTCCTGGCGAGGAGCTGCGTGCGAGTCAGAGCTTCATCACCGCGACGAGATCGCTCGCCATGCCGTCGATGTCAGTCTCGATCACGAGTTGCCGGAACACCTGCTCGAGCGACGCCAGTTCCATGAGCTCTCGCAGGCGGGAAACCGAATCGTGCGCCACGACGCGGCCGTCGTTGAGGATGAGCACATCGGTCGCGACGCGTTCGACGGCTTCGAGCACGTGCGAGCTGTAGACGACGATTCGTCCTTCCGCCGCCAGCGTCTGGACCAGGCTCCGCAGAACGAACGTCGTCGTCACGTCGAGGCCGGAGTTCGGCTCGTCCAGGATGACGATCGCGGGGTTGTGCAGGAGCGCGGCGGAGATCAGGATCTTCTGCCGCATGCCTTTCGAGTAGGCCGACAGCGGCGCGTGGCTGTCGTCCTTCAAGCCGAAGAGCGACATGAAGCCGTCGATGCGGGCCTGGAGCGTCGCCGGGGCAATGCCTCTCAGGTTGCCGATGAGCGAGAGGTACTCAGGGCCGGTCAGATACGTGTAGAGGACCGCCTCCTCGGGAACGTAGCCGATTTGTGCCTTGTAGCCGAGCATGTCGTCGCGCACGTCGCGCCCGTTCAGGCGGATCGTGCCTCCGGACGGCTCGAGCAGGCCGGCCAGGATCGACACGGTCGTTGACTTCCCGGAGCCGTTGGGCCCGAGAAGGCCCAGCACCCCGCCGGGCCGAAGGCTGAAGGACAGGCCGCGAACGGCCGGAATGGCCGAATAGTACTTCGTGAGGCCGTCCGCCTCGAGCGCGAGGGCCCGCTCGGTATCAAGCCCCACGGTAGACGGCAGGTCAGGCATGGTCTAGTGGACACCAGTTGTCAACGGATGTTCCAGCATAGAATGCTGGCTCATGTACGGCACAGTCCTTCTCCTCCACTCGCTGCTGCGTTGGGCGGTTTTGTTGACGGGTCTCCTGGCCGCGGTACGGGCCATCTGGGGCTGGCGGTCGCGCCGGCCATGGACGCTGCCGGACGAGCGCTCCGGCTTGTGGTTCACCATCAGCCTCGACCTGCAATTCCTGCTCGGCCTTCTGCTGTACGTTGCGCTCAGCCCGATCACCAGTGGCGCGTTCCAGGACTTCGGCGGCGCGATGCAGGACAGGATCGCCCGGTTCTGGGCTGTCGAGCACGTGTTCGGAATGATTGTCGGGATCGCGCTTGCCCATATCGGCCGCTCGCGCGTGCACAAGACCGGCAACGACGTGCGGCGTCACAAGCTCGCCGCAATCTTCTTCACGCTCGCGCTGCTTGCGATCCTGGCCTCGATTCCGTGGCCGACCCTGCCGTACGGGCGGCCGCTGCTTCGCTGGTAGTGCCCCGACTGGCATGCCCCTGGCCCTCAGCTTCGTGATTCCGCTCTACAACAGCGCCGCCACCATCGCCTCCCTGGTGCACGAGATCGAGGCGCTGACGATCGAGGGCGGCCACGAAGTGATCCTGGTCGACGACGGAAGCGCCGACGCGACGAGCAAGGTCTGCCGGGACCTCGTCCGTACCGCCCGGATCCCCGTCACCCTCGTCGAGCACGCGCAGGAACTTCGGCGAGCACAACGCCGTCCTCAGCGGCTGGCGCACTGCCCGCGGCGCCTACATCGTCAACCTGGACGACGACGGGCAGAATCCGCCGGCCGAGGCGGTGAGGTTGTGGCAGCACGCGAAACGTGAGGGGCTCGACGTCGTCTTCGGGCACTACGAGGTCAAGCGTCACTCACGCTGGCGCAACGCCGGCAGCTGGTTCACGAACCGCATGACCGACTGGGCGCTCGACAAGCCGCCGGGCTTCTACCTCTCGAGCTTTCGCTGCGTCAGCGCGTTCGTGACCGGCCAGGTCGTTGGTTACGCTGGCCCGTATCCTTACATCGACGGGCTGTTGCTGCAGGTGACCCAGCGGATCGGGTCGATCACCGTGCGGCACGACGAGCGGCGCGCCGGCAAGAGCGGCTACACGCTTCGGCGTCTGATTCGGCTCTGGCTGAGCGCGTGGTTGAACTTCTCGCTGCTGCCCCTGCGGGCGGCGACCGCCGTCGGCGTCGTGACCGCGATTGCCGGGCTCGTGGCGTTCGTCTTTGTCGTCTGGCTGTGGCTCATCGATCGCGGTCCCGCCTATGGGTGGGGCTGGGTGATGGCCACGGTGCTGGTGTTCTCCGGCACGCAACTGGTGATGCTCGGCCTCATCGGCGAGTACCTCGGGCGGATGTTCCTGACGGTCAACCAGCGGCCGCAGTCTGTCGTCAGAGAGGTTGTCAGGAGCAGGTCGACTAAGGCCAGCTGACCAGGTTTCATGGGTTCGACAAGACACGGCTGACGCATTCACGATGTTCAGATGACAGAGCACGATGACTTCGTAGGAAGAGCGCTCATCGAGCCCATGAGCCATGTGCCCATCTGAGCCGTCGTCATAACTTCGAGGACTACTCGATGAAGTCTCCGGCACGTGTGATCCTGATCTGGGCGTTTGCGGCGTCGGTCGTGCTGAGCGCACAGTCCCGCCTCGTTCCGGCCCCTGACGCGACGTTTGGTTTCAAGCCTGGCGCCGACTTCAAGCTCGCGACGTATGACCAATCGATCGAGTATTTCCGCAAGCTCGCGGCGGCGAGCAAGTGGGTGCGGCTCGTCGAAGCCGGCAAGACGAGCCAGGGGCGCACGGTGTACTTCGCGCTCATCTCGAACCCGAAGAACCTCGACCAGATCGAACGCTATCGGCAGATCGCACAACGGCTGGCGCACCCGGCGGGGCTGACCGACGCGGCAGCGCGCGATCTCGCCCGCGAGGGGAAGCCAATCGTCCACATCGACGGCGGACTGCATTCGACCGAGGTCGCCGGCGCCCAGCACACGCCGCTCCTGGCGTACGACCTCGTCAGCCGGGCGCAGGCCGAGGACCCGTCCGCCAGGGCGATCCTCGACAACGTGATCCTGATGTTGTGGCCGACGATCAACCCCGACGGTCAGCAGATGGTGAGCGAGTGGTACATGTCCAACGTGGGGACGCCGTATGAGCTGTCGGGACTGCCGCAGCTCTATCAGGAGTATGTCGGCCACGACAACAACCGCGACGCCTACATGCTGAACATGATCGAGTCGCGGGTGATCGAGCAGGCCTGGCGGGACTGGGAGCCGAACATCGTCTACGTGCACCACCAGTCGTCGCCGTTTCCGACGCGTATCTGGCTGCCGCCGTTCTCGGAGCCCATCGGCAGCGATGCGCCGTACTCTGATGTCGCGCGAGGTCAACATGATCGGCATGGCGATCGCGAAAGGCCTCGAGGAGCGCGGGCAGGTCGGCGCCACGCACATGGGCACGGCGTTCGACGCGTGGTATCCCGGCTACATCGACTATGCGCCAAACTTCAAGAACGTCCCGGCGTTCTGGACCGAGACGGCGCTCTTCCAGTACGCGACGCCGCGCGAGTACACGATCGCCGACTTCCCCGAGAGCTTCAGGGACCTGCGGCCGCAGAGCCTCTACCCGAGCCCCTGGCGCCCGGGTTGGTGGCGCCTTGGAGACGCTGTCGCCTACATGCACACCGCATCGCTGGCGGTGCTCGAGTACGCATCGAAGTACAAGGAGTCGCTGCTCTTCAATCGCTACATGGCCGGCCGCGATCAGATTGCCAGGGGCCTGAGCGAAGCGCCGTTTGCCTACGTCATCCCGCAGGAGCAGCGCGATCCCGTCGCCGCTGTCGAGTTGCTGCGCCGCCTCGCGTTTGGCGGCGTGCGCGTCTCGCAGTTGACGGCGCCGGCGATGGTTGGCGGTGAGACGTTTCCGGCGGGCACCTGGGTCGTGCCGACCGATCAGGAGTTCGCGGCGATGGCCCGCCAGGTGCTCAACGTGCAGAACTATCCGGACATGCGCCAATACCCGGGCGGTCCACCGCATGCGTCCGTACGATGCGGCGGGATGGACTCTGCCGCTCCAGATGGGCGTGCGCGTTGTCGCGGCCACGGCGCCGCTGGCCGACGAGGTTCGCGCGAGCCTGAAACTGCTGGGACCGGCGCCCGATCCAAAGCGGAAGCCGGCGCCGTACAACTCGGCCGAGTCGCGAGATGCCGCGCCGTTCGACAGCGTGCCGGGGATCGGCTTCGACTCCAATCCCAACGCTGCGGCCATCGTGCCGCCACCGGGACGCGTAACCGGCTCCGGACCGGACCTCGCCGTGGATCCCGCGCAGAACAACGCGTTTCGCGCGATCAACCGCGCGTGGAAGGATGCGACGGGCGCGAGCGTGCAGTTGACCGCCGGGCACGACAGGCGCGCGCTACGTCATCAGCGGCCTGCCGAGTCGGCGCAGACTGAGCTGGTGCGGGCGCTGGCGCTCGTGGCCGAGCGGGTCGAGCGGACCGCGGCTCCAGGAACGCCGGTGCCGCGCCCGCGCATCGGCCTCTTCCGTCCCTGGGGTTCCAGCATGGACGAGGGGTGGACGCGCTGGGCTGCTCGAACAGTACGGCTTCGAGATCGTCACGCTCCGGCCGGCCGATTTTCGCGCGCCGCTGCGGCAGAAGGTGGACGTCGTCATTCTGACCGAGGATGCACGGATTCCCGTAGAGGGCGCCGGTGCTGGCGAGGTCGAGGCGCGGGTCCCGGCGGCGGTGGCCGTGCTGACCGTGCGGCCCGAGTACGCGGACCTCGTGAGCGCCGACGATCTGGTCCGGTTCGACCAGTTCGTGCGGACCGGCGGCACCGTCGTGTGTCTCGGCGGCGCGAGCACGTTCGCGATCGCGCAGTTCAAGTTGCCCGTGAGGAATGTCGTCGCCGGTCTCAGGCCGGAGGAGTACTTCCTGAGAGGGTCCCTGGTCGAGGTGACCACAGACCCGACGCACCCGGTCATGGCGGGCATGCCCCCAGAAGGCGGCCGTCTTCGTCGATGGGAGCCCGGTTTTCGAGACGCTCGAGGGCTTCACCGGACGCGTGCTGGCGAAGTATCAAGAGACGGGATCTCCGCTCTTGTCTGGCGTATCTGATCGGCGAGAAGTATCTTCAGGGCAAAGCCGCGGCGCTCGATGTGCAGGTGGACCAGGGGCACGTCATCCTGCTCGGCTTCCGGCCGCAGTGGCGCGGCCAGCCGTTCGGGACGCTGCGAGTGCTGTTCAACTCGGCGTTGTTCGCCAGGCCGCAGAGCGACTGAGAGCACTCGTCGTGTCCGGCTTCCGCCTTCGCCCGTTGGGCGAGGACCGAGTCTGCCTGAAGGCAGACACTACGACTGTTGAGAAACCGAAGAGAGAAATGATGATGCGCCTCATTGCAACCATACTCGCCTGCGCGCTGACGGCCGGCGGGCCGGCCGGTGCGCAGGCGCCGCCGTCTCCCACCGCCCCAACCGTCGATGCGCTCGATCTCGCTTCGGCGGGCCGGCTCGCCGGTCATCTCGCCGGACGCGAAGTGGGTCGCCTACACCATTCGCGAGACGAACTGGGAGGAGAACATCTACGAGACCGAGATCTGGCTGGCCGACACGCAGTCGGGCGCGACGCGGCAACTCACCAACGCCCGCAAGTCGAGCAACGCACCTGCCTGGTCGCCGGACGGGAAGAAGCTCGCGTTCGGTTCGGATCGCGAGGACAAGCGCCAGATCTATCTCATCGATCTCGGCGGCGGCGAGGCGATGAAGCTGACGTCGGCCGAGGAATCCGTCGGCGCGTTCGCCTGGTCCCCGGACGGGCGCTCGATCGCGTTCGCCTCGAGCGATCCGCGGCCGGAGGCGCTCAAGGACCGCGAGAAGAAGTACGCCGAGTTCGACGTCATCGACGAGGACCATCGGATGTCCCACCTCCACGTGGTCGAGGTCGAGACGAAGAAGATCCGTCGCCTGACGAGCGGTGCGTTCACCGTCGGCCGCTTCGACTGGTCACCCGACAGCCGGCAGATTGCGTTCGATCACCGCGTCAACGGCGATCCGGCGAACAGCGGCTCGGCCGACATCTCGGTCGTCGCCGTGTCCGACGGCGCGCTGCGCAAGCTCGTGACCGGAGACGGCCCTGACAGCAACCCGCAATGGTCGCCCGACGGCTCGCAGATAGCGTTCGAGACCTCCATGGCGAGCCCGAAGTTCTTCTTCACCAACCGCCGCATCGCGACGATTCCGGCGGCGGGCGGGCCGATTGCGAACCTGTCCGCACAGTTCGACGAGGACCCGTCCATTGTCCGATGGACGTCCTCAGGCATCTTCTTCTCGGCGTCGTCGCGGGCATGGGCGTATCTCTACCGGCTCGATCCGGCGACGAAAGCCGTCACGCGGCTCGCGCCCTCGGAGCGCTGGATCGGCTCCGGCTTCAGCTTCAGCGCCGACGCGCAGACTGTCGCCTTCATGGCGAGCGACGCGACCACGTTCCCCGAGATCTACGTCGCGTCGATAGCGCCTGCGGCCCGAGCGCGGCGCGAAGTCGACGCGCGAGAGCGAGAGACAGCCTTGAGCCGCCGCGAGCGCGACGCGCGAGCGGCCGCGCTTGGGGGTGGGGCCCCAAGCGCAGTGATTGATGTGGGGCCCCGCGAGCATCAAGAAATGATGGCTCCGAAGAAGCTGACGACGACCGGCGAGCAGATCGCGGCGTGGCCGTCGGCTCCGATCGAGGTGATCTCCTGGCCCAGCCATGACGGCGCAACCATCGAAGGCATACTGCACAAGCCGGTGGGTTTTCAGGCAGGGAAGCGGCATCCGTTGCTGGTCGTCATCCACGGCGGACCTACGGGCGTCTCACGCGCGACACCCTACAGCAGCACCAGCATCTATCCGATCGATCTCTGGGTCGCGAAAGGCGCGCTGGTGCTCGAGCCGAACTACCGTGGCAGCGCGGGGTACGGCGAGAAGTTCCGATCGCTCAACTACCGGAACCTCGGCGTCGGCGACGCGTGGGATGTCGTGTCAGGGATCGACTACCTCGTCAAGGAAGGTCTGGCCGACGCGAGCCGCGTCGGCACGATGGGCTGGAGCCAGGGCGGTTACATCTCGGCGTTTCTGACCACACACGACAGCGCCAGGTTCAAGGCTGTATCGGTGGGCGCGGGCATCTCGAACTGGATGACGTACTACGTGAACACCGACATCCATCCGTTCACGCGGCAATATCTCAACGCGACGCCGTGGGACGATCCCGAGATCTACGCGACGACGTCGCCGATGACCTACATCAAGGGCGCGAAGGCCCCGACACTCATTCAGCACGGCGCCACCGATCAGCGCGTGCCGCTGCCGAATGCGTTCGAGCTCTATCAGGGCCTCCAGGACGTCGGCGTGCCCACGAAGCTCATCGTCTACAAAGGGTTCGAGGGCATCGGTCACGGCCCGTCGAAGCCAAAGTCGAGCCGGGCGCTCATGGAGCACAACCTCGAGTGGTTCGACAAATATCTGTTTGGCGGATCGTGACCAGGAGCTAGGAGACAGAGACAGCAGCGCCTGCGGCCCGAGCGCGGCGCGAAGTCGCCGCGCGAGAGCGCTTGGGGGTGGGGCCCCAAGCGCATTGATAATGCAGACACAGTCCGCGAAAGTCACATGTCACTCAGTGCCACTACCGCTAACGTCGCAGCCCTGCCCCGCACCACTGCGCGCACGTCAGTCCCCTGGTACATCTATTCCGTGCTCTTCGCGTCGACCAGCGTCATCGTGGGCGTCCTGTGGGACATCTCCTGGCACCAGACGATCGGCCGCGACACGTTCTGGACGTCGGCGCACCTGGCGATCTACCTCGGGGGCATCGTTGCGGGCCTGACGTGCGGCTGGCTGGCACTCGGTCTGACGTTTGCGGGCACGGCCGAGGAGCGCGCCGAGACGGTGAGGTTCTGGGGATTCCATGCGCCGTTTGGCGCGTGGGTGTGCATCTGGGGCGCGTTTGCGATGCTCACGTCAGCGCCCTTCGACGACTGGTGGCACAACGCCTACGGACTCGACGTGAAGATCCTGAGCCCGCCGCACGCCGTGCTGGCCGCCGGGATCGGCGCCATCCAGATTGGCGCGATGCTGATGGTAGTGTCGTGGCAGAACCGCAGCGGCGGCCGCTTTCCGCAGCTCCAGTGGCTGTTTTTCTACAGCGCCGGTCTGATGCTGCTCAACATGGCCACGCTCTCGACCGAGTACATCGGCCGGTGGGAGATGCATCAGTCGCTCTTCTATCAAGTCGTGTGCGGCGTGTTCCCGTTCGTGCTCGTGAGCGCCGCCCGCGCGTCGAGCGCGCGCTGGCCGGCGACCTCAGTGGCCGCGGTTTATACCGCAATCACGATGCTGATGCTGTGGATCCTGCCGCTCTTCGAGGGCCGGCCGCTGCTCGGGCCGATCTACGTTCAACTGGATCGCTTCCTCCCACCAGAGCCGCCGCTGCTGCTCATCGCGCCGGCCGTGGCGATTGACCTGCTGATGCGCCGGTTCGGCCGTGGCTCGAACTGGAAGCTGTCGGCGATCCTCGCCGTCGCGTTCCTCGTAGTCTTTGTCGCGGTGCAATGGCCGTTTGCGGATTTCCTGATGAGCCCCTGGGCCAGAAACTGGATCTTCGCGACCAACCGCATGGCCTACATGGTGTCGCCCGCGGCCCAGGCGCGCTGGTACGAGCTCAATCCTCCCGACGACCTCGTCATCGGGCTCTCGATCGCGCTCGTGCTCGCGTTCGTGTCGGTGTGGCGGGGACTGGCGTGGGGCAATTGGATGGCCCGGGTTCAGAGGTGAGCTCGATGAGCTGGCCGCGCCGCGCTCGCCCTTCGACTCGGCTCAGGGCGACCCTGAGCTTGTCGCGGGTCGGGCCGCAGGCGCTCTCGCCGTGCTCGCGCTCATCTCGATGGCGCACGTCGGCAGTCCCGATACGTTCTTCACAGGCTACGCGGGTCCCTATCCCGTACGCGTCAGCGTCAGGCTTCCGGGTGTCGTCCCCGGACTGGCGCAGGTGTCGGTCCGGCTTACCGGCACGTCGCGGGAGGCCATTCGGAATGTGACGGTCGGCGCGATTCAGTGGAACCTCGGACCCGAGGGCGCGCCGCCGCCCGATCGCGCGCTGCCGGTCCCGGGCGATACCGAGCTTTACGCGGCGGATCTCTGGCTGATGGTTCCGACTTCGTATCGCGTGCAGGTCGTGGTCGACGGTCCTCAGGGAACAGGTACCGCCATCGTACCGGTGATGGCGCTCGCGACGGCCCAGCGCGAGATGCCACGGGCGATGGGCGCGCTGCTCGCAGGTCTCGGCCTCTTCCTGGCCGCCGGGCTGCTGACGATCGTCGGCGTGGCGGTCCGGGAGAGCGTCGTGCCTCCAGGAGAAGCGCCAGACGCGAAGCGCCGCAGGCGCTCGCGAGTAGCCATGGGAATTGGAGCCTGCGTCCTGACGCTCGCAGCACTCGGCGGTCGCGCCTGGTGGAATGCGGAAGCGTCCGAATACGCCGAGTCCGTCCTGTATCGGCCGTTTGCGTCCGAAGCCGTCGTGACGGGTACCGGCGCATCGCAGGTTCTCGGGTTGACGATTCGCGACCGCCGCTGGCCGCCAGCCGGCAACGCCGCCACCCGCTACAACGCGCTGATGCCAGACCACGGAAAACTGATGCACATGTTTCTCGTCCGCGAAGACGACCTCGGCGCGTTCGCGCACGTGCATCCGGTGCCGAGATCGCCTGCGGGTGAGGCGTTCGACGTCGCGATTCCGCCGCTGCCCGCCGGTCGATATCGCGTCTACGGAGACATCGTGCACGAAAGCGGCTACGCGCAGACACTCGTCGCCGGCGCGACGCTCGGTGACGCCATTGGCGCCGCGCGCAGCTCGGACCCTGACGACGCGTGGTTTGCGGGTCAGGCGATTCCCGAGAGCTCGTCCGCGACGTTCACTGGACCGGACGGCATGACGATCACGTGGCAGCGTGGGGCGCCACTCGTCGCAGGGCAGGAGCGTCTGCTCACGTTTGTCGCTCGCAGCGCCGATGGATCGCCCGCCGGGCTCGAACCCTATATGGGGATGCTCGGGCACGCGGCAGTGACGAACCACGACGGGTCCGTGTTCGCGCACCTGCATCCGGCTGGCAGCATCTCGATGGCGGCGCTGCGGAAGTTCGAAGGCGCCGCAGATCCGCACGTGCTGCACCGCACCGCGAGCGCAAGCGAAGTATCGATTCCCTACGCGTTTCCAAAGGCCGGCCGATACCGCGTCTGGATCCAGATGAAACGCGCCGGCCAGGTCGTGACCGGCGCGTTCGAGGCGAACGTCAGATAGCTTCCGGCTTCCAGCTTCCAGCTAAACCATTCAGATCTCAGTCGTGCGGTTAAGCTCGGTACGCCCTTAGCTGGTAGCTGGTAGCTGGAAGCTACTTCTTCGACACTTTCACCCCGCCGTTGTGCGTCCTCACGCGAATCGGCGCGCCGCCGCCGCCGATGTCCGCGCTGATCTGACGGTCGACCCGGCCCTGAACCGTCACCGGAAAGTCGATGTTCAGCCCGCCGTTCACGGTGCCCGTCTCGAGGTGCGCCGAGTACTGCTCCGGAATGCGGAGGTGCACGCCGCCGTTGCTCGTCTCGACGTCGAGCCCTTCGCCCCTCCAGCCAGGACCATCGAGGTCGACGTCGACGCCGCCGTTGCTCGTGCGGCCCTTTACGTCACCCGCCATGTTCGTGAGCTTCACGCCGCCGTTGACAGTTCTGAACTCGACATTACCGTCGACGTCGCGAATCGTGATGCCGCCATTGGTCGTTTTGAGCGACAGCATCGACACGGTGGGAACCGCGAGACGATAGCTGACGGACCATCCCTCGCGTCGACCCAGTCCCGACGGCCCGTCCGCCGACACGTCGCTGGGCGTCGCTGTCACCTTGACCGCGTCCGCGATCTGCCGTGCCCGCGCCTGGGTCTCTGCCTGCCCCACCACTTTTGCCTGCACGAGAATGTCGCCCCGCGGCCCACCGTCGACCTGGATGCCGCCATTCGGCTCGGCGTTGACCGTCATCGTCCCCGCCGCGACGACCGTGAACTGCCGGACGTCGCACACGCTCTCGCGGTCGCTGTTGTTGGACCGCTCGCTCCGGCACCAGTCGTCGCTCGCGGCTTGCTGAGGTGCTGCCGCCGGCAGCGCCGCCGTGACGGCCATCAAAACGAACACAGGAATTGCACGTTTCATCATGTGAATTGCTCCTCGGCTCTCTTGGACGGGATTGAGGGCCGCCGCGTTGGCTGGGGTCGAGCCGGGGGCTGAACTGGCCTGAGGGGCGGCGAACGTTCCAGCTGATTCGCGACCTCCTGCGAAGCGCTACGGCCCCACCCCCGCCAGCTCTCGCGCGGCGACTTCGCGCCGCGCTCGGGCCGCAGGCGCTTCTCCGGTTATGATCGGGGCAGGTGCAGCTCCACCTTCCATTTCTTCAGGTCGTTGAACAGCCTTCCAGTCCGGAGCCCCCGCGCGCCGTCGCTCCACCGCTCCAGACAGAGTTCGTGCGCATGCCTCGGGCGCGGCGCTACATCCTTCGGGTCCGTCCGGATGGCACGCTTCGCGTCACCGTGCCACGCGGCGGATCACGACGGGAGGCCGAGCAGTTCGTTCGCCGGCACGAGAAGTGGATTGCCCGAGAGCGCAGCCGCGTTCGAGTGGAGAGCGCGTCGCCCGGCGGGCCCGATTGGCGCGACGGCAGCACGATTCTGCTGCGGGGCGAGCCCGTGCGCATCTCGATCGACGCACGCGGCGGCACCTGGCGTGTCGCGTACGGCGATCGTTCGGTGCTCGTTGCCGATCTCGCCGACGTGAGGCCGGCGATCGAGCACGACCTGCGCAATCTGGCCAGGGCCGTCCTGCTGCCGCGCGTGCGCGAGCTGGCGACAGAGCACAACCTCCAGGCGGGCGCCGTTTCGATACGCAGCCAGCGCTCGCGCTGGGGATCCTGCGCGCGAAACGGCAACATCGCCCTCAATTTCAGGCTCGTCCAGATGCCGGCGCCGGTGTGTGAGTACGTGCTGCTCCACGAGCTGATGCACATCAAGCAGCAGAACCATTCCCGCCGTTTCTGGCGCCTGGTCGAGGCGGTCTGTCCCGGATTTCGTGACGCCGAGCGGTGGCTGAAGACGACGGGGAGGACCTTGTTCTAGGCTCTTTCGAGACTGTCGATGACCCTGCAGGGCGCGCGCTGCACGTTGAGACGATGGCGGACGAGCGATGCAGCGTCGATTGTGCGGCATGCGAACAACCCGAATGTCGCCAAGCAACTGCGCGACCGGTTTCCTCATCCCTATACCCGCAAGGACGCGCAGACATTCCTGACGGCCGCGTCCAGAGAAGCGCCGCTGACCAACTTTGCCATCGAAGTCGGAGGCGTTGCGGTCGGCGGTCTCGGCTATGTTCCCGGAACTGACGTGGAGCGCTACTCGGCGGAGGTCGGCTACTGGCTCGGCGAGGCGTGCTGGGGCCGCGGGATCATGACCGAGGCGCTCGTGCTGTTCACCCGGCATGCGTTCGCCGAGCTCGGTCTCCTGCGCCTGTTTGCGATGCCGCTGGCGGACAACGTCGCGTCGATCCGCGTCCTCGAGAAGGCCGGTTATACCGCCGAGGGCATCCTTCGTTCGAGCTGCGTGAAGTTCGGCCAGCGCCGGGATCAGGCCATGTACGCTGTGGTGAACGATCGTTGGCCGGTCTCCCTTTAGACGAACGAGAAGCTGCCAAACGTCATCAACCGTCCTCGCATGTCCAAGGGCCCGGGAGACTTTCGCGGCGATTTCCGCGGCCTCCGTAGTGAGAGGCTCTGGGATGATTGAGCAGCGATTTGCGACCGCTCTGGATGCCGCGCGTGTCGCAATGGAAGTATCATAAATGGCTGTGGAATACCTGATTCGGCAGTATGGGCTTCAGCAGGGCGCGCTCGAGATCCAGTACATCGAGGAGTTCTTTCTCGACTTCCCCCGCAAGAAGTCCGCGGCCGAAGTGGTCCACCGGCTGGTCGATCGCGACCACCAGATCCTGATGGCCGAGGCCGCTCTTCCCGATGATCGCGCGACGGTCGTTCCCGTATCGTTCAAAGTCGCGCACGAGCTCAGGGCCTCGGAGACCGACCCGAAGCTCGCGGATCTCGTCTTCCAGCTCGAGGACGTCGTTCGGTTCGACGGCCGGCGCGTGCTCTACCAGTGGATCGGCGGCACCCGCAAGGACTGGCGAGGTCAGGGGCACTTCCGGGCCCTCACCGAAGAGCAGGAAGTCTGGGCGCTCGACAACGGCTTCGACGAGATTATCGTCAAGACGAAGAACCGCTTCTACGAGATGCGCAGTACCCTCGCGCAGCTGGCGTTCGACGTGATTCGCTTCGTTCCCCACCCGGTCGATTGCGGCGAGTCGAAGGTGTTCCTCAGCAAGCGGCTGGGCCAGCACGTCATCGACAGCCACCGCAGCCGCCGATCGGTCCAGCGCACCGACGATTGATTTACAAGGTCGATCGCGACGACGATCCGCGGCTTCAGTCGTACCGTCACGTCGGTCAGCCGGCGTGGCTCGAGCAGCACGGCCTGTTCGTCGCCGAAGGACGCCTCGTCGTCGAACGGCTGCTATCTTTGACGGCTGAAGAAATAGACCATGGCGGGTTCGTCGTCGAGTCGGTGCTCGTGACGCCGGCGGCATTTCGCGCGCTCGAGCCGACGCTCGATCCCGCGTGGCTCGTGCTCGTGGCCGAGCCGGCGATCGTCGAGGGCGTCACGGGCTTCAAGTTCCACCGCGGCTGCCTCGCGCTCGTTCGCCGCCCCAGTCAGCTGCTGCCGCTCTCGGCCTTCGCGCAGGCGCGGCGGCTGATCCTGCTCGAAGCGGTAGGGAACCCCGACAATATCGGTGGCATCTTCCGGAGCGCGACCGCGCTCGGCGCCGACGCGGTTCTGCTCGATTCCGCCTGCGGCGACCCGTTCTACCGCAAGGCCGTGCGCACGTCGATGGGCGCGGTGCTCCGCCTGCCGTCCACTCGCGTCGACGCGTGGCTTTCCGGCCTCGAGACCCTGCGCGACATGGGCTTCGCGATTGTCGCTCTGTCGCCAACGGGGGAGTTGACCCTCGAGGCGTTCGCGGCCACGCTGTCTGCGGACGCGCGGCTGGCGCTCGTCGCGGGGGCCGAAGGCTACGGCCTGAGCACCGCCACCATCGCCGCCGCGGACGTGACCGTCCGCATTCCCGTCGATCCGCACAGCGACTCGCTCAATATCGTGGTCGCCGTGTCGATTGCTTTGCAGAGGGTCCCGACGCCGGACTTTCGTTGAGCCGGCCGGAACGCCCCAACGGCCGACACTTGAAGGTCACGATGCTGACGATCAGCCCTTGGGATGCGTTCATCGTGGCCATCGTGTCATCCTGGTCATCGTGCATTGGCCGTCGGCCCGTTTCGGCGCATCGCTTCAAGTAAGGACGATCCATGCAACTCGAGCCCGGACTCCACCTGTTCCAACACTCCCTGGCCGCCGAAGACCAGCGCCGTTTGTGGGACGTGTGCCGCGGCCTGGCTGACGGGACCGTTCCGATGTACACGCCGACGGTGCGGGGCGGAAAGAAGATGAGCGTCGGGATGCTGTGCCTCGGGCAGCACTGGAACGCTCTGACCTACCGATACGAGAGGACGCGGACCGACTTCGATGGTCTCGAGGTCCCGCCAATTCCCGCGGCGCTCGAAGCCCTCGCGAGCGGGCGCGGCAGCGCGCGCGGGGTTCGCCATGCGTCCGGACGTCTGCATCATGAACTTCTACGACCAGGAAAGCCGGATGGGCGTGCACCAGGACAAGGACGAGAGCCGCGCAACGATCGAGGCCGGCGTGCCGATCGTGTCGGTCTCGATCGGCGACACGGCGCGCTTCGTCATTGGTGGACTCTCACGGAAGGGTCCGATGCAACCGCTGATGCTGCACTCGGGCGACGTCATCGTGATGGGCGGGCCGTCGCGGCTGCGCTTCCACGGCGTGACCAGAATCCTGCCTGGTACAGCGCCGGAAGGCACAGGTCCCGGGCGGTTCAACCTGACATTCAGGCAAGCATAGCTGTTAGCTGTCAGCTATCAGCTCGCCTTCCTCGCCAGTGTACGCACGGCCTCCACCATCGCCATCAGTCCCATCCCTTTGCCCATCGAGATGTTGCGGCGGAAGATGCGCTCGACAATGTCGCACTCCACCCTGGCCACTTCGGCGGCCGGAAGGCCCGAGAGAGTCTTGTCGAGGATCGACGCGAGCGCCCTGGCAGAGATGCCCGACGGATTCTCGACCGCGAAATGCAGCTTCAGCGTGCCGTCGGGCTTCTTCATTGCCCAGATGTAAGCATCCGACTCGCACTGCGGAATGTGGTTCTTCTCGGGAAACGGCCTCGTGGCGACATCGGGCGGGACTTCCGTGAACTGATCGGCGTAGCTCAAGAGCAGATCCGTTCGATCGGCGGGATCGGGGAAGTCGTCGAACATTTCGAGCAGGGTGTGGAGTTTGTCCAAAGACATGTCAGTCGTTAGTCGACAGTCGACTGTCGTCAGTCACAGTCATCAGTCCGAGTCGTCGGTCGGCAGTTCCAGTCGTCAGTCGTAGTCGTCAGTCGCAGTCGGTCAGTCGGTCGTGGAGTCGTCCGGTCATGCGGCCGGATTAGCGACCTCGACTTACGACCGCGACTGACGACTGGACCTGCCGACTGCCGACTCGGACTGAGGACAGTGACTGACGACCAACGACTGCCGACTGTCGATGTCACTTCTCTATCGGCACCGCCACCATATTCCCCCACTCGGTCCAGGACCCGTCGTAGTTCCGGATGTTCTCGAAGCCGAGCAGATACTTGAGTGCGAACCACGTGTGGCTGCTGCGCTCGCCGATTCGGCAGTAGGCGATCGTCGGCAGCGTCGGCGACAACTGCTTTTCTTCGACGTAAATCTTCTTGAGCTCCTCGCCGCTTTTGAACGTCCCGTCGTCTGGGTTGATCGCGCGCGCCCAGGGGATGCTCTTGGCGCCCGGGATGTGGCCGCCGCGGATTGCGCCCTCGTTGGGGTAGTCAGGCATGTGCATGCGCGCGCCCGATGTACTCGTCGGGGCTCCGCACGTCGACGAGCTGCCGCTTCGCCTGCATGTGCGCGAGCACTTCGTCGCGGAACGCGCGGTGCGCGGCGTCGGTCCGTTCCTCGGCCTTGTAGCTGGTCTTGCCGAAGGTCGGCACGTCGCGCGTGACCTCCCGCTTTTCCTTCTCCCACTTGATGCGGCCGCCGTCCATTACTCGGGCGTTGGTGTGCCCGAAGAGCTGGAACACCCAGAACGCGTAGCAGGCCCACCAGTTGTTCTTGTCGCCGTAGAACACCACCGTGGTGTCCTTCGTCGCGCCGATCCGCGACATCAGCTGCTCGAATCCTTCGCGCGTGATGTAGTCGCGGCGAAGCTGGTCGTTCAGATCCGAGGTCCAATCCACGTTCACCGACCCCGGGATGTGCCCGGAGGCGTAGAGCAGGGTGTCCTCGTTCGACTCGATGATGCGGACGGAAGGGTCGTTCAGGTGCGCGGCGACCCAGTCGGTCGAGACGAGCACCTCGGGATGTGCGTAACCTCTGGTTTCAATGTTGCTCATGAAGGCTCCTAGCGGAAGCCTTCATTGTAGGCCGGTTCCCGTACAAGAAAAAAGCCGCAGGGGAAATGGTCCCCTGCGGCTCTTTCGGATCGTCCTACCAGTTGACCCGGAACACGAATTGAATGGTGCGCCCGGAGTCCGCGTCGGTCACGCGGAACTCATCCGGGTTGCTGTAGGTGTTGTTGGCCGATCCCGTCACGGCTTCGAACCAAGGAGTGTTGAATGCGTTCAGGAACTCCGCCCGGAACTCGACGTTCGTGTTGCCTTTGATTGCGATCCGCTTGCTCGTGCTGAGATCGAACCGCACCAGCATCGGCCCGGTCACGACGAGGCTGCGCACGCCGCAGTCGCCGTTGCCGGTGAGCGCGTTGGTCTGCCCGACTTCGATGCAGTCCGGCCCGTTGGCTGGCGCCAGGAAGCGTCCCGTTGGCACGCCTTGATCGCTGTACCCGGTGGCCGAAGTACCGCTGGTGCTGAATGCCCTGACGGTGTTGTCGATGATGTCCTGTGGGAGCATGTAGACGAGCTTGCCGGCGTCGTCGAACCGCAGCTTGAACGAGTCCTGCAGTTCCTTCGCCGACATGCCCATCAGGCGCACGTTGCCGAAGTCGAACGTCGTGCCGCTCTGGAGCCGCGCGATCCCGTCGAACGACCAGCCACCAACCAAGTGATTCATCCACGTTCCCGCGCCGCTTGCGAAACGCCGGCCCTGTCCGAACGGCAGCTCGTAGACCCAGTTCGCGCGGAACGCGTGGTTCACTCCGCCTTCCTCGCCGGTGTCCTGAGTGCGCTGACGCGGGAAGCGCAACGAGTAACGCGAGGTCCCGTATGTTTTGCCGTAGACGTAGCTCGTCTGGAACTGCAGCCCCTGCGCCAGCCGCTTGCGCAGCTCGAGCTGCAGCGAGTTGTAGCGGGTAGCGCCGCCGTTGCCGACGATGTTGGCGCCGCCGATCAGATCCGGATTGGCCTGGAAGAAGTTCGCGGGCAATCCGGCCGTGAGCGCGTTGCTGCGGAACGTGCCGTTTCCAATCAGGCGGTCGTTGCCGGTGTTGGCAAAGTTGTACGGCGTCGGGTTGAACTTCGCCAGGTATCCGAGGAACGTGTTGTTCGTCCAGTTGGTGTTGGTGGCCGAGTAGCTGGCGGGGTTGCCCGCAGCGGACGCCGGCAGCCCCTGGAAGTGCGCCAGGAAGATGGGCAGCGGCGAAGTCCCCGCCGCGCCGGTGTACTTGAACGTGTTGCCAAGGTTCGCGGCGCGGTTCGCCTCCAGGTTCTGCTGGGCGAGGCGGAACTCGTTCAGGAACCCGTTCTCGACGATGTTGATCTCGTTGTAGTTGTAGGTCTGCCACGACTGCAGCGAGCGCGTGCCGACGTAGCGGGCCTCGACCACCATGCTGCTCCCGACCTTCCGCTGCCAACCGCCTGTCCACGTCATCCCGTAAGGCACCTGGAGGCCTGGCTCGAAGACAGTGACGTCCCCTGTGAACACGTCCGACATCGGGTAGACGCGCGTCGTCGGCATGTTCGCCGGAGGGCCGAGGTCCGCGCTATTGCGGAGGAAGATCGATCCTGGCGTGCCCAGGTTAGCGAGCGCGTGGTTGCGATTGGCCGTGAGCGAGACGCCGGGGTTGTTCGCGATAGCGCCGGTGAAATCGGACGTCCCGGGCCGGTTGTAGCCCATCGAGTAGCCGGCTCTCAGCACGCTGTCGCCAGAGTCCTTGCCAAGCAGTGTCCCGAGGAAGCCGGGGTTCCCGCCAAGCGTCCAGGCGACCCCGAAGTTGGGCGCCCAGTTGTTCAGGTCCGTGTCGTACCCGCCCTCACCCTCGTCGTACTGGCTGAATGTCGGTGGCTGTCCCGTCAGGCCACCAGGGCTGAACAGGTTACCGATGCCGGATCTGCCCCAGACGTCGGCGACCGTCGCTTTCGAGTAGCTGTTGTTCCGCGGGTAGAACGGCAGCTGCAGGTCGTAGCGCAGGCCGAGGTTCAGCGTGAAGTTCGGCTTCCAGCGCCAGGTGTCGGCGACGAAGAAGCCGTAGTCGACCAGCCGGGCGCGCTGCAGGCCGAGGCCCAGGAACACGTACTCGTCGGTGTTCTCGTCGAGGCGCTGCTCGCCGTTGATCGAGGCGACGCGGCCGGTGAGCACGGCGAACAGGTCGCGGGCTTCGGTCAACTGCGCGTTGGATGCCCCCGGGAAGGTTGTGGTGCTGAACAGACCGAAGGCCGGGTCCGCCCCATCGATCGGACCGAAGTTCATCGTCGGCACGTACTGCTGATTCTGCAGCCACACGTCGGTGCGGGTCCATGCGCCACCCGCCTGGATGCTGTGCGAGCCGCGCAGCCAGCTCAGCGTGTTCTCGATGACCTTCGTCGAGGCCTCGCGCGCCGAGTACGAGCCTGTCGACGCCGCGTTCGTGATGCCGCCGGCGGCGTTGATGTTCAGGAGGAACCCGGACTGGTCGGCCACGGACGTGCCGCTGAACTGGCTCGCCGCGATCTCGGGCGCGAACATCGTCGCCCCACCAGAGCCGCCGACCGTGAACTCGTTGACAAGATTTGCGCCGAGCGTCGATCTGAGGGTGCCGCGCATGATGTAGCGATCGGAGACCTGACTGCCCGTGTTCGGGAAGCCCGGGAAGTTGGGCTCGCGGTTGTTCGTGGTGTCGGGCGTCGAGACCAGGTCCGTGTACGTCATCGACCAGGACAGACGGTGCTTGTCGGTGACATTCACGTCAACGCGACCCGTGGGGTACTTGGTCACGCTGTCCGTGTTGTACGAATACGTCAGAGTCTGTGTGAGCGGATCGGTGTTATCGACCACCGTGCTGCCGGCCGTGGAGCTCCGAATATCGCCGAGCAGCCGGGCAATCGTCGGATCGATGGTCGAGTTCGAGGCGCCCAGGCCGAGGACGTTGACCTCGCGAGTCTGGCCGCTCGCGGTGTAGCGGAACCACCCCTGCTCCGCGCGCGGGTGCAGGAGCGTCCGGTTCTCGGTATTGCCTCCCGGCGAGCGGGATTCCTCGTAGTTGACGAAGAAGAACGCCTTGTTCCGGCCGTTCCACAGTCCCGGGATGATGATGGGGCCCCCGAATCGCGCCCCGGGCTGATGGAGCACGTCGTCTGCTTTCGGCGCGTTGTCGCGGTTGTTGAACCACGTGTTCGAGTTGAGCTTGTAGTGCTGCAGGTAGTAGTAGCCGCTGCCCGTGAACTGGTTGCTGCCCGAGCGCGTCACGAAGCGAATCTGGACCGCGCCCTGACCGGTGCTGGCCGAGTCCTGCGCCGCCGAGTTGACGGTGACTTCTTCGATGGCGTCCAGACGCGGGCTGACGCGCGCGAAGAAGCCGTCGCCCGTCTTCAGGTGGTTGTCCTGCGCGCTCATGCCATCGATCGTGATGTTGATCGCGCTCTGCGGCAGGCCGTTGACCATCGAGTCGCGGCTGCCGCCAGGGCCGCCGGGTGTCTGTACGCCCGGCAGGAGCGCGACGAACTCCAACGCGCTGCGGCTGCCGGTCGGGATCTTCAGAATCTGATTGGCGTCGATCGTCGAGGTGACCGCCGCCGACGTCGTTTGGATGATTTCGGCGCCGCCGGTCACGACGACGGTCTCTTCGAGCCCGCCCACGGCGAGCGCGACCTTTACGGTCGCCGGCGTCGACGCGTTGACGCGGACGTCATTGAGGACGGCGGTCTTGAAACCCATCAGCGTCACCGTTACGGTGTAGGTGCCAGGATCGAGCGCCGGCACGCTGAAGTAGCCGCTCTCGTTCGTCACCGCATCGAACTGCGTCGCGGTGGCGTTGCTTTTCACGACGACGTTCGCGCCCGGGATGATGGCTCCGGATGTGTCCGTCACCGTACCCGAAAGTGATGTGGTCGCGCCGCCGCCTTGCGCAAACGCCGGGACGTGCGCCGCTAGGACAGCAAGGCAGAACCACGCTGTCACGAATAGTCGTGTATTGAGCTTCATGTTGGGAACGCTCCTCCCTTCGTTCCGGGGCCGACCGCGCGTCGGCCGTGTGCTGGACTGGCGTATTCTGGCAATTGTGGTGTGAGTTGTAAACATCTTGTGGCGAACGACTCTGCAGGAATGTCCAATATTGTTGCCAGTTACGGGACGGGCGAACGGCGTGGCGAATTATGTGACGAGTTCAGGGACGAGTGACGGGCCGGTGCAGAACTAAGAGAGGGGGGACGGAGCTTAGATCGTATCCGGGGCCATCTCAGCAGTGAGGCAGCGGGAGGCAGTGCGAGGAACTTCCAGCGAGTGAGGAAAACGAACGAGGGCCATTGGCGCGGCACACCTGCGCGAGAACCGTCGGTGAGGGCCAGGCGGGCAGCCAGCCCCGTCAACGTTCCCTTCGCAGGTGCGCCGCATCGACTGCTCTCAGTAGATGCGAACCCTCTTTCCGGGTCCATCGGGCGGATAGGGGAGAGATGCCCTTTTCGCGGGGGACCGAAGTGCTTCTGAATAGTGTTCTGTGCCTCGGGTGTTCACGGGATACCTGGATGTCGATGAACGGGAGTACGATGGTTCAAAGAGGTTCAAGAGGTTCAAGAGGTTCAATGGGTTCAACCGGTTCAGGAGGTTCAGGGGTTCATCGATCCTGAACCTGAACCCTGAACCTCTGAACCTCTTGAACCAACAACAATGCGCTTCCGAACATGGCCTGTCGCGGCGCTCGGGCTCGGGGGGTTGCTCCTGCTGGTCGTCGTGTCGGTCCTGGCGGCGTCGAACCGCGCGCAGGAGATCTACACACAGCTCGATCAGCTCAACACCCACCAGCGCGACGTCGAAACCAAGCTCCGCGATCTGCGGTCTGACGTCCACCTGTCGGGCGTCTTCATCCGCGATTACCTCCTCGATCCTGAGCGCGAGCGCGCTCCGATCTATCGCGAACGGCTGGCCGAGCTCCGTCAGAGCAACGTGGCGACGGTCGCCGAGCTGCGAGGGCTGGCGGTCGGACGTCGGGAGAAGGACGAGCGGATTGCGAGCCTTCAGGCGAAGCTCGACGACTACTGGCAGGCCTACGACCCGCTCTTCGACTGGACGCTCGTCGAGAAGATCAGCCAGAGCGCCAGCTTCCTGCGCCGCGAAGTGCTGCCGCGGCGCCAGGCCGTCCTCACGATCGCCTCCGAGATCGAAGAGCTGAACAACGCCAACCACGCCATCCAGCGCGCCGAGGTCACGCGCCGGCACGCGGAGTTCCGCAGCGAGCTGCACAGCCTCGTGTGGGGAAGCCTCGCCCTCGGCTTGATCGTGGCGCTCACCGCCGTCATCCGGCTGCGGGTCCTCGAGCGCCGATCCGAGAACGAGCGCGCCGTGGCCGAAGAGGCGGAACATCTGATGCGGCAGCTCTCGCAGCAGCTCGTGGCTACACAGGAAGAGGAGCGCAAGAACCTGTCGCGCGAGCTGCACGACCACGTCGGCCAGATGCTCACTGCGCTTCGAATGGAGCTGGGACGGATCGATCGTCTTCGGTCATCGGACCGCCTTCGCCCCGACGCGTCGCTTGCGGCCTCGTCGAGGGCTCGCCCCGGCGCTTCGCGCGAAGTCGCATCCGGCCACGACGGCGTGGCTGGTGCCGTCGCCGAGTGCCGGCAGCTCGTAGACAACATGGTCCGCACGGTTCGTGATCTCGCGCTCGGCCTGCGCCCGAGCATGCTCGATGACTTCGGCCTGCAGCCGGCCCTCGAATGGCACGTGCGCGACTTCGGCCGGCGCTTCGGCGTGCCCGTCGAGCTCTCGGTCGACGGCGACTTCGATCTCCTGCCGGAAGAGCACCGCACGTGCGCCTACCGCTCCGTGCAGGAAGCGCTCACCAACTGCGTCCGCCACGCGCGTGCGGCGCACATCGCGGTGTCGGTCAGCCGTCAGGACGACAGCCTCGCTGTCTCGATCACCGACGACGGAGTCGGGTTCAATCCTGCGCAGCGCGCGGGTGGCCTCGGCCTGCGCGGCATCGAGGAGCGCGTTCGCGAGGTGCACGGCGTCCTGACCATCCGCAGCGCCCCCGGCGCCGGGACGACGCTGACCATGAAGGTGCCGCTGCCCGCGCAGCCGGTGGAAGTTCCGCATGCGCGTGCTGCTGGCTGACGACCACGGCATCGTCCGGCGGGGCCTGCGCAGCCTGCTCGAGACAGAGCCGGGTCTGACGATCGTCGCCGAGGCCGCGGACGGCCTCGAGGCGCTGCGGTCGTGCGAAGAACACCAGCCCGAGATGCTCATCGTCGACATCGGGATGCCCAAGATGAACGGCATCGAGGTCGCGGCACGATCGCAGAAGCTCGAGCGGCCGCCCGCCGTGATCATCCTGAGCATGCACTCGGACGAGTCCTACATCACGCGCGCGCTGGCCGCGGGCGCCCGCGCGTATCTCTTGAAGGACGCGACCGACGAGGACCTGCTGCCCGCGGTCCGCGCGGTGTCCGCGGGCAAGCCCTACTTCAGCCCGGCGGTGACCGCCGTGCTCGTCGAGGACTACATGCGCCAGCTTCGGGCGCGCGGGCTGACCGACACCTACCACCTGCTGACCGATCGCGAAAGGAAGTGCTGCAGCTTCTGGCGGAAGGCCGGTCGAACAAGGAGGTGGCAACGCTCCTCGATCTCGGCCTGTCGACCGTCGAAACGCATCGCGGCAACATGATGCAGAAGCTCAACCTGCACAACACCGCCGAGATCGTGCTTTACGCGGTACGCAAAGGAATCATTGTGTAGACCTGAAATGCTGACTGCTGAATGCTGAGTGCTGAAGTGAAGGTTGAAGGCTCAAGCAACAATTCTTGCTGACTTCCTACTTCACTTCAGATTCGACATTCGCATTCAGCACTGCCCGTGCGTTTCCGGCGATAATCAGGCCATGGATGCCGCTTCGAAGCGCCGCGAGCGAATGGACGTGCGCGTCTATCCATCGCTCGCTGCACACGATCGCGACGACGCGCGGTACTGGGCGGCGTTGCCAGCCGACGAGCGCGTCCTGCAGGTGTGGAAGTTGAGCGAGGCGCAGTGGCGTTTCCGCGGCGAGTTCCCCGATGAATCAGGATTTTGTCGATCTGTTGCGCGCGTTCGTCGAGCATGACGTGCGGTTCCTGATCGTCGGCGCCTACGCGCTCGGCGTGCACGGCCGGCCGCGCGCCACCGGCGATCTCGACGTCTGGGTCGAGCCCGCCTCAGACAACGCCGCGCGGGTGATGCAGGCGCTGAGGCAGTTCGGTGCGCCGCTCGAGCAAGTCACCGAGGACGACTTCAGTCGTCCCGGCATCGTCTTTCAGATGGGCCTTCCCCCATTGCGGATCGATGTGCTGACAGAGCTGTCGGGCCTGACGTTCGACGAAGCGTGGCCGGGCCGGGCGCGCGCCAACTTCGGGCCGGTCACCGTGGATGTGATCGGCCGCGACGACTTCATCAAGAACAAGCGCGCCACGGGTCGTCCCAGGGACCTGGGTGACATCGACGCGCTCGGCGGGTAGGCCCGAGCGCAACCGCATCATCGTCTGAGCCTCCGTACAAGAGAACGGCCGGCACCTCGTAAGAGGCCGCCGGCCGTTTCCGTATTCAGACTCGAGCCTTCAGAATTCCTTCAGCATCAGCCTTGTATCTTGGACACCTCTTGTATCCAGGCTGAATACCATCGATATGGCCCTTATTTCGCAGTTTTTTGCATAAGTAATCCTAATGATGTACGAGGAGGGAAAAACTGACGAACGGGGTGACGAACACCCGTCACCTCATCCGTCGCTGCGACAGGGCTTACGCGTAGGCCGCGCCGACGAGGATCTTGCGAATGCGGAGGTAGGGCGAGCCGTGCGAGATGCTGTTGGTCTGGGTCGGCTGTCCTTTCGCATCTCCTCCGGTTCCGTGCATCTCCCACGAGTCTTTCCCGGAGATCGCGTCGAGGTTCCCCCAGAAATCGGTCGTGATCGCGTTGTAGGTGACATTGGTCACCATCCGTGTCTTCTTGCCGTTCTTGATCTCCCAGAAGGCATTGCCGCCGAACTGTCCGTTGTAGCGCTGCTGGTCGATCGAGTAGCTGCCGCGGCCGTCGATGAGGACGCCGTCCTTCGTGTCGGCGATCATCTCGTCCGGCGTCGGTGATCCGGCCGGCCCGGCGTCGACGTGCACGTTCGGCATGCGAAGAAACGGGTAGTCGCGCCAGGAATTCGCCTGCGTGCACCCGCGGCTCTCCTTCTCGCCCACGAGGTGCGCCATCTCCCGGTTGGTCTGCAGACCCACGAGGATCCCGTCGCGCACGATGGGCCACTCCTGCGTCTTCACGCCGTCATCGTCGAAGCCCGCCGTCCCGATGCCGCCCGGCTTGTTGCGATCGGCGGTGACGTTGAAGAGCTTCGAGCCGTACTTCAACTTGCCGACGTCAGACAGCTTGATGAAGCTCGTGCCCGCGTAGTTGGCCTCGTAGCCGAGGATCCGATCGAGCTCGGTCGCATGGCCGACGATCTCGTGAATGGTCAGCATCGCGTGCGACGGCGTGAGGATGAGGTCCTTGACGCCCATCTCCACCGGCTTCGCCGTGCAGAACTCCACCGCCTCCGCCGCGATGCGCTCGGCGCTCTCGAGCATCTTCGAGGCCTCCGCGACTTCCCAGCCGCCCGTCATCGCCACGCCGCTGAACGTCCGCGACCGCGTCTGGCCATCCTTTCGCGCGGTCACCGTGAACGACGGCGTGGTGGTGAAGATCTCCTGCTCGATGTAGGAGCCTTCGGAGCTCGCGAAGTACTTCCACTCGTGCTCGAGCTGCACCGAGGCGTTGACGTTGGTGACTTCCTTGGTCTTGACCACGGCGTCGACTATCTTCTGGACGTAGGCTTGTTTCTCCTCCTGCGGGATCGCACGCGGATCTTTCTTGAAGGCGCTGGTCCAGTATTCCGTGTAGGCCGGCACCGGCGCGAGCTTCACGTCCATCCGCTTGGCAATCGCGCTCGCTTTGGCGACTTCGGTCGCCATGCGAGTGATCCGCCGGATCTCGTCTTCGCTGACGATCGGGCTGCTCGCGAAGCCCCACACGCCGCTGTGGATCACCCGGACGCCAAAGCCCGCGGCGCCGCTCGGCCCCGCGCCGCCCCCGCCCCCGAACCCAAATCCGCCACCGCCGCCTCGTCCGCCACCGCGTCCGCCGCGTCCGCCGCCGCGCCCGCCGAATCCGCCGCCGAAGTCGTCGAACTCACGGTTCCCGCCGTTCGCGTTCACGCCGCTGTTCGTATTCCGGGTGAACCTGACGTCGGCGTACGTGCAGCCCTGCGTCCTGGCTTCGACGAGCGCGATATCCGACAGCCCCTTGAACTTCGACTCGAGGACCTTCCCCTGCGGCGTCTGCGCGATCAGATCGCCGACGATGTCGCTGGCCGCGACGGCCATGCCCGAGAGGGCGACGGTCTTGACGAAGTCTCTGCGTTTCATGGATGTTCCTTCTCTGTCTCTGTCACGGCCAACGGTCAAGCACGAAGACTGCGAAGCTCGCAAAGATCTCGAAGACGGGCGCTTACAAGATGTTCTTCGCGAACTTTGTGATCTTCGCGCATCTTGGTGATTGCGTCGCCGTCGCTGTCGTCAGACCGCCGGCGAAATCGACGTCATGAAGAAATCCTCGATCCGGACTGGCGGCACGAGTGCCGTGCCGCCACCGTCGTACGACTCGCCGGTGTGCATCGGGACGGGCTTCCCGACGGCCGTGATGTTGTTGTAGCCGACGAGCGGCGACATGTTCCAGCGGAAATTCTGGACGGGGCCGGCGATCTCGCCGTTCTCGATCAGGAACAACCCGTCGCGCGTCATGCCGGTGTTGAGGAGCGTCTGCGGGTCGACGGCGCGGATGTACCAGAAGAATGTGACGAGCAGGCCACGCTTGGTGGTCTTGATCATCTGCTCGACCGACATGTCCGAGCCCTCCATCACCAGGCTCTGATTGATGCCCGTTGAGGTCGCGTCTTTCTTCTGCCGCTTGGCCCACAGGCGGTCGTAGGACAACGTCTTGAGCACGCCCTTGTCGATCCACGTGGTGGGCCGCGCCGCCATGCCGTCGATACCGATCGGGGTCTGCCGCAGCACGGCGTTTCCGATATCGCTTTTGACCGTAAAGGCGTCGCTGAAAAGCTTCTCGCCGACCTTGGTCGTTCCCGGCGGTTTCCCACTGAAATAGTTGCCCACGGGTCCTTCCGCCGTCCGGGCGTTGAAGAGGCCGGTCATCAGCGAGAGGAAGCGTGCGTTGGCGCGAGGCTCGAGGATGGTCGTGTAGCGCCCCGGCTCGATCGCCCTGGGCTTCTGGCTCTTGAGGGCCTTGTCCGAGGCGACCTCCGTCAGTTCGGTGGCGTTGATCAGGCCGACGTCCTTGATGCCGGTCAGTCCCGCCCACCCGGAGCCGCCGCCGTCTTTCGTGCGACAGGTCAGGATGAAACTCGCCTCGGCGTACTGGTAATAGGCGAACAAGCCCTTCGAGTTCGCCGTGCACGTCGTCTGGTGGACCTTGGGGATGTATCCGGATCCGATGACGCCCTTCTTCTGGCAGACATCGAGGCTCTGCTTGACCATCCTGGCGCGTTCGGCGGGGCCGAAGTTGACGCCACTCGCGAGTGCGGCGTCCACTTGCACATAGTCCTGCGGGCCTTCGATGAGCGGCAGCGCCTCGGGATTCTCTCGCGCCTCCTGCGCGCGCTTCTGCGCGTCCTCCACCGCCGTCTTGAGCGACGCATCGTCGAAATCACGCGTGGACGCGGTCGCGGACTTCGTGCCGACGTACATGGTGACGCTCACGTTGCGGTCGTACTGCACCATGTTGGCCGTGATGTTGGAGTTGGCAAACCGTGTGGCCGACCGCTCACCGCCGCTGAATTCGACCTCGACGGCGTCCGCTTTCGCCATGTTGATCACTTTGTCGGTGATCGCCTTGACTTCATCGCGTGAGTACATAGGTGGGAAAGACTAGCACATCAAATAGGTTCAAAGAGGTTCAGGACGTTCAAGGGGTTCACAAGGTTCTGGGTTCAGGCGCCTTGAACCACCTGAACCTCTTGAACCCAATGAACCGCTCAGCGTCAGTTCATCCGACAGGCGCAACCGGCGCCGCCGGCGCCGCAGCCGCCGAATGACGGCTGCGCCGAGCTCGCCTGCGATCGGTCGCTCGCGCCGACCATGCCGGGGCGCGACAGCAGCTTGCCAAGATTGGCACCCTGGCAGCCCGGGCACGCAGGCTTGCGCTCACCGGTCACGAACGTCTCGAACTCCCGCCCGCAGTCCTGACAGAGGTATTCGAAGATAGGCATTTTCGAGATGTTAGCACCTGGTTCACAGGGTTCAAGAGGTTTACAGGGTTCAGGGGGTTCGAAGGTTCAGGCATGAACCCCTTGAACCAACCAGTGACCAAGTCCGCTCGTCATATGTATCGTTGCCACATATGGCCGACATTGACGTCAGGAAGGGAAGCGCCGAGCTGCTGGTGCTCGCGCTCGTCGAGGAGCGCGGGCGGCACGGCTATGAGATCGGGAAGCTCATCGAAGAGCGGTCCGGCGGCGTGCTGAAGTTTCACATCGCGTCGCTCTATCCGATGTTGTACCGGCTCGAGAAACGGAAGCTGATTCAGGGGCGGTGGGTCGAGAAGACCGGCGAGCGCCGCCGTCGTTTCTATCGCCTCACCGCCGAAGGGCGCCGCGTGCTGGCCAGCCAGCGCAATCAGTGGCAGGCGTTCATGGCCGCGCTCTCGCGCGTCGCGGGGATTCGTCATGCCTGATTGGAAGGAGATCGTTCGAGCGCGCCTGCTCGCCGCCGGCATCCAGCCAGATCGGACGCCGGATGATGTGATCGACGAGCTGGCTCAGCACGCCGAAGAGGCTTACCGGTCGGCGCGCACTGCAGGGAAGAGCGAGGCGGAAGGAATTTCTCGTCCGCTCGGCTCTCGGCGCCTCCCGGCGCCGGCTGGCGCTGCAGTTGCTCGCCGAGGGCATGCTGCTGGCGGCCGGCGGCGGCGCGCTCGGCGCGTTCGTCGCATGGGGAGGGACGACCGCTCTCGCGCAATCGTTGCCCGGCAGCATCACCTTCGCGCCGTTCCGCAGTGGCACGATCAGCCTGAACAGCTCGGTGCTTCTCTTTACCGCAGCGGTGACCGTCCTCACCGGAGTGCTCTTCAGTCTGGCGCCACTCCTCGGCACCGGCCGCCTCAATACCGGCGGCGCGCTGAAAGCAGTTGGGGATCGCGGCGGCACATCGCGCTCGAGCATTGTCCGCACGGCGCTCGTCGCGACGGAGATCGCGCTGGCCGTCGTCGTTCTCGCGGCCGCCGGGCTCATGATCAAGAGCGTCACTCGCCTCGCGGGCGTCGATCCGGGCCTCGATCCGCGCAACGTGCTGCTGCTCA
This sequence comes from uncultured Acidobacteriota bacterium, assembly GCA_963771395.1. Classification (GTDB taxonomy): domain Bacteria; phylum Acidobacteriota; class Vicinamibacteria; order Vicinamibacterales; family 2-12-FULL-66-21; genus DATBJJ01. Next base: position 444,512 of record CAVYTY010000006.1, on the reverse strand, counting down.
GCGTGGCGCTGCCGCAGCCCGACTTCTACGGTCCTCCCGTCCGGACAACGTTCTGCGACGACGTGCAGCGCGAAGTCGGAAGCCTGCCGGGCGTGCGAACGGTGGGGGCGATCAGCCAGTTGCCGCTCGAAGGGTCGGGCGCCGGGCGAGGCTTCGCGATCGAAGGGCAGCCCGCCCCGGATCCGAACAACAGTCCAGCCGCCAGGTATCGCCTGGTTTGTCCCGGATACTTCGAGTCGCTCGGAATTCCGATTGCCCGCGGCCGTGACTTCACGTCAGCCGACACGACGACCTCGCTTCCGGTCGCCATCGTGAGCGAGTCAACCGCCAGTCTCTACTGGCCGAATCGGGATCCGGTCGGCGCGCGGATCCGGATCGGCGACGACGCGTGGATGACAGTGGTTGGCGTGGTCCCCGACGTGCGCCAGATCCGGCTCGACGCGGTCAAGCCGCGCATGCTCTATCGTTCCTATGGCCAGGCGGCCTGGCCGTCGATGACCGTCACGGTGAAGACCGCCACCGAGCCGATGACGCTGGCCGCGACAGCGCAGCCCGCTTTGCGACGGCTCGACCCCGACATGCCGGTGTCGCGCCTTCGCTCGATGGAAACGGTCGTCGCCGATTCGATGGGCAACCGCCGGTTCCCGATGCAACTGCTCCTGCTTTTCTCGATGGTCGCGCTGCTGCTCGCGGCGATCGGCGTCTACGGTGTCGTCAGCTATCTGGTAACGCAACGGACTCGCGAGATTGGGATTCGCGTCGCCCTCGGCGCGCGCAAGCTGCAGGTCATCAGGTTGGTCGTCCTGCGCTCGCTCATTCCGATCGTCGGCGGGCTCGTCGCCGGCGTGGCCGGTGCCATCGCCGCTTCCCGGCTGCTGGGAACGTTGCTGTATGAGGTGAAGCCCACCGACCCGATGGTCCTCGGGTCGATCGTCGCCTTACTCGGAACGTGCGCGATCGTCGCGAGCTTCATCCCCGCGCGCAGGGCGGCGGGGGTCGATCCGATCGTCGTTCTTAGACAGGAGTAAACCGTCTCACGAAATCATCGCGAAGATGGCAAAGCTCACGAGGATCGCGAAGGCCATCCAGGAGGTATCTCTTCGCGGTCCTCGTGGTCTTCGCCATCTTCGCGATATTTCGTGTCAGATTTTCTATGACTTCGCTACTGCCACCGCTGCGGGCCGCAGCACGTCGTCACCGATCCGATAGCCCCGACGGATGACGCCGACGACCATGCCGTCCTGATCGGGCGACATCGCGGGCACGGTACTGATGGCTTCGTGGAGCGCGGGGTCGAAGCGGGCGTCGGTCGAATCGATCGGCGTGACGCCCAGCCCTTCGAGCTTGCTCAGGAACTGACGGCGCACCATCTCGACGCCCTCCAGTAGCGCGTCCGCTGACGGCGAGCGGCGCGCCGCTTCGAGGGCGCGCTCCAGATTGTCGACGACCTCGAGAAGCTCCGAGAGGATCTCGCGACGCGTCCGTTCGATGTCCTTCGAGATCTCGCGCCGCAGACGAAGACGCATCTCTTCGAACTCGCCCGCGGCCTGGCGATACTTCGTCAGGTACTCCTGGATCTGCTTGTCCTTCTCGGCGATTTTCTGCTCGAGCTCCTCGACGTAGGTCGGCTTGAGCGACGTGGTTGCACCATCGGCCGAGCCAGCCGAGGCTTCGGTATTCGCCCACCAGCGGCGGTCGACGACCTTGACGGGGACGTCGTGTTCCTTGTCGGATTCTGACATTGGTGTGGGTTGGGGACTCCGGCCGCAGGCGCTCAGGCTGTGACGGGTGTCTTCGGTGGTGCCGCTGCTTCGAACTTGAAGTCCAGCTTGCCCTCCTTCATCGCAATCGTCACCGTCCCGCCGCCTTCGAGCCGGCCGAACAGGATCTCGTCGGTCAGCGGATCGCGGACCTCGGTCTGAATCACTCGCGCGAGGGGCCGCGCGCCGTAGACGGGATCGAACCCTTTCTCGGCCAGCCAGACCCGAGCCTCCGGCTCGAGGGTAATCGCGACGCGCCGCTCGGCGAGCTGCGCTTCGAGCTGCAGGATGAACTTCTCGACGATGGTTTCGACGACGGCCGGCGTCAACGGCCCGAACGACACGATCGCGTCGAGACGGTTGCGGAACTCCGGGCTGAAGAGCTTCTCGATGGCCTGCTTCGACCGCTGCTGCGACGATTTCTGCCGCACGTCCTGGACGTGCACCGTCGTTCCCGACTCCGCGAACCCGATGCTGCCCGCGCTCATCTCGCGCGAGCCGGCGTTCGACGTCATGATCAGCACGACCTGCCGGAAGTCGGCCTTGCGGCCGCTGTTGTCGGTCAGCGTCGCGTGGTCCATGACCTGCAGCAGGATGTTGAAGATGTCCGCGTGGGCCTTCTCGATTTCGTCGAGCAGGACCACCGCGTACGGATGCTGCCGGACGGCGTCGACGAGCAGCCCGCCCTGCTCGAACCCGACGTAGCCCGGAGGAGCGCCGATCAGCCGCGCGACGGCGTGCTTCTCCATGTACTCGCTCATGTCGAAGCGCAGGAACTCGTTGCCGAGGTGCATTGCGAGCTGTTTGGCCAGCTCGGTCTTGCCGACGCCGGTCGGTCCGGTGAAGAGAAAGCATCCGGCCGGACGCTCGGGCTGTCCGAGCCCCGCCCGTGCGCGCTTGATGGCCCGTGCCACCGTCGCGACGGCTCCTTCCTGTCCGAACACGACGCGGCCGAGCGATTCTTCGAGGGACCGCAGGCGATCGCGATCGGAGGACGAGGCCTGCTTGGCCGGAATCCGAGCCATCCGCGCGACGACTTCCTCGATGTGGGCGGCGGTAATCTCGATGACCTCGGCCGGAGATCCAGGATCGTTGACGGACAATCGCCGATCGGCGGCCGCTGGCTGGCTCGGCTGGCTGCTGCGCAGCATGCTCTGCTTCAGTCGGTTCTTCGCGCCAGCCTCGTCGAGCACGTCGATGGCGCTGTCGGGCAGCTTGTAGTCGCGCAGGTGGCGCGCCGCGAGCTTTGCCGCAGCTTCGAGCGCATCCTCCGAGTACCGAACCCGGTGGTGCCCTTCGTAGCGTGTCCGCAAACCCTGCAGAATCTTGACCGTCTCCTGAATCGACGGCTCGTCGATGACGATCTTCTGCAACCGCCGCGCGAGCGCGCGGTCCTTCTCGATGTGCTTGAACTCTTCGTGCGTCGTCGAGCCGACCAGCCGCAGCTGGCCCGTCGTCAGGATCGGCTTGATGAGCGTGGCGAGGTCCATCGTGCCCCCAGTGGTCGCGCCCGCGCCGACGGTGGAGTGGATCTCGTCGATGAAAAGGATCGGCATCGGCCGTTTCGACAGCGCGTGGATGACGGCCTTGAAGCGCTCCTCGAAGTCGCCGCGAAACCGCGTGCCCGCGAGCAGGGCACCGGTGTCGAGCGCGAAGACTTCAGCACCCTCGAGAATATCCGGCACGTCCTCGTCGAGCAGGCGCGTGGCCAGGCCTTCGGCGAGCGCGGTCTTGCCCACGCCCGCGTCGCCGACGAACACGGGATTGTTCTTGCGGCGGCGGCAGAGGATTTCCATCGTGCGCTGAAGCTCCTCGGTCCGGCCAATCAGCGGGTCGAGCTCGCCGGCTCGGGCGCGCGCTGTCAAATCGGTGGCGTAGGCGGCCAGAGGATCCCGCGAGGTCGCGCTCCCGCGTTCTCCGCCGCCGGACTCGGCGTCAGAGCCGGAGTCGCCCGTGGCGGGGCCGCCAGGCGTCGCGGGAGGCACCTTGGTCTTCCCGTGCGTGATGTACTCGAGGACGTCGAGCCGGGTGATGCCCTGCCCGGCGAGCAGCTGGGCGGCCTGCGACCGGTTCTGCTGGAGCGTGGCCGCGATGACGTCGCCCGAATGCACTTCCTGCCGTCCGGCACTCTGCACGTGGAGCACCGCCGTCTGGAGCACGCGCCGGAACGCGAGCGTCTGCTCGGGTTCCTTCTGCTGACCGCGCGCGAACTGCTCGACGGAATCCTGGAGGTACTTGTCGAGATCGCGCCGGAGCTGTGGCATGTCGGCGCCGCAGGCCGTGAGGATCCGCTCGCCGTCAGGATCGTGCGCCAGAGCGTAGAGCAGGTGCTCGAGCGTCAGGTGCGTGTGGCGCCGCGCGGTCGCTTCGCGGTAGGCGACGGTGAGTACGATTTCGAGTGCTGGACTGAACACAGGCTACCTTTGGGTAATGCTGAATGCTGAGTGCTGAATGCTGAATGGAATTCTGAAGGGGTTCAACCTGTCAATTCAGAACTCAGGTTTGAACTTGGCAAGGATCAAGGCGTTCGAAATTCACTTCAGCATTCAGCACTCAGCATTCAGCATTGCCAGCGTAAGTTCATTCTGGTTCCATCGCCGCGAGCAGCGGGAACCCGCTCTCGCGCGCGAGGTCGATCACCGTCGCGACCTTCGTTTCGGCCACCTCGTGCGGGTAGACGCCGCAGAGGCCCTTGCCCTGGGTGTGCACGGCCATCATGATCCGATAGGCCTCGGCCGGCTGCTTGTGAAACACGTTCTCCAGAATCTGCACCACGAACTCCATCGTGGTGTAGTCGTCGTTGAGGAGGAGCACCTTGAAAAGCTCGGGCTTCTTGGTCTCCTGTCGGGTCCGTTCGAGAACCTGACCGTCACTCTGACGCTCATTGTCACCCATGCCTATCCTCATGATCTTAGCAGGGTTACGATAGAATCCGAATTTTCCGACTGGACTGACATGAGTGTTCTCGCAGGCGGCATGGACTACGTTGATCTGAACTTTCTGGGACGGTCCGGCATCATCGCCACCGCCGTTCTGAAGGGCCCTGGCGGAGTGGCGCTCGTCGACCCCGGTCCGTCGACTACCCTCGACGGGCTCCTCAAAGCCCTCGGCTCACAGGGGATAGCGGTTCGCGACGTGCGTCAGGTATTGCTGACGCACATCCATCTCGATCACGCGGGCGCCACCGGATCGCTTCTGCAGGCGAACCCCGAGATCGAGGTGTTCGTGCACGAGCGTGGCGCGCGCCACCTGATCGATCCGTCGAAGCTCCTGGCCAGTGCCGGCCGCCTCTACGGCGAGGACATGGACCTCTTGTGGGGTGCCGTGCTGCCCGTGCCTGCGGGACGCGTCAAAGTCTTGCACGGCGGCGAGCGGCTGCTGGCCGGAGGGCGAGAGCTCGAGGTGGCGCAGACGCCCGGGCATGCCTCGCACCACGTGAGTTACTTCGATCGATCGAGCGGCGTGGCCTTTGTCGGCGACACGGCAGGAATCAGACGGGGCACCGGGTCATACGTCCTGCCGCCGACTCCCCCTCCCGATATCGATCTCGAGGCCTGGCGGGTGAGCGCCGACCGCATCCTGGCGTGGGAGCCTGACACGCTGTTTCTCACGCACTTCGGACCCTTCCGTGGCGCCCGTACGCACTTCCAGGAGATGTTCGAGCGGCTGGACACCTGGAGCAGTCTCGTCCGCCGATTGCTTGCTGACACGTCGATTGACGAAGAGGAGCGCGAACGCCGATTCGTGGAGGAAGGTCACCAGGACATCCGGCAAGCGATCGGCGAATCGGAAGCTGAGCAATACCGTCGCGCGGGCCGGCTGGACTATTCCTGGCAGGGACTCGCCAGGTACTGGCGGTCCAGGCTCGGCTACTGAGGCCGTATACTTTACTATTGAGTGTCATTCGCCGATTCGTCTTCGGCAAGAACCCGCGCCGCACCGCCGTCCGGGTCCTCGTGCTCGCCGCCATCAGCTTCGTGATCTTCACGTGGGTGTTGATTCCGATTCGCACCGAAGGCAGCAGCATGCTCCCGACCTACCAACCCGACAAACTGCACTTCGTCAACCGGCTGGCCTATGGCGCGGGCGGGCCGGCCCGCGGCGACGTGGTGGCGATTCAGATGGCCGGGCCGAACGTGGTCTACGTCAAGCGCGTGGTCGGGCTACCCGGCGAACGGGTGGCGATCGCTGGTGGGCAGGTGCAGATCAACGGCACAGTGCTGTCCGAGCCGTATGTACGCGACCGTCGGCCGTGGGACGTCGAGGAAGTCACGCTCGGGCCGCGCGAGTATTTCGTGATCGGCGACAATCGCGGCATGTCCGTCGGGCAGCACGACTTCGGCCGGGCTGAGGTGGACCGGATCCTCGGCAAGGTCGTCTTCTGATGCGCCCCATCGCTGCAATCGTGCTGATCGTTGTGGCGCTCGCTGCGGGCGCATGGTACCTCCTGACCCCCAACGACGCGGGGGCAACGGTGCGGGCGCGGCTGCTGGCTTTCTCGGAAGTGGTCAACAGTAGCACCGTCGACGGCCAGGACCCGGTGGTGCACAGCGCGCGGCTCAGCGTGTTCTTCACGGAAGATGTGGTGGTCGACCTCGGTCATGGCGCGATGCCAATTGTCGGTCGCGTCACGGTCCTCGACATGGCCGTGCGGCTGCAGCCGCGCACGGCGGCATTCCGGCTGAAGTTCGAGGACGTCTCGGTCGCGATGGCGCCGACCGGAGAGACGGCCGACGTCCATCTGACCGCCGAGTTCATCCGTCGCAGCATCTCGACCGGCGAGGAATCGCTCGACGCGCGCGAGTTCTCGATTGGCATGCGCCGCGTCGGAGGCGAGTGGCAGATCGCACGAGTGAAGGCGGTTGATACGCTTAAGTAATGCTGAATGCTAAATGCTGAATGCTGAAGTAAATTCAGCATTCAGCATTGTGGGGGGTGCAGCCAATGGCGTTGACGGTTGGAGACGAGGCACCTGATTTCGAGCTGCGGAGCCACCGGGGTGGCACGGTGAGACTGTCAGACTTCAGGGGCAAGCGTAAGGTCGTGGTGGCGTTTCACCCACTGGCGTTCACGCCTGTCTGTGCCGCCCAGATGTGCGGCTACCAGACGGACTTGAGTCGCTTCGACGCGGCCAACGCCGCCGTGCTCGGGATCAGCGTCGACGCGCAGCCCGCCAAGTCGGCCTGGGCTCAATCGCTCGGCCCCATCTCGTTCGACCTCCTGAGCGATTTTCACCCCCACGGCGACGTGGCGCAGAAGTACGGCGTCTACCGGGCCAAGGACGGCATCTCCGAACGCGCCATCTTCGTCGTCGACCAGACCGGCAAAATCACCTGGGCGAAGGTCTACGACATTCCCCAGCAGCCGGACAACGGTGAGATCTTCGAAATTCTGAATGCTGAATGAATTGAATTCTGAATTTACTTCGGCATTCAGCATTTAGCATTGCTAGAGTTCGCGAAGCGCAGTGACGACCGGCATACGGGCGGCACGGATCGCCGGGAACAGGCCGCCGACGAGGCCCATGATAACCGCGAAGAACATCCCTTTCCCCAGCAGCGACGGCGACACCTTGAAGGCGAACGCTACCTGGCTGAAGGACTGAAAGTTCATCGTCGCCGTCTGATAGCCGTCGAAGGCCGCCCACGCCAGGAATCCGCCGATCAAGCCGCCGACGAGACTGAGGAGGACGGCCTCGACCATCACGGACACCACGACCGGACTGCTGCCGAACCCGAGAGCGCGGAGCGTCGCGATCTCGCGGGTGCGGTTGGCCACGGCCGAGTACATCGTGTTGACGGCGCCGAAGATCGCGCCGAGGCCCATGAGCCCCGCGATGCCGAAACCGATGGTTCGGATGATGGTCTGCATCACCTGGGACTGCTGCGCGTAATAGTCCGGCTCACGAATGACCGTCACCTGCAGCCTCGGGTTCGTCGTCAACGCATCCTTGAACGTCTGAAAGCTATCCACAGACTCGAGGCGCGCGATGACCGACTGATACGAGTTGCCTCGTCGATACGCCGGCTGCAACACTTTCGCGTCGCACCAGATCTCCGATTCGGACACGCTTCCGCCGGCGTCGAAGATGCCGACGACCTGCCACGACGACTCCCCCCAGCGCACCGACGTGCCGATTGACAATCCCAGGAACTGCCGTGACGCGGAGCGGCCGACGACGATCTCGTTCGTTCCTGGAGTGAACATCCGCCCCTCGACGATCTTCACCTGCGGCCGTACTTTCAATGCGATCGGTGTCAAGCCGCGAAGCGGCACGTTCGCGTCGGTGCCCGACCGCTTGAGCGGATGTCCGACGATGACGAAGAGCTCGGGGGAGGCATGTGGGCCTTCGGGACCTTTTTCGATCGCCGGCGCTTCCGAGATCAGACGGGCTTCCTCGCCGCTGAAACCGCTCGTCATCTCGGTGTCGCTGCCCTGGTGGAGCACGATCACCGTCTGCGCATCGCCGGTTCCCTTCATGGTGGCCTGGAATCCCTCGGCAATCGAGAGGACGGCCGTGAAGACGATGACGACGCCCCCGATGCCGATGATCGCCACGATGGAAGACCCGAGACGCTGAGGGATCGAGCGCAGGGTCACGCCAGTGATCGCGAGAATCTGAGATAACGAGTTCATGTGAGCGTCCTGTCAAAGGGGCCGGAGGTAACAGGCCAGGGCCACGCTTTTATCCGGCCAGGGCCTCTGGTACCTGTGTCTGCGAGTTAGATTCTCCGCAGCGCATCAACGATCTTCAACCGGCTCGCCTGAAACGCCGGCAGCATGCCGGTGCCGATGCCGAGAACGAGCACGAGGACAACCCCGAGAACCAGATCGCGCGGCGGAAAGTGGAAGATTGGCAGCATCCCACCCGTCGGATCGCCACCGACGGTGATGATCGTCCACCCGATGAGCAGCCCGAGCGCTCCCCCGAGGAACGCGATGGTGCAGGATTCGAGCAGCACCAGCGACAGGATCCGGCCGTCGCCGAAGCCGAGCGTCTTGAGCACGCCCAGCTCGTTGATCCGCTCGCGAACCGATTGGGCCATGGCATTCCCCGCGACGAAGAGGATGAAGAACATGACGACGCCCGTGATCGCCATCATGATGCTGCCGATGTCGCCGACCTGTTTGGCCCAATCGGAGATGAACGCCTTTTCCGTCGCGGTCTTGGTTTCGGCCGGCGAGTTGGCGAACATCCCGTCGATCTTCTTGGCGAGCTGATCCGACGTCGATGGATCGGCGACCCGGAAGATGTACCACCCGACCTGATCGGCCAGCGCAGGTACCTCCCGCATCACCTCGTTGAGATAGTCGAAGTGGAAGAAGAACTGCGTCTTGTCGACGCCCTGCTTCTTTGAATCGTAGATGCCGTCGATGGTGAAGATCCAGGCCCCTTCGTGCATTCGCTGATAAATCGGGGCCAGCAGGGGAACCCGGTCGCCGACCTTCCACCCGTACCTCTTGGCGAGATCGGCGCCGATGACGGCACCGGTGCGGTCGCCGATCCACGCCTTCCTCTGATCCGCCGGCAGCTCGAACTCCGGATACATCCGCAGCCAGCTCTCCGGATCGACGGCCATGCTCTGGACGAAGTTGGTCGGTTCCTGGTAGTAGCCACCGAACCAGTTCGCGTGGGTCACCTGCGTCACGCCTTCCGTGTTTCGGATGCGCGCTTCATAGCTTCGCGGCAGGGACTGAATGATCGAAACCTTGTGGATCATCATCAGGCGATCGGCACCCGCGACGTCCACGCCCATGCTGAAGGCGGCGCGGATCGCCATCAACGCCGCAAACAGGACGAAGGCCACGACGATGCTCATGAGCGTCATGAACGTGCGGATTTTGCGCCGCATCAGGTTGCGCCAGACCAGTGGCAGGAATTTCATGCGTGCACCGCCTCCTCGACGAGCAGCCCCTTCTCCAGGTGCAGCGTCCGCCTGGCGCAATCCGCGGCCCGCGGATCGTGCGTCACCATGACGATCGTCTTGCCATGCTCCCGGTTGAGCGTCTGCAACAGGTTGAGTACCTCATCACCCGACTTGCGATCCAAATCGCCGGTGGGCTCGTCGCAGAGCAGCAGGGTCGGATCGGTGACGATCGCGCGCGCGATCCCGACGCGCTGCTCCTGTCCGCCGGAGAGCTGACGCGGATAGTGGTTCGCACGCTCGCCCAGGCCCACGACGTTCAACGCCGTCAGGACCCGCTTCTTGCGATCCGCCGACGACAGTTTGGTCAAGAGCAGCGGCAGCTCGACGTTCCGCGCCGCCGTCAGCACCGGCAGCAGGTTGTACATCTGGAACACGAACCCGATGTGCCGCGCCCGCCAGGCCGCGAGCTTGCCGCCAGACAGCGTATCGATGCGATCGCCGCCCACGTCAATCGATCCCCTGGTCGGAGTATCCAGCCCGCCGATCAAATTGAGGAGCGTCGTCTTGCCGGAACCGGACGGACCCATGAGCGCAAGGAAGTCGCCTGAGGGAATGTCGAGCGTAATCCCCTGCAGGACGTCGATTTGCTCGCTGCCGCGATAGTAGACCTTGTGTAATTCCCGGACTTTGACCAGCGTTTCCATCACCGCTCCTTTGACCGCGCTTGTCTACCGCTCTTGCACGCGTGCGCCGTCCGCGAGCGTGCTCACACCTTCGACCACAATGCGCTCGCCGGCGTTCAACCCCGAGACGATCTCGATCTGTTCACCATCAGCCGGCCCGGTAGTCACTGCGCGCCGTTCGGCGCGGTTCTCGCGCACGACGAAAACGACAGTCTGTCCCCCTTCGGTGCGAATGGCCGCTTTCGGGACCTCGAGCCGGGGCTTGGTGGGCGTATTCGCCGCCTCCTGCCGACGCTCGCCGTAGAACGACACCTTGACCCCCATGTCCGGCAAGATCCTCGGGTCGAGATTTTCGAAGCCGATGCGGACCCGCACCGTCGCCTTCTGCCGGTCGGCCGTTGGGACGCTGGTAATCACCTGCGCAGGAATCCGCCAGTCGGGATAGGCGTCGAGAATCGCCTCGACCGGTTGATTCGGCTTGACCCGGTTGATGTAGCTCTCGCTGACGTCGACTTCGATTTCGAGCGAGGACATGTCGACGATGGTGCAGATGCCGGTGCGCGTGAAACCGCCCCCCGCTGAAACTGGCGAGATCATCTCACCCGGCTGCGCGTCCTTCGAGATTGCCACCCCGTCGAATGGCGCGCGGACGACCATGTCTCCGAGGTCGACCTGAAGCGAGGCGACCTGCGACTGCGCGACGTCCACCTGCCGCGAGGCCATGGCGATCCGCGCCTTGAGGGACTCGACCGCCGACTGCGCCGTGTCCACTTCCGCGCGGCCGACAACTTTCTCCGCTACCAGCTGGTTGAGCCGTGTGAACTGCCGCTCGGCTTCGCGCAGGCGCGCTTCATCCTCGGCCGCGGCGCCGCGCGCGGAGTTCAATTGAGCCTGGGCGACGGCGAGCGCCGCGCGAACTTGCGAATCGTCCAGACGGGCCAGGACCTGTCCTTTCCTGACGGCCTTGCCCTCTTCGATGAATACCTCGAGGACCTTTCCCGTAACCTTCGAGGACACAGTTGCGCGCCGTCGTGCCGTGACGTACCCGGAGGCGTTCAGCACGGCTCCTGGCGTCGCTCCCGATCCGGTGGCCGCGGTCACGACTACGGTCTTCACCGTGGCCGCCTGCGCGCCTTGGATCCAGAACCATCCCCCCGCCGCGCCCGCGAGCAGCAGGACGACCACCAGGGCAATCCATCCGCCACGCCGCTTGCCGCCGGCGCGAGCGCCGTGGTCGATTCGTAGAGAAGCGAGATCGTCTTTTAGGGTGGCCACGAAACACTCTGAAAACGTTGAAACCGGTGAACGCTGACAAACCGCCTCGAACCGGCTTGGTGGTGTCCGGCTTCAGGCCGAGCACGAAACTTCGGCGAAGCCAGCGTTCAGTATAGCTATTTCTACGCTGGGAACCCGAAACCGGATCAGGCCAAAACGGTAAACGGCGGGTTTCTGACGGTGAATGGGTTCAAGCGGGAGTCGAAAGGTTCCAAAAGGTTCCTCAGCGAAGACTTCCAACCATCCAGCCGCGCGACAGGTAGTCCGACATCGTGATCCCGAACAGGATCAGCAGCCAGAAAAAGCCTGCGGCCGCGACGACCCACGTCAGGCGCGAGCTCCAGCGGACGTGCATGAAGAACAGGATGACGAGCAACGCCTTGGTGCACGCAATCGTCAGCATGACGACGTTGTTCAGCGCGCCGAAGTCGACCTTGGCCGCGCCGACCGTCAAGAGCGTGCCGGCGATGAGGGCTGCGAAGACCAGGTAGTAGAGCCTCAGCGGAGGAATGTGATGAGCAGTAGCATCCATGTCTTGGTCCTATGCGTGACCCGCGGCGAAGTGTCCGCCGATGAGGTACAGCAGCGGGAAGAGGAAGATCCAGACGATGTCGACGAAGTGCCAGTAGAGGCCCGATACCTCGACCGGCGTGTAGTAGTCCTCGTCGAATTGCCCGCGCCACGCCATGATCGAGATGACGGTCATGATCCCGAGGCCGATGACCATGTGCAGGGCGTGCAGGCCGGTCATGCAGAAATAGAGCGAGTAGAAGATCTCGGCGCCCGCCGGATGCTGACCCGTCCACTGGAAGTGCGGGCCCGGCACGAGGTGGTGGGTGAACTTGTCGGTGTACTCGATGGCCTTCACGCCCAGGAACGCGGCGCCGAGAATCATCGTCGAGACGAGCCACAAGACCTGCGTTCTGGCCGGTGCGCCGGTCTGCGCGGCCCGGACCGCGAGCGCCATGGTGAGCGAGCTGACGATCAGCACGATCGTGTTCGCGCCACCCCACCAGATGTTGAGGTGCGCGCTGGCTTCCTGGAAGGCCATCGGTTCGGCGTGCCGGTAGACCAGGTAGGCCATGAAGAGGCCGCCGAAGAACATAATCTCGGTAACCAGGAACACCCACATCCCGAGGGTCGAGGCCTCGGTCTGCTGGGCCATGTCATCGAAGTGATGCTGGAGCTTCGGATGAACCGCGTGCGGCGCGTGTTCCTTGCGCGCCTCCCCGGCCCTCACCGGCGGGTCGTGAATCGGCCCGGGATAATGCTCGGTGTGCGACCGGCCGTTAGACAATGCCGACCTCCCTGCTGGGCGCGTAATGATGCGTGCCATCCGTGACGATCGGCGTCACCGGGAAGTTCGCTGTCGGCGGGGGCGAGGGGATCTCCCACTCGAGCCCCTTGGCGCCCCACGGATCCGCGGGCGCCTTCTCGCCCCCGAAGAGCGAGTACGTCAGATAGACGAGCGGAATCACGTAACCGACGGCCAGGATGGAGGCGCCCGCCGACGACATCACGTTCCACACTTGGAACTCTGCCGGGTACTCGTGATAGCGGCGCGGCATGCCGAGGTAGCCGGCGACGAACTGCGGGAAGAACGTCAGGTTGAATCCGATGAACACCATGACGGCCGCCACCTTGGCCCAGCCCTCCGCGTAGAACCTGCCGGTGATCTTCGGCCACCAGTAGTGCAGCCCACCGAGGTATCCCATGATCGCGCCGCCGACCATGATGTAGTGGAAATGCGCGACGACGAAGTAGGTGTCGTGCACGTGGATGTCGAGGCCCATCGCCGCGAGGAACAGTCCCGTCAAGCCGCCGATCGTGAAGAGTCCGATGAAGCCGAACCCGTAGAGCATCGGCGATTCGAGCAGGACCGATCCCCTGTAGATCGTCGCGGTCCAGTTGAACACTTTGATCGCGGAGGGAATTGCCACGAGGAAGCTGATGAACGAAAAGATCAGCCCGGCGTAGACCGACTGGCCGGCGATGAAAAGGTGGTGACCCCAGACCAGGAATCCGATGATGGCAATTGCGAGCGACGAGAACGCGATGAACGAGTAGCCGAAGATGTTCTTCCGCGAGAACGCCTGGACGATCTCGCTGATGACCCCCATGGCCGGCAGGATCATGATGTAGACCGCCGGGTGCGAGTAGAACCAGAACAGGTGCTGGAAGAGCACGGGATCGCCGCCGAGCGACGGGTCGAAGATCCCCATGTGCAGCACGCGTTCGGCGGCCACGAGCAGCACGGTGATCGCGACGACGGGTGTGCCGAGGATCATGATCAGGCTCGTCGCGTAGTGCGCCCACACGAAGAGCGGCAGCCGGAACCACGTCATCCCCGGTGCGCGCATCCGGTGAATCGTGACGATGAAGTTCAACCCGGTCAGGATCGACGAGAACCCCGTGATGAAGACGCCGAGCGCCGCGGTGACCACATGGGAGTTCGCCGCCGCCGTGCTGTACGGCGTGTAGAACGTCCACCCGGTGTCAACGCCCCCGCTGAGCGCCGCGGTCATCGTGAAGAGGCCGCCCAGGATGTAGATGTACCAGCTGATCAGGTTGATGCGCGGGAACGCCAGGTCCTTCGCGCCGATCATGATCGGGATGAGGAAGTTTCCGAGCACCGCGGGGATCGACGGGATCAGGAAGAAGAAGACCATCACCACGCCGTGCATGGTGAACATCTTGTTGTACGTCTCGCTCGACAGCAGATCGCCGGCCGGCGTCAAGAGCTCCAGGCGGACGAACATCGCGAAGAGCCCGCCCGTCGCGAAAAAGGCGGTGATCGACACGAGGTAGAGCAGCGCGATGCGCTTGTGGTCTTTCGTCAACAGCCAGGATTTGAGCCCATGGCCGTCGTTGAGGTAACTCACGGTTTCCATATGATTCCTGTATCCGCCTACGATCCCGGCGGCGTCGCGCCCGGCGCCGGGGCCTGCTGGCCGAGCGATCGCACGTAGGCGATGAGCTGCAGGAGCTGCTCCTCGGTCACCAGCCCCTGGAACGTCGGCATGATCGGCTGGAAGCCGGCGACGATCTTCGCCTGCGGGTTCACGATCGACTCGCGCAGATACGCCTCGTCCACAAAGGCCGTTCCGCCACCCTGCAGCTGGACCGCCTTGCCGAAAATGCCGGCCAGCGCGGGCCCGCGGGCTTGCTGGCCCCCTTGGTGGCAGGTGTTGCACGTCAGATCCTGGAAGAGCTTCTCGCCGGAAGCGATCGGCGACGTCGTCGAGGGTCCGCCCGCCAGCCAGGCCTGGTAGTCAGCCGGTTCCATGGCCGTGATCCAGCCGATCATCCCGGAGTGCTTCGTGCCGCAGTATTCCGCGCAGAAGAGGTGGTAACGACCGGGTGTGGTGGCCGTGAACCACAGCGAGTTGTAGCGTCCAGGAATGACGTCCGCCTTCACGCGGAACGCCGGGATGTAATAGCTGTGGATGACGTCCTCCGAGCCCATCACCAGCTTCACCGGGCGGCCGATGGGCACGTGCAGCTCGTTGATCTCGCGCTGCCCGTCGGCGTGCTGCGCCTTCCACATCCACTGCTTGCCGACGACGAAGATCTCCATCGCCCCTGCCGGCGGGCGGTAGAGATCGAAGAACACCTTCGCGCCCCACGCGAACATCACCATGGCGATGCCGAGCGGGATGAACGTCCAGAGCAGCTCCAGGGCGAGCGATCCGTGAATCGCCACGCCGACCTCGTCGTCGTCCTTGCGGCGATACTTGAATGCAAAGACCACGACGAGCACGGCGATCAGCAGCGAGAAGAACGCCGTGACGGCGACCATGAAGAAGTAAATGGCGTCGACCTGCGCCGCCTGCGCCGACGCTTGCTGCGGGAAGAACGGAAGGTTCGTGAACATCGTTAGGTTCGGTGGCCAGGGGACCGGGGTCCCGGGCCTGGGGCGACCGGCACGCCGAGCGCGTGGTCCCGGCGCAGGCTGACGGTCAGGAATACGGCGAACGCCAGCACGGTGGCGATGGCTCCCGCGCGGACGATCCCGAGGACGGTCGCACCGTACGTGCCGGTTGACGGGTCGTAGTGGTAGCAGAAGAGCAGCACGTCGTCGACGACCGTCCCGATGCGCTCGTCCGACGCCTCGATGAGCCCGAGCCGGAGGTCTCGCGGGGAGTACTCGATCCCGTAGTAGTACTTCGCGATGGTGCCCTTCGGCGTCAGCACTTCGATTGCCGCGCCGTGGGCGAACTGCCCGATCTTCTCGTCGGTACTCGTAGCGGAAGCCTACGGCATCGGTCAGCCGCGTGATTGATGCCTGAGATCCCGTCAGAAAGTGCCAGCCGCCGGCAGTCTGTGGACGGCCGTATCGTTCCACGTAAGCCGCCTTCTTCTGCGCCGCAAGCCCGGGGCCTTCCTTCGGGTTGAAGCTGACCGCGACGACGTCGAACTCGCGGCCCGCTTCGAAGTTGAGCACGCCGATTGCCGAGACCAGGCCGTTCAGCACCTGCGTGCAGAGCATCGGGCACTCGTAGTACACGAGCGCCAGGACGACCGGACGCTTGCCGAAGTAATCCCCGAGCGTCACCTGACGGCCGTTCTCGTCGACGAAGGGGATGTCGAGCGGCACCTGATAGCCGATGCGCTGATCGATCTTGATCTTGCTCAGGATGCCGGGCCTGGACGACGTCGGCGCACCAGGCTCGACCAGGCCCCCAGGATTCTGGGCGTACGCGGCCGCGCTGGCTGCGAGAGCCAGAACCGACATCGAGGTGATTAGAAACTTCCTGGTCAGCATTTATCAGTTTGTCGTGGGGCCCGACTTTTATCACTGCGCTTGGGGCCCCACCCCCAAAGCGCTCTCGCGCGGCGACTCCGCGCCGCGCTCGGGCCGCAGGCGCTCACGATGTCTAATCCCGAACCCTCTGAACCTCTTGAACCTAATGACTCTGAACCTGGTGAACCTTTTTGTCCGTGTCAGTTCCCACCCTTGTGAGGGGCGGCTGCCGGCGCCGGTGCAGCCGCGGCTGCCGGCGCCGGCGCCCGCGTAATGTTGCGCCCGGAGGACGATTCACCTGACGCCGGCGTCCGCGTCCCGAGGCGCGGATCCGTCAGCGGATCGGGCCGCACGCCCAGGCCGCGCTCGAGCGTCAGCTTTTTGGCTTCGTCAATCGGGATGCGAACGACACCTGCCTTCTCGTCGACCCAGCCGTAACCGCGCAGCTCCTGCTGTTCGAGCCCCCGCACCTCTTCAAGGCGGGAAGGTTCGCCGGTCATGAGCTTCGGACCAGGCGCGCTGCCGAAAAACGGCGAGGCCGTCGTCGTCGGCGACATCGCCGTCGCCGGCATCGCGAGCGGCGAGAGCTTCGGGTCCCGGGCCTGTGCTTCGCTCTCGAGGAAGTTGAAGAGCAGCAGCATCAGGATCGCCGTGCCGCCCACCACGACCGCCAGGACGACCGCGGACCAGATGAGAGCAGAGATGTTGATGTCGACGTGCTCGTACGAGGTGTCGTCGTTCTGCATCTCCTCCGGCGCGTGGTGGTGATGCACTGCCGAGGCGTTAGTGGGCTTCATGTGCGAACGCCTCCTTGAAGTACGGGTCGTTGACCGGCAGCAGTGCCCGGCGCCGCAAGTTACGGGTGAAAACGAAGAGCCAGACGCCGGTCAGGCCTACCGGGACCATGACATCCAGCCAGTGCACACTCGGGCGGAAGACCGGTGACACCAGCCAGATGAGGTCGACCAGGCGCATCACGATGATGAACATCGCGACCTTGGCGAGCAGCCCGCTGCGTTTCTTGAGATCCTGCGACAGCAGGAGCAGGAACGGCAGGCCGAAGTGCCCGACGACGAGCGCAATCGCGACGGCGCCCCACGCCCCGCTGACCCTCCGGACGTACCAGGGAATCTCTTCCGGCAGGTTGCCCGACCAGATGATCAGGTACTGCGAGAAGCTGAGATATGCCCAGAGCATCGTGAACGCGAGGAGCAGCTTGCCGAGGTCATGAAAATGCCCCGGCCTGAGGACGCCCGCGAAGGGCTTCGTGCCGTCGACGAGCGACAGCACGACGACCGTCAGCGCGAGCGACGTGAGGCCCCAGCCGGCGATGGTCAGGAGGCCGAAGATCGTCGAGAACCACTCGGGGTCGAGCGACATCACCCAGTCGACCGACGCGAAGGTCACGGTCAGGACGAGAAACAGCAGTCCGGGGGCGCTGACGGCGCGGAATCGCACGCTGTCGGCCGCGGTCGTCGCTCGACCGCTATCCTGTTCGGCGGACCAGCGGTTGAGCAGCACCATCAGCAGCATCCAGAACGCGAAGTAGAGGAGCGCACGAACGATGAAGAACCACTGATTCAGGTAGCCCGCTTTCGCCTGGATGATCGCGTTGTCCACGGCCTCGGGCCGCGCCCACTCGAAGATGACCGGCAGCCGGAGAAGGATCGGGATGAAGAAGAGCGCGACGATCGGCAGCGTACGCGTGGCCGCTTCGAAGACACGCCGGCTGACGAGGCCCCACTGGCCTCCGGAAAGGTGCTGCAGCATCAGCAGGGCGAGCGATCCGAGCGTCAGGCCGAGGCAGAACAGGAAGCCGATCAGCCACGATCGGACGAACTGGTCGATGTTCATGACGGCGCCGATCGCGCTCGCCGCGAGGCCGATGCCGCCGATGATGAGGGCCCGCTGCTGGAACTTTGCCAGCGCCGGAGAGTCGGTGATGACTGCCTGGGTGGTCATATCAGCGCTTCGCCGGCTCGTGCCCGGTTGCCGCCGGCTTTGCCATTTTCGTCGGGTCGCCGCCGAGCACATCCGACGTGGCCGCGTGCTGGCTCAGTTGCAGCGCCCGGATGTAAGCCACGATGTTCCAGCGATCGCGCGGCGACACCTGCGCCCGGTAGTCCGGCATCCTGCCGAAACCGTTCGTCATGACGTCGAAGAAGTACCCGGCCTCCATCTGCCGGAGCCGATCGCTGTGATATGTCTGCGGCTTCGGAAAGCCGCGCTGCACGACCAGGCCATTGCCGCTGCCGGTCGCGTCGTGGCAGGGCGTGCAGTAGATGTCGAAGCGCTCCTGCCCGCGATCGAGGACCGCCGGCGTCACCTCGAAGGGCAGCTCGCTCACGAGCATCGCGCCGTTCTTCCCCGTGAAGAAGGCCGCATCGGTCTGCAGTGTCCCGCGTGCAATCGTGCCCTCGACGAGCGGCCGCGCGCTCGACGCGTTCGCGAAGAAGGCGCTCGCCCGGAGCGGCCGGTATTTGGGCTGATCGTGCATGTCCTGACGGCAGCCGGAGACGGCGGCGAGGAGGAGAGCGCAACAGCAAAGGGGTGGCTAGAGGCCGAGCGTCCGCATTTATCAGCGCTCGCGGGGCCCCACCCCCGCTCGCTCTCGCGCGGCGACTTCGCGCCGCGCTCGGGCCGCGGGCGCTTATCGTGAGTCGCTTGCAGCATCACTTAGTTCTCCACCTCGTTGATCTCGAGAGCTCCCAGACTCTTCAGGAACTCGAACGTGCCCGTGCGGTCGAACTTCGGGTCGGCGGCCTCGATCGCCAGGAAGAACTTGTCCTGGCTCGCCCGGAGGAAGCTGGGCACGTTGAACACCGGGTGATACGGCATCGGCAGGCCGTTCAGCGCGAGCATCGAGATGACCGCCGCAAACGACGCGATGAGGATCGTCAGCTCGAAGGTCACCGGGATGAACGACGGCCAGCTGTTGAACGGCCGGCCGCCGACGTTGAGCGGATACGCGATCGTCGACACCCAGTAACACAGCCCGAACCCGGCGAACATCCCGGCGATGCCGCCGCAGAGAACGAAGAAGGACACGGGACGGTCGTCGACGCCCAACGCTTCCCAGACATGCTCGATGGGAAAGGGCGAATAGGCATCCGTCTTCCGGTAGCCTTCGGCGTAGGTCCGCTTCGCCGCTTCCGTGAGGGCGTTGGGATCCTCGAACTCAGCCAGCAGGCCGTAGAGTCTTGGCGCAACGGGCTCTTGCTGCATGGCTCAGATTCCCTCCGCGTCTTCCACGTGCGCCTGCGGCAGCAGCGTGTCGTGGCCTTTGATGCTCGCCTTCGGCAGCAGCATGCGCACCTCGAAGATCGAGATCATCGGCAGCACCCGGACGAACAGGAACATCAGCGTCACGAACAACCCGATGGTGCCGAAGAAGGTCGAGAAGTCCCAGAACGTCGGGTAGTACATCCCCCACGACGAGGGCAGGAAGTCGCGGTGCAGCGACGTGACGATGATCACGAAACGCTCCAGCCACATGCCGACGCTGACGACGAGCGACATGATGAAGAGCCACACCGTGTTCGTGCGCAGGCTCTTGATCCACAGCGTCTGCGGGACGATGCCGTTGCAGAAGATCAGCATCCAGTACGACCAGGCGTACGGCCCGAACATGCGGTTGTGAATCATGAACTTCTGGT
Source organism: uncultured Acidobacteriota bacterium (assembly GCA_963771395.1). Classification (GTDB taxonomy): domain Bacteria; phylum Acidobacteriota; class Vicinamibacteria; order Vicinamibacterales; family 2-12-FULL-66-21; genus DATBJJ01. The sequence goes on along the minus strand of CAVYTY010000006.1, from coordinate 424,526 downwards.
ACTGGTTCGCGCTGTAGTACCCGAAGAAGACCTCCATCGCGTAGCCGTAGACCACGATGAGCCCGGTGACGAGCGTCACCTTCGCCATGTTCTCGAGGTGGCGCATCGTGATGAAGTCTTCGAACCCGAACATCTTGCGCAACGGAATCGCGAGGGTCAGGACCATCGCGAAGCCGGCGTAGATGGCGCCGGCGACGAAGTAGGGCGGGAAGATCGTCGTGTGCCACCCGGGGATGATGCCGACCGAGAAGTCGAAGCTGACGACCGTGTGGACCGAGAGCACGAGCGGCGTGGACATCCCCGCCAGCAGCAGGTACGCGTTCTCGTAGCGCTGCCAGTGCCGCGCCGATCCGCGCCAGCCGAGTGCGAGCGCCCCGTAGATGTATCTCGTGATCTTGTTTTTCGCCCGGTCGCGAAATGTCGCCAGGTCCGGGATGAGCCCGGTGTACCAGAAGAGCGCGGACACCGTGCCGTACGTGCCGACGGCGAAGACGTCCCAGATGAGCGGGCTGCGGAACTGCGGCCAGATGCCCATGGTGTTCGGATACGGCACCAGCCAATAGGCGGCGAGCCACGGCCGGCCGGTGTGAATCAGCGGGAACATCAGCGCGCAGGCGACGGCAAAGAGCGTCATCGCCTCGGCAAAGCGGTTGATCGACGTGCGCCAGTCCTGCTTGAGGAGCAGCAGGATCGCCGAGATGAGCGTCCCCGCGTGGCCGATGCCGATCCACCAGACGAAGTTGATGATGTCGAACGCCCAGCCGACCGGAACGTTGTTGCCCCAGATGCCGATGCCCTTGACGAACAGGTACCCGACCGACACCATCAGGAGGTTCAGGAACAGGAACGCGATCCCCGTCGTGACCACCCACGCAAACGGCTGGTACTTCGTCAGCACGACCGAGCTGATCTTGCTCGTGACCGACTCGAACGTATGACCCGGCGCGATGACCGGCGGCGGCGGCGTGTACGGCGGGCGCCGGGCGTGTGTCGAATCCATCAGTGTCCCGTCGTTCGCTCGCCCGTCCTGGCGGGTTCGAGCTCAGGATTGGTGTTTCGCAGCGACGCCAGATACGTCGTCCGCGGGCGCGTATTCAGATCTTCGAGCATCCCGTAGTTGCGCTGCTGCGCCTTCAGCCTGGTCACGCGGCTGTTCGGGTCGTTCATGTTGCCGAACACGATGGCCTCTGCCGGACAGACCGCCTCGCATGCCGTGACGATCTCGCCGTCGCGAATCTCGCGGTTGTTGTCTTTCTTGGCGTCGATGCGCGCGTGGTTGATGCGCTGCACGCAATAGGTGCACTTCTCCATCACGCCGCGGCTGCGAACCGTCACGTCCGGGTTCCGCTGCGGATAGTAGCTCTGGGTGTCCCAGTCGGAGTAGAGCAGGAAGTTGAAGCGCCGCACCTTGTAGGGGCAATTGTTCGAGCAGTAGCGCGTGCCCACGCACCGGTTGTAGACCATGTCGTTCAGGCCTTCCGAGCCATGCGTCGTGGCGGCCACCGGGCAGACCACCTCGCACGGCGCGTTCTCGCACTGCTGACAAGGCACGGGCTGATGAACCGCCTGCACCGATTCGGGCGTGTCGATGTCGCCGGTGAAGTAGTGGTCGACGCGGATCCAGTGCATCTCGCGGTTCTTGCTCACCTGCTCCTTGCCGACGACCGGGATGTTGTTCTCGGCCACGCAGGCGACGACACAGGCACCGCAGCCGGTGCACGACGTCAGGTCGATCGCCATGCCCCACTTGTTGCCCGTGTACTCGTGGTCCGGGTACAGCGTCAGCGCCCTGGGGAACGCGTGCGCCATGTGCGAGACGACTTCGGGCTCGTGCGCATACTCCGCGAGCGTGACCACGCGCGCGGGATTGCGGCCCTCCATCGCGTGGTGATCCTGCGTCGTGGCGAGCAGATACCGGTCGCCCGTCTTGACGATCTCGAGGCCGGTGCCGAACCAGGGCGCATCCGACGTTCGCAGCAGGTAGGCGTTGAAGGCCTGTGCTTCCGGGGTCGCCGTGCCCACGCGTCCGGCCATGCGCCGGCCGTACCCGAGAAACACGGTGACCGACTGGTCAGGCTGGCCCGGAACGATGAAGACCGGCATGCGGGCGGTCGCGCCGCGGTAGCGCAGTTCGATGACGTCGCCGCGATCGAGGCTCTTCTCTTCGGCCAGCTTCGGGCTGATCCACGCCGCGGTGTCCCACGTCAGCTTCACCAGCGGCTTGGGCGCTTCCTGGAGCCAGCCGTTGTTGGCGAAGCGACCATCCCAGACCGTCGGATCGGGGCGGAACACGAGCTCGAGGCCGCCCGCGATCGGTGGTGCGGCGGGCGTCGGCTTCGGACCTGGGGTCGGCGCAGGAGTCGCCGCCGGCGTGACCACTGGCGGTGGTGTCGCTGCAGTGGCCGGTGCAACGGCACCGGCGGCCGGAACGGGCACTGACGGCGGCGTCGCCGGCGGGGCGGCCGGAGCCGGCTTGAACGGCGTCCCCTGACCACCGGCCGCCGTCGCGGTGCCGCGAATGAACCCGTCGTGCACGGCCTGCTTCCAGAAGATGTCGGCATTGCCGAACGTCTCGCCGTCGGCATTGCGGATGGTCCAGCCCGATGCCCCGCTGAACGCGCGCGTCCAGTAGTCCTTGACGATGTCGAGCGTCTTCCGTCCGGGCAGGCTCGTGAGTGTCGCGAGCAGCTCGTGCGCCGAGTGGGCATCGTAGAGCGGCGCGATGAGCGGCTGCATCAGCGTCACCGTCCCGTCGTACGCGCGCGGATCGCCCCAGGTTTCGAGCGGGTGCGTGTCGGGGATGTTCCAGTGCGCCAGTTCGGACGTCTCGTCCCGATAGAGGCTGTGGTAGACCACGACGCCGACTTTCGCGAGCCGTTCCCCGAATCTGACGTCCGCCGGCGCCGTGAACACCGGGTTGTTGCCGAGGATCACGAGCAGCTGGACCCGTCCGGCCTCCATCGCGGTCGACAGCTCCGCGAGCGAGGCGTGCTGACCGACCGGCTGCGGCTCGATTGACGCATCGTAAGTTACTGTAGAGCCAACGTTTCCGAGAGTCTGATTCATCGCGTGCGCGAGCGCGTGCACCGCAGGGCTCTGGAACTCGCCGGCCATGACGACCGACCGGCCTCGATGGTCCTGCAGGTCCCTGCCGATGGCGGCGACCCATTTGTCATCGAGCGCTCGAACCGGGCCGGCCGCGACCGCCTGCGCCCCACCCGCGCCCACCGCAGCGGCGAGGTTGCGGGCAAAACCTTCGATGTCGGACGAGCGGATCGGCAGCCGGTGCTCAGCCTTCGCGCCGGTCAGCGTTGGCGAGCTTTCGATCACGTACAGCCGGTTCATCTGCTTCGCATCGTCGGTCACGCGGCGGCGATCGGCGAAATCCCTCGTGTAGCGAACCATCCCGGCTCCGAAACCAAGGAAATCGGCGTCGAGCGAAACGACGACGTCGGCCTTGTCGAGATGATAGACGGCGTCGCTCGACGAGCCCGTCGCCTGACGGAGGCCAAGACGTCCGCCGTCAGTGGCGACCGGGTCGTACTGGTGCCAGCGGGCTTGCGGGTAGTCCTGGAGAATCGTCGCCACGACTTCCGCGAGCGAAGGCGACGTGATGGGTTCGGTCAGGATCCGGAGGCCCGCACCCTGCGTCGCTTTCTGGGCCGTCAGCGCGGACTGGATCGCACTCTGATACGTGCCCCACGGGCGGACTTCGCCGCGGTAGGTGACGGTCTGCGACCGGTCCGGGTCGTACAAGCCGAGGACGGCGGCCTGGGTGAGCATGTCGGTGGCGCCCAGGCTGGCCGGATGCTCGGGATTCCCTTCGATTTTGGTCGGTCGGCCCGTGTGGCTCTCGACCAGCACCGGCCGCGCGACGCCTCCGAGCGGGATGGCGCTCGCGAAAAACAGCGGCCGGCCGGGCACCAAATCTTCTGGCTGCCGGACGTACGGAACGATCTGCTCTGGCGGCTGCGTCGTGCAGGCGCCGACACCGGCGAGCGCGAGCGAGGCGCTCATCAGCTTGAGGAAGTTGCGACGTCCCTTCGGGTCGTTCCATTCCGACGCCTGTTCCGGGAATTCACGGTGCAGGTAGTCGCGGAAGTCCGGAGTGTCGGCCAACTCGCCCAGGCTCCGCCAGTAAAGCCGGCCCGAAGAATCTGCGAGACGCGATCGGATTGCAGCGAAGTCCATATGGTAGCTATCAGCTCTCAGTTTTCCGTCGTTCGTCGAGCTGACAGCTGAAAGCTGACAGCTGAGAGCCTATCGATGGCATGTCGAGCAGCTCGTGAGCTGATCGACGGTGCCAATCTTGTATTCCTTGACCAGACGGGACCCGAGGTCTGGATCATCTGACGGACGCTCCCAATTCATGTTGAAGACCTGGTCGCGCGGCCGCACGTACTTCTCGGGGTTGCGGTGGCAATCGAGACACCAGCCCATCGCCAGCGTGGTCTGCTGATAGACGAGCGGCATCTTGTCCACCTGCCCGTGGCAGGTGGCGCAGCCGACGCCCTTGTTCACATGGATTCCGTGGTTGAAATACACGAAATCCGGCAGATCGTGCACGCGCGTCCACGTCAGGGGCTTGTCCTCGCGGAAGCTGACGCGCACGGGCTCGAGAATCGGCGCGTTCGTCCAGATCTGCGAATGGCAATTCATGCAGGTCTTCGTCGGGGGAATGTTGGCAAATGCGGACTCTTCGACCGACGTGTGGCAGTACCGGCAATCGAGGCCCATGCCGCCGACGTGATGTGCGTGGCTGAACTGAATGGGTTGTTCGACGAAGTCGCCCTGCTTGGTGTGGTACCCCGAGAGGTACAGCATGGCGACGACCCAGCCGAGGAACCCCACAAACGCCAGGCCCGCCACGATACTGACCCTGGAGTAGACGTTGGTATTCCGATGGAAGAGCTGGCTCATCGTGTCCGTCGACGGCGTCTGAAGTGGCTCTTTGCCGCCCCACAGGCCCGCGCCCCCAAGAGCCTACTCGAAACCAGGCTGCGAGCAGAAGTACGAGGGCTGAGGTCGCTTTCTCGCCGCGCCGGAAACGGGCGGCGGCAGTTCGTCTAATAATGTGAAACTTTTCACAAAGTGTCAAACCGTCACAAGCGGAGCAGGTCCGCCGCGTTGCGGCCGAAGATTTTCTCCTTGAGCGCGGCCGACCCGTCGTACTCGCGAATCGTGTCGAGCATCAACGGGATGCTTCCGATCTGATGCGGATAATCGCTCCCGGCGAGGATGCGATCCTCGCCGGCAAAGTCGATCGCCAGGCGGAGTGCGGAAGCATCGAAGTTGACCGTATCGAAATAGAAGCCCCGCAAGTACTCGCTCGGTGGACGGCTGATGTGCTGCCGGCAATCGGCGAACGCCCGGTACCCGCGATCGAGGCGCTCGGCCAGATACGGAATCGCGCCCCCCATGTGGGTCAGCACCCACCGGATGCGCGGGTACCGTTCGACGACGCCGCTGAACACGAGTTTCGCTGCGGCGAGCGTGGTGTCGAAGAGGAAGCCGACGAGCGGCATCAGCCAGTAGTCGAGCATCGCGTCGACGCCAAGCGGATCGGTGGGATGGATGTAGATCACGGCCCGGAGCTCGTTCGCCTTGCGCCAGAGCGGCTCGAAGCGCTCGTCGGCGAGCGCGACGTGATTGACGTTGCTGAACACCATCGCTCCCGCCAACCCGAGCGTCGTCATCGCCCGTTCCAGCTCGGCGACCGAGGCGCCCGGGTCGTTGAGGGGCAGCGTGGCGAGGGCGGCGAAGCGGCCGTCGCGTTCGCGGACCACGCGCGCGAACGCGTCGTTGACCATTCGGGCCCAGGCGGCCGACACCTCGGGCGCTTCAACGTGAACGCCCGGCGTCGTCAAGGTCAGGAGCTGCGTCGTGACGCCGTGCTCGTCCAATACCCGCTGCCGGTACTCGATGTCGCGGTGCCCCGGCACGAGGATGTTGTAGTCACCCGGATAGTGAACACACGGGTTGCCGTCGGCGTCGTGGGTCACCCTGACCACCGACTTCGATGCTGGTGATTTCAACGCCTCGACGTACTCGGGCGGGTAGTAGTGGTTGTGGAAGTCGATGATTCGCATCATGTGTGGAGAAAACAGTCCGACACCAATCGCTCGCTGGCGTCCACGGCCCAATCACGATGGGCACGATGACACGATGGACACGATGAGCTCTGTAGAGTATCTGCTGAGCCTCTCGCGATCCGCGCGGCTTCGTGAGTGCGTACGTGAACGTCGAACCGCCTCTTTGTTCATCGTGTCCATCGTGTCATCGTGGTCATCGTGCTTAGCCGTCGGCCGTTTCTGTGGCAGTCGCTCGTCTCGCAATCACTAGATAGTAGACCGGCACGCCCAACGCGACGATCCCGAGACCGGTCACCGCCTCGATCGGCGTGCGGATGATCTGGTTGACGACGATGATGAGCGATGCGGCGATGAAGACCGCCGGCACGATCGGATATCCCCAGGCTCGATACGCCGGCCGGTAACCGGGCCGTCGTCTGAGCACGAAGAGCGCGGACGCCATCAGCGCGAAGAACAGCCATTCGGTGTAGATGACGCGGGTGAAGAGCTCGCGATAGGCTCCCGTCGCTGCGAGCGTGCTCGCCCAGATCGCCTGGGCCACGATCGCGCGCGAGGGCGTGCGGTACGCCGGGTGCACGTAGTGCAGCCAACGGAAGGCGAGGCCGTCTCCCGCCATCGAGTAGTAGACCCGCGGGCCCGTGAGCACGATGCCCGTCAGCCCTCCGAGCGACGACATCATGACGAGTGCGGCCATCGCGGAGGCGCCCCCACGGCCGACGAGCGCGTCCGCTGCGTCGGCGGCGATGCGCGTCGAGGAGCGAACCGTGTCGAGCGGCAGCACCACCAGGTACAACACGTTCATCGCCAGGTAACACGCCGTGACGATCGCGACCCCGGCGATGAGCGCCACCGGAATCGTGCGCGCGGGCATCACGGTTTCACCGGCCGTGTACGTGACCATGTGCCACCCGCCGTACGCGAAGAGTCCCGCGACCATCGCGAGGAGGAACTCGCCGTGCCCCGTCGGGGTCAGATCTCGATTTTCAACATCCGTTAGAAAATCGAGATCTGACCCCGCGAGCAGGAGGCCGGCCACGGCGACGATGGCGATCGCCAGGACCTTCACGAGTGTCAGCGCGGTCTGCACCCGGCTGCCGGCGCGGACGCCGACATAGTTCAGCGCCGACAGCGCCAGAATCAGCCCGACGGCGATCAGCCGGATCCCGCGGTCGCCGACATCGACGAAGTGCGCGGCATATCTCGCGAATACCGTCGCGATGGCCGCGATGATGCCGGTGTGCATGCTCCAGAACATCGCCCAGCCCCAGAGAAAACCGGCGAGCGGCGAGAACGTCTCCCGCAGGAACACGTAGAGACCACCTGTCTGCGGGAAGGCGGACGCGAGCTCCGCGCAGACCAGCGCGCCAAAGAGCGTCAGTATGCCGCACGCGAGCCACACGAGCATGATGTCGAGAGGGGTCCCGAGATGACGAGCGACCTCGGACGGCTGGACGAAGATGGACGCGCCGATGATCGTCCCGGCGACCATCGCCACCGCGTTCGTGCGCGTCAGGGCCGGTGTCAGCTCAGCCACGTCGGTGATATTACTGGTTCAGGGACTTTCCGCCATGGATACGTTTTCTCACGCCGCCTGGGGTTATGCGGTGCTGCACCGCACGCCTCGACTCCGATGGTGGGGCGCGACTCGCGGGCGCGGCGCCCGACGTGTTGTGGTTCGTCCCGAGCACTGCCGAGCGCGTCGTCAAGCGTGGGTGGGGCGCGCTCACGATGGGCAGCGATCGCGGCATCTGGCGCTCGGACGGGCCTCCGCTTCCGCCGGAGCTCGTCGAGTCGTACTTCCGCTACTACATCTACACGCACAGCCTGGTGCTGCTCGCCGTCGTGACCGGTGTGCTTGTCGCGACCCGCTGGCGGCGCTACGCCTGGCTGGCGATTCCCTACGCGCTGCACATCGTGATGGACATCCCGACACACGAGCGGTATCAGACGCGGCCGTTCTATCCGCTGTCGTCGTGGCAGTTCGAGGGACTGAGCTGGGCGGATCCGCGGATCTTCTGGCCGAACGCCGTCGCGCTCGTCCTCGTGTATGCGTGGATTCTCCGCGAGAGACGCCGTACGGATCGACTCACGGGACGCGGATCACGTAGATAACGCCTAGCGGGGATCAGGGATCAGGGATCAGGGATCAGGGATCAGGGATCGGGGCTCAGCCAGCTGCGGGGCAAACCCAAAGGCCTGATCCCAGATCCCGTAGATCCCATCCCGATCTGCCCATCTATGTTTCGGGGATCCGCGATCTGCGTCCCAGCTGATCAGTCGGATCCGCGTTCCGGCGGCGTGCTACGATCCACGATTCGCTTCCCACCGTCCGAGAGGATACCCATGCGTCTTGCGGCCCGGCTCCTGCCGTCGGTTCTGACCTGTCTCATCGTGACGATACCGGCGTTTGCGCAGGGCCCCGTCACCTATCGCGTCTCGTTCCCCGCGCCCGAGCACCACTACGCCGTGATCGAGGTGACATTTCCGAACGTGCCGGCAGGGACGCTCGAAGCGCGCATGAGCCGATCGTCGCCAGGTCGATACGCGCTGCACGAATACGCGAAGAACGTGTTCGAGCTGCAGGCGTTCGACGGCAAAGGCAAGGCGCTCTCCGCCACCCGGCCCAACCCGTATCAATGGGACGTCACCGGTCACGACGGGATGGTGCGCATCGTCTACAAGATCTACGGCGATCACGTCGACGGCACCTACCTCGCGATCGATCCGTCGCACGCGCACATGAACATGCCAGCGACGCTGATGTGGGCGCGGGGGCTCGATCGGCGTGGCGTCCGAATCACATTCGATCCGCCCCGGAACCTGGGGTGGGTTGTCGCGACTCAGTTGTTTCCGACCGCCGATCCATGGACGTTCACCGCTCCCAACCTCCAGGTACTTGATGGACAGCCCGACGGAGCTGAGCGCGCAGACCATCCGGACCTTCAAGGTCCGCGGCGCGGACGGCAGGGAGGTCACGATCAGGGCGGCGATCCATCACGACGCGGGCGATGCCGAAGTGAACGAGTACGTGGCCGGCGCCGAGAAGATCGTGCGCGAGCACGGGGCCGTGTACGGCGAGTTTCCGGAGTTCGAGCCCGGGTACTACACGTTCCTGGGTGACTACGTCCCGTGGGGCGGCGGCGATGGAATGGAGCACCGGAACAGCACGGTCGTCGCCGCGCCGGTGTCGCTGCGCACGCCGGGCACGGTCGCCGACATGCTGGACACGGTGTCGCACGAGTTCTTTCACGCGTGGAACGTCGAGCGCATCCGCCCGAAGACGCTCGAGCCTTTCAATTTCGAGGAGGCGAACATCTCGGGTGAGCTGTGGCTCGCCGAAGGGTTCACGCAGTACCACGGCGATTTGATCATGGCGAGGACTGGATTGTCGAAACGGGAGGAGGCGGCGGCGGGCCTCGCCCGCGCGGCAGTCTCCGTGATCAACAATTCCGGGCGCCAGTTCCGATCGGCCGTGCAGATGAGCCAGATGGCGCCCTTCACCGACGCCGCACGCTCGGTCGACAAGACGAACTTCTCGGCGACTTTCATCTCGTACTACACGTATGGCTCCGCCGTGGCGCTCGCGCTCGACTTGAGCTTGCGCGATCGATCGAACGGCAAGATCTCCCTCGACGACTACATGCAGGCGATGTGGCGGGTACACGGCAAGCCCGGCGGGCCGCAGCCGGGGCTGGTCGACAAGCCGTATACGCTTGCCGACGCGCGCGCGCGCCTGGCGGAAGTATCCGGCGATCGCGCGTTCGCCGACGAGTTCTTCGACAAGTACATCGAAGGCCGGGAGGTGGCCGACTACGCGCGGCTGCTGCTGCGCGCCGGATACGTCTTCCGCAAGCGCAACGCGGGTGCGGCGTGGATGGGTCCGGCGAATCTCGTCGACGGCAGCGGGACGATCAGCAACCTGACACCGTGGGGATCTCCGCTGTTCGACGCCGGTCTCGATCAGGGTGACGTGATCGTGGACGTCGAGGGCCAGGCGGTGGCGGCCGGTGTCCTGCAGGCTGCGATCAAGACGCGAAAGCCAGGCGATCGCATCACTGTCACGTTCAAGCGTCGCGGCGGCGCGACCGGCACGGCGACGATTACGTTGAAGGAGGATCCCGCGTTCGAAACGGTGCCTGTTGAATCCCCGGGCGGCACGCTGACGCCCGGGCAGAAAGCGTTTCGAGAGGCGTGGCTGGGATCGAAGGTCAGAAACTGAGGTCGATCGGCGCGGACGCGCCACTGAAGTCGCGCGCTGCGGACGTCAGCGCGTCATCGTCGAGTCCATCATGCGCCCCCGGCTGCCCATGGGCGCCGGCGGCCGGACCCGGAAGAAGACGTGGAACGACACGGGGCTGTCGCCGTAGTACGGCCGTAGCACGTCCGGCACGGCATAGAACGTGACGTCCGCACCCGCACCGAGATCCCAGCCCCACGGTCGCGCCACGGTGCGCACGCCTCCGAGCGTCACCGTGCTGACCACGTCGCGTCCCTCGCCGCTTTCCGGTACGTGCTCATGCGCGACGAGCTTGGAGCTCCCGACGAAGGTGTGCCTGCCGAAGCGCAGCACGTCACTCTCGACCTGCAGCGACTCGACGCGTCCGTACACGCTGTTTGCGCCGAAGGTGTGCGTGGCCTCGGCGAGAAACGCGTTGAAGTCTCCACCGATCTTGTTGTTGCGTCCGTAAGCGGCGGTGGCAGCCGTCCAGCCGTTCGCGCGCGTGCGCAGCCACGACGCCGAGGCCGTCGTGCGCCTGACATCTCCTGGCTCGTGCGCTTCGGGAGCCTTCAGAAAGCCGTGCGACGCCTGGAGCGTCCAGGGACTGGTCGGCCGGAACCATCCGCGGACCGACCACGAATCGAGCGCACCGGGATCCATGAGATCCCAGCGCTGTTCGTCTGGCTCGCCGCCGTGAAAGACGGAGCCTTCGGCCTGCCAGCGTCCGCGATCGACTCCGGCCGTGAGGACGCCCATCGCGATGTGCGTGGAATCGAACGTATGATGCGCGAGCGGCGCCGTGGGGTTTTCGAACGCCGATGCGCGGTGCATGAAGGTCACGGGGCCGAGTGCCGGCTCACCCACGGGCGCGCCGGCAAGCGTCAGGCGATACCCGCGCCCGAGCGGCGTCCGCCAGACGACCGCGGCCTGCATGAGGAAGTCGTGTGGATGCTGCCGATCGATGAGCGGCAGGCCGTCGAGCGTTTCGCCAACCTGGAAGATCTCGCGATAGCCATCGTCTCCGAGCGTGCCGGGTTCGAGGCTCAGCATCAGCGTGAATCGCAACCGGCCGCTCCCGGCGGGCCGCTCCGCCATCCCCATCCACCAGTTCTGGACGGCGAGCTCGTCGCCACCACGCGGACTTCCCTGAAGGTTGACGTTGAAGAACACGACTCCGTCCTGCATCAGGTGCCACGAGGACGCCTTCATGGCGGCGTGGTCGTGTTGCGGCGGAGTGGGCGTCTGCGCCAACGCCAGGGCAGAAAACAGTGTGGTAGCGAGGGAAGCGAAGACCCCTATTCGCGCGAGCGACGTCATAGGTTGAGAGATAGACCCTGCCACGCCTGGAAGGTCAAGCACGAACCCGGGGGATCCGGCCGCGATCGGGAAGAACTCTCACTATACTGATGGTATTGGAACTCACTGATGTGCGGGAACGTCCGGCTCGTCAGTCGCGTCGTAGCAAGAGGGGCGTGTCGCGACGATTGATCCGCCGCGCCCAGGGAAACCCGTGAACCCGTTGATTGGTTCGACCGTTCAGCACTATCGCATCGGCGAGCGCCTCGGTGCCGGCGGGATGGGGGAAGTGTATCGAGCGGAAGACGTCCGACTCGGCCGTTCGGTCGCGTTGAAATTCCTCCCGGCCGAGCTCAAGGCGGATCCGGACAGTCGAGCGCGCCTGCTCAACGAAGCGCGTGCTGCCTCGCTCCTGCGTTCTCCCAACATCGCGGTGACCTACGACATCGGCGAAGCGAGCGGCGCCGACTTCATCGTGATGGAGTTCGTCGAGGGCGAGCTGCTGTCGTCGCGCGTGGCGAAAGGACCGCTGGCGATCCGCGAGGTCGTGGAAATCGGACTGCAGGTGACCGACGCGCTCGACGAGGCGCACGCCCGCGGGATTGTGCACCGCGACGTCAAGAGCGCGAACCTGATGCGCACCGAGCGCGGGCTGGTGAAGGTGCTCGACTTCGGCCTGGCCAAGTTCGTCAAGCCCGAGGGGGCCGAGGCCGGGCGCGTCACGCAACCGCAAGTCACGATCGCGGGCATGGTCGTCGGGACCGTCTCCTACATGGCGCCGGAACAGGCGCTCGGGCGACCGGTCGACAACCGCACGGATCTCTTTTCCCTCGGCGTCGTGCTCTTCGAGCTGGCCACGGGCCGCATTCCCTTCGTCGGCAGCTCGTCCACCGAGATCATCGATCACATCCTGCACGAGATTGCGCCGCCGCCCTCGCGCTTTGCGGCGTCGGTTCCGCCGTCGTTCGACGCCGTCGTGGCGCGGGCCCTCGAGAAGTCACCGACCTTCCGTTATCAGTCCGCGCGCGACATGCAGCAGGACCTGCGCGACGTCGCGACCGAGCTCGATACCGTTCCGCGCGGCACAACGAGCCGGGTGGCGGCGGGCATGCCGTCGATTCCCCTCGCGATCGAGCGTTCGGTGGCGGTGATGACGTTCGCGAACATCACCCGCGAGCCGTCCGATGACTGGATCGGCACGGGCATCGCCGAAACCGTCAGCTCGGATCTCAAGAACATTCACGGCCTGACGCTCATCGGGCGCGCCCGCGTATTCGATGCGCTGCGCAACCTCGCGTCGAATGCGCACCTCGACGAGTCGCTGGCCATCGACATCGGGCGGCGGCTGGGCGCGACGTGGGTCGTCGTCGGCGGGTTTCAGCGGCTCGGCGAGCTCGTTCGTATCACCGCGAACTTCGTCGATGTCGTGACCGGCGAAGTCCGCCGCACGGTGAAGGTCGACGGCCGCATCGGTGACATTTTCGCGCTGCAGGACAAGATCGTCTTCGAGCTGAGCCAGGGGCTGAATCTGGCGTTGCGGGGCACGGAGATCGCCGACATCGAAAAGCACGAGACTCGCTCGGTCGAGGCGTACGAGAGCTACGCGCGCGGGATGATGAACCTGCGCCTGGCGTCGCGCGACTCGATCGAACGGGCAATCTCAGCCTTCGAAGATGCCATCCGCCACGACCAGGAATACGCGATTGCGTGGGCCGCGCTCGGCGGCGCGTACTCGCTCAAGGGATCGTTCCTGTCGATCGGCGATCTCGTGCGCAAGGGCGTCGAGATGGAACGCCGCGCCGTCGCGATCGATCCCGATCTGGCCGACGCGCACATGTGGCTCGGCACGGGCCTCCTCACACTGGGCCAGGTCGACGACGCGATTGCGGCGATCAACGAGGCGATCAGGATCGAGCCCGAGAACGGCCAGGCGCATCAGGCCCTGGGCCGCGCGTACTGGGCCGGCCGGGGCGATTTCGCGGCAGCGATCCCGGCCTTCCGCCGCGCCATCGAGCTCAATCCCGAAGCGGGCTATTCCTACCTGCAGCTGGGCCTGCTGCTCGCCTGGGAGGGGCAGTACGAAGAAGCTGAAGCCGTCTGCCGCCGGGCGGTCGAGCTCCAGGACCAGTACATCTCGGGCAATGCCGGACTTCAGGTCGTCGGCGCGAACGCGCGGCTCGGTTATGTCTTCTACCTGCAGGGCCGATACGAGGAAGCGATCCGCGAGTACGAGCGCGGCCTCGCCTTCGTTGCGTCGAGCGATCACGCGCTCAAGGAACGCACCAGCATCGAGATCACGATGAAGATCGGTGCCGCCTATCACCGGATGGGAAAGGCCGACGAGGCGGCACGCTTCTTCGAGCGCGCGCTCAAAGCGTTCGATGCCCGAGTGGCCAAGGGCGCCGACGACCCCTACACGCGCTACTACATCGCCTGCCTGCTCGCGCTGCGCGGCAAGGAAGGCGATGACGAAAAGGCGCTCGACATGCTCGAACGCGTCTACGCGTCGCTTCCACGCCTGACCGCCGCCCGCGCCCGGCGCGATCCCGATCTCGACAGCCTCCGTGGCCGGCCCAAGTTCGAAGCCGTCATCGACGGCTGACCGCCCTGCACGCATGGGCGCCGCAATTGGCCCCTGTCCGGCGTCGATTGGTCCCAGTCCATTTTCCGACCCGACCGAATAATCTTCGGTCATTCGCGTGGTGCAAGCGCGGACGTTGCAAACCCAATCGCTGATTGGTCGTCGATTGGACCCTGAGGCGAGGCATACTGCCCAGCGGGCAGGCGCAGCCACCTTCCCGGCGAAGGTGTCAGCGACCTCCTCCTGGGGGCAGTTCATGATTCAGCAGGGCATTGTCATGATTCAGCAAATAGAGCGCCAGTTCGTTCGCACCTCACGCCCGCTCTACGGTCACCTGGTCAGTCTCATGGAATCGGCCATCTCGCGCGGCGACCTCCCGTCGGGATCGCGCGTGCCGCCCGAACGCGAGCTGGCTCAGCGCCTTCACATCAGCCGCACCACTGTCGTCAGCGCGTATCGTGAGCTCGAGTCGCGCGGCCTTCTCCGCGGCTACGTCGGGCGCGGCACGTTCGTCTGCGCCGCGCCCGATCCGACCGGTGCGCCGTTCGCCTGGCGCGGCAAGATCGCCGCCGCCGCTCTACGCTCGAGCGATTCGATCCTGAGAGACACGATCCGCCACTCGTCTGACGCGAAGGTGCTGTCGCTCGCCGCTGGCGAACCGGCGATCGACTGCTTTCCGGTCGAAGCGTTCCAGCGTGCCGTCGACTACGTGTTGAAGCGGGAGCAGCTGGCGGTGTGGCGGCACGGGCCAACCGAGGGACAACCCGCGCTCCGCGAAGCGATTGCCGAGCGGTTCGGCGTGCCCGCCGAGAGTGTCCTCGTCCTTGCCGGCGCGCAGCAGGGCCTCGACCTGCTCGCCAGGTGCCTCATCGATCCAGGCGACGCGGTGATTATCGAACGGCCTGGCTACCTCGGCGCGATCCAATCGTTCAACGCTGCCGGGGCGAAGCTCGTCGGATGGGACGTGGCGAAGGCCGACATGGACGAGCTCGAAGACGTGCTCGTGCGCTATCGTCCGAAGCTGATCTACACGAACCCGACGTTCCAGAACCCGACGGGCGTGACGATGCCGATCCGGGCCCGTCGCGAGCTGCTGAGGCTGGCCGAGCGCTATCGCGTGCCGATCGTGGAAGACGCGACCTATCGCGAGCTCTACTTCACCGAGGTGCCGCCGCCGTCGCTGCGCGAGCTCGATCCGCAGAACATCGTCATTTACCTGAACAGCTTTTCAAAGGTGCTGGCACCCGGCCTGCGACTCGGCTGGCTGTCGGCCGCGCCGTCGATCGTCGATCAGATCGCGATCATCAAGCAGCGGCTCGATCCGCACACGCAGAACCTGGGGCAGTTCGCGATGGCGCGGCTCATTCGAGACGGGAACTTCGACGCGCACCTGCGCACGCTGCGCGCCGAGCACGCGCGGCGCTGCGCGATGATGATCGCGTCCATCCAGCGGCACGTGCCGCCAGGCGCGCTGCGTTTCGCGCGGCCGCAGGGCGGATTGTATCTCTGGTGCCGTGTGCCCGCCGGCCTGAGCACGCGGGCGCTGCGCGACGAGGCGCTCGCGGCCGGCGTCGCGTTCGTGCCGGGTCACGCGTTCTATGCGGATCCGGCCGGCGAATCGGAGCTGCGGTTGTGCTTTTCGAGCGTGCAGCCGGACGCGATCGATGACGCGGTGCGGAGGCTCGCGGCGTGTCTCGTCCGGGCGCTGCCGCTTCGTTCGGTGGCGATTTAGCGGCCAGCGACCCCGCAGCGACGACGAAAATTCGCGGACGTCCGCCGGAGCTCCTCCACTAGAATGAGCCTCGGCTCATGTCCCTGTCTGCCGGCACGCGCCTCGGCTCTTACGAGATTATCAGTGCGCTCGGGGCAGGCGGCATGGGAGAGGTGTATCGCGCGACGGACACAAGACTGAAGCGCCAGGTCGCCGTCAAGATCCTCCCGCCGGCGATGGCGGCGGATTCCGACCGGCTGGCGCGCTTTCAGCGCGAAGCCGAAGTCCTTGCCTCGCTGAATCACCCACACATCGCGGCCGTCTACGGTCAGGAAGATGTGGATGGTGGCAAGGCGCTCGTGATGGAGCTCGTCGAGGGCCCGACTCTCGCCGATCGGATTGCAGAGGGGCCGATCCCGATCGACGAAGCCTTGCCGATCGCCGCGCAAATTGCCGAGGCGCTCGAAGCGGCGCATGAACGCGGCATCATCCATCGCGACCTGAAGCCGGCCAACATCAAGGTGCGGGACGACGGCAAGGTGAAGGTGCTGGACTTCGGGCTCGCGAAGCTCACGGAGGGCGGGGCGGGTCGGGATTCACAGAGCGATCTCTCACAATCGCCGACGCTGACGAGCCCCGCCGCCATGACTGTCATGGGCGTGATCCTTGGGACGGCGGCCTACATGTCGCCGGAGCAGGCGCGCGGGCGGGCGGTGGATAAGCGCACCGATGTCTGGGCGTTTGGCGCCGTGCTGTTCGAGATGCTGACCGGCGCGCGCGCGTTCGATGGTGAAGACGTCACCGAGATGATGGCTGCGGTGGTGAAGTCGACGCCGGACTGGACGGCCCTTCCCGGCGACGTTCCGCCCCACGTGGTCACCCTGATTCAGCAATGCCTCGAGAAGGATCGGAACGCGCGCATCGGGGACATCGCCGTGGCGCGATTTCTGCTGGCGGGCCACGCCACGCTCACCTATGCGCCCTCGGCAGCCACCGACGTCGGAGGCGCAGCGCCGCCACGCTCACGTAAGACGAAGGCGTGGGTCGCGGCCGGCGTCATCGCCAGTGTGCTGGCCGGCATCTTGATTGACGGCATCCTTCCGCGTCGATCGGCCGTCGCGCCCCAAGTGACGCGCTTGCAGATGAGCGTGCTGCCGGCGGATCGGCTCGCGAGCTCGAACCTGTCTGGCCGACCCTCGCGCACCGCCATGGCGCTCTCGCCGGACGGCCGGCTGGTGGTGTTCAACGGGACCCAGGGAAACGTGTCGCAATTGTATGTTCGTGGACTCGATCGCGCCGACGCGACACCGGTCCAGGGAACCGAAGGTGGCATCGGGCCGTTCTTGTCGCCCGACGGCGCGTGGATTGGATTCTGGGCCGGCAGCGCGATCAAGAAGGTGCCGGTGGCGGGAGGGCCGTCCGCCACGATCTTCAGCATGCCGGACGGCGCGAGCTGGGGCGCGAGCTGGGGAGAAGACGGCACCATCTTCTTCGCAGGCCAAGGGGGCATTTCCAAAGTGTCTTCGGCCGGGGGAACGCCAGCCACGGTGACCACGGCCGACGCCTCCAAGCGCGAACGTCATCTCCTGCCACACGCGCTCCCCGGTGGAAGGGCGCTCCTGTTCACGAGCGTGATCTCCAGGGACTGGGAGACGGCGAATGTCGTTCTGCTGTCGCTCGACACCGGCGAGCGGCGCGATCTCATCCCAGGCGGCGCAGACGCCCGCTACGTCAGCACGGGGCACCTCGTATACATGAAGACCGGCACCTTGATGGCTGTGCCCTTCGACGTATCATCACGGCAGGTAACCGGCGCGCCCGCGACGCTCGTCGAGGGCGTCATGCACGGAGTGAACACACCAAACACCCTCTTCGAAACCGGCGCCGGACAGTTCGCACTGTCCACCTCCGGAACCCTGATCTACGCAGGTGGTGGCATCAGTCCAAGCCTCGAGAGCGCGTGGATGTGGGTCGACAGAACAGGCGGCGCACAGCCCGTGGCGACCACCCCGGCCGGCCCGTACTTGTTCTCTCGCCTTTCGCCTGATGGCCAGAAAGTCGCGGTAGCCGACCGACGCGCCGCGAGCCGGACCGCCGACGTCTGGGTGTTCGACCTGCTCCGCGGTGTACCGACTCGGCTGACCTTCGAGGGAAGCAACAGTTGGCCCGTCTGGTCTCCCGATGGTAAACGTCTCGTCTACGGAGCAAGGACGACCGGCGTGGCCAACCTCTACGCGACCAACGCGGACGGCAGCGGCCAGCCCGAGCGCCTCACGACGAGCGAGTACGAGCAGACCCCGTCGTCATGGTCATCCACGACCAACACGATCGCGTTCCTGCAGCGACCGAAGATCGGTTCCTCTGGGATTTGGGTCCTTCCAATGGCGGGCGACCGCAAGCCACGCTTGTTCCTCGAATCCCGTTTCAACCTCTCGCATCCGGAATTCTCTCCCGACGGGCGATGGATATCGTACGTTTCCAACGAGTCCGGGATCTCTGCGGTGTATGTGCAGCCCTACCCGGGACCGGGGGAGAAGATCCGGATCTCGACGGCCGGGGGAACAGAGCCGATCTGGACTGCTGATGGCCGGGAGCTGTTGTACCGACCCCGCACCCATGAGGTTTTCTCCAGTGCGATCCGCTCTCTATCTCCGTTCCGGGCCGACACGCCGCGCCTGCTCTTCGAGTTGAAGGGCGGTACGTACGATTCAACGTCGCCCGTCCGCAGCTGGAGTGTCAGCCCCGACGGCCAGCGATTCCTCTTGTCGCGGTTCAGTGAATCGACAGACCAGCCGGTCACCACGATGCACGTCGTCTTGAACTGGACCGAAGAGTTGAAGCGCCTCGTGCCGGCGAAGTAGGCGGATCCGGCTCAAGGCAACCAGCCTCGTCCCGCGATTCCACCGCCGGAGCCCGTGAGCTGGAACGCCAGGCGCCGCCCGTCCTCGAGCGTCAGGGTCAGCGTCTCTGGACCGGCGAGGACGACGGCCTCTCCGATTCCGGTGATGTCGATGTGACCGTCAATCGTCGCGATCGACCTGGCGGCTTCGTCAGCCGCTCGCGGCAGGTCGTCATCCGACCAGAGCGATAGTTCGTACGCGGTCGCGCGGAGCAGCAGTTCGCCCGCATGAATGGCACCGACACCGCGCATCGACTCGAGGAGGCGTCTCGGCATCAAAAACCTCGCTTTAGGTCAGGCGACAGGCCCTTCCGCGGCGAGCGCCGCGAGTGCCTGGAGATCATCTGTGCTGACGAAGAGGCCCGTTTTCGGCGCGAACGCCCGCCATCCAGTCACGATCAGCACCTCTTTCACCAGCATGGCTCCGGCCTCGCCGCGCGCCTCGATCACGGCGGTTGGGACCGGGTCGTGCGGCCCGAGATCCACTCTGACCGATCCATCCGGACGCGCCAGGACCACTCGCGTCGGGTCCACCGCCAGATCTGAAATGACGCCGCGCAGCCGCGCGACGACGTCGGCGCGCGAACCGAGCGGCGGCGCGGCTTCGATCGCCTCGGGTCCCCACGAGGCATCGAGGGCGAGCAGGAGCAGGCGCGGCAGCGAGGCCGGAACAGTCTTCGGGCTCACGTCAGGCTGGAGCGTTGACGCCTCGCTCTGCTCAGTCAGTTCGCCGAACGCGTGAACCGGGTCGAAGTGACTGGACTCGATATCGAGCAGGAGCGCTGGCGGCGGCAGCCGGGGAACCTCGTCATCGACGACCTGCGGAACGCGCCGCAGTGGCCAGAGCGCAATCAGCGCGAGCAGCGCCCCGGAGACGAGGGCGAGGCCGGGTCGCACGAAGTCCGGCGTGCCGTGGAGATCGACGATGACGGCGTCGTCCGCAATGGGCGGGGCGAGTCCGGACAGGATCCGCCGCGATCGAAGTCGCTCGATGAAGCCGGTTCTCACGAGCCCGTCGATCGCGTTCGCCATCTGCAACTGCGCGACGACTCTGCGCATCATCTCGAGCGACTTGTCGCTTGTCGCGGCTCGGCCTCCGCCGAGCAAGGTCCGCGCCAGCGCGATCGTCGCCGGGTCGCGTGTGGCGACCACGATCGGCGCCGGCAGTCCGCCTGCGGGCCGGGCGGGCACGAACAGCTCCTCGATCTGCCCGCCGGATTCGCGATAGCCCGCGCCGGCGTAGTTGATCTCGCAGCCTGAGACGAGGACGCGCGGAGAGGGCGGCTGGCGGCTGAACTGAGCGCACGCGATCGTGACCTGTTGCCGGCCCCGGGTCGCATGGTAGATCCCCTCGCCCGCGAGCAGCAGCAACGCGGCGGCGGGCACGAGCAGGATCAGTTTGAGCATTGTTGAGGGGTCAGATCTTGTATTTCAACATGCCCGACACTGTACCCGACCCGCGCTTTCTCGACAGAATGTTGAAATACAAGATCTGACCCTCAACAATATAGAACGGGACCGGCCGTTCCGTTTGTCACAACCGGCCGATCACGGTCCATCACTTGACCTGCTACATCCTGGCTCGGGAAGCGATTGCAAGGTTGGGTTCTACGGCCTCTGCGGAAAGATTACTCCCGGCGCGAGGCGATTCCCAGGATCGAGCGCCTGTTTGACGGCGCGCATCTCGGCGATGCCGGCCTCTCCGTAGAGCTGTTGGAGCAGCGTCTGTTTGACGGGATTGCGGCCGACGCCGTGCTCGGCGAGCGGGCAGCCGCCGAGTCGGGCGACGTGGCGGCCGAACTCCAGCAGCGCGGCCTTGCCCTTGACGACGTCGTCGAAGGAGCGCGGGATGACGTTGGGGTGCACGTTGCCGTCCGAGAGGTGTCCCCAAATCGCGTAGTCGAGTCCGTGCGCCTCGAAGCCCTGGCGGTAGAGGGCCATCATTTCGGCGCACCGGTCGAAGGGAACGACCATGTCTCCGGCCGTCTTCTCGATCCGCGCGTCGATGGTGCGCTTCGCGGTGCTGATCCGCTGATTCACGCCAGCGGGCACAGCCTCCCGCACGGCGAGGAAGTCGGCGGTGCGGCGGCGGTCTCGAGGGGGTGCCAGCTCGGTGTCCGCGAGGACGCCGGCACGATCCAGCAGGCGGCAGAAGTGCCCGAGCGGGCTGTCGGACCTCGTTCCTCCGAGCGATTCCTGAATCTGCTCGAACGCCTGGGCCGCATCCGTTTCCGCCCTGAGCTCCAGCTGCACGAGCAGCGCGAGCTCCGTCCCTTGGGGTATCGAGACGTTGCTCCGCGTGTGGGCGCCGTCCTCCCGGAGAATCTCGAGCGAGCGGCGGTCCATGTGCTCGATCGCGCAGGCATCGATTCCGTCCGTCGCACCCGTCTGCCACGTCGCCATCGACGCGTCGCGCAGCGACTTGACGAGGGCGAGTCCCTGCGCCTCGGCCGTGCACGGGATCCACGCGAGCACGATATTCGGCGCGGGGGAGACCGTCCTGAACGTGATCTGCGTGATCACCCCGAGCGTGCCTTCGGATCCGATGAAGAGATCGATGAGGTCCATGTCGGGCGCGGCATGGTAGCCAGCCGAGCGCTTCGCCACCAGTGGCATCCGGTACGTCGGCACCGGTACCGAGACGACACCGCGCGTTGTCTCGAGCTCGAACCGGCCGTCACGCGCGCGGCTCGCCCCGCGTCTCAGCTCGAGCACCGTGCCGTCGGCGAGGACGACCGTCAGCGCCTGGACCCACTCGCGCGTGCTGCCGTACTTGAAGGTGGCCGCGCCGGCGGCGTTGGTGGCCACGATGCCGCCCGCGCAGGCGCCGGTGAAGGTGGGGACCGGAGGAAACCACGCGGCGGCCTCGGTGAGACGTTCCTGGATCGCCGCGACCGTCACACCGGGCTCCACGGTGATGCGCCCCGGCTGCACGTCGACGATCCGCGCCATCTTCGTGGTCGCGAGGATGACCTCGCCCATCGGGGTCGCGCCGCCGGTCAGCGAGGATTGCGCACCGACAGGCAGCACCGACGCGGACCTGGCGAGGACGTCCACGACATCGGCGGTCGTGCGCGGGAAGACGATGCCCGCGGCGTGGCCGCCGGGGAAGTGGGCGGCGTCGATGAGCCAGTCGTCAGTCGGCAGTCGTCCGTCGTCAGTCACAGTCCTCAGTCCGAGTCGGCAGTCGTCGGTCCCAGTCGTCAGTCCTGGTCGTCATCCGTCGTCATCCTGGTCGTCAGTCTTCGTGTCCGGCTCTATTCGTTTGAGGGCTTGGTCGGGGCCTAGCCCGCGGTCTCTGCGATCGCTCTTGATCAGGTACTTGATCAGCCCTGTCGTCATCCGTGCGACCTCGTCTCCGAGGTCGTTGCGGGACGAGAACTCCTGCTTTGTAATGTAACCGTGGTGGCAGGCCATCAGCAGTCTCTTTCTCACCTCCGCCGTCGAGGCTTTCGACGTGAACAGGTATTTGGCAAACGCCCGGTCGGTCGGCTGTTCGAAGCCCTCGGCCATGTTCGAGAGGATTGAATCGGCCGCGTCTTTGACTTGATCCCGCAATCGCCGATCCCGCTGAAACCCCGCGCGGTCGATGATCGCATTTACTGCCACCCAAAACTCCTGCGCACGTTGCCAAACTTTCAGATCTTCCACTCTCTGGGCCATGTTTCCCTCCTGTATTGCATCGGCAATGCCAGGGGGGACTGACGACTGTGACTGACGACTGGAACTGACGACTGCCGACTCGGACTGAGGACTGAGACTGTCGACTGCCGACCGTCGACTGTCGACTGAAGTATCATCACCTTCGTGCACCGTTTCACCCTTGGCGTCGAAGAGGAGTTCCAGATCGTCGACCCCCAGAGCGGCGCGCTGCGGTCGCACGTCTCCGAGCTCCTGGCGTCGAGCGCTTCGGTGTTGGGCGACCAGATCAAGCGCGAGATGCACCAGTCGATCGTCGAGGTGGGCACGAAGATCTGCGCCGACGTCGCCGAGCTTCGTGAGGAAATCTTCCGTAACCGCCGCGAGCTGGCGAATGCGGCCGAGCGCGTCGGTCTCGCCGTGGCCGCCGCCGGCACCCATCCGTTCTCGCGCTGGGAAGACCAGGTCATCTCGCCCGGCGTCCGCTACGACAACATCGTCGAGGAACTGCAGCAGCTCGCGCGGTCGCTGCTGATCTTCGGCCTGCACGTGCACGTCGGCGTACCGGATCGGTCGATCATGATCGATCTGATGAACGAGGTCCGCTACTTCCTGCCGCACCTGCTGGCGCTCTCGACGAGCTCGCCGTTCTGGATGGGGCGCGATACCGGGCTGAAGTCGTACCGCACGACGATCTTCCGGCGGTTTCCACGCACCGGAGTCCCCGACCATTTCGGCTCCTGGAGCGAGTACGAGAACTACATCCAGCTGCTCGTCGACGTGCACAGCATCGACGATGCGAAGAAGATCTGGTGGGACGTGAGGCCGCATCCGATGTTCGGGACGCTGGAGTTTCGCGTCTGCGACGTGCCGACGCGTCCCGAGACCGCCGTGATGCTCGGCGCGCTGGTGCAGGCCATCGTGGTCAAGCTCTACCGGCTCCGGATTCGCAACCAGGGCTTCCGGATCTATCGCCGCGCGCTCATCGAAGAAAACAAGTGGCGGGCGGCGCGCTACGGCCTCGACGGCAAGCTCATCGACTTCGGCCGTCGCGCCGAGGTGCCGATGCGCGACCTCGCGGTCGAGCTGCTCGAGTTCATCGACGATGTGGTCGATGACCTGGGGAGCCGGCAGGCCGTGGAGCACGTGCATACCGTGCTGCGCGAGGGCACCAGCGCCGACCAGCAGCTGATGGTCTTCCGCCAGACGGGCGATCTCAAAGCCGTTGTGCTGCACGTGATCCGGCAAACGCGCGACGGAGTGAACTGAGCGGCTGACGGCACGATCCGCGGACAGGAGTGGCGGCGGACGACACGAGCCTCACGGACACGAGAGGCAGAACGGACAGTCGAGGGCGTCATGGAGCAGCAGCGCGCACCACAGGTTGTCGGACTTCTCTGCGGCCGGGAGTACAGGTTTCCGCCCGCGTTCATCCAGCGCGTCGACGAGCTCGGCAGTCCGCACGGCATCACCGGTCAGATGGTGAAGCTCGGCGGGACGAAGATGGACGAGCCGTCACGCTACCGCGTCATCGTCGACCGCATCTCGCACGAGGTGGAGTACTACCGCGGCGCCATGAAGCACGCCGTGCTACAGGGCGCATACGTCATCAACAATCCGTTCTGGTGGACGGCCGACGACAAGTACTTCAACTACTCGGTGATGGCCAAGCTGGGCGTCGCCATTCCGCGCACGGTCCTGCTGCCGCAGAAAGGGTACCCGGCCGACATCGATCTGACGTCGGAGTCGCTGCACAACCTCGACTATCCGATCGATTGGGACGGCTTGCTCGATTACGTCGGCCGCCCCGCGATTCTCAAACCGTACTCGGGAGGCGGATGGAAGCACGTGTACAAGGTCGCGGACAAGCGCGAGCTGCTCGAAGCCTATGACCGCACGGCGCCGTACTGCATGACGCTCCAGCAGTTCATCGACTTCGATCACTACGTGCGGTGCTTCACGTTCGGCAAGACCGACATCACGCCGGTCGCCTACGATCCGCGCGAGCGCCGGTATCTCGTCGAGCACGAGTACCTGTCGGCGGAGGTCGGCGCGCGCGTCGTCCGCGACGCGCAACTGATCAACATGGCGCTCGGTTACGAGATGAATACCATCGAGTTCGCGGTCAGCGACGGCGTGCCCTACGCGATCGACTACCTCAACCCGGCGCCGGATTTCGAACGCGATCGCATCACGCCGTTCTATTTCACCCACGTCGTCGAGAAGATGGCGCATCTCGTCGTCGATCGCGCGTTGAACGGTCACCCCGCGCAGTGCTGGCCGCGCTGGGAAGAGATGCTCGGCATCGGCCCCGCCTCGGGCTTTACCGGAGCGCCCGGCCTGCCCTGATCCGTGAATGGCCTGATATGGATGTCATCACCGATTGGCACGCGCTGCTCCGGCCGGACGAGGAACTGACGACGCGGTTCACGGCCGCGTTCGCCGCCGAGATGCGAGCGAGAAGGCTGACCTTCGGCCAGCGCGTCCACTGTCCGTTCCTGCGGCCGTTCTTCCTGACCGCCGCCGATGAAGCCCGCATCCGGGTGGCAGCCGAGACCATCGCCGCCCTCGGCGAACGGGTCATTCGCGCGGCCCTCGAGTCCGACGACATCTACGAGCAGCTCGGCATCACCGACACGGAGGATGCGCTCGTCGACATCGACCCCGGGTATCAGACCGCCAGCACGGCCTCTCGCCTCGACGCCTTCCTGCTGAGCGACTCGCTCCACTTTGCCGAGTACAACGCCGAGTCGCCCGCCGGCATCGGCTACACGCAGCGTCTCTGCGAGCTCTTCGACTCGACAGAGGTCATGGGCCGGTTCCGCGCCACGCGCCGCGTTCGCTTTCACGGAGTCATGGACGCGCTCCTCGACGCGCTATCGCCAGCTACACCGAGTGGGGCGGCACGGCCAGGCCGCCGGCGATGGCTATCGTCGACTGGCGGGAGGTGCCGACCTGGACGGAGTTCGAGATCCTGCGCGAGGCCTTCACTGCACGCGGCGTCCCGACGATTGTCTGCGATCCACGCGAGCTGGTGTTCGCCAACGGTGCCTTGACCGCGCAGGGCACGAAGATCGATCTCGTGTACCGCCGCGTGCTCGTCAACGACATCCTGGCCAAGCCAGCCGAATGCCGCGCGCTCGTCGATGCCTGCGCCGCGCACGCGGTCTGCATGGCCAACTCCTTCCGCTGCAAGCTCGCGCACAAGAAGGCCTTCTTCGCCGTGTTGACAGACCCGTTGCACGCGTCGCTGTTCTCGGCGGACGAGCGCGCGGTCATCCAGGCGCACATACCGTGGACGCGCGTCCTCGACGACGTGGAAACGCAGAAGGGCGAGTGGCACGGAGACCTGCTAGACCTGGTGCGCGCCTGGCGCGAGCATCTGGTGATCAAACCGAACGACGAGTACGGCGGCAAGGGCGTGAACCTCGGCTGGGAGATGACCGAGAGCGAATGGGACGCCGCGATTGAGTCGGCGCTCGAGGATCCGTACGGGACGTGGATCGTGCAGGAGCGGATTCCCGTCCGGCGGGAGATCTTTCCCCAGTTCGACGCCGCGGGCCGCATCAGCATGGACGACATGCTCGTGGACCTGGCGCCGTATCTGTTTCGCGGCCGCATGGGCGGCTATCTGACGCGCTTGAGCGCGACCGGTCTCGCCAACGTGACGTCGGGTGGCGGCCAGGTGCCGGCTTTCGTGGTCGGCGAGTAGAACCGCGGACCAAGAGAAGGGGTCAGATCTTGTATTTCAACATTTCCTGAGCCCCCAGCTGACCGCGCAGCTGCGACGGGAAATGTTGAAATACAAGATCTGACCCCTTGGTCGGTTGGCGCCCGCTCAGAACGCGAGCTCACCCCTTCCCACGAGCACGGACACCCCGCCGACCCGCACGCGCGAAATCCTCTCCCCGGCGCTGTCGATTGAGATGTGAACACGGCTCGGGCGTCCCATCGCGACGCCCTGCAGGCTGAGCATGCTGCGCGCAGCGTCGGGCGACACGAGCCGGTGGTGGAGAAGATACGCGCCGAGCGGACCACTGGCGGCGCCCGTTGCCGGATCCTCCGCAACCCCGAAGCCCGGCGCCAGCATGCGGCTGTAGACCGTTTCGCTGGCGGCTGCACCGCGTTCAAGGGTGAAGAAGAAGACCGGCAGCTCGCCAAGCCCCGCGCTGTCTGCGCACCGTGCGAGCGCCTTGCGGTCGATCGCGACCGCATCGACGGCGGCTCGTGTCGCGACCGGGACGAACAGAAAAGGCACGCCGCACGACACGCTCTGCACGGGCAGCCCCTCGAGGAGGTCCTCGGTCGAGACCCCGACGGCGGTGGCGAATGCCTCGCGATCAGAGACGACGGCGCCGAAGGTGGGCAAAGGCTGCGTCATCCAGGCGAACGCGAGCCCTGCCTCACCCCATTCGAGCGACACAGGCGTCGGGCCGACGCCCAGCTCGAACACGAACTGGTCCCGGCCTCTGGCAATGACGCCCTCGATCGCGAGCGCGAACGTGCTGCCGATTGTCGGGTGCCCCGCCATCGGCAGCTCCGCATTCGGCGTGAAGATCCGCATTCGCACGTCGCCTCCACGTTCGGGCGGAAAAATGAACGTCGACTCGGAGAAGGCCATCTCTTTCGCGATGCGCTGCATCTCGTCGGTGGTCAGGCCCTGCGGCTCAGGAAACACGGCGAGCTGATTACCTTCGAAGAGGCGTTCGGTGAAGACGTCGAGATGGAGGTATCGGAACATACGGACGCAGGATGACAGAAGACCTGAAGAGGTGCGCGCGCCAATCCGAGAGTGGCCCGTGTCGAGAGGACCGACGACGGGAGCGGTGATTGACGGAGGTGAGGAGCGCGGCGGCTTGACCCTGATCGGAGTACGTGGATAAGATGCCGACTTCGATCACGGCATTCCGGTCGTTTCGAAGAATTCTTCGGTGAGCCTTCGGTGAGCGAGGATGTGGCATCATTCAATTCCGGACTCGCAGCATGGGCAACTGTCCTCCGGCGCCCAGGAGTCCTAGCGAGTGGGCCAGATCTTTCCCCCATGGTGGAACAAGCTCCCTCTGGTGGCCGCGATCGCGGGCAGCCTCGGCCCGACCCTCGTGATCGCGGGCGTCTGGTAATTCTTGTCCCCGTGGTACACAGACGTGGGCTACCGTCCCGCTCAGCCCGTCCCGTACAGCCACAAGCTCCACGTCGGCGAGCTTGGTCTCGATTGCCGGTACTGTCACGCCTCGGTCGAAGTTTCTGCCGTCGCGAACGTTCCGCCCACCCAGGCTTGCATGAACT
The DNA here is from genome assembly GCA_963771395.1 of uncultured Acidobacteriota bacterium. Lineage (GTDB taxonomy): Bacteria > Acidobacteriota > Vicinamibacteria > Vicinamibacterales > 2-12-FULL-66-21 > DATBJJ01. The sequence continues at coordinate 396,803 of CAVYTY010000006.1, read as the reverse complement.
GTCATCTGCTCGTGAAGAAGGACAGCCAGACGCTCGCACCGATCCGGGAAAGCGCTGCCAGCGGTCGGCCGATGCGCTGGATTCGCGTCCACAAGCTTCCCGACTTCGCCTATTTCGCCCACAATGCGCACGTGGCGGCCGGAATCGGCTGTGTCACCTGCCACGGCCGCATCGACGAGATGGAAACGGTCACCCAGATGGCGCCCCTCAGCATGAGCTGGTGCCTCGACTGCCACCGCAACCCCGGTCCCAACAGACGCCCCGTCTCGGAGGTCACCAACATGAAGTGGACCCCTCCCCGGGACGTGAGCCTGCTCGCGGCGGAGCTCGAGCGCCGACCGGTCAATCCGCCGACTGACTGTTCGGGGTGCCACCGGTGACACCGACATATTGGCGAAGTCTCGCGCAGCTCGAGGAGCGCCCCGAATCCCGCGCCTTTCTCGAGCGGGAGTTCCCGGAAGGAGCGTCGGAGCTTCCCGAGGGCGTCACCCGGCGCGAGATGATGATGCTCCTGGGCGCCTCGCTGTCGCTCGCGGGGGTCGCGGGGTGCCGGCGGCCCGTCGAGGAGATTGTCCCCTACGTCACCGCTCCCGAGGAGATCGTCCCCGGGATCCCCCGCTACTACGCGACGACCATGCCGTTCCGACGGAGCGCCTACGGCCTGATCGTCGAGAGCCACGAAGGGCGACCGACCAAGGTCGAGGGAAACCCCTCGCACCCCTCGACGCTCGGGGCCTCGAGCTCGCGCGTCCAGGCGTCCGTGCTCGGCCTCTACGATCCCGACCGCTCGCAATCGATCACGCTGAACGGTACGAGGAAGTCCTGGAGCGATTTCGTGACGGCCTGGGGGCCGCTGTCCGAGGCTCATGCCGCGGACGGCGGTGCCAGCCTTGCGGTCCTCTCCGAGTCCTTCTCCTCTCCCACGCTGGCACGCCTGGCCTCCGAGCTCCGTGCCCGCTTCCCCAAGTTGCAGTGGGCGACCTACGACGCCGTCAGCGACGAGAGCCGAGTCGCGGGACTGCGGCAGGCCACCGGCCGCGACCTCGATCTCATGCTCCGGTTCGATCGAGCCTCGGTGATTCTCGCCCTCGACGCCGACCCGCTCCTCACCGACCCGGAGATGATCCGTCACGCGCGAGGCTTCGCGGACGGAAGGCGTGCGGGAGCTTCCGGTGGCGAGATGAACCGCCTCTACGCCGTTGAAGGGGTCTACTCGCTGACGGGAGCGATGGCGGATCATCGGCTCCGTCTCGAGAGCCGGCAGATCGCTCCCTTCCTCGCGGCGCTCGCGGCACGCGTCGCTCCGCCACCCGGAGCCGCTGGGAGCCTGACGCAAACCGGTCTGCCGGGTTTGGACTCCCGCTGGATCGACGTCATTGCGAAGGATCTTCTGGCGAACCGCGGCAAGGGGTTGATCGTGGCTGGGGAACGCCAGCCCGCGGGCGTCCACGCCGCCGTCTGCGCGCTGAACACGTCTCTCGGCAACACGGGCAGTACGGTCACGTACTACGAGACGAAGGATGCGGCGCTTCCGAGCGTCAGCTCGCTCGAGACACTCGTCTCCGCGATGAAGGCTGGCGCGATAAAGACGCTCGTCGTCCTGGGCGGGAATCCCGTATTCGATGCCCCCGCCGATCTCGACTTCGCCTCGGCCATGGCGAAGGTCCCTGATTCGATCGCGCTCGGGCACACGGTCGACGAAACATCCGCCAATGCGAAGTGGCATATCCCTCGCGCCCACTACCTCGAATCGTGGGGAGACGCGCGCGCGGTTGGCGGCACGCTCAGCGTCGTCCAGCCGCTGATCCTCCCCCTGTTCGGTGGACGCCCCCCCGTTGAAGTGCTGGGGCTGATGGTCGGGGGCCAGGATCGTCCCGGCTACGACATCGTGCGGGAGACCTGGAAACCGATCCTGGGCGAGGCCGAGTTCGACAGGAAGTGGAACCGCGTCCTGCACGATGGGTTCCTTGCCGGCAGCGAGCTTCCAGAAGTTGTTCCCACTCTCACCGCGACGCCCTATGCGGAGCTCGCGCGTTCGATGAACTTCGTCGTGGCCTCGGGGGTCGTCGTCAGCGGCGCGGGCGCAACCGGTTCCGCAGGAGCCCCCGCTGAATCTCGCCGTGACCTGGAGGTCGTCTTTCTCCCCTCTCCCTCGCTTCACGACGGCCGCTTCGCGAACGACGGGTGGTTGCAGGAGCTTCCAGATCCCCTCACCAAGCTGACCTGGGACAACCCCGCGCTCATCAGCCCGAAGACGGCCGAATCGCTCGGCCTCGCCAACGAGGATTGGGTCCGCATCGACTATGCCGGCCGCTCGCTCGAGCTCCCCGTGTGGCTCCTCCCCGGACTGACCGACGGCGTGGTCGCCTTGACGCTCGGCTACGGCCGTTCGCACGCGGGTCGGATCGGCACCGGTGTCGGGTTCGACGCGTTCAAGGTCCGAAGCTCCAAAGCACCTGGCTTCGACAGCGGGCTCACGCTCACCAAGCTCGCGCGCACGTACCCGCTCTCGGCGACCCAGGAGCACGGCAGCATGGAGGGGCGCCCCGTCGTGCGCGAGTCGACCCTGACCGCGCTTCGATCGAAATCCGCCTCCGCCAAGGCTTCCACCTCCGCCGAGGCTACGGCGGACAAGTCGGCGGACAAGCCGGCTGCCGGGGCGGAGCAGGCCGGGGGCGCGCATGCGGGGGACTCCCCAACAGCCGCGAAAGGGGGAGTGCCCAGCGCACTCGGCGTCTTCGAGGAGGACCCGCATCACTTCTCACTCTGGAAGGAGCATGCGTACGATCAGGGGCAGCAGTGGGGGATGACGATCGACCTGAACGCGTGCATCGGGTGCAACGCGTGCATGGTCGCCTGCCAGAGCGAGAACAACGTGCCGGTCGTCGGCAAGACCCAGGTCGCCAAGGGGCGCGAGATGCACTGGATCCGGGTCGACCGGTACCTCTCCGGCGAGCCCTCCGGCAGCCCGGAGGTCGTCTTCCAGCCCGTTCCCTGCATGCACTGCGAGGACGCTCCCTGCGAGCAGGTCTGCCCCGTGTCGGCCACCGTCCACGACCGGCAGGGCCTCAACGTGATGGTCTACAACCGGTGCATCGGGACCCGCTACTGCTCGAACAACTGTCCCTACAAGGTGCGCCGCTTCAATTTCTTCAACTTCACCAAGGACACGCCCGACATCCTCAAGCTCGCCATGAACCCGGACGTCACGGTTCGCGCAAGGGGCGTCATGGAGAAGTGCAGCTACTGCACGCAGAGGATCAATCGGGTGAAGATCGATGCGAAGCTCGCGGGGCGCGCGCTTCGTGACGGCGACGTCAAGACGGCCTGCCAGCAGGCCTGCCCGGCGTCGGCAATCGAGTTCGGAGATCTTCGGGACCCGTCGAGCCGGGTCGTGAAGGCCAAGGCCGACGCGCGCAACTACGCGCTCCTCGCCGAGCTGAACACCAAGCCCAGGACGACCTATCTGGCCAAGGTCCGCAACCCGAATCCCGACCTCGAGGGCGTGCGGGCCGACGCGGGAGCGAGGCCCCCTGCATGATCGCCCCGCCTCCGCTTAAGCTCGGCGGGCAAGCCGCCTGCTCGGGGTGATCGCTCATCTCTCTTGTCGCCGTCAGCGGCTGCGTGCGCGGATGCGCGTCGAGCCGCCCTCCCATCCAGATCAATCCGAGCATGGACGACCAGCCGAAGGTGCGCCCGCAGACGGCCAGCACGTTCTTCTACGACGGCGCGTCCATGCGCCAGCCCGTTCCAGGAACGGTCCCGATCGGCGGCCTGAAAGAGGACACGGCCTTCTTCACAGGCAGGGCAGCGGACGGCAAGCCCGTCGCGGCAATCCCCGTGACCGTGGACGAGGCGCTTCTCGAGCGCGGCCGCCAGCGGTATGTGATCTATTGCCAGCCGTGCCACGACGCTCGAGGGGACGGCAAGGGGATCCTGTTCCAGCGAGGCAACATCCCCACCCCTACCTTCCACCAGGACAAGATCCTGCAGTACCCGGACGGGTTTGTCTTCGAAATCATCACGAACGGGTTGGGGCTGATGCCCTCGTACCGCTGGGCGATACCTCCGCAGGACAGGTGGGCGATCGTCGCCCACGTGCGAGCGCTCCAGCGGCAGCGGCAGGCCAGCGCCCCGGGCGCGTCCACCTCCGCTCAAGCTGCGGCGGACAAGCCCGCGAGCGTTAAATGAAGGCCGTGATGAACCGCAAACTGCTGATCCTTCTCGGCCCGGTCGCCGCACTCGTAATGTTCGCGGGGACAGTGAAGATGGTCTCGGTCTTCGTGAGCCGCAGCGAGTACAAGGATGCTTACCGGGCTCCTGCGGAGACCGTCGACGCCACGCCCCGCGCCGCGGGAGTGGCCGCCGAGCAGGCAGAAGCTGAGGGCAAGGCTCAGGCGAAGCCCTACGTGGAGGCGGAGTACAGGACCGTCCCGGTCGTCGGGAGCCGCGTGGCCATCTGGATGGTCGCCCAGCTCCACCTCCTGTTCGCGGCCTTCGTCCTTGCCATCCCAATCTTCGCGCTCATCGTCGAGGCCATCGGCTACAAGACCGGAGATCTGCGCTACGACCGGCTCGCGCACGAGTTCACGAAGCTGCTCTCGGTCTCCTTCTCGCTCACCGCGACCTTCGGAGCAGCGCTGACGTTCATGCTCATCATCCTGTATCCGAAGTTCACGAATTACCTGATGAGCGTGTTCTCCCCCACCTTCCTCCCGTACGTCCTGCTCTTCTTTTTCGAGGCGTTCTTCCTCTACACCTACTATTACGGCTGGGGGAAGTTCCACCCGCTGGTTCACCTTGGTCTGGGGCTCGGCCTCAACGTCGTGGGCACGGCGATCATGTTCATCGCCAATGCCTGGCTCACGTTCATGATGTCGCCGCGCGGGGTCTCGGACACGGGGTCGCTCCTCTCCCTCACGGACGCCATTTACAACTACACCTGGATGCCGATCAACGTCCATCGAGTCATCGCCAACGTCGCGTTCGGCGGATCGGTCGCGGCCGCCTACGCGGCCTTCAAGTTCCTCCAGGCGGACTCCGACGAGGAGCGCGCGCACTACGACTGGATGGGTTACATCGGGAACTTCGTCGCGATCAGCGCCTTCCTCCCGCTTCCCTTCGCCGGCTACTGGCTGGCGAAGGAAATCTACGCCTACTCGCAGACGCTCGGGCTCACGATGATGGGCGGGGCCTTCTCGTGGCTCTTCATCATCCAGGCGGTCCTCATCGGGAACCTGTTCCTCGCGGCCAACTACTACCTCTGGCTCGGCATGGGGCGGGTCGAGGGGAAGCAGCCGATCCAGAAAGTCATCAAATACCTGCTCATCACGATCGTGCTCTGCTTCATGGTCTGGGCGACGCCCCGGTCGATCATCGCGACGGTCTCCGAGATCCGGGCGATGGGAGGATCGGCGCACCCGGTTCTGGGCTTCCTCGGTGTCATGTCCGCGAAGAACACCGCTGTGAACATCCTGATCCTCACGACCTTCATGAGCTTCCTCCTCTACCGCCGGACGGGGAAGGTCGCCACGGTGGCGTGGGCGAAGACGGGCCACAACGCGCAGCTCGTCATCTTCGCGGCCGTCGCGGTATTCGTCATCTTCCTCGGCGTCTACGGGTACTTCGTCGAGGCGACGGTCCGGATCGGGCTCTCGGTGCCCCAGGTCCTCTCGGTCCTGATCGCCATGGTGTCGATCACCGCCATCGACGTCTTCCTGTTCCGCGGGGCGATGACGACGGGTGATGTACGCTGGGGCAAGATTCCGGCGATCTCCCAATACGTGCTGATCTTCATAGCCGTCACCTTCACCTGGCTCATGGGACTCATGGGCTACGTTCGCTCCGGGCTCCGCCAGCACTGGCATGTCTACGGCGTCATCCGGGACACCTCGGTCGACGCGTTCACGCCCACCCTTGGCTTCGCGACGCAGGTTGTCTCGGTGACCGTGCTCGCGTTCTTCCTCCTCATCGGCTTCGTGTTCTGGATCACGAACCTGCACGACCGGCCCGATTTCCAGCGGGCGAGCGGAACGGAGCGAGCGTCGAAGCGCGAGCGTAGTGAAGAGAGCCTAAGCGGAGGCCGAAGGCCGGAGCGCCAAGCATGAGAATCCCGCTCATGATCCGGATTTTCGCTCTCGTCCTCGCGACGACGGGGTTCTATACCTATGTCGGCCAGATGGTGCCTCAGAAGGAAGTTCAGCCTCCTCAGGAGACCACCCTGAGCAGCGACATGACCACCGCCGACATGGTCAAGGTCGGCCGCGGGATCATGGAGGGCAAGGGAATCTGCCTTACCTGCCACACGGTCGGCAAGACCGGCGCGCTCCGGTTCCCCGACCTCGCGGGAATCGGTGCCCAGGCGAAGAGCCGCGTGCCAGGCCTGAGCGATATCGATTACCTGGCCCAATCGATGTACGAACCCACCGCCTTCGTCGTCCCTGGATTTCCTCCGGCGATGCCCCCCGTCAACAAGCCTCCGATCGGCCTCTCCGATCAGGAGATCCTCTGCGTGATCGCGGCACTCCAGACTCTTGGCGGCACGGCGACGGTCACGCTCAAGACGACTCACCGCTACAGCGGCGCCACGGCCGAACCGGGCGGGCTGCCGGCTCCCCCGGCTGCTCCCGACGCGCCGGGTGAGGCGCAGCCTCTTCCCAGGAAGGGCGTGCGGCTGAGGCCTGCCATGCCATTGCCAGACGTGGTGGCAATCGCGAACGCGGGAGTAGTTGCACGATGAACATCCTCGTCGTCCTCGCCCTGGCCGTGGCATTCGGACTCCTTCGCTTCAGTCGGGCCAGTCTGCTGCTGTGGGCCGGCGCCTGGTGGGTGGGGATCTACGTCCTTCTCCGATTCGGATTCACTGCCCCCATTCCCGCGTCCGTCGTCTCGCTCTACATGGGGATCGTCTCGATTGCGATCCTGGCGTACGTGTCCTCGAGTCAGGAGCGCCGCGAAGAAGTCTCCCGCCCGCTCGTCCGGTTGATGACAGAGAAGCGGTACGCACCGCTCCTCGCCGCGACGGTCGTGGCAATCCCCGCGCTCGCGGCCGCGAACGTCTACGTCAAGATGAACGTCCCCCTCGAGCCTCCCTTCTTCCCGCGAACGGTCCATCCCGCATCGCCTACGGAGATCACGGTTCACAACAAGGCGATCAATCTCGATGCCGAAGAGAACCCGTTCAAACCGCTCGAGACGTCGAACCCGGCAGAGTTCCGCAAACATGTCGAGAACGGGCGCCGGGTCTACTATCAGAATTGCGTTTTCTGCCACGGCGACACCCTGGCTGGCAACGGCATGTTCGTCCACGCTCTGGACCCCATCCCGACCAATTTCACCGACCAGGGTGCGATCGCGATGTTGCGCGACACGTTTCTCTTCTGGCGGATTTCCAAGGGAGGCCCGGGACTTCCCGAGGAAGGGGGGCCCTGGGACACGGCGATGCCCGCCTGGGAGAAACTTCTCAAGGAAGAGGAGATCTGGGATGCGATCCTCTTCCTCTACGATTTCACGGGACAGAAGCCCCGCGCCAGGGAGGAGCACGCGCAGCAATGACCTCTCGCCTAAGCGGTGCGGGTTCGTATCTCGCGGCTCTCGCTGTAGTGATCATCTCGCTGTGCGCCGCGCTGACGGGATCGGTGCGCCTGGCGGCTCAAGACGTCGGGACCGAGGCACAGCGGGAGTCGGGCAAGACGCTCTACCTCAAGTACTGTTCGCAGTGCCACGGCGAGAAGGGGGACGGTGAAGGATATGCCACACCGCATCTGCGCCCCAGGCCCCGGGACTTCACGACGGGCAAGTTCAAGATTCGCACGACTCCCAACGGAGCGCTCCCGAGCCATCAGGACCTCGTGAGCATCATCAGGCGCGGCATGCCGTACACGTCGATGCCCGCCTGGCCTACCCTCACCGACCAGGAAGTGTCGGATCTCGCCCATTTCATTACAACCTTCTCCCCCGACTTCTCGAACCCCGAGAATGTTCCCAAGCCCGTGCCGCTCCCGAGCGCGCCGGCCGGCACGAAAGAGTCCATCGAGCTCGGGAAGAAGCTTTACGAGGAGACCGGCTGCGTAAAGTGCCACGGCACGCTCGGTCGAGGCGACGGACCTTCTGCTCCAACATTGAAGGACGACTGGGGCCATCCGCTACGCCCGGCGGACCTCGCTCAGAGTTGGACCTTCCGCGGAGGGTCGTCCCGCGAGGATATCTTCAGGACGATGAGCACGGGGTTGAACGGCACGCCCATGCCGTCGTTCCTTGAGGCCCTCCAGCCCGAGCAACGATGGGCGATCACTGACTTCATCGTCTCTCTCTCCGGGAGCAACGGAGCTGGCTATTCCAACCTCGTCGTCGCCAAGCACGTACAGGATCCGATCGACCTGGCGCGGGGGACCGCGAGCTTCGAATCCGCTCGTGTGGCCCGCTTTCCGATAATCGGGCAGATCATGGAGCCCGGACGCGCGTTCCATCCTCCCGCGACCTCCGTGACCGTTCAGACAATCTACGATGCTGAGTCGATCGCGTTCCTCGTTCGATGGCACGACATGAGCGCCGAGAAGTCGGGGAAGAACGGGCTGTCGCTTTCCGTGCCGGAGGAGGAGGAGGAGGAGGCAGCGACTGCCGCGGGCGCGGGTGCGAGCGCCGGCTCGAAGGGGAGCGTATTTGGCGATGAGGAAGTCGCGCCGGCTCCGGCCGGGCAGGCGCAGGACCCCTTTGCCGAGGCGGAAGCTGCGCCCACCGGCCAGGCATCCGAGTTCTCCGACGCAGTCTCGATCCAGATTCCCTCACAGGCGCTGACGGGCGCGCGCAAGCCCTACTTCATCTTCGGCGACGCCCAGAACTCGGTGGATCTCTGGTACTTCGATTTGGCGCGCCCCGCTCCCCTTCAGTTCACCGGCCGGGGAAGCGGGGACATTGCTCCGAACGACACGGGCGATCTCACCGGTGTCGCGAGCTACGACCAGGGAGAATGGTCGGTCATCTTCAAGCGGCCACGTCGCGCAACCTCGGGCGCCCCGTTCTCGCCCGGAGAGTTCATGCCGGTCGCCTTCTCGGTCTGGGACGGGTTCTCGCGCGAGCGTGGCAACCGGCGAGGTCTCTCGGTCTGGTACTCCGTTTATGTCGAGCCGGAAGTGGTCCCATCGGCTGTCGGCCCGATGGTGAGGACGGCGCTGCTCATTCTTGCCATCGAGCTGGCCGTCATCGGGTGGGTGCGGTGGCGCTACGGCACTCGGGGTCGCGGGGAGCTCGGCGGTGAGCCGAGGCAACCATCAGCCACCAGCGCGTGAGAGCTTGTGAACCAATTCGCCGCGAGCCGCCTTCGCGCTAGCGCGCTACGGCGCCCAAGGCGGAGCGGGTTACTGGGGCCGCAAAAAGGGAGCGGCCCGCGAACGGAGCGGAGCGAGCGAGCAGAGCGAGCGAGCCACGCGAGCGGAGCGGGGCCTTGGGGCCCCCGCGAGCGAGCGTGTAAGGGGGTTCGGGGGACGAAGTCCCCCGATGAAAAAAGAGGAATCCGATGTACAAGAGCATCTACGTTCCCGTCGATAACTCCGACCTTTCCAACCGCGCCGTCGCCTGCGCCCTCGGGCTGGGCAAGGCGTACTCGGCGAAACTGGTCGGCTGCCATGTCTACGCGGCAAAACTGCACGACTATCGCTTCAGGCAGATGGAGTACACCCTCCCCGAGGAGTACATCGACGAGGTGGAACTGGAGCGCCAGCGGAAGATCCACGACAGCCTCATCACGATGGGCCTCAAGCTCATCTCCGACAGCTATCTCGATGGCATGTCGCGCCTCTGTGGGGAGTCGGGCCTTGCGTTCGAGCCGCGGATGATGGACGGGAAGCACCACATAGAGATCCTCAAGGATCTCGCCGGCTCACAGCACGACCTGGTCGTGATCGGCGCCCTGGGGATCGGGCGCGCGCGGGACAGCGTGATCGGCTCGGTCTGCGAACGCGTCGCCCGCCAATCCGACCGCGATGTCTGGGTCGTCAAGCACGTCCCGGAGCCGGGCGAGGCGGAGAGGGACACCATCCTGGTCGGCGTCGACGGCAGCCCCCAGTCATTCGGCGCGCTCATGACTGCCTTCGACCTGGCACGCACGTTCGGCAAGAAGGTCGAAGCGATCGCCGTATACGATCCCTATCTGCACTACTCCGTCTTCAACGGCATCGTCAACGTTCTCACCGAGAAGGCGGCGAAGGTCTTCCGCTTCGAGGAGCAGAATCAACTCCACGAGGAGATCATCGACACCGGGCTCGCGCAGATCTATCAGTCTCATCTCGAGGTGGGCGAGCGGATGGGGAGCGAGGCGGGCATCGCGATCAAGAAAACGCTCCTCGACGGCAAGCCCTTCCAGAAGATCATCGACCACGCGCGCAAGACGAATCCCTGGCTCATCGTGCTGGGGCGGATCGGCGTTCACAGCCCGAAGGACGAGAGGGAGCTGGGGAGCAACACGGAGAACATTCTCCGCGCCGCGCCCTGCGATGTCCTCCTCTCCACGCGCCTCGAGGTACCACGCCTCGACGTGCGCGCCGAGGAGACCGTCCGATGGACGCCCGAGGCCGAGGAGCGCATGACGCACGTTCCCGAGCAGGTCAAGGGGATCGCCCGCACCGGGGTCCTTCGCCTGGCGCTCGAGAAGGGGCATTCGGTGATCACGAACGCGGTGATCGACGAAGCGATGGATCGGTTCATGCCGAAGAGCGCTTCCGCCGCGACCAAGGCGCTGGCCGAGGCCGTGGCTCTCGAGCGGGCGAAGTCCGGCCCGGTGTCGATGTGCCGGGCGTGCGGCGTCACGGCAACGCAGAGCGGCGCCGTGAAGTGCACCGTCTGCGGCGCCTCGGATTTCGAGGTGATCTCCCAGGAGATGATCGAGAAGATCGCGGAGGTTGAAGGAGGTCTCCAGGAGGAGACCACCTACGACGGGCGCAAGCTCCGATGGTCGGAAGAAGCCAGGAAGGGCCTCTGGACCATGAAGAACGCCTACCAGCGCCGGCGCGTGAAGGCGCGTGTCGAAAAGCGCGCGCGTATGAAGAAGATCGACGCAATCACGCTCGAATTCGCTCGACAGGTGATCGAGGAGGAGACGGGGGCGCCGCTCGAGATCCAGGTTACCTCCGCCGAGGCGCGAAGCGCTTCGGCGAGACCCGGCGAAGCCGGGCCCGAAGACGTCTCGAACAACGGCACTGGGAGCGAGGCCCGACTGATCGCCCGCGACGACAAGAAGAACCCGTTGATCTCGACATTCGAGTGGACGAGCGAAGCCACGCAGCGGATCTTCCGCGTACCGGCCGGTTTCATGCGGAGCCAGACGCAGGAGCGGGTCGAGGAGCTTGCGCGGGAGCGCGCCGCAGCCCGTCGCGCCGAAGCCTCAGGCGAAGGCGGGGCGTCGATCGACCTGGCGCTCGTCGAGGCGGGAATCGAGATCGGCAAGCAGATGATGGCCGAGATGATCGCCAACTACCAGGCACCGGGCAAGAGCCCTGGCACGCCGGCCGCGCCTGTTCCCACGAGCCCGTCTGACACACCGTCGAGCGCGCCCTCGGCAACCAACGGGAGCGGTTACCTCAACGAGGTGAGCGCATTGTCGGCCAGGCGCATCGATTGACGGCCTCGGGCCCGCCTCCGCCGCGAAGCGGCTTCGGCCCGCCTTCGCCGAGGCTACGGCGAGGTCTCGCCGGAGCGCTTTGCGCGGAGGCGGACGAGGTCTCGCCGCAGCGCCTTCGGCGCGAAAGCGGACACGCCAGCTCTCGCGCTCCGGTCTAGCGATGTCGGCATACCGCTTCTGCCGCTCGGACGACATCGCGCTTCTCGGCGACGCGCTGAATCGCTGCTGGTCTCCGTACTTTCCCGACGAGCCTCCGATGACGCCGGAGGTGTTCAAGCGGTCGATCCGGGACCTACAGGTCTGGTGCAGCAGCTGCATGGTCGCCTTCTCGGGCTCCGACCCGATCGGCGTCCTCATCGGCGCCAAGCGACCCTCCGGGACTCTCATTCACAAGATCGCGGTCCATCCCGATCATGTGCGACAGGGTCATGGCCGTCACCTGCTCACCTCGCTCAGCTCGAAGCTCGCGATTCTCGGGCCCCCCCGAATCATCACCGAGCTCCCCGCGACGCTCGTCCCTGCCGGCGAGCTGTTCCGGGCATGCGGATATGTCCAGGAAGCGCTCCTGACGGACTACGTCTCGCACTCTGAAGAGAACCCTTCGAGTCGAATGGGAGGCTTCGTGATCCCTGTCACGGTCGACGATCTCGCCGCCAATGGTCTCCTTGGCGAACCTCATCCGCAGGTGTGCTGGAAGCGCTCGGTCGAGACCCTCACTGCAAGGAAGCACGACATCGCAGGGCTCGCCGTCGCCTCCGACGAGCGGATCGAGGCCTACCTCCTTTATGTGAAGGAGGGGGACGAACAGGCGGAGATTGTGTCGCTCCGCACGTTCATCGAGGACGATGGCGCGTGTCTGAAGCAACTGCTCTCTCGACTCCGCGCAGGAGGCTGTCGGACCCTCCGGTATCCCAAGGTCCACCCGGAGGAGATCTCGAGAGAGTTATTGGAGACGCTCGGTTTCTGCGCCGCAGGCGCGCATCTGCTCTACGCAGCGAGGGCGCGGTCCGACTAGTGTCCTGTAACTGTGGTTCGCGACATTGATTGCGCGGCTCTAGGGCACCCCTTCATGGGGTGCCGCATTACTCGTCGCGCAGGGCTTCGATCGGCTGGATGCGCAGGCCCTGCCGCGCCGGACCGATCGCCGCGATCACGCCGATCGTCATCATCAGCACGACCACGAGCGGCAGGAGCATCACGCGGTAGTTCCGCATCATGTCGCCTTCGAGGATCTGCTCCAGGCCGACCGCTGCGATCAAGCCGAGGACCGCGCCTGCACCGAGCTGTGCCAGGACGCGCGAGAAGATTCCGAGGAGGATGCGGTTGCGATTCGCGCCCAGCGCGGCGCGAATGCCGATCTCGCGCCGCCGCCGCGCCACCGTGAACGACAACAACGAATAGATGCCGGCCGATGAGAGCAGGATCACGCTCAGGATCACGAGCGCGAGGCTCACGCCGATCAGCCGCATCATGCCCTGAGCCTGCTTGAACGCGATTTCGGCGGTGGAGACGTCGAGCAGCTGCACGTCTGGATCGATCGACGCGCTGAGGTCGCGCAGTGGATCGGCAAGCGCCGCCGGATCGCCGGTGCGCGCGCGCACGTTGAGGCGGGCGGGATACAGGTCGCCGGCGGCGACGGCGTGGTAGACCCGGCCTTCCGACTCGTCGTCGAACGATCCCGGCACAGGGAAGTCGGGCACCACGCCGACGATTTCATACCAGCGTTCAAGCACGACGTGAAGCGATGGCGCCTCACGGCTCCGGCCGACGTACTTGATCCGGCGACCGAGCGGATTTGCGCCGCTGAAGACCTGGTTGACCAACCCGCGGCTGACAAGAACCCCGGGCGTCAGGCCGGCGGCGTCGGCCGACGCGTCGGCAGCGGTGAGGCCGCGCCCGATCGTCACCGGCACGTCGAACGCGGAAAAGAAATTGGTTGCGACGCGATTGAATCGCACCAGGGTGCCGCGCTTGGTGCCCTCGACGATGTTGTCGTCGACGGCATCGATGGGCACGGGCACGCCTTCAGCCTCGACCACCACGGCGAGCTCGCGGCCGGGACTGGTCAGCGAAAACGTCACCTCACGCACGCGTGAGTCGTCTTTCAAACGGCGCTCGATTTCCACGAGCGCGCCGCGATACCGGGCGGCGAAGGCCTTGTCACCCGCCTCGGTCGGCGGTGCAGCCGTGCGATCGAGCGACAGGCTCGCGTTGAGAAACTCGGCGGTGGCGTAGCCGCCGCCAGATTGGAGCCGGAGGGAACTCCACGCAAAGTACGTCGCCATCGGCAGGATCGCGACCGTGACCGCGACCTGTGCCACGATCAGCGCCGTCCACAGCCGCCCCATCTGCATGCGCGATCCGCTGCCAGGCGAAAGCGTTTGCAGCCGCGTGTGGACCTGGCGGCCGGTCGCCTTGAGCGCCGGCGCCACGCCGACGATGGCCGCCGCCAGCAGTGTCAGCCCGACGACGTAGATCACGGTACTGGTCTGGAGCTCCAGCGAGAACCAGAACGGCCATCGCCCGACCAGCGTGAGCATCGCGCCCTCGATCTGCCGGAGGCCGACGGCGGTGAGCCCGATCCCAATCGCGGCCGACACGCCGGCCAGCATCAGCGCTTCGACGAACAACTGCGCGACGATCCGGCGGCGGCTGGCGCCGAGCGCCGCGCGCACGGCGATCTCGCCTTGCCGCGTCGCGGTCCGCGCGTAGACCAGAATGGCGACATTGACGCAGATGAGGACGAGCAACAGCAGGATCGCGATCTCGATGGCATACATCGCGAGTGCGTCCTCGGGATCGTCCACCTCGCTGAAGGCATGGGCGTAGGCGATCACCAGCGGGCGCAGGTGTTCGTGGGTCGCCGGCGACGCGGCCGCCAGACGCCGGCTGTTCGCCGTAAGCTCCGCCCGCGCGCTCTCGAGCGTGGCCCCAGGCGCGAGCCGCCCAAACACGTTGATGCTGGGACCGCTGCGCGGCGCATAGGCGGCGGCATCGAGACGCCACGGGATCCAGAAGCTGTGGTACGTCGGGAACCCGAACCCTTCCGGCATCACGCCGACGATCGTGTAGGCAGTGGGACCAAGCCCCACCGATTGGCCGACGATGTCCGGATCGGCGCCGAAGCGGCGGACCCACTCGTCATGACCGATCACGATCGCGTCAGGCGCGCCCGCGCGCTCGTCTTCCGGCAGCAGCGTCCGGCCACGATACGCCCCGACGCGGGCCGCGCGGAACGCCGACGCCGAGATCTCCGCCACCATCACGACCTCGGGCGGCCGGCCGCCGACGATCAGGTTGCGCTGGACGTTGCGCGACACGCTGAAGTCCTCGACGGACTTCGCGTCGCGCCACGCCTCGAGGTCGTAGAGCAGGCGCAACTCGCGATTGTTCGTCGAGGCGTCCCAGTTCACGAGCGAGACCAGGCGATCACCCTCGGGCAGCGGCAGCTTCGTGCCCATCATCAACGAGACGATGGTGAAGGCGCCGGCGGCGATCGTGATGCCGACCGACATACCGAGCACGCTGACGAGGCTAAGGCCCGGATAGCGGAGCAGCATGCGCCAGGCCAGCGTGAAATCGAGCGCGGAAAACGCCGGGCCCTTACGGATCCGGCGCTGGCGTTGCCGCTCGACGAGTCCGGTGCCGATCGCGTTCAGACAGGCCGCAAACCCGAAGGACAGGCGGGCCCGTCCCGCGCGGGCGGTGAGCTCGCGGTCGAAGGCATCGATCATCTCCACGCCATAGAGATCACGGTGGCGGCGGGGAAAGGCGCGCAGCGCAAGCTGATACAGACGCGTCACTTCGGGCCTCCGAACATGTTCTGCGCGCGGGCCACATCGAGGAGCGCCCGCAGCCGTTCGGATTCCGCGCGCGCGACCGCGCGGCCGAAGCTGGTGCGCTGGTAATACCGCCGCGCCGGCCCGCCGCTCGCATCGCCCTTCGGCGTCGATTCGGTGACCAGGCCTTCGTCCACCATCCTCGCGAGCGCGGCGTAGAGCGTGCCGGGAAGGATCGCCTCGCGGCCTTCGGTCATGGCCGACACCGCCTGCATGATGGCGTAGCCGTGCATGGCCTCGCCGTCGCCGAGGGCGAGCAGCACCTGGTAAGTGGAGTGTTTGAGCGGGATTAGCTCGGCGGGGTCACGCGTCAGTCGGCGCATCGTATTCGTCTTAGACTATAGTTTGAATCGAATAGTTCCCGCGCCCTGCATTTTTTTCTGCGACGGGTGATCTACTCTATGCGGACATCCAGCGCGGCTGGTCGCACGGTCGACGGGGCGAGTGTATGGCCGACGTGAGCGTCAGAGAGACGGTGGCGACGTGCTTCGGGCGATCCGGGGCCCTGTCGGTCGTACGAGACCTGCTGGGCGTCTATGGCATCAACGACATCACCAACATCCCGAGCAATCCACGGGGGCCCATCCGCTCGGTGCGCGAGCGCCTGAATCTTCTACGCACCCGCCCGTTCGTTCGTGTCGCGGTCGTGACGGTCCGCCCCGAAGGCTCGTCGCTGGGGCACGAACTGCAGCTGCAGCGGAACCTCGACGACGCGAGCGAGATGTATCTGAAGCATTGCGGTGTGTGGATCCACTGCATGGGCGTCGCGCTGGTCCACACGAGCGCGTTCGGACCCTCGGTCATCATCGATCAGGATGACAACTCACTGACTGGCATTCCCGTTTTCTCGCGCGGCATCACGCTTGACGAGTTCTTTCTGTTCTCGATGGGCCGGGACCTTGGCGCGGACATCGTCGCCTACTACATCGGTGGGTCGGTGAATCAGGTCGGTGGAAACGCATCGCATCCCCCAGGGCGACGCGGGTTCTGGGTCACGTGGACGATCAGGGGTACGCTGCCCGATGGCACGCCGTCGCCGCAGTCTCGCAACAACCGTTTCGGCTTCGCGCACGAGCTCGGCCACCTGCTGATCGGGCATGGCCACCGTAGAGACAGTGACAACCTGATGTTTCGAAGCCCAACCTGGACTACGCGGCCGCCGCTGCTGACCGATGGCCAGGCCGACGAAGTCCAGGGCGACAAGGCGCTCGAGCGCTGCTCGCTGCGAAGGGAGTCGTGATGAGCCCGATGTCCACGGTCGTCAGCGAGTTGTTGGACGCCGGCTGCGCCGACCACGAAGACTCGACGCTGCCGTTGACCGCTGAGGATCGCACCGCCCTGCTCGAGGAGCTCGACAGCTTCGAGTCGATGGAGTCGACACGACGGATCAGGGTGGTTCACGTACTCGGACGCGCGGCCGAACCCACCGCGGTCACCCGACTGCGGGCGTTGCTGCCATTGATGGATGTCCACGAACGGATGACCACGGCCATCGCGCTGGCACGCATCGAGACACCAGACGCGTTCGCCGCGCTGCGCGACGTGAAGGGTGACCCATCGCCGGACGTCCGGCGCATGGTCGTCAATGCCTTCGGACGCATCAAATCCGCCGCGACGATCGATCTCATCGCTCAGATGCGCGACCAGGATCCCTCGCGGCTCGTCCGCGACCATGCGGCGCGCATGCTGGGTTTTCTCGCCGACCGGTAGGCCAGGACAACTGATGGAGGTGACATGCCGGATCTTCAGATCGATACGCCAATCGCTCTCGCCGTGCAGCTAGTGAAGGATGCAACTGGCGGCGCCAGCGCCCTGGCCCTCGGGCAGGCCGTGGTCGGCATCGGCGCTGCGCCGGCGGGCAAAGAGCTGGAGGTTGTCGGCGACGTCGCGGTGCGTCATGCTGCCACGATTCCGTCGGCAGCCATCGGCTTCTCTTCGCATGAGGGCGGACTGGGCAGCGTCTGGACAAACAATTCGTACGATCCTGGCCGCCCCACCAAGAACTGGCAGCGGACCATCAATCTGCTGAATGGCAACGTCGGGCTCGGCCGCGACGTGCAGGCGCCGGACGAGCGGCTCGTCGTCGACGGCAGCATCAAGGCCTCGGGCGACATCCTGCTGTCGGGTTCGGACTGCGCCGAGGAATTCGCCGTCACCGCCTCCAACGACGTGGACGAGGGCACGGTGCTTGTAATCGGCCAGGAAGAGCGCCTCTGTCGGAGCGACCGTGAATACGATCGCCGCGTCGCTGGCGTGGTATCTGGGGCCGGCGCCTGCAAACCCGCCATCATCCTAGGCCGCATTCCCGAACGCGCCGGCCGGCTGCCGATCGCGCTGACCGGCACGGTCTACTGCAAGGTCGATGCGGCGCCTGCCGCGATCGAGATTGGCGACCTCCTGACAACGTCATCGACGCCGGGGCATGCGATGAAGGCAGTGGATCGAGAACGGACCCCCGGCGCAGTGCTCGGTAAAGCTATGCGTCCACTTGCTCGAGGTCGAGCGCTCATTCCGATTCTCGTCGCGCTTCAGTAGTAGTTCCCTGGGCGATCGCGCGCGCACGACCGCGCCGCCGGCGCGCATCTGCTCTACGCAGCGAGGGCGCGGTCCGACTAGAGACAGTTCGTCCTACTGCTGCCGGCCGTGTCCGTTCACCACGTAACCGAGTGCAGCGAGTGATTGTATCGGGAGTCGGAGACGAATCTGCCGATGGGTCGGCCGCTGTTCTCCGTGATTCGAGGCTCATCCGCAGGTGTGCTGGAGGCGCTCGGCCATTCGAGAGGTGCTGGGGGAGCGGGTCGTTCCTCTGCGTGCCGGTGATGGGCCGAGATTTCGAGCCGCCCACAGTCCTTCGGCTTGGCGCTACCGGCGTGCTTCGGCGTACTGGTAGGACAGGGGCATCACGCCGGCGCGGATCTGTGCGGCGTCCTTCAACAGGCGGTCGCGCTCTGTCAGGTAGCGTTCCGCCGACTTCTCGAGGTACTCGGCCACCGACGCCCGCTCGCCTGCCCGGAGCAGGTACTCGACCAGGCGTCCGCGGAGCCCGAAGCGCGACGCGTAGCGGCCCGCATCAGATATCGGCGCGGCGCCGGCGGTGCGCATGTGCGCCACGGCAGCCTCCCGGTCGCCCTCCTTCAACGCGAGCACGCCGAGCACGGTCTCCGCGCGATAGATCACAGTCGTTGTCCTGGGCGGCCTGTTGATGGTTTCGCGCGAGGGCGAGCGCATCGTGCGCGTACTGCCGCGCGCGCGCAAAGCCCTCTGCGGCACGCTTCCGGGCCTGCGCCTGTTCCGCCTCCGGCTTCTCGCGTGCGGTGTAGTCGATGTACTCGGCCCGCATGTAGGCGCTCTCCGCCGCGCCGGGAAGGTAGAACAGGCGATCCTCCGCTGGGAGCGCCGAAATCGCCGCATACGTGGTGTCGCTGAAGTCGTCGAAGGCGTAACGCGCGCCGGAGGTCTGAAGCCTGGCCCTGGATTGCCCTCCGTGCGCTCGGAGTGCCGGAGCTCTGCCAGGGCGCTGCGTGCCCGTGCGTTCTGTGGATCCAGCGTCGTGGCGCGTTCGAGGCAACGGCGGCCGAGACGCGTCGCTGCCGGCCAGGGCGGACCGCGAATACCGCATCAGCGCATATCCCGCGGCCGCCAGGAGGTTCGGATCGCTGGTCGCCTCGAGCTTGCGTCGCGCCTCGACAGCGAACGCTGAATGCGCTTCGGCAGCGTCGGTCGCGCCATACCTGGGATCAACGGATCCGGCGATCGCGCGTGCATACAGATCCGCGAGGCGATCGGACCAAGGGCCCGCGGGCTCCATCCGCTGAGCGCGGAGTAACAACTCCTCGGCGACCGGTTTGTCATACGCACCCAGAAACGCCGCGGCTCTCGCAAGCGTCTTCGGCGTCACCTCGGGCCTGGATGTCTGTTCGAGCCACAGCTGCTTCGCCTGTGCGTACCCTTCAGGGTCGTACCGCCTGGAGATGCTGGGGATCCACAGGTCCGTTTCCGGCAAATGCGCAATGCGCCACAGCGCGTGTTTGCGGATCCCGGCGAGCTTCTCCTCCCAGGTCACCTTGCCGGCCTGATCATAGAAGATGATCAGCGTTTCTCGCGCCGCGAGGTTGTCAGGATTCGCCGCGAGCGTCTGCTCCAGCGCCGCCGCCTCCGCAGCCGTCATCGCCACGGCCGCCCGGTGTCGCTTGTCGAGCGCGCTGTTGTCGTCGATCTGCTTCTGGACCTCGGGATCCGGGCGCAGGGGCTCGGCCGCGACCTGCTGGCGGCACGCGATCGCGAGGATTAGGACGGCGGCGCAGCCGACGGCTACGGCCACGCGCTGCACGGCTGACATCCGCGCCATGACGTCACCCTTCAGGAGGCGATCGATGCGCTTGCCGAGCAGACCGGAGCCGTCCACGCCGATCGTCTGCCACGACACGCGATGCCCGCGGAGCCGGACGGCTTCCGCCATGTCGAGCAGCACTTCGGCGTAGCGCCGCGGCTGGCCCACCTGGCGCGCCGCCGTCTCGTCGCAGGCGTGCTCCGCGGTCACCGCCAGCGTGCGCTCCAGCCACCAGGCGAGCGGATGGAACCAGAAGATCGCGCGGTTGGCATGCGCGAGCAGCGCCACGAGCGAATCGCGGCGTGCGATGTGCGCGTTCTCGTGCGCCAGGACGGCTTGGAGCTTGTCCTGCGGGCCATTCGCGCCACGTGACGGGCAGCAGGACGCACGGCGACACGATGCCGGTCGTCATCGGCGTGGCGACCGCCGGAGATTCGAAGACGGGCGCCCGGTTGTCGCACGCCACGCGGATGGCGCAGGCGACGAGGCGCCGCGCGAGAATCCAGCCGACGGCGATCCGGACGAAGAAGAACAGCGCGCCGGCGGCGTAGAGCGCAATAACCGCGATCCGCCAGTCAAAGGCGCGACGACTGGGACTTTCCTTCGCTGCGAGAGCCGGGCTGATGACGGCAACGGAGGGCTGGGGCCCGGTGAAATCCGGTCTCAGCCGGCGTTTCCAGAGGCCCGTAGGGATTCGGCTCGCCGTCCATCGCTCCGAAGTCCAGGGCCAGTGTGGAGGGCACCGGCACCTCGACCCGTGGAACGATCGCCATCAGACCGGGCATCGTCAGCATTGCCAGCAGGACCGCCGACCAGGCGGCGTGGCGCGCCGCGCCAGACCGCACCCGCAGCACGACGAGCACGAGGCCGACGGCCGCGGCGGCGACGACGATGCGGAGCGAAATGTCTGCGGCCAGGGCGAACATCGGAACCTCCTGCTTGCTACTTGCGGTCCTTGACCTTGCTGGCGAGTTTGCGGATCTGCGCGGGTGTCAGCACCTTCTCGTCCACCATCCCGGCGAGGAACTGCTCGGCCGATCCCGACCAGAAGCGCTCGATGATCTGCTGGACGGACCGCGCGGCAAGGCTGCGCGGCGGCACGGACGCGCGGTAGACGAAGACCTTGCCGTCAACGGTGTGGGTCAGGTAGTCGCGGTCCTCGAGCCGCCGCAGCAGCGTTCGGATCGTGGAGTCCTTGAGCGCGTGCTTCGGGGCCAGGCCCTCCCGGATCTGTTCCGCGGTCGAGGGGCCCGCCTTCCAGATGAAGTCCACGATGGCCTGCTGGAGATCGGTGAGTTGTCTGTTACTCATTGTAACGTTACTTACTGTAGCACTCAGCCCGACACGTGTCAAACTTCCAACTGCGCCTAGAACAAACGATCACTCCAACCGCGGCAGCCCTTCCGGCGATGGCGTCATCTCCGCGATCTCGCGCCGCAGCGAACGATCGAACATGAAGGTCCCGAAGGGAACGACCGACGACACGAATGCGATCAGCCAGCGGCGGCGTGGCCAGCCGCGCTCGCTGCCGGCGCGGTACAGGACAGCCATGAACATCAGAAAGAGCACGCCATGCACGCTTCCCACGACGCGGACCGCGAGCGGCAGACCCGCCAGATACTTGAGCGGCATCGCGATGAAAAGCAGGGCCAGGAAGGACGTGCCTTCAAGGAACGCGACGAGCCGGAGTTGGCGGAGCGCCGTCATGATGGCTGGGCGATGGGATAATCGCACGGAAACAACAATTGTGGCAGGAGGGCCCGGCGACCATGACCATGAGCGATGAGCGACATGCCCAACCGGCAGGAAGGGCGGCGGAGCCGCTGTACGACGTGAATATTCCGACGCCCACGCACGCCGAGCGAGCGCGCACCCTGGTGGCTCGGATCCCGACGGGGACCCTGTGCACGTTGGCGCTGGAGCCGGAGGGGTACCCCTACGGCTCGTTCGTGACCGTCGCTTTTGACGAGGGCAACCCGATTCTTCTGATCAGCGGGATGGCCGAACATACCAGGAACCTCGAGCGCGATCCTCGCGCCTCCCTGATGGTGGCGGAGACTGGCGCTGACGATCCGCTCGCCAACGGCCGCGTCACCATGCTGGGGCCGTGCACGCGTGTCGAAAGAGATGAGGGCCGCGCTCGCGCCGCGTTCCTGACCGTGCATCCGAATGCCGTCTACTACGCCGGCTTCCGCGACTTCGCGTTCTGGAAGCTGCGCGTGCATGCCATCCGGTACATCGGGGGCTACGGACGGATGTCCTGGATCACCCAGGATGACTGGCAGGCTGCCGAAGCGGATCCGCTCGCGCCGTACGCGGCCGGCGCGATTGCTCATATGAACGCCGACCACGCCGACGCGATGGTGCTCTACTGCAAGGCGTTCTCGAAGGCAACCGATATCACGTCGGCGACGATGACTGGCGTCGACCGCTATGGCTTCGAGATGTCGGCGAAGACACCTGAGGGTCCGCGGCCCGTCCGCGTGGCCTTCGCCAGGCCCGTCACCACGCCCGACGAACTGCGCGCCGTGCTGGTCGCCATGGTGAAGGACGCCAGGTCCAGGCTGGGCTGATCCGAGTAGGGTGCGCGCCTGGAGCTCTCGACATCTCCCTTCGCGCCCGTTGCGCCACGGTGTAAGCTACGTCAAAAAGGTGAAGCGCTACCAGGACATCGTCGGCGACGGAGGGTCCAGAGTCCTCGAGCAGGTTGCCGAGCAGCGCGCCCGCATCACCGACGGGCTCGCCGGGGTGCGTCACCTCGTGGCCGTGGGCTCCGGTAAGGGGGGTGTCGGCAAGAGCACCTTGACGTTGCATCTCGCCGGTGCGCTGCGCGCCAGGGGGCTTCGGATTGCGATCCTGGACGCGGACTTCAACGGCCCCTCACAGGCGCGCATGGCAGGTGTCCAGGGGGCGCTGTTCGTTCCCGGCAGCCACAAGGTCGCGCTCCCGCGGACCAGGAACGGGATCGGGGTCTTCTCGATGGGCTCCCTCGTCCCGGAGTCGGAGGCGCTCGAGTTCGAGAGCGCGGCGCACGGGGAGTCCCATACGTGGCGCGCCACGAGGGAGTTCGCTCTCCTCAGCGAGATCCTCGGGTCCTTCGAGTGGGGGGCTCTCGATCTGTTGATGTTCGAATCTGCCGCCGGGAGCCGAGCGGACCGTCCAGTACGCCGATTTTCTCGGGCCGCGGACGTCGTTCCTGCTCGTGACGATCCCTTCCGAGGTGGCACGGGGCGTGGTCGCGCGCTCGGTGGCAGCTCTGTCGAAGGGCCCCAATCGAGTTCTCGGTTACGTCGAGAACATGAGCGGCTACTACTGCCGCGACTGCAAGGCCATCAAGCCGCTCTTTGTCTCACCCGAACCCTTCGACGACGCTCAGGGCGGGCCCTTCGACTTCGCTCAGGGCAGGCCATCGGGCCTGGAGATCCCCTGCCTCGGGACCGTCCCATTCGATCCCGAGCTTGCACGGCACTGCGATCGGGGGATCCCTCTCACGGAACTGCCCGAAACACCCGTTGGCCGGGCCCTGGAACATGTGGCGCAGCAACTTCTGGACAGCCTCTCATGAAATTTCTTTGCGTCCCCTGCGACAGCCCGATGAAGCTTCAGGCCGTCGGTCCACCCGAGCGCGGCTCGCTCTCGGTCGTCTACTCGTGTCCGGAGTGCGGCTACGAGATGGCGATGCTGACCAATGCGTACGAAACACAGGTCGTTCAGTCACTCGGCGTACGGATCGGGCCCGCCGAAGCTTCGGCGGAGGCGGGCGGTCGCTGTCCGTTCCCCGCGATGATTCCGGGGAACGAGCAGGCACTACCCGGCCGGGCCGGCGAGCCGATCCCCGTTCGATGGACCGCCGCCGCGGAAGCCAGGCTCGCCAACATTCCCGAGTTCGTCCGCCCCATGGCGCGAACAGGCATCGAGAGATTCGCCCGGGAAAAAGGGGTCCTCGAAGTGGACGAGAAGATCCTCGACGCGGCCCGCGACTTCTTCGGGATGTAGTCGCGCCCAAGTCCCCCGGTCTGAAGATGCACACGAGCCCCTTCGACTCCGCTCAGGACAAGCCGTTCGCCCGGCCCTACGTCGTCTCCTGGAACCTCACCTACCGCTGCAACCTCGCCTGCGAGCACTGTTATCTCGACGCCGGCGGCGCGCCTCAGGTCGGCACGGAGAACTTCGCCGATCGCAGCGAGCTCGGCACCGACGAGTGCTTCAGGGTCATCGACGAAATCGCCTCCTTCGCGCCTGAGTGCGTGACGATCCTGACGGGCGGCGAGCCGCTCTTACGGCGCGACATCCTCGAGATCGTCCGGCGCGCGTCGGAGCGCGGACTCTGGGTCGTCGTCGGCACCAACGGCGTGCGCATCACGGAGAACGTGGCGAGGCGCCTCGCGGAGGCCGGAGCGCGGGGGCTCTCGCTCTCTCTCGATGCTCTCGATCCCGATTGTCACGACCGCTTCAGGAAGGTGCGGGGCGCCTGGCGGAACACGGTGGAGGGAGCGGAGATCCTGAACCGGACCGGTCTCCCCTTCATCGTGCAGACGACCGCGGGCGCGCACAATCTCGGCGAGCTCGACGCGATCGCCGACTTCGCGCACGATCGCCTCGCCGCCAGGGTCTGGAACCTCTACTTCCTGGTGCCGACCGGGCGCGGGCAGTTCGTGTCGGACATGACGCCCGGACAGTACGACGAGGTGCTCGCCTCGCTCTACCGGATCCAGCGGAAGTACGACCGGCGGATGCTCGTGAACGCGAAATGCGCTCCGCACTACATCAAGACCGTTCTGGAGAATTCCGTCGCACAGTCCGATGCGGTTCCGGCGGATGCCGAATCGGCAACGGCTTCGTCGTGGCCCGGTTCGTCCCCGATCAGGACCTACTCCGGAGGGGCCGGCGGATGCCCGGCGGGGACGCACTACATGGGGATACGGCCGAACGGGGATGTCACCCCTTGCCCTTACCTCCCCGTCTTCGCGGGGACCCTTCGCAGCTCGAGTCTCGCGGACCTCTGGACCTCTTCGGAGCTCTTCGCCGGCATTCGCCGCCGCACCTCGCTCGGCGGCCGATGCGGGGAGTGCGAGATGAACGGCCACTGCGGGGGCTGCCGCGCCCGGGCCTACGGGATGACCGGCGATCTGATGGCCGAAGATCCGCTCTGCACCCACACCCCCGGCAAGTTCGCCGGATCCCCCCTTCTGGTGCTCCGCGGTTCTGCAACGTCGAGGATGACAGGGATAGGCGCGCCGCAGGCGCGCCCCGCCGGAGCGGAGCAGGGCAATGAGGCCCCCGCGAGCGACGGCGATGGGGGGTCCGGCGGGGCGAAGCCCCCCGGTCTGATCATCGAGTACGGCCCCGAGTCGCCGACGACGGTCGCATGGGACGATGCGGCCGCCGCGCGCATGAAGAAGATCCCCGTGTTCGTCCGGGGCATGGTCGTCAGGGCCGTCGAGGAGTCCTGCCGCAAGAGCGGCCTCGAGCGAGTGACCGTCGAAGAGCTCGAGCGGATCCGCGCGCGGATGCCGACCCCGAAGATCTTCGGGTAGGTGCCGCCGCGCGTATTGATCTCTTCAGGTCACCCAGTCGATCTTTCTTGCAGCCAACTCGGTGATCCCTGGGGTTCGAGGGGCGTTCAGACTGAATCAGTTCGGTCGGCTGGAATTGGTACTTGGGCAGGGCTCCGCGCGTTTTGTGGAAGGCTGTGTGTTAGCCGGCTTCCGGAGGGTCGTTGCAATGAATATTGACAGTGCCAGTTCAGCTCGCCGCACAAAGGGAGCCGATCGCGTGCGACTCGCACTCGGGCTTCTGTTGGCCGCTGCCGCGGCAATCCCGGGCACGGCGCAGACCCGGCCGCGCGGCCGCGATTTGGGAATCCCGTTCCCTGGCCGGACCGGTGCGCTGAATGCGATCACGGACGTCGCCGGCATCGGTGTGGGACATGTGACGCTCATCGAGGGTGAGGGCAAACTCGTGCCCGGCAAGGGGCCGATTCGTACAGGCGTGACGGCGATTCTTCCGCGGCCGCGCGGCAACTGGGATCCGGTGTTCGCGGCGACGTTCAACCAGAACGGCAATGGCGACATGACGGGCATCAACTGGATCAAGGAATCCGGCTTTCTCGAGGGCCCGATTCTCTTGACCGGCACGCATAGCGTTGGCACGGTGCGCGATGCCGCGATTCAATGGCAATTGAAGAACGGCCGTCAGTTCGTGTTCACCTATCCCGTCGTCGCCGAGACGTTTGATTTTTTGAACGATGCGAACGGCGAGCATGTGAAGGCGGCGCACGCATTCGAGGCGCTCGACCGTGCCAAGGGAGGCCCGGTGGTAGAGGGTGCCGTCGGCGGCGGAACCGGGATGGGTTGCAACGGATTCAAAGGCGGCATCGGCACCGCCTCACGCGTGCTGACGCCGGCGCAAGGTGACTACACTGTCGGCGTGTTGGTCCAGTGCAACTACGGCGGCGACCTGCGCATTCTCGGCGTGCCAATTCGCCCCGAGATCACCGGCCTGGCGACCTGCACAATAGTTCCCGGACCGTTGAGCCGGCCCTGGACGGTCGGCATTCCGCCGTGTCCGGCTCCGGGAGTTGCCGCGATCGATGACGGCCGCCTCGCCGATCACGAAGGGCGCGGATCAATCATCGTCGTCGTTGCCACCAACGCGCCGCTGCTGCCGCATCAACTGGAGCGCATCGCGCGGCGCGTGAGCCTCGGACTGGGACGGTTGGGTAGTTTCGCCGGCAATTCATCGGGTGATCTTTTCCTGGCGTTTTCCACGGCAAACGCCGGTGCAGCGAGGCCTGAGGGCACGCCGGCTCTTTCGATGCTGCCCAATGATCGGATTGATCCGCTGTTTCAAGCGACGATCGACGCGACCGAAGAGGCCGTGGTCAACGCAATGCTCGCGGCACAGACGATGACGGGAGCGGACGGCATCCGCGTCTTTGGCTTGCCTGGCGATCGGGTTGTTGCCGCGTTGAGGAAGTACAACCGGATGAAGTAGGGCAACGCGCGCCTCGCAGGCTAACATCGGCTGGTGCGCCTTGAAGGTCTCATGATCACTGGACGATGGGGCAAACCCTCTGAAGTCTTGCTCGACATCGTGGTCGAGCCGGATGGCATGGTTCGCGGCGTGGCAAATCCCGGAAGGCAGCACGCACCGATTCGACGCGGACAGTTCGATGCCGCCACCGGCGCTGTGCATCTCGAGGGTGAACACGGCACGCCCGACGGGATGACGATGTCTTTTCGCATCGACGGGCGCCTTGACGGGCGTACGCTTCGACTGACGTACCACAACGGCGACATGCGAGGCAACGTCGACCTGGTTCGGGTTGAGGAATACAGGCCACCTTCGGTCACTCTTGTGGATCGCCTGAAAGCGCGTGTCGCTCGTTTCAAGCGTCGGCTCAACGCGCTGACCCGGCCATCGGGCAAGACGAACGCGAGGCGCCTTCGCAACCGGGGCGAATCCCTGGACTCGATCGTCTTCCGCGACGCAATTGCCGCCGACATCCCCGCGCTGGCGGAATTACACGTCACGACTTGGAACGCGACGTATCGCACGACGCGTGGACCGACGATTGCCACGCGCACCTGGCAATGGAACGAGGTCTTCAGCAAGGAGCAGCGGCGCGATTTCGTGCTGGTACTGGAGGACCGGCACCGGCGATTGATCGGATTCACTTGGGGGAAGCCCCACGACGGAGAGATCCCCGGTCTGTTGAGCAAGATCTACCTGCGCTGGGAGTACCACGGGCTCGGCCTCGGCCGGCGCATGATGGCGGAGACGGCGCAACGATTTCTGGACCGCAACATCCAGTCATTCATTCTCTTTGCGGAGCTCAGCAATCCGACGCTGGGATTCTACGACCGCATGGGAGGTGAGCGGTTGCTCGACGATCGCGGGCAGTTCACCGGCGCCTACGTCTGGCGTGACGTGCGGGCGCTCTTCCGGTGCGAAGAAGGCGGCCTTACTTGAAGGGGTCCGATCCTGCCTCGGCCTGCTCCTTGACCTTTTCGTCCATCCACTTCTGGAACTCCTCGGCGGTCTGGACGGTGACAAAGCCCCTCATCCGGTAATGGCCGAGACCGCAGAGCTGCGCGCAGGCAATCTGGTACTGGAACTCGGGATTCCCCGTCCGGGTCCGCATCTCCTCGGTCGTGACGGTGGGGACGAACCAGATGGGGATCGTCAGGCCGGGGATGGCGTCCTGCTTCACGCGGAATTCGGGCACGCCGAAGCTGTGGATGACGTCCTTGCTCCTGAGCCTCACGATGATCGGCTTGTTCACGGGCAGATAGAGCTGATTGAGGCTCGTGACGTCGTCCTTCGCGGCAGGATCGGAGCGATCGAGTCCCAGGGGGTTCTCCTGGGCGTCGATCAGCTTGATGTCCCTGCGGCCGAATACCCTGTCGGGGCCGGCATAGTGGACGTTCCAGGCGAACTGCTCGGCGGTGACCTGAACGACCAGCGATTCGCTGTCCGAGGGCATGCGATCGACCCTCGCGGCCCAGAGCGGGATCGCGAATCCGAAGAGGAGAATCGCTTCGACCACGGCCACGCCGACCTCGAGATAGCTCGACGTGTGCGACTTGACCCCCGTGTAGTTCGCCACCGGATTCCGCGATCGGCGGAAACGGATCAGGCAGTAAGTGAAGAACCCTCCCCACCCGACGAACAGGATGAGCATGAACACGTGAACCCAGCCGATCATTTCGTCGATCTGCCCGCCGTGGGCCGAGGCGAGCGCCGGGAGTCCGAGCCATTCAGTCATGATGTCTTAGGAAGGCCTTTGGAGCTCCGACCATTCGGTGTCGAGCTCGATGTCCGCGATGCGCTTCGCGCGCTTGCGGAGATAGAGAAAGAAGCCCACGAACCCGCCCTGCACCGCGAGCGTGACGGCCAGCATCACCAGGACGCCGAGCTTCGCCCCGTCGACCATCGAGGTCTCCTCCGCCCCGAAGCACACCGGGCAGGCGAGGACGCTCGAGCCCCCGCCGATGACTACGGCCGCCGCCGTCATGACGGCCCGCCTTCGCAGCTGCGCTGCTACGGCGAGGCAGGCCCGTCCCCAGTAGCGTCCCGACTCCGTCTTCATCGCAGCGTCCTCGTCTTGCGCAGGAACCACGAGTCGTAAACTATCAGGCCGAACGACACGGCGAACGCCGCGACGGCCGCTATCAGGCTTCCGATCCCGTCCTCCCGCCCGTACTGGCCCAGGCACCAGACCCCGAACAGCACCGCGAGGGCCGCGGAGAGGAGGATCAGCACAGCGTGGAACCACCTGAGGTTCATTGATGCGGACTCGTAGCCGGCGCCTCGCTCGGCGGTGCTTCGGGAATCCAGTAGCCGTTGCTGTGGGTGACGACGGGAAGGGCCAGCAACGCGACGAAGAAGACAACTGTCAGCGCGAGGACCGCGTAGATCAGCTTCTTCTCCGAGATCAGGTGCATGAAGTAGCACGCCACCAGCGATCCCTTGACGGTCGCGACGAGCAGCGCCACGGTAATGGCCATCGCCAGGGGAAGGTGGAGATAAGAGATCGCCACCGTGACGACTGTCAACACCATGAGGGTGACGAAGACGGTGATGTAGACCCTGACGTGCCTGTCGATGTCAGCTGCGTGGTCGCTCGTCATGCTTGCCATGGATGCTGTCTACAGAAGGTACAGAACCGGGAAGAGGAAGATCCAGACCAGATCCACGAAATGCCAGAAGAGGCCCGAGTGCTCGACCCGGTTGGTGAACCATTCCGGGTTCGTCTTCCACTGCTTCGCGCCGGGGCCCCAGAAATAGGCGTTCACCGCCATCCCGCCGGCCACGTGGAGCATGTGCAGGCCGGTCAGGGTGAAGTAGATGGCGAGGAAGTTGTTGGTGCTGGGATAGAGATGGTGCTCGAACTTGGCGCTGTATTCGAAGTACTTGACCACGAGGAAGACGAACCCGAGCAGGATCGTCGCCCCCATGTAGATCCGGAAGGTCCCGAAGCGGTGGCGCATCAGCGACGCCCAGGCCATCACCATGGTGACGGAGGACGAAATCAGGACGATCGTGTTGAACGTGGCGAGCGGAACGTTGAGAATCGTGTCTCCCCGCGGCCAGGTCGGCGCCCCCGTCCGGATCAGGATGTAGCTCGCAAACAGGGCGCCGAACAGCATGACCTCCGAGGCCAGGAAGAGCCAGATGCCGATCTTGCCGTTGGTGAGACCGGTGTCCCGGCGCACCTCTACTGTGTAGGGAATGTCCATCTAACTCCCACCGGGGGACTTCGTCCCCCGGACCTCCTGGCACGCTCGCTCGCGGGGGCCCCATGCCCCGCTCCGCTCGCGTGGCTCGTTCGCTGCGCTCACTCGCTCACGCCTCGTGCTGCGGCAGGAAGTCCTTGGCCGCGCCGGGAACGCTGTACTCGTAGGGCCCACGGTGCGCTTCCGGAGCCACGAGGAAATTGCCGTGCGGGGGAGGCGATGGAGCCGCCCACTCGATCGTCGTGGCCTCCCACGGGTTGTCCCCGGTCTTCTCCCCCTTCCAGATGCTCCAGAAGAAATTGAAGATGAAGGGAATCTGGAAGATCGCGAGGATCCACGCGCCCCAGGAGGAAACCACGTTCCAGTGGAGGACCGGCTGCGCAAAGGCGTAGGTCTCCCCACCGTCGAACAGCCGCCGCGAAACGCCGGCCATCCCCATGAGGAACATCGGCGTGAAGACGACGTTCATGCACACGAGCGAGCCGAAGAAATGGATCTTGCCGAGCGTCTCGTTCATCTTCCGCCCGGTTGCCTTCGGAAACCAGTAGTAGATCCCCGCGAAGAGGGCGAAGATCGTCCCCGGCGCGACGACGTAGTGGAAGTGGCCGATGACGTAGTACGTGTCGTGCAGCGGAATGTCCGCGATGTTGAAGGCGAGCGGAAGCCCCGTGAGCCCGCCGATGCCGAACATCGGGATGAAGCCGATCGCGAAGAGCATGGGCGTGTTGAAGCGTATCGATCCGCCCCAGAGCGAGATGAGGAGGGCCGTGAGGATCACGACCGATGGGATCGAGATGATCATCGTGGTCGTCTGGAAGAACGCCGCCATCTCCGTCCCCATGCCGGTCATGAACATGTGGTGCGCCCAGACGATGAACGACATGAAGCCGAGGAAGATGAGCGAGTAGACCATCGAACGGTAGCCCCACAGCGGCTTCCGCGTGTTGTTCGCGATGATCTCGGCCACGATTCCGAGCGCCGGGAGGATCAGGACGTAGACTTCCGGGTGCGCCAGGAACCAGAACAGGTGCTGCCAGAGGATCGGGTTGCCTCCGCCGGCCACGTCGAGGGCCTGGCCGCTGACGACGAGGCCGCTCG
This sequence comes from uncultured Acidobacteriota bacterium, assembly GCA_963771395.1. Taxonomy (GTDB): domain Bacteria; phylum Acidobacteriota; class Vicinamibacteria; order Vicinamibacterales; family 2-12-FULL-66-21; genus DATBJJ01. Next base: position 365,681 of record CAVYTY010000006.1, on the reverse strand, counting down.
GGAGGAAGAAGCTCGTGCCGGCCAGACGATCCATCAGCTGCAGGACCGCCGCGGCCTCGAGCGGCGGGAAGGCCAGGAGCAGGAGAAAGGCCGTGACGAACTGCGTCCACACGAAGAAGGGGAATCGCAGGAAGGTGAGCCCTTTCACGCGCAGCTGGATGATGGTCGTGATGAAGTTGATCGCTCCGAGCAGCGACGAGGTGATCAGGAAGACCATCCCGATGAGCCACGTCGTCTGGCCCGGCGCAATGATGGCGAGGGGCGTGTAGGAGGTCCACCCGGACTGCGCGGCTCCCCCGGGGAGGAGAAAGCTGAGCAGCATCGTCACGCCGCCGAGGAAGAAGAACCAGTAGCTCGCCATGTTCAGCCTCGGGAAGGACATGTCCGGGGCTCCAATCTGGAGCGGGACCACGAAGTTCCCGAACCCTCCGACGGCGAGGGGGACCACCCCGAGGAAGACCATGATGGTGCCGTGCATCGCCCCGAGCTCGTTGTAGAAGTCAGGGAGCATCGTCCCGCCCGGCATGCGCGCCTCGCCGAAGAGGTTGCCGATGAGCGGCAGCACGGCGCCCGGGTAGGCGAGCTGCCAGCGCATGAGCATCATCAGCGAAAAGCCGAAGAGGAGGAACAGCAGGCCGGTGATGGTGTACTGGATGCCGATGACCTTGTGGTCGACGGAGAACACGTACTTGCGCCAGAAGCCCAGCTCCTCGTGATGGACTTCGTGCGCGCCGTGCGGCGTGGGTGCGGCGACAGCTCCTGGCTGACTCATGCGGCTGGTCTCCGGATCGCTACTTCGCGGCGGGCATGGCGAACTTGAAGTTCTGGGTCTTCGTATCGGTGGCGCCAACCGTGACCGAGGCCGTCTGCATTCCCAGCCTCTCGTGCCAGGCGGTGATCTCGTAGGTCCCCGGGTCGAGGCCCGAGATCGTGAACTTCCCGTCCGTGCCCGTCACCGAGAAGAAAGGATGGGTGAAGGCGCCGACCCAGGCGCTCATCCATGGGTGAACGTCGCACTTGATCTGGAAGACCGCTTCCGCCTTGTCGAACGTTGCGGTTGCCTCCTTGACCGTCGCCGGCATGGGCCGGTTGAATCCCTTGTTGATCTTGGGGAGGGCATGGACGTTGTGGAGGATGCCGTCGGAGTTGAGGATCTTGTAGGCCTGGCCGACCATGATCCCCTGCACGTGCGGCACGTACTGACAGCCTTTCTGATCGAGAACCGCCGGAGTTTTGGGAGCGGGCCAGGTCTTGCCTGTCGGGAGCCCCTTCGAGACCCAGACCATGATGTTCCCCATGGTGTTGCCGCTGCCGAGGACCAGCATCTCGCTCGGCGCGGGTTTCGAGTGCAGCTTGGCGCACGCGGGGTCGGCGTCCATGGCGAGCGGCTTGAGAGCCGGGGGTTTCCCCTCGAAGGTGACGGTTCCGGTGATGGTCGAGGCGGCGACGGCGACGCCCGGCCACACCGACACCGCGACCAGCCCCGCCGCCAGCCACAACCTGCTTCCTGTCCTGCGCATGCTCGGCTCCTTGGTCATCGCAAACCTTGTCTCAGTCGTCACCGTCGACGCTGCCTTACGCCAATCCTAGATTGGGCCGACTGTAACATCGGGCCCGCTGTCTGTGCAACCCTCGCACACCTCGGCCGCCCCGGTTCCGACCTTCGACGTGCTCGGCGTCGCGCTGAGCCCTGTCGAAGGGCGGCGGCACAGGCGTGATCCGCCCTTACATGTTCTCGAAGGCCATCGATTCGGCAAGCCTCGGGTCGCGCAGTGGAACGAGCGCCTGCCGTCGCATCAGCCAGCTGGCTGCCGCCACGAAGCACCCGCCTACGGCAACGAGCGCGGCCACGTCCAGAGCCGACGGACGGAGCCCCTCGGGATGGAGCGTCGGCATGACCTGCCAGTAGAGATCCACGAAGTGCATGGCGAGGAGCCACGCTCCCCCGACGGCCAGGGTCGCTCCCTTCCGCTTGACGGCGCGCCCCATCAGGTAGAAGAACGGAGCCACGAAATGTCCCGCCATGAGGAAGAGCGAGACCTGCATCCAGGACCCCTCGAGCCGGGCCTTGTACCAGATCGTCTCTTCCGGGAGGTTCGCGTACCACATGAGGAAGAACTGGGAGAAGGCGATATAGGCCCAGAACGCCGTGAATGCGAACAGGAGCTTTCCGATATCGTGCAGGTGCTCGGCGCTGATTATCGTGTCCAGCAGCCCCGCCCCGCGCATCGCCACCACGACGACCGAGAGAAGCGCGATGAACCCCACGAAGGAACCCGCGAAGAAATAGACGCCGAAGATGGTCGAGTACCAGTGCGGCGTGAGCGACATGATCCAGTCGATCGAGGCGAAGGTCTGGGTCAGCGCGAGGACGATGATGGCGGGCCCGGCGAGGCGGCGCAGACGGGCCGACACCCCGGGATCCCCCGTCACGTCCTGACCGCGCGAGCCGCGGTAGTAGAGGAGGGCCATGAAGGACCAGCTCCCGAAGTAGAGCGCCGCCCGGATCAGGAAGAACGGCACGTTGAGGTATGGCGCCTTCCAGCGAAGCAGCGCGTCATGCTCGGCTGCCCCGGGGACGGTCCACGAGTAGAGATCGTGCAGGCCGAGCAACACCGGCAGGAAGAGGGCCGCCATCACGGGAAGCGTTGCGAAGATCGTCTCCCCGATGCGTCTCAGCACGATCCCCCATCCACCCTGGACCGCGTACTGGATCAGCACGAAAAAGAGCGCGCCAAGAGCCAGGCTCAGAAAGAACAGGAACGACACGAGCCACGAGAAGAAGAATTGCTTCGGATTTCCCGCCCCCAGAATGGCGCAGGCTACCGCGCCGATCAGGGCGCAGACGGCGCCAATGACCGGCAAGCGGTTCCACGGGTGCCCCGGCGGTATCGTGGCCTGCTCGGGCCGCAGCGCTACGTGATCGCGTTCGGGGATCATTGTTCCCCGGGGGACTTCGTCCCCCGGCCCCCCTTACACGCTCGCTCGCGGGGGCCCCTCACTCCCCGCTCCGCTCGCGTGGCTCGCTCGCTGCGCTCACTCGCTGCCGAGGGTCGTTGATTCATGATTCTTCAGGACTCCAGGAGCTCGACGCTTCGTGCGCCCAGGGACTCCAGCAGCTTGCGGGTGGCCGACGGATCGAACCGGGGATCCCACGATTCGATCGAGATGAAGAAGGCGTCGTCGGTCGCCCGCTCGAAGACCGTGGATTGGAAGAGCGGATGGTGGTGCATGGGGAGCCGGTTCAGGCCGAGCATGCCGAGGACGGCCCCGAGCGCGCCGAAGAGGACTGCGACCTCGAAGGTGATCGGAATGTAGGCGGGCCAGGCGAAGTACGGTTTGCCGCTAATCACGAGGGGATAGGCGGAGGCGTGGACCCACCACTGCAGGATGAACCCGAGCGCGGCCCCCGTCAGTCCCATGCCGAGGACGATCCAGGGAAGCGAGGAGCGCCGGAGCCCCATCGCTCCCGAGAGGCCGTGGACCGGGAACGGAGTGTGGGCGTCCCACCGGGTGAAGCCCGCGTCACGCACCCGTTCGCACGCGTGATGGAGGTCCGCCGGCGTCGCGAATTCGGCGAGGATTCCGTAGTAGGGCCCCTTCGGGAGCCGCTGGAAGAGGCGCGTCAGGAGGGGCACGGGCTCCGGCGCCCCAAGGGGCTGCGGCGCTTCCGCCTTCGCCAAGGCTTCGCGACCGCCGCAGCTCTAGCCGAGGCTGGTCGGCGCGCTGGCGTTCGGGGCCGGGCTGCCAATGCGGATCGGCCTGCGGCAGGACGGTCTTGACCTCGGCGGTGGCCACCATCGGAAGAAAGCGCACGAACAGGCAGAACATCGTGAAGAAGAGCCCGAAGCTTCCGAGCAGGCACGACACGTCCCAGATCGTGGGAGTGAAGTAGCCCCACGCCGAGGGGAGGAAGTCACGGTGCAGCGACGTCACGATGATCACGAACCGCTCGAACCACATGCCGATGTTGATGACGATCGACAGAACGAACAGGATCGGTATGCTGGTGCGCGCCTTCTTGAACCAGAAGATCTGGGGGCTGATCACGTTGCAGGTGATCATGATCCAGTAGGCCCAGGCGTACGGTCCGAGCGCGCGGTTCATGAACGTGAAGAGCTCGTAGGGGTTCCCGCTGTACCAGGCGGTGAAGAACTCCGTGGCATAGGCGTAGCCGACCATCGTCCCGGTCACGAGCATGATCTTCGCCATGTAGTCGAAGTGCCGGAGGGTGACGATGTGCTCGAGGCGGAACGCCTTGCGGCAGATCACCATCAGCGTCAGCACCATGGCGAACCCGGAGAAGATCGCGCCCGCGACGAAGTAGGGCGGGAAGACCGTCGTATGCCATCCAGGGAGGACGGAGACCGCGAAATCCATCGAGACGATCGAATGAACCGAGAGGACCAGCGGCGTCGCGAGGGCAGCGAGAATGAGGTAGGCGGTTTCGTAGTGATGCCATTGCCGCATGGACCCGCGCCATCCGAGGGCAAAGAGACCGTAGACGAACTTCCGCGGGCGGGTTTTCGCCCGATCGCGAATCGTCGCCAGGTCCGGGATCAGGCCGACGTACCAGAACAGGAGCGAGACGGTTCCGTAGATGCTGACCGCGAACACGTCCCAGAGAAGAGGGCTCCTGAAGTTGGGCCACACGCCCATCTGGTTCGGGATCGGGAACATCCAGTAGGCGACCCACACACGTCCCACGTGGATCCCCGGGAACGTCATGGCGCACATGACGGCGAAGATGGTCATCGCCTCCGCCGCGCGGTTGATCGAGGTGCGCCATTTCTGGCGGAAGAGGAAGAGGATCGCCGAGATGAGGGTTCCGGCGTGCCCTATGCCGACCCAGAACACGAAGTTCGTGATGTCCCACGCCCAGCCGACGGGGACGTTGAGGCCCCAGATGCCGATCCCCTCCCAGAAAAGCCACGAGATCGCCGCGCCGAGAAGGCCGAGGAGCGCGAGGGAAGGAAAGAAGAAGAGCCACCAGCCGATCGGCGTCCGCCGCTCGAGCGGCTCCGCGACCGCTTCCGTGATGGAGTGGAAATCCGGCGAGCGCAGAATGAGCGTGGGACGGCCCACGACAGGGTTGTCGAGCAGCTCTGCTTCCGTCTGGGCCAAGCCGGTTCCCCGCTTTGACTGTGCAAAAGCGGCGTTTGTATCATCGTGCATCGCCGGGAGTCAAGCGTGACGCGGTTTCAAACACCGCTAAAACGTTCTTCTCCGTGCGTCACCGTTCGTCTCCGTGCCTCCGTGTTGAATCCGTTGTCTTCGTCACCTCCGTCTCCTCGAACTTCGTCTCTTCTCGAACTTCGTCTCCTCGATCCCCGTCGCCTCCGTCAGACATCCCGTCTGCTATCCTCAGTCGAACGGAGGACACTCGTTGGCGAAACGGAAGAAGGGTGGCGCGTCGCTGTTCGATGACGGCGCGGGCGCGGGTGTGATCGACGGAGGACGCGGATCCGGTGGCGGCGAGCCCGAGGTCGTGGCGCTTCACGAGGCCGCGCAGACGCGGTACCTCAACTACGCGCTGTCGGTCATCACGTCTCGCGCGCTTCCGGACGTGCGCGACGGGTTGAAGCCTGTTCAGCGCCGCATCCTCTACACGATGTGGCAGCAGAACCTGACGGCCGACGTCAAGCATCGCAAGTGCGCGAAGGTCGTCGGCGATGTGATGGGCAATTACCATCCGCACGGCGACACCGCGCTCTACGAGACGCTGGTCCGGATGGCCCAGTCATTCTCGCTCCGCTATCCGCTCGTCGATGGCTCCGGCAACTTCGGCTCGCTCGATGGTGACGGCGCCGCGGCCATGCGATACACCGAGTGCCGGCTCGCGCGGCTCAGTGACGAGTTGCTCACGGAGATCGATCAGTCCACGGTGCCCTTCCGGCCCAACTACGACGGCACCAGGACCGAGCCGGTCGTCCTGCCCTCGCGCGTGCCGAATCTCCTGATCAACGGCGCGACAGGCATTGCGGTCGGCATGGCGACCAACATCCCGCCGCACAACCTCAGCGAGGTCTGCACGGCGCTCATCAAGCTCCTCGACAACCCGGACTTGAGCAGCGTGCAGCTGTGCCGCTACGTGAAGGGCCCCGATTTTCCGACCGGCGCGCAGATGCTCAACTCTCCGGACGAGATCAAGGAGATCTACAAGACCGGCTCGGGAGCGATCCGGCTCCGCGCCACGTGGGAGGAAGGGCCGGCGACGCGCGCCGGCAAGACGATCTACATCACCAGCGTCCCCTACACCGTCAACAAGTCCGCGCTCGTCGAGCGGATCGGAGACATCGCGGCAGGCCGGAATCTCCCGCCGCTCCTCGACGTCAAGGACGTGTCGACCGACGACGTGCGCATCGCGCTCGAATTGAAGAAGGATGCCGACGAGAAGATGGTCATGGCGTACCTTTTCAAGCACACGCCCCTCCAGACGAGCTTCATCGTCAACCTCACCTGCCTCATTCCGACCGAGAATCCCGAGATTGGCCGGCCGGAACGACTGGACCTGCACGCGATTCTGTGGCACTTCCTCCATTTCCGGCTCGACGTCGTCACCAAGCGGCTCGAGCACGAGCTGCGGGCGATCGGCAAGCGTGTCCACATCCTCGAGGGGTTCGAGAAAGTGTTCGACGCCCTCGACGAGATCCTGAAGATTGTCCGGAAGTCCGAGGGCAAGGCCGACGCGGCGCAGCAGATCATGAAGCGGTTCGCGCTCGATGCCGACCAGACCGACGCGATCCTCGAGCTGAAGATCTATCGGCTGGCCCGCCTCGAAATCCTCATCATCCGGAAGGAGCTCGAGGAGAAGCGCCGCCGCGCGCGCCAGATCACCGCGCTCCTCAGGGACGAGGACGGTCGGTGGGGCGTCGTCAAAGTGGAGCTCGAGGAGATCCAGAAGAAGTACGGCGACCCGCGGCGGACGGCGATCGCGTCAGACGCGGGCGAGGCCGAGTACACCGCCGAAGACTTCATCGTCGAGGAGGACAACGTCGTGCTCGTCTCGCGCGACGGGTGGGTCAAGCGTCAGAAGGAAGTCAAGGACGTGTCCTCGACGCGCGTGCGCGAGGGCGACGCGGTGCTGGCGGTGCTGCCCGGCAGCACGCGTGCCTCGGCCGTGTTCTTCAGCAACTTCGGCGTCGCCTACTCCACGCGGTTCACCGACCTCCCGGCGTCCACGGGTTACGGCGAGCCGATTCAGCGGTTCTTCAAGTTGAAGGATGGCGAGAAGATTGTCGCGGCGCTCAGCCTCGACCCGAGGGTCATCGGCAAGATCGCAGCCAGGAAAGAAGGAGACGTGCCGCCGGTGCACGCCGTCGCCGTCACGAGCGACGGGTACTCGATGCGATTCGGTCTCGAGCCGTTCGTCGAGCCGAGCACGCGGGCGGGCCGGCGCTACACGCGGACGGCCGAGGGCGCAGAGGTGGTCGGCGTGGCGCGCGTCGACGGGAGCGAGATCCTGATCGCCGCCACGCGACAGGCACGTGCGATCCTCTGCAAGGCCGACGAGGTCAACTTCCTGTCGGGTCCGGGCCGCGGCGTCATCCTGATCAAGCTGGATTCCAAGGTCGACCGCGTCCTGGGATTCATCGCCTCGTCCGGAGACCGTGACCTGATGACGGTCGAGACGACCCGCGGCGCCGAGCAGACGATCAGCACAACGAAGTACGAGGTGACCGGCCGCGGTGGAAAAGGGAGAGAACTGCTGCAGCGAGGCCAGTTTACGCGGATCGTTCCGGCGGCGCTCGAGGCGCCGCCACCGCTTGCCGAATAGCCCGCCTCAGGATTCCGCGCTCGCCTCATCGACTCGCGTTCGATAGCACAGCCGTTATACCATCCCGGACGCCATCATGATCGGCGCAACCCTCGGTCACTACCACCTCACGGAGCAGGTTGGCGCCGGTGGCGTCGGAGTCGTGTACCTTGCGCGCGACGAGCGCCTGGAACGGGATGTAGCAATCAAGGTTTTGTCTCCGCGCAATGCGCTGACCGAGGCGGCGCGACGTAATTTCCGGCGCGAGGCGCTCGCCCTTTCCCGAACCAACCATCCAAACATCGCGACCATCCATGACTTCAATAGTCAGGATGGCCTGGACTATCTCGTGATGGAGTACATCCCTGGACGGCCGCTGTCCGCCCAGGTCCTGAGCGGACCATTGTCGAGCGAAGAAATGATCGCGCTCGGGTGCCAGCTCGCGGACGGGCTGGCTTTCGCGCACTCGAGGGGCGTGGTCCATGGCGATCTGAAGCCAGGCAATATCCGCGTGACGCCAGACGGGCGGCTGAAGATTCTGGACTTTGGATTGGCGCGTGTCACCGCGTCCGGTGATACGACGACCCAGACGATGACCGGTACTGGCGGTCTGGGTGGAACGCTCCCCTACATGGCGCCAGAGCAGATCAGGGGCCAGGCGGCGGACCGGCGCACCGACGTCTATGCCGCGGGTGCCGTGCTTTATGAGATGGCCACGGGACGCAGGCCATTCAACGCGACGAACGACGCCGCGCTGATGAATGCCATTCTGAGAGGCAAGCCCGATCCTCCGACGGAGACGAACCCCCACATATCGCCGGGCCTGAACGCCATCGTCTTGAAGGCGCTGGATCTCGATCCGTCTCTTCGCTATCAGTCGGCGACCGAACTGCAGGTTGATCTGCATCGGCTCAGCGATCGACCTGACCAGGTGGTTCGGCCGCCACGCCACACGTGGAAAGTTGCCGCATCCATTTTGATCGCGGCAGGCATCTTGACCCTCGCGCTGATCGTCGCGTGGCCCGTTCCAGGAAGAGAAAGCTCGTCCCCCCGACCGGCGCCGACTGCGCCCGGGGCGCAGGGCACGCCGGCAAGCGGTTCGCCGCTCCGAGTCGAGCTGACACCGGCAGAAGTGATCGGTTCGGCCGGTGATGCGTCGCAGTGGCCGAGGCTGATTCACGTACTGCTCACGACAGAGCTGGCCGGCATTCCGGAAATCAGTCTCTTTGATAGAGGCGCCGAGCAAGGGACTAGAGCCGAGAGCCGGGAGCCGGGAGGCGTCGACCTCGCCGTGCGTATGCGCCTTCTGACGGTGGGAGTAGCGCGCGAGCTTCAATGTAATGTCATCGAAGCCGCCACCAAGGAAATCTCGTTCAGCACGCGCACGTCGGTCGCGTCGGAAGCCCAGTTGGCCCCCGCAGTCCGCGAACTCTCTGGAGCGCTGTCGGCCTTCTTCAACGTGCGGTCAGGTGGACCCGAGTACGCTCGCGATCTCCGCCCCTGGATCTCCTCGCGGCCGTACAAGGCAGAGGCGGTCACGGCTTTTGTCCATGGAGCGATGTACGTGTTCCGCTACCAGCCAGGCGCACCGCGGCAGCACTTCCAACGGGCTCTGGACATAGAACCGACCTTCATCGCCCCCCGGATCTGGCGCCTGCCAACGTTCATGGAGGAGGGCAAAGGACGCGCCGAAGTCGAGTACTTGCGTTCAATCGAAGCGCAAGCGAGCCCGTTCGAGCAATCGATGATCGCCTTTGCTGGAGCGCTAGCCGACAGTAACCTCTCGGCCCAAGCCCGACACCTCGAGGTCGCTCTGAAGTACGCGCCGGGCAACCGCATCCTGCTCAGCAGTCTTGCCTCAGTTCAGGAGAGGCAAGGTGACTGCCCGGCGGCGCTCGACACGCTTCGCCCGCTTGTAGAGGGTCGGTGGGCGTATGCGCCGCTCTACAGCCAGTGGGCGCGCTGCGCCATCGACCGTGGATTGGCAGACGAGGCGCGCCGCACACTGGAAGGGTCTCTCGCCCTTGCGCCCCCTCACCCTACCGCCTACGCGCTGCTTGACGGTCTGGCCATCCTTCGCGACGACAAGGATGCGTCTGCGCGCTACGCCAGTTTGCTTGCTGGGCGAATCAAGGACCTGGGCGGAAGCCTTCCAGCGCAAGTCAAGGCGCTCGCGCGTCCATACGACCGCGTGGGCCAGCATGCGCTTCGCACCGGGGCATCTGCTCAGGCGCTTCTACTCTTCGAGAAGGCGGCGCAGCTCGATCCGTCGGAACCGGGATACCGTGATAGGCTTGCCGACACATTCGAGAGGCTCGGACGCACGCGCGAATCCCGGCAGGAGCGGAGTCGAGCGCAGGCACTCCGCCGGCAGAGCCGTCAACCGGGCGGGAGGTAGAACGCATGGAGCCCACTCCGCTCAAGCGTCTTGTTACGCTCGCGCGCAAGAACAAACGCTTTTTCAAGCTTCTGCACGATGATCGCAAGGCCGCGCTCGAGCAGGCCGCGAAACAAGGAATCAAGCTCTCGCCCAGTGAAGCCAAGACTCTGGCGTCGTTGCTGGCCGGCCGCCGCGTCACCTTGACCGTGAGCCACGAGGATCTGCTGAAGGCCCTGACGGGGGGCGCACGAGTCCCACGGTTCTTCAAACCGATTCGCATTGATTTTTGGGACATTTTCTGCCACCTGAAAGGCTATCGTTCAGTGAAGCGTGTCTCGAAAAGCCGCGCCGGCGCAAAGTCTCGCAAGCGCTAGCCAACGGGCGACGTATCTGACGGAGGTGGTGACCCTACGCCTCCAGCGGTACATCGATGGACGGCCCGCCGGTCTTCGGCGGGCTCTCATCCGATATCTGCGTGAAGCACGCCCGCGAACCCGTCGACGACGATCGAGGGCGAGTCTTCCGTTCTGGCTGGCTGCTCCCGGCTGGTATTTCGATGGTCGCAAGGAGCGCGGGGTGCTCCATGATTTTCTCTTCGCTCAGGTACCTGCCTGTTTCTGACCATCCGGATCCACGATGACCTGCTCGACGATCAGACGAGCGGGTCGTGGCTCATACCCGCCGCCGACGAGTTGCTGATAGAGGCGCAGGATCAGCTGGCCCGGCATATCGACGACGCTGTCTTCTGGTCCCTGTTTCGTCATGCCGCGCGCAAAACTCTGCACGGCATCGCAGAAGTCGATCGTCTCCAGACGCAGCCCGCCGGTATGCCGGCCTCCGCGCGACGACTGTATGCCGACGTGGCGGCGATTCTCTCGGTCGGTGTGGGGGCCGTGTTTGCGCGGATTGGTCGCCTGCCCGAGTACCCCATGTTCGAGCGATTGTTCGCCGACCTCGCCATCGCGAGCCAGATCCTGGACGATCTCGAGGACGTCGAGGAGGATGCGGTACGAGGCCGGCTGAACGTGGCAGCGACCACATTGATCGGCTCACGCCGCGTGGCTTCGCGCTGCCGCCAGGCGTCTGTCCGTCGAAAGGTACTCGCGCGCGGGATGGTACTCGACGGCAGGGTAGCCGCAGTCATCGACCTCGCTCGGGTTCATGCGCAACGTGCCGCGCGCACAGCCAGGGTCATGAGACTCTCGCCTGGCGTCGAGTACGCGAGTGGGATGGCAGCGCATTGCGAGTCACTCGGCGAGGCCGCGCACCTTTTCCAGGTCGACGTCCTGTTTGCTGCGGTTCCTGGCAGCTGACAGCCAAGCCGGGTGCCGGTCGTCTTCGTTCCGATCCGTCGAGAGAGGCGCATCGACTCGCTGGTGTCGCCACCGGTGGTTGCCGCGCGATCACGAAACGCCAGCGGACACCACGGATGAACCAGCGACAGCCGCAGCGAGCAGCAGTAACATAGCCACATGTCGACAGCGTCCGCGTATCTCGATGACGTACGCCTGCAGTTCCGCAAGCTGAAGAAGCTCGCCGAGGACGCCCTCGCACAGGTCACAGACGACGAGCTCGTCGTGGCGCTCGACCCGGAGTCGAACAGCCTGGCGGTGATGATGAAACACATGGCGGGGAACCTCCGCTCGCGGTTCACCGACTTCCTGACGACGGACGGCGAGAAGCCCGATCGAAACCGGGATGGCGAGTTCGAGATCGACCGTACCCCCGGCCGGGCGGACGTGTTGGCGGACTGGGAGAGCGGTTGGTCGCGCCTGTTCGAAACCCTCGACGACCTGAGGCCTGACGACCTGCTGCAGAACGTCCAGATTCGGGGCGAGCGTCACTCGGTCATCCAAGCGCTCGACCGCCAGATGACCCACCACGCTTACCATGTCGGCCAGATCGTCTTTCTAGCCAAGCACTTGCGGTCGGCCGATTGGAAGAACCTGAGCATGCCGCGGCGGCGGCGGTAGGTCGGGCTCTAAGCTTTAGGCTCTGGGCTCTAGGAAAGATCCTCGAGTAAGCGTTCGAAGGTTTTGCTGGAGCCCAAAGCCTAAAGCCTTGTGTAAACCCCCACCGCCAACGTATCGTCTAACGACACGTCTATGGCACCTGGCAAACCGCCGTCCCTTCCGGTCCTTCACATCATGCTCGTGCTCGCCGAGGGTGCGCGGCATGGGTACGCCATCAAGCAGGCCGTGGAACAGCGGACCGATGGCGCGATCCGGCTGGGACCGGGCACCTTGTACGAGGCGATTCAGCGGCTCGAAGATGGCGGCCTGATTGAAGAGACGGCGGTGCGTGCCGCCGGGCGCGCCAACGGTCAGGAGGCGCAGCGCCGTTACTACCGGTTGACCGCGCGCGGGTGGACGTCGCTTCGGAAGGACCTGCAAGCGTTCGGGCAACTCGTGGACGTCGCGCGCGCCAACCCGCGCCTGCGGAAGGGGCTCGCGTGACGCGGCTGGCCACATTGCTGTTGCGGTTGTATCCGGCTGCGTTCCGCGAGCGATACGGTGAAGAACTGATTGCGGCGATCGCGCTCGAGTGGGACGCGGTCGGAAGTCCTGGTCCGCTCCGCACGCCGCGGTTCTTTATGTACCTCACACGGGACCTGCTGGCGGCTGCCGTCAAGCTGCGCAGCCGGCAGCTCATGCAGGCAGTCGAGCGCGCGGCAGGTCGCGGCGCGCCGCGGTCACCACATTCACGGAAGAGGACCGAGATGGATACGCTCGTTCAGGACCTCCGGTACGCGCTCCGCCAGTTCGTTCGCCGTCCTGGGTTCACGGCGATCGCGGTCCTGTCCCTCGGGCTCGCGATCGGCGGGAACAGCTTGATCTACGGCATGCTCGACGGGTTCGTCTTCCACCCGTTTCCCTATCCGCAGCCGGACCGGCTGGTGGCGGTGGGCGTCACGTTCCCCAAGCTGTCGTCCGAAACGATCTACGTCGAAACGTTGTCGCCCGCCGAGTACCTGGACATCCGGACGGCACGCAGCTTCGCGCGCGCCGGCTCGTTCGATCTCGGCAACCGCAACATCTCCGGCGGCGACGTGCCCGAGCGTGTCTTCACGGCGCTGCTGCTCGACGATCTGTTTCCGGTGATGGGCATGGCGCCGGCCCTGGGCCGCGGCTTTACCGCGGACGAGCTCGGTCCGAACGGTCCACCGGCAGCGATCATCAGCCATCGCCTCTGGCAGAGCCGCTTCGGCGGCGATCCCGCCATCCTGAACCGCCCGATTCGCGTGAGCGGCCGCGCGGCGTCGGTGGTCGGGGTGATGCCGCCCGGATTGGTCCTCATCGGGACCGACCTCTGGATTCCGTGGGGCGGCGATCCGTTGACCGTCCCGCGCAACGTCCGGCAGTTCAACGTGCTCGCCCGTCTCGCGCCTGGCGCGTCGCTGGAGCAGGCCAACGCCGAGCTTGCATCCATCGCCAGACGAGTCGAGCAGGCGGAGAAGGGGGCGTTCGCGGAGTACGAGAACTGGCAACTGACGGCGACGCCATGGGCGGCGGCGCTGCTCAAAGACGTCCGGCCGGCGGCATTCATCCTGCTGGGCGCCGTCGGGCTGGTGCTCCTCATCGCCTGCGCCAACCTCACGAACCTGTTCCTCGCGCGGTCGTCTGCGCGGCAGCGCGAGCTGGCCGTGCGTCTGGCGCTCGGCGCGGCGCGATGGCGTGTGATGCGGCTCGTCCTGACTGAAAGCCTGCTGCTCTCGATCGCCGGCGGCGCGGTCGGCATCGCCATCGCGTGGCTTGGACTCAAGAGCGCGGGGCCATCATTCCCGGGCAGTTTCAGATGCTCGGACTGGAGGCGGGCATCAACTTTCGCGTGCTCTGGTGGAGTGTGGCGCTTGCACTCGGCTGCGGGCTGCTGGTCGGCCTGCTGCCGGCGTTCCAGGCCACGCGCACCGACCCGCACGAGTCGCTCAAGGCCGACGCGCGAACGGGCGGATCGCGCGGCGGGCGGCGGCTTCGTCACGTCCTGGTCGTTGCCGAGCTCGCGCTGTCGGTCGTGCTGTTGCTCGGAGCCGGTCTGCTGCTGCGGAGCTTTCTCAACATTCAACGAGTCGATCGCGGCTTCGATTCCCACGGCGTGCTCACCATGCGACTCACGCTGCCGCGCGAGCGCTACCCCGGCGATGCCGCCGGCGCCTTCTTCGATCGACTGTCGGAGCGCCTTGCGGCGCTGCCGGGCGTGCGCGCCGTGTCCGCGGCTTCTCAGTTTCCACCGTCCGCGACCTTTGGCACACAGTTCAGGCTCGAACAAGGACACAAGGACGGCCAGCAGACACTGCCGACGGCGCTCATCACCACGGCGACGCCCAGCTACTTTGAAACGCTGCGCGTGCCGCTCGGCGCCGGGCGTCTCCTCGGCCCGACCGATCGACTCGATACGCCGCCAGTCGCCATGATCAATCAGGCGTTTGCGGCGCGGTATCTCGCCGGCACCGATCCGCTCGGGCAACGTCTCGCCATCGGCAGCCCAGACCAGCGGCGGCCGTGGACGACCATCGTGGGAGTCGTCGCGGACTATCGGAACAACGGCGTGACGCAAGCAGTACGGCCGGAGATCTACGTCCCGGTTCGCCAGCAGACGGCGTGGAACCAGCTCTTCATGCTGGTGCGCACGGACGGCCCGCCGACGGGCCTCCTGGCATCCGCGCGCCAGACGGTCTCATCGCTCGATCCCGAACAGCCGGTCTATCTGATTCAGACCCTCGACGAGGCGCTTGCGACGTCGTCGTTTCAACAACGAATCTCTGCTGTCCTCCTGAGCATCTTCGCCGCCGTCGCGCTCGTGCTGGCGGCGATCGGCATCTACGGAGTGATGTCGTACGCGGTGACCGCGCGCACGCAGGAGATAGGCGTGCGTCTGGCGGTCGGCGCGCAGCGTCGCGACGTCATCTGGCTCATCCTCGGCCAGGTCCTGCGCCTGTCCGCGATCGGCCTGGCGATCGGGATCGGCGTTCTGATCGTTGCCGGCCAGGCGCTCGAGGGCCTGCTCTTCGGCGTGCGCGCCGCCGACCCCGGCACGATAGCGGCAGTGACGCTCGTCCTCGGCGCGGTGGCGCTCATCGGGGCATGGGCGCCGGCGTCGCGCGCCAGCAAAACCGATCCCATTCAGGCCCTTCGGAACGAATGAACGATAGGTTCAAAGGGTTCAGGAGGATCAAGACGGTTCAAAGGGTTCAGGAGGATCAAGAGGGTTCAAAGGGTTCAAAGGGTTCAAAGGGTTCAAAGGGTTCAAGAGGTTCAAGGTTCAGGGCGGGCCGAACCGCAACGCCAGCGACCTCCTGAACCCATGAACCTCCTGAACCCTATGAACCCTATGAACCCTATGAACCTTTTGAACCCTTTGAACCTTTTGAACCCTTTGAACCCTTGAACCCTCTTGATCCTCCTGAACCCCTTGAACCTACATGAATGCTAAAATCAGAAGATCATGTCGGGGTGGCAAGAGTTCAGTGGTTTCAATCGGGGGTATGTTCTCGAGCTTTACGAGAAGTACCGCCAGAATCCATCGTCTGTAGATCCCGACACGCGGGCGTTGTTCGAGCGGTGGGCGCCGCCGACCGACGACGACGCGTCGGCCGGCGGCGGGGCCATTCCCCTCGAGAAAGTCGTCGGTGCCGTCAACCTGGCCGAGTCGATTCGGCGGTATGGACACCTGGCGGCCACGCTCGACCCGCTCGGCGGGCGTCCCCCGATTGGTGATCCCTCGCTTCTTGCGGCCACACATGGAGTCACCGACGAAGATCTCCGGAGCCTGCCGGCGAACCTCGTCGCTGGCCCGCTCGACGGCGTCACTACGGCCTACGACGCGATCGCAGCCCTTCGCCGCATCTACTGTTCCACGACCGGCTACGACTACGCGCACGTGTTCGTGCCAGACGAGCGCGAATGGTTGCGGCAGGCCGCCGAGCGGGGACGGTTCCGCGCGCCGGCCGATCCGATTGATCCCGTCAAGCTGCTCGACCGTCTGTCTCAGGTCGAGGCGTTCGAGCGCTTTCTCCAGCGGACGTTCCCCGGCAAGACGCGCTTCTCGATCGAGGGGCTCGACATGCTCGTGCCGGTCCTCGACGAGGTGATTGCCGAGGCCGGCGAGGCCGGTATCCGGCAGATTCTGGTGGGAATGGCGCACCGCGGGCGGTTGAACGTCATGGCGCACGTGCTGAACAAGCCGTACGCGCAGATTCTCGCCGAGTTCAAAGATCCCGTCTCGCGAAGCTTCCGCGAGGACATGACGTGGACCGGCGACGTCAAGTACCACGCCGGCGCGCACCGCGCGATCACCGGCGGCGCGGCGATGGATCTCGTCGTGTCGATGCCGCCCAACCCGAGCCATCTCGAAGCCGTCAATCCGATTGTCGAGGGCATGGCGCGCGCGGCGGGCACGAGCGTGGACGGCCCGGGGGTTCCGAGATTCGATCCCGCGCGCAGCGTGCCGATCCTGATTCACGGGGACGCGGCCTTCCCTGGCCAGGGCGTCGTCGCCGAGACGCTCAACCTGGGCCGGCTGCCGGGCTACTCGACCGGTGGGACGATCCACATCATCGTCAACAACCAGCTCGGTTTCACGACCGGCCCTGAAGACATCTACAGCACGTCCTACGCAAGCGGGCTCGCGCGCGGCTTCAAGATTCCCATCGTGCACGTGAATGCCGACGACCCCGAAGCGGTCGTCGAGGCGGCGCGGCTGGCGTTCGCGTACCGCGATCAGTTCCAGCGTGATTTTCTGATCGACCTCATCGGGTACCGGCGGCACGGGCACAACGAGGGCGACGAGGCCGCATTCACCCAGCCGCTGATGTATCAGAAGATCGGCTGGCATCCGACCGTCCGCGAAGTGTGGGCGGCGACGCTCGTCGAGCGTGGCGTCATCGACGGCGAGACGGCGGAGGCGATCTTCCTGGCGCGGACCGAGGAGATGCAGGCGGCATACGACGCGCTGCGGCCGGAGCAGGATCTGGTCGAGCCCGAGCCCGAGGCGCCGCCTCCCGGCGCGGCTTCGAAGGTGCACACGGGGGTGCCGATCGAACGCCTCCGCGAGCTGAACGCGTCGCTCCTGGCGATGCCGTCCGACTTTTCGCTTCACAAGAAGCTGGAGCGCGCGCGCGGGAAGCGGGTGCCCATGCTCGAGGCCGTCGACGAGCGGACGGTCGACTGGGCGGCTGCCGAAGAGCTGGCGCTAGCGTCGATTCTGAGCGACGGCGTCAGCATCCGCCTCACCGGCGAGGACGTCGAGCGCGGGACGTTCAGCCACCGCCACGCCGTCCTGCACGACGTGGAGACGGGCCGCACGCACGTGCCGCTGCAGGCTCTCCCGCAGGCACGCGCCGCTTTCGAGATTCACAACAGCCCGCTGACCGAGAACGCGGTCCTCGGCTTCGAGTACGGCTACAGCGTGCAGGAGCCGTCGCGCCTGGTCATCTGGGAAGCGCAATACGGTGATTTCATCAACGGCGCGCAGGTCGTCATCGACGAGTTCCTGGTGTCGGCGCGCGGCAAATGGGGTCAGCGCCCGTCGCTCGTCCTTCTCCTCCCGCACGCGCACGAGGGTCAGGGGCCCGATCACGCCAGCGCTCGTCCGGAGCGCTTCCTGCAGCTCGCGGCCGACATCAACATCCGCGTCGCCAACTGCACGACCGCCGCGCAGTACTTCCACCTGCTGCGGCGGCAGGCGGGCCTGCTCCTCGTCGACCCGCTGCCGCTCATCGTGCTGACGCCGAAGAGCCTGCTGCGTCACCCGATGGTCGCGTCTCCGCCGCGCGAGCTCGCCGAAGGCCGGTTCCGGATGGTGATTCCCGACCGCGAGGCCGAATCCCGCGCCGACGACATTCGCCGCGTGATCGTCTGCAGCGGAAAGATCTATGTGGATCTCATGGCGGCCGAGACGCGCGCCGCCCGCCCCGACATCGCGATCTGCCGGCTCGAGCAGCTCTATCCCGTGCCGATGCGCGAGCTGCGCGCGGCGATCGAGGCGTTTCCCGGCGCCGGCGAAGTAATGTGGGTCCAGGAAGAGCCGGAGAACATGGGCGCGTGGGAGTTCGTGCGGTCGCACCTGCAGGAAGTCTCGAACGGCCGGACGGTCCGGCGCGTCGCACGCCCGCGCAGCGCCACCCCTGCCGAGGGTTCCGCCGCCCGGCACGCGCACTATCAACAGGTCCTCATCGCTCAGGCCTTCGGCGGCAAGCCCGTGGCGCGCCCCCGCGTCGTGGTCGACGTCCCAGCCCCTCAGCCACGCTGACCAACACTTATGCCGTCCAACATTGTCGTGCCGGAAGTCGGTGAGTCCATCGTGGACGCCCGCGTAGCCAAGTGGCTGCGCAAGGAGGGCGACGCCGTCGCGGCCGGCGACCCGCTCGTCGAGCTCGAAACCGACAAGATCGACGTCGAGGTCAGCGCGCCGCACGCCGGCGTGCTGAGCCGCATCGATCGCAAGGACGGCGACGATGTGAAGGTCGGCGAAGTGCTGGGGATCCTGGAAGACTCGGCGAAGGGCGCCGCCACGCCATCGCCCGGCGACGCCGAGGCGCCGAAGGTCGAAGCGGCCAGCGATGCGGCCAGGACGCCGCGCGCGACGCCGACCGCGAAAAAGGCTGCGGCTGCAAACGACGTCGACCTCGCGAGCCTGCGTGGCAGCGGCGACGGCGGTCGCGTGATGAAGAGGGACGTTGAGAAGGCGTCTGGGGCCGCGGAGAAAGCGTCTGGCGCCGCGGAGAAGCCGGCCGCCGCCGGTCCGGCAGCGCCGCCGGCCGATGCGGCGCCCGCGGCCGCGCCAACCGCGAAGGCGAAGCCCGTGCCTCCGGTAGGTGAGGAGCGCAGACGTTCCGAGGACGATCGCACCGAGGAACGCGTGCGCATGTCGAAGCGCCGCGCGACGATCGCCAGGCGGCTGGTCGAGGCGCAGAGCACCGCGGCGATGCTCACCACGTTCAACGAGGTGGACATGACCGCCGTCATGGCGCTCCGCGAACGGCACAAGCAGTCGTTCAAGGATCGGCACGGCGTCGGCCTCGGGATCGCGTCGTTCTTCGTCAAGGCGTCGATCGGGGCGCTCAGAGGCTTCCCGCGCATCAACGCCGAGATCCAGGGCGACGAGATGGTGTTGAAGCACTACTACGACGTCGGCGTCGCCGTCGGCGCGAGCGAGGGCCTCGTGGTGCCCGTCCTGCGCAACGCCGATGCGATGACGTTCGCGCAGATCGAGAAAGGCATTCGCGAGTTCGCGAAGCGCGCCGAAGACGGCACGCTTGTCGCTCGCGGACCTCAAGGGCGGGACCTTCACGATCACCAACGGCGGCGTGTTCGGATCGCTCCTGAGCACGCCCATCCTCAACCCGCCGCAGGTCGGGATCCTCGGCCTGCACAAGATCCAGGACCGCCCGATGGCGGTCAACGGCCAGGTCGTCGTGCGTCCGATGATGTACGTTGCGCTGACCTACGACCACCGCATCGTGGACGGCGCCGAAGCCGTGCGCTTCCTCGTCCGCGTCAAAGAGCTCGTCGAAGATCCGGGCGCGCTGCTGCTCGACTAGGCTTTCTTGAGCAGCGCGATCTGACCCGCGTGGTAGACGTCGTGCTGGACGATGCCGTGGAGCAGGACGTAGTACGAGACGCCGGTGCCGATCGGCACACTGCGCGTGTCGTTGGTGGGCTCGTAGAGCTTGGTGTCGGGCAGCGCCTGCACGGCGGCGACCAACCCGTCGTGCGCGGATTCGAGGCGTGCCAACGCCGCCTGCCACCGGTCCTCGGTCGGAGCGCCGACGTCCGGCCAGTCGCCTTCGACCGGCATGCACGCCACCGCGCCCGCCAGTCGCCGCGAGGTCTCGTTCTTCCATCCGGTCAGGTGGAGCACGAGCTCCCAGATCGAATGAGCGTCGGGGATGGGCCGCGCGGCTGCGCGGGTCGCGTCGATGCCTTCGAGGATGGCTTGCAGTGGTGAGCCGTGCCACGCATCACCGGCGTGCTCGCGCTCGAGCTGGTCGACGATGCGGGCTATCTCGGTCATGAGAGCAGTCTAGACGTCATCACAAATGCCGAAACGGCCACGGCCCTCATGCACGAAGGGCACGAAGCCCGCGACGCTCACGAAGAACAAGAGGTCCTTCCTTCGCGATCTTCGCGACTTCGCGATCTTCGTGACACCGTCGTGGCAGCGACACGCTAATGCGACATCGCGTAGAGCAGCGTGTTGATGCCGAACGCGTAGCCGTCGACCGAGAAGCGGTAGAAATAGTTCGGGTCGTCGCCTTCGCGCTCCCACGAGTCGCCGAAGTCGGTGTTGTGCGTCATGAGGACCATCAGCCGACCCTGGTGATCCGCGACGCCCATGGCGTGCGGGACCGCGCTGTCCTCGTATTGCTCGGACGTGCCCCCGCCGCTTCCCATCCAGAAGCTGATCGAGGCGATCTGTGGGACCTTCGTTATCTGAAACTGCTGTCGGAAGAGCGGATGGTCCTTCGGCAGCTCGAAGATCTTGTACTCGTTGGGCGGCAGCACCTTGTTGAACTCCTGCACCCAGTGCTCCCATGCGTACGAGCCCCAGAAGTCATCCGCCCACAGGAAGCCGCCCTTCTGCAGGTACTCTCTGAGCTTCACCGCTTCTTCGGGACTGATATATGCGTTGCCGACCTCGGTCATCATGACGAAGGGACACTCGAAGAGCTCCGGGTCCGTCAGGGCGATCACGATGTGGTCCGGCTCGCCTGACGCGTCGGTGCTGACGCGTGTCTTGGTGAGCTCGGACAGCCTGATGGAAAGGTTGACGTCCGCACGCGGGTAGTCGACGGCCCAGTTCCCGCCCCGTCCCTCATACGAGCCGGAAAACATCACGCGGCAGAAGTTGAACGTGCCCTGGAACGTGTCAGGCGTCGGGCTCTTGATGGGTTCGAAGAACCGGCCGCGGCCCCGCCGTTGAGCGCTGGCGCCAGCGGCGCAGACTGCGACGAGCAGCACCGCGACCGCGATTCGATTCAGAGAACGGCTCCGCCCCATCTTCGTATTGTATGCGCCGCAGCCCGGAACGCACGTCACGTTCGCAAGACGTCGCATTTGACGTGCTAACATCCTGATACACAATCAGTTGAACCGAATGGCGACCACGTACACAGCGAAAGACATCACCGTCCTCGAAGGGCTCGAGCCCGTCCGCAAGCGCCCGGGCATGTACATCGGCGGTGTGGGCAGCACGGGCCTCCACCACCTCGTCTGGGAGATCCTCGACAATTCGATAGACGAGGCGATGAACGGCTACGCCTCGAACATCACCGTCACGCTGCACGAGGACGGCACCTCGATCACGATCGCAGACGACGGTCGCGGCATGCCGGTCGACAAGCATCCGAAGACGAAGAAGAGCGCGCTCGAGGTGATTTTCTCGACGCTGCATGCCGGCGGCAAGTTCGAGCCGGGAAACTACAAGACCGCCGGCGGCCTCCACGGCGTCGGCGCCAGCGTCGTCAATGCGCTCTCGAAGGAGCTCATCGCGACCGTACGGCGCGACGGCTCGCAGTGGGAGATGCGCTTCAAGCAGGGCGCCATGGTCGGAGCGCTCAAGAAGACAGGACCTGCGCGGGGCACGGGCTCGACGGTCTTCTTCCGCCCGGACACGACCATCTTCCCGAAGGTCGATTTCGATCCCGATCTCATCAGGCAGCGTCTTGAAGTCTCGAGTTACCTGCACAAGGGCGTGAAGATCGTTTTCGAGAACGAGGCGACTGGCGGCAAGGAGATTTTCCAGCACTCGGAAGGGCTCGCCGACTACCTGAAGAAGATTCTCACGGAGCGCACGGCGCTCCCGGTGCACGAAGCGCCCTTTGCTGTCACGAAGGAGAGCGACGAGGGCGCGCTCCGCCTCGATCTTGCGCTCCAGTGGACCCAGTCGACCGACGAGCACATGAGGAGCTACGTCAATGGCATCCCCACCGGATTGGGCGGAACCCACGAGAACGGCTTCCGTGCGGGCCTGGGGAAGGCGGTGCGGAACTTCATCGAGACGCACAACCTCTCACCGAAGGGCGTCACGCTGACGGCCGAGGACATTCGAGAAGGCATGGTCGTCGTGCTGAGCGTCTTCGTGCAGGAGCCGCAGTTCCAGGGCCAGACCAAGGATTGGCTGAACAATCCGGAAGTGATGTCGGCGGTCGATTCGCAGGTGCGCCCCGCGCTCGAGCACTGGTTGAACACGAACATCAGCATCGCCGAGTCGATCATCGCGCGCGTGATCCTTTCCGCGCGGGCGCGCGAGGCGAGCCGTGCTGCCCAGCAGGAGGTCGTGCGCAAGTCGGGGACCTCGAGCCGGCTCACGCTTCCAGGCAAGCTCAGCGACTGCGGCTCCTCGGACCGCGACGACACCGAGCTCTTCATCGTCGAAGGCGACTCGGCCGGCGGCTCGGCCAAGCAGGGACGGGACCGCGCGCGCCAGGCGATCCTGCCGCTGCGCGGGAAAGTCCTCAACACCGAGAGCGCTTCGCTCGCGAAGGTGCTCGAGAACAAGGAGCTGACTGATCTGGTCACCGCGCTCGGCAGCGGGCTGGGGAAGAACTTCGACCTCTCACGGCTTCGCTACGGCCGCATCATCATCCTGTCCGACGCCGATTCCGACGGGCACCACATTGCGACGCTGCTCCTGACGTTCATCTACCGGCACATGCCGGGCCTCATCACCGCCGGCCGCGTGTTCCTCGCGCAGCCGCCGCTCTACAGGATCGACATCGGCAAGGAAACCTTCTGGGCGCTCGACGATGCCCACCGGGACCGGATTCTCAAGCTGCACGGCAACGGCCGCGGCAACCCCGAGATCACGCGGTTCAAAGGCCTTGGCGAGATGATGCCCAAGGTCCTCTGGGAGACGACCATGAACCCCAGAACCCGGCGGCTCCTGCGTGTGGAGATCTCGGACCAGATCGTCACCGATCGAGTCATCAACGAGCTGATGGGCAAGGACCCGTCGGCCCGTTTCCGCTTCATTATGGAAAGAGCTGAAGAAGCCGAAGAGCTCGACGTCTGAGAGCTAGCGCCTGCAAGAAACTTTTCCCTCCGCGTTCTAAAGACAACTGGCGCCCACTCCGGCCAACCGGTGGGTGGTGGTGTCTAAACCGCACAAGACATTCCCCCTCCGGCCGGACGGGCATGCAATCGAGCGGAGATCCCCGCTCCAACGCGGAGGTTGAGCCATGCGTCTGTTCCTGTCTGCCCTTCTTGTCGGTTTTGCTGCTGTCGGCTACGTCGCCGTCGGTTCCCCGCAGGTCGCCAATCCGACGACCGCAGGCATCCTTGCTGGCGTTGTCGTCGACGACACCGGGGCCGTGGTGGCTGGCGCGATGGTCGAACTCCGGGTCGGGTCGCGCGTCGATCGAAGGGCGGTCACCGACGCGGGCGGCCGGTTCCGTTTTGAAAAGGTCGTGGCAGGCAGCTACGAGATCCGCGCTGTCAGGCCCGGCTTCCAATCAGTGTCGATGAACGTCGTCGTGGTCAGCGACCGGCCGATCCCGGCCGTCCGGCTCGCCCTCGCGCGACGTTCCCGTGAAGCGGCGGCCAGCCCTGCGGAGGTGACAAAGCCAGAGAGCAGCGTGGGCAGCGTGCTCGGCGGCCTGCCCGGCGCGCCGCCGCCTCCTCCGGCCAGTCCCGTTCGGGTGGGGGGAGCAATCGCGCACGGGCAGCTCATGGCGCGACAGGATCGTGACTTCAACACCGAGGCCTACGACAAGATCGACGAGAACCGCTTTCATCGAGTCGGCGACGATCCGCTGTCGACGTTCTCGATCGACGTCGACACGGCGTCGTACTCGAATGTCCGCCGGTTTCTCAACCAGGGCACGCTGCCACCAGCCGACGCGGTGCGCGTCGAAGAGCTCATCAACTACTTCCGCTTCGCTTACAAGGATTCCGAGGACGGCGCACCCTTCTCGGTCACGACCGACGTCTCCGCGTGTCCCTGGAATCCGCGTCATCGTCTCGCGCTCATCGGGCTGCAGGCCCGCCGCCTGACGAGCGAGCGCACGCCGCCGCGCAACCTCGTGTTCCTGCTCGACGTCTCCGGATCGATGACGTCGCCCGACAAGCTGCCGCTCGTCAAGACCGCAATGCGGATGCTGGCCGACACGCTCAACCCGGCCGACCGCGTCGCGATCGTCGTCTATGCCGGCGCGACCGGCGTCGTGCTGCCGTCGACGCCGGGCGATCGCAAGCCGGACATCCAGAAGGCCATCGCCGATCTCCAGCCAGGCGGGTCGACGAACGGCGCGGCGGGCATCCAGCTCGCGTACGACATCGCGAGCCAGTCGTTCCTGAAGAACGGGATCAACCGCGTCATCCTGGCGACCGACGGCGACTTCAACGTCGGCGTCACGAGCCAGGGTGAGCTCATCCGGTTGATCGAGGAGAAGCGCGAGAAAGGCATCTTCCTGTCGGTCCTCGGGGTTGGCACCGGCAACCTCAAGGATTCGACGATGGAGAAGCTGGCCGACAAGGGAAACGGCAACTACTCGTATCTCGACTCCCTGCACGAGGCGCGGCGCGTGCTCATCGCCGAGGCGGGCGCGACGCTCGTCACCGTAGCGAAGGACGTGAAGGTTCAGGTCGAGTTCAACCCGCGCGCCGTCGGCGCCTACAAGCTGATCGGGTACGAGAACAGGATCCTGCAGCATCAGGATTTCAACAACGACAAGAAGGATGCGGGCGAGATCGGCGCCGGGCACACGGTGACCGCGCTCTACGAGATCATCCCGCCAGGTGAGCCGCTCGAAGGTACGGGCGTGGATCCGCTGAAGTATCAGGAAGCGCCGAAGCCGAACGGGGCGGCGAAGTCGGGCGAGCTGATGACCGTCAAGCTCCGGTACAAGCAGCCGGACGGCGACACCAGCCGCCTCATCTCGGTGGCCGTGAACGATCGTGTGGGCGAGTTGACGCCCAACCTCGGATTCGCGGCGGCAATCGCGGAGTTCGGGATGCTGCTGCGCAAGTCCGAATTCAAAGGTCAGGCGACGTGGGCCACGGCTCAGGAGCTCGCGCGGAAATACCGCGGCGACGATCCCGATGGCTACCGCGCCGAGCTCGTGCGGCTCATCGACCTCGCGTCCGCGCTCGACGCGCAGAACCTGACGTCTCCGCAGAGCCGGCGGTAGGCGTAGGCAGGAGCCAGGAGCTAGGAGCTAGGAGACAGGAGGCAGGAGACAGAAGCCGGGAAGCGGGAAGCAGGAAGCTGGGAGCGTACACTCTTCTGCGTGATGCCCAGAGGCTGGTTGTGGCTCTTGTGCGCGATGTTGCTTCTCTGGCGGCCGCTGGATTTCCTGGTCGAGCTTCTCGCGACGCTGCCGTCGCTCGGCATGCGGGGGGTAGCGGGTGCGATCGAGCTGCTCTTTCACGGCTCGGTCGCGGCCCTGGCAGCGGCGGCGGTTCGAGCACTCTCGAACGCGATGCCGGCGGGGCTCCTGCTGGCTCGCGCCGCGCTTGTCGCATCAGCTGTCGCAACGGTGCAGTCACTCTACTGGTCTGTGCTGCCGCACCAGACGATGCCGGGTGACAAGCTGCCGCTTGCGATCCTGAGCGTCGTCGTCGCGGCCGGGTGGCTGATCTATCTGCGCCGGTTCCGCGATTTGTCGTCCTGAGGTCGGGGAAGGACGTCAGGGCCCGTCGTCAAGGCGAGGAACGTCGTCAAGGAACAAGCACAATCTTTCCGATCACCTCGCCGGCTTCGAGCAGTCGATGCGCTTCGCTTGCGTCGGCCAGCGGCAGCGTCGTGTGGATGATCGGCGTGACCTGCCGGGACGCGAGGAGCGGCCAGACCTTCGCTTCGAGCTGCCTGGCGAGCGCGCCTTTTTCTTCCACGCTACGAGTTCTCAGCGTCGAGCCCGTAATCGTGAGGCGCTTGTGCATGACGGATCTGAGGTTGATCTCGGCTCGTGAGCCTCCGAGCAGACCGATCTGGATGAGGCGGCCGTGCATCGCGAGGGAGTCGATATTGCGCTGGAGGTAGTCGCCGCCGACGATGTCCAGAATGACGTCGACGCCCTGCGCGCTCGTCAACTCGCGGATACCTCGACGAAGTCGGCGGCGCGGTAGTTGATGGCTCGGGCGCCGAGCCGCTCGCAGGCCCCACACTTGCCGTCGGAGCCTGCCGTAGCAAAGACGGTTGCGCCGAACGACCTCGCGAGCTGAATGGCGGTCGTGCCGATCCCGCTCGTGCCCCCGTGGATGAGCACGCTCTCTCCTGCCGTGAGCTTGCCGCGCTCGAAGAGATTGGTCCAGACCGTGAAGAACGTCTCGGGAATGGCCGCTGCCTCTCCAGGTCTGAATCCGTGGGGCAGCGGCAGGGCCTGCGGTGCAGGCGCGACGCAGTACTCCGCGTAGCCCCCGCCCGCCACGAGCGCGCACACGGTGTCCCCCACGCGCCACCGCGGCACGTCCGTCCCGACAGCTGCGATCGTGCCGGCGATCTCGAGACCCGGTAAGTCCGACGCGCCAGGAGGAGGCGGATATTGACCGAGCCGCTGCAGGATGTCCGGCCGATTGACGCCCGCCGCCTCCACCCGCACCAGCACCTCACCAGGCCCAGCAACGGGCACCGGTCGTTCGACCATTCGCAGCACCTCGGGTCCGCCAGGTGTTGAGATCTCGATCGCTTTCATTCGCGCGCCAGTCGTCATGGACAGATCCTCACCTTCCACCGTCTCCGATCCAGATTGAATGCCCTCCCGAGCCGCGAGAAGCGAGCCGCGAGGAGCGAGACGCGAGCCATGTTCACCGAACTACCGCCGCCTCCCCGATCTGCGCGCCACGCATGCCGTGCCGGAGGCGATCGACCCGGACATCGATGCGGCGGAACTGCCGCCGCCCTGGCGGCGGCAGGCGAAGCTCGCGCGTTCGCCACTGGTCGTCACGCAGCACGAACTCGTCGGCCGGGCGATCGTCGATCGCAATCGAGACCAGGACAGGCGGCTCGCCGGAGTCGAAGGTCGTCCGCGTCGGGATGACGATCGCCTTCGCGGTGGCCGGCACGAAAAACGACGCGTGCCCGCCGATCCACCGATAGCGCGTGCCGTCAGCGTCCGTCTCCCATCGCTGAAACCCCGTTTCCATCCCGGCGAGCCATGGCGGATCGCGCAAGTATGCGAGCGCGGCGACGACGCCGGCGGTCACGACACAGAGCGAAAGCACCCGTTTCATCATCAATGAAGAGCGCACGGAGAGATCAACGAACCCGCAGGAAGATCTCGCGATATTGATCCCACGTCATGTCGGCCATCGGCAGCACGCCGTTCCAGTATTGCAGCATCTGGAACACGGAGAGTCCAACGGCAGCCGTCGCCAGCACCGCGACTGTCGCTTTGCGGGCGACGCGGGCAGTGCACCACTCGAAGAACGCCGCCAGCCCGAACGCAAGCAGCGGCAGGACGTCGACAAAGCCGCGATGCCCGTAGCTCGCGCCGAACTGCCAGTCCCACCAGCTGGCGATGATGTAGGTGTCGGCAAACAGGACGACCGCCGTGCCGGCGAGAAACGGCAGCTTCCTCCGGTCGCCAACGAAGAAGCCGGCTATCGCTGCGACGAGGAGCGGTGACCAGAAAAACAGCCCCTTCTGCACGCTGAAGAGGACGCCCCAGACTTGCGGCGTCAGGAACTTGAAGCCCTGAGCGCCATAGGAGCTGACGAGGATGCGCCCGGTCGCTTCGTGGTAGATGGCCAGTTGTGGCGCCACTACCGCCGCGCCGACGACGGCTACGATCGTCAGGTCACGCCATCGCGCGGCAAGGCGCTCGATTGCCGCGCGCAAGCCGCCGCCGCGCGTCACGCCGTAGAGCGGGAACAACACCAGAAAGAGCACGTTCGTATGGCGCGTCAGGACGATCAGTCCCGCCACGACGCCGAGCAGGATCGACGGCAGCGCGCTCGGCACGTCGGGTGTCCGTGGCTCGTCGTCATGCCAACGCTCGGTCAGCCACAACAACGAAGCAAGAAGAAAGAACGAGTACACATGGCTGTACGAGCTGTCGAAGGTGGCGTAGTGGTAGAGGCCGGTGCCGAACAGGAGCGCGCCGAGCGCTGCGGCGGTGACGCCGTCGCTGAAACGGCGGAGAAGCACGAGGCGCAGGACGAAGAGGCCCGCGATTGTCCAGAATGTTCCGGAAATGCCGGCCGCGTGTTGATAGTAGAGGGTAAAGCCGTCAGGCGAGAGGTTGCTCCACTTGGTCAGGCCGTGACCGATCAGGAAAAACGGCGACTGCAGGATTGCCACGCCGATCGGATGGGCGTTGACCCATCGCCCGGTGTCCGGCCAGCGGAGGATCGCTGTGAAGGGCGGGAACTCGCCGCCGCAGCAGTCGCGCGCGACCGAGTCGAGCGTGGAGTCGCCGTAGAGAAACCACGACGGGAGGTAGACGTAGTAGCTGTAACCGTCGGAGCGAATGGGCGGGCTCGCCTTGCCGCTCGCGTACACGAACACGTAACCGGCGACGCAAAGAACAGCCGCCGCCAGCCACACACGCCTGGACATCAACCGGCGCGGTTCACTGCAATCCCGAAGGCAGCCGGGGCGACGAGAGGAGCTTTTCGAACTCCGCCCACGTCGTGGCCGGATTCGCTGCCGTCCCGCCCCGCGACTCGAGGTATCGCCGTACCATGTCCTTGCCCAGGTTGTAGTTGATTACGTAGCTGCGATACTGATCCATGAACCGGACGCGCTGTTTCGCGCGCTCGGGCGAGTACATCGCGTACTGCTCGAGATACGCCGCAGCGTCGGCTGCCGGGATCTTGCCGTCGAGGTACGCACGCGCCGCCTCGTTGCCGGCATACGCGAGCTGGTCCACCAGCGCCTGTACTTCGTAGTAGTCGGCCGCCGTCGACGGGTCGAGGCCTGCGGCGGGGAAGAGCACCGTGCGTTCGAACTCTGTGCGCTCGCGCCCGGGGAACGCGACTTCGATGCCGTAGTTCGCGGTGCCTTCCGCGATGAGCGACTGCGGGGAGAAGAGCGGGTACACCGTGAACTCCACCCACCCCCGGTCGCGGACGAGGTGCTTTTCGAGCAGCGCGTTATAGACGTGATGTCCCGGGTATCCTTCGTGGCACGCGAGGTCGATCGCGCGGTCGATATAGATCGGCAGATCGGTGTTGACCTGGATCAGGCTGCGGAAGTCTCCCTGGTACCAGTTGTAGCCGCTCCACGACTTGTTCGTCACGTACTCGACGGTGAACCGTTCGGTGGCTGGAAGCGTGACGTGCTTCGACGTCCGCTCGCGGCACGCCTTGATGGCGGTCTGAAACACACCATCGAGCTTCTCGCGCGGAATCACGTACGGCCGGCGCCAGGTGTCGTAGCGCGCGGCGAGCGACCCCTCTCCCGGGAAGCGCTTCTCGAGCGTGTCGAGAATCTGCTGAAAATGCGCCGGCGGATGCGTCGGCGCGATCGCGTCGTAGAGGGCCTTGGACTCCTCGTCGAACGGGAGCCGTTCGCCTTTGACGATGCGGATGCGCGCTTCGAGCGCAGAGAGCTGGCGGTCGAGGTACTGATGGCGCAGGCGGCTCATCTCGTCGCCGCCTTGTGGCAGCTTCGCGAGGTCGGCGCGCAACCCGCGCGCCTGCGCGGCGATGGCGTCGAGGGCGACCTTCGAGGCCTCCGCCCCGCGCTTCCACTCCGGCGGGCCGTAGTAGGCGTCGACGTAGTCCTGGTCGTGCTGCCCGAGGGCCAGGACGGTCTTGACGTATCGTTCCGCGAGGGCATTCATCGGCGTCGCGTCTGTTTTCCCCTGCTGTGCCAGCCAGCTTCCCAACCCCGCGGCTGACAGCAGGATCC
Source organism: uncultured Acidobacteriota bacterium (assembly GCA_963771395.1). Lineage (GTDB taxonomy): Bacteria > Acidobacteriota > Vicinamibacteria > Vicinamibacterales > 2-12-FULL-66-21 > DATBJJ01. The sequence continues at coordinate 335,754 of CAVYTY010000006.1, read as the reverse complement.
CGGTACTCGCCGCAAGAAGCGTGCGTTTCATAAGGCTACGGATAGAATAGCCACCAGAGGCATGCCCCGTCACGCTCCTTTCTGGCTGGATCGCTTCCCGAAGAGCCGTCGCCGGTCCCACCCCTCGCTCCGCGGGGAGCTCGAGACCGACGTCATCGTCATTGGGGGCGGTCTGACCGGCTGCGCCTGCGCGTGGTCGTTTGCGGCCGCCGGCATCCGGACGGTCGTCCTCGAGGCGGATCGGATTGGTAGTGGCAGCACGGCGGCGTCGGTCGGGTTGATCCGCGAGGACTTCGACGCGTCGTTCGAGGCCACCGCGGGACAGAACGGCCTCCGTGCGGCAAGAGCGCTCTGGCAGGGGCTGCGACGGGCCTCGCGGGACTTTGCGGCGGCGATCAAGCGGCTGAACATCCGGTGCGATCTCGTGCCGCAGGACGTGCTGCACGTGGTGCGCCGGGACGCGGACGCCGTCAGGCGGCTGCGGCGAGAGTACGATGCGCGTCGCGCGGCGGGCTTCGACCACACGTGGATCACCGCGACCGCGCTGGCGAAGGAGGCATCTCTCGACGGAGGCGCCGCCATCCGTACGCGCGGCTTCGCATTCGATTCGTTTCGCGCGTGCCTGGGCTTCGCAGACTCCGCCTCGGATCGGGGCGCGTCGCTGTTCGAGCGGTCACCCGTGCGACGCATTCGCGCCGGCCGCAAGCGAGTCGAAGTCACTACTGGGACGGCCACGGTGCGAGCGCAGGCGGTCGTCATTGCCACTGGCGCCTCGCTCCCGGATCTGCGCGCGCTGCGCCGCCATCTCCACCCGCAGGAGTCTTACGTCGTCGTCACGGAGTCACTACCTGCGGGGGTGAGGCGCGAGCTCGGCCGTCGTGCCGCCGCGTTGCGCGACAGCGCGAGCCCGCCGCACTTCCTGCGTTGGCTGAAGGACGACCGGGCCTTGTTCGCCGGGGCCGACCAGGCGCCCGTGCCGGTTCGCGCCCGCGAGAAGATGCTCCTCCAGCGCTCAGGACAACTGATGTACCAGTTGTCGACGATTTACCCGGCGATCTCCGGCGCCAGACCGGAGTGGTCGTGGGACGTGAGGCATGAGACGACCGTCGACGGGTTGCCCTACGTCGGTCTCCACCGCAATTTCCCGAGGCACCTCTTCGCGCTCGGTCATGGCCGGCATGGAGCCGCCGTCGCGTGGCTCGCCGCGCGGCTCCTGCTCCGTCAGTTTCAGGGAGCGCCCGACAAGGGTGACGAGCTCTTCGGTTTCAGCCGCATCCTCAAGTAACCACGCCGCCGATCGCCCAGTCTAAATACGATACGTCTCGATCGGGTCGAGCTCGCGTCGACGGGTTCTGTAATCGGCCCGTCCGGCCGGTGTAGTGTCCGCCTTTTCTGTTGTTTAGGCGGACCTGTTTGGTCGCGCCGAAGCGCTTCGTGCGAAGGCGGATGGACGGCGGAAGCCGGACAGACGCAAGAAGAAGGCTGGAATGCTTTGACCTCAGGCTGTCGAGGTCATAGGATCTGAATCTCCCGAGCTACCTGGAGAAACCGCATGCGCAGCCGTCGAGAGCAGGAGATCGACCATCTCTACCGGCGGGCCGGATTCGGCGCGAGCCAGGAAGAGGTCGATGCCTACACGAGTCTGTCGTTTGCGAGCTACGCCGCGTCGGTCGCCCGCCTGATCAACTACTCAGAAATCCCTGACGATGTGGACACACTGATTGGCCGCCCGGGCTACGTCGGCGTGACCGCGCGAAGCGGGAGCGGGTTCCAGCCGGCGAACAATATCCTCGACGCCCGGCAACGCTGGCTCTTCCGGATGGTGCATACGAAGCGCCCGCTGCAGGAAAAGATGGCGCTCTTCTGGCACAACCACTTCGCCACGGCCTACTCGAAGGTCGCCAACGACATCGGCGACGGTGGCTTCGCGACGCGGATGCTCGCGGCCAAGCCCGACGAGGAAGCCAGCCGGACGAAGGGTCAGATTGAGCTCTTTCGCGAGTACGCCCTCGGAAATTTTCGCGACCTGCTGATCGAGGTCGCCAAGGATCCGGCGATGCTGGTGTGGCTCGACGGCCGCACCAACGTGCGCGCCCGGCCGCAGGAGAACTTCGCACGCGAGCTCATGGAGCTCTTCACGATGGGCGTCGGGCGCTTCGAGGAGGCCGACGTGTATGCCGGTGCGCGGGTGTTCACGGGATGGAATCTGAACCTCGCCAACCGCAACACGGCGCAGGCGCGCTACGAGTTCTTCTACAACTCGGCGCAGCACGACACGGCCGCGAAGGAATTCTCGTTCCCTGTCTATGCCGACGGCCGGCGCAGCATTCCGGCGCGGTCCGCCGGCGAGGGCTTGCAGGACGGCATCGATTTCATCAATGCCGTGGCCCGGCACCCGGATACCGGGCCGAGGCTGGCGCGCAAGCTCTACGCGTACTTCGTCAACGAAGTGGATGCGCCCGACGAAGGGCTCATCGCGGCGCTCAGCCGTATCTACTACGCAACGAACTTCCAGATCGAACCCATGGTGCGGGCCGTGCTGCTCTCGTCGCAGTTCAAGGATCCGTCGAGCTACTACAAGCGATATTCCTGGCCGGTCGAGTTCGTCGTGCGGTCGTTGAAAGAGGTCGGGTGGAACGGGTTCTCCGTGAACAGCGCGCTCAACCCCCTGATCAGCATGGGGCAGCAGCTGTTCGAGCCGCCAGACGTCAACGGCTGGGAGCTCGGCGCCGGCTGGTTCTCGAGCGGCGGCATGCTGGCGCGGATGAACTTCGCGGCGCTCCTTGCCACCAACCAGCGCTTCAACCTGCGCGATCAGTCGCGCGGCAACGTGGACTCTCCGGAGAGCCTGCTGTCCTTCATGCTCGATCGGCTGACGCCGCCGGAGTTCGCGAGCGGCGCGTACTCGGCGCTCCTCGACTACACGCGGGCCGGCGGCGCGTGGACGGGGTCGGACACGCAGCTCGCGGCAAAATCATCGGGTCTCGCGCATCTCATCACGGGATCGGGCGATTATCAGTTGGTGTGACGGACCTAAGGCCAGGTATCGGAGGCCAGGGATCAGGAATCGGGACACGTCTGTCGCACGGGGCAAGACAGAACAGCAGGGAACCAATCCATGGCGATGAAGAGACGGGATTTCGTCCGGGGCGGCGTGGCGGCGTTCACCGTCGGCTTCGCGGCGCCGTCGTTTCTGACCGACATCGCCAGAGGTCAGGGGCGGTCGCGGCGCAACCTGGTCGTCTTGTACCTGAGCGGCGGCAACGACGGGCTGAGCACGCTGATTCCCTTCACCGATCCGCAGTACGTCGCGCGCCGGCCGAACCTTGCCATTCCGGCGGCCAACGTCCTCGACATCGGGAGGGACAGCGCGGGTAATCGCCTGGGCCTGAACCCACGGCTGACCGACCTTCGTACGATTTTCAACGCCGGCCGGCTCGCGTTGATTCAGCGCACGGGCTATAACAACTCGAGCCGGTCACATTTCCAGGGCACCGATATCTGGTCCACCGGCGATCCGTCCTCGCCTTCTGGGATCGGATGGCTCGGCCGCTATCTCGATCTGATGCCGGCGCCGGTCGATCCGCTGACCGCCTGGGCGACCGTGCGCGAAACCCCGCGCACCCTCCTCGCGCGCACGGTGGGTGTGGCGTCGATCCCGAGCGTCGCCGAGTACGCGTTCGCCAGCCCGAACACCGGCGCCGACGCGCAGGCGGCGCGGCAGAGCGCGACGCGCATCGCGTCGCACGTCCCGGTCGATCAACCGCACCTCGCGTTCGTCAACTCGACCGCGCAGGCGGCGTTTGCGACGCTCGACCGCGTCGCCCAGGTCGCGACCTACGTCACCGAGCGTGGCGTATCCCAACAACGGGTTCGGGCAGGCGCTGCAGATGGTCGCCGGCGCGATCTCGCGCGGGATAGGCACGAGCATCTACTGGGTCCAGACCGGCGGCTACGACACCCACTCGGGCCAGAACACCAACGTCGCCAACGGTTCCTATAACGGCCTGATGACGACGCTCAACGGCGGACTCTTCGCGTTCTACCGCGACCTGCTCAATCAGGGGCTTCTCTCCGATACGCTCGTGCTCCAGTTCTCGGAGTTCGGCCGGCGCATCAGCGAGAACGGGAGCAACGGCACCGACCACGGCGCCGCCAGCATGATGATGGCGATTGGCGGCGGCGTGCGGGGCGGTATTTACGGCACGGCGCCCAACCTGCGCATCGCCAGCGACAACCCGACGCTCGAGAACAGCGGCCAGGACGTCCGCTACGAGACCGACTTCCGATCGGTCTACGCGCGGACCATCGACAACTGGCTGGGCGGGGATTCGACGGCGATTCTCGGCGGGGACTTCCGGAACGGGCCGAACTTTATCTAGCTTCAGCTCCCAGCTTCCCGCTTCCCGCGCCGACGTTCTGGAGAGCTTCCAACTTCAGACGTCCAATTTCCGACTTCACACTTCGAACTTCACTTCAAGCTTCTACTTCAGACTTCACGCTTCGCACTTCGTCACTTCAGACTTCAAACGTCAGACTTCAGACTTTCCACCGTCAGTCTCCAAAGATTCCCCGAAACGCCTGCTCGATCTCCGGATACCGGAAGTGGTATCCGTCCTTCTGTGCGCGCGCAGGCAGGACGCATTGGCCGGTGAGAATCGAGTCGGCGAACTCGCCCACCACCAGCTTCACGGCGAAGCCTGGCGCAGGCACGAAGCTCGGGCGATGCATCGCGCGGCCGAGCGCGCGCGCGAGCTGGCGGTTGGTGACGGGGTGCGGCGCCGTCGCATTCAGCGGTCCGCTGACGACCGGCGTCTGCACGATCCAGCGGACGATCTCGATCCAGTCCAGCCGATGGATCCACGAGACGTATTGCCGGCCCGATCCGATCGGCCCGCCGGCGAAGAACTTGAACGGCCGCATCATCTCCGGCAGCGCCCCTCCCGATCGTTCGAGGGCGACGCCAGTCCGGAGCAGCACAACGCGCGTTCCCGGACGTTCGGCCTTGCGCGCCTCCTGTTCCCAGTCGGCGCACAGCTGCGCCAGGAAATCGGTGCCGGCCGGATCGCTCTCGGTGAGCGGTTGGCCTGTGGACGGTCCGTAGAAGCCGACGGCGCTCCCGCTCACGAAGACCGCAGGCGGAACCTTCGCCGCCAGGATCGCCGACGCGAGCCCGCGTGTCGCCAGGATGCGGCTCTCCCTGAGTCGTGTCTTTGTCTCGGCAGACCAGCGCTTCGCGGCCAGGGACTCGCCGGAAAGGTTGATGACGGCGTCCGCGCCTTCGACCACGGCCGCCCACGGCCCGCTGTTGCCATCGGCCGTCCACCCGACGCGTGTGATGCCTGGGACGCCGGTGCCGGGATCGTGTCGCGTGTCTCCGGACAAGAGCGACCGCGTCAGCACGCGGACGTCGTGCCCATCTTCCGCATACATCTCAGCCAGCGGGCCGCCGAGAAACCCCGTGCCGCCCGCGATGATGATCTTCATGAAAACGACCTTGCCGACCGTTGCAGGACTTTGCAGAGCCCGGAAGAACCGTGCACCAACGGTGCACCCAGGCCGCGAGGCACGGCTGAGTCCGCCCACCTCGGTGTGTTTGACGAGCGAGATGCCGGTTGAGTTTGCACTATAATGTAGGGACTTCCCCCGGCACCCCGCCACTCCCTTCAGGCTAATCCATGCGCCATTGCTTGCGCGTTGCGTTGATGCTCCTGCTGCCCGCGTACGCGTACGCGCAGGGGGCGACCTTTGCCGTCCCCGACAAGGTCAAGGTCGACGGCGTGCCGCCGATTCCCATGTCGATAGTCGACGGCGTGTCACCCTACGCCCAGTTTCGACAGGCCCGTCTTCTCGGCTGGCACCCGACCGGGCGCCGCATCCTCATCTCGACCGCCTTCGGGAACGTGTCGCAGATCCACGAGGTTCGGGCACCGGGCGGCGCGCGCACGCAGTTGACGTTCTTCAGCGACGGCGTCACAGGCGGCGCCTCTTACGAGCCTGGCGGCCGGTACGTCGTGTTCAGGAAGGATACGTCCGGCGGCGGCGAGGCGATGCAGCTCTTTCGGTACGATCTGGACTCAGGCCGCATCACGCTCCTGACCGACGGCAAATCCCGTCACGGTGTGCCCGCGTGGTCCCGTCGTCGCGGCCTTCTCGCCTACTCGTCGACGCGCCGCAACGGCAAGGACCGTGACCTGTGGGTCATGAACCCGCTCGAGGCAGGAAGCGAGCGGATCGTGGCGGAAGTCGACGGCACCTGGGATGCGCTCGACTGGTCGGCTGGCGACAAGGAGCTGCTGGCGCAGCAGCTCATTCCGGGCTCCGCGGAAACGCGCCTGTGGCGAATCGACGTCGACTCGGGCCAGCGGACGCTCGTCACGCCGACGACCGGGCAGCCTGCCCGGTGGGAGGCGGCGCGGTTCAGCGCCGATGGACGCTCGGTGTACGCGCTCGGCGACCGCGATTCCGAAGTGACGAGGGTCTGGAGAGGCGACCTCGCAACCGGCGCGTGGACGCCGGTGACCGACGAGGGCGTCGGCGTCGAAGCCTTTTCCCCCGCGCCGGTCGGCACCCTGCTCGCCGTCGTTGCCGATCGCGGCGCGACGAGCGAGCTGCAGCTCGTCGACGGGATCACGGGGAAGCCCCGGCAGGTGACGTCGATCCCGCCGGGCGTGATCTGGAACGTGAGCTGGCACGGCTCGGGCGATGCGCTGGCGATCGAGTTCGCCGGCGCTCGAACGTTTCGCGACGTCTACGCGGTCGACATCAAGAGCGGCAGGCTGGAGCGATGGACGGCGAGCGAGATGGGCGGAGCGAGCCAGGACTCGCTGCCGGACGCGGAGATCGTCGAGTGGAAGAGCTTCGACGGGCGCATGATTCCTGGCATCCTCTATCGTCCGGCGAAGCGCTTCACCGGACCGCGGCCCATCATGATCAACGTGCACGGCGGCCCCGAGGCGCGCGAGCGGCCGCGGGGCCTGGGGCGGAGCAACTACTTCCGCAACGAGCTCGGCATGGCGATCATCTACCCGAACATCCGCGGGTCGATCGGCTATGGCAAGACGTACGAGCACCTCGACGACGGGCGGAATCGTGAGGATGCGGTCAAGGACATCGGCGCCCTGCTCGACTGGATCGCGACGCGCCCGGAATTCGACAAGACCCGCGTGATGATGACGGGCGTGAGCTACGGTGGCTACATCACCCTGGCCGCGGCCATCGCCTACGGCGATCGGATACGGTGCGCGCTCGAGGGTTTCGGGCTGAGCGACTTCGCGGCGTTTCTGGACGGCACCGATCCGTCGCGCCGACGCGACCGGCTGGCCGAGTACCGGCGACCCCGCCGACCCGGAGACGCGGGTTTTTCTGAAGAGCATTTCTCCGCTCACGCACGCGGCGAAGCTGAAGATTCCTCTCTTCATCGCGCAAGGCGCCAAAGACACGCGCGTGCCGCCGACTCAGGCCGAGGCAATGGTGAAGGCCGTCCGCGCCAACGGCACGCCGGTCTGGTACATCGTCTACGACGCCGGCCACGAGGAGCTGACACAGACGACGAACGATTTCAATCAGTACGCCTGGGTGCTGTTTGTGCGGACGTTCCTACTGAACTGATCTTCGACCTTCACTTCGACCTTCACTTCACCCTTCACTTCAGCATTCAGCACTCAGCATTCAGCATTGTCGCCGAGCCACCGGTTGACATCATCGAGCAGGTCGGCGAGCTCGGATTGCCGGCGCCGCAGGCGCGCCCGGGTGTGGCGATGCGTGCGCCGGAGCAGCCACCAGGCCCGCACCGCGTCGATCACCGCCCACTCGCGTTCGATTGCGAAGAGCGCTGCGACCGCCACCGCCGGCATGAGCAGCGAGGCGGCGATCGCGGCCGTTCGTCCCGCTGCCCACCAGACGGCGGCGCCCACCGCGGCGAGCCACGCGCTGTAGACCGCGAGGCCGGAGAAGACTTGTGCCGTGGCGAGCACGTCGCGCTCGCGGGCGACAAGCCTGGCGATGCATCCGGTCAGTTGGTAGGGCAGGAAGAACACGACGAGGCCCAGGGCGCAGAGCGGCAGCAGGACGATCCCGAACGCGATCTCGCGCACGGCGAACGTGGTGACGTCGCGCGTGGAGAGGTGCCAGTCGAGGTGGCGATCGCGCAGGCCGAAGCGCTGGAGCCGCTGATCGTACCGGCGCAGGCGCAGCAGGACCTGATCATACCGCGCCGGATCGGCCTTTCGAAGCCGCTCCATCCCTTCGGCAATCGTCCGCCGTCTCGCGAGCCGCTCCGCCGGATCGATCGGGCGGTCGCGCGCGGCAGCGTAGAGGCGATCGACGCGCTCGACGAGCGCGGCGTCGGCTCGCGGCTCTGCTTCGACGAGGAGGCGGCGCATGTGCTCGGCGATCCGCTCGGTCAGCGCCCTGACCGCCGCGGCGTCGCCCGCCGCATCCCGCCCACTCGCTCCAACCGTTCTGACCGGCAGGAGATCGCGTCCCGAGAACGGGCGGCCGAAGACAACTGTCACGCGCGAGCGAAACGCGGTCTTGCGATCGAAGTTGAGGCCGACGGGCACGAGCGTCACAGGCGTGCCTTTCCGTTCGGCCGCGAGCACCATCCGCGCCGCACCCGTGCGGAGCGGTTCCAGCCGCCCGGTCGAGTGGCTGATCCCTTCAGGAAAGATGCAGATCGCGTCGCCGGCCGCGAAAGCAGCGGAGACGGCAGCGAAAGTCTCGGCGTTCTTCGATGTATCGACGCCCTGATCGATTTTGCGGTAGACGGGGATTGCGCCGGCGCCCGCGAGCACCCATCCGAACGGACCGTGGAAGAGGGTGGATTTGGCGAGGAACCTGACGTCGCGCCCGGCCCTCGCCCACACGATCGCGGGATCGAGGAGCGCGTTCGGGTGATTGGGCAGGAGCAGCACGGCGCCCGGCTCCGGCACGGCGCCAATCCTGTCGGTCCGGTAGAAGATCCAGCACGCGGCCCTCGCCAGCCAGCGGACCGACGGGTTCGCACGCGTGCCCATTTTCAGGTGAGCGCCGCCTCGGCCTGCCGTGCCGCCCGCCGGCCGGCCTCGACATCCACGAAGATCAGGATCGCGCCACCCACGACGAAGAAGCCCAGCACGGCGAGCATCGCGTTCCTGCTCTGTCCCGTCGCGTCGACCATCGCCGCAAAGACGAGCGGACCGAGGATGCCGGCGTAGCGTTCGAACACGCCAAAGAACGCAAAGAACTCGGATGACTTGTGCCGCGGGATCATGCTGGCGAACAGAGACCGGCTGAGCGCCTGCGTCCCGCCCTGCACCATGCCGACCATGATCGCGAGCGCGTAGAAGTGCACCGCGCTGGTCATGTAGTACCCGATCGTGATGATGAGGGCGTAGACGGCGAGGCCCGCGAAGACGGCCGTCTTCGCGCCCATGCGCCCGGCGACCATTCCGAAGAGAAAGGCAAAGGGCACGCCGATGAACTGGGTGATGAGCAGCGCCGTGATCATCGCGTTCTGATCGATCCCTATCTGGCTGCCGAACGTCGTCGCCATCCTGATGATGGTCTGGATGCCGTCGTTGTAGATGAGGAACGCGACGAGGAACAGGAACGCCTGCTTGTAGCGCCGCAGCTCATGGAAGGTGACGATGAGACGACGCACGCCGATGCCGAGAAGGCCGCCCGCCAGGGATTCTCCGGCCTGGAGCCGGCGCACCGGTTCGGGTACCTGACGGAAGAGCGGGATGGAGAACACCAGCCACCAGATGCCGACGCTCGCGAGCGAGAGCCTGACGGCGGTTCCGCTGTCGGCAATGCCGAACCAGGACGGCCGCTGGATCATCAGGAGGTTGATCGCGAGCAGCACGCCGCCGCCGAGATAACCGATCGCGTATCCGGCAGAGGACACTCGATCGAGCTCCTTCTCGCTGACCAGATGGGGGAGGAGCGACTCGTAGAATACGATGCTGCCGGCGACGGCGACATTGCCGATGATGAACAGGATGAGCGCAAACGCCCAGTCGCCCGCACGAATCCAGTACATCGACGTCGTGGCGACCACGCCGATGCCGACGAACGTGCCGAGCATCTTCTTCTTCATCGCCGCGTAGTCGGCGATGGCGCCGAGGAGCGGCGCCACCAGCGCGACGATCACGATGGCCAGCGTCGTCGCCCAGGCAAACCGGCTCGTCGACAGGCTGTCGCCGAGGTCGGCCGCGACCACGTTATGGAAGTAAATGGGAAAGACCGCAGCGATGATGGTCGTCTGGAACGCCGAGTTGGCCCAGTCATACATCGCCCAGGCCCTGAGCTCCGGCCGTCCAAGGCCGAGGCGTTCAAGCAGATGCTTCACGGTTCGCCTTTCTCGCGTGTCTTGACCTGCTGGTTGTCAACTGAGACGGGCCGACGGCTGATTCGACGTTGTTGTCTCAGTCGGGCTTCATCCAGCTCGGTCCGGCTGCTCCCTTGTTACCGGCGTTCTGTCTGCATTTATCAATGCGCTTGGGGCCCCACCCCCAAGCGCTCTCGCGCGGCGACTGCGCGCCGCGCTCGGGCCGCAGGCGCTGTGTCTCCTGTCTCCTTGCTCCTAGCTTCTGTCTCCTAGCTGCAGCTAGAACGTCCTCCGTGCCACCCACTCCCGGAACAGCGAATCCACCGCTGCGTAACGCGTGCCGTCGCGGGTGAGGATGTCTTCGCGCACGAGCGCCGCGAGCGACGCCTGGACTGTTGACGTGCCGCTCAGGCGATGGCGCGCGCGTACGTCCCCGGACAGAAGCTCGTGCCCGTCCTCGAGCACGGCGGCACGCAGGGCCGCGCGCTGGGACAGCGTCAGCCGCTGCCAGGTGCCTTCGAAGAGCGTCTCGTGCTCGCCGAGCAGCCGCTTCAACGTACCATGCAGGTCTTCGAGGTCCGCCGACCGCTTCCCCGCCGCCTTCACATCGTCCCAGACTTCGTGCGCGAGGCGCTGGACGTCGTATGGCAGGTTGCCGGCGAGGTCGACGATCGCGGCGCCGAGCCCGGCCGTGGGCTTGAAACCGGTGGCCTTGAACCGGGACTCGATGAACGCGGCGAATCGATCGGCGGGGATCTTCTGCAGGCGCATGACCGGTCCGGCTTTGTAGAACGGCCGGCTCTTGCCGAGCATGCGCTCCATCAGCGCCGGTTCGGAGCCAGAGAACACGTAGCCCACCTGGCGCTGCTGCTGCACGGCGGCGCGGAGGGCGTGCTCGACATTTCCGCCGTTGAAGGACGCAATCCCTTGAAACTCGTCGAGCGCGATCGCCATGCGCCGGCGCCTGGCCTCGGCGATGCGGCCGGGCAGCGCGAAGACCTGCTGGGCGAGGTGGGACACGTCGCGATCGGTCCGGACGGCGGGGAACGCGACCGCGATCTGGCTGCGGCCATTCTCGTCGGGCTCGATGCGGACTTCGGGGCGGACGCCGGACAGCATCTCGCTCAGCCACGATCGGGCACGGTCCAGGCGCGTTTCGGCCGAGGCCAGCGCACGGGCGTAGCCTTCGAGGAACGCGACGTACGAGCTGTAGCTGCTGACCTGCACTTCAACGGTGAGGGCACCGCTCCTGGCGGCGCTCTTCAGGGCCTGCCGGACGAGAGACGACTTGCCGTAGCGGCGTGGGGAGATGAGGAAGACCTTCTGCCCGGCGTAGAGGTCCCGGCCGAGCCGGTCGAGCTCGACTTCGCGATCGACGAAGGCCGCCACCGGGACGATCTCCCCGTAGACGAAGGGATTGGTCATTGTTTGAACGGCGTTGACGCCGGGTTTGAAACGGCGTTTGACGCCTGGTGTGATTACGCCAAAGGCCGTAACCGCTACGTAGTCTAACGTAGCGGGGAAACGGGCGCAATCGGCAGCGCGAAAGGCGCCACGATCCAGACGGCGTCGGTCGTCCAGGCGGTCCGCGCCTCGGGCAGCCACGACGGTGGCTGCCAGCCGGAGCCGTCTCCCGGGCCGGGGGCGGTTGCGACGACGTGAAGATCGCGCAGCCGGCCGGCGTCTATCCGGCCAAAGCTCGAACGGAAGACGAGCCCGTCCGGCGTCGGCGCCAGATAGGTCGCCGTCCATCGGCCGAGGCGAACAATGCCCGGGAGGTTCGACCTGGCAGGCTCGAGCCCGGCGGGCAGGACGAACGACACGGCAAGACCCGGGCTGCGCGGCATGACGGTCACGGCGAGCTCGAGGCCGGCCTCGACAGGTTCGACCGTCAGCGCGGCGATGGTGATTGGCGCAGGGCCGATGCCGGGCGCCGTCGCTCGGAAGACGAACGGGTGCGGCAGTCGGCGCAACGGCACTGCGGCCGTCAGCGCCTCCGCTGCCGGCATCCAGCCCGACGGTGCGCCTTCCCCCAGATCGACGCCCGGTTCGACCGATCCCACGTCCCAGACGGCTGGACCATCTCCTTCCTGCACCGCCCGTGCGACCCGCCGAAGCGGTTCTTCGTTCGTGTAGGCCGGCGCCATGTGGGCGAACTTGCCCGTCGCGGCCACGGCGAACAAACAGGCCGCCGTCGCGAGCTTCGGGAAGCGGAGCGGCTCGGTCCTGGCGAGTGCTGCCACGAGCGGCGGCATGAGCATGAGGCCGGCCGCCGCCATGACGGCCGCATACACGAAGATCGGCGTGACGATCGGCAGCCGCCCGAAGATCGCCACGATGAATCGGAGCAGATCGACCGTGCTCGGAAGCCAGAGAGTCGCGGTGATCAGAAAGACTGCAAAAGACGCCGCGCGTACCGCGACGGCGTTCGACAGGGGGAGGATCGAGAAGAGCAGTCCGGCGCCGAGGAGTGGCAGCAGCCACAGATATGCGGCACCCGGTGCCAGAGACAACATGCCTGCGGCAAGCACGACCCAGACCGGCAACGCCAGACTCCACGCGACGAGCGGGTGCCTGAGCCCGTGCGCCCGTTTCGGCAGCCACTGACCGAGACGCGCGATGCTCCACCCGATCGTGAAGCCGACTGCCAGGAGGAACAGGAAGAGACGGCCCGGTCGGGCGTACCAGGGGTGATACACCTCTCGCGCCGCGCGCAGCACCCACGTCGCGCCGACCATCGAGGCGACGACGGCGGCCGACCCGGCCAGCGTCCAGAGAGACGTGAGGAGCCAGCGCAGCAGGCCTTCGAGCTTGATGGCCGCGCCCACGACGCGCACCCAGGCGATGATGCCGACGAGCGGCGCTGCCAGGGCGAGTACCCAGCCGACGACCGGACCGTAAGAGATCGCAGACCTGCCGGCGATATCGAAGAACGTCCGATCCGCGCCCGAACGCTGGGTGATGTCTTCGGCGTCGAGCGCCGTCATGATGGCCACGACCTGCTCGCCCGTGCGCCGCACGGTCAGCGGCGACAGCCGCTCGGGCGTGTCGCGCGTCGTGTGATACGCGTAGCTGTCGCCGATCGCCGCGAAGTTCAGCCCGGGAATGCCCTGGCGCTTCAGAATGGAGAAATCCGTGTCGTTCGGCAGGCGCCGGTAGATCTCGATCCCGAACGATGCGCCACGCGGGTTGGACGCGTGACGGGCCCACGGACCGACGAGCCACCCGTTGCCTGGCCCTGTTTCGAAGAGCATCGGCGGGCCGGCCGATCCGATCGCTTCGAGGTTGATATACGCCTGCAGCCGGCTCGTGACCTCGCGATCCGCCATCAGCGCGGCGGCACCCATCAGGCCGGCTTCCTCGCCATCGGTGACGAGAACCATCAGCGTCCAGTTGCGATCCGTCCGAGCGGCCAGCACGCGCGCGGCCTCCAGGGAGACGCCCACGCCAAGCGCGTCATCGGCCGCCCCGGGCCCGGCCGGCACCGAGTCGTAGTGCGAGACGAGCGCGACCGCTTCAGGCCGTCGTCCGGGCCGCACCGCGATGATGTTGGAGACGCGCGCCGTGATCCCGACCGAGGCCCGCCGGGCATCGGCCTCCTGGACACGCACGTCGAACCCGCAGAGCCGCAGCTGGTCGATGATGTACGCGCGGGCTCGTGCGTTGGCGGGTGTCCCGATCGGGCGGCTGCCAATGGTGCCGGCGAGCATGCCGATGTGGGCGCGGGCGTTCGGCTCCAGGAAGTGTCCCGGCGGCCGCGAACACCCGGCTGAGGCCGTCACCACGATCGAAGCGAGAAGCAGGCTGAGCCTGACGGTCGATAGCCGCATCTGGCCGAAGGGTACTCCATCTTCTGGTTTAGCCGCCTTTCGCGCGCGGACTGCTCGGAAGGCTCATCCGGCCGGTGTAAATCGCCATCCCGACCACCGCATCCACACCGATCGAATCCAGGAACTCCACCTCATCCATCGTCGTGATGCCGCCTGCGGCCGTCAGGCGCCTGGTCGTGGCGCTGCGGACGGCTTCGATCGCGCCCATGTCCGTGCCCTGCATCAGCCCTTCGCGATCGACGTGCGTGTAGAGGAACTCTCCGGCGTAAGGTTCGAGCGCGCGGACCGCCTCGGTTGGCGTCATCGCGAGCATCGTTCGCCAACCGTCGACGACGACGTGTCCTCCGCGGCTGTCGACCGCGGCGATGAATCGTTCGGTCGTGACGGCATCGGCGACACGCCTGGCAAACTCGACGTCGACGGCGCCCTCCTTGAAAAGAGATGACGCGAGGATGACGCCCGTGGCGCCGAGCGCGACGAGGGCCTGCGCCCGTTCCGGCGTGCGGATGCCGCCGCCGACGCGGCAGGGAAGCCGGGCGCAGATCGTCGCGATGAGCGACTCGTTCGCGCCCGCGTTCTTGGCCGCGTCGAGGTCGATGAGCTGCACCCTCGGATATCCCGAGAAGCGCTCGATCCATCCGTCGACGTCGCTCGTTTCGACGGCCAGACGCTCGCCCTGCACGAGCTGCACGATTCGTCCGCCCTGGAGGTCTATGGAAGGTATGAGCATCAGATTCGAGTGGGCACGCCGCGGGTCTGAAGAAACTGCTTCAAGTCGGCGACCGCGTGCTCGGAGTAGTGGAAGATCGACGCGGCCAGCGCCGCGTCCGCTTTGCCGACGGTGAAGATGTCGAAGAAGTGGTCGAAGGTGCCGGCGCCGCCGGAGGCGATGACGGGGATCGCCACGGCACTCGAGACCGCGGCAGTGAGAGGGCAGTCGAATCCTGTCCGCGTGCCGTCGCGGTCGATCGACGTGAGGAGAATCTCGCCGGCTCCCCGCGCCTCGGCCTCGACCGCCCATTCGACGGCATCGCGATGTGCGGCTACCTTGCCGCTCCGCGCGAAGACCTCGAACCGGTCGCCGTTCTGCTTGGCGTCGATGGCGACGACGACCGCCTGGCTGCCGTAGCGCTCGGCAAGCGTCGTGATGAGCGACGGATCGGACAGCGCGGCCGAGTTGATGCTGACTTTGTCTGCACCAGCGTCGATAGCCGCCGCGGCGTCCGACTCGGCGCGGATGCCGCCGCCGACGGCCAGCGGAATGAACAGCCGCGATGACACTTCACGAATGGTGGCCTCGAGTGCCCGCCGTCCTTCGATGGTGGCCGTGACGTCGAGGATCACCAGTTCGTCGATGCCCTCGGCGTTGTAGCGTTCCGCCAGCTCCCCAGGATCGCCCGCGCGCCGCAGTCCTTCGAAATTGATTCCCTTCACGACGGATCCGTCGCGCACGTCAAGGCAGGCGATGATGCGTTTGGACAGCATTCCTACAGATTCGCCGCGCGCTGCTCTCGGCTCGCGGTTCGACGGTCGCGCACGAGCGTCGTGAAGTTCTCGAGAATCCTCAGGCCGGGCCGGCCGGACTTCTCCGGGTGAAACTGAACACCCCAGACGTTCCTGCGCTGCACGGCCGCGGCAAACGTCGTCCCGTGCGTCGTCGCGGCAACGCAGTCGTCGGTGACGGGCGCAGCGTAGGAGTGCGTGAAGTACACCTGCGTGCCTTCTGGAACTCCGGCGAGGAGCGGCGACGGCCGCACAATCTCGAGCGAGTTCCAGCCAACGTGCGGCACCTTCACGATCGGCGGGAGGCGATGGCAGTGCCCGTGCAGGGCGGCGAGCCCTGGGCGCAGCGCTTCTTCGCTTCCCTCGAACAGCCACTGGAGCCCGAGGCAGATGCCGAGGAGCGGCACGCCGTCGGCGACCGCCTTCTGAATCTCGTGCCGCCACGGCTCGTCGAGAAATGCCGTCGCCCCAAAGTGCCCGACGCCAGGCACGACGATGCCGCTCGCGCGCGCGAGGTCGGACGCGGCCGAGGGCGTAAAAAGGTCCGCCCCAACTGCCGCAAATCCCTTGCGCACCGAGGTCAGATTGCCCGCCCGATAGTCAATCAACGCAATTGTCATTTTCGCAATTCACTTCAGCATTCAGCACTCAGCATTTTCACAGAAGCCCCTTCGTGCTGGGCATCACCTTCGCCAACCGGCGATCGCGCGAGCACGCCATCCGCAGTGCCCTCCCGAAGGCCTTGAAGAGCGCTTCGACTTTGTGATGATCCGATCTCCCGTAGAGCACTTTCAGGTGCACGTTGGCGCGCGCGCCGCGGGCGAACCCCTCGAAAAAGTCGGTCAGGAGGTCTGCGTGCAGGTCGCCGACTTTCACCGTCCTCACCCGCGTATCGACGACGGCGTGGGCGCGGCCGCCGAGATCGATGGCGACGATACCAATCGATTCGTCCATCGGCATGACGAAGTAGCCGGCGCGGTTGATGCCGCGGCGCGAGCCGAGCGCGGCCTCGACAGCCTCGCCGAGCGCAATCCCGATGTCTTCGACCGTGTGGTGCTGGTCGACGTCGAGATCGCCCTCGGCGCGCACGCGGAGATCGAAACCCCCGTGCCGCGTGAAGAGCTCCAGCATGTGGTCGAGAAAGCGAACGCCGGTCCGGACGTCGTATCGGCCACGGCCGTCGAGCGTGAGCCGGATGGCAATCGACGTTTCCGTGGTCTGCCGTTCAATCACGCCGCGCCGCACAGGACCTCCTCGAGCGCTCGGATGCACGCTTCGGTGTGCTCTACGACACCCGCCGTGATCCGGATACAACCCGGGCACGCGGGGTCGCGCGATTTGTCGCGCACGTGCACGCCGCGCGCCGCCAAACCGTCGACGACGGTGGGCGCGCGGTCGCCGAAGTGAGCGAGTACGAAATTCGCGTCGCTCGGCCAGAAATTGACGCCTGCTTTCGAGAGCGCCGCGTAGAGCAGGGTCTTCGACGACCTGACCTGGCCGAGATACCACTCGTAGTAGTCCACGTCGGCCAGACCGGCGGCGAGCGCCACCGTCGCGCAGATATTGAGGCTGAACGGCGGCACGATGTGCCTCAGTGGCTGAAGCGTTCTCGTGTCGCCGATGACCGCGCCCGCCCGCACGCCCGCCAGCCCGTAGGCCTTGGCGAACGTGCGTCCGATGAAGATGTTCGACAACGTCGCGACGTCCGGATCGCCGATGAGCGTCACGCCCGCGAAGTCCGCGTAGGCCTCGTCGACGAGCACCCGCACGTGGGGCGCCGCCCGCGCGATGCGGACGATGTCGCCCCTCGGGATGGATAGCCCGGTCGGGTTGTTCGGACTCGTGA
Source organism: uncultured Acidobacteriota bacterium (assembly GCA_963771395.1). GTDB lineage: Bacteria > Acidobacteriota > Vicinamibacteria > Vicinamibacterales > 2-12-FULL-66-21 > DATBJJ01. The sequence goes on along the minus strand of CAVYTY010000006.1, from coordinate 318,263 downwards.
GATACAGCAACCGCGTGTGCGGACCGATTGTCCCGAGAATCCGCTCGACTGGAAAGGCGAACTCAGGCCCGAGCGGCACCTCCACGACGCGTGCGCCGACGCCTGCCGCCGTCGCCGCGTACATGTCGAAGGCCGGTACGACGACGATGGCATCCGGCGTGAACGCGCCGCGCTCGCGGAGCGCTTCGACCGTGATCGCCAGGATCCCTTCGTCGAGGCCATTGGTCAGCACCAGTTGCTCGGGGACCACGCCGAGTCTCGCGGCGCAGGCCGACACGACCGCGTCGTAGTCCGGGTAGAACCCGATGTCGGTGCGCGAGAGCGCGCGCAGCGCGTCGATCACCTTCGGTGAGCAGCCAGCGGTGTTCTCGTTCAGGTGCAGCCGCAGGCCGCTCGAGGGCGTGAGGACTTTTTGTACTCGTAGGTCATCGCCGTTTCCTCGACCCGCCGGTGGAAGCCGTTCGAATCCGGAGAGAGTCGGCGTGGGCGCGCAGGCCTTCGGCAACGGCCAGCGCGATCCCGGCTGGCGCGATTCGACGCAGCCCCTCGGCCGTGACCCGCTGTACGGTGGCCACTCGCACGAAGTCCGCGGTGCTGAGACCACCGCGTGCCGCCGCGGCGCCGCCGGTCGGCAGCACGTGATTGGACCCCGTGACGTAGTCGCCGGCCGCCTGCGCGCTGCAGCTGCCGACAAACACCGTGCCGGCGCGCGTCAACCGTGCCGCGACCGCTTCCGAGTCGCACACGGCGTGCTCCGGGGCGAGTCGCTGCATGAGATCGATAGCCTCGTCGAGCGTGCGCGTGACGATGATGCCGCCGTGTGACGCTAGTGCCTGTCGGGCCGGTCCGTCCACCGGCAGCCGATCCTCGACCTCAGCCGCGACGGCTCGGGCGAGGCGAATGCTCGGTGTGATCAGGATCGCCCGCGCGTCGGGATCGTGCTCGGCCTGCGCGATGAGGTCCGCGGCGATCCACGCCGGCTTGCCGGACGTCGACAGGACCGCGATCTCGCTCGGTCCAGCAAAGAAATCGATCGCGCAGTCGCGCGAGACGAGCGACTTGGCTGCGGCGACGTACGCGTTGCCGGGGCCGACGATCCGATCCACTCGCGGCACCGTCCCCGTGCCGTACGCCAACGCGGCGATCGCGTGCGCGCCGCCAAGTCGAAAGAGACGCGAGACCCCGGCCTCGAGCGCCGCATACATGACGGTCGGGTCCGGCCTCGGGCACACGGCAATCACGTCCGGCACGCCGGCCACGCGCGCCGGAATGGCCGTCATGAGCAGGGACGAGGGCAGGGGATAGCGTCCGCCGGGGACGTAGCAGCCGACGCGATCGAGCGGTAGCACACGCTGGCGGATCCTGACGCCCGCCACCGGACTGACCATCCAGGCGCGCGGCCGCTGCTTCTCCGCGACCGTGCGGATGTTCCTCGAGGCCAGGGCAATCGCCTTCTTCACACCCGGCTCGACGAGCCGCGCGCTCTTCTCGATCTCCTTGCGGCTGACCTCGATTGGCCCGTCGAGACCGTCGAATGCGCGCGCATACTTCAGCAGCGCACGATCGCCGTCGCGTCGTACGCCGGCCACGATCGCGGCCACTCGGCGCTGGACTAGCGGGTTGCCGGCCGGCCGCTTGTCGATCAGCGCCGCGACAGCACGAGCGTTCGAAGATTTGATGATCACCATCTACTGCTTCATAACAGGAGATCAGAAGATCAGGAGACCAGGAGGCAAACTCCCAAAACAGAAGAACTTCTGATCTCCTGATCTCCTGTCAACGTTCGTAACTCAAATGACAATCTTGTTCAGCGGATACTCCACGATGCCCTGCGCTCTCGCAGCTTTCAGCTTCGGGATGAGGTCGCGCACCGTCCGCTCCTCGATGATCGTGTTGAGGGCCACCCAGGATGGATCGCTCAGGGGCGAAATCGTCGGCCGCTGCAGCGCCGGGAGGAGCGCCAGCACTGTGTCGAGGTCGGATGTCTTCACGTTGAGCATGATCCCGACGCGTCCCTGAGCCTCGATCGCCGCCCTCAGGAGCAGAGCGATGTTTTCGAGCTTCGTCCGCTTCCACGCATCGTCGAGCGCCCCAGAATTGGCGATGAGCTGCGTGTTCGACTCCATGACGGTGTCGATCACGCGCAGGCGATTGGCCCTGAGCGACGTCCCGGTCTCGGTGACCTCGACGATGGCGTCGGCGAGCATGGGCGGTTTGACTTCGGTCGCACCCCAGGAGAACTCCACGTTGACGCGCACGCCGAGGCGCACGAAGTACGCCTGCGTCGCCCGGACGAGCTCGGTGGCGATCGTGGCGCCTTCGAGATCCTGCGGCGTCCGGTACGACGAATCCTCGGGGACCGCGAGCACCCAGCGCACCTTGCCGAAGCTCTGCTTCGCGTAGATGAGATCGGCGAGCGGCACGATCGAGGGCGTGTCGCCGGCACGGCCGTTGCCGGCGGCATGTTCGGCGATCCAGTCCTGGCCGGTCAGGCCGGCGTCGAGGACGCCGTCGGCGACGTAGCGCGCCATCTCCTGCGCGCGGATCAGCATGCAGTCGATCTCGGGGTCGTCAATCGCCGGAAAGTACGACCGCGTGCTCGCGTAGATGTTGAACCCCGCGCGCGCGAAGAGGTGAATCGTCGCGTCCTGCAGAGAGCCCTTGGGGATACCGAGTTTGAGCTTGTTGGACATGGGTCGTGTTTCAGCTGGTCGTCGACAACAGGTCACGGAAACCATCACAAAGGGCGCGAAGCTCGCGAAGATCGCGAAGGAGATCCCGCCGCATATCTTCGTGAGCTTCGCGGTCTTTGCGAACTTCGCGAATCACTTCGTGTCTCTCTTCCCTTTTCAGCGTTCGGTCGAACCGGCTGATTCAATAGTCCGGTTGAAACACGTCCGGTCACCTGTGTGGCACACATTGCCATCCCCAAGCCTCGTGACGCGCACGAGCACTGTGTCCTCGTCGCAATCGACCAGGATTCGCTCGACTCGCAGCCGGTTGCCGGAGGTCTCGCCCTTCGTCCACAGCTTGCCGCGCGTGCGGCTGAAGAACGTCGCGAACCCGGTGGCGACCGTCCGGTCGAGCGCCTCCTGGTTCATGAAGCCGAGCATCAGGACTTCGTTCGACACATCGTCCTGGATGACGGCCGGAATCAAACCGTCAAGTTTGGAAAAGTTCATACAGAGAGCTTCGAAAAGTCCATAAAAGTAAAAAGCCTCGCCGGTTGTCCGGCGAGGCCTGGTGAATTCGTTGAGCGCTTCGATTTGGGACTATTTCGCGCAGAACTCGACCGGCCCGCCGTTCGGGTGTCCATGGTGGTGCCGGTGATGGTGCTGCAGAAACATGTGGCCTACAGCCTACCGTCCCGCCGCGGGCGCTGTCAAACCCTGAGGTACCGAGGCCTTCGAGTCCGGCGTGCGCTTGTCCGGCACACCGTACGGCGTGCCATCAGGCGCGACCCAGATGCTGTGCGCGTCCCCCTGCCGGGATTGTGCCCGCACCTCGTGACCCATGGCGCCGAGCGTCGCGAGCACATCCTCGGGCACGGCACCTTCTTCGAACGTTGCGCGATCGGGCAGCCACTGGTGATGCAGGCGGGCCAGGTCGACGGCCTGACGGCCGTTCAACCCGTACTCCGTGACGCCGAGGACGATCGCGAAGACCGTGTTGATGATCGTCCGCCCGCCAGGCGAGCCGGTCAGGAGCACGAGCCGGCCATCCTTGACCACCATCGTCGGCGTCATCGAGCTGAGCATCCGTTTGCCTGGTGCGATCTGGTTGGCGGTCGTGCCGATGTCACCCGTGACGTTCGTCTCGCCCGGCTTCCTGTTGAAATCGCCCATCTCGTTGTTCAAGAGGAAGCCCGCGCCCTTGACCACGACGTGCGATCCGAACCCCCCCTCGAGCGTGTAGGTGCTCGTCACGGCAAGGCCGTTGCGATCGATCACCGAGAAGTGCGTAGTTTCATCGGATTCGGCCGTGGCAGGGGCCGAGACGATGTCCTTGCCGAGCTCGGCGCTGCTCGACGCCTTGCCGGAATCGATGGATGCCGCCACCTGTCTCGCGTAGTCCTTCGACGTGAGCCGCGAGACAGGGACCTCGACGAAATCCGCGTCGCCGAGAAGACGCGCGCGGTCCAGATAGGCCCGCCGCATCGCTTCGATCTGCAGGTGCAGCGCAGGCGCGGTGAGCAGGCCCTTCGACCTGAGATCGAAGGGCTCGAGGATGTTGAGCATCTCGATGAGCGCGACGCCGCCCGAGCTCGGCGGCGGCATCGAGACGATGTCGTAGCCCTTGAACGTGCCGCGCACGGGGACGCGTTCCCTGGCCTTGTACCGGGCAAGGTCATCCTTCGAGATGATCCCGCCATTCGCTTTCATATCCTCGGCGATCCGGTCGGCGATCCATCCTTTGTAGAACGCGTTGGCGCCGCCTTCGGCGATCGCTCCGAGCGTTTTCGCCAGGTCACTCTGGACCAGCCGATCGCCCTCCGCCCACTCACCGCCGCCAGGCTTGGCGAAGGCGGCGACCGATGCCGGGAACGGAGCCATCTGGCCCTGGACTTCGCGGTTGAGGCTGCGCGCCAGGCCTGCCGACATCGTGAAGCCGCCGGCGAGCGCGACGGACGGGGCAACGACGTCTTTCCACGGCAGCTTCCCGAACTTCTTGTGCGCGAGCTCGAGCCCCCGCACCGTGCCTGGCACGCCGGGCGCGAGATAGCCCGCCGCGGTCAGGCTGCGAACGACCTCCCCGTCGGCTCCGAGGTACATCGTCTTGGTGGACTTGAGCGGCGCCTTCTCACGATAGTCGAACGCGGTAACGTCGCCCGACGGCGTGCGGACGATCATGAAGCCGCCGCCACCGATGTTGCCCGCCGAAGGGTGCGTCACGGCGAGGGCGAACGCCGTCGCCACCGCCGCGTCGACAGCGTTCCCGCCCGATGCGAACACCGTGGCGCCGGCGTCGCACGCGGGTGCCGACACACACACAACGAGACCGTCCTTTGAGGGGACGCCCAGGTCGGGTTGTGCGCGCGGCGTGAGCGGCGCGACCAGAACGAGGGCAACAAAGAGCAAGAGGCGTGTGCGCATCAGGTTTCTGTTCGCAGCGGACACCACGGGACAATGCGTCAGCGGCCGTCGGACGCGGGTGTCGTCGTCTTCCGTTCAGCGCCGCGCTTGTATTTGTCGAACCAGTAGCGGAGATACAGCTGCGTCCGCACGAAGTTCGACGGTACGCTCGTCGTTCCGTGCCACTCGTCGTTGAACCTGATCATGGCCGTCGGTACGTTGCGCAGCTTGAGCGCGCTGTAGAACTGCTCTGTCTGCGGCATCGGGGTCCGCAGGTCGTTCACACCAGTCATGAGCATCGTCGGCGTCTTGACGTTGCCCACGTAGGTGAGCGGCGACCGCTTGATGTGCTCGCTCGGGTCTTCCCACGGGAGCTTCGCGAAGTTGTAGTACCAGCTCGCGCCGTCGGTCGTCCCGACGAAACTGAGCCAGTCGATCACCGGACAATTGGCGGATGCGGCCGCGAATCGATCCGTATGGCCGACGGTCCAGGCCGTGAGTACGCCGCCGCCGCTGCAGCCGGTCACGAACAGGTTCTGCGGATCGACGAATCCCTTCGCGAGCAGCGCGTCGACGCCTGCCATGAGATCGTCGAAGTCCTTGCTCGGGTACGCGTTCTTGATGGCGTTGCCGAATGCGCTGCCGTAGCCGGTGCTGCCGCGCGGATTCGTAAAGAGGATGACGTAGTCGTTGGCCGCGTGCTCCTGCCAGCCGTAGTTGAACCCGACGCCGTACATGCTGTGCGGGCCGCCGTGGATGTGGAGCTGCATCGGGTACTTGCGGGAGGGGTCGAAGTCGGGCGGGGTGATGTACCAGCCTTGAATCTTCGTTCCATCGACCGATGTGTACCAGATCTCCTTCACGTCGCCCAGCTTCCGTCCCGCGAGGACGTCCTCGTTGACGGCCGTGAGCTGCTTGATCGACGCCGGCGCCTTGAGATCGAAGGTGACGATGTCACCGGGCTGCGCGGAAGTGGTCAGCGTGCCAACGGCGAGGCCCTTCGGCGAGATGTCGGACACGGTCAGCATCTGCGTGCCCTTCGTGATCGCGGTGACCTTGCCTGGCGTGCTGACTGGCAGGTAGTACAGATTCTGCGAGCCTTCGTTCTGTGCCGTGAAGTAGAGCCCGCTGCCGTCGGCGGACCACCGAAGCTCGGAGGGCCCGCGGTCCCAGTCGCTCGAGACGAGGCGCGGGTTCGATCCGTCGATGTTCATCAAATAAATCTTGCTGTCCACCCACGTATCCGTCGTCCAGTCGTAGCCGGTGTACGCCACGCGCTTGCCGTCGGGAGAGACCGTCGGGTTGCCATCGGGTCCCTTGCGCTTCGTGAGCTGCCGAATGGCGCCGTCGGCCACGTCGACGGCGTAGATTTCCGACTCGCGCCACTGGTAGGAGGGGTTCTCGCTGCGCAGGCCGGTGAAGAGGATGCTCCGGCCGTCGGGCGTCCAGTCAGTACCAGTGTGATCGAAATTGCCGGCCGTGATCTGCCGTGGCGTGCCGCCGGACGCGGGCACGACGAACACATGACGGTAGCCGTTGTCGGTGAAACCGCTCCGATCGCGCCGGTAGTTCTGCTGCTCGACGATGCGCGGTGCCTCGGTCCACTTGGCGCCGGCTGGAGCCTTTGGCATCTTGATCGGCCAGGTGTTTCGTTCCTCGAGGAGCATCGAGAACGAGAGCTGCTTCCCGTCGGGCGACCACGCCACGGCCGACGGCGCCTGATCCACGCGCGTGATCTGTGACGTGGCGCCTTCGGCGTCCATCCAGCGTACGAAGATCTGAGTGCCCTTCGGCTCACCCTGAGTGGTGTACGCGATGCGATCGCCCGAGGGCGACCAGCGCGCGCCGGATCCCTTCGCGAGGAACCGGTTGCGGCTGCCATCCGCGTTCATGATCCAGAGCGCTGACTCGCGCTTGTCGTTCACCTTGTCGATCCAGCCGCGCGTGTAGACGATCTGGGTGCCGTCCGGGGAGAGCTGCGGCTCGGCAACCGTTTCCATGTCGAGATAGAGGTCGAGCGTCAGCCGATCGGTCTTTGCCGCTCTGTCGCCGGTGGCGTCCTGAGTGGTTTGCGCCGCAGGCACGCCGGCACGGGCCCACAGCAGTCCGACGAGCAGCACGGCCAGGGCACAGGCACGTTTCAACATGGCATCCTCCCCGAAAACGCTCAGTCAGGCCTACAAACTTGCAGAAGCGATGAGTGGAGCTTACAAGTTCGTGGCGCCGGGCTCAAGCCGGACCCGGAGCACGAGCTCAACGACGGCGGCGCCGTTCTGGTGCGGACCTGGTCCCTCGAACTGCTGCGGAAGATGGGGCCACCAGGCGGGCAACCATGACCTCGGTCGACTTGATGACGGCCAGGGCCTCGTCGCCACGCCGGAGCTTCAGTTCGTCCACAGCATCCCGCGTGATGATCGCCGTCAGCGTCTGATCACCGATCCGCAGGCGCACCTGGGCGAGGAGCCCCTCGCTCCTGACTTCCTCGACGATGCCCCGAAGCTGATTCCGGCCGCTCAGCGCGACAATCGCGCCGCGAGGGGCCGGCGTGGACAGGGGCAGCGGCCGGCCGGACAGCGCGAGCAGCCGCTCGACCTCCGCGCCCGGAATCCGGTGGTGCCCTCCCGCCGTTGGCCGGGTGCGGACGACCCCCTTGTAGATCCACTGCTTGATGGTGGGGTAGCTGACGCCAAGCCGGCGCGCGGCCTCCCGCGGTGTGACGAGATCCACTCTGGCAAGAGTCGTATTGATTCGCTGGAAAATCAAGATAAATTCACAGTAAATTGTATAGATGATGTGGCGATGGCTCGGCGTGGCGCTCGTCGCCGGTCTGCCCGTGCAGCCGCCTGCGCCGCCCGAACCGTTGCTGGTCGCTGCAGCCGTCAGTTTGAGCAATGTGCTCGAGGAGATGGCGAAAGTCTACGCCGCCGGAGGGGGCGGCGCGGTGCGGTTCAACCTCGCCGGTTCCAACGTGCTGGCGCGCCAGATCGTCAACGGCGCGCCCGCTGACGTCTTCATCAGCGCCGACGAAGCACAGATGGACGTGGTCGAGAAGGCGGGCGCGGTGCTGCCCGGCTCCCGCGTTGACATCGTCGGGAACCAGCTCGCGGTCGTGGCGATGCCGGATCGAGTGGACTTCGTGCGCCAGGACTTTGCGCGGGCCCCGGCCGGGATTCGCCGCCTCGCCATCGGCGATCCGGCGGCGGTACCGGCCGGAGTCTACGCGCGGCGCTATCTCGAGCAGCGGGGACTGTGGACCGCGTACGAGCCGCGCCTGGTGCCGACGACAAACGTCCGGGCCGCGCTCGCGGCGGTGGAAACCGGAAGTGTCGATGCCGCGATCGTGTACCTCACCGATCTCGCGGCGGCACGCACCGCGGTTCTGGCCTTTGCCGTGCCGGTCAAGGACGGGCCGCGCATCGCGTACCCGGGCGCCGTCCTCGCGTCGTCGCGCAACCAGGCGGAGGCCAGGCGGTTTCTCGCGTTCCTGGGCCAGCCGGAGGCGGCGAAAATCTTCACGCGGCACAAGTTCGTCGTGCCAGTAGCGTTGAAGTAGTTCCCGTTGTTTTTTGGTGGGTCTGACAGCAGCGCCTGCGGCCCGAGCGCGGCGCGAAGTCGCCGCGCGAGAGCGAGCGGGGGTGGGGCCCCGCGAGCATTGAGTAATGCAGACAGAACGGTGCGAGCTTGCTCCCTCGCGGTTCTGTGTCGTAACCGCGACAAGGCAGCTCCGTTTTCATGGACATCTGGCAGATTACGAGCTTCACGCTCCTGACGGCGCTTGCCGCGACCGCGCTCATGGTCCCTCCGGGGCTGCTGCTGGCGTGGCTGCTCGCGCGGCGCCGGTTTCGCGGCCGCCTGCTCGTCGAGACGTTCGTCTCGCTGCCGCTCGTGATGCCGCCCGTCGCCACGGGGCTCATCCTGCTGCTGCTGTTCTCGCCGCGCGGTCCAATCGGGAGCCTGCTCGCCAGGGTCGGAGTCGACGTGGTGTTCACGTGGCGCGCCGTCGTGCTCGCGATGACCGTCATGGGCCTGCCGCTCTTCGTTCGCACCGTGCGCGCAGGCTTCGAGCAGGTCGACCAGCGTTACGAGGCCATCGCCGGCACGCTCGGCGCGTCGCCGCTTCGCGTGTTCTTCTCGATCACCCTGCCGCTGGCGCTTCCGGCACTCGTGGCGGGCGCCGTGCTCGGCTTCGCGCGGGCGATCGGCGAGTTCGGCGCGACGATCATGATCGCGGGGAGCATTCCCGGCGTCACGCGGACGCTGCCGGTGGCCATCTACACGTTCACGGAAATCGGCCGCGATCGGGACGCCGCGGTGCTGCTGGCCGTCTCCGCCGGCATCGCGTTCGTCGCGTTGTGGGTGTCGAACTACCTGACGGCGCGGGCGGGGCTCCGCGCGTGATTGCGCTCGACTTCAGGCTCGAGCAGGGGACCTTCGTCCTCGAGATACGTGAACGGCTGGAGGGACGGGTCACGGTGCTCTTTGGTCCCTCGGGCTCGGGCAAGACGACGATTCTCGACGCGATCGCCGGGCTGCGCACGCCAAGGCGCGGGTCGATCACAGTCAACGGCCGCATGCTGTTCGGCGCCGCCGAACGCATCAACCTGCCCTCCCACCGGCGGCACGTCGGGTATGTGTCCCAGGACATCGCGCTTTTCCCGCATCTCAACGTCCGCCGCAACGTCACCTACGGACAGCGCCCCGGCCAGAAGCTGTCGCTCGAGTCAGTCGCATCGATCCTCGAAGTGGGCACATTGCTCGATCGCGGGGTGTCGATGTTGTCGGGAGGGGAGCGGCAGCGCGTGGCGCTGGCGCGTGCGCTGATGTCGGCGCCGGACGTCCTGCTGCTCGACGAGCCGCTGGCGGCGGTCGACCTCGAGCTGCGGCGCCGGATCCTGCCGTACCTCGAGCGCGTAAGAGATGAGCTGGCTGTGCCGATACTCTACGTGACCCACGATCGCGACGAGGCGCGCCGGTTCGCCGATCGCGTCGTCGTGCTCGAACGAGGCGCGGTGGTTCAGGCGGGCGCGCCGGGCGACGTGCTGCCGTCGTGACAATCCGGGCGCGGCGAACGCGTCTCTCTTTCCTGCTGACCGCCCTGCACTAGGACAGGGCGACGTGTCACGCCCGCGGATTCCGCGTGTCTTTGTTCTGACGGCCGCGCTCACCGCGGCAGCGAGCTCTTCAGAACATGACTGATAGACGTCAAGAGATTGAGGAGATCGTCGATCGCGAAACCCGCGCGTGGGATACGAAGGACGCCGATCTTCTACTGGGCATTCTCCACACCGACATGGTGTGGCCGTGGCCGCCGCGACCGGACGCGCACGATCCGATGGAGTGGGTGATCGAGTGGGGTCGCTACGACGCCGATCGCTGGCGGCGGGGCTGGCAACACCTCTTCGACACGCACACGCTCGTGCACAATCGCCGCGTCACGCAGAGGATCGCCGTGTCGGCCGAAGGCGACGGTGCATTTGCGGTCGTCGACGTCGACACCTTGTGGCGGACATCGGCTGGCGCGGAGTTTCACTGGCTCGGACGCGCATGCAAGATCTACACATTGCTCCCGGACGGGTGGAGGATGATCGCGCAGACAGGGCTGCTCGAGTACGCCGCGCCGCATCGCGGATAGCGCGCGCTGTCGGATCGACGCAGATGTCGCGGATCTTTCGGGTCAACGGGACGCGGATCCCGCGGATCATTCTGGTTAACGGGACGCGGATCACGCGGATCATTCTCGTTACGGGACGCGGATCTCACGGATAAACGGGTCACAGGACGCGGATTTCGCACATTCACGCGGTTCCAGACGACCTCGTGAACCCCTTGAACCCCTTGAACCCCTTGAACCAACCATCAGTTGGGGGGACGATCCGGGCTACGATAACCTTCCCGCAGGGCTTGACCGCCCCCTAGAAGGAGAACAGAGAAGATGCGATCGATACCGCGCCGCTTGGTCCTGACCATTGCGCTTGGGTTGGCACTGCCGTCGCTGCTGCCTGTGCTCGGCCCTTCGGCCACCATGCAGCAGGCGGCGCAGAAACGGCCGATCGAGCTGCAGGACATCATCAACTGGAAGGTGATTGGGACGACCGTGGTGTCGAACGACGGGCAGTGGTTCGCCTATCGCATCTCGCCTGGCGAGGGGGACGCGCAGGTCGTCGTGAAGCGGGCCAGGGGCGGCGACAAGGAACTGAAGTTCGACGTCGGCGAACTGCCACAGCCCGGCGCCGGCGGTGGGGGACGGGGCGGCGATCCCGGCGCAGGTGCAACAGCGTCGCTCGATTTCTCGGAAGATTCCAAATGGGTCGCCCTTACGACGTATCCCTCCCGCCGCGAAGCGCAGCGGTTGCGCCGCCTTCGCCGGCCGGTGCAGAGCGGCGTGACGATCGTCAATCTCGCCACGAGCGAGAAGCGCGAGTATCCGCGCATCCGCCGCTTCGCGTTCTCGGGCGACGCGTCGACCTGGATTGCGCTCCAGCGTCAACCTGCCCAGGCCGCAGGCGCCGCTGGTGCGGCCGAGGGCCGCGGTGCCGGCGCGGGCGGCGGCGCCCCGGCGCCAGGCGGCGCCGCTGGCGCAGCGCCCGATCGCCCGCGCGGGACCGATCTCATCCTGCGCGAGCTCGCGAGCGGGCAGGAGCTCAGCGTCGGCAACGTGGCCGACTTCACCTTCTCGAAGGACGGCAACCTGCTCGCCTGGGCGATCGACGCGCAGGACAAGATCGGCAACGGCGTCCAGCTCCGAGACATGACGCGCGGGACGGTCGCGGTCCTCGACAGCGGCACCGCGACCTACGAGCGGCTCGTGTGGACCGAGAAGGGTGATGGCCTGTCGCTGCTGAAAGGCAGCGACGACCGCGCGCTGCGCGACAAGCGCTATGCCGTTCTCGGCTTCACCGGTCTCGGCGCTGGCGCACCGCAGAAGGTCGCCTACGATCCGGACACCGACAAGAGCTTTCCCGCGGGCATGACGATCAGCCCGAACCGCAACCCGCAGTGGACCGACGATCTGCAGGCGCTGACCTTCGGCATCCACACGCCGCGCAAGCGCGATGGCGCCGCGGACACGCCCGAGGGCGACGCCGGGGGCGCGCCACCTCAAGGAGACGATGCGCCGCGTCCGCCGACTGACGCGGCGAACGCCGCCACTGCGGATGAGAAGGTCGATCTCGTGCTGTGGCACTGGCTCGACAAGCGGCTGCAGTCGCAGCAGGAAGTGCAGGAGCCGGGCGACCGCACGTTCAGCTACCTGGCCGAGTACCGCGTGCAGCCCAAGACGTTCATCAGGCTCGCCGACGAAGACCTTCGCACGGTGACCCTCGCACCGAAGCAGCGGTTCGCGATCGGTCAGGACGACCGCGAGTACGAGCTCACGGGCAACCTCGACGGCCGGCGGTTCCAGGATATCTACGTCATCGACATGTCGACCGGCACGCGTCGGCTCGCGCTGAAGCGCGCGCGTTGGTACAACGGTCCGTCCCCCGACGGGAAGTCGTTCCTCTACTACGAAGACGGCAACTACCACGTCTACTCGATGGAGTCGGGCCAGACGCGCAACATCACTCTCAATGCCCCGATCACGTTCGTCGACACTGAAGACGACCACAACGTCGTCAAGCCGCCGGCAGGATCGATTGGATGGACGAAGGACAGCGCGTCGGTGCTCCTGACCGACAACTGGGACATCTGGCAGGTGCCGGTCGCGGGCGGCGCCGTAGTGAACCTGACGGTCAACGGCCGCAAGGATCAGATTCGCTACCAGCGGAGGTATCCGCTCGAACCGCTGCCGGAGCGCGCGCTCGGCATCGACCTCGCCGAAGCCGCAGTACTTCGCGGCCTACGGCGAATGGACGAAGAAAGCAGGCATCGCGCGGCTGGCACCAGGCAAAACTGGCATGGAGATGCTGCAACTGGTCGGACGCTTCGTTCGGCACGCTGATCAAGGCGAAGGACGCCGAGCAGTACATCTACACGCGCTCGACGGCCACCGAGCCGAACGATTACTACGTCACCGACGCGAGCTTTGCCAAGGGCGATCGACTGACCGACAGGCGTCCGCAGGTCGAATCCTACTCGTGGACCGAAGGATCGATGCTCGTCAACTACACGAGCGACAAGGGCGACAAGCTGCAAGCCGCGCTCTTCCTGCCTGCCGGTTACGAGAAGGGCAAGTCGTATCCGACGATCGTGAACATCTACGAGAAGATGTCGCAGGGCGCGAATCAGTTCGCCAATCCAGGTGCGAACGGCTTCAATCGCTCGTTCTACACGAGCAACGGCTACGCCGTGCTGCTGCCGGACATCACTTACAAGGTGAACGACCCCGGCATGTCAGCCGTGTGGTGCGTCGTGCCGGCGTTGAAGGCCGCGATTGCGACCGGTGTTGTCGATGCCAAGAAGGTCGGGCTGACCGGCCACTCGTGGGGCGGCTACCAGACCTCGTTCCTCGTGACGCAGACCGATATGTTCGCGGCGGCCGTCGCCGGGGCGCCGCTGACCAACATGATCAGCATGTACAGCCTGATCTACAAGAACACCGGCGGAGGCAACGGGGCGATCTTCGAGGCCAGCCAGGGCCGGTTCAAGGGCGGCTACTGGGACAACTGGGACGCCTACTACCGGAACTCGCCGGTCTTCTTCGCGAAGAACGTGAAGACGCCGCTGATGATCCTCCACAACGACCGCGACGGCGCCGTGGACTTCACGCAGGGCGTCGAGTACTACAACACGCTGCGCCGGCTGCAGAAGCCGGTCATCATGCTCGAGTACGTCGGCGAGAACCACGGCCTTCGCAAGCCGTCGAACATGCGCGACTACACGGTCCGGATGAAGGAGTACTTCGATCACTACCTGAAGGGTGCCGCGGCGCCAGACTGGATGACGAAGGGCGTGCCCCGCCTGCAGATGGAAGAGCATCTCAAGGAACGGTCAAAGCCCGTCCCCGCCAAGAAAACAACGACGACGACGCGATAGCAGACGGTAGGATCTCTGAACCTTTTGAACCTCTCCGTCAGTGGCCCCCCCGCCCGCGTCCCCGCCCACCAGCGGGCGCCGGGGGCTCGGGTTCCACCTTCCGGCCGTCGACGAACACGTGTACGACGCGCGTGCGGTCTTCGAAGAGGTCACCGTCGGTGACGATGACGTTGGCGATCTTGCCTCTCTCGAGCGAGCCGAGGCGATCGGCCGCTCCGGCGATCCGTGCGGCGTTGATCGTCAGCGCGCGAACCGCGGCGTCCGGCGACAGGCCGTCCTTCACCGCGCGCGCGGCGTTCCGCACGAAATCCCGCGGCTGCTGGATGTTGCCAGACGAGAACGCGAAGAGGATGCCGCCCTTCTCGAGGCCGCCCGGTGTTTTCGATGCCTGGGCCCGCGCCCGCAGTTCGCGGACGGGCTCGTCCGCATCGGGCGCGAGCGCGCGCGAGCGGGCGGGGAAGTCCAGGCTGTAGATTACGCGCGCGTTCTGCGATTTCAGGTCGGCGACGACCTGATCGGCCTCGCGCGCGCCCGTGATGACCGGGTCCAGGTTGAAGGCCTTCGCCATGCTCAGCGCACGCAGGATCTCGCGCGACAGGTCGGCTTCGAAAGCCACGGGCAGCGCGCGCGCGAGCGCCGGCTGGATGGCGTCGAGCGACGGATCGTAGATGGGCCTCGCGATACCCGTCTTCAGCTTCTCGTACCGCTGCTTTTCGAGCTGCTGATGCTGCGCGTCGAGGAAGCTCTGGCGGACAAACGCGATCGAGCCGAGGAGCGACACCGGATATCCGCCTCCGCGGCCGCCCCCCTGACCGAGCGCGAGCGACACGTGCAGCGCGACGGGCGTCCGCACGACCTGCAGGCCGCGCCGCGGATCGGCCACGGCCCCGATTTGGGGCTCGTCGGCCGGCGCGGACACATTGACGAGCGCGCTCTGCCCCTTGAAGAGCCCGGCCGTTGGTGTGGCGAGCACGGTGGTGACGCCGGACGCCGCCAGGCGCGAGAGCTCCGGCGCATCGGGGCGGACGACCTTGGCGGCCTCGAGCTCCGGTCTGAGGATGACGCCGCGCTTCCAGCGCTCGGCATCCTCGAGCGTGCGGAATGTTGCCGGCGGGGCGGGCGGGGCCGCGTCGAGCCCGGCGGCGTTGCCCATGTCGATGAGGCCCGGATACACGCTCATGCCGGCACCGTCGATGACGGTCGCGTCGTTCGGTACAGGCACGTCGGCACCGACGGCGTCGATGAGCCCGTTGCGCAGCACGATCGTCCCGGTCGCAATCGGCGCACCGCTCGCCGTGACCAGCCGGGCGCCGCGAATCGCGTAGATGTGCGGCCCCTCCGCGCGCGGCGCGACGGCGAATGCGACGGCGCCGGCGACAACGCAGATAGAAAGTCTCGTCAAGCGTTTCATCGACACGTGCTCCTGACTCTCACCGTTGTGTCTGCTTTTATCAATGCTGGCGCGGCCCCACCCCCGCCAGCTCGCGCGCGGCGACTTCGCGCCGCGCGCGGGCCGCAGGCGCTGCTGTCTATTCTTCGGTCTCTTGCCCCCGCCCCCTGGACCCCTGATCCCTGGCCTCCGGCCTCTGGCTTCTGGCTACGGCCTCGCGATGTACTTGCGATACAGGCGCTCGTGCTTGTTGTCGACGCCGACGTCCTTCCCGTTGATGAACACGTTCGTGATAGCGGTCTTGACCTCGAGGGGATCGCCCTTCGAGATGAACAGGTTGGCGTCCTTGCCGGCCTCGAGGCTGCCCACGCGATCGGCGATGCCGAGAATCTCCGCCGCATTGATCGTCAGCGCCTTGATCGCATCGTCTGGCTTCATGCCCCACGCGACGGACATCGCGGCGTGATAGGGCACGATGCGGACGTAGGCGCTGTCGCCGGTTGAAAACGCGATCTTCACACCGGCCTGCGCGAGCTCGCCCGCGAGCTGATAGTTGGCGGCATGAAACGCGTCTTCGTTCGCCGGCAGCGACAGGACGTTGCCGAGGATGACCGGGACGTTCTTCTCTTTGAGCAGCGATGCCACGAGGTTGGCGTCCGTGCCGCCGCTGACGACGATGTTGACCTTGACGCGATCGGCGAAAGCCACGGCGTCCTTGATGTCCTGGGCGCGATTCACGCTGGTGACGAGCGGCAGCTTTCGCTCCACCACCGGGATGAGCGCTTCGAGCGTCCAGTCGACGGTCTTGTCGGGCCGGCCTTGGCGTAGGCGCGCACCTGATCGAAGAGTCGCGCGAGCTCGTCCAGCCGGCGATCGCGAGTGCGTTTGATGTCCTCGAAGGTCGCGCCTTCGGGTCCGGGAGCGCCGCCGCGTCCCCCGCCGCCCCCGCCCGCGCGTCCGCCACCGCCGCCAAGCGCGGGGAAGTTGAACGTGATGCCGGCGTTGGCCTTGAGCGTGGCTTCCTCCCACGTCCAGCCGTCCAGGTTCATGATCGCCACTTCTCCGCCGAACGTGCCGCCGCCCGGCATCACGGCGACCGTCGTGATGCCGTTGGTTCTCGCCACCGCGATCGCATCGCTCTCGGAGTGATAGGCGACGCGCGTGCGGAGCTGAGGGTTCACGTCCAGCATCTCGCTGACGTCCTCGAACCCGCGCGGGCCGGGCTCGTTCAGACCCATCTGCGTGCGCGCGTTGATGAAGCCGGGGTAGACGTCGGCGCCCGCCGCATCGATGACCTGTGCGCCTGCAGGCACCGGGATGCCCGCGCCGAGCGCCTCGATCTTCGCGCCGCGGATAACGATCGTGCCTTTCTCGATCGTCGGCTTGGTCACCGGGTGGATGGTGGCGTTGGTGATGGCGACAACCGCGCCCGACCCGGCCGGCGCCGGCCTGGGGGTCTGCGGGGCCTGCACCGTGCCTCGAGTCGGCACCAGGCCCGTCGTCCCTGCGGGCTGCGTTCCGTCGTCGTCTCCACGCGGTCCGCCCTGCCGGTCGTCACCTGTCGCTCTTGGGTTCTCCTGTGGATTGGTCGTGGCCGGACGTGTGCTGTCCTGTTCGGCGGTGGCGAGGCTCGACTTCTCTTTCTTGAGGGCGGTGAGCCGCCCTTCTTCGCCCTTGCGGTCGTAGTAGACGGTTCCGTCGATGTAGACGCGTTCGGCGATGGCGTAGGAGCTGAGCGGATGGTGATTCCAGACGACGACGTCGGCGTCCTTGCCTGGTTCGAGCGAGCCGACGCGGCTGTCGATGCGAAGCTGCCTCGCCGGATTGATGGTGACCATCGCGAACGCTTCGTCCTCCGACATCCCGCCCCACTTCATCGTCTTGGCGGCCTCGGTGTTGAGCCGGCGCGCGTGCTCGGCGCTGTCCGAGTTGATCGAGACGAGAACGCCTTTGCGCGTCATGATCGCGGCGTTGTGCGGGATGGCGTCGGCCGCTTCGACCTTGTAGGCCCACCAGTCGGAGAACGTGGAGCCGCCGGCGCCGTGCGCGGCGATCTCCTTGGCGACGACGTAGCCCTCGAGCACGTGCTGGAAGGTGGCGATCTTGAAGCCCATCTCCTCGGCAAGCCGGATCATCATGAGGATCTCGTCTGCCCGGTAGCAGTGCGCGTGACCAGTCGCTTGCCCTCGAGGATCTCGACGAGCGGCTCGAGCTGCAGATCGCGGCGCGGCGGAATCGCGGTCCCGCTCGCCTTGTTCTTCTCGTAGTCTTTCCACGCTTTCTGGTAAGCCTTCGCCCGCGTGAACGCGTCGCGGATCACGAACTCGACGCCCATGCGGGTCATCGGGTAGCGGCGCGGGCCCGTCTGCGCACCGCCGGTCGGCATGTCCTTGGGGTTCTCGCCAAGGGCGAACTTGATCCCCGGCATCGCGCCCTCGAAGACGATGTCTTCGGCGCGCGTCTTGCCCCAGCGCAGTTTGATGACCTGATTCTTGCCGCCGATGGGGTTGGCGCTGCCGTGAAGCACGTTGGCGACGGTCAAGCCGCCGGCGAGGTCGCGGTAGATGTTGATGTCGGTCGGGTCGAGAACGTCGTCCATCCCTGTCATCGAGCTGACGGTCGTTCCGCCCTCGTTGATTGCGTCGTTGGCGATGTGCGAGTGCGCGTCGATGATTCCGGGCGACACGAACTGACCGGTCGTGTCGATGATCTCTGCGCCAGGAGGCACCGCGACGTTGGCGCCGACCGCCGCAATCTTGCCGTCGCGGAGGATCACCGTACCGTTGGGAATCGTTCCCTTCGTGACGGTGAGCACCGTGCCGCCACGAAGCGCCACGGTCCGGGCCGGCGCGGCCTGGCCTCCGGCCTGCCCGTCGATCCGGGTCGCGGCCATCGGAGCCAGTACCAGCAGGACACCGAGTGCCAGAAGAACATTTCGGCGGCAGATCACGTGAACCTCCAGGTGAAGCCGGAAGAATATCAAAAAGATCAGGAGTAAACTCCAGTCTTTGTAGCCGAGGAGATTCAAGCGATGACCTTGCGGACCCTGACTGCGGCCTTCCTCGCCGTCAACCTTGCCCTGCTGCTGCCGCCTGTCATTTCGGCTCAGCGCGCGGCAACTTCTCTCAGTGCGCTTGGGGCCCCACCCCCAAGCGCTGCCGCTCGCGCTCCGCGCTCACGGCGGCTCAAGGCTGTCCCTGCACTGCAGACGCGGCAAGCCACTCCGGTTCCCGCGTATCAGCGATTCCTGAGCCCCGCGTCACCCCTCGAGCTCGTGGCGGCGAAAACGGTCGATCGCGTCGCGTGGACGGCGTTCGAAGAGGGCAAGCGTAACGCGTATACGGCAGCAGCGCCGGCCTTTACGCCGGTCCGCCTGACGAACTTCATGACCGACAATGGAACGGATCTCTCCGGCGTCCGCATCTCGGACGACGGATCGACGGTCATCTTCATCAGGGGCACGGCGCCCAACCGCGACGGGTGGGTAGCCAATCCCACCGCAGATTCCGACGGACCCGAGCGTGCGGTCTGGGCGGCCCGTACGGCAGGCGGGCCAGCCTGGCGCGTGGTCCTCGATGCGGTCAACCCGGAGCTCGCGCCCGATGGCACGGCCATCCTCTTCGTCCGGGAAGGCCAGATCCATCGAGCGCGTGTCGCGCCCACACGCGCGGCGAGCGAGAGGGATCGCGGCGAGAAGCCGTTCATCACCCAGTGGGGCGTGCAGAGCGGGCCGAAGTGGTCGCCCGACGGCCGCAAGATCGCGTTTGTGAGCACGCGGACCGATCACAGCTTCATCATGGTCTACGACGTCGCGACGAGAACGGTGAAGTACATGTCGCCGAGCGTCGATTTCGACACGAGCCCGCTCTGGACGGCCGACAGCAAAGGCGTCGTCTTCGTGCGCAGGCCCGGGCTGGCGTTCGGTCAGCAGGCGCAACAGGGTGGCGGCGGCGTCGGCGTGCCGAACGGTCCGGCGTTTCAGCCCAACGCCGTGACGGGGCGTGGCGGTCGAGGCCGCGGAAACGCCGCTCCGCAACAGGAGGGCCCAGCCGGGCGCGGGGGAAGCGACCAGCCGGCCGGTCCGGTCGCGAACATCCCGGGGTTGATGCAGGCGACCTTCAAAGGTGGGTACAACCTCTCGGTCTGGAAAGCCGAGGTGTCGACCGGTGACGCGGTCGAGGTGTGGCACAACCAGCCCAACGATCGGATCTTCACGAACTTCGCGAACCTTCGCCTCGCGGGCGACCACCTGATCGTTCCGGTCAACGTCGGCGGCGGCGGTCGCGGCGGCGGGCGCGGCGCGCCGAACCCGGCGCCTCCGCAGGGTCCAGTCGACGAGTGGGAGCGCTATTACTCGATCGACCTGGCGACGCCGAACGCGCAGCCAGTCCTGCTGACCACGACCGACGGCTTGATCGAAGACCAGACGTCAGTGGCGATTTCCCCGAACGGCCGGACCTTGTACGACTGTACGAACGCCAAGGACATCGAGCGGCGACACATCTGGTCGGTACCAGTCTCCGGCGGTCCTCCGTGGCAGATGACGACGGGTGAGGGAATCGAGACGTCTCCGGCGCCGCTCGCGTCGGGCAGGGCGCTCGCGACGCTCAGCGCGGACTGGAGGACGCCGCAGTCGCTCGGTATCTGGCAGATCGGGTCGGCGCCCTGGCCGGCCCAGACGCAGAAGATCATCTTCCCGCTCTCGCTCAAGGGCTTTCCGCGCGACGCGCACGTCAAGCCCGAGCTCGTCCTCACGAAGGCGCCCGACGGGCTCGAGATCAAGAATCAACTGTTCCTGCCGAAGGACATCAGGGCGGGCGAGCGCCGTCCGGCGATCGTCTTCGTCCACGGCGGCCCCGCGCGACAGATGCTGCTCGGGTATCACTACATGCAGTTCTACCACTGGGCCTACGGCATCAATCAGTGGCTGGCCGACCAGGGCTACGTCGTCTTGTCGGTGAACTATCGAAGCGGCATCGGGTATGGCCGCTCGTTCCGTCTGGCGCCGAATACTGGCGGACGCGGCAACGCGGAGTATCAGGACGTGCTTGCTGGCGGGAAGTATCTGCAGTCACGGCCCGACGTCGACCCCGACCGCGTGGGCATCTGGGGACTGTCGTACGGCGGCGTCCTGACGGCTCAGGCCCTCGCGCGCAACTCGGACGTGTTCAAGGCCGGCGTCGATCTGGCCGGCGTCCACCTCTGGGGCAGCTCGCTCGATCCGGAGTCGGTGTCGTTCAAGTCGTCAGCGATAGGTGCGATCGAAGGCTGGAAGTCGCCCGTCCTGCTCGTGCACGGAGACGACGATCGCAACGTCGCGTTCCAGCAGACGACCGGGCTGGTGCAGCTGCTGCGGCAGCGGGATGTCCACTACGAGCTCATCGTCTTTCCGGACGACACGCACGAATCGATGCTGCACAGCCGATGGCTGTACACGCTCGATCGCATGGATCAGTTCTTCAGGAAGTTCCTTGGCGGGGCGCAGAGGACCACGGCGCCGTCAGGCGACCGGTAGCGGGCATGGCGACCCGGACACTGTGCAACCTCGAGTTGTGACGCGACCGAGCTATCCGATTGGATAGCTCGCTAGCCGATCGGATAGTGTCTGCTGTTCGACGCGTCCGATCCTGCCTCGGTTCCTCCCCGAACATCCTGCACTTATACCTCTGAGGCTGAAGCGATTGACCTCCGTTGCCCCGCTGTCCGCACCAGAGACGCAGGTGCGGGCACGACGCTTGCCATATGAGAAGCGTGAAAGAAGGCACGTCAGGCCAGCGCGAGTTTGACGAGCTGGAAAGGGGTGTTCTATGAGGAAGCATCTTGTGGCATTCGCCGCAGTCGCACTGTTTGGAGCGCTGCTGCCGACCTCTGCGCGTGCGGACGCACGCTATGGTGTCGTCCACATCACGAACCGAACCAACGGAGAGATGTCGTTCTATCGCAAATGGGTATGGAATGAGGGCACCGAGCGTGAGCGAGTTCAGATCGACTGGAGACTGACGAAGATTCCAGCCGGCGCGACATACACAGTGCACTACACCTACGACGGCGCCAACAGGAAGAGCCCTGATCTCGTCGTGGTATTCGATTCCGATCGAAACAGCGGTGCACACTGGGAGAAGGTGAAGCTGGCCAGGGGTGCCTCTGAAGACTTCAGAGACATGCGTTCGGGCTTCACCTACGCATTGGAGTACGACAACGACCGCCGCGAGTTCGCAAGCCTGCGCGCGAAGAATGGAGGGACGGTCACTATCCTCGACCGTCGTTCAGCGCCTCCCCGCGATGCGACACCAGTGGCGTTCCGTCCGTAGTGCAATGCTTCGGACGAGTATGGCTTTTGACTGACGTGTTCGAGAAGGAGGCGTGATGGCTGACGTGATCGGCGCGATTCGCGAGAAGTGGCTCGGACTCGGTGGCGAAGGATTCTTCGGTCATGCCACCGACGTCGAACGTCCCACCTTCGACGGGGTGGGCCGCGCTCAACAGTTCTCCGGCGGCGGCATCATCAGCTGGCACCCTTCCGTCGGCGCGTTCGCCGTGTGGGGACAGATTGGCGCCAAGTGGGAGGCCCTCGGCCGGGAGCGGTACGGATATCCCACAACCGATGAACTACCCGGCAGGGACGGGCGGGGGCGCTTCAACCACTTCCGGTCGATGCACCTGGCCGGCCATCCCGAAGCCTCTATCTACTGGTCGCCGGGGACCGGTGCGCACGAAGTGCGGGGCGCCATTCGGGTCGCCTGGTTCCGCCACGGCGCGGAACGCGGCCCGTTGGGCTACCCCACGAGCGACGAATACGCCACGGGTCGTGGCGACGAGAAACGCAGCACGTTCACGGGGGGCTACATCCTCTGGACTCGTGCACGTGGCGTCCAGGTGGAGGGTTCGCAGATCATCGACCATGGTACGGAGCTGAACGCGGTGGCGCCTGAGTAGAGTCGCGGCTCGCTTCTCGCGGCTCGCAAACATACAGTTCCAAGTCGTCCGATTTGGAACTGTATGCTTTTTGCGAGCCGGGAGCCGCGAGCCGCGAATGCGGCGGCCAGCGAAGAGATGTGGTTCAATGTCATCCAGGCGCAGAACGCTTTTGTGCGCTGACAGGTGATGAACGATGACTCGACGCTACTGGCCGGTTGCGGTTGCTTGCGTGGGACTCGTGGGCCTTCCGATCCTTCTGCAGGCGCAGGAGAAAGGATTCACGCCGCTGTTCAACGGCAAGGACCTGTCCGGATGGGTGTACGGCCGCCGGGCCGACGGCACCGAGAACAGAACGGGCAGGGGCTACCAGGTCGAGAACGGCGTTCTCTTCACCACGAAGGAAGACGGCGGCAACCTGTTCACCGAGAAACAGTACGCGGATTTCGTCTTCAGCTTCGAGTTCAAGCTGACGGAGAACGCCAACAATGGGATCGGCATCCGCGCACCACTCCAGGGCGACGCCGCCTACGTAGGGATCGAGATCCAGGTGCTCGACGACAGCGGCTCGGAGTACAGGAATCTGCGCCCGGCGCAGTACCACGGATCGATCTATCAGATGTTTCCCGCCAAGCGCGGCCACCAGAAGCCGGTCGGGGAGTGGAACTCTGAGGAGATCACGGTGAAGGGGCGACAGATTGCGGTAAAGCTCAACGGGGCGATGATCACGGAGGGCAACTTGGACGAGGTGAAGGACGAGGCCCTCTTGAGCAAGCACCGCGACCTGACCAAACCCGAAGGCTCCCGCGGCATCGCCAACACCAGAGGCCACGTCGGCCTGCTCGGCCATGGCACCCGCGTCGAGTTCCGAAACATCCGAATCCGGGAGCTCTAGCTCGGATACAGTTGCCGCCCAATCTGATCACCAACCGCCCGAGCTCAGGCGTCAAGCCTTATGTTGCCTCCGGACACGCTTCCTATCGTCCAATCGATCACTGAACGGTCACCGTGGCACTCGTTGCCGCCCGCGTGTAGCCGTTGTTGAGAAACAACCGGAACTCATACGTGCCGGGCGTCGTGGGCGCGGTGACCGTCCACGCCCGCGTCGTCGTGCCGGCACCAAGATAGAGGTATTTGAGGTAGCTCGTATTCGGGGCAGCAGTGGCTGCCAGCGCGAGCCAGTCGAAAGCGCCGCCAAGACCGTCGGTCAGCGTCACGGTGACGCTGGCGCCGGGTGCCACGCTCGTGGCGCTGACCGTGAGCGTCGGCCCCGCGCCGATCGTAAACGGCAGCGCCGCAGAAACGCCGCCGCCGGGCGCCGGCGTAAACACGCTGACCTGCGCCGTGCCGGCCGTCGCCGAGTCCGATGCAGGGATGGCCGCGCGCAGCTGTGAGCTGCTCACGAACGTGGTCGGACGGGCAGCGCCGTTCCAGCGGACGATGGACGGCAGCGCGAACCCGCTGCCATTCACGGTCAGCGTGAAGTCGCCGCCTCCGATGAACCCCCTGGCCGGCGAAAGCGACGTAAGCACGGGAACCGGGGTCGCGCCCTGCGCGACGGTCACGGTCGGGCTCGTTGCCGCGCGGACGAAGCCGTTATTGGGAAACAGCCGGAATTCGTACGTGCCGGGCGTCAGCGGCATGGTTACGGTCCACGTCCGCGTCGTGACACCCGCCCCGATATACACATACTGGACGTAGCTGGTGTTTGCGGCCGTTGTCGCCGCGAGGGCAAGCCAGTCCGCTGCCCCGCCGAATCCGTTCGTCAGCGTTGCCGTGATGCTTCCGCCGGTCGACGTGCTCGTGGCACTGACGCCTAGGGTCGGCGCCTGGCCGATAGCGAAGGGTTGTGCTGCGGACAGGCCGCCGCCAGGAGCCGGCGAGAACACGGTGACTTGCGCGGTGCCGACAGCGGTGATGTCGTTTGCGGAAATCGCCGCGCGCAGCTGCGCGCTGTTGACGAAGGTGGTCGGCCGGTCAGCACCGTTCCACCGCGCGACGGACGAGGGCGCGAAGCCCGTGCCATTCAGCGTGAGCGTAAAGGCATCCGCGCCCGCCGCGGCGCCGGCCGGTGACAGCGAGGCGAGCGTGGGAACGGGATTTGCCGCCGCCGTCACGGTCACGACGGGGCTGGTCGCAGCCCTAGTGAACCCGTTGGCCGGGAACAGCCGGAACTCATACGTCCCCGCCGTTGCGGGCATCGTCACGGTCCACGTGCGCGTCGTGACGCCCGTGCCGACGTAGGTCCACTGCACGTACTGGGTATTCGTTGAGCTCGTCGCAGCGAGGGCCAGCCAGTCGCCCGCAGTGCCGAAGCCATTGACCAGGGTCACAGTCACTGGCGCGCCAGTCGATGCTGTCGTCGAGCTGACGGTCAGCGACGGCGGCGGATCGATGGTCACCGTCAGGGGAGCCGACGTTCCGCCGCCGGGAGACGGATTGACGACCGCGATCTGCGCCACGCCGGTTCCTGTTAATTCGGTGTCTGCAATCGACACCTGAATGGTGCCGGTGTTGAGCACCGCCGATGTGTGCGCCGTGCCGTTCCACAGCACCACCGAGAATCCGTTGAAACCGCTTCCGGTGAGCGTGAGCGTGACGGCGCCGTGCCCGGCACTGACATGCGCCGGCGTGACCGCCGTCGCTGACGGCGCCGGGTTGGACACGGGCACGATCGAGGCAAGGGCCTGGAACACCCGCGCGCGGGGCGCGGTGACGGTCCCGAAGAGTCTGTCATCCGTGACCGGCAGCCCGGTCTGCCGCAGCGCCGCCAGCAACGTGCTGACGCTCGCGCCGGGGCTGGCCTGCCTCAGAATCGCCCACATGCCGGCGACGTGCGGCGCGGCCATCGACGTGCCGCTGGCTTGACCGAACCCGCCGCCTGGAACCGAAGACGTGATCGCCTCGCCCGGCGCCAGCAGCGAGAGCATTGCCGCGACGTTCGAGTACCGAGGAGATTTTGTCGTTCTTGTTCGTGGAGCCGACGCTCACCGCGGAGGACACGCACGCGGGCGTCGTGATCGACCACCGCGATCCGCCGTTGCCGGCCGCCACGGCGCTGGCAATCCCGATTGATCGCAGGTTGTCGATCGCCGGTTTGTACGGCTGGTCGTCACACGCGGCCGTGAATGCTTGTCCACCGAGACTCATGTTGACGGCCACGAGATTGCGCTGACCTGCGCGCGAATAGACATACTCGAGTCCGGCGATGATGTCGGACGTGAAAGCGCCAGCACAGGGAGCCACGCCGCCGCAGCTCGGAGCGTCGATGACCCGAGAGAAGACCTGTACGGCCATCACTTGCGCGCCCCTGGCGACGCCGGAGAACGGTGTGCCTGCGGACGTGCCGTTGCCCGCCGCGATTCCTGCCACGTGGGTCCCGTGGAAGCACTCGCTCGTGGAACACGGTTCGGCCGATCCCTGACCGAACTGCTCCTCGAGACCGTTCGGGCAGGCCGTCTGACTGATGGCCGCGACGGTGCTCGAGAAACATGCTTCCTCGATGACCTTCCCGGCCAGGAAGGGATGCGTAGCGTCGACACCGGTATCGAGCACGGCGATCACCGTACCCGTTCCGTCGTACCCGCTCTCCCAGGCCTGATCGCTTTGGACGAGCGGAGCGCTCTCGGCCAGCACCGGCCTGACGAGATCGTCCGGCATGACCCGGACGACGTCGGATGCCGACTCTTCGAGGACCGCGAGCGCGCCGGGCGTGACTTCGAGCGCGAGGTACGGAACGGTCCGAAAGCGACGAATGATGCGATGATTCGCGGGCGGCAGCTTGGCGATGACGCGCACGGCGGCCGCCTCGATGGCGTTCCGTTGCCTGGCGGCGGCCTGCGGCGGTAGATCGCGTTCCGGCACATGGCGCCCGGAGAGAGGTCTCAGCTCCGCAATCACACGGACAAGCCCCTCGCGGTCCACTCTGGATCGGAGCTCACCGGAAACCTGTACTGGCTGCAGGCTCTGAGGTGTGACGTTCTGTGCGGATACCAACAACCCGCCGAGCGTCACGATCGAAGCAATCACCGCGGCAGTCGCCGTGTAGCCATGCCGGCTCATATGGACCTCTCGCGTTGCCGAGACACTAACGTCGGGAGCGTGAACGATCCGGAAGACTGAGTGCGTGAATGAATGCGCGGGGGAACATCATAGGGTTTACCGACTGGCGCGAGAGCTGTCAAGAACATACGTCGCTGCGGCTGAAATTACATTCTCCGCACACGATTTCAGATTCGAAATCGGCTCGCCCATTGAGCCAATATTCCAAGGAGTCGTCATGACACCAGCTGCTCGTGCAGGAGCACCATTCCTGGTCCTGGGCTTCGCGTTCATCGCTATCGGGGCCTCAGGTCAGCGCGCCTTGGTGGTGATCGGGATGGCGTTCATCGTGATCGGCATCGTCCGCGGGTCGCGCGCCAGACGCTCCTGACACGCCGGCAGTTTCCAGTTTCCATCGAAGACCAGGAAGACGATTGCCAGCCGGCGCGGTCAGCACGCAGCTGCAAGCGGTCTTGACATCTCTTGGACTTGCGGTAAGGTTCTTACGCTCAGGTTGCAGCAAGGAGTCGTCTCATGACCTCTCGGGCGATACCGGTGTATGCAGCGGTCGCGTTGGCGATCGGCGTCGCCGCGTGCGGCGGGCCGCATCAACCCAGACCGGGAACCGTCCTCGACGAAGCGATGCGCGCCGGCGTCGCGCCGAAGGACCTCGTACGCCCCACCGACGACTATTTTCGCGACATGGATTTCAACGTCGTCGACGGCCGCCGGCCGACCTTCACACAGGAGCAAGTCGAGGGTCGCAACATGTGGATCGTATGGACCGGCGGCAACGATCGGTTGTGGGACCGGCTGACGGTCGACAGCCTTGGGACGTTCGACCTGCTCAAGACGATCTCCTCTCATCCCAAGAGGCCGTATGACTCGCCGTATGCCGGCTACGGCCGGTACAATCGTTGGGCGTACCTCGGGCTCGTCAACGAGCCATGCTTCAAGCAAGCGAGCGGACCGGACCCGAACCGGTTCGGCTTGTGGCTCGACGTTCGCGACCCGGCATGTCCGCCCGATCCGTTCGCCGACGCGGCGAGGTACCCGGGGATCACAATCGGCGCGCGCGGCAAGACCGTGCCGGTCGGCTCCTACTACGGCGAACCGACGGGCATCGTCGGCCTTCGTCTGTTTCCGAATCCGGATTTCGACGAGCGGGCGCGCCAGCGGTGGGACCCGGATCGGTTTTACAACGATCCGAACTACTACTTCGACCGCGAGCTCGTGCGGCCGTACCGCGTCGGCATGTCGTGCGGGTTCTGTCACGTGGGACCCAATCCGATCAAGCCGCCCGAGGATGCCGAGAATCCGAAGTGGGAGAACCTGAGCTCGAACGTCGGCGCGCAATACTTCTGGTGGGACCGTATATTCGACTGGCGCGGGCCCGCGAACGAGACCAGCCTGTTCTATCAGGCCCTCCACGTGTCGCGGCCGGGCACGCTCGACACCTCGCTCGTCTCGACGGACAGCATCAACAACCCGCGGACGATGAACGCGGTGTACTACCTGGGGCCGCGCATGGGCCTGGCGAAGAGGTGGGGCAAGGAAACCATCAGCGGCGGCGGGTTGCAGAACAAGCAGTTCAACGACTTCGTGCCCGGCGGCGATCCGCTCGCGCAATTCTTCGTTCCGCCGAGCACGACGTGGACGCCGCGCGTGCTCAAGGACGGCTCCGACTCGGTGGGCGCGCTCGGCGCGCTGAACCGCGTGTACATCAACATCGGCTTGTTCAGCGAGGAGTGGCTGCTGCACTTCAGGCCGGTGATTGGCGGGGAGCGGATCTCGCCGATTCCGATCGCGGCGGCGCAGAAGAACTCCGCGTATTGGCTCGCGACCGAGCTGCAGACGCTGAACATGGCGCGATTCTTTCTCGCCAGCACGGATCCGCACTACTTGAAGGACGCGCCCGGTGGACCGGCCTATCTCAAGGACCCCGCCGCCGCCGTGGAGCGGGGCAAAGTGGTGTTCGCCGAGCGCTGTGCCCGCTGCCACTCGAGCAAAACGCCCGACCTGCCGGCTGGTCTCGATCTCGAAGGAGCCAACGGGCCGAACTATCTCACGGCGTGGAACCAGTACTGGGCCTGGACCAAGACCGAGGAGTTCAAGAACAAGATGCGGCCGATGGTGCTGGCCGACGACTTTCTGAAGGACAACTTCCTCTCGACGGAGTTGCGCGTCCCGGCCACGCTCCTCGGCATCAATGCCTGCAGCCCGATCGCGACCAACGCCATTCGCGACAACATCTGGGACAACTTCTCGTCCGAGTCGTACAAGCAATTGCCGACGGCCGGGACGATCACGATTCGCCATCCAGTCACCGGCGGCGTGACCGACTACCCGCTGCCGGATGGCGGGCGCGGGTTCATCCGGCCAGCGTCGCTCGTGAGCCTCTGGTCCACGGCGCCGTTTCTCCAGAACAATACCGTCGGCCCCTTCAAGTACAGGCCATCGGTCGAGTCGAGGATGGAGTCCTTCCAGGCGTCGATCGAGCAGATGCTGTGGCCCGAGCGCCGCGACAAAGATCCGATCTTTGCGAACGAGAACGGGCCGGGGGTCGGCGTGATCGACCGTCTGACGGCCGACAGTTATCTCGAAGTCTCCGAAGGCTACATTCCGGCGCATCTTCGCCCCCTCATCGGGATCGGACGCCGGCTCTTCCCGTTTCTTGGCGGCAGCGGCGGGTCGGTCAGGCTCGGACCGTTCCCCAAGGGCATGCCGGTCGGCCTCATCACGAACACAGATATCAGCGGCGCCGACCTGCCGGAGGCCGAGCAGCGCGCGCACAGGAAAAAGGTGCTCACGCTCTTGAAGCGAGCGAAAAGTGAGCTGAGGAAGAGCAAGGATCTCGTGACGATCCTGAAGGCGCTCACCGACGACATGCTCGCCATCAGCAAGTGCAAGGACTTCGTCGTCAACAAGGGGCACTACTTCGGGACGGACTACTTCAAAGAGGAGCCGGGCTTGAGCGACGCCGACAAGAACGCCCTGATCGCGTTCCTCAAGACGTTCTGAACGTGAAGCGCCGAGACTTCTTCAAGTACGCCGCGGCGCTGGGCGCCGTCCTGCGGGGCCGATCGGGCGCGGCGGCGACGCCGGCGCCATCGGTCGGGCGAGATCGCGGCTTCGGCTCGCAGGCCTCACGCCGGACCGGGATTGCACCTGGCGCCGCCCAGGATCTCCGGGCCGACTACATCGTCGTCGGCTCGGGCGCCGGGGGCGGGACCGTTGCCGCCCGGCTCGTGGAGGCCGGCTATCGCGTGCTCGTCCTCGAAGCCGGCGGCGATCCGCAGACGATCACCGGCGGCGATCCGCTCCATCCAGACGCCAACACTTATCAGGACGACTACGACGTGCCGGCATTCCACCCGCTGGCCACCGAGAACGACGCCATCAAGTGGGACTTCTTCGTGCGTCATTACGAGGACTCGGCCCAGCAGCGGAAAGACGCGAACTACGTGGCCGAGTACAGGGCAAGCCGGTCGACGGCATCTGGTATCCGCGATCGGGTGCGCTCGGCGGCTGCACCGCGCACAACGCGATGATCTTCGTGTATCCGCACAACACCGATTGGAACGAACTCGCCGACATCACCGGCGATCCGACCTGGCGCGCCGACCACATGCGGTCGTACCTCGAGCGCCTCGAGAATTGTCAGCACCGGCCCGTCCAGCGGTTCCTGAGCAGGCTCGGCATGAACCCGGCACGGCACGGATGGGGAGGATGGCTCCACACCGAGAAGGCGCTGCCGGAGGAAGCCATCCGCGAGGCGCAGGTGCGGAAGACCTTGGCCGATTCGATCGGCCAGCGGCTGAAGGAGCTCGGCTTCCCCTCCTTGGCGCGGCTCGAGAGCCTCGGCGATCCGAACGACTGGCGTAACGTCGAGGCGCACGAGGTGGGTGCGCGCTACATCCCGCTCACGACGAGGAACCACCGGCGGCAGGGGACGCGCGAACGCCTGCTGGAGGTGAAGACGCGTTATCCGGATCTGCTGACGATCGAGACAAACGCCCTGGCCTCACGCATCCTCTTCGACGGCGCACGGGCGATCGGTGTCGAGTACCAGAAAGGCGAGCACCTGTACTCGGCGGATCCGCGATCGACGGGCGCTCTCGGCGAGCGGCGAAGCGCGTACGCCGCACGCGAGGTCATCCTTTCGGCGGGGGCGTTCAACACGCCGCAATTGCTGATGCTGTCGGGTATCGGGCCACCACAGGAGCTCGCCGCTCAACGCATCACGGTGCGAGTGCCGCTCTCCGGCGTCGGGAAGAACCTTCAGGATCGCTACGAGGTCCCGGTTGTCAACCGGATGATCAAGTCGTGGGACATGCTCGAGGGCGCGACGTTCTCGAAAGGCGATCCGCAATACAACGACTGGGCCTCAGAGAAGAAGGGCATCTACACGACCAACGGCGTCCTCCTCAGTGTCGTTGCGCGATCGCGTCCGTGGCAACCGGTGCCCGACCTCTTCTGTTACGCCGTGCTCGCGGACTTTCGCGGGTACATACCGAACTACTCCAAACGTCTCCTCCAGACGCCGAACACGCTGACGTGGGTGGTCCTGAAAGCTCACACCAACAATACTGGCGGCACGGTGACCTTGCGATCGGACAATCCTCGCGACACTCCGCGTATCAACTTTCGCTACTTCCAGGAAGGCACGGATACCAGCGGGGAGGACCTGAAGGCCGTCGTGGAGGGTGTGAAGCTCGTCCGGCGCCTGACGGAACCGCTCAAGGGCGGCGTGGTCGATCACGAGGAGTGGCCCGGCCCAGGGTACGACACCGACGAGGCGTTGCAGCGCTACGTCCGCGATCACGCCTGGGGCCATCACGCGTCGTGCACCTGCGCGATCGGCCCGAAGGACCGCGGCGGCGTGCTGTCGGGCGACTTCAGGGTCCACGACACCGAGGGGCTCCGTGTCGTCGACGCCTCGGTGTTTCCCCGGGCGCCCGGACTGTTCATCATCAGCGCCATCTACATGATTGGAGAGAAGGCGGCCGACGTGATCATCGCGGACGCGAAGCGCAACCAGCCGGCGCCGCGTACTGGGTAAGGTCGGCGCCCGCCTTCCTTCGACCGCTTCGTAACTTACCCATCGGGAGTGGCCAATGGCTAACGTTGACACCGGGTCGGAACAATTCACCGACGAAGACCGCCAGTACTCCGGATCGCGCTTCCGGGAGGTCGTCGATGCGCTCTTCGCGAATCCGTACCAAGCGGTGTGGGGTCGTGAAGGCGAACCACCGTTGCCGGTTGAGGAACAGACGATCACGACCGTCTTCGGCGGACTGCTCTCGCATGCCAGACCCCCCCGATTCGAACGTGCGTCCGACCGGTCGCTCGACTCCGGCGCCGACCTGCGCTGGGGGCCGGATCGGAAAGGCTTCACGCGTTTCCTTCATCCAAGCGGCGTCTGTCTCACCGGACTCTGGCAGATCACCGAAGACACGCCCTATTCGGGGTACTTCACTCGCGGCAGCACGGCGCTCGTGGTCGCCCGGTACTCGAGCGGGGCGGGAGGCATGCGACGCGGCAACATCCGATCGATGGGGCTCGTCGGCAAGCTCTTTCCAACGGTGGACCCGAATCACTCCACGCCGCTGCGCACCGCGAACTTCATCACCCAGGAGGACATCGGCGGGACGCGAAACGAGTCCATCAACGCCGTTGAATTGCGGAACGCGCCGGACGTGACCGTCTTCCGTCGAGGCCCTTCCGGGCTGCTGCTGATCAAGGTCGCGGCCGTGTTCCGGCGGGTGGACAAACAACCCACGATCCGTCAGCTCTACCCGATCGCGGAGTTGGGAAAGCCAGCGGGCGAGGCGACGAGAGCGCCGGAGTTCATGCGGCTGCTCGTTGCACCCGGGCAGCCGGTGATTGCCGGTGCGGATCTCGACGTCCGCGACGAAGTCATGGCCCAGATCTTCGATCGAGGCGATCCCGTGCCGAAGCGGACGCTCACGTTCACGATCGAGGTCACCGACGAGGGGACCACGTCGGGATCGCCGTTCCGCGTCCGGCGCACGTTTCGGAACTGGCGGCGGATCGGCACGCTGGTGTTCGACAACGCCGTCGTGTCCTACAACGGCGACGCCGTCATTCATTTCACCCATCCGACCTGGCGGCAGGATCGCAACGATCC
The DNA here is from genome assembly GCA_963771395.1 of uncultured Acidobacteriota bacterium. Classification (GTDB taxonomy): domain Bacteria; phylum Acidobacteriota; class Vicinamibacteria; order Vicinamibacterales; family 2-12-FULL-66-21; genus DATBJJ01. Next base: position 285,721 of record CAVYTY010000006.1, on the reverse strand, counting down.
CGCGACCGCCACGCGGATCGATGGCGTGAAAGCCCGGTGAGCTAGTGGCCCGACTCACATTCCAGGCGTCCAGATCCTCGGGGGACCCTCGCCGGCGAGGGTCAGCATCAGCTCGTTGAGCCGCTTCACGAAGCCTGCGGGGTCTGCGAGCTGTCCGCCCTCCGCGAGTGTGGCCTGATCGAAGAGGATGTGACTCCAGTCGGCGAGTCGCTTGTCGTCGGTCTCGCTCTTGAGCCTCTTGACTATCGGATGGCTGGGATTGATCTCCAGGATCGGCTTCGATCCGGGCACCTTCTGCCCCGCCGTCTTGAGAATGCGCTCCAGATTCGTGCTCAGCCCATGCTCGTCGCTCACCAGGCAGGCCGGCGAGTCGGTCAGCCGCTCCGTCGTCCGCACGGCGCTGGCCCGATCTTGTAACGCCGTCTGGATGCGGGCGAGCAGCGACTCGTCCGCGGCATCGGTCGTCGCGGCCGTCTTCGCCTCCTCGCCCTGCAGCTTGCCGAGATCGAGATCTCCCTTGGCCACCGAGTGCAACGGCTTGCTGTTGAACTCGGTGAGCGTCGACGCGACCCACTCGTCGATGCGGTCGTACATCAGCAGCACTTCCACGCCGAGCTTGCGGAAGATCTCGAGATGCGGGCTGTGGCGCGCCGCGCTCGGACCATCGGCCGTGATGTAGTAGATCGCCTCCTGACCATCCTTCATGCGGCCCACGTAGTCAGTCAGCGAGACCGTCTGATCGTCGTTCTCGGCCCGGGTGGAGGCAAAACGGAGCAGCGCCGCGATCCGATCCCGGTTCGCTGCGTCGTCGACCACGCCCTCCTTGATCACGCGGCCGAAGGCCGCCCACAGCGTCGCGTACTTCTCCGGCTGGTTCGTCGCGAGATCTTCGAGCAGGCCGAGCACCCGCTTGGTCGACGTGGCCCTCATCTGCTGCACTTCACTCGACTGCTGGAGGATCTCGCGCGACACATTGAGCGGCAGATCCGTCGAGTCGATGACGCCGCGCACGAACCGCAGATACGGCGGCATCAGGTCTTCGGCATCGTCCATGATGAAGACGCGCCGGACGTAGAGCTTGATTCCGTGACGATGCTCACGGTCCCACAAGTCGAACGGCGCCCGCTGCGGGATGTAGAACAGCTGGGTGTACTCGAGACGTCCTTCCACCTTCGCATGGACGTGGGCCAGCGGCGGCTCGAAGTCGTGGGCCACGTGCTTGTAGAACTCGTGGTACTGCTCCTCGGTGATCTCCGATTTCGGCCGCGCCCACAGCGCCGACGCGCGATTGACCTGCTCGTCTTGCTCGGAAAGCACCTGCTTCTTCGCCGTCGCGTCCCACGTCTCCTTCTTCATGAGAATGGGCAGGGTGATGTGGTCGGAGTACTTGCGCAGAATGCCGCGCAGCCGCGTGCCGGCGAGCAGCTCATCCTCAGCCGGGCGCAGATGAAGAATGACGTCCGTGCCGCGGGATTCCTTGCGGACTGTTTCGACAGTGAAGTCCCCCTCGCCCGCGCTTTCCCACCGCACGCCATGGTCCGCCCCGACGCCGGCCCGCCGGGTGATCAGGGTGACGCGATCGGAGACGATGAAGGCGGAGTAGAAGCCGACGCCGAACTGGCCTATCAGGTTGGTCTCTTTGGCCCGGTCGGCCGCGAGCTGCTCGAAGAACTCGCGCGTGCCCGACTTGGCAATCGTCCCGATCTGCTCGACGACTTCCGATCGCGACATGCCGATGCCGTTGTCGGCGATCGTGATGGTGCGCGCGGCCACGTCGTAGTCGACGCGGATCTTCAGATCGGCGTCGCTCTCGAAGAGCGCCGGGTCGGCGATCGCCTCGAACCGAAGCTTGTCGCACGCATCCGACGCGTTCGATACGAGCTCGCGGAGAAAGATTTCCTTGTTGCCATAGAGCGAATGCACCATGAGGTGCAGGAGCTGTTTGACCTCGGCCTGGAAGCCAAGGGTTTCGCGCGTCGTCGTTGTTTCCATGAGAAGTATTTTAGCGTCGGTTTCGCCGCACCTGAGGGCTCGAATCGGGACGATGCCACACGCATACGCGCCGTGCGGAAACTGACCCGATTCAACGAGCGTCTAGGCGCAGCGGCGAACGCCGCCCAATACCCACGCTCGACGAGCGCAACGCCTTTGTCCGATACATTGTTGACCGATGGCGCGCCGTCACCGCCTCGAGATGACCATGGATGGCAACGCTGCGGTCCGTGGCCTACTTGTGGAACGTCAGGGAATCGTCACCAGCATCGCCAGCAGGGCCTTCTGCGTGTGCAGCCGGTTCTCGGACTGATCGAAAACCACGGACATGGACGAATCGATCACCTCGTCGGTGACCTCGTCGCCGCGGTGTGCCGGGAGGCAGTGCATGAAGAGAGCGCCCGAGGCGGCCCGCGCCATCAGCGCGCCGTTGACCTGATAGGCCGCGAAGATCTTGTGGCGATCGGGGCCTTGCGCTTCCTGGCCCATCGACGTCCACACGTCCGTGTAGACGGCGTCGGCTCCCCGGACGGCGGCAGCCGGATCGGTCGTCAACTCCAGCCGGCCGCCAGACGCCGCGATGGTCGCCTGAACCGACGCGGCGAGCCCGAAGCCTTTCGGCGAGGCGATCCGTACGGTAGCTCCCAGCATCGTCGCGGCCTGTGCGAGCGAGGCCGCCACGTTGTTTCCGTCTCCGACGAAGGCGATCGTGCGGCCGTGCAGGCTGCCGAGCCGTTCGGTCAGCGTCAGGCAGTCGGCCAGCGCCTGGCACGGATGCTCCTCGTCGGTCAGCGCGTTGACGACGCGAAGGCGTGGCGCGGCGTCGGCGAAGGCCTCGAGCCGCGACTGCGCGAACGTGCGGACCACGGCAGCCGCGACCCATCGCTCGAGGTTGCGGGCGACGTCCTCGATGGATTCGCGGCCACCGAGCGCAACATCTTCGGGTGGCTCGATCGTGTGGCCGCCAAGCTCGCGGACGGCAATCTGAAAGGTCGATCGCGTGCGGAGCGACGGCTTCTCGAACAGGAGCGCGACATGAAGACCCTCGAGCGGCTGTTCGTGCCGCCGGTGCGCGGCGCGCGCCGTCTTGAGCTCCGCCGCGCGCGCCAGGCACGCCGTCAACTGTGCCGGACTGAAATCGAGTATCGACAGGAACCGTGTCGGTGCCGCCGGAACGATGGCCATCTTGAGTGCAGATCGTTTCATGTCTTCGTCCTTGTTCCGGCGAACGTCGTCCAATACCCTACGTCCGGTAATCGGCGTTGATCCGGACGTACTCGGCGCTCAGGTCACACGTCCACATCCGCGACTGACCTTGCCCGCCGGTACCGAGATCGACTTCCAGATCGATCTCCCGTCCCTGCAGGTACGCGGCCGCCTGGGGCGCACGTTCGTCGTACGGTGTCCCATCCGCAAAGAGCGTGATGGGACCGATCCGGACGACGGCTTTCTCGAGCGTGAATGCCGATCCCGCGCGTCCGGCGACGGCGATGAGACGCCCCCAGTTCGGATCGCCGCCGTGGACCGCCGTCTTGACGAGCGGCGAGTTGGCAATGGCGCGGGCGGTCCGCCGTGCGTCCTGGTCCGACTCGGCGCCGGTCACACGGACGGTAACGAGCTTGGTCGCGCCCTCTCCACCGCGGACGATGCCGATGGCCAGAGGCTCGCAGGCCGCCCTGAGGCTCCCCACGAGCAGCGGCCAGTCGTTTTCGGTCAACTCGACGCCGCTCGCACCGTTGGCGAGGACGAACACGCAGTCGTTGGTCGAGCACTCGCCGTCGACCGTGATCGCATTGAACGTGTCTTCGACCGCGGCCTTCAGCGCCTGCTGCAGCAACGCCGGCGCCACCGCGGCGTCGGTCGTGACGACGGCGAGCATCGTGGCCATCAAGGGTTCGATCATGCCGGATCCCTTGGCCATGCCGCCGACGCGGAAGGAGCGCCCGCCCGCCGACGCCTCGATGGCCGCTTCCTTCGGGAACGGATCGGTCGTCATGATCGCGCGCGCGGCGGCGGCGCTGTTGTCCGGCGACAACTGCGAGGCGGCGTCAGCGATACCTCGTTCGACGTTGGGCATCGTCAGCTTGACGCCGATGACGCCCGTCGAGGCGACGAGGACCGCCGATGGATCGCACCCGACCGCTTCAGCCGTGCGCGCAGCCATCGCGATCGCGTGGTCGCGGCCGTCTGCGCCCGTGCACGCGTTGGCGCAGCCGCTGTTGATGACGACGGCCCGGCTGTGGCCTGCGGATTGCGCGAGGTGGTCGCGGGACAGCAGCACCGGCGCAGCCTTCGCCAGGTTCGTCGTGAAGACGCCGGCGGCGCTCGCTACGGCGTCGGAGACGAGCAGCGAGAGATCGAGCGCACCGGAAGCCTTGATGCCGCACGCGACACCGGCGGCACGGAAGCCACGGGGCGCAGTGATGCCGCCTTCGATCGACCGGAAGACGACGTCCGGCTGGAGCGCGATGCCGGTCACGCGGGAACCGCCTCGGCGTCGACCTCGACGAGCGGTCGCAGCGCCAGCCGCCTGGTTGTCGTCGACCGCGTGCCATGGATAATCGCGGCGGGAAGCTCGGGTCCGATCGTGACGCCCGCGCGGAGGGCCAGCATCACCGCGTGCTGACCACAGCGCCGGAAGAGCGCGCAGCCCGTGCAGTCGTGCGAGATCTTCTCGGGTACCCAGATGTGCGGCACGATCGTGAAGCCCATGCGCACGAAGTGCGATGGCTCGTGCGTGAAGGCGCACAGGGTGGAGAATCCGCTGGCGGTGGCGGTCGTGGCGACCTTCGTCACGAGCTCCGGGCCGATGCGCCGGCCACGGAACGCCTCGTCGACGACAAGCGAGCGCACCTCAGCGACCGTGCCGCTGAGCGGCGCGAGCTCGGCGCAGCCGACGACCGCGTCGTCGATCGACGCCACGACGAACCTCGCCGCGTGCCGCTCCACGTCCTCGATGCTGCGAGGCAGGAGATGGCCGACTTCGAGGTTGTCCGTGATGAGCCGGTGGATGGCCGGCGCGTCCGACGGACTCGCGGTCCGCAGTGTCACTGAAACGTTCACTATGCTTTTCCTTCCGCAACTGTTCCGATTGCCCGCTCGAGCAGGGCGCACGCCTCGTCCACTTCGCTGGCGGTGATCACGTACGGCGGCAGCAGCCGCACGACCGTGTCCGACGTGCGATTCACCAGCAGCCCCAGGCCGCGCGCGGCTTCGACGACCGGCAGCGCCGGCCGATCGAGATCGAGGCCCCAGATGAGCCCCGCGCCGCGGACTTCCCGCACGATCGCCTGGCGTGACGCGATTGCCCGCAGGCCGTGTTCGAGATGCGCGCCGACCGACGCGACGTGCGAGATGAGATCGCGGTCGACGAGCTCTTCGAGAAATACGAGAGCCGCACGGCACGCCAGCAGGTTGCCGCCGTAGGTGCTGCCGTGGTCGCCAAAGGCCGCGGCGTCCGCGACGCGCTGGCTCAAGAGTGCGGCGGCGACCGGCACGCCCGCTCCGAGCGCTTTGCCGATCGCCATCAGATCCGGCTCTAGGCCGAGCGCTTCCGAATAGAACGGACGCCCGGTCCGTCCGAGACCGCACTGAATCTCGTCGGCGATGAGAAGCGCGCCCGTCCGCCGGCACGCCTCGGTCACCGCGTCCGCCATGCGCTGGCTGAACGGCCGCACGCCGCCTTCTCCCTGCAGCGGCTCGAGAATGACGGCGCCCGTCGATTCGGTGACCGCGGCCAGGAGCGCGTCGGGGTCGTCCGGCGACACGAACTGGACGCCGGCGAGCAGCGGCGCAAACGGCGCGCGGTAATGGTCGTCCCAGGTCACCGACAGCGAGCCGATCGTCCGCCCGTGGAACGAATGCTCGAAGGCGACGAAACCGGAACGGCGCGAGTCCTTCTGCGCATGCCAGTAGCGCCTGGCGAACTTCAAGCAGGCCTCGACGGCCTCCGTGCCGCTGTTGCAGAAGAACACGCGAGGCAACCCGGACAAATCCGAGAGCCGTGTCGCGACCTCCCCCTGCAGCGGGTGAAAGTACAGGTTCGACGTGTGGAGGAGCGTCGCCGCCTGATCCGCGATGGCCGCCGCAAGGCGTGGATGCCCGTGTCCGAGCGCCGACACGCCGATCCCCGAGATCAGATCGAGGTAGCTGCGGCCGTCGGCATCGAACAGGTGGCAGCCGCGCCCCCGCTCGAACACTACCGGGTTGCGCTTGTAGACCTGAAGAACATGTTCGGTCTCGAGCGCCATCACGTTGCTGGTTGCGGTCGTCATCCTCTCGTCTCCAACTTCTTCATGTCCTTGTCTGCCGCGCCGAAGCCCGAAGGGCGGTCCGAGCCTGCCGCGCCGAAGCCCGAAGGGCGAAGGCGGGTCCCGGGGGCACTGGTGAAATCATCAGCGCCCCGGCCCGACACAATAGAGATATCGGTCACGCCGCTCGCGAAGGCGAGACGGCACGCGCCGAGTTTTGCCACCATCCCCGAATGCGCCACTCCTGACGTCATCATCGCGTCGATGGCGTCCACCTGAAGTTCGGACACCGTCCGGCCCTCGGCATCGAGCACACCGGCCGTGCCGCCGGCGACGATGAGCCGCCGGGCCGGCACGATGGCCGCCAGATGCGCGGCCAGCACGTCAGCGTTGACGTTGAGGAGCACGCCGTCGGCATCTACGCCGATGCTGGCGACGACGGGGATGCATCCGATACGAACGAGGTCGGCCAGCAGCGAGGCGTCGGTCGCGACCGGCTCTCCCACGAGCCCCAGGTCCGCAAGCTCGCCGGACACCGTGTGAAGAGGCGCCGCGCGTCGTGACAGCCCGATCCGGCCGTCGGCGCCGGTCAGCCCGACGGCGCGGCCGCCAGCCGCGCCGATCGCGGCCACGAGCATCGTATTCGTCCGGCCGGCCAGCACCGACACGACCGTGTCGAGCGCCGCCTGGTCGGTGATCCGCAGGCCGTCGACAAAGCGCGGCGACTCGCCACGCGCCTGCAGCTCGGCGTCAATCGCGCGCCCGCCACCGTGCACGACGACGAGCGGCGACGTGGCGGCAAGGCGCAGAATCGCCTGCGCCGCCGAGCGAACCGCGCCGGCGTCTTCGAGCAGCTCGCCGCCGAGTTTGAGGACCGTAGTCAATTGAGTCCCAGCGTTTCTTCGAAACCAAAGCCCACGTTGAAATTCTGAATCGCCTGTCCGGCCGCGCCCTTCACGAGGTTGTCGATGCACGAGACCATGACGAGCTGACCGCCCGGACGGTCGACGCGCCATCCGATGTCGCAGTAGTTCGTGTGCGCGACGTGCTTGATCTCGGGCAGGTCGCTCCCGGTCAGCCGGACGAAGGGCGACTCCGCATACGCGGCCGAGAGCGTCGCCTCGATCGCCGCGGCGTCGACGCCGCCGGCCAGGCGCGCGTAGATCGTTTCGAGGATCCCGCGGTCGAGCGGCACGAGGTGCGGCACGAACGTGACATCCATTCCCAGCTCCTGTTCGATCTCGGCTTCGTGCCGATGCGAGAACACCCCATACGCGGCGACGCTGCCGTGGATCTCGGAGAAATGCGTGCGCTCGGTCGGCGTCTTGCCGGCGCCCGACACGCCGGATTTCGCGTCGATGATCACGCCCTGCTGGGCGCGATCGATGAGACCGGCCGCGACGAGCGGCTGCAGCGCAAGGATCGCAGCCGTCGGGTAACACCCGGGATTGGCGACGAGCGGTGCCGCGTCGAGCTCCTTGCGATACCGCTCGGTCAATCCGTAGATCACCGGAAGGCCCGGGTCCGGCGAATGCGGATAGAAATGCGCCCGCTCGGTCTGGCTGCGCAGGCGGAACGCCCCGGAAAGATCGATCACGCGAGAGCCCTTGCGCACCAGAGCCGGCCCCACTTCGGCCGCGAGCGTATCGGGGACCGCAAGGAACACCGCATCGGCTTCCTCGGCCAGGCGGTCGGCATCGAAGCGCTCGACCGGGCCGTCCCAGATCCGCTTCAATGCCGGGACCCTCTTGGCTTCGGAGGCGCTCGAACCCATGGCCAGGCGGATGTCCACATGGGGGTGCTGAGCCAGCCGCCTCAGCAACTCGACGCCGGCGTAGCCCGTTGCTCCGGCGACACCGACTCTGATCCGCGTATAACTATTCATCCGAACCACTACTTATACATGACTCGCGTGGACAAGTCAATGAAAACATTACATTTGGGTTGGTTCGAACTGCATAACCGTGTATACTCATTCGTTCCGGCATGGTCATGAAAGCCCGGCGGAAGGCCGCTATCGTGGAAATTGTTGAGCGGGAAGCCATTACGAGCCAGGAACAGCTCCGTGAGAAGCTCCGCGCCCGTGGAATCGACGCCACCCAGGCGACCTTGTCGCGTGACATTCGAGAGCTCGGGCTGGTCAAGCGCGCGGTTGACGGGGCCTATCGACGCTCGGGCGCCGACTCTTCAGGGGCAGGGGGGGAGGCCACGCTCAGGCGCGCAGTGGAGGAGTACCTCCGGACGCTCGAATTGATTGAGCAGCTGCTGGTGCTGCGAACAGACCCCGGGCAGGCGCAGCCGCTGGCGATCGCGATCGATCGGGCACGCCTCGCCGAAATCGCCGGCACGATCGGCGGCGATGACACGATCCTGGTGATTTGCCGGTCCGCGAAGGACGCGACGACAATCGCCGAGCGCTTCCGCTCCATGCAGTGAAGCCGGAGAGACAGTGGAACGAATCGTCCTGGCCTACTCGGGTGGGCTCGACACATCCATCGCGATCCCGTGGCTCGCGGAGACCTTCGCCGCGGAAGTCGTCACCGTGACGCTCGACCTTGGACACGGAAGCGAGCTCGTCGAGATCCGCCAGCGCGCGCTGGCGTTGGGCGCCGTGCGGTCCCACGTCATCGACGTGCGCGAAGAGTTCATCCGCGACTACGCGCTGCCGGCGCTGCAGGCCGGCGCGCTCCACGCCGATCGCGCGCCGATGACGACCGCGCTCACCCGGGCGCTCATCGCCCGTAAGCTGGTCGACGTGGCACGGATGGAAGGCGCCGGCGCTGTCGCTCACGGATGCGCGGCAACCAGCGACGATGGCCTGCGGCTCGACACGCTCGTCTCTGCGCTCGATCCGGCCGCGCGGGTTATCGCGCCGACCCGGATGTGGGACATGTCACGCGACGAGTCGATGGCCTTCGCGCGTGAACGGGGCATTCCCGTGCCGGACTCGTCCGACGGTCCTTATAGGACCGACGCAAACGTCTGGGGCCGCGCGACCGTGTGTTCGCCGGCCCAGGACTTGTGGGCCGAAGTCCCCGACGAGGTGTACGCGCTGACCAGGTCACCGCGCGATTGCCCCGATCAGCCGGCATACGTCGAGATCGAGTTCGATGCCGGAAGACCGATTCGTGTCAACCGCATCGAGATGTCGCCTCTGGAGATGATCGACAGCCTCGAGACCATCGCCGGACTGCACGGCGTCGGACGGATCGACCTCATGGCCACTCGTCTGACCGGCGGCCAGGCGCGCGAGATCTACGAAGCCCCGGCGGCAGTCGTGCTGCATGCGGCTCACAAGGAGCTCGAGCAGCTCGTCATCCCGTCGGATCTCGAACAGGTGGCACACGCCCTCGGGCGCACCTACGGCGATCTCATCAACAGCGGGCAATGGTTCTCGCTGACGCGCACCGCCATCGACGCGTTCGTGGCCGCCATCCAGCCGCGGGTCACCGGCTCGATTCGACTCAAGTTGTTCAAAGGCGACTGCCGCGTGGCTGGACGTCGATCGCCGTTCGCCCAAGCCGACGGCCTTCCGCCGTCCCAGGCCGCGGACACCCGTGCCGGCCGGCCAAGCGCCGGCGGCATCGTCAACTCTCATTCGTAGGGCGCATCCATCAGTGGCACACCTCTGGTCTGGACGTTTTGAGGGAGATCCCGACGCGACGCTCGTCGCGTTCGGGCGATCGTTCGGCTTCGATCGCCGGCTCTTCGAAGACGACGTACGCGGAAGCCAGGCATGGGCGGCGGCGCTCGCGCGTGCGGGAGTGCTGAGCCCGGCCGACGCGGCCACGATTGAGTCAGGGCTGCAGGACGTGCTGTCGCGTGGCACGGACGAGTCGTTCTTCAACTCGCCTGTGGCACAAGACGACGAGGACGTCCACGCCTTCGTCGAACGGGAGCTCGTCGAACGCATCGGCGACGCAGGCCGTCGACTCCACACGGGCCGGTCCAGGAACGAACAAGTCGCAGTGGACCTGCGGCTCTATCTCAAACGCCGCGTGCCGGCGCTGCAGCAGTCGATTGTCGCGCTGATGGGGGTCCTGGCCACGAGCGCCGAGCGCGCCGGCGACGCGCTGATGCCGTCCTACACGCACCTGCGCCGGGCGCAACCGATTCTGGCCGCGCACTTCTTTCTCGCGCACGCGGCCGCCCTGCGCCGCGATCACGTGCGTTTCACCGCGCTTCTCGACGACGCCGACGAGCTGCCGCTCGGCTCGGGCGCGATTGCCGGCACGAGCTACGACGTCGATGTCGAGTGGCTGGCCGCGCACCTCGGCTTCTCCCGCGTCGTCCGCAACAGCATCGACGCGACCGGCGACCGCGACATCGTCGCGACGTTCCTTTATGCGTCGTCGCTCGCGATGGTGCACCTGAGCCGGCTCGCCGAGGACATGATTCTGTTCACGTCCGAAGAGTTCGCGTTCTTCGAGCTCGCCGATACCGCGGCGACGGGCAGCAGCCTGATGCCGCAGAAGAAGAATCCGGATCCGCTGGAGCTGGTACGCGGCAAGACCGGCCGCATCATCGGCCGCCTCGCCGGCTGGCTGGCGACGATGAAGGGGCTGCCAATCGGGTACAGCAAGGATCTGCAGGAGGACAAAGAGGCGTTGTTCGAGGCGGAGGATACGCTGCGGGCGTCGCTTGCGGCGACGGCGTCTGTCGTCGGTGGGATCACCATCAATCGCGAGACCGCGGCGCGCGCGGCCTCGGGGTTGCTCCTGGCGACGGATGTGGCCGACTATCTCGTGGCGAAGGGCGTGCCGTTCCGCGATGCGCACGAGATCGTCGGCGCGCTCGTGCGGCGTCTCGTCGGCGAGGGCCGCTCGTTCGATCAGTTGACGCTGGACGACTGGCGCGCGCACTCGCCGCTCTTCGCTGCGGATGTGCGCGAGGCCGTCACTGCCGCGGCGTCGGTCGGGAAGAAGCGCACGCCGCAGTCGACTCGTCCCGACGCCGTCGCGAAGGCGCTCGGAGAGCTCCAGGGTTGGCTGAAGGCATCAGAGTGATCTACCTGGTCCATCACGCAGATGCCGTCGAGCCCGATGTCGAGCCGCAGCGGCCGCTGTCCGCCGCGGGGAAGAGTCACGCCGAAGCCCTGGCGGCCGAAGCTGCCGCCCGTGGTGTGAAGCCGGCGATCATCTGGCACAGCGGGAAGCTGCGGGCGAGGCAGACGGCGGAACCGTTTCTGCGCCTCTGTAATCCGCTGGCCGAGCTCAGCGCGATTCGCGGGCTCCAGCCCATGGACCCGCCGGAGTGGATCAAGGATCTTGTGACAGGCGAGCAGCGCGAAGTGATGCTCGTCGGTCACATGCCGCAGCTCCCGCGCGTCCTCACGCTGCTGACTACAGGCAGCGAGTTGCCGCTCCTGGGGTTCCCCCAGCACGGCGCGATTGCGTTGGAGGCGTCAGGTGAGTTGTGGGTGGAGCGTTGGCGGATCTGACTGTGAGCGTACCTGTCACGGCAGCATCCACGAAGAACGCGAAGATCACGAAACCACGAAGGAAAACTAGATATTTTCTTCGCGTTCTTCGTGAGCTTCGCGCCTTCGTGATGATTCCCGTGACGGAAGCTAGAACCGGATCGTCACTCCGACTGTGCCCCGCCAGAAGTGGAAGCCGGAGAGCCCGATATCGAATTCATCGATCGGTTCGATGTCCTGGAGCGACCGGAAATAGCGGACGTCGCCGCGCAAGCCGACCTTGTCCGAGAAGAAGAACATGGCGCCGGCGCCGACATTGATGCCGAAATCCGTCGAATCGAAACCATCGAAGAAATCTTCGTCGAAACCGATGCTGCTCTTGATGATTCCGACGCCACCGACCGCGTAGGGACGGAACCCGGGTCCGCTCTGTCCGCCGATCGGCACGCCAATCACGAGGTTGCCCATCAGCGTGGTCAGGTTGCTGTCGCCGAATTCGAAGTTGCCGTCACCCTCCGTGTTCTGGAAGAAGTTGGGAGAGTACCCGAAGTCCACTTCGAAGCCGATGACCCCTGCCCCCATCCAGGCAAGCGACGCGCCGAACATCGCCTTCTGTTCGAACTCGTCCTCGAAGTCGGGAAGGTCGAGAAGGTTGGCCGAGCCGCCCCAGTTCCAACCGACAAACGGTGTAAAGAGCCAATCGGCCGACGCCTTGGTGGGCGCCGCAACAGATGCGATCAGGACGAGCGAAGCGGTAGCGATGAACTTGCGCACTGACATGAAGTCTCCTCAATCTCGTGCGCGGCGATGCGCCGCACACGTTCCTCCCGGCTCATCCGTGTTGAGCCAGTCGGCGATCGAGGTGCAAGCAATGTGCCCCTCCGAGAGCTCATCGGCACTCGCGGCGTGCAATGGCCTATTGCCGAAGAACTTGGAGTCGGAGTGTGTTCGTTGAGGTTGCGCTAGTGCCGAGGTGGTGGATCGTCAGACTGGGTAGGAAACGACTCTTCAACCTGCCACGACGAACGAGCGCCGCCCGCGCTGGCATCGCGATTAGCGCGATGCCAACTCCTTCTCGACGTCGATCGCGACAGGAGACGCGACCCGCACGGTGACGATCGTGCCCGAAGGCAGCGTTGCCGCGTTGCGATCGCCGGCCATCACGACGGCGCCGCCGCCTGCGGCACCCGTGGCGCCGCCGATCGCCGCGCCCTTCGCGCCGCCGATGATTGCGCCGAGAATCGCGCCGCCGACTGCTGCGCCCCCGATCTTGCGCGCGCTTTCCGCCCCAGGCGAGGAGCCTTCGCGGTAGATCGCGTCGGTGCGGAAGGGCACATGCTTGCCATCCGCGAGGACGAGCGTGTGAAAGCGTACGCCGAGCCGCGCCTTGTCCTTCATCTTCCCGCCGCGCTCCACAAGTGTGACGTCGCCGATCACGCGCGTGCCGGCAGGGATGGCCACCTGGCCGTCCGCCATGACATCGCGGGTCACACGTGCTTCGACCCGATCTTCAACCCGGGCGGTCTCGCTCGTGATCGAGGTCTCCACGTGGAGTCCAACGACTGAGGACGCGGGGACGACGACTTCCACGAACTGCGGCCTGGCCGGGAGCGGAAGCGGTGCATCAGGGACAACAGGATCCGGTGGCGTGGCACTGGCCGGCACCGCGGCGGGCGGCACGACAGCCGGCTCTCGTGACGGGGACGGACGCTCGACGGCAGTGGCCGGATCGGGCGAGGCGTTCCCTGCGGGCACGGTCGAGGTCGAGCGAGAGGGGTTGTTCGCTGCGACGGACTTGACCTGCGGCGCGCGCGCGGCTTCCTTTTTTGCGCTTGCCGCAGAGCGATCCACGGGTTTTGCGTTTACGGCAGAGCGATCCACGGGCGCCGGGGGGCGCGCGAGCGTCCGGGCCGACGTCCGGCTCTCGGTCTCGACAGCCAGGGCCGGGGGGCTCACCACGGCTTCCGTCTCGGCTACTCCCTGCTCAGGTTTGTCTGGAACCGGCGCCTGAACGCTGACAGCCGGGACAGCCTCAGCCGAGTGATTCTGCCGGACCGCCAGATAGGCGCCGCCGGCCGCGGCCGTGACACATGCGGTGGCGAGCAGGCCGAGTACGAAAGGCTTGGTAATCATGGCGGAAGGACTCCTGGGTACGGAGACTGAGTGAGCAAGAGGTGTGCCTCACGTTCCCCGCAGATCAGCCGGAATTCCGGCCTGATTTGGCCCTCGATACGGTCGGGTCGCCCGCCGGGCCTCTGCGGGAGACACTTCCTGTCCTCGCCTCAGGACCCAACCGGCGGGCCCCTGACTGCGTCAATAGATGGGGCTTCACAGACGGGCTTCACAAACCGGCACTACCGTTGCACTATAAGTCGGATTATAAGAGGTCAGGAGGGTCCATGCGCCGGTCGCTTTGGATGGTCGCCAGGGTCGCAACGGTTCTCGTCGTGCTCGTGGCGTCCGCAGGCCGAGCCCAGGCCATTACGCTCACCGAAATCATGGAGCTGACACGCGCAGGGCTCAGCGACGAGGTTCTCCTCGCGCTCATCGAAGTCGACCAGCGGGTGTTTGCGATTGACCCCGACACGTTGAAGACACTCAAGGACGCAGGAGTGAGCCCGAGCGTGATTGTCGCGATCGTCAAGAGTGGCCGCACTCCGCAGCCGCGGCCCGATCCGGTCCCGTCTTCGATGACCGACACCCAGCCTCCGGACCCGCCCGACCCTCGAGTGATCGTCGTCGAGCGCCCGGTCGTGCACGAGGTGCAGGTCGCCGTACCGGTGCCCATGTACGTCACGGTCGGCGGCCGATCGCGCACGCGTCACCGGAGTCAGCCCTACGTTGTTCCGCCGACGCCGTTCGTGCCATATGGAAGCAACGTGGTGCCCGCGCGGCTGGAGCCTCCAAAACGCGCCGAACCGGTCTACTGGGGTTGGGGAGGCAAGCTCAGACCCGACGCCTGGCAGCCTGACCCGCCGACACACAAGCGCTAGCGTTTCGTAAGTAGCTCCGGCTTTTGCCTCCTCTCCTTCCTTTCCTCCGCGCCGCGGCAGGCGCGTGCACTCCTGCCTCTTTGCGACGCGACCATCTGCTATCGTGTGCCGTTCAGATGTGCTATAACGCGAGGTTTCTGTGCTACTGCAAGACGTTCGTTTCTGAGGAGGATCTATGAGTGCCGCGCCCCTGCGAAATCCGGCTGTTCGCTTCGCGCTTGCCGTTCTGCTGCTGTTTGTGGCAGTGCCGGGCGTCAGACCCGTCGCGCAGTCGCGCTCACAGCCAGCGAAGCAGAAGTTGGACGAAGAGTACACCGCAAAGATCAAGGAGTACACGCAGGACCCGCGCATCAGTACCGAGCTCGTCGATCACCTCCCCGCGTCCGACACGATTCCTACCCCCTTGAAGTTCTTCGGCCGGATGCCCGGCACGCCGGGCGAACTGACGTACGCGAAGGACATCCAGCGTTACTACGAGGCGCTCGACAAGGCTTCCGATCGCATCACGATGTGGACGATTGGCAAGACCGAGGAAGGCCGCGACATGGTGCTGCTTGCCGTGGCCGACGAGGCGACGATCAAGCAGATCGACAAGTACAAGGGCATGCTCGCTTCGTTGACCGACCCGCGAAAGACGACCGAAGCGCAGGCGCAGCAGTTGATTCACACGGCGAAGCCGATCTACTGGGTCACGAGCGGCATGCACTCGGGCGAGACCGGCGGACCGGAGATGCTGCTCGAGCTGCCGTACCGAATCGCGGTCGAGGAGACGCCGTTCATCCAGGCGATTCGCAACAACGTCATCACGCTCATCACGCCCGTCATCGAGGTCGACGGCCGCGAGAAGCACGTCGACACCTACTACTTCAACAAGAAGCGCCCGGCGGCCGAGACGCGGCTGCCGCTGATGTACTGGGGCAAGTACGTCGCCCACGACAACAACCGCGACGGCATGGGCCAGTTCCTGGCGCTCACGAAGAACACGACGAAGACGTTCCTGGACTGGAAACCGACCATCCTGCACGACCTGCATGAAGCGCAGACCTACCTCTACGCGTCGACGGGCACCGGTCCCTACAACGAGCAGATCGATCCCATCACCATCGACGAGTGGTGGCTCCTCGCGAAGACCGAGGTCATGGAGATGACCAAGCGCGGCGTGCCTGGGGTGTGGACTTACGGGTTCTACGACGGCTGGGTGCCGAACTACATGTTCTTCATCGCGCACTCGCACAACGCCATTGGCCGGTTTTACGAAGTGGCCAGCTACGGCCCGGAGTTGAGAGAGCAGGGCGGAGGCGGTGTGACGAGCCGCGAGTGGTTCCGGCCGAATCCGCCGCTGCCCACGATCAAGTGGGGTCCGCGGAACAACACGAACATCCAGCAGTCGGCGCTGCTGATTGCGCTCAATCACGTCGCGAAGAACAAGGATACGTACCTCGAGAACTACTGGATCAAGAACAAGCGCGCTGTCGAGCGCGGCAAGACCG
Source organism: uncultured Acidobacteriota bacterium (assembly GCA_963771395.1). Taxonomy (GTDB): domain Bacteria; phylum Acidobacteriota; class Vicinamibacteria; order Vicinamibacterales; family 2-12-FULL-66-21; genus DATBJJ01. The sequence goes on along the minus strand of CAVYTY010000006.1, from coordinate 269,577 downwards.
GTCCGACCTACGGCTGGGTGATCCCGGCTGGTCAGCGCCGGAAGCAGGATGCGGCCGATGCGGTGAACGAGCTGCGGCGTCAGGGCCTCGAGGTGCACCGCGCGTCGTCTTCGTTCAAGGCCGGGAGCGTGAGCGTCGAGGCCGGCGACTACGTCATCCGCGGCGACCAGCCGTATCGCACGCTCGCCGACATGTACTTCTCGGTGCAGAACTACGCGCCGGCGAATCCGAACCCGTACGACGACACCGGCTGGACCTTCCCCTACATGCGCAACATCGTCATCAAGACGGTGACCGACAAGGGCGTGCTCGACGGTGCGTCGACGCTGCTGACCGCCGACGCGAAGGCGCCGGGTGGAATCGAAGGGACCGGACCGGTGGTCATCGTCGATCACACGACCGACAATGTGCTGATGGCGTTTCGCTTCAAGCACGCCGGGGTGAAGATGCAGGCGGCCGAGGAGGACTTCGAGGCCGGCGGCCGGAAGTTCCGCGCCGGCGCGTTCATCATTCCGGCCGCCGATCGCGCGGCGCTGGACCCGACGATGAAGGCGCTCGGGATCGCGGGATTCGGCGTGGCGAGCGCTCCCAGCGTCGCCACGCACGATCTCGACGTGCCCCGCATCGGCTACGTGCACGCGTGGTCGAATACCCAGAACGAGGGATGGGTGCGGGCGGCGCTCGACACCTATGGCGTGCCCTACACCTACTTCGGCGACATCAAGCTGCGTGAGGGCAACCTGCGGCAGAAGTACGACGTGATCATCTTCCCGCATGTTGGCGGCAACGCGCAGTCGCAGGTCAACGGGATTCCCAAGACCGGGTCGATGCCGCTCCCGTACAAGAAGACGGCGGAGACGCCGAATCTCGGCATTCAGGACCAGGCCGACGACATTCGTGGCGGCATGGGCTGGGAAGGGCTCATGGAGCTCGTCAAGTTCGTGCGCGAGGGCGGCACGCTCATCACCGAGGGCTCGACGTCCACGATCTTTCCGGACTACAACATCACGTCGGGCGTGACGGTCGAGAATGCCGACAACCTGTTCGTACGCGGCTCGGTGATGCGGGGTGTGGTCTCCGACCGGCGCAGCCCGATTGCGTACGGGTACGACGCGCAGGTGCCGGTGTACTTCAGTCAGGCTCCGGTGCTGAATGCAGGCGGCGGTGGATTCGGCGGTTTCGGCGGCGGTGGGCGGGGCGGCAACGCGCTGCCGGGCGTCGGCATGAACACGCAGCCGATGGCGACCGCCGGGCAGCAGCGGTTGTCGACGTGGGACCCCGAGAACCCGGCGTCATCGGCGATGCCGCCGGCCGGCCGCGGAGGTCGAGGGCAGGCAACCGGCGACGATGCGGCAGGGTTTGGTGGGCGCGGCGGTCGCGGTGGTGGTGGCGGCGGATTCGGCGGCGGTGATGCAGCCGAGAGTCGCCCGCGGGTCGTTGTCTCGTTCCCGACCAATCCCGAGGAGATGCTCCTGTCGGGCGTGCTGGTGGGTGGACAGTCGCTGGCCGGCCGCGCGCAGGTCGTCGACGCTCCCGTGGGTCAGGGTCACGTCGTCATGTTCGCCATCCGGCCGTACTGGCGCTGGCAGACGCAGGGCACGTTCTTCCTGGGCTTCAACGCCATCCTGAACTGGAACGATCTGAACGCCGGTCGGGCCGCTCCGACACGTCCCGCTACCGCGCAGTAGGAAAAGGTGGCTGGCACCTTCGCCCGGAAGGTGCCAGCCACCTTTCACTTTTTTGCAGTTTTGGAACACTTGGTCCACGGTTATCTCAGATATCGCGATCTTCCAGGGGGATCGCCGTCAGGTAACGAGCACGGCGCATCGCTTTTCGAATCGGCTTGAGCGCGTCGTCGCCGAGCGGAGTGTTCACCAACTCCAGCCAATTTGAAGGCCGGGGACATGGCCACTCGGATATCAAGGGTGTGCCGTTCCTTGTCGCCGGACTCGAGATATCCGACCAAGGCCACGCTTCCGCTCGATCGACCAGTCCCGCCCTCACCGGATTCGCATTGACGTAACGGCACACGGTCAGCAACTGTCGTTCGTCTTCGATGGGTACGCTCTTGAACCTCCCTTGATAGACGTGTCCCGTTCCAGCAGTGCCGTGATGCCTCTGATAGACCCGGAGGTGTCGATTCATCAACTTCTGCATATACCTCGACATGTCTGCGCACTTCCGCGGCCACAAGACGAGATGCCAATGATTTGTCATCAGGGTGAACGATAGCAGTCTCATCTCTGTCTGCTCCGCGGCCCTCGCCATTGCATCGAGGAAGGTGTCGTAGTCCGCGGTGCCCAGGAAAATCCTGGCCCGCTTGTTCCCACGATTGAACACGTGGAACGCGAGACCGTCCGGGTAAACACGTGGTTGTCTGGGCATGAGAGGCTGCCGAGACATCTTCAATCTTTCTGCCATCAAGCATCGTGCAGGATGCCGTTGTCACCGCGACCAGTTCGCCCAATAGAATCAACGGCAAACCACCGAAGGTGCCAGGCACCTTCCCGCGAAAGGTGCCAGCCACGTTTCGGAGTACGCAGAAACTGCGCTGCGCGTCGCGTTCACTCCTGTATGCAGTCGACGACGCAAACGACTTGCCGTCGTCACTGCGGGGACACTCAAGGTTGAATGTCCCCGGGGACTGTCCCGGTTGAGTGTCCCCGCCCTGTATGATCGAGGAATATGCGCGACGGCGCAGACGTCATCGTCGTGGGCGGGGGGATCATCGGGTGCGCGGTTGCGCGCGAGTTGGCTTCGCGGGGCGCGCGGGTACGGCTCTTCGAGGCGCGCACAGTCGGGGCGGGCGCGACGCAGGCGTCGGCGGGGATCCTGGCGCCGTACATCGAGGGCCACGACCGTGGGCCACTCTTCGATCTCACGCTGCGGAGCCTCGCGATGTACGACGACTTCATTGCTCAGGCGTCGGAGGGGTCGGCGGTCGACGTCGAGTACCCAGCGGTCCGGCTCCCTCGAGATCGCGGCAGACGACGCGGCGGCTGACGCCTTCCGCCGCGCGGCCGAGACGCCCGGCGCCGAGCTGCAGTGGCTCAGCGCGAGCGAGACGAGACGGCTCGAGCCCGCGCTGCCCGACTCGATCCGCGGTGCGATCCTCGCGCCCTCGCATGGCTACGTCGCGGTGTCGTCGCTGACCGAGGCCCTCGTCTGGGCCGCGCTTCGACACGGCGCCGAGCTCGAAACCGGACGACACGTCCGCACCATTCAACGCCTAGCGGACGCGCTCGAGGTGACGGCCGATGACGGCGTGACCTGGACGGCGCGGCACGTCGTCATCGCGTCGGGAAGCTGGTCGGGTCAACTCGGGAAACTCGACCCGGCGGCGCGCGCGGTGCGCCCGGTTCGCGGTCAGCTGCTGCGACTGGGATGGAGGGGGCACCCTCTGTCGCACGTGATTTGGGGCAAGGACTGCTACGTCGTCCCGTGGCGCGACGGTACGGTGCTCGTCGGCGCGACGGTCGAAGATGTCGGATTCGACGAGCGCACCACCGCCGCGGGCGTGCGCGACCTGCTCGACGCGGTGTGCGAGCTGCTTCCGGAAGCCTGGGGCGCGACGTTTCTGGAGGCGCGCGCGGGCCTCCGGCCAGCCACGCCAGACTCGATGCCGATCATCGGACCGTCGGCGAGCATCCAAGGCGTCGTCTACGCTACGGGCCACTATCGCAACGGCGTGCTTCTCGCTCCGCTGACGTCCGCTATCGTGGCCGATCTGATCCTGGACGGGCGGCAGGATCCAGCGCTGGCGCTCACCACGCCGGACCGATTCTTTTGAGGCCAACGGAACCGGACAAGGCGGACCGGTGCGCTCCTACTGCAGCAGCAGCCGACCCGTTGACGTGTGCTGTGACGTCTCGAACGCGATCGACGGCGAGCTGGTAGTCGAGGCAGCGCCTGCAGCTCGTTGTTGCGCGCGATGGCGAGATCGCGCTGTGCCTGGATCACGAGGAAGCTCGTCGACATCCCGACGTCGAACCGGCGCTGCTCGGCGTCGAGCCGCTGTTCGGCCAGCTCGCGCGAGAGCTGCGCGGTCTCGATCCGCTGCTGATTCTGCTCGAGCAGCCAGCGCCGCCTCGCGCACTTCGCGGACGGCGGTGACTTCCTGCTGCGCAACCGCGCCGGCCGCCTGGTCCCTCTCGAGCCGCGCCCGCGCCAGGTTCGCCTCGGCGGCGCTCTTGCCGAGCGGATAGCTGAACGTCAACCCGACCGTCCACGTCGGATAGTCGACCTTGAACACCTGCCCGAGCACGTCGCCGTAGCTCGTCATCCTCGGAGCCGATGACGGTGCCCGGGAACCCGCCGGTCCGCAGCAGCCGCGTGCCGCCGGCGCCGTCGGTCGAGGTAGTTCGCCTGCAGCCGCAGGTCAGGCTGCGTCTCGCTCTTCGCCAGCGCAATTCGGTCTCGCTGATTTCGATCTCTTTCCGCGCTGCGGCCAGGTCGGTGCGCTCGGCCAGGGCGCGGCGGACGGCGGCATCGACGTCGGGCGCCGGGCCGACGGCCGGGACGCCATCAGCCGGCTCGAGCCGGACGATCCAGTAGTCCGCCGCTTCGGATCGACGATCAGCGTCCGCAGCCGTCTTCCGCCTGCCGCGCCAGCGTCCGCGCGACGATCAGGTTCTCGCGCCGCTGTGCCACTTCGGCGCGCGCGGCGACGAGATCGAGCGGCGGCGACTGGCCGACGTCCACCCGGGCGCGGTTGGTGCGTTCGAGCTCCAGCGCGAGATCGAGCGCCGCTGCTGGACGTCGACGAGCGCCCGCGCCGCCACGAGCGCCCAGTAGGCGCGCTCGCGTCGGCCGACCGGTATCGATCACCGCGCTCTCGCGGAGCCGTGTCCGCGATCGACCTGTTGCGCGGCGCGATGTCCACGCTCCGCCCGCGCCGGCGTCGATCTTGAAGTCGCGCAACAACGGCTGCGAGAACCCGAGCTGCAGCGCGCGGTCAGCGTCGGGTTGAGACTCGTGATCAAGCTGTTGGTCGTCGTCCGCGACGGCGTCCAGACCCGACCAGGTAATTGCCACCGCCCCACGGCATCAGCTGGACGATGGTGGCGTTCGCCCGACCAGAATTCTGTCTCGAGGCCCTGGGTGCCGGAGAACAGATTCGTCGGCGGCTGCCGCTGGCTGTTGCGCAGCACGCCGGTCTGCAGCGTCGGCACGTACGCCGCCTCGCGCCGCGTTCGACTCGCTCCTGCTGATCGCCGGATCGAAACGGCTGCCGTCAGGTCCGGATTGTTCTCAACCGCCATGCGGACCGCTTCGTCGCGCGTCAGCCTGAGGACCGGTCGCCGGACTGGCTGCACCGGCTGCCGGCGGCGCGGCACGACGGCCGGCGCCTGAGCCGTCGGCGGCGTCTGCGCTGCCGCCGCAGCGGACGCGGGCCAGAGCAGCGAGCGCGGCCACGAGCAGGCTGGCCGTCGCGGCAGCGGTGCGGCGCGCGCGCCCCCAGCGCCACAGGCGGACCCTCGACGCATCATCGAACAGCGAATAAGCAACGGGTGTGGCAACGAGCGTCAAGAGCAGCACGAGAGACTGACCTCCAATAATGACGAAGCCGATGGCGCGGTTGGTCGCCGATCCGACGCCGCTCGACAGCACGAGCGGGATCATGCCCGCGACGAACGCGAAGGTCGTCATCAGGATCGGCCGAAGCCGGTCCCGGCTCGCCTGCAGCGACCGCGGCGTCGCGCTCCATCCCGCGCTCGCGCAAGCTGTTGGCATGGTCGATCTGCAGGATCGAGTTCTTCTTCACGACGCCGAACAGCACCAGCAGCCCGAGCGCCGAGAAGATGTTCAGCGACTGCCCGGTGATGATGATCGACAGCAGCGCGAACGGCAGCGTCAGCGGCAGCGACAGCAGGATCGTCACCGGGTGCAGCCACGATTCGAACTGCGCCGCCAGGATCAGGTACATGAACACGAGCGACAGCCCGAACGCGAGCAGGAAGTTCTGCGCCGCGCGCCCGAGCTCCTGCGATCGTCCGGCGAACCGCGTGCTGTAGCCCGGTCCCATGTTCAGCGACTCGGCCGCGCGCGCGTCATCGCCTCCATCGCCGGCGTCTGCGACACGCCCGGCAGCAGCCCGGCGAAGATCGTCACCTGGCGCTGACGGTTCAGCCGGTTGATCTCGGACGGCGCCGTGCCCGGCGTCATCCGCGCGATGTTCTCGAGCGGCACGCTGCCACCGTGCGTGGACGGCACCGTCAGCCGGCCAATCGCCTCCGCGGTCGCGCGGTTGCCTTCACCGGCGCGGATGTGCACCTCGTACTGCTCGCCGCCTTCGTTGTACGTCGTCACCTGGTCGCCGCCGACGAGCAGCCGCAGCGCGTCGGCCGCGTCCGACATCTGGACGCCGAGGTCCGCCGCCTTCATCCGGTCGATGTGCACCGACAGTTCAGGCTTGCCGACGTTCAGCGACGTGTCGACGTCGACGACGCCGGGCTCCTTCCGCGCCGCCGCCGACGACGGCGCCGGCGAACTGTTCGAGCGCCTTGAGGTCGGGCCCGTTGATCGTGAACTGGATCTCCGCGTTCTGATTGCCGCCGCCGCCGATCGTCGCGACCGGACGAACGCCGGTGCGCAGGTTCGGCGACCCCGACTGCCGGGAGGACCTCGCTCCGCACCTCGTTCATCACCTCGAACTGGTCGCGGTCGCGCTCGTCGACCGGCTTCAGGCGGACGTAGATCGGTCCCGGCGTTCTGCGTCCGCGCCGGGTCGTCGGCGACGGACACGAGCGTGTACGCCACCTCCGGCAGCTCGCGGATCCGGCGGCGATCCGGTTCGCGATGATCTCGGTCGCCTCGAGGCTCGTGCCTTCGGGCGCGCGCAGGCCGACCTCGAACTCGGACTGGTCGTCGTTCGGGCAGGAAGTTCTTGTTCGCCACCATGAACAGCGGCACGCTGCTGAGCAGCACGAGCACCGCGATACCCGCAATCACGGCGCGATGGGCGAGCGACCAGTGCAGGATCGCCGTGTAGCCGCGATCGAGCGGCCGGAAGAACCGCGAGTCCTTCGAGTCCGCTCCGGCGACCTCGTGGCCCTCGGCGTCCTCGTGCGCGCGGCCTCATCTTGATCCAGCGCGCGGCCATCATCGGCGTCAGCGTGAAGCTGACGAGCAGCGACACGAGGATCGCAAACGACATCGTGAAGCCGAAGCTCGTCATGAACCGGCCGACGATGCCGCCCATGAAGCCGACCGGAACGAAGATCGCGATCAGCGACAGCGTCGTCGCCAGGACCGCGAGGCCGATCTCGCGCGTCGCTTCGACGGCCGCCTGCGCCGGCGGCAGCCCCTTCTCCTCGACGAACCGATAGATGTTCTCCAGCACGACGATCGCATCGTCGATGACGATGCCGACCGCCAGCGTGAGCGCCAGCATCGTCATCGAGTTGAGCGTGAAGCCCTGCTACCAGATCAGGCCGAAGGTCGCGATGATCGACGTCGGGATCGCGACCGCCGCGATGATCGTCGAGCGCCAGTTCCAGAGGAACACCAGCACGACGGCGGCGGCGAGGATCGAACCGAGCACGAGGTGCTCTTCGACGCTGTGCGATCGACGCCCTGATGAACTCGGAGAGGTCGCGGACGACGCGGATCTCGTAGCCCGCGGGCGCGAGCGGTGAAACCTCGGCGAGCCGTTCCTTGACGGCGTCCACGACCTGGACGGTGTTGGTGCCCGACTGGCGGCGGACCGTCAGCAGGACGCCGGGCTCGCCGTCCAGGCGCGCCTTGGTGTCCGGCTCGGCCATGCCGTCCTCGACCGTCGCGACGTCGCGCAGGAGGACCTGGATGGCCTTCGCGCTGGTGGACCACGATGTCGCCGAACTCGGCGACCGACTCGACCCGGCCGCGCGTGCGCAGCGTCATCGCGGTGCCGCCCTGCTCGACGCGGCCGCCGGGAATCTCGGTGTTCTGCGCCTGCAGGGCGCGCGACACGTCGGTGACCGTGAGGTTGTACGCGCGCAGCCTGATCAGCGTCGAGCGCGATGTTGATCTGCCGGGCCCGGCCGCCCACGACGACGACCTGGCCGACGCCGCTGACGCTTTCGAGCTGCCGGCGGAGCGTCTTGTCGGCGTACTCGGTAATGTCGCGAATCGGTTTCGTGCGCCGAGACCGACGAGCGTCAGCACCGGCGCCGAATCCGGGTCGAACTTCTCGACCGTCGGCTGATCGATCGTGCGCGGGAGCAGCGGGAGCACGCGGTTCACGCGGTCGCGCACTTCCTGCGCGGCGACGTCGCGCGTCCTTCTCGAGAAGGAACGCGACGATCACCTGCGACACGCCTTCGGAGGAGTTCGAGCGAAGCTCGTCGATCCCGCTGATCGTGTTGACCGCTTCCTCGATCTTGTCGGTGATCTCGGTCTCGACCTCTTCGGGCGCCGCGCCGGGAAGCGGGTCGTGACGACGACGGTGGGAAAGTCGACCTTGGGAAAGCGATCGAGCCCCAGCTGCGTGAAGGCGAACGCGCCGACGACGGTCAGCGAGAGCGTGATGACCGTCGCAAAGACCGGCCGACTGAACGGAAATGGAAGCGAGCCACTGCATGACTTGATCTCAGAAAAGTGCTCGAACACGGACTATGAACGATGAGTCGATGGCCTACCGGATCGTGACCTGCTGTCCGTCAGAGAGACGCCCCCTCGGTTCGGTGGCGACGACGTCGCCCTTCGCCACGCCTGACGTGATCTCGATCTTCGCGTCGAGCTTCTCACCGACGGTGACGATCCGCTCCTCGATGCCGTCGTTCTTCACGGCGTAGACGCGACTCGTGCCGGCGACCGTTTCGACCGCCGTCGCGGGCACCAGCAGCGCAGGGGCCGCGTCGGGCTGGCGAACGAGCGCGGTGGCGAAGAATCCAGGTTTCAGGCGGCTGTCGGCGTTCGACGCGATCGCTTCGACTGTGAGCGCGCGCTGGTCCGAACGAAGCGAGGGAGAGACGAATCGCACGGTGGCCGCGAATTCCTCGCCGGGATACGCGTCGACGGTGAGCCGCACCTGCTGCCCGACCTTGACGAGCGACACGTGCTGCTCGGGGATCGTCAGCTCGACGCGCAGGGGATCGATCCGCACGACCGTGGCGACGCGCTGGCCACGCGTGACGTAGTCTCCAACGCTCACGACCCGTTCGGCGACGAGCCCGGTCAACGGTGCTCGCACGGCGGTATCGGCCACCGCCTTGCGGGCGAGGGCGACCCGGGCGCGTGCGGCTTCGAGGGAGCGATACGACTGGTCGGCCAGGTTCAGCGAGGCTTGATAGTTCTGGCGCGCGGCCTCGAGCTGCGTGCGGCGCTGGTCGAATTCGCTCTGGGAGATCACCTTCTGATCGAGCGAGCGCCCGCATGCGGTTGAACTCGGCCTCGGCGAGATCGAGCGACGACTTGGCGTTCATCACGTCAGGCACCCGCATCCGATCGAACGGCTGGCCGGCGACGAACCCGAGCTTCGCTTCGATCTGTGCGGCGTTGGCGTCGGCTTCCTGCAGCTGCGCGGCCGTCTCCGCCGGAGAGATGCGCACCAGCAGCGCGCCCTGCGGCACGCGGGTGCCCCGCTCCACAGGCGTTTCGATCACCCGGCCGGCGGTCTCGGCGCTGACTTCCGCCTGCGCGTCAGCCATGAGCGAGCCCGTCACGCGAAGGTACCGATCGATTGACCGCGTCTCGACTCCAGCGGTCGAGATGGCCAGCGGTTCGGGAGTCTTGCCGACCTCCGGCGCAGTCTGCGCCGTCGTCGAGCAACCGGCAGACAGAAGAGAGCCAGAGAGGATAAGGGCGAAGCCAGAAACGAAAAGATCAAAGCGCCGACGTGTCATCACAAGCCTCATTCAGTTCTGATCCGACAATGACTCTCCGCAGTAGGTCGTGGGACCGAAGGTCGCGGGGAACCCGGTGCGCAGCCCCGTGAGCGCCGCTTCGAGCGTGTCGCGGGCGAGGGCGTCCGAGTCTTCTCCCTGCGGAACCCGTCCACACAGTCGAGCCACCGCCGCGCCCGTCGTTGCCGCGACGAGAATCCGGAAGACCGCGTGTGGCTGTGTCGCAGCCGGGAAGTGACCCGCATCAATCGCGCGCTGGATGGCAGCTCCGAGCTGCGCCTTTCCGTCGCGCACGAACTCGAACCGCTCCCAGTTCTGGCTGATTTGGGGGACCGTGCGATCGAGGAACATCAAGGCGAAATACTCGGGGTGCGACTTACTGAATTCATAGACGCGCCAGAATGCCAGGCGTATCGCGTTTACCAGGTCCCCCTCCGGCTCGTCTGTCCCGCGCTCGAGTGGCGCGAACAAGAGACGAAACCCTTCTTCGGCCAGCGCGAAGAAGATGTCGTCCTTGCTTGGGAAATAGCTGTAGATCGCCGCAGGGCTGTATTCGATCCGCTCGGCAATCTTGCGGATCGATACGTTGTGGTAGCCCTCGGCGACGAACAGATCTCGAGCCGCATCGAGGATGGACCTCGAAACCGCCTCCCGTTCCCGCTCCTGACGTTCCTTGACTCCCAAAAACCCTCCAGAAAACACACATTGAACAGCGTTCAACAGTCTAACACCGTTAGACGTCCGTACGCCAGTTCGGGTTCCGGCGTGCGTTCAGGGGGCTTCCGGAGGGTGGCAGCTTTGCCCGCGGATGCCGGCCACCTTGGTATAACGTCTGCGTTATGGCGAAAATGACGACGATTGGCAAACCTGAGGCGCTGAAACGACTCAAAAAGCTGGCTGGCTGGCGCCTTGTCAGGGTGTCGATCCGGCGCAAATTCACCTTCGCGGGCTTCCCGGACGCTCTGGCATTTGTCGTCCGGCTTGGCTTCGACGCCGAAGCGGCCGATCACCATCCCGACATCCTTATTAACTACAAGCGGGTGACGCTGACCTACACGACGCACAGCGAAGGCGGACTGACGAAGAAAGACTTCGACGGCGCCGCGAAGGCCAGCAACCTGGCAAGGACGATGGGCGGACAATAGACGGGTTCAAGAGGCTCAAGAGGTTCAGAAGGTTCAGGAAGGTTCAGAAGGCTTGCAGCTCAAGAACAGCTACAGCGCTAGGGAAGTGGCGGCGCTCACCGGGCTTTCGGCGCGGCAGCTTCAGTGGTGGGACGATCGGCGGCTGTTCCTGTCGGCTGTCGGACCCAGGCCGACGGCTGCCGGCGGTTTCACCGAGCGCCGCTATACGCCTGTTGATCTGCTCGAGCTCATGGTGCTCGCCGATCTGAGGCGGCAAGGCATGACCGTCTCGCGCATCCGCCTGCTGCTCGAGACGCTCCGGTCGCGGTTCGGCATCAGGCTTTTCGACGCGATCGGCGGGTCGGGATCGGTCACGCTTCTGACCGACGGCCGCGACGTCTACGCGCGCACGGCAAAAGGCCAGTTCTACAACCTGCTGCGAGACCCCGAGCAGCCGCTGCTGGTAATCGGGCCAGAGCCGGAGTGGCGTGAGCTCGCGTCCAAGGCTCACGCCGTGCGCGGGAGAAAAAGGAAGAAGGGTCGGGCGAAGAAATAGACTGTCAGCCGATCGGAAAGACCTTGTCGAGGCCGTCGGCGGGGCGCGGAATGACGTGGACGCCGATGAGCTCGCCAACCCGGCGCGCGGCCGCGGCGCCGGCGTCGGTCGCGGCTTTCACCGACGCGACATCACCGCGCACGATCGCGGTCACCAGTCCGGCGTCGACCTTCTGCCAGCCCGACGAACACCACGTTGGCCGCCTTGACCATGGCGTCCGCCGCCTCGATCATGCCCACGAGCCCGCGGGTTTCGACGAGTCCGAGCGCTTCGCCTGGCAACTCTTTCGGCACAGGCGCATTCTACCTCAGACCCACAGGAGTCAGGAGTCAGGAGTCAGGAGTCAGGAGCGAAGTCGCCGCCGACAGAAACACCGCCGATTACCCACGCGCAAAATTGAGCTCTCGATGCTCTTCCGAGCCGCGAGCCGCGAGCCGCGAGCGCGAGCCGCGAGAAGCTACCCCAACGCCCCCACCGACACCGGCCCGTTGAACCCCGGGAAGACATGCTTCGTGTTCGTCAGGCCCAGGTGACCGCCGGCGACCTCAGCGAAGACCGTTCGGAAATCGGTCGTGACGGCGAGGTCACGCCCTTCGTATCGCTGCTCGCGTGCGAGGCCGGGCCACTTGCCGTAGACCTTGCCGCCGCGCACGCCGCCGCCGATCACCATCATGGCGTTCCCGTGTCCGTGATCGGTACCGCGATTGCCGTTCTCGGCCACGGTCCGACCGAACTCGGACATCGTCAGGATCATGACGTCACTCATCCGATCGCCGAGGTCGCGCACGAGCGCGGCGAGACCACCGGCGAAGTCGGCGAGCCGATTGGCGAGTTGCCCGACGGCGGCTCCCTCCTGCGCGTGGTGATCCCAGTTGCCGGTTTCGGCGAAGGCGACTTCGAGGCCGACATCGGCTTTGATGAGCTGTGCGATCTGCTTGAGCGCCTCGCCGTACGGTGTGCGCGGGTACTGTGCTCCGTTCTCCGGAGCGTACTTCGACGGGTCGGCGTCTTTCAGCATCCTGACCGCGTCGAAGGCTTCGCGCCCAGTTCGGTTCAGCACGCTTCCTGCAGCCGCGGCGTACTCGGCCTCGAACGACGCCTGCACCATGTCGGTCGACTGCCCCGCGCGGATGCCGAACTGGCCGATCTGTCCGATGGCGAGCGCCGGCTCGAGACCCTGCAGCGCGCGCGGCAACTGCGGCGCCATCGCCACGGCACGGAACGGCGTGGCCTTCTCGTGTTCGCGCGCGTGCAGATAGCGATTCAGCCAGCCGTCCGGCGTGCTCTTGACGCCAGGCGTCGCCGATTCCATGTAGTCCTGCGCGTCGAAGTGCGAGCGTGTGCCGTCGGGTGATCCACAGGCGTGCACGACGGCGAGCTGTCGTGCGTCGTAGAGCGGCTTGAGCGGCGCGAGCCGCGGGTGCATGCCGAAGAACCCGTCGAGATCCAGCGCGGCCTCGGCCGACGTCCCGGGCCGCGCAATCGCGATGCTCGGCCGCGACGCGTAGTAATCGCGCTCGCCGAACGGCACGATCATGTTCAGGCCGTCGACGGCGCCCCGCTGGAAGATCGTCACGAGCACCTTGCGCTTCGGCGCCGCCTCGGCGACCGTCCGCGCGAGAAACTGCGGCGCGAACCCGAGGCTCACGAGCGCCAGCCCGCCGTCTTTCATGAAGACTCGTCTCGAGATCATGTGGCCCTACCTTCTCTGGAATTCCGGCGAACCGAGCACCAGCGCGAGTGCTTGCGACGGCGTCGTCGCTCTGGCGACGGTGGCGGCCGTCGTCTCGGAAATCTCACCCGCGAGCGCCGACGCCACGAGCGCGTCGCTCGTGACCGACGCGCCGGCACCCGTTCGACCCTGCACCGGCCGGACGCCGGCGCCGCGTTGCTGTCTCGTGTCGGTCAGGGAGACGGCGAAGTTCATGCGGTTCAACAGCGCCCCGGCGTTGACCCACGCTTCGGCTTTGTCGGAGTAGCCGGTCGGCGGCTGGCAGCCATAGAGCGGCATGCCCAGATTGCGGACGGCCATCACGAGCGGCATCGCATTGCCGGTGTCGGTGCCCGTCGCGCGCACGGCGCTGACGACGAACTCGAAGGGCGTTTTGACTTTTGCGCGATAGGCATCGGGTGCAAAGAGCTCCGGCGACGTGACGATGGCCCTCACGACTTCGCGGATGTTGCCGCCAGTCTCGCGGAAGCGGCGCGCCGCGCGCTCGACCAGCGCCTTCGGCGGATCGTCGGCGACGAAGCGCCGGGCCAGCTTGGTCGCGATGAATTGCGCCGTCGACGGGTGGTTCGCCAGGAGGTCGAGCACGGCGTCGCCGTCCTTCTGTCCGCCACCGGCCTTGATCTTGTGTCCGAGCACGACCTTCTCGCCGTCGTCGTGCATGCGCGGCTCGAACTTGAAGCCGCCGCCCTGGCGCGGATTGGCGATCGTCCAGCCGGTGAACGCGCGCGCCACTTCCTGCACGTCTTTCTGCGTGTAGCCGCCCTCGACGCCGAGCGTGTGCAGCTCCATCAGCTCACGCGCGTAGTTCTCGTTGAGGCCGCCCCGCCGGTTCTGCGGACCGGGCGGCAGGTCGGCGAGCGTGCGCGGGCGATTCATCTGCCCGGGGCGGCCAATCGCGCCAGGCCGGCCGGCCGGCCGGTTCGGATTCCGGGGATTCCCGCGGCCATTCTCCGGGCGCGAAGCCGCGGTGCGCGCGCCCTCGGGCGCCGAGCTCTGCCAGTTGTCGAGATAGAAGAGCATCGCCGGACTCTCCGCCGTGGCCTGCAGCAGCTCGCGGAATGTCCCGAGCACGTGCGGCCGGATGGCATCGCGCTCGTACTCGTTGAGGTATACGCGAACCTGACCCTTCCCGGAGAAGACGTTGAAGTGGTTGAACCAGAAGTCGACCATCACTTCTTCGAGCTGGCGCTCGCTGTAGGCGGCGCGGAGGATTTTGGCCTGCATCAACTCGGTGAGCACCTGCCGCTCCATGCGGACGGCCTCGGCCTGTTCCGGCGTCATCTTCTCCCTGCGCGCGGCGTCGGTCTGCGGCGGCGCCGTCATCGCGGGATCGCTTCCGGCAGGGTTTTGCGCAGCCTGTTGCCGCTGCACCTCACGTCTGGCCATCTGCGCCGGCAGATAGTATTCCTGCGCCATCTCCCGCGTGCTTTTGGGTAGCGTCGCGAACACCGCCAGCCGGGTCGTCATCCCGCGGTCGTCGATGCGCTCGGGCTGGAGCTGCTGATCGATGTACGCCGCCAGCCCGGTCGTGCGCACGCGTTCGACGTCGCCGGGGGCAGCGCCGAAGCCAAGCCTGTTCAACACGTGCACGATCGTGCGGTCGTCGGCGGTCCGCGGGATGGCAGGCTTGCCCTGTTCGGCAAGGCCGCCCGTGCCGGCCGCAGTGACCACAACGGCGACGACAGCAACGACATACGCGGAGCGCGTGACAACACGCATGATCGACCTCTCCTGTTTCTACGGGTCTTCGGGGTCAGATCTCGATTTTCTGATTCGGGGACACTCAACCGGGACAGTCCCCGGGGACACTCAAGCTTGACTGTCCCCGGGGACTGTCCCGGTTGAGTGTCCCCGGGCGGTAGAAAATCTGACCTCGTCCTCGGTGAGCGACTGGTGGGTTAGACCGGGGGGACGGCCGACGGGTTGAAGCCGGGTGGGATTCGGGTCCCGGGACGGGTGGCGTATCCCGCTTCAGGCCAGTTACTTAGCTACGGTTTTTCGCCACTGCTCGACCAGGGCCTGCTGCGGGCCCTTCGCGTCCGCATAGGCCTTCGCCCACCGGATGAAGAGCTCGCGGTCTTCGTTCGTCGACCTGACCGGTTTTCCAGCCGCCCGCGCTTCGTAGAGCGTGCGCAGCGCGACGAAGTGGCGCTCCTGATCGTCGGGGTGCTTCTCCAGATACGGTTCGAGCTTGAGGAGCGCATCGGCTCGCTTGCCAGCCATCGCGAATGCCGTCCCGATTCGGACCTGAACTTCTTCGTTGTCGGGCCACTCGCTCGCGGCCTCGTTCAGGATCTCGAGCGCCTGATCGATCTCGCGCAGCCTGAGCAGCGCGTCTCCAAGGAGCGTGAAGATGAACGGCGCCTCACTCTCGGTGATGAGCGACAGCTTCCACGCCCCGACCGCCTCCTGATCGCGTCCGCCGGCGGCATAGCACGATCCGAGATAGAACGCCGCAGGGAAGAATTCCGAATCGAGCCGCAGCGATTCACGGAACCTGGCTGCCGCGGGCTCGAGCTCGCCCTTCGAGTACAACGCCAGCCCGCTGAGGAAGGACGCCGGCAGAGAGGGTGCGCCGTTGCTCAACGCCTTGACGGCTTCGTCGAAACGGCCCGTGCGCGCGTACTCGACGATGGGCTCGGGGTTCGACTCGCCTCGGGCGCCGACGTTCAGCTTCTCCATGAAAAAGCCGACGACCTGCGGCGTGAGGACCGACGCGCGGTCGAAGCGTTCGACACGTGACGTGAGCGTAATCGGTGCCGGCCTGCCCGCTGCCAGTCTCGAGCCGGCGGCCGGCTTCGCCTTGCTGGCCGTGACTGTCCGTCCCACACGGAACGGGCGCGTGACCTGGCCCACCTTCCGTCCGTCGGTGCTGACCACGGCGCGAACGACGTAGTCCCCCGGCGGCAGGAGCGCGAGCGGGATCGATCCCTCGAGCGCCCGGCGATTCGGCGCCTCGGCGGTCGCCGGCTGTACTCGACCGGCGGCGCCGTCGAGCGCCCGCGCCTGCGCGTCCAGCGCGACCTCGAACATCACGGTCGAGTTCTTCAGGACGTCTGCCGCATCGGCGTACAGCTCGATGTAGCCGTTCACCATGCCCGACGTGAACTCGCCGCCTACGACCGGCGCCGCGCTCCCCGAGGTCGTGCGGTCGTCGGCGATGAGCAGGTCGGTCGTGCGAAGCTGCCCGACCGTCGTCAACGCCGCGCGGAACGAATGCTCGACGCTGCCACGCCTGCCGCGCTCGTCGACGACGGCGATCTTGAGTGTGTGCGTGCCGCTCGCGTCACTGAGTATGAATCCGGAGTACTTCTGGATCGAGGTCTCCGGCGAGACAGGCGTCTTCACCCCGCGATCGATCTGGCTCTCAATCAGCCGTCCCTTGTCGTCCACGAGGCTGTAGGCGAGCGCGACAGTGCCGTCGGGGCTGCCAGAGCGATCGATCTCGGCGGCCATAAGGATGCGAAGCTTGTCGCTCGCCGGATCTCGCAGCGTGTACGCCGCGAGCTTCAGGCCGATCTCGCTCGCGAGCATCGGCGCCAGCAGCGTCTCCTTCAGGATCGCGTCGTCGGTCTGCTTGCTGGGCGCGTCGATGGAGAACTGGCTGCGGGCGCGAATGTCGACGCCCGTGCGGCCCGGCACGGTGGCCTTGATTCTGTGCGGCTTGCCGTCGCGATCGCCGGACTCGGGCTCGAAGCTGACGAGGTAGTAGCCGGACAGCTCGAGCGCGAGACGCGCGAACGCGTCGTCGGCGCCGCCCACCACCGGGAGGACCGCTCCTCGCGTCGACCCGGCGATCATGTCGAGCCCCTCGCGCGCGACCGCCTTGTCGCGTCCGGGCGACGCCGATTCCCTGGCCGTCGACGCGTCCGAGCCGGGTACGTCGAGCTGAAGCGCGTAGATCGTCACCTGCCCGCGGGACGCCGCCGGGCCCAGCCAGGCGACGTCGCTGCTGCGCTCGACGACCAGGCCCTCCGAGATGTAGACGATGGTCTTGGGCGTCGGCGTCTGCGACAGGCGTTCGACGGTCGAACGCAGTGTCGCCAACGCCGTCAGAGTCCGTTCTTTGACGTTCGAGAAGATACCGCTGGAGTCGGTCGCGACAGTGTTGCTGCAGAGCTCCCGCTCTTGGGGGTCGGGAGGTTTGAACATTCGCGACGGGTGACCGTGTCGAGGGCCGTGCGATCGCCCTGGGCGATTGCCGCGGCCTCTAGAGCACCGATGCGATACGAGGACGGAAACGTGTCGGCCAGTCCGGTGAGGCCCGGCAACGCACTCTGGACAACCGAGTGATTGGACGTGAAGTCGATGGCCGGCCCGTCACCCGGGAAAGCGATGAGCCCGACGCGATCGGCGGGCGCCAGCCTGGCAAGGAAGCGGCTTGCGGCATCCATCGCCTGCCGGCCTCGACCAGGCGCGATGTTGGCCCGATCGACGACGAACAGGATCAGCCGACCGCCCCCTCCGGCGTTGGAGCTGAAGGTCGTCTGAGATGCCGCGGGCGGTGTGCTCTCGCGGATGAACGACACGTCCTGCGCCGAGACGATGCGGCGCGGCCGGCCGTCGACCTCGAGCGCGAAGTCCTTCGCAACGAGGCCGGTCACGGGCCGGCCGTCATCACCAAGAATGCTGATGTCCACCGGCACGAGGTCGACGCCCAGACGGACGACCGGCGCAGGCTGTTGCGGCGGGTCCTGAGCGAAGCCCACGGTCAATGCGCCCACCGCCAGCGTTGCCGTCAGCCCGACGACGCCTGCCACAGCTTTCATGAGAACCTCAGCACATGACCTGTGAATAACTCATGATTCTCTTCACACGCGACCGACGAGCTCGTTCGGGCCCGCGGCAGTCTCTTGCGTCGTCTCAGTTCTTGAACAGCCGGTAGCTCGATCTGGCTCGCACGTCATACTTGCCGTTTTTTCCGTCGCCGACCTCGACCCGGATCGTGTGCAGCTGCCCGTCGCGTTCCTTGTCCGGATAGGCATAGGAAATCAGATACTGATTGCTGAGATCCTGCAGAATCTCCTCGAAGAACTTGTCGAGACGGCTGACGTCTTCGGTGAAAAACGACTGTCCGCCGCTGATGGTGGAAAGCCTCTTCAGTATTGTCTGCAGCTCGTGCGCGCGGATTGCCCGCCCCTGCCCGATGACGTAGATCGTCGCATCGCTCCCTTCCGCGCGCGCGATCGCCGCCTCGAGCGTGGCGTGGCTGGATTGATCGTCGCCATCGCTGAAGAGCAGCATCGAACGTCGTCCGGGGTAACGGCTCAGCCGATTGAGCCCGTCGAGGACGACGTCGTAGAGCGCCGTGCCCCCCCAGGCGCTCATCAGATCGATCGCCTTGACGCGCGCGCCCTTGTCGCGACTGCGCGGCGCCAGGGTGAACACGTTGTCGTTGAAACCGAGAAGCGTGACCTGGTCGCCCTGACGAAGGCCCTCCAGAAAGCGCTTGGCGGACTCCTTCACCTTTGGCATCGCCTGGCGCATGCTGGAGCTGACGTCGAGCGCCACGACCATCTCGAGCGAGATGTTCTCCGACTCGAAGCTGGTAATGCTCTGCAGCCGGTCGTTGTCGTAGACCTTGAAGGCATCGGCCTTCAACCCGCTGACGAACCGGCCACCGTCGGTGACGACCGCGGTAAGCTGCACCACGTCGACGTCGACCGCCTCTGCGAACTTCACGCCCTTGGTCTGAACGGAAGCGGCTGCGCGTCCGCCCTTGACATGTTCTGCCGTGACCCGGATCGTGTGCTCGATGATGCGGTCGCCCGCGTCCCACTCACACTGGAATGGCTCGCGTGTCAGCGTGCAGATCTTGCGGCCGTCGGCAAAGAAAACCACTTCCTTGACGTCCCGCGTTGCGGCAGCCGGTTCGATCACGGCGACCAGACGGAAGAGCCCGCTCACATAGCCGTCTTCGACGGGTGACGTGATACGCACGGCGAGCGGCGGCGGTTGCGCCGACAACGCCACACCGGCCACCACCGCGAGCGTCACGAGGAGCAGATTGGGCGGTATGGCCATCTGCGGTCAAGGTTGGCGATTGTCGGAGGCCGTCGCAGGCATGAGCGCCCCACCCGCGGTTTGCGAGGCGATGTAGTCGACGAGGGAGTCGCGCGTGATCGCGCTCGCGGCACGGCTGAAGCCGGACCAGTCGTCGAAACCTGCGGGGCGCGCCCGATCGATCGCCTCCTGCATGGCGAAGGCGATGACGCCGGGCGCGATTTGTGCCGGCAGCTCGAGTGCCGCCAGCGTGTCCGCGACGAGGATCGAGACGTCCGCGCCGCGGGTGGCCAGAAGCCCCAGCGAGGGCCGGCCCGCCAGAATCTCCCAAGGCTGTGGTCCCGGCATCGCCAGGCACACGCATCCGGTGATCGGCAGCGTCGCCGCGCCCCAGCCGTCGAGCGAGACAGCCGCAGTCGCGCGCGGCCGCCCGAGCCACATCAGCTCCACGAGCGACAGCTGTATCGCTCGATTCGCGCTCGTCGTGGGCAATCGTCCAACGGAGCGATTCCCGCCGCCAGGCACTCAGGCCCGCGTCGCGAGCCGCCTCGTCGACGTCGGCCTGGTTGGTGTCGAGCGCGGCCAGCCGCGCGCGGCCGCGCGCCAGGGCCGCAGCGATCTCGTCGCGCGCGGCGTCGCTGAGCGCCAGAGGATTCAGCAACGAGACCGTCAGCGATGCCGTCTGCCGCTCCGATGAGACGAGTCGCGGTTCAGGCGGCATGAGGCTCGCGTCGAGCCGCCGCAACGAGAGGCGGGCCAGCGCGACGTCGAGACCGAGCAGCGAGCCCGTGACCCGCCACCCCTTGTTCGAGTGCCCTTCGGTCGGCAGCCGCCATGCGGCGCGTGGCCCCACGATCCCGGTTGCGCTGAGGTCGTGGCGGAGCGCGACGTTGCCGCCGGCAAGCGCGGGTCCTGCCGGATCGCCCATAGACGCCGCATACAGAATGGACGTCAACGTGTCGGCCAGCACACGATCGCCGCCGGCCTTCTGGTTCTGCTGAGCGCGCTCGAGTGCGGCTTGAAGCGACGCACCGCCCTGCCGCTGACGCACGCGGGCCAGCCGCAATGCTTCGGCACGTGCCGCGTTGACGCGATAACGGCGCCCCTCCCACTCGACGACGCGCGCGGGCGCGGCTGCAACCCGGACGCCCGCCATGCCGGCAAGCAGCGTGTCCTCCAGCGGGTCGAACGACTCGCCGCTGACTTCGGGAAGCTTGGGCAGAAGATCCTTCTGAATCCATGCGGCGATCCTGGCGCCGTAGCCGCGACTCGCGTGGTCGACTGCCGCGAGCCTGCCGACCAGGCTGTCGGCGTCCGCGACCGACAGGCTTCCCGACCGGCTGATCCGATCGAGGATTCCGAGCGTCGCCTGGAACTGGGTCAATATCAACGTCCGCGTCTGGTCGTCGCTGACGTCGCTCAGAGCCTGCGCGCGCGCGGCCGCCGCGCACATGGTCCCGGCCGACGTCACGCCGGCACGCTCCAGCGTCAGCATCAAGGAGGGGAAGGCGGCTTGCGCGCGCAACGCGTTGATGACGAGCGGATCCGGCGAGCCCCCGTTCGGGAACACGCGCTGTGCGAATAGATAGGTCTCGAGGCGGCGCCGCCCGACGTCGATCGGCACGCGATGAATGCGCGAGAGGAGCCAGGCCGCGTCGATCGGCGCCGGATCGAGTTGCGACGTCTCGCGCGACGGGGACGGGGACGCCCGCGTCTCATTTGCCGGCGGACGCGGCGGGTCGAGCGCGAACACGCGCTCCCACAGCCCGCGCTGATTCGGCCCAGGCAGGGTGCCATCCGCGTTGACCCGCATGACGGCGAGCGTCAACGCCGGGTCGAACGGCCGCCGGCTGAACGGCTGCTTCTCCGGCTGCCACTCCTTGCCGACGCGCTCGAAGACGTCGAGCAGCGCACGCACGCGCTCGGTCCGGGCCTGTACCCGGAAGGGGACGCGCTCGTCGCGAATTGCAGCCGTGGCTCGTCGAGGTGCGCCATCGCGTCGTAGAACCACGCCAGCACACCAGATTCGTCGCCGAAGAGCCGTCGCACGAAGGCTGAAGGTCTGGCCGGATCTGCGCCTACGATGGCCTGCCAGAGCGGTTCGGCGTCCGCGCCGCCAGGCACGACGACGCGGCCGGCTCGTACGCGCACGCTCGGCCCGAAGACGCCGAACGCACCGGCGTGACGGAGCAGGTGACGCAGCGTCTCGCGCTCGGGTCCGAGCCACGCCAGCGTCTCGTCGTCGAGGCCGGCGAGCCCGTGATAGAGGAGCGCGGTGCTGCGATCGGAGAGGATGGCGCCGATGATCTGGTTGTCTGGAAGCTGCCGCTGGAGCAGCGTCTCACGCCAGATGGACGCGTCAAGAGGCAGCGGAACGGTTTCGCCCGGCGTCGAAGGCGCGGCGAGGAGTGCACGCAGGTTCTCGCGCAACCGCGCGTCGCCCTCGACCAGGCCCGAGGTGAACAGCGCGCGCACGACGTCGAGCACGAAGCGGCTGCGATCGATCGAGAAAATGTCGAGCCCGTTCGCGATGCGCTCGGCAGGAACCGGCAGAGCGACGGCCATCCGCACGGCCGGCTGCCTGGCACCGACTGCCCCGTAGGACATGAGCAGGACGACGACCACGACCGCTCTCGCACGCATGGTTCAATCTAGCGGCGCGAGGCCGTGTAGCCGGTTGGTGACGGGACCTAGGCTGGCATCCATGTGTCCGTGTCGGTGAGCCCCCTATTGTATGCGACGTCTTCGACAGAGGACGCAACGAAGTCCTGACGGTATGCTTCGCCTTTTCTGAATCCCCGAGATTGGTAAAAGTCTTACGTGGGACGAAAGCCCGGCCGCGGTCGCTCGTTCAATCGACGCGATCGAGCACAACCGTGGCGCGTCGCAGAGCAGCGGCGAGCCGAGCCGACTGGGCGACGGCCCGTCCCGAATCTCCGTCGTCCACAGCCTCGGCCACGCCGGGAAGCACCTCAGGCGCATACGTGAACCTGGGCGCGTAGATGAGATGGCGGTACCACGGACGCCCTGGGATGCCGTTGGGATCGAGCAGGGCGCGCTCGACCGCGAGGAGTTGGCGGTTCAACAGCTCGAACCTCGACGAGTCGGATTGGCGGAGCGCCGCCTCTCGCCGTTCGTTGAATCGTGCGGCGGCGGCTCGCATGTCGCGCGCCGCGTCGCGGACATCGGTCAGGAAACCTGCCGTGCCGGCGCCCGGACGGCCAATCCATCGCCGCGCCACCTCGGCGGCAAACTCGTCGACGCGGCGGGCGTACGGTTCGTAGTCGAGCGGCACTACGTCCGCGCCGGCGAGCCTGAGCGCGACCAGCCCCCAGAACTGCACGAGCGCGACGTGATAGCGGAACCCCGGGTCACCGATCGTCGCGACCCAGTTGTGGTTGTCGTAGAGCGAGTGATACACGCCGTTGGGCCCATCGAAAGAGAGGTCGGCGACGGGCACACCGAGAAAGTTCAGAAACACCGTGTAATCCGATCCGCCGCCAAGCCGATTGTCGACCACGTCGTCGGCGGTGCCGGTCACGCGCCTCCCGCCTTCGCGTGTGCGCCGGTCACGCGCAGTCGCGGCGAGCGTCAGTCGGGAGACAGGATCCCGCACCGTGCGCGCGACCTCGTCGAGCACCTGGTTCAGCGCCGGAACCGCGGACACCGAGAAGGCCGATCCTGACGCGGCGCTGTCGACGTTCAGGTAGGCGACCGCGCTCCTGCGCAGCCACGCCTCGTGCTGCTCGCCCCACTCGGTTGACGACGTCAGCGCGAACTCCTCCGCATCCCAGCTCGCGAAGAGAATCGAGCGTCGCGGCCGCCATCCACTGCGGGTCAGGTCTCCGAGCACTCGCGCGAGCTCGATCAACGCGGCCGATCCGCTCGACGGATCGACGCCGCCGTAGACCCAGGCGTCCCGGTGATTGCCGACGATCACGACGTCTTGCGGCCGCTCGCTTCCGCGAACGAGGCCGGTGACCGTCCAGACGGGGCGGACGCGATCGTCGGTCCGCACCCGCATGCGCACGACCGCGTGTCCAGGTCCAGCGCGATAGGTGAACGGCCCCGGCTCCGTGCCACGGCCCCGGCACCTCAGGTCCGCCGAGTGATTGGAGGATGACTCGCGCATCCTTGAAAGAGAGCGGTGCGCTGACAATCGTCGGAAGCGAGATGGCGTCGCGCGGGGCCACTCTCGGCGCTCCGGGCACCGATGCCCAGCCCGGCGTCAGCGGGTCGCCCGGAACCAGGAAGTCGTAGACGATCCCTCCGCGCTCGATGTGGCTCTCCGGACCCCACGGTCCATCGGGATACACCTTACCCTTCGCGGCGCCGTCGTCAGCGGGATCGGAGTAGATGAGGATGCCGGCGGCGCCTCGCTGCTGGGCCGTGAACGCCTTGAAGCCGCGGTAACTGTACGGCACCGAGTAGCGGACGAGCGCGATCTTGCCGCGCACGTCGATGCCCTGGGAGATCAGCCAGTCGTAATCGGCAGTTGTCCCGCTTCCGGCGTACACGACCGGCGCTGTTACGTCGCCCGATGCGGAGTAGGCGTGATAGGGGAGGCCCACCTCCTCGATCTCCGCCTGGGTGTACGAATCACCGGAAACGGGTTCCTCGCGCATCGACGCGCGCCACGGGCGCGGCGCCGTCATCTCGACCGTGACTTCTTCAGGCCAGGGAAGGAGGACGTCGTGCGTCGTAATCGTGACCTCTTCGAGGCCGGAGATCCGGAAGCGGTCACGGGTCCACTCCGCCAGCTCGCGATCGCGCGCGGAGCCCGCCATGTGAGGTCTGTCCGCAAGGAACCGGTGTGCGTCGCGGATGCGGTCGGCCGACGGCGACGCCAGCACGCGGCGTTCGACACCCGCCTGCGAAGACGCGCCAGACCGTGTGAAGCCGAGAAACCTGTCGGAGCGACGCCCGGAGGCAGCAGTCAACAGGGCGGCTGCCGCGACCGCCAACGCCACGCCGAGACGCACGGCCCTGTTCACTTTTTCAGGCCTTTGAGGATTTCTCTCGCGGCATTCTGACCGGATCCGCCGGTGATCCCTCCACCGGGATGCGTACCCGCGCCGCACAGGTAGAGTCCCGCGATGGGAGTGCGGTACTGGGCGCAGCCGAGGACCGGGCGCATCGTGAAGAGCTGATCGAGCGACGGCTCGCCGTGCAGGATGTGCCCGCCGGTCAGACCATACGTCGCTTCGAGGTCGTGCGGCGTGATCACCTGCTGATGGACGACGAGTTGCTCGATGCCCGGCGCATGCCGCGACAGTGTTCCGAGGACGATGCGCCCGAGATCGTCAGCGGCGTCTCTCCACAGGCGCCCGCCGGCGAGCGTGTACGGCGCGCACTGGACGTAGATGGACATCACGTGCGCGCCGGGCGGTGCGAGCGAGGGGTCGTGCAGTGTAGGGAGCGTGACGTCGAGGTACGGATCGGGCGAAATCTCGCCGTACTTCGAGGCGTCGAACGCGCGCTCGAGATAGTCGATGCCCGGTCCGATCTGCACGCGGCCCTTCAGATCGGACGGGTTGGTCACGCCCCTGAACGCCGGCAGCGCACTGAGGGCGAGATTCACCTTCGCGCTGGTTCCCGGGCAGCGATAGTTCCGCATGCGCACGAGAAAGCTGGGATCGAGCTCGACGGGGTCGACAAGCCCGAGGAGGGTGCGCTTCGGATCGGCGTTCGAGATGACCGCGCGCGCGCCGATTTCCCGGCCGTCGTCGAGCACAACCCCCGAGGCGTGTCCATCGCGCACCGTCACCCCGGCGACCGATGCGCCGGTGCGAATCTCGGCTCCCGCCTCCGTCGCGGCGTCCGCCATCGCACGTGTCAGCGCGCCGGGCCCGCCCTTGACGGTCACGCTGCTGCCGCCAGGCACGGGATCGACGGCCGCATTCAAGAGAAGCGTCGCGCCAGTGCCTGCGGACCAGGGTCCCTGGGCACCACCGAAGATTCCGCGGGCGGCGACGGCCGCCTGCAGGAGATCGCTCGAGAACCACTCGGCCACGAGATCTGCGGCGGCCATCGGCATCCATCGCAGGAGCCGGAACGAGTCGGTGCGCCCGAGTGCGCGAAACCGTCGGCCGGTCTTCAGCAGCTCCCACCACTCGCCCGCGGCCGGGCCATCGAGCGACGGCGGCGTCGTCTCGAGGAGCTCCCCGAGAAATCCGCCCAATCGTTCGAGTACGCGACAGAACTCCGGATACTTTCTGGCATCCGCTTCCGAGAATGCGCGGATGGCCTCGGCGGTTCGCGCGACCTCGATCGAAAAGGTCAGCGCCCGGCCGTCAAGCGAGAGCGACAGGAGTCGCGGATCCGGCGCGACGAACTCTACCCCCCGGGCACCAAGCCGCATGTCGCGGACGACTGACGGCCGCAAAGGGCCAATCGCGTGCGCGAGCGTCGGACACCGAAAGCCCGGCGCGATCTCCTCGGTGATAGCGCCGCCGCCGACCACCGCCCGCCGCTCGAGCACGAGCGGCTTCAACCCGGCTCTGGCCAGGTAGTAGGCGGTCGTGAGGCCGTTGACGCCGGCGCCGATGATGATTACTGACATTTGACAGGAGCTAGGAGCTAGGAGCAGGAGTCAGGAGACAGGAGAGTGCTTGCGTACGCTCCCAGCATCCTGGCTACATCATCGTGGACCTCGAAACCGTAATCACGCCGCATTTTGATAGCTCCGGTTCTGTCTGCATTTATCAATGCTGGCGGGGCCCCACCCCCGCCAGCTCTCGCGCGGCGACTCCGCGCCGCGCTCGGGCCGCAGGCGCTTCTCCTCTGTCTTCTGCCTGTCCTACCGTTTGGCCATCTCCTTCAAGATTCGCCGCGCAGCGTTTCTACCAGGGGCTCCCATAATTCCGCCGCCGGGGTGTGTGGCCGAGCCGCACATATACAGGTTCTTGATCGGCGTTCGGTACTGCGCCCAGCCTGGGGCGGGGCGCAGGAAGAACAGCTGCTCGAGCGTCAGCTCGCCCTGGAAGATGTTGCCCTCGGTCAGGCCCCATTCGCGTTCGAGATCGAGCGGCGTCACGACTTGCCGATGAAGGATGACGTCCTTGATGTTCGGCGCGTGCTCGGCGAGCGTGTTGATGACGGTGTCGCCGAAGGCCTCCTTGTGATCGTCCCAGCTTCCCTCCTTGAGATGGTAGGGCGCGTACTGCACGAAGCACGACATGACGTGCTTGCCGGGAGGGGCGACGGACGGGTCGGTCAGGCTCGGGATCACCACGTCGATGTACGGCCGGCGGGAGTAGCGCCCGTACTTCGCCTCGTCGTATGCGCGCTCCATGTACTCGATGCTCGGCGAGATGGACACGGCGCCCCGCAGGTGCGCACCGGGGCCCGGCCGGCATGTGAAGTCCGGCAGCGCATCGAGCGCGAGATTGACTTTCCCCGACGATCCACGGAACTTGTAGCGCCGGACGTCCGACACGAACTCGTCTGGCAGGTGCTCGGTCCCGACGAGGCGCATGAAGGTCAGGTTCGGGTCGACGCTCGACGAGACGACCTGGCACGTCAGGTAGTCCCCGTTCTCCAGAACGACGCCGACGGCGGTCCCGTCCTTGACGATGATCCTGGAGACGCCCGTCTGTGTCCGGATCTCGGCTCCAGCCTCTTTCGCGGCGCCGGCGATGGCGTCCGAAATAGCGCCGGTCCCTCCGCGCGAGAGTCCCCACGACCGGAACGCGCCATCGATCTCGCCCATGTAGTGGTGGAGCAGGACGTAGGCCGTGCCCGGTGAGCGGACGCCAAGAAAGGTGCCGATGATGCCCGAGGCAGACATCGTGGCCTTGAGCACGTCGGTCTCGAACCATTGATCGAGGAAGTCGACGGCGCTCATCGTCATGAGCTGGATCTGGTTGTACTTGTCCTCGTCTGAGAGGGCCTGGAAGCGGCGGCCGAGCGAGAACAGATCCATCAGGCCACGAGGATCGAGCGCCGTGGGATCGGGCGGGGTCATGTTCAGGATCGGCTTGACGAACCGGCCCATGTCGACCATCGCCTTGCCGTACTCGTCGTACGCCTCGGCGTCGACCTTCGAATGGCGCGCGATCTCGCGCCGGGTCTTCGCGTGGTCGTTGACACGCCACAGATAGTCGCCGTTCGGCATCGGCGTGAACGTGCCGTCGAGCGGAAGGATCTCGAGGCCGTGCCTCGGCAGGTCGAGCTCCCTGATGATCTCGGGACGCAGCAGCGAGACAACGTAGGAGCAGACCGAGAACTTGAACCCGGGGAACACTTCCTCGGTGACCGCGGCGCCGCCCACCACGTGCCGCCGCTCGAGCACCAGCACCTTGCGCCCGGCCCGCGCCAGATACGCCGCGTTGACGAGCCCGTTGTGCCCGCCGCCGATGACGATGACGTCGTACTTCGACATTGATAATTCTGAATGCTGAATGCTGAAGTAAATGCTGAAGGCTGAATTGTATGCCGCATTAACCTCCCCCTTCAGCATTCAGCATTCAGAATTGCTATAGTCGCCCCATGCCTATCGGCACCGCCGTTCATGACCGCACGTTCGCGCTCTGCGAGAGCCTGAACTACCGCGAGTGGTCCGGGTACTACGCGGTCAGCGCGTACGAGAGCCATCACGAGCACGAGTACAACGCGATCCGGAACGCAGCGGCGCTCATCGACGTTTCACCGCTGTTCAAATACCTGATTACTGGTCCCGATGCCGCTCGTCTGGTCGATCGACTGATTACCCGGGATGTCTCGAAGATGGCCGTCGGCCAGGTGTTCTACACACCGTGGTGCGACGAGCACGGCTGCGTCATCGACGATGGAACCGTGTCGCGGCTCGGGGAGCAGCTTTTCAGGTGGACGGCCGCCGATCCCAGCCTGCGGTGGTTCCGGCAGAATGCCTCCGGGCTTCGCGTCAGTGTCGAAGACGTCTCGGAAGAGATCGCCGCGCTGGCGCTGCAGGGGCCGACGTCAGCACGCGTGCTGCGAGCGGCGTCCGACGTGGACCTCGACCGCCTGAAGTACTTTCGCGTGGCGAGCGGCAGCGTGGCTGGAGTCAAAGTGGATGTGTCCCGGACCGGCTACACCGGCGACCTTGGCTACGAAGTCTGGATGCCGGCGGCCGACGCGGTGCGGGTGTGGGACGCGCTGATGGAGTCCGGCCGACCGTTCGACATCAAGCCCGTCGGGATGCTCGCGCTCGACGTGGCGCGCGTCGAAGCCGGCCTGCTGCTCATCGACGTGGACTTCTTCAGCAGCAAGAAGGCGCTCATCGAGACGCAGAAGTACACGCCGTACGAAATGGGTCTCGGCCGGCTGGTCTCGCTGACGAAAGGCCGGTTCATCGGCCTGCAGGCGCTCCGCGCCGAGCACCAGCGCGGTCCGGCGCGGCAGGTCGTCGGCCTGGAGCTCGACTGGACCGGCGTCGAGTCGATCTACGAAAAGCTCGGGCTGCCGCCGACAGTTGGCGCCACCGCGTCGCGCGCGGCAGTACCGGTCTACCGTGGCAGCCACCAGGTCGGTCGGGCGACCACGACGACGTGGTCGCCGGTGCTGAAGAAGATGCTTGCGCTCGCGACGGTGGATCGTCCGCACTTCGCCGCGGGGACCGTGCTCGAGATCGAGGTGACGGTCGAAGCCGTGCGCCACCGCGTCAACGCCAGGGTTGTGCCGACGCCGTTCTTCAATCCGGAGAGGAAGATGGCGGTGCCACCGGGCTGAAGAGTGCTAGGGTGCGAGGTGGCTCGTGCCTGGGTGCTTAGAGTGCTAGGGTGCGGAGGTGCCCCGGTGCCTTGGTGCTTAGGGTGCTGGGGTGCGAGGTGCCCGGTGCTTGGTGCTTAGAGTGCTGGGGTGCAAGCGTGCGACGGTGCCAGTTCGAACAGCGCACTTCGGCACCGAGGCACTCCGGCACGATGGCACCCTAAGCACCGGGCACCTTGGCACCCTCGCACCCTAGCCCCTTGCATGCCGTTCGTGCAGCTCCACGATCATCCGGTCGAACGCATACAGCAGGTCTTCTCGATTCGAGTACGGTCCGGGCGTGTATGCGCGCGATGAGATTCCGGCCTGCGACAGCTCGCAGACGTGCCAGTCCTGCCGGTTCGTCATGTCCCAGAAATCGATCGCGTCCGAGGCGTCGAAGTCCGGGCGGGCGAGCTCCGACGTCTGGAAGTGCCACTCGCACACGTTGATCGTGTGGTCCGGCGCTATTGGCCAAAGCGTGTGCACCATCATGTAGTCCGGGTGCAGGCTGAGCAGCATGTTCGGGAAGATGGCGTAGTAGTACACGCGCCGCCGATCGTCGGGTGACAGGTCCGGCAGCAGCGCCCGCGGGCAGGTGCCGTCGATGGACAACGTCTCGACGCCCGGGCGGAGATCCATGCGTCCGCCCATGTACGTCGCGTTCATCGCCTCGTTCTCGCCGCTCAGGTAATGTGACAGCTTGTTGAGCGCCGGGTGCAGGTTGGGACAGTGCAGGCACTCGTTGTAATTCTGGACGATCAACTTCCAGTTGGCCTTGACGTCGTACGCGATCCGGCGGCCCAGCCGCAGATCCTCCATGCGCCACGAGCGGAACTTGCCGGGGAGATCGCCGAGTTGCGCTGCCAGCGGCGGCGGCGCCTCCCCGACGTTGATAAAGACGTGTCCGTCCCAGACCTCCGCATGCACGCCGTGCAGAGGAAAATCCTCCTTGCGGAAGTGCGGCACCTCGTCCATGTGCGGCGCACCAACCAGGCGGCCGTCGAGACCGTAGGTCCAGGCGTGGTACGGGCACTGGATGCTGCCCGGAAACGTGCCCGAGGCTTCGGTGCAGAGGCGTGTGCCTCGATGTCTGCACACGTTGTGGAACGCGTGCACGCCGCCGTCAGCCGATCGCGTGACGATGACGCTGTCGCCGGCCACGTCGCGGAGCACGAACTGACCCGGGCGCGCGATTTCCTCCGCCCGGCCGGCGCAGATCCACATCGTTCGGAAGAGCGCGTCGAGCTCCCGGCGGAAGTACTCCGCATCGGTGTAGAACCGGGCGGGAAGCGTGCGGGCGCCCTCCGGCATGACGTCCCTCGGCTTGACGACGATCTCGCGGTTGCCCTCGATCATGAAACGCCCCGTGAGATGTCATGATACAACCTGCGCGATGAGCCGCCCGCCCGTGACCACGCCATCCGGACCAGCGCTTCGCCGCGAGCTGGGCCGCTGGGACCTCACCGCAATCGGCGTGAACCAGGTGATCGGCGGGGCGCTCTTCGCGCAGCCGTCGCTCTATGCCGCGAGCGTCGGCGGCTGGAGTCCCTGGCTCGTGGCGGCCGTCGGCCTGGCCTCGATGCTCATCGCGTTGTCGTTTGCCGAGGTGAGCAGCCGGTTCGATGGCACAGGCGGCCCCTACCTGTACACGCGCGCGGCGTTCGGCCGTTTTGCCGCGTTCGAAGTCGGCTGGATGCTGTGGTTCACGCGTGCGGCGAGCTGGGCCGCCGTCATCAACGTCCTTGCCACCGCCCTCGGATTCTACGTGCCGGCGCTCGGGTCCGGCTGGCCCCGCGCCACCTTCATCGCGGCGGTCATCGTCACGATTGCGGGCATCAACATCAGGGGGATTCGGCAGAGCAGCCTCGTCTTGAACGTGCTGACGATAGGAAAGCTGCTCCCGCTCATCGCCTTCGTCGTCGTCGGGATCTTCTTCATCGATCCGGCACTGCTTGCACCCCACCAGACGCCATCGCTCGCGCAACTGTCGGCGACGGGCCTGCTCTTGATCTTCGCGTTCGGCGGATACGAGGTCATTCCCGTTCCGGCTGGCGAAGCGCGCGATCCCAGACGCGCCGTGCCCTTCGCCCTGATCATGACGATCGTCGTCGTCACGATCCTGATGACGCTCGTGCAGGTCGTCGCGCTCGGGACGCTGCCGGGGCTCGCGGCATCCCGAACGCCGCTCGCCGACGCGGCGGTGCTCTTCATGGGCGGCACGGGCGCGGCGCTGCTCACGCTCGGGGCGGTGCTGTCGACGACCGGCAACAACATGGGGCAGGCGTTGTCGGGATCGCGCAATCTCTTTGCGCTGGCCGAGCAGGGCGATCTGCCGCGCGTCTTCGGCTGGGTGCACCCGCAGTTCCGGACGCCGGTGAACGCGATTCTCGTCACGTCGGCCGTGTCTCTCGTCCTTGCCGTGTCGGGCCGATACTCGGACCTGGCACTGGTCAGCGCGATCAGCCGGCTGCTCGTGTACGTAGCGACGTGTGCATCGACTCTACGGCTGCGATCCGCCCAGTTCTCGGGACGGGTCAATCCGCCCACGTACGTCGTGCCTTTCGGCCCGGTGATTCCGGGCGCGGCGATCGTGATCGCCCTGGCGATGCTCGCCGGCGCGCGTCGGGAGCAGCTCATCGCCGGGATCATCTCGCTCATCGTCGGGGGGGTGTTGTACCTGATCGCCGTACGGAGTATGCGCGGCGGTGCGGCAATTCAAACCAACTTTGCACAGGAGACTAGGAGACCGGGAGATTCATTGTAAGAGCCCAAGCAACTCCCGATCTCCTTGTCTCCTGTTATCTTGTGACAGGGAAACCATGCTGAAACCAACCGCTTTCACACTTCTTCTCGCCGTCCTGGTTGCCACACCCGTGGCCGCGCAGCACACCGTCTTTCTCGTCCGCCATGCCGAGCGCGCGGACACGACGCCGGGCGCCAGCCCGAAGATGGCCGATGACCCCGACTTGTCGGAAGCCGGCCGCGCGCGCGCCCAGTCGCTGGCGGCAGCGCTCAAGGACGCGAACATCACCGCGATCTATGCCACCGAGTTCAAACGCACACAACAGACGGCCGCGCCGCTCGCCAAGGCGCTCGGGCTGACGGTCAAGATCGTCATGTCGAAGAGTCAGGCAGACCTGCTGACGCAGCTCAAAGCGAGCAAGGGGAATGTCCTGGTCGTCGGCCACTCGAATACCGTGCCGGACGTCATCAAGGACCTTGGCGTCACGACGTCAGTCAAGATCGACGACATGGAGTTCGACAACATGTTCCTGGTCAGCATGGATACGCATCCTACGCTGCTGCGGCTGCATTACCGCTGAGACCGAATTACCCGAATTCTGAATGCTCAAGTGAATTCGAGAATCTCAGATTCCACGATTCAGAATTCACTTCAGCATTCAGAATTCAGCATTCAGAATTCTGTAGGGCCCGGAGGTCACAATGGCTCGCACGTCGACCGCGTCCTCTGCTGCACGCCTGTCGGTGCTGGGCGTGGCGGTGCTCGTCGGCGCCCTGACGGCGATCGAGGCCAGGTCGCCGGGCGAACAGCTCCTCTCCGCGCGCGAGCTCCTCGCTGTCTGGGAGGCCGAGCACGTGTCACCGCCGCTGCCGCCGCTCGTCGACCACAAAGAGGTCGTCCGGCGCCTGGCCGACGTCGTGTTGCAGTCGCCGGAGCTCTTTGCAGTGGAGAAGATCGGCGAGTCGATCGAAGGCCGTTCGATCAACTACGTGCGGGCGGGCACGGGTCCCTTCGGCGTGCTGCTGTGGTCGCAGATGCACGGCGACGAGTCGACCGCGACATCGGCGCTCTTCGACCTCTTCGACTATGTGCGCCGCCACCGTCAGGATCCGGTCGTCGAGCGGATCCTGTCACGGCTGACATTGCACGTCGTGCCGATGCTGAACCCGGACGGCGCCGAGCGCTTCGAGCGGCGAAACGCGCAGAGCATCGACATCAATCGCGATGCGCTGCGGTTGCAGACGCCCGAGGGCCGGTTGCTCAAGGCGCTGCGGGACCGGCTGAGCCCGCGCGTCGGCTTCAACCTGCACAATCAGAGCGGGCGGACGTCGGTGGGCAATCCGCCGAAGCCGGCGTCCATCTCCCTCCTGTCGGTCGCGTACGACGAACCGCGCACCGAGAACGCCGGCCGCAAGCTGACGAAACAGGTCTGCGCCGTCATCCGCGATGCGCTGGAGCCGTTCGCTCCAGGCCAGATCGGCCGGTACGACGACGAGTTCGAGGTTCGCGCGTTCGGCGACAACATCACGCTCTGGGGAACGCCGGTGGTCCTGATCGAAACGGGACCGTGGCCTTCGCCCGAACCCGACGCGGCGCTCGTCCGCCTCAACTTCCTGGCCATCGTGTCGGCGCTCGATGCGATTGCGAGCGGCTCGGTCGAGCGCGCCGATGCGCAGCGATACGAGACACTGCCGATCAACGAGTCGAAGCTCTTCTCCGTGCTCGTCAAGAACGTGACGGTCATCAACGGCAGGGGCATCCCCCCGTTCACCGCTGACGTTGGTCTCGTCGCCAACCGTCGCATGCAGCTCATCGACGGCCGGCGGGAACTGCAGACGTCGCTGACGATCGAGGACGTGGGAGATCTGCGGACGATGGGCGCGCTGCGGACGATT
This sequence comes from uncultured Acidobacteriota bacterium, assembly GCA_963771395.1. Taxonomy (GTDB): domain Bacteria; phylum Acidobacteriota; class Vicinamibacteria; order Vicinamibacterales; family 2-12-FULL-66-21; genus DATBJJ01. Next base: position 235,989 of record CAVYTY010000006.1, on the reverse strand, counting down.
GACGCGAGCGGCATGACGGCGGTTCCGCTCGTCGACGACGCGATCGCGGCCGGACAGGTGATGGATGTGCCTGAGTGGAAAGCGGTGGGCGCGACGACGATTGCCGTCGGTCAGCCGGCGAGGATCGCGATCTTGAAACCAGCCGCCGAGCCCGGGAAGTTCGTCGTCGATGCGATCTTGAAATGACCAGGTCTTTCGCTGCCGGGGCGTCACGAAGATCGCGAAGCTACGAAGTTCACGAAGAACATCTGCATGTTCTTCTTCGTGATCATCGTGGTCTTCGTGTCTTCGTGGTGTCTTCGTGGTACCGGGACAGCCTCGATATGTCTGAGATAGCTTCTCAGTTCGTCTGGGCGCCGCTCCGTCGATAAACGATGCGTCCGTCGAAGATCGTGACGGCGATACGGGTCGAGGCCAGTCGCGACGGCGGGGCTTCGAAGATGTCCTCGGACAGCACGACCAGATCGGCGAGCATGCCCGCGGCGAGGCTGCCTTTGCGCTTCTCGTCGAACGACGCCCAGGCCGCGCCGGACGTGTAGGCATCGATCGCCGCTTTGAGCGCCAGCCGTTCGCCCGGATACCAGCCGTCTTCGGGAAGGCCCTCGGGCGTCGTGCGCGTGACGGCGGTGTGCAGGCCGAGCAGTGGGTTCAGCGGGACCGCGGGCCAGTCGCTGCCAAACGCCAGCCGCCCGGCTCCGGCGGCGATGCTGTGGTAGGGCCAGCCCCGCGCCGCCCGTTCGGGGCCGACGTTCCTGAACCACACATCGATCTGGCTCGGGCTCGGCGTGCCGAGGTGCGGCTGCATCGATGCGACGACTCCGAGCGCGCCGAAGCGCGGCAGGTCTGACGCGTCGACCGTCTCGACGTGCTCGATTCGGTGCCGCCGGCCCCGCTCCGGGAGAGGATTGGATCGCACGGCGTGCTCGTAGGCCGTGAGCGCCATGTTCACGGCGCGATCCCCGACGGCGTGTGTCATCACCTGCCAGCCGCCCGCGTCGAGCAGCCGTACGAATCGGTTGAAGTCGTCGGGCTCGATCGTCGGCGAGCCGGCCGTGGTGTCGTCGTCGGCGTACGGTGCGAGCATCGCGGCCGTGTGCGCCTCGATGACGCCGTCGAGCACGATCTTGATCGCGCCGCCTTTGAAAAGGGGGTCGTCGGGATAGCGCTTCGCGACCGCGTCGAGCTCGGCAATGGCCGGCTCGCTCAGCACTCCGGCGGTCGACAACGCAGAATACACGCGAACGCCCAGGTCGCCGTCGCGCCGCGCCTCGGCGTAGAGCTCGAAGTCTTCAGAGTTGCCGCCGGCGTTCTGAATGCTGGTGATGCCGTGTCGCTGCGCCTCGCCAATCGCGGCGCGGAGGGCGCTCGCGCGCTCGGCCCGGGTTGACTTCGGCACGTGACTGCCCACGAGCGCCATCGCGGCTTCCTTCAGGACGCCGGTGGGCTCACCGGTTCTCGGGTCCTTCACGATGACGCCTTGCGGCGGGTTCGGGGTTCTCTTCGTAATCCGCGCCAGCCGCAGGGCGCGGGTATTCACCCATGACGTGTGGCCGTCAGAGCTGATGATCTGGGCCGGTCGATCGGAGACGATGGCATCGAGCTGCTGGCGTGTCGGCAGGCCACCGGGGAACGGCTGGTAGTACCACCCATGCCCGAGCACCCATGGGGCGTCGGAGTGACCGCTCGCCCATGTCCCGATCCGCGACTGAATCTCGTCGAGCGTTTCGGCGCCCGCCAGATCGACCTGTTCGAGGCTCAGGCCGCCGGTGATGAAGTGCAGATGAGCGTCGTTGAAGCCCGGGAGCACCGCCGCGCCTCGCGCGTCGATCATCGTCGTTTGCGGACGGCGGAGACGCGTGACCTCGCGCTCGCTCCCGACGAGAAGGATCTGGTTGCCGCGGATGGCGAGGGCCTCCGCCATCGTGCCGTTCACGCCGGCCGTATACACATTCGCGTTGTGGACGATGACGTCGATGGGCCCGTCCGTGTCGTCCCGCTGGGCGCCGACGATCAGCCCGGCGATGAGCGTCGCCGCGACGATTCCGACGACGAGATAGGCGGTAAGGCGGGCGGCCATTGAACCTCCGGCGACGCACGGATTCTAACATGTACAAACGGCTTCGTTTAAGGGTTCAAAGGGTTCAGGAGGTTCCAAGAGGTTCCCAAAGGTTCAAGGGGTTCCGGAGGTTCAGTGGTTCACTTGACATCGCCGAACGCCGGATGCTGAAGTCTGCAAGCTGAACCTCTGAACCTCTTGAACCTTTTTGAACCCCTTGAACCTCCTGAACCCTTTGAACTCGTGAACCCTTACTGAACCGACAGAAATGAAATTCGCGATTTTGGGATCGGGCGCCGTCGGAGGCTACTACGGCGCCAAACTGGTCCGGGCCGGGCATGACGTGACCTTCATCGCGCGCGGGGCGCATCTGGCGGCCATTCGCGCGCGCGGTCTCCAGATCCGCAGCCCGGCCCTCGGCGACTTCACCGTGCACGCCCCGGCCGACGACGATACGGCGCGAGTCGGTGCGGTCGACGTCGTGATTGTCGCCGTCAAGGCCTACGACAACGTCTCGGCGCTGCCGCTCATCGCGCCCATGATGGGGCCACAGACGACGGTCCTGCCGCTGCAGAACGGCGTGGACAGCCCAGGCGAGCTGGCGGCGCGCTTCGGCGAGGCGCCTGTCGTCGGCGGCGTCACTTATATCGCGACGGCGCTTGCGGCACCCGGTGTCATCGAACAGACAGGGACGCACCGCCGCATCGTCCTTGGCGAGGTGTTTGGCACGCTTCCGCGTATGACCGATCGCATCGGCGCCATCCGCGACGCGCTGACGGGTGCAGATATTCAGGCCGAGGCCGTCGAAGACGGGCGGGTGCCGATCTGGGAGAAGTTCATCTTTCTCGTCTCGCTCGCGGGTCTGACCGGGGCATCCCGCCTGCCGATCGGCCCTCTATGGGCCGACCCGGTGATCCGTGAACGGTTCCTCGATAGCTGCCGCGAAATCGAACACCTCGCGCGCGCCGAGGGCGTTCCGGTCGCCACCGACATCGTGGCACGCATCGCTTCGTATGTCGGCGGGATTCCGGGGTCGATGCGGTCGTCGCTGCTGATCGATCTGTCGCAGGGGAAGCGGATCGAGGTCGAAGAGCTGCAGGGGTCGGTCGTGCGCCGCGCGGCGCGGCTGGGCGTGGCGGTGCCGATTACGTCGACGCTGTACGCCGTGCTGAAGCCATGGGCGGACGGGGCACTCCGATCCGGCTGAGCAATGCGTCGAAGCCGGGGTGAGCGCGCAGGCCGACGAGCGCGGGCTCGACCGCGAGGAACACCGTGCTCCCCTGCTGCATGTCGGCGAGTGCGGTGAGGTGTGTCACGGCCTCGTCAAGACGGCCGAGGCGCGTCAGCACGCACGCGTAGTTGTAGTGAATCATCGGCAGCGCCGTCGGCGCGGCCCGATCGAGCCCGGCCAGGCGCTCCTGCCAATACGCCGGGGCGCCGCCCGAACGCCAGGCCGCGAGCAGGGCCTTACCGTCGACCGGCACGCCGAAGCACCCGTGTCCCGTCCCGGTGTGCGCGGCCTCGTCGAATCTACCCAGCATCTCGTAGGACACCATCATCACGCTGTGAGGTTCGTCGCTGTTTTCGCCGCGGTGCAGATCGCGCGAGTTTCTCAGCTCGGCGATCGCCTCGTCGAAGCGGCCGGCGAAATAGAGGGCCCAGCCGACGCTCATGTTCACGAGCGGCGACAGCGGGTCGAGCTCGCGCCCGGTGCGGGCCTCGACGATCGACTCGTCGTGGCGTCCCATCGTGGCGAGGAGAATCGCGAAGAACGCGCGCACGCTGGCGAGCTTCGGGTTGAGCGCAATCGACTGCCGGAAGTGCCGTTCCGAATCCTGCCAGTTCCGCAGATGGAACAGACTGCCGAGCGCCAGCGTTCCATACGCGTCGCCAAGCTCGGGATCGAGCGCCGTCGCTTTCTCGGCAGCCGCCTGGGCGCGCGGGAATCCGTCGAGCGGCGGGATCAGCCCGTAGTACGACATCGAGCCGATGGTGTCGCCGAGGCCTGCGTATGCGGGAGCGTAGGTCGGATCGTGCTCGATCGCGCGCTCGAAATGTTTGAGTGCGAGGCGAAAGCCATCGGGCGACCAGGCGTTGAAGAAGTAGCGCCCGCGGAGGTACTCCTTGTACGCCTCGGCGTGGACGGTCGCACGCTTTCGCAGCTTCTTCTTCTGGGCGCCGGTCAGCTTCAAACGCAGCGCCTCGGAGATCTGCCACGCGATGTCCTGCTGGACGTTGGGCAGCTCGCTCAGCCGCGGACGAAACTGCTCGCCCCAGAGCTGCGATTCGGTCGCAGTGTCGACGAGCTCGGCCTGAATCGTGAGGTATTCGCCCTGCTGGCTCACGCGACCGGTGAGGATGGTGCGCGCGTTCAACGCCACGCCGATGGTCGACGGGTCGGCCTGCAATCCCTTGTAGCGGAACACCAGGCTGCGGGGCACGACGCGCAAGCCGGCCAGTTGAGAGACGCTGTTGATGATGCTTTCGGTGATGCCGTCGGTCAGGTATTCGATGGTCGGGTCCGCGCCGGCATTCACGAAAGGAAGGACGCCGAGCGACTTGCCGCGCGATCGTGGCCGCCGCGCCGCCACGACGGCGTTGGATCCGCTGAGGAGGGCGCGCAGGGCCATCACCAGGTCGCTCGCCGAATCGAAACGCCTGGATGGGGCGCGCTCGATGCAGCGCGACACGATCGGTTGGAGCTCCCGGGGAGCCATCGCGTCGAATCCCGACAGCTCGCGGACGCGATCGTGCATCAGCTGGGCGACGATTTCCTGTGGCGTGCTTCCGGCAAACAACGGCCGCCCGCTCAGCATTTCGTACAAAATGCACCCGAGCGCGAAGAGATCCGAGCGGCCGTCCACGCGGTCGCCGGTCACCTGCTCCGGAGACATGTACCCGAGGGTCCCGAGGACGATGTTCGGAGCCGTGCGCGCGAGCGTTGGCCCGTCGCTGTCGAGCATCGGGAGCTCGAGCCGGCGCAGTGCCAGCCCGAAATCCAGGATCTTCACGGCGCCGTCGTTCGTGAGGAACACGTTCTCCGGCTTGAGGTCGCGATGGATGACGCCGCGCGCGTGCGCCGCCGCCAGGCCCTCGGCGATCGCCGCCGCGATGTGCACCGCATCGCGCCACGCCAGCGGACCCTGCTTCAACCGCGCGCGAAGCGTGTGGCCCTCGAGCAGCTCCATGACGGCGACGGGCACGCCGTCGACGACCGCCAGCTCGTGAATCGCGAGGATGCTCGGGTGGGAGAGCGCGGCGATGGCCCGCGCCTCGGTCTCGAACCGGCGCCGCATCTCGGGATCGGCGGCGACGTGCGGAGCCATGACCTTGATGGCGACGTCGCGATCGAGCCGGGGGTCCCGCGCGCGATACACCTCGCCCATGCCGCCCGACCCGATGAGCTCGATGATCTCGTATTGGACGAGACGTGCGCCTGTGGAGAGTGTCGTCACGTGTTCTGCTGCCGGTCCTCGGTCCGGCGTCCTGAAAGCCTCACTGGAGAGGGCGCTGAGGTACGCTTCACTCGAGCAGGCGATACGCCGACGTGCCGTCACTCACATTGACGACGTGGATTCCTGCCCGGACGAGCAGGCTCGACGCGAGACTCGACCGGTAGCCGGTCTCGCAGATGGTAGCCACGGCGTCCGGCCCGCGCAGTTCTTCGACGCGTCTCTGCAGATCTCCGACCGGGATGTTGATCGCGGAGTCGATGTGACCGCCGAGCCACTCCTGAAACGTGCGGACGTCGATGAGCGTCATCCGCTCGCGTCGCTGGAGGCGGTCGCGGAGCTCGCGGGCGCTGATGCGCTCCACGTGCGAGACATGACCCTCCGCCGCGCACCACGCGCTGAAGCCGCCCTCGACATATCCCACCACATCGTCGAAACCCAGGCGCACGAGCTGTCGGTTGGCGTCCTCGGCCTGATCCGGGTGACCGGCGAGCAGGACGACTGGCGCCGCAGGAGGCACAATCCACCCCGCCCAGTAGCCGACTCGCGGGCCGAATCCGATGTTCACTGCTCCTGTCGGATGGCCGGCGGCGAATGCCTCGGCGCTCCGGAGGTCGATCACGAGGGCACCGTCTTCGACGAGTGCCGTCGCATCACGAGCTGAGAGCGGCGACGGAACCGGGACGCCGGTCCCGAGTCCGAGCACGACCGGGCCGCCGCGATTGATCTCCTTCATCCGCGGGAAGTACGGCGGGGTTTCAGGAAGATCGGCGAGCACCGCGGTGATGAATGCCGCCTTTGACGGTTGCTGCAGGAGCGGGTTGAATCGGCGTTCCTGGCCGATGGTCGAATGTGGCGCCTTGCCGATTCCCGCGCCGCAAAGCGATCCGGCGCCGTGTCCCGGGTGCAACTCGACGGCATCGTCGAGCGCCAGCAGCGTGCCGTACACCGAGTCGTAGAGCTGACTGGCCAATGCGCGCGCCTGGTCTGCGCCGAGGAGATCGGGCCGACCGACCGCGCCGACAAACAGCGTGTCGCCGGTGAAGAGGCGTGCGGGTTGATCGGGCTCGCGCACCAGCAACGAAATATGCTCGGGCGTGTGGCCCGGCGTGTGAAGCACCTCGATCGAGATGTCGCCGACGTGCAGGCATTCACCGTGCGCCGCTTCGTGAAAGGGGAAGCGCAGGGCTGCGCCCGGACCCGCGACGACGCGCGCGCCGAGCGCCGAGAGCTCGCGGGCGCCCGACACGAAGTCGGCGTGAGTATGCGTTTCGATCGCGTAGGCGATGGTCAGCCCGTATCGTGTCGCTGTCGAGATGAACGCGTCGATGTCGCGCCGAGGGTCGATGACGGCGGCCGTGCGCGTCCGCTCGCACGCGATGAGGTACGAGCTCTGCGCAAGGCCTTCGTCGGAAAGCCTCTCAAACATGAGGTAAGATTCCACTTCGGATCATAGCATTTCGGTCTTTGATCGCTTCCGGGAGTGCCGCGCGGACCATCTCTTGCTCATCACGCCACTGACCATCGCCGTCGTGATGGCCGCCGGGGCTGTCGCCGGCGGCCTCGGTGCACTGCTCGGCATCGGCGGCGGTGTGTTTCTGGTGCCGTTTCTCAACAGCGTGATCGGCCTGCCGATCAAGATCGCAGTGGCGACCAGCCTGATGACCGTGATCGCGACGTCGAGCGTCGTGTCCGTCAGCACGGTCGGCCGCAACCTCATCAACCTGCGCCTCGGCATGCTGCTCGAGGTCGCGTCGGCGGCCGGCGGCGTCGCGGCCGGCCTGATGTTCCACGCCCTATCCGATGAGACGCTGTTTCTCTGGTTTGCGTTCGTGACGGGTCTCATCGCCGTCATGGTGTTGAGCCGCCTGGATCGGAGAAACGTGCTCGACGCGACGGCGGACCCGGGGCGTCTCGGCGGCCGGTACTACGAAGACGAGAGCGGCCGCGAGGTGGTCTACCGGGTCAAGCGGTTGCCGGTCGCGCTCGGTGTGTCGGCTCTCGCGGGCGTGGTGTCGGGCTCGCTCGGCATCGGCGGAGGCATCCTGAAAGTGCCGCTGCTCAATGCCTGGTGCGGCGTGCCGCTTCGTGCCGCCGCGGCCACGAGCGCATTGATGATCGGCGTCACCGCTGCGGCGTCGGCGCCGATCCAGTATGCCAACCACTACATTCAACCGCCGCTGGCGGCCGCTGCCGTGCTCGGGGTGCTGGCCGGCTCGCGCTTCGGCATGTGGTTCGGGGGCCGGGCGAAGGCACGATGGCTCAAGCTGCTGCTCGCGACGATCCTCGCCCTCGTGTCGCTCGTCCATTTCGTGAAGGTGCTGTGACCACCCAGTCCGACGCGCTCGCACGCCTCGAGTATCACGTCGGCCGGCTGTTCGTCGCCGGCGTGACCATCAGCGCGGCGGCCCTGGCCGTTGGGCTGGCGCTGTTCCTCCTGGCCCCCGACGCGCCAGCAACGAGCCGATTCCTCAACGCGGGGCTCCTCGTGCTGATGGCCACACCCATGCTGCGCGTGCTGCTGTCGGTCGTCGAGTACGTGCGGATGAGGGACTGGTTCTTCGCGGCCACGACGCTCGCGGTCGTCGCCGAGCTGTCGGTCACAGTGATATCCGCGCTGAGGGGACGTTGAAGAAAGTTTGAAGTCTGACGTGTGAAGTCTGAAGTGGGGAAGTGGGAAGTCTGAAGTGGGAAGTAGAAGTGTGGAAGTAAGAAGGAACTGCGAAGCGAGAAGCGGGAAGTGGGAAGTGGGAGCGGGCAAACAGAGAGGCCGAACCTGCCACCGGAGCGCACTTCAGACTTCAGACTTCAGACTTCAGACTTCAGACTTCAGACTTGCTTCACACTTCTACTTCCCGCTTCAGACTTCCCACTTCCCCACTTCAGACTTCACACGTCAGACTTCAAACTTTCATCCCGCGGCGTCTCGCTCGCCGCCGCGGGGCTCGTCACGATTCCTTCCAGATGCATGGTGTTGGCCATCTCGCGCAGCCGCTCGTGCGCAGCGGTGCGCATCTTGTCGAGCAGGCCCGCGACGCGTTGCGCCTGGCTCATGATCGTCTGGAGGTCGCGCTGCAGGGCCTCATCGGTCTGGCTGCGTCCGATGAGATCGCAGTGCCCGATGATTGTCTGCAGGGCGCTGTTGATTTCGGCGGCGACCGACAAGGTCAGCTCGGACATGACCTCCATCGTCCGGTGCTTGCCGAGCGTCATGTGCAGCTGCTGCGCGACCCAGGCGACGGCGAGGATTTCGGCGATTGGCTGGAGGGCGTCCACGTGCGCCTGTCCGAACGCATCGGGCCGCCTCGACACGACGTTCAGCGTGCCGACGGCGCGGCCCCTGGAGACGAGCGGCATCAGGAGCACGGCCCTGAATCCCGACGTGAGCAGGATGTTCGCATCGAGAAAGTCGGGCGCCGAGGCCTTGATATCGGCGATGATCATCGGCTCGCGCGTTCGCACGACGCCCCCGAGAATGGTCCGCTCGACCTTGAACACGATCTCGGGGCGCGGGCGGGACCGACGCTCATCCTGCTGCACGCGCGCCGTGTAGGTCTGGAACTCCCGCCCATCTTCCGACAGCAGGGCCAGGCCGACGCGGTCGCAGGGCGCGAGGCGCGCCACGCGTGCCGCGAGCGACTGGAAGGCCAGCGGCACGTCCACCGAGCGCGCGATGATGTCGAGGATCGCGTTCTGCGTCTGGAGCTGATCGATCTCGGTCAGCGTCGCGGAGCGCTCCCGTTCATGCTGCGAGAGGCGCCGCCCGAGCGACGTGATCCGGCGGGTCGCGATCGCGGCGAGCGCCAGCAGCGTCACCCACACGATGATCAGCGGGACGAGCGCACCCGGATGCCGTGGCACGCCAACGCCCAGCCCCCACGCCAGCGGCTGCGCCACGCCGAACGCAATCAACAGCCAGATGGCCCAGACGGGCGCGCGATCCTCTGGAAGGAGCATTGTTCTATCTATCTAGATCAAGACTATACGTAAAAGGCCGCCAATGCCGCGGCCCGGTCGGCCCGCGGCACCAGCGGGAACGTATCGAGAATGTGTTGAAACTGGACTGACTCGAGACCGTACTCTCGCGCGGCCAGCGCCTGGAGCCTGGCGTACGCGCCCGGCTGTAGCGGCGGCGGTTGTGCGGCGAGTGACGCGCTGAGCTCGACGATTTCGCTGAAGGGAGGGGCGTGGCGTCGAGCGCGCCGGCACGGGCAGCCGGTCGATGATGCCCGAGGAAACGTGCGTGCTGACGCGGAGCCGCACCAGATAATTCGCCACGAAGCTGTTGAGCATGCCGCACAGATACCACTGAGACTCGAGGTCGAGTGGATCCTTGAGGCAGAAGACCGTGTGCGTCGTGATGGTGCCCGCGGGCACGATGGCGGCGATGAGCGTCAGCCGGTTGGTCGGCGATGCGACCTCCCGGTAACCCAGGCGGGACCGTTCGAACGTTCGGGCGGGATCGACCAGCGTGGCCGCGACGCGGGGTGCAATCCGCAGCTGCGTCCTTGCGACGTCCACAGTGAACGGACCAAGGTGCTTGCCTTCGACGACCGGAAGCCCCTTATTGCCCACATCGAGGCCACGGGCGAAGTGGCGGCGGTCGTCGGTGGCGTTGAGCTCCCGCCCGAAGCGGACGTGCCAGCCGCCGGGATCGCCAAGCGCGGGCGTGGTGAAGGCGATCGCGTGCAGGATCTCGACATCACGCCGGGATCGGACGTCGGGCACGGCAATCTGTTCACCGCTCAATTGCTCGAGCAGCGGCCGCGTGAGCGTGACGGCGTCCGGGTCCGGACCGAGCTCCGGCAGTCGGTCCAGGACCTCCGCGCTCGCAATGCCGAAACGGCATGGGATGGTGGTGGTGCGCCCGCCAGCCGTGGCGGAGAGCAGGAGGAACTTGAGGCTGCGATGAACGGGGAACAGGCCCTCGCGGTTCTCGAGGGAGAGAAGACTGTCGACCCTCGTGCGGTCCATGAGCGCCCGCCGCAGGGGCGCGGCTCCGCGGTCGGTCGCCAGCCCGGATGGCAGCAGCATGCCGAGACGGCCGCCGTTGCGGACGAGCGCGAGCGTCCGCTCCAGGAACAACTGATAGAGGTTGACGTGACCGTCGCCCTGCACCATGTAGACGCCGGAGCCACGGGCGAAGTCCGTCAGCCTGGCGGCCGCCGTCCGCGCCGTCTCCCTGGTGTCGCCGTCGCCGCGGTCGCCCCGCAGCATCTCCCACGGAGGATTCCCGATGATGGCGTCGAACCCGGGTGATGCGAGCGTCTCCCCTTTGGCGTCGCAGAAAACCTCCGGGAACTCGAAGGTCCAGTGAAAGAAGCGCTCCCGCGACGCGATGCTCCTGGCCCCGGCGAGGAGCGGCGCGGCCACGTGCGCGGGAAGACTGCCACGCCCGAGGATCGCGTCGGCGAGCGCGCCGAACGGAACTGCCACGCGCCGTCGGCGTCGCTCGCCGAACCATTCGCCGCACCACAAGTCGCACACGTCCTTCCACTGCTCGACAGGCGCGCCTTCGCCATTCACGGCGGAAAGCGCATGTTCCTTCGCTCGTACTTGCTCGAGCGTGTCGCCAGGTTCCGTCGCGATGCGCGACCGTACGTCGATCACGTGACCGAGGACCGCGTCGCACGAGTTGTCCCCAAAGAGCGGGAGCACGCCCGGCCGGGCGCGACCGTTGCCGGGCATCTGCCTCGCGATGTCGGCCGCGGACGCGCCGACGAGACTGTTGCCCGTCCGCAGCCGATGGTCCAGAAACGTCAGCGGCCGATCGGCGGACAGCGTCGCGAGCCAGAGCGACAGCCGTCCAAGCTGGACGGCCATCGGGTTGATGTCGACTCCGTAAAGACATCGTTGCGCGATGGCCCGCCGGAACTCCGCACGCTCGCGCTCGGTGATGTCGTCGGCCGACATCCCGCCCCCTCGTACGAGCGCTGCCTCATACGCCGACGCCAGGTACCGGCACGCGGCCACCAGGAATGCGCCGCTGCCCATGGCGGGGTCCAGGATACGGAGCGCAAGGATCGCCTCCGGTGACACGGTGGCGACGAGCGGCGCCAGCGCGCGCCGCACGAGATACTCCGTCAGCGGCCGCGGCGTGTAGAAGGCGCCCGTCGCCTTGCGGCGCTCGGTGCGGACGAGGCCGCCTGCCGTGCGCGCCTGGCCTGACGCGCCAGCCGGGTCGAAATCCAGCAGACGTTCGTACACGCCGCCGAGCTGCTCGACACCGAGATCGCCGTAGGCGATGCGCTCGAATCCGCCGCGTCCTCGCCGGGTCGTCAACGCCAGCAGGGCCTGGCGCACGACACGATCGTCGAGCGGCACGCTGTCGGCGAGCGGTGCGTGCGCGGGCGAGAACAGACGGCCGTTGAACGGCGGTACGCGCAGCGCGCCGATTCGGCATCCGCGATGCGCCAGTCGGGCGATGGCCTGCAGCGCCTCCCACACCCCCACCGGCCGCGGCAGCATCTCGACAGGGCCACGCAACGATTCGATCGTGTAGCTGTCGCGGTAGGTTGGATGCCACCGCGGCACCAGGCCGCGTGCCTCGGCAAAGAGCAGGAAGAGAACCCGATAGACCACGACCAGCGCTTCATCGAACGCTGAAACCGGAGTCCTGGAGGCTGACGCGTCCCTCCGCGCGGCCGTCGCCCGACGTTGCCGGCCTGCCGCGGAGAACGCCCGGGTCAGGTGTCCGAGCGCGTCATGAACCCCGTGCTGAAGCGACGTTCGGACCGATGCGCGATGCTGCTCGCTCAACTCGATGGCGCGGTCGAGCAGCGGCCGCGTATCTCGAGAGGTGCCTGACATCGCGGCGCCGCGCAACAGCCCCCAGACGACAGCAAACGTCTGTTCGTTCTCGAGCGCGGTCTCGAGGTCGAACTCGACGAACTGCCGGGAGTAGGTCCGCGAGCTGTCGACGATGCGGAGACGGGGGCCGGTCAGGCAGAAACACCATCGCTCGCCCTGCCCGATGCCGAGGCGAACGGCCTCGCGCCAGGCGGACGCAGGATGTTGCCCCCAGAGTGTGACGAGCAGTGTCGCCCGAGGTGTGCCCGACATCTCGAGCACCGCTCGAAAGCTCTCCGGCGTCGCGTTGGCCGGTACGACGCGGTAGCCGAGCGCTGTCAGAAGCGGTTCGGCCAGCCGGTCGAAGATGGCGCGCACCGACAGCGCAGGGCCAAGCTGCCCGCGCAGCGTGAGGTGCCACGCGCGAAGACGATGGCGTGCGGGCTCGCGTCCCGCCTCGTCGAGCAGCCCCTGAAATGCCGTGGGGACAATCTGCGCGATGACCTCATGCGACAGGAGCGAGCCGGACAGGCCGGGGATCAGCACCGGCCTGGAACAAGGAGTGCGGCGATGAGCTCGGTCCGGCGCGCCGGCGGCGAGCCGGAGATGAGCGCCGCCGCGCGCTCGTTCATCTCCTCCTGATGTGCCGTCACCACCCTCTCGTGCGCTGCGGCCTCCCGCAGTGCCCGGCGATCGAAGAGGCCCGCTTGAACCAGCAGCCGGGCGGCGGAGGGCTGCCGGCGAGCAATCGCCTGGTCGATCGCCTTCTCTCGTTGCCGCTGCCGCTCGCGGCGGCGTTCTTCGAGCGCTGCCAGCGCGTCGAGCCTGTCGCCATCGTGCTCGTAGACGAGCGGTGGAAGGATCGCCTCGTATGACCGCCTCAGCGCTGCCACCACCTCCTGCAGGCGACGTCCGGTCGCGCGTCCCTTCTGACGAACGAGCTGCATGAAGAGGTGCGGCTCGAGATCGACACGGACCAGGCAGGGCTCGGCATGCAGGTGTGAGCCGTCGGCGTTTACGAGCGCGAGCGCGAACACGAGGAACAGCCCGCGAGACAGGCGTGTCCGACCCCCGAGCCTCGACACGGCGGCGTGGACATCGGTCTGGAGCTCGCTGCCACGGCACGAACGGGCGGCGAGGTTTCTCTGGTGCTCGAGTCGTGCCGCCTCGCGCACGGCGTGAGAGCCGAGGTCGGCCGGCGACGCCACCGCGCACGACCGAATCGCCTCCGGCTCGCCGATAACCGCGCTCGCCGCTCCGCCGTTCGTCATGACGGCGGCCGCCACGCGTGACTCCGTCAATCGGTCGAGCATGCGGCCGCGTGTGGTCCTGGTCCAGGAGCAGCGGGACAACAGCGGCGCGATGACGAGCCGTTCGGCGGTGTGTGCGGCGACGAGCGCCAGCTCGTGTACGCGGCGGGTCTGACCGAGTCGATCCACGCGTCCGGCCCGCTGCTCGAGCCGCGACGGATTCCACGGCAGCTCGTAGTGCATCACCACGCGGCACCGGTGATGGAGATTGAGGCCTTCCGACGCGGCGTCGGTCGCGAGCAGCGTCCCGCCGCGCTCGTTGAACGCATGCTGGACGCGGCTGCGGTCGGCTGGCGTCATGCCGCCATGCAGAACTGCGGTTGGATGCCCGGCGGCGGCCAGGCGCTGCCGGAGCCGCGCGAGCGTGTCGCGGTACTCGGTGAAGACAATCGCCGGTTCGCGGATCCTCGAGAAGAGCCGCAGCAGGAACGCGATCTTGCGCTCGTCGCCGGCGGCGATTCGGGCGGCCTCGGCGATGGCCGTGAGCCAGCGGCGTTCCCGCTTCGGGTCTGCAAGGCCAGGCGCCGCGAGCGCCGCAGATGGCGCATCGTCCTCGAGGGGGTCTTCGTCCTGCAGCCCGGCGAGGGGCAGAGCCAGCTGCCAGGGTTCTTTCGAGCCGTGGTCGCACAGCAAGGCCAGCCTTCGCTCGACAGAGGCAGCTAGCGAGCCCGCGCTCGAGAGCGCGCGCTTGCGCAGCAGAATCGACACCAGCCGGGCGCGGTCGTCCCCGCGCCTGCCGGCTTCCTCCCATATCCGCCTGCTGTAGCGATCGAGCAGGTCGTGCATCCGGCGCTCGGCCCCGGAAGGCACGACCGTCAGCACCGTCGTCTTCCGTGCCTGGCCTTCACCGACGTCCGATCGTGACCGCTCGAACAGCATGATTGGTTCGTTGCCCCCGATGCGACAGAGCGCATCGAGCTCCGCGGGGCGGCCTCGGTGCGGTGTCGCGGTGAGAAGCATCACATGGCGGGAGCGGACGGCGATCGCGTGCATCGCCGCGCGGCGATCGGTCCCGATTGTGGCGGCATGCGCCTCGTCGATGACGACGATATCCCACGTCACGTCTTCGAGCGGGCGCAGGACTTCGGGTCGCTTCACGAGGTCGTGCGACGCGATGTAGACCCCGGGCAGCGACCATGGGTTCACGTGCGCCGGCCGTTCGGCGGACATCGATCTCAGCCACGCGGTGTCGGCCAGGAGCGGGGTCAGCGTGAAGCGCGAGGAGAGCTCCGAGAGCCATTGCTCCCGGAGGCCGGCCGGTGCGAGCACGAGCGCGCGACAGGACTCGTGGCGATGCGCGAGCTCCATCAGCAGCAGACCGGCCTGAATCGTCTTGCCGAGACCCACTCCGTCTGCGATGAGCAGCCGGGCGACGCCGTTCCGGAGAACAGCGAGCGCCGGCTCGAGCTGATAGGGCAGGAGGCGAATCGGCGCCTGCGCGGCGGCGCGGAAGGATCCGAACGGATGCAGCCGAAGGACCGCGCGGTCGAGCTCGTGGAGCCAGCGTCGACGACCGACAACGCGGAGGCGCGCATCGCCGTCAATCGTTCTCGGGCGATCGAAAGGTGTCAGCAGCGTCTGCGCGCGGTCGCGGCCGATCTCGCGCAGCCGCAGGGCCGTGCAATCGGCTGAGCGCGAGACGCCGGCGACGGTCCATCGCCGGCCACGCACGATGACGCGGTTGCCGATCGTCTCCGAGGAAGGGGGAGCAGACGCGGATCCATGCCCGTCGAATGGCAAATCAGGTGCCTCCCGGGCGCCTGATCCGTAAGACGAGTCGTAACTGCTTCAATGTCAGCATCCTGTGGCTGAGAGCTGCGCCCGGCTGGTTACCCCGGCGACCCACATCGAGACACGTGTGTTGCAGTCGCTGCGCACTGGAACCTGCGGTGAGGTTGCGAAAAGTGCGACGCCGAAGACCTGAGGGCTACCCCGTGGCGTCGTCACGCGAGCCCCGAAGGGCACGGCGCGAGACGATGACGGTACGGCGCTTCTCGCCTGTGATCGCGGTGTGCTTCGGCGCTCGTACGCGCACGCGCCGAATGCGGCAACCGCGCGGGTAGGTGACGGCAGCGACCGTCGTCGGTACTCGCAGCCCCGCGATGAGCCGCTGCAGATCGTCCTCGGCGAGAGGCTCTTCGCCGTTCGGGCGTTTGGTTTCCGCGTGCGCCCAGATCGCGAGCGGCATCAGGCGGAGGACGCCCGTGGGCTCGTCGTGGTCGGCGCGGAACTCGGCGTACCTGTCCGCGCGTGAGGCCGCCCAGTCGTCTTGACGACGCTTCGTGCGAGCGTCCTCGAGCCTGCGGGTGGCCGCCTCTGTCTCTTCACGCCGTCTGGCGTCGGATTCTTCCCGCGTCCGTTTTGCTGCGGCTTCCGCCTCGCGCCGGCGCAGGGCATCGGCCTCGAGCCGATGGCGTTCTTCTGTTTCCTGGCGCAGCCGCTGAGCTTCTGCTTCCTGCCGCGTGCGCTCCGCCGCTTCGGCTTCCTGGCGCTTCCGCTCCGCGACCGCTTCGTCGCGCTTGCGTGCGGCCTCGGCCTCGAGGAACTTGCGCTCCTCGTCTTGCTTGCGTTTGGCTTCGGCCTCGAGCCGCTGCCGTACTTCTATTTCCTGGCGCTTCCGCTGCGCGTCTGCTTCCTCGCGCTTGCGCCTGGCCTGGGCTTCGATCAGTTTGCGTTCTTCTTCTTGGCGCTCCCGCTCCGCTTCCGCTTTCCGCTTCCGCTCGGCTTCCGCTTCCTCGCGCTTGCGCCTCGCCTCGGCTTCGAGCCGCCGGCGTTCTTCCTCGTCCTGGCGCTTCCGCTCCGCGGCAGCTTCGAGACGCCTCCGTTCGCCCTCGGCTTCGAGCCGCCGGCGTTCTTCCTGTTCCTGGCGCTTCCTCTCCGCGGCAGCTTCCAGACGCTTCCGTTCGCCCTCGGCCTCGATCCGCCTGCGTTCGTCCTCCTGGCGCTTGCGCTCCGCCGCTTCAGCTTCTTCTCGCCGGTGTTTCGCCTCGGCCTCGTCGCGTTTCCGCTTGACCTCGGCTTCGAGCCGCCTCCGGACTTCTTCTTCCTGCCGCTTGCGCTGCGCCTCGGCCTCCAGCTCACGCTTCCGCCTGGCCTCGGCCTCTTCCTGTTTCCGCTTCGCGGCGGCCTCGGCCTCACGCTTGCGCCTGACCTCGATCTCGAGGCGCTTGCGATCTTCCTCCTGCTTGCGCAGCGCTTCGGCTTCGAGGCGCGTGCGCTGTGCGGCGGCTTCTTCTTCCTTCCTCCGCTTCGCGATGGCGTCCGCGTCGCGCTTCCTCTGCGCGTCGGCTTCTTCTTCCTCGCGCGCGCGGGCAGCCCGCGACACCTCGGCTTCCTGCTGTTCGCGGGCAGCCTCGGCCTCGTCGCGCCTGCGCTCGGCTTCGGCTTCGTCTTCGCGCCGCTCGCTGGCCTCTGCCTCGTCCGCACGCCGGCGCCGTGCCTCGGCGTCGGCGCGGGCCTGGCGCTCTTCCTCCGCCACCCGGCCCTGTTCTTCCTGGTCTTCGGCGAGCACGGCCAGTGGAACGTTGGTGATGAGCGACGATGCAGCTGGCGCGACGAACGTCACCGGAGCCGCGGCGGTGTCGGTGCTCGCCTGTGCCCCAATGGGGCGCCATTCGAACGGCGATGCCCAGGCGGATCCTGTCTCCCCGGCCTCGTCTGCGGCGGCTTCGGACCCGGGCGTGCCTTCAGACGCGGGCACGACCGGATCGGCGGTGGAGAACGACGGCCTCCACGGCTGCGTCTGGAAATCGAGGTGCGCCGCCCGTTCCTTCTGGGCCTCGACCGATTCGGACCTGCGCTCGCTCGCGGCCTCGATGAACGACCGGATCTCGGCGGCAAACAGATTGGGATCGAAGCCGGCCATGGAGGCTTTCGCCCCGGAATCCTTCTTGCCCTTGCCAAGCAGCTTCCCGAACAGGCTTCTACCGCTCTTCGGCTCGACGTCCGCGGCCGTCGACGCCAACTGCGGAATGGTGTGGGTCTGGACGTGCTGCGATCCCGCCAGCGTGCGCAGGTACGTGAGGAGCTCCTCTTCGTCGCGCGGCGAAAGGAGCGCCGTGAGGAGGAGGACGTCGGGAATCCTGGTTGACAGCGCCGCCACGGCGGCGTCACGCGAATCGACGAGGATCAGGTCCGCGTGGACCTGCTCGCGAACGATGCGCTTGAGAATGGTGGCCTGACGGTGGTCAGGTTCGACTGCGAGGACGAGCGCCAAGATCTATGTCCTGACCATGAAGACAAAGAGCACGGCACCGACCACCGCGAAGACCAGGAGCGGCCCCTGCTCGAGTCCGGACATTCGGAGCGACGCGATCATCGTGCCCCCGAAATCCATAGCGCGATTGTCCCAGGATGTGATGCCGTCTCCACCCCAGATCAACTTGGCACACCAGTCGCGCACGCGCGGGTCGACCCATGCGAGCCCCCCGACGATGAGAGCGAAAGCCGTCAGCGACAGCAGCGTTTGGCGGAGTTTCATGGCGTGATCCTTCGTACGCTCCCCTCGCAATGCGTATGCCGTCGACAGATTTGTACGCGGGCGTGGGCGGTAAGTGACGCGCATACAAGAAATAGATGGTGGGTGTGCGCGTCCCGAAGGGCTGGCGCAGGCCGCTGACCGTGCCCAGGCTCAACCAAATTCGCGGGATGCCTTACGAAACTGCACCCACCAGCCCTCTCTGAGGGGGGTCATTTAGCGGGTCTCGCAGGAGTCTGCAGGTCCTGCCGGCGCGCGGCAATCGTTGTGGCGTGAAGGACTTGCGGCGGATGAGTCGCAGAAGACCGTCGCCGTGGCACAGCCGTTGCCATTGCTGGGCACGTGTCGCGGCAAGCGCGGCGCTCTTATCAACCTACTGCGGCACAGCCGCTAGTTATGCACCGCAGATGAGCGGTGCATTTATCTCCGGGGAGGCAATCATGTCGATGCTAATCAATTTCGTGAAGTCGGTTGCGCGTAAGGACGAAGGCCAGGACTTGCTCGAGTACGCGTTGCTCGTGGCGCTCATCGCGTTGATCGCGATTGGCGCGGTCGGCCTGGCGGGACAGAGCGTGTCGACGATCTTCACGAACATCGCCGGCAAGCTGACAGCGGCGGCGTCGTAAGCGATCGCACTAGCGTGGGTCGGCGCGTCGATCGCGCCGGCCCACCGTTTTGCCGGATTCGACGGGAGGAGTCGCGTCATGTTTTGGCCAGTTGCTGTTGCCCTGTTGAAACGCTTCGCGACCGCGCCGTTGCACCCCGAGGACGACGGTCAGGATCTTCTTGAATACGGGTTGCTCTGCGCGCTCATCGCCATTATCGCTCTTGGCGCCGTACAAACGGTCGGAAACACCGTCAATACGGTGTTCTGGCAGGTTATTGGCTCCACTTCTTACTAGCGCGTCGTTCGCGGTGCTGGTCGCCGGCCTGCTCGTCGCCACGGTGGTGGATCTGCGAACGCGGCGGATTCCCAACGTTCTGACCGGCACGATGGCGGGGGCTGGTCTCGGACTCGCCGCTTTCGGTTTCGGCGGCATCTCGATAGGCGCGGCGGTGCTCGGTTGTGTCATCGGCCTCGTGCTCATGCTGCCAGGCCACGCGCTTGGCGCCACAGGAGCAGGCGACGTGAAGCTGATGGCGGCGGTCGGGAGCCTGCTCGGGCCGCTGGTTGTCGTGAACGCCGTGCTCTTCAGCGCCGTGGCGGGCGGCGTGCTCGCAGTGACCGTCGCCATCCAGCGCAAGAGGCTGGGGACCACGCTGGCCGGCACGGGCCGGATGATCGCGGCGCCGGGTGACGTGAAGAAGGAAATCGCAGCGGGCGTGCCCGCGAGCCGATTCGCGTATGGCCCCGCAATCGCCGCCGGCAGCATGCTCGCCGCTCTGATGCAGTAACGAAATTCGCAGCTCGCAGTCCGCACGCCGTTCGCGAGCAGCGAGTGGCGAGCAGCGGTTCAAAAGTTCAGTGACACGACACGAGGATTTGATGCCACGTCAGACCACCACGATGGAGACTCGCGAGGCGCCGCTTGGCGCCGCCATTCGTGGTGTGTCCGCCGACGCGCGCGGCGCGGCGCAGACCGCGGTCACGCTGCCCATCATCCTCATGATTTGCGTCGGCATCTTCGAGTTCGGCCGGGCGTACCAGACCTGGCAGACGCTGACGAACGCCGCGCGCGAAGGCGCGCGCGTCGCCGTGACCCGCAGCACGACGGACCTCGAGGTCGAGACCGCCGTGCGCTCCTTCATGGCGGCCGAACGACTCGGGAACGCCGGCACCGCGCCGATCGCGGTCAACCGGAAGGTCGCCCTCGGATCGAACATCGGTACCGAGGTCACGATTCAGTATCCGTTTTCTTTCATCTTGATCGACCCGGCCGTGCGGTTCGTAAGGCCGGCATCCACCACTGGCGCCCCGATGACCATGTCGGCGGTCGCCATCATGCGGAACGAAAGCTAGGGGACGCTCATGCGCAACCGAATCTTCGCCGTTCTTGCCATTGCCGTGCTCGCGGGCGGCGGTTTGGCTTACGGCACCTACAACATGATGAACAACCCTCAGGTGAAGGTTGTTCAATTCAAGACCCAGCCGGTCGTCGTGGCCAACGCCGACCTGTCGCTCGGCGCCGAGCTGAGGGCAGAAGACCTGAAGGTCGCGTTGTTCCCGGACGGCCAGGCGCCCGAAGGGGCGTTTGTGAAGTCGGAGGAGATCGTGGGCCGCGGCGTGATCGTCCCGATCGTCAAGAACGAGCCGATCCTCCCCGCGAAGCTGGCGTCCAAGGAAGCCGGCTCCGGACTGCCCCCGGTGATTCCCGAGGGCATGCGCGCCGTGTCGGTGCGCGTGAACGAGGTGATCGGCGTCGCCGGTTACGTCCTGCCGGGCACGCACGTCGACGTCCTGGCGACGGCGAGCCCGACCGCGAACCCCGCCGACGTGACCACGAAAGTCGTCCTGGCCAACGTGCAGGTGCTGACCGCCGGCACCCGGATGGAGCAGGACCAGAAGGACGGCAAGCCTGTGCAGGTCACGGTCGTGACGATGTCGGTCACGCCTGAGCAGGCCGAGCGCCTCGCGCTCGCCAGCACCGAGGGCAAGATTCAGCTGGCGTTGCGCAATCCCATGGATCAGACAACGCCCGCGACCCCAGGGATCAAGCCGGCCGGGCTGCTTGGACTCGTGAAGGCCCCGGCGCCCGCGCAGACCACGGGGACGGCGAAGCCGAGAGCCGGCCAGGCCGTGACGGTCCCGTCGACACCGGCGCCGTTCGTTCCCACTGTCGAGATGATTCGCGGCGACAAGCGCGCGACGGAAGTCATCAAATGACGACCGACCTCAGCCGGACCACACATAGCGAACTCGAATCGGAGGATCTGAACATGCTCGCCGCACACACGAATCGGTTCTGGCGATCGCGCCCCTTGCAGGGCCGCCGGCCGGCCGCCTTCTTCGCGGCCCTGGTCGTGTACATCATCGTCATCCTCGTTGCCGCGCCACAGGCGCAGCAGCCGCAGATCTTCAACCCGACCGCCACCGCGTCGGCCACCGTCATTCGCGACGCGGCCAGCGGGTCCGACATCGACCTGATGGTCGGCCGCTCGACGGTGCTGAACGTCGGCATGACGATCGCACGCGTCTCGCTGACCGTAGCGGACATCGCCGACGCGATGGTCACTGCGCCGTCGCAGCTGCTCATCCACGGCAAGAAGCCGGGCACCATCTCGCTGTTCGTCTGGGACAAGGCCGGCGCGATCTCGACCTTCGAGGTGAAGGTCCGGCGCGATCTGAGCCCGCTCGTCGCCCACATGAAGCAGCTCTTCCCCGGTGAAGACATCACGGTGCTCGGCAGCGGCACCGACGTCATCATCTCGGGAACCGTTTCGACCAAGTACGTCATGGACAAGGCCGCGGACATGGCCGGCGGCTACGTCGAGAAGAAGGAAAACGTCGTCAACATGCTGCAGCAGCAGGTGGGCGTCGCCTCGAACCAGGTGATGCTGCGCGTGCGCTTCGCGGAAGTGAGCCGCTCGGCGATGCAGGAGCTCGGCGCGTCCCTCTTCGCCAACGGCTCCGGCTCGAGCAATCAGTGGTACGGCCGGACGGCGCCCCCTGGCGTTCCGGCGCCGACATTCGAAGATGGAAAGCTCGTCTTCAGCGACTTCCTGAACCTGTTCGTCTTCAACGCGAAGGAACAACTCGGCGGCGTCATCCGCGCGCTGTCGAACAAGGGCCTCTTCCAGAGCCTGGCCGAGCCGAACCTCATCGCCACCGACGGCAAGGAAGCCAGCTTCCTCGCCGGCGGCGAATATCCCTATCCGGTCGTGCAGTCGGGATCGGGCAGCAACTCGGTCACCATCACGTTCAAGGAATTCGGCGTCCGTCTGGCCTTCACGCCGACGGTGCTCGGCGGCGACCTGATTCGCCTCAAGGTCAAGCCCGAAGTGAGCTCGCTCGACTTCGCCAACGCGGTCATCATCGACGGCTTCCGCGTGCCGGCGCTGTCGACACGGCGCACCGAGACCGAAGTCGAGCTGCGTGACGGACAGACATTCGCGATCGCCGGGTTGATGAACAACACCCTGACGAGCACGATGTCGAAGATCCCCGGCATCGGCGACATCCCGATCCTCGGCCTCCTCTTCAAGAGCAAGGCGCACCAGAAGAACCAGACCGAGCTCGTCGTCATGATCACGCCGACCATCATCAAGCGCGGCGAGATGGGTGTGTCGCAGGGTCTGCCGGCGCTGACCGAGCCGTACCTGCCCCGTCCCGAGAAGACCTATCCGAATCCCGATCCCTTCACCGGGTCGCCGCGTTATCCCGCGGATCAGCCGCAGCCGCGTGAAGGCAACGGTGCGGCGTCGCCGCAGCCGCGCCAGGGCGCCGTGCAGCAGATGCCCGAGCCCCTGATGCCAGTCACGACGCCGCCGGCTTCGGTGCCGTCGCGCCCGATCTCGCAGACCGCGCCCGTGACGCCGGCGGCGCAGCCCGCGGCAAAGCCGGCTCCGGCGCAGGCCCGGCCGGCGCAGAGCACGACCGTAGTGGTGCCCGCGACGCCGGCGAAGGCCAAGGCGTCGGCGGCCACGCCCCCGGCGAAGACCTCGACTGTCGTGAAGACAGAGGTCAGGGACGCGGACAAGGCAGTTGAGCGCGCCGCCTTGAAAGCGACGGAAGCCGAGGCGAAGCAGCAGGCCGCGGCCGCGAAGCAGAGAGACGTCGCCGCCCGTCAGAAGGCCGAAGACGACAAGGTCGCGGCGCTCAAGCTCGAGGAAGACCAGCGTCAGGCTGACCGGCTGAGCAAAGAGCGCGCGAAGCGCGAAGCCGAGATCGCCCGGAAGAACGGCGAGGTCGCCAAGAAGCAGGCCGACGATGATGCCAAGCGCGAAAAGGCGCTCTCCGAGGCTGCCGCACGACTCAAGCAGGCACAGACCGCGTATCAGGCCGAAATCGAAAAAGCGAAAACGACCAAACAGTAGAGCCGCCTGGGGAGGGTAGCTCTACTTTCTTCGAGGTGCTGTCATGCGGAGGATTCGGAACGTCAGACGACTGGGCGACGCGAACGGCGCCAACCTGGTCGAAGCCGCGATCGTTACCCCGCTGCTCATACTGCTGACCCTTGGGATTGTCGACTTCTCGTCGATGTTCTACACCTATCTGGCGCTCGAACACGGCGTCAGCCAGGCCACGCGCTTCGCGGTGACTGGACAGCAGCTGTCCGTGGGGGGCACTCCGATGGGCCGGGAGGCGTCCATCAAGGCGGCGATGCGGGACGCCACGCCGACGATCACGATTCCAGACACTGCCTTCAGCTTCAGCTTCATGCCGATGGCCCCCGCCGGCGCGGGCTGGTCTGCCGGCCTCGGCGGCCCGAACGACGTCGGGCGGGTCACGATCAACTACTCCTGGCAATTCATGACGCCGTTGATTCGGCCGTTCTTCACCGGCGGCCAGATCAATCTGCAAGTGCAATCAACCATGAAGAACGAGGCGTTGTTCTGATGACACCAGTACACCAGAGACTCACACGGCTTGCCGCCGGACGACTCTCACGACTTCGCTCCACCGAGGGGCAGAGCATCGTCGAGTTCGCGATCACGCTGCCTCTGCTCCTGGTCATCTGTCTCGGCGTCGTCGAGACGGCCTATGCGCTCATCGACCAGCACGTGGTCACCAAGCTGGCCCGCGAGGGGTCGAACCTGATCTCCCGCGACACGAGCCTCGAGCGGGCGGTGGCCGTCATGTCGAGCATGAGCACCACACCCGTGAACTTCAACGACGGGACATCGAGGGTGATTTTCTCGGTGCTGATGAAGGGCGGGACGACCGGGACGTCCAACCTCGGCCAGGTCATCCTGTTTCAGCGCACGGGAGTTTGGATCCTACCCGGGCACGAGCAGGCTGACGACGGCGGTCCGTCCCGAACGGCGGACCTCCTGATTACCAGGCGAGCAATCCCGACAGCAACACCGGGCTCCAGGTCACCAATCTGGCCGACAGCATCATCAACGTCAATGGCGGGTTCCTGTATGTGACCGAGATTCTCACGAGGCACAACCTGATCACCCCTCTCGACCGGCTTGTCCCTTATGGCGTGACGATGCCGAACGAGCTCTACTCGATTGCGTATTTTTGAGCTTTACGGGCCGAGCAGAAACTCATGCACAGCCGGCGTCGCCGGATTTTTCATAAGGCGGAGCGGACATGACCAGACATAGAAACGCACTCTCGAACGAAAGAGGTTTTGCTCTCTTCTACATGGCCGTGTTCCTCACGGTCCTGCTGATCTTCGTGGGCCTGGCGGTCGATACCGGCCGAGCCTATGTGGTGCAGGCGCAGTTGTCGAAGGCCGTGGACGGGGCGGCGCTCGGGGCGGCGCGCATGCTCAACAGCGGGAATCCAGAGCAGGAAGCCGGCAACATCTATCGGGCCAATTTCCCGACCGGCTACATGGGAACGACGTCCTCGACGAGCCCCGGGCGCTTCCGGGTTCTTCGCCATGACCACCGATGCGACGACGGGCGTCAACGTCGTGAACGTCCGTGCGACGGCCGTCGTGCCCACGACCTTCATGCAGCTCGCGAACTTCACCGAGCTGACGGTCCACGCGCAGGGTGAGGCCACGCGGCGCATGGTCGATCTGTCGCTCGTGCTCGACGTCTCGAGCTCGATCGGGGCCAAGTGGCGCGCGGTCCGCGACGCCTCGCGCGCGTTCGTCGACGGCTTCGCCGCCGCCCAGGATCGCGTCTCGCTCATCTTCTACAGCAACGGTGCGCGCGTCGTCGATCAGATGCCCGCCGGCCGTGGCTTCGACAAGGCCCGCGTCATGGCCGACATTCCCAACACCCTGCCCGGCGGCAGCACGGCGATGGTCGAGGGCCTCTATCGTGGCTGGGACGAGCTCCGATCGGTCCCGAATGGACAGCAGTCGGGACTGCGCGTCATCGTGCTCTTCACCGACGGCGCGTCCAACAGCGTTCCGGGCATCTATCCGAATGCGGGATCGGCCAAGTCCGGGGGCTTGCGCACCTACGACTTCCCGGACCGGCGCGATCCCGACGGTCAGACGCATGACAACCCGACGATCTCCGGACTCTATGACACGCAGTCGGGCAGGTCCGTCCCTACTATCCTGCCCGACACGATCTGTATCCCTGAACTCGACAGCCGCCGGCACGCGCAGTGCCGCTGTCTGCCGCTCACGAGCTTCCATTCGTACCACCGAAGCGGCGGAATCCCGACCTCGTTTCCGCTCGCGAGCAGCACGCTGATCGTCGATGGCGCGTCGCAGCTGTCGCGGCGTCCGTTACGAGTACTGCCGGCCGGCGGCGCGCATACCCGACGACGATTCACAACGTCAACAACGCCGCCCGCAACCTCGTCGAGATCATCGCGAACGAAGCGCGCAATGATGCCAGCGGCGACTACCGAATCCGCATCTATACGATCGGCATGGGCTCGCTCGTGCAGCTCCAGCTCGGGACGCGGCCCGAGACGTCGGAGAGCATGCTCATGCGAATCGCCAACGACGCCGACGCGCCGGCGTCGGACCGCAACCCGACTCAGCTCGAAGGAACGTACTACTTCGCCGAGACCGAAGCGCACGTCGCCGCGGCGTTCCAGGCGTTGCAGAACCAGATCATCCGCTTGACGAAGTAGTCACCCCGCGCTTGTCGGAGCTGACGGGCGGCCGGCAACCGCCGCCCGTCAGGCCGATCCGGACGGTCTCCTCACGGATAGCCAGTGACAGTCCACATTCACCGACACAGAGACCCCTGCAGTGTGCGAGGCGTCGCTTTTGGTCAGAAGCCTGCGGGCGCTCGACAAAACCGTCCACCGAGCGACGGAACCGTCGGCGCCGGCGGCCGAATTCGCTCCAGCGCCGGTCGGATGTCACCCGTAACCATTTTTCCAGCAGTCACTTACGACTCGACCCACTGCCGGAGAACGCCGGCACAGGCGTTGCCATTCTGTTACCGGGGTCGCTCTCTCTGCGGCCCGACGCTCACAGCCGGAATCGGATAACCGACACATTAATCGACAATCGAATGGCACAGCTAACAGCGCTCATCGTCAGTCAGGATGACGAGTTCAAACGTCAGGCAGCCACGCTGCTGCGGGCGTGCGGGGTTCCCGTCGGCATCGTCGACGGCCGCGCGACAGCGGACGGGTCTCATCCCGACGTCGCGGTTGTCGACCTGCGGGTGGATGCGGCCTCGGGCATGGCGGCGATCGAGCGCCTCCGCGCGACGCACCCGTCGATGGCGATCTTCGCTGTCGCGATAACGGCTGAATCGGATCTGATCCTCGGCGCGATGCGCGCCGGCGCCAACGAGTTCTTTCCCTGGACGACAGGCGGGCAGACGCAGGCCTCGCGCTCGATGGAAGAGTCCTTCCACGGCGCGGTCCGGAAGACTGCGGCCAGACGCGAGGCGGCCCACGCCGGCACGCGCGCGCCGTGCGTCACCCACGTCTTCCTTGGCGCCAAGGGCGGCGCCGGTACCACGACGGTGTCGGTCAATTGCGCGGTCGAGATCGCGCGGATGTCGAAACGTCCGACGATCATCCTCGACCTGAAGCCGTGCCTGGGCGAGGTCGCGCTCTTCCTCGGCGTGCGGCCCCGGTTCACCGTCCTCGACGCGATCGAGAGCCTGCACCGGCTCGACAAGGACTTCCTCAAGGAGCTCGTCTCGAAGCACAAGTCGGGTCTCGACATCCTGGCCGGGTCCGAGCAGTTCGATCGGCCGAATGCGCAGGACGCGGGCGCGATCGAAGAGCTGCTCCGCGTGCTCGGCCGCACCTACGACCACATCATCATCGACGCGGGCAACACCATCAACTCGTTCGTCGTCGCCACCCTCTACACCGCGGACACGGTGTTCCTGATTGCGAATCCGGACGTGCCGTCGATCCGCAACGCGCAGCGACTCGTGGATCGGGTGCGGCAGCTCGGCGCCGGGGCCGAGCGGGTCAAGATCCTGCTCAACCGGACGTCCGATCAGAACCTGATTGCGCCCAAGCAGATCGAGACGGCGCTCGGATACAGCATTCACCACTCGTTCACGAGCGATTACCGTACGGTCTCGACGGCGCTGAACTCGGGCGTGCCGCTGGCCCTCGTGAATCACTCGGAGCTCGCGTCCCAGTTCAACGCCTTCACGCGCCAGTTGCTGGGACAACAATCGGAAGAGGAAAAGGAACCGGAGAAGCGGCGCGCTTTTCTCGGCATCCTTTAACAGGTAGTCGACCACCATGAGCTTTTCCCTTTCACTCAATACGCCGCCGGCCAAGCCTGACGCCGCTCGGACCGCCCGCGTCGAGGCGCCGCGGCCGCAGTACATCGAGCTCAAGGCCAACGTCCATCGGAAGCTGCTCAACCGGCTGAATCTCGAGGCGCTGGCGTCGACAGAGCGTTCCCGCGCCGAGGCGGACATCCGGGCGCTGCTCTTCGATCTGATTGCCGAAGAGGGCATGCCGCTCAGCATGGGCGAGCGCGATGCGATTCTGGGCGACGTCATCGACGAAGTCTTCGGCCTCGGGCCACTCGAGCCGCTGCTGCGGGACACGACGATCAGCGACATCCTGGTCAACACCTACAAGAACGTCTACGTGGAGCGTGCCGGCAAACTGGACAAGCTGCCGACGACCTTCCAGGACGACAAGCACCTGATGCGCGTGATCGACCGCATCGTCAGCGGCGTCGGCCGGCGCGTCGACGACAGCTCGCCGATGGTCGATGCCCGTCTGCCGGATGGCTCGCGTGTGAACGCGATCATCCCGCCGCTCGCGGTCGACGGCCCGCTGCTCTCGATCCGGCGCTTTCCGGCCGAGCGCCTGCGCGCCGAGGATCTCGTCGCCATCCGCTCGCTGACGCGCCCGATGCTCGAGTTCCTCGAGGTCTGCGTCCGCGCGCGGCTGAACGCGCTCATCAGCGGCGGCACCGGCGCCGGCAAGACGACGCTGCTCAACGTGCTGTCGAGCTTCATCTCCGAGCGCGAGCGCATCGTGACGATCGAAGACGCGGCCGAGCTCCAGCTGCACCAGGAGCACGTCGCCCGGCTCGAAACGCGTCCGCCGAACGTCGAAGGCAAAGGCGCGGTCCGGCAGCGGCAGCTGCTCATCAACGCGCTTCGTATGCGTCCCGACCGCATCGTGGTCGGCGAGGTCCGAGGCGAAGAGGCGCTCGACATGCTGCAGGCGATGAACACCGGCCACGACGGGTCGCTGACGACCGTCCACGCCAACTCGGCGCGAGATGCGCTGACCCGCGTCGAGACGATGATCTCGATGGGCACCGTCAATCTTCCCGAAAAAGCCATGCGCCAGCAGATCGCGTCGGCGATCCAGATCGTCGTCCAGCAGTCCAGGATGAGCGACGGCACCAGAAAGGTCACCAGCATCTCGGAGATCACGGGCATGGAAGGCGACGTGATCACGATGCAGGAGATCTTCGCCTTCGAGAAGCTCGGCGTGACGGCCGAAGGCAAAGTCATCGGCCGGTTCAGGGCCACCGGCGTGCGGCCGAAGGTCTGCGAGCGGCTCAAGGCGTCGGGCATCCACCTGCCGCCGGACATGTTCGAAGGCGTCACGGAGGTGCGATAGATGTTGCTCTACATTCTGGTCGGTCTCGCATTCGTCTTCGGCGCCGCGCTCGTCCTCGGCTCGTTCTTCGGTGTGACGAAGCTGCCCGGGCTGATGCTGCAGCGCAAGTTGGAGGCCCGCCTCGAGGAAGTGGCCATGGGGCCGGACTTCGAGCCCGAAGCCGAGGGCGGCAAGACCAAGACCAAGTCATTGGTGAAGGTCCACGAGGGTGGACCGATGCCGGGGTTCGATCGGTTCATCGGCGGGACGACGCGCGGGTCGGCGCTCGGACGCTGGATCGAGCAGTCGGGCGTCAAGACGACGTTCAGCGCCGTGCTGCTGATTGCGGTTGCGCTGGCCGGTGTGTTCGGCATCGGGACGATGATGCTGGTCAAGGCCAATTGGGGCTTGCCGCTCGGGGCCATCGTCGGCTTCGCCATGCCGTTCATGTACCTGAACATGAAGCGCGGCAAGAGGATGCACAAGTTCGAAGAGGGGTTCCCGGAAGCGCTCGACCTCATCTCGAGAGCGCTCAAGGCCGGCCACGCCTTCATCACGGGCCTGAAGATGGTGGCCGACGAGATGCCCGAGCCGATCGGACCGGAGTTCAGAAAGACCTTCGACGAACAGAACTTCGGTCTGCCGCTCAAGGACGCGCTCGAGAACCTGACCTACCGCATGCCGAGCCTCGACGTGAGGTTCTTCACGACCGCCGTGCTCATCCAGCGTGAGACCGGCGGCAACCTCTCGGAGATCCTCGAGAACCTCGCGCACGTCGTCCGCGAGCGCTTCAAGATTCTCAGGCAGGTGCGGGTCTACACGGCGCACGGGCGCATGACCGGCTACGTGCTGCTGGCGCTGCCCGCCGTGCTCTCAATCGCGCTCATGTTCATCAACCCGGAACACATGAACCTGCTCTTCCGCGAGCGCATGGGCCAGATGCTGCTGATGGGCGCGCTCACCATGCAGGCCATCGGCTATTTCTGGATCCGCCAGGTCGTCAAAATCGAGGTGTAGCGTGTTATTGCCACTGCTGGCTTTCGTTTTCGGGTCCATTCTCGTCGGCGGGGCGGCGTTTGCGTTCATGCCGAACCGCGACGCTGGCGATCGATCGGCGGCTCGAAGAGCTGACGACCGGACGCGTGCGCGACGACGAGGAGGACGACCGCCCGACCGTCGACCGGATGCTCAAATTCGTCAAGCGCGTCGGCGAGAAGGCCCCGCGCACGGCGAAGGAGCTCGGCTCGCTGCGAACCCGTCTCGTCCAGGCGGGGTATCGCCGCGAGGAAGCGATGACCGTCTTCTTCGGCATCCGGATCGTCTTCGCGCTGTCGATGTTCGCAGTCTTCGCGTCGTCGGTCCTCATGAAGCCCAACATCACGCTCGCGCTCGGCGGCCTCGCGCTCGGCTACATCCTGCCGGGGATGGTCCTCGCGCGCATGGCCAAGCGACGCATCCACCGCATCCGCCTGTCGCTCGCCGACGCGCTGGATTTGATGGTCGTCAGCGTCGAGGCCGGGCTCGGGCTCGATCAGGCGCTGCAGCGCGTAGGGCAGGAACTGGCCTTCGCCTACCCGGAACTGTCCGACGAGCTCCGTCTCGTGAACCTCGAGCTGCGCGCCGGAAAGGCCCGGCCCGAGGCGCTCCGCAACCTCGCCGATCGCACGGGCGTCGACGACCTCGGCTCGCTCGTCACCATGCTCATCCAGACCGACAAGTTCGGCACGAGCGTCGCTCAGTCGCTGCGGGTCTATTCCGAGACGCTCCGAACCAAGCGTCGGCAGCGCGCGGAAGAAGCGGCGGCCAAGACCGGTGTGAAGATGGTCTTCCCGCTCGTCTTCTGCATCTTCCCGGCGATCTGGGTCGTCACCATCGGACCGGCGGCCATCAAGTTCGTCACGGTGCTGTTCCCGCTGGTGGAAGGCAACAAATAAGCTTCACGAGG
Source organism: uncultured Acidobacteriota bacterium (assembly GCA_963771395.1). Classification (GTDB taxonomy): domain Bacteria; phylum Acidobacteriota; class Vicinamibacteria; order Vicinamibacterales; family 2-12-FULL-66-21; genus DATBJJ01. The sequence goes on along the minus strand of CAVYTY010000006.1, from coordinate 205,384 downwards.
TTCAAGGGGTTCAAGGTTCGAACGGTTCCAGGTTCGGGTTCACGGTTCGCGAGGCACTACGTGGCGCTGATTGCGAGAAATGTCGATACCGGCTCGGTGGTTGCTGATCTCGTGGCGGTCGCGGACACGCGAGGGACGCGCGCGGTCGGGCTGCTCAATCGCACGGGATTCGAGCCCGGCGAAGGGTTGTGGATCGTGCCGAGCCGCGGGGTACACACCTGCTGGATGCGGTTCGCGATCGACATCATCGCGCTCGACGACAAGGGCGTCGTGATCGACAGCGTGGCGAACCTGAAGCCCTGGCGCATCCGGTTGCCGCGTCGGGGAACGGCCGGCGTGCTCGAACTGCCGGTGGGCACACTGACGAGATCCGGCACCGCCATCGGCCACCGGATCTCTTTCGAGCCGCAGCCGGATGACCGCCTGCGAGGAGAGCATTAAATGACTGTCGCCTTCGCCGATTCGACGGCCGGCGTCGCGCAACCGACGCCGCCGCCGCCGCCAACGACGCTCGAGGAGACCGGGCTCCACCCCGACACGCTTGCGCAGCTGCTGCTCAAGACGCTCGTTGGTGGCGAGGCCAGCGGCACGGCGCTGGCGGAAAAGCTGCGGCTGCCGTACACGGTGCTCGAAGCGCTGGTCCATCACGGACGCGTCGAGAAACTGCTCGAGGTCCGCGGAACGAGCGGCGTCGGCACGGCCGGATATCGCTACGTCCTCACCGACCTCGGACGCACTCGGGCCATGCAGTTCTTCGATCTCTCACGCTACGTCGGACCCGCGCCTGTGCCGCTCGCACAGTACAACGCGTACGTCCGCGCGTGCATGGCCGCCAAGCCGTACCTGAATCGTGATCGGCTGGCGACCGGATTCGGAAGCCTCGTCGTCAGCAAGGGCATGTTCGACCAGCTCGGCCCGGCGGTGAACTCCGGTAAGTCGCTGTTCCTCTACGGCGCCCCCGGCAACGGCAAGACCGTGCTCGCCGAAGGCATCGGGCGCGCTTACGGCGATGAGATGCACATGCCGTTTGCCGTCGACGTGGACGGCCAGACGATCACCATGTACGACCCGGTGAGCCACGTGCTCGTGGCCGGCGATCGAGCTTCGAGCAGCAGCGTGGTCGCCAACTCGGCCTACGATCGCCGGTGGGAACGTATCGTGAGACCGGTCGTGGTCGTCGGCGGTGAGCTGACGCTCGAGATGCTCGACCTCACGTTCAATCCCATCTCCATGTTCTACGAAGCGCCCATCCAGCTGAAGGCGAATGGCGGGGTGTTCGTCGTCGACGACTTCGGCCGGCAGCGGATCCCGGCGCGGGACCTGCTGAATCGCTGGATTGTGCCGCTCGAAAGCCGGGTGGACTATCTGACGCTCCACACCGGGCGGAAGTTCTCGGTGCCCTTCAACGTGCTCGTCGTGTTTGCGACGAACCTCAAGCCCGCGTCACTCGCCGACGAAGCGTTCCTGCGCCGAATCCCGTACAAGATTCTCGCGAAGAATCCGACGATGGACGAGTACTGCCAGATCTTCGAGCTGAACTGCAAGAAGCGCGGGATGAGATTCGACCCCGTGATGGTCGAGTACCTGGATCGGAAGTACTACCAGCCGCGCAAGCTGCAGATGCGCGCGTGCCATCCGCGAGACCTCATCGAGCAGGTCGTCGACAGGTGCCGGTACGAAGACCGCGAACCGGTGATCACGCGGGAGATGCTCGACCTTGCCTGCGGCAGCTACTTCATCGATGAGTCCTCTTCACAAGGCAACGAGCAATGAAGCCACTCCTCGCTGCTGCCGACGCCGCCGAGTCCCACCTGGCCGCGGGGGGCGCCCCCGGCCTGGATCTCGAGCTGGGCAAACCGGCGACCGCGCGGACCGACGAATCCGCGACCACCGGGAAGCGCGACCTCGCCGACAAGATGGCGCGAATTCTGGTCATCGCGCTGTTCACGTTCCTGGCCGTCAGGATCGGCCAGGACTTTTTTACGACGGGCCGGCTGACCGGACTGCTCCTGGTCGCGAGCGAAGCGGTCGTGGTCGTGCTCACGCTCCTCCGCCGGGCGCCAGCGGTCGTCGACCGGAGCGTTCGCGCGAGAGTCCTGACCGGGCTGTCGCTGGCCGGGCCCCTGATGGTGCTTCCCTCGTCGGTCGCAGCGCTGGCCCCCGAGCTCATCACCGTCGCCATCTCCGCGGTGGGCCTGCTCGTCGTCATCGCCGGCAAGGTGTCGCTCGGACGCAGCTTCGGCCTGATTCCGGCCAATCGGGGGATCGTGTCGACCGGGCTCTACCGCGTGGTGCGGCATCCCATCTATCTCGGGTACCTCATCACGCACGTGGCGTTTGTCGCGGCCAACCCGTCCACGTGGAATATCGCGCTGCTCGTGACCGGCGACATCGCGCTCCTTGCGCGCGCCGTCTGCGAAGAGCGCACGCTCTCGCTCGACAAGGCCTACCGCAGCTACCAGACACGCGTTCGCTGGCGCGTCGTGCCTGGCGTGTACTGATCGGGATCAAGGCACCTAGGCACCCTCGCACGCTAGCACTCTTCTTCCGCGTCTTACTTCCCCTCGTACGTCGCCGTGACTGTCGTCGTGATTCCGCCGCGCGCGGAAAAGTCTCCGACGACGGTCATGCGCCGCGGGCTGCAGGCGGCGACGAGATCGTCGAGCATCTGATTGGTGACCGCCTCGTAGAAGATTCCGCGGTTGCGGAACTCGATCATGTAGAGCTTGAGGGCCTTCAGCTCGATGCACGACGCGCCAGGTACATAGGTGATCCGAATCTCGCCGAAGTCGGGCAGCCCGGTTCTCGGGCAGACCGAGGTGAACTCCGGGCAGCGGATCGCGATCTGATAGTCGCGTCCAGGGCTGGGGTTGGGGAACGTCTCGAGGGTCGAGCTCGGCATGGAAAGCCTTTCGTGCGCGCCGGCGTCCCTCCGGCACCTGGTCCGTTATGTGGAGACGCCGCAGGCGAAATTGTAGCATTCAGGCCGATTTCTTCGAGGTCTGCCAGAGAACGTCGATTGACACCGCAAAACGGCGCGAGCTAGGATACCGGCTGCTTTACAGAATTTCCGCAGCCGCCGCACGCGCGCGCGGTCGCCGCGGCCCGCAATTCTAGCGGAGGCACTAGACAGCGCGCCCAAGCAAGGGGAATAGCCGATGGTAGAGGCCCGCAGGATGGGCAAATCTGAACTGTTCTCGCACTTCGCGGATCGCTTTGAAGTCAAGCGGACGCAGGCGCGAGAATTCTTCGACGAGCTGACCACGCTGTCAGAGAAAGAGCTCAAGCGTGCCGGCGAGTTCGTGCTTCCAGGCATGGTGAAGCTGGTCGTCCAGAAGCGCAAGGCGCGTATGGGACGGAACCCGGCCACCGGCGAGGCGATCAAGATTCCAGCCAAGACCGTCGTCAAGGCCAGGATCGCCAAGCAGCTCAAAGACGCGGTTCTCCCGCGCAAGTAGCGTCCGCTCCCGCCTTCGCCTGACGAGGGCGCGTGGATTGCTGTCGGCCCCTGGCGCCCCCTGCAAGCGGGGGCGCGCCAGTGGGCCTGTTTTTTGTGAGGGGAGAGGGCCTGCCAGGCGAAGCCCGAAGGGCGAAGGCGGGTCAACCAGCGACGAGCGCGAGTGGCCGCGCCTTCGCGCGCGGGAAGTCGAGCACGAACGTCGTGCCCTTGCCCACCTCGCTGGCGACAGAGATCTGCCCGCCGAGCTGCTCGATAATCTTCTTCGAGATCGCGAGCCCCAGCCCGAGTCCCCGCCGCTTCGTCGTGACGAAGTCGTCGAAGATGGCGCCAATCCGTTCCGGCGCAATGCCGCAGCCCGTGTCGTACACGCGCACGCGAACCCGCTCGGCGGTGGCCTCGGTGGCGATCGCCACCACTCCCCCCGGCGACGTCGCCTGGATCGCGTTGATGAGCAGGTTGCGATAGACACGGCCGAGCGCGAACACATCGCCCTGGACCAGTGCGCCGCCCGACACGAGCTCCGCCCGCAGGGTCACGCCGGCTGTCTCGGCCGGCACCTTCAGCGACTCGACGACGTCGGCCACGGACCGATCGATGTCGACGGGGAAGTGCTCGAGCGGGATCGGCTGCGCGATGTTCCGCAGGTCCTCGAGCACGCGCTTGATCACCAGGCTCTCGCGCTCGATCATCCGCTTGAACGTGTCCCGATACTCCGCGTCGTCGAACATCCGGATGATGAGCTTGGAGTTGCTGACGATCGTCTGGATGGGGTGGGACAGGTCGTGGACGAGGCCCGCGGCGATCTTGCCGAACATGGCCTGCCGCTCCTGCCGCCGGACGTCCTCCTGGAGCTGGACGAGCCGGTCGGCCATCGAGTTGAACGCGTCGCCGAGCTGGCGGATCTCGTCGCGGCCGGTGACGGCGACGCGCTCGTCCATGCGACCTTCGGCGAGCGCCTGCGTCGCGCGCGTCAGGGCGACGATACGCGTGATGAAAGAGCGTCCCCAGAACCAGCCGAGGATGACCGTGCCGAGGAGCGCGAGCCCGATGGCCACGAGCAACTGTCCCCGGAGCCTGTTGGCCAGCTCGAAGGCCTCGTCGGTCGGCTGTTCGATGACGACGACCCAGGGTGGATTTCTGACGGAGGTCGCTACTGCGAGCAGCTCCCGTCCATTCTCGTCTGCGTACTCATCGACAAGGCCTTCTTGCTGGTCTGGTGCGTCGATCAGTCGCGCGGCGAAGGTCAGTTCGGGCGTCCTTTCCTGGTTTGGCGCGTTGCTCGCGGCGACGTGGCGCTTCTTGTTGGGGTTTCCGTGGGCGATGAGACGCCGTTGCTCGGACACGACCAGGGCGTAGCCTTCCCGGCCGACGCGTATCCGATCGACGTAGCGCCACAGCTCCTCGAGCGCGATCTCGCCGACCACCCAGGCGGCTTCCCGGCCCGCGGGCATGACCCGTACCGCCAGCGTCGTGCGCGGGAGCCCATCTTCGTCGATCTGGACCGGCGCGAGGTAAGTCCCCTCGGTGCTGATGCTCGCCGCCTCCGGAATCGCTAGCGTGGCAGCATCGACTCGGCTCGTCGCCAGCACGCGTCCCCCGGCGTTGAAGAACGTGATCTCACGGAACTCCGGGAAATCGAGCACGAAGTCCTTCAGCACCCGGGTCTGCTGCCAGGCTTGCAGGTCGACGGCACCCAGCTCCAGCCCCACGGACCGCAGCACGCGGGTATTGTGATTGATGTACAGGGCGATACGTTCCGCAACCTGCGTCGCCAATCCAAGGTTGCCCCTGGTGACGGTTTCTTTCGTGCCGGTCTGGAGGCGGAGAATCGAGACGAAGCCGTAGAGGACGAGCGGTGCGATCGCCGCGCTTGCAATCAGCAGGACAAAGCGGGTTGTCAGCCGTCTCATCGCGGAGAATCGCCGGGCCGCCATTGCCAGAGGCTGCTCATCACGTCGCGTCCAGCTTCATCCGGGACCTGGAACTTCGCGCTGACGGCGCGCGTCACCTTCGGCCAGGCGATGAAGATAGCCGGCGGATCGTTATGGAGAATCTGCTGGAGGTCGCTGACCGCGGTTCGGGCTTCTCCGTCGGTCGTGGTGCCGCGAAGCCGTTCCAAAACGCCATCCGCAGCTGCGTATCCGGTCGGCATCTTCGTGGAATGGAACGTCATGTACGTCCAGCCCAGAGAACGTCCGCTGGCTCGCTGAATGAGGATGGTGTCGAAGTCGCCGGACGCCAGCCGCTTGAAAATCTCGTCCATGGTCAGCGCTTCAATCTGCAAGTCAACACCGATCTCGTACAGCTGTTTCTGCAGTACGAGCGCAATTCTCTCGAATCTTGACTCCTTCGCGACGGTCAGACACCGGAGTTGGAACCGACTTGGCATGTGCCCCGGCGTGGTCGCAGGCCTCATCCGAAAGCCAGCGGAGTCGAGCCGAAGGGTCGCGGCTTCCGCGTTGTGGGTATAGGCCTTCTGCGCGGTGCTGTACGCCCAATGAAACGGCCAGATTGGCCCTTCGGCCACGACACCCTGTCGATTGAGACCGAGGTCAATGACCGCTTGCCGATCGACGGCGTAGCTCAGGGCCTGTCGAACTTCGGCGTTCTTCAGAATCGGATGACGAACGTTGAAGACGAGCTGAATGTAGTACGGCGCCATGAACGGAAACGTGCGGACCGTGGTTTGTCCTTCCGCTTCAACGAAGTCGATAGCGCCTGGCGATATTTCGTGCACCGCGTCGAGTTCCCCCCGCATGAGGGCAGCCCACGCGCTTCGCTGTTCTTCGTATTCTTCGACCTCGACAAAATCAACGCTGGGTCGATCGCGATAGTACTGATCGAACGCGGCCAGGCGCGTCTTGGGTGTGCGGGTGAGCAGTTTGAACGGACCCAGGCCAATGTTGGGGTCCTTCGGATGGGCGACACTTGAATTGGCGAGGTCGGCTAGCAGCAGTGCCTCGCGCCGCGAGAGTTTGATCCTGACGAGATCCTTCTCGGGCGCCTCGACCGCAATCACGCTTTGATAGCTGACGTACGGAGACGCTTTGAAGACCCTTTCCAGGCTCCCTTTTACGTAGGCACTGTCGACGGGCGTGCCGTCGTGGAATTGAAGCGGGTCGTGCAGGCGAAGATCCAGGGTCAATCCGTCGGTGGACCATGTCCACTCCGACGCCAGCCGCGCGAGTGGTCGTCCGTCCCACTTGATGTTCACAAGGGATTCGGAAAGCAGGTTGCCGATGAACCCCTGGACACCGCCACCGGTGCGCGCCCCTGTCTTGGGGGACGCGACGCCGATCCTGAGCGTGACGGGATCCCGCTTGGCGCTGGCAGGTTGAGTACACCCGGCAGCTACAGCCGTGGCTGCGATCAGCGCCAGGACGCAGCTGCGGCACCGAGTGAATGCACCCCTGACCGGGCGCACGGAGACGCTTGGGGCGAGCTTTGCGTTGTGCAATCTGTGCTGGTACTCGGGCCGCCGACGATAAGGCCGTTTCTATTTTACGCCCTTATCGACCGGGTGCCTACAAGCACCAGACAGGGTTCTGCGCTCGGATGGCTGCGCTCGAACTAGCCCTTCTTTTCGGCGGCCGCCGGCGTGTCGATGAACCACGGGCAAATCATGTCAGCGCCGGCGCGGGGGGTAGCCTTCTTGATGACTTGAATTTTCATGAGCTGTTTCTCCTAAGTCGAGTCTGTTAAAAATCGTATTGGGTCGAAAAAAGCTGCGGTCTCTACCGCAGGTGATCCAGAGAGACGTCCACCAGCCAGGGGCGAAGCGTTCCCTTCTTTGTCGTGTTTGTCGTGTCTTTCTTGTTGTTCACGGTCTTTGCTCCTTCGTTCCGAAATAGACAGCTGTCGTGATGCCGAGACTCAGGCGAGCGCCAACTCCCGCGCGGCCTGATGCGCCAGCGTGATCACACCCGCCTCGAAGCTCGGCTTATGGCAGTTCGGCTTGTTCATGTCGCCGAGCTCGGTGTGCGCGGCGGCCGAGCACCCGCCCGCACAGACGGGGATGAACGCGCAGTCGTCGCAGTCCTCCCAAGCCGTGATTTTCGCGAAACGCTGTGCCGCGGCGCTCCGCCATTCTTCCTGACGACCGTCGATGTGTCCAGTGGACTCCGGGACGTTGCCCGCAAACCCCGGGCAGGCGTAGAGCGAGCCCTCCGGACCGATCGTGTAGGCGTGTTGTTTGTGGATCTCGCACGGGCCCATGTGGACCCCGTCGACGGTCTTGAATCCGCGCTTGGTCGTCTCGTCGCGGAGGAACGACATCTTGTCGTCGAGGAAGTGGCACGAGTCGCAAACGCTCGTCGCAGGTGTCACGCCCGCGCCCGCCGACGTCATGCAGGTGCCGTTCAAGGGCTTGCCTGCCGAGCCGACGGCGGTCAGCGGAATGAACCCTTTGGGCTGCTGGGGCTTCGCCTCGCGGATGATCGGCTTGAAGGCGACCTTGGCCAGCTTGTCGGCGAACTCCTGCTCACGCAGGAAATCGAGCAGCGCCGGATAGCTGTCGACCGAAGATTCATCGAAGTTGCCGCCGATCGAGATCCGGCAGCGATCCGCGACCTGGCGGATGTTGCTGAGAATCTTGTCGAACGTGCCCTGGCCGCCCCGCAGCGGCCGCATGCGGTTGTGCGTATCGCGGTCTCCGTCGAGCGTGACCTTGATGCCGAGCGGTGCCAGCGGAGTCAACCGATCGCAGAGCTCGGGCGTGAGCAGCATGCCGTTGGTGATGATGTTGATCACCATGCTGACGCCGCGCGCGCCGCAGGCCTGCGACAGCCGCTCGGCCAGGTAGTACACGACCGGCAGATTCAACAGCGGCTCGCCGCCGAAGAACGTCAGCGCGAAGCTCTTGGGCGCGATGGCATCCATGCGCGCCTCGGTCCACTCGGCGACGCGCGCCGCCGTGTCCATCGACATCTTCGCCGCGGTCTTGTTGTACTCGCCGTGATCGCCCTGGATGCAGTAGTCGCAGGCGAAATTGCACTGCAGCGTCGTCAGCACGGTGACGCGGAGCTGATCCTGACCGACGCGAAACTCGTCGAAGAAACCCTCGATGTTCTTGCGATCCGCCTCGCGGCTCTCGACGATGAACCCGTTCTCGACGAGCGTGGCGACCGCATCGCGTTCGGGATCGCTGACGCTCGGGGCGAACCCGCCGCTGCCGATCCGGTCGAGCAGATCCGACACCTCACGCGACACGATGATCTGCGCATCAGTGAAGGTGTTCATCAGGAACACCTCGTCCCGATCGGCGAGGGGGACACGAACGTTGAAAATCGAGGGCTGCATGTTGCTCCTGGATTCTTATCGCGAATCGCAGATCTTTCAGATGATGGACCGCCGGCTGAACGTCGGCGGCGTCGTGCTCGCGGCGCAGCATGAAGTTGTGCAACCGATATTCCGGCGCTCGCCCAAATTGTCCAAAGAGTCCTATCGAGGTATCCAGGGGCGCGCCGGACCGCGGAAATACTGCCCGGGCGGAGGGACTCTTTAGGCCGACTCCGGGGCCCCCAAATGAGTCATTTCCGCCACAAAAGGCTCCCTGCCCGCGGATAACGGCCAATCTGTTGGCCGGTCAGGTCAATGGATGGCCGGCCCGAGCGGAGTCTGGGGACCGATGGCGGGACGAAAAGCTGTGTGGATGGCCTGGATTGCCGCCGGCGCGGGAACGGTCCCGGGGCCTCAAGCGTTGCGGAGCTTCCTGGCGAGGCCGGTCAGGTCCAGCCGCGACATCTTGTGCTTGAGGGTGCTGAGGGGGATGCCGAGGTAGCGCGCGGTCGCCGTCACGTTCCAGTCATTCTTCTCGAGCGCGCGCAGGATGAAGTTGCGCTCGAACGTATCGCACGCCTCCAGGAACAGCGCGCCGCCGGTCGTCTGTCGCGAGTCGAGCTTGGCGAAGTGATACTCGAGCGGCAGGTCCTCGTCGGTGATCCACTCCGTGTCGCTCACCGCGACGAGCCGCTCGATCAGGTTCTCGAGCTCGCGGATGTTGCCGGGCCACCAGTACGTCGCCAGGATCTTCAGCGCGGAATCGGACAGCCCGCGTACGGGCTTGCGGAATTTCACGCGGTACCGCTCGAGAAAGAGTCGCGCGAGCTCGGGGAGGTCTTCGATGCGCTCGCGCAGCGGCGGCATGCGAATCGGAATCACGTTGATTCGGTAGTACAGGTCCTCGCGGAACCGTCCGTCCCTGACCGCCTTGTCGAGGTCGACGTTGGTCGCGACGATCAGCCTGAAGTTGGTTCGGATAGGTTTGGCGCCGCCAACACGCTCGATCTCGCCCTCTTGAATCGCCCGCAGCAGCTTGGCCTGGAGATCCAGCCGGAGGTCGCCGATCTCGTCCAGGAACAAGGTGCCGCCGACCGCCAGCTCGAACTTTCCGAGCTGCAGCTTCAGGGCGCCGGTGAACGCGCCGCGTTCGTGGCCGAAGAGCGTGCTCTCGACCAGCTCGTGGGGGATGGCCGACATGTTCACCGGGATGAACGGCGCGTCGCCGATCCCCGATTCCTTGTGGAGGAGGCGCGCGAGGAGCTCTTTTCCCGTGCCGCTCTCGCCGAGGATCAGGACCGTCGCCGAGAGCTTGGCGACCTTGTGCACCAGCTCGACGATCTCCCGGACCTGCTTGCTCGGGCCGATGTGGAACTCGCGGTCACTCTGCTCGGCCACCTGCGCGCTGAGCGTCATGACCTGGCGATTCAGATCCTGCCGCTCGCAGGCGTTCCGCACGAGCGAGCGGAGCTCGTCGTAGTCGAAGTTCTTCGTGATGTAGTGATACGCGCCGTGCTTCATGGCCTGCACGGCCGTTTCGACTTCATTGATCGCCGAGATCATGATGCACTCGATCAGGCTGTAGTTCTCCTTGACGATGCGCAGGACGTCGAACCCGCTGATGCCGGGCAGGCGGACATCCTGCAGCATCACGTCGACCTCCTCCTGGCGGAGCAGCGCCAGTGCGGCTTCGCCGCTCGACACGGTCAGGACCCGATAGTCGCGTCCGAGGATCGCCGCGATGGTGTCCGCGCATGCCCTGATCGTCGTCGCAGATCAGGATGGTCTTCGTGGCTGGCGTCATGAGATGCGCGATTGTATCAACCATTCCGGGGTCGCCGCGAGATCGCTGATCAGGTTTTTCACGGGACGCGGATTTCGCGGATCACGGGTTTTCACAGGACGCGGATCTCGCGGATCACGCGTTTTTACGAGACGCGGATTTCGCGGATCACGCGTTTTTACGGGACGCGGATCCCGCGGATCAGGCTCTTCCGGGGAAAGCGGATCTCACAGATATGGATCAGGCAGGGCACCAGGAACGCGTATCTGGCGGATACCGCGGATGGGACAAAGGCGGAGCAAACCGTCTCCTGCCCCGCGTCGCCGAACCGAGATCACCCGAACGAACCCCAAGACACGTGGGAAACGGGGCTCATTCGAGTGGTCTCGGCGCATCGGCCCAGCGGGCCGGCCTGTGCTATCTGCGAGATCCGCTCCCGTGAAAAACCGTGATCCGCGGGATCCGCGTCCCGTGAAAAACCGTGATCCGCGAGATCCGCGTCCCGTGAAAAATCGTGATCCGCGAGATCCGCGTCCCGTGAAAAACCCGTGATCCGCGAGATCCACGTTCCGAATCGGCATCCAGTTAAAACACTGCGCCAATCCGTGATCCAAGCCGTGATCCAATTGACACCCCCCGAACCGAACCGTAAAGTAGATCGGTTGTGGCTCTCTGGGTTGTCGCAGGATTGTTGCTTCTCGTCGCGGTGGTGGCGCTCGGGTCCGCCAGGCGCCTGTCGCGGCGCATCGACGCTCTCAACCAGTCCTACTGGGAGCTGCGCTACGACTACACCCGCCTGCGCTCGCAGATCTCGCGGCTGGATCCGGGACAAACAGAAGAGTCGGCCGAGGTTCCCCCGCCCGCGGCAGCGTCGGTGTCATTCGTCCCACTGTCGTCGATGAAGAAGAAGCCCTGACGGTGTTTCATGAGACGAACCCGGAGTGGAAGAACCCTGACGGTCTTGTCAATATATGCCGACTGAGAACACGTACAACGTCGTAGTGATCGGCTCGGGAACCGGCGGCTACGTGGCGGCCATCCGTGCCTCGCAACTCGGGTTGCGGACGGCGGTCGTCGAGCGGGCACCGGCGCTCGGCGGCACGTGCCTCAACTGGGGCTGCATTCCGACCAAGGCGCTCCTCGAACACGCCCACGCCCTCAAGGTGGCGCAGGAATGGCAGGACTGGGGCCTCACGATCGGCCAGGCCGCGGTTGGCATCGACATGGCGCAGGTGCAGGCGCGGAAGGACAAGATCGTCAAGGGCCTCACCGGTGGGATCGAGCTGCTCTTCAAGAAGAACAAGATCGACTGGATCAAAGGAAGCGGCCGCCTGGCGGGCAAGGGCACGGTGGAGATCACGGAAGGCCAGGCCCAGGTGCTCTCCGCGACGCGCGAGATCATCGTCGCGACCGGGTCACAGCCGCGCAGCGTCCCGGGAATCGAGATCGACCGCCGGCGGATCATCACGAGCGATGAAGCGATCGGATTGAAGGACATCCCGAAGTCGATGGTCATTCTCGGGAGCGGCGCCGTGGGCGTCGAGTTTGCGTCCATCTTCCGGCGCTTCGGGAGCGAGGTCACGGTCGTCGAGCTTCTGCCCCGCCTGGTGCCGGTCGAGGACGAGGCCGTGTCGGCTGAGCTCGCGAAGTCCTTCAAGCGCCAGGGCATCAAGGTACTCACCGGAACCAAGGTGACCAGCGCCAAGGCGGGCGCCGCGGGCGTTGAGGTGATTGCGCAGACACCCGACGGTACCTCGACGACGCTCACGGCCGAGTACCTCCTCGTTGCCACCGGCCGGGGTCCGGTGACGGCCGGACTCGGGGCCGAGGAAGCTGGCCTCCGGCTCGAGCGCGGCTACGTGCACGTGAACGGGCGATTCGAAACCGGTGTGCCCGGCATCTCGGCGATCGGCGACGTCATCACGTTCGACACGCCGGGACATCCGCAGCTCGCGCACCTGTCGTCGGCCGAAGGCGTTGCGCTCGCTGAGCGGATCGCGGGTCAGGAGTACCGGCCCATCAATTACGACCAGGTGCCCGGCTGCACGTACTGCGATCCGGAGATCGGCAGCGTCGGCCTGACCGAGAGTCAAGCCCGCGAGCGTGGCTACGACGTCCGAATCGGGACCTTCAAGTTCGGTGTGCTGGCCCGGGCGCGGATTGCCAACGAGATCGAAGGCTTCGTCAAGATCGTCGCCGACCGGAAGTACCGATGAGATCCTCGGCGTTCACATGATCGGCCCCCGCGCAACCGAGCTCGTCGCCGAGGCCACGCTTGCCGTGCGGCTCGAGTGCACGGTCGAAGAACTGATCCGCACGATCCATGCGCACCCGACGATGTCGGAGGCAGTGGGTGAAGCCGCGCACGCCGTCCACGGCGCGGCGATCCATGCCTAGGCGGCTGTTAGCTATCAGCTGTCAGCTCTCAGCTGTCAGCAAACCATTCTGATCACGGTTCGGCGACCAGGCGCAGCGTGCATTTACTGATAGCTGAAAGCTGAGAGCTGACGAACATGTCCACCAACGTTGTGATGCCCCAGATGGGGGAATCGATCGCCGAAGGCACGATTGTCCGCTGGATCAAGAAAGTCGGCGACGAGGTCGATCGCGACGAGCCGCTCTTCGAGATCTCGACCGACAAGGTCGACGCCGAGATTCCTTCGCCGGCGGCGGGGCGCCTGAGCGAAATCCTGGTCAAGGAAGGCGAGACGGTCCCCGTCAACAGCGTGGTGGCGGTCATCGGCGCGGCGGGCGATGTGGTCGCCGAGGTCCCCGCATCGACTCCACAAGCGGTGTCGCCCCCAGCAGCAAGTACAACACCACCGCCGGCGCCGGCGCCCGCCGGAGACGACGCCGCCGAGGACGATACTCCCGATACAGACGACGCTCACCGGCAGAAGTCGTCACCGCTCGTGCGCCGGATCGCCCGCGAGCACAACGTGGACATCACGAAGATTCACGGCACCGGCATCAACGGCCGCGTGACCAAGCAGGACATCCTCGGCTTCATCGAAGCGGGTGGGGCCGAGCCGGTGCCGGTGGCCGCGATCGGCACCGTCAAGAGCGTGCCCCCACCCGCGCCTGCGGCAGCGCCCGGGCCCGTCTACCAGCCAGGCGAGGGCGTTCAGGTCGTGCCGATGAGCGTCATGCGCAGGAAGATCGCCGAGCACATGGTGCTCAGTGCGCACACCTCGCCGCACGTCTACTCGGTGTATGAGGTCAACTTCGGGCGTGTCAGCGCGCTCAGAGAGAAGAAGAAGGCCGAGTTCGAGGCGGCCGGCGCGAAGCTCACGGTCACCGCTTTCATCGCCAAGGTCATCGTCGACGCGCTCCGACAGTTCCCCGTCGTCAATGCGTCGGTCGATGGAAGCAATATCGTTTACAAGAAGGACATCAATCTCGGGATTGCCGTCGCGCTCGAGAACGGCCTGATCGTGCCGGTGATCCGCAACGCCGACGAACGGAACCTCCTCGGGCTGAGCCGCGCGATCACCGATGTAGCGGTGCGCGCGCGGTCGAAGAAGCTCAGTCCCGATGAAGTGCAGGGCGGCACCTTCACGATTACCAACCCCGGGATCTTCGGCGCCCTCTACGGCCTGCCGCTCATCAACCAGCCGCAGGTCGCGATTCTCGGCGTCGGGGCGGTCGAGAAGCGTGCCGTCGTAATCGACGACGCCATTGCGATTCGGCCGATGTGTCATCTGACGCTCGGATACGACCACCGGCTCATCGACGGTGCCGAGGCCGGACGATTCCTTGCCTTCGTCAAAGAGCGGCTGGAAGGCTTCGACGAGGCGTGGCTCTGAGCTGCACACCGTGACTGCGCGGGCGATCGAGGTTCGACGGCTCGGGACCGTCAAGTACGCAGAGGCGTTGGAGCTGCAGAAGCAGCTCGTCGAGGAACGGAAGGCCGACAGGATTCCCGATCAGCTCCTCCTGCTCGAGCATCCACCAGTCATCACGCTCGGGGTAAGGTCGCGCGACGATCGCTCGCACGTGCTCGCGACTCCAGAAATGCTCGCGCGCGCGGGCGTCGAGCTTTTCGAGACGGGTCGTGGCGGAGATGTGACGTTCCACGGGCCTGGCCAACTCATCGGCTATCCAATCCTGGATCTGCGGCCCGACCGCCTGGACGTGCACCGTTACGTTCGCGATCTCGAAGAGGTCATGATTCGCGTGGCGGGAGCATTCGGCGTTCGCGCCGCGCGACAGCCGGGGCTTACCGGGGCGTGGGTCGATACGTCAGATCCGCCTGGCCCTGCCCGGCCTGAGAAGGTGGCCGCTATCGGCGTTCGGATCGCCCGCTGGGTCACGAGTCATGGCTTTGCCTTCAACGTCTCCACCAATCTCGATCAGTTCGCCTTGATCGTCCCTTGTGGGATATCGGACAAAGGTGTGACCTCGCTCGAGAAACTGCTTGGACGTCGCGTCCCCATGGCCGAGGTGGAGGATGCCGTAGTGGTTGCCCTGGCCACCGTATTCGACCGCCGGACCGTGGAAATCGACAGCGTTTCCTCCCACCGTTCGTCACCGACAGCCTAACTAGGCGGCCAAGTCCAATAAGGACAAGGCCTTAACGGCGTAAACCTGGGTGGAATAAGCTCCCCACTTGAGGTGTTCATTCCCAATACGGAGGCCCATGGAAATGCGTCAACAAAATGCGGATAGCCAGCTCATCGGCCGCATGCAGGCGGGGGACGGGACAGCAGTCGCCGACCTCGCTTCGACGTACGGGCCGAGGATTCATCAGTTGGCTCTCCGTTACGTGAAGAACTGGGAAGATGCCGAAGAGGTGACCCAGGACGTCATCATGAAAGTGTTCCGGAAGATCGACGCGTTTCGCGGCGACGCCGCGCTCTCGTCGTGGATTTACCGGATTACGTTCAACACCGCGATGTCACGCCTGCGCAGCACGCGCGTGAGTCGCATGACCGAAGTGCAGAAGGCCGATCCCAGCTCCGCGGAGCAACCCGACCGGCTGCCGTCGGAGCCAGCGGACTGGTCCTCGCTCGCCGACGATCAGGTGCTGCGGGGTCAGATGCGGGAGCGCTTGATCGAATCGCTGACGCATCTGCCGGCCGTCTACCGGATTCCGGTCATCCTGCGCGATATCCAGGGGCTCTCGACCGAGGAGGCGAGTGCGGTCCTCAACGTGAAACCGCAGACGCTCAAGTCGAGGCTTCACCGCGGACGCTTGATGCTGCGCGAACATCTCGCCGACTTCGCCGGCGGCGTGATGCTGCACGCGCGTGAAAGTCTGAAGTCTGACGCTGGAAGTCTGAAGTGGGAAATGTAGGAAGAAAGTTTGAAGTCTGACGTTTGAAGTCTGAAGTGAGGAAGTGGGAAGTCTGAAGTTTGAAGTGGAAGTTTGAAGGAAGTAAAGAAGTCGGAAGTAGCGGCCTCGCTAGTCCCTCCGTCAGACGTCGCCTCCCACTTCAGACTTCACGTCCCACTTCCCACTTCCCTTCAAACTTCTACTTCAAACTTCCAGCTTCAAACTTCCACACTTCAGACTTCAAACGTCAGACTTCAAACTTTCTCGAGCGCGTTCTCGAGCGCGGTGCGCTCTTGGCGCGTGAGCGCCGGCTCGAGCACGCGCTCGATCCCCCGCGCGCCCAGCTCCACTGGCATCGACCCTACGGCGGCTCGCACAGGGCCGGCCTCTGTTGCCACGAAGCACGAAAACCGACGCCGCGACCCGAGCGCGATGGCTTCGGCGACGCGCGCGGCGGCTGAGGCAAGCGCGTACGGACCCGGCGGCCAGAGTCCGGGAATCCGCGCCGCGAGTCCGGCGATCGCGTGCGGCGCCATCTGCGACGCCAGCGGCTCTCCGTAGGCCGTCGCCTCTTCCCACGCGACGACGGCCGCACGCGGCGGCACACCCACGACACGGAGACAGACTTCTACACCCGATCCATCGAGCGTGAGGCCGGCGAGCGCGCGCAGCGCGGATTCGAGCGCGAAGGGCGCCGAGCCCAGCACGAGCCCGCGCGGGAGGCGCAGTTCGGTCACGGCTCTCGCGATGAGCTCTCGCTGCGACGCGCCCGCGCAGAGGATGGGCGCGCGACTGCCGGCCCGAACAAGATGGCGCAGGAGGCCCAGGCCGGCCTCGCCGGTATGCTCCACGTTCCCTGTCGCGGCGTCCGCGACAACGACCACGTCGGCGCCGACGGCCGCCTCGACCGACTCGGCGGCCGTCAGTGTCGTGCTGAAGCCGCTTATGGGCGAGGACTGCTGGATGTCGAGGGCTTTGCCGCGCGCCACCTGACCGGCCGGGTCGATCAGACGCACTTCCGGCAAGCGGTCGCGCACCGCCAGTGCGTGCGCCACGGCACCGCCAAGCGCGCCGCTGCCGACGATCGCGATGAAACCCATCCGCCTCGACTATTCTAATGGCATGAGTACCGACCTCTCAAACCTCGACGTCGCCCGGATTGTCCTCGACCGTCGCCGTTGTGACGGGTGGTTCGCGCGGGATCGGGCTGGCGATCGCCGCCGCGTTCGTCGCGAGGGGCGCCCGCGTGGTGATTACAGGACGCGATCAACAGCATCTCGACGCCGCTGCCACGCGGTTCTCGAAAGATACGGCGCTCGCCGTGCGCGCAGACGTCGGGAAGCCGGACGAAGCCGGCCGGGCGATCGAGGCTGCAGTCGAGCGCTTCGGCGGGCTCGACGTGCTCGTGAACAACGCCGGTGTCGGCCACTTCGCGAACGTCGCCGAGATGTCGGCCGGCGATTGGCAGAACGTCATCGACACGAACCTCAGCGGCGTCTTCTACTGCTGCGCCGCCGCGCTTCCCCATCTCAAGCGCCGCGGCGGAGGATGGGTCATCAACATCAGCAGCCTTGCGGGCAAGAACCCGTTCGTGGGGGGCGCGGCGTACTGCGCATCGAAGGCGGGACTGAACGCGTTCAGCGAAGCGCTGATGCAGGAAGTTCGCTACGACAACATCCGGGTCAGCTACATCATGCCCGGATCGGTCTCGACCGGCTTCAGCGGGCGGGCCGACAACGCCGGCGCTGACTGGAAGATTGCGCCAGAGGATGTCGCGGATCTCGTCCTCGATCTCGTGACGTTCCCGTCGCGCAGCCTTCCGAGCCGCATCGAGCTCCGGCCGTCACGGCCGAAGAAGTAGCGACACGAGATGCAGACCGTTGCGCACTACAACCTCCTCGAGCGGCTCGGTACGGGCGCGCTCGGCGACGTGTATCGGGCCCGCGACCTCAAGGTCGGGCGCACGGTCGCGTTGATGATGCCGGCACCCGAGCGCATCTCCGGCGCGGGGCGGCGCGAGGAGTTCCTTGCGCAGGCGCGCGCCGCGCAGTCGCTCAATCATCCCAACATCGCGACGCTCTTCGATGTCGTCGAGGAGGACGGACAGTGCTATCTCGCGTACGAGTTCGCCGCCGGGCCATCGCTCGGCGACGAGATGGCGGGCCGATCGGTGAACCTGCGCCGCGCGATCGAGCTTGCGGCACAGATCAGCGACGCGCTGGCCGAGGGGCACTCGCGCGGCCTCATCCATGGCGATCTGGGTCCCGACAACATCGTCATCACGCCGAAAGGCAGCCCGAAGATCCTCAACTTCGGCTTGGCCAGATGGACGACGAGCGGACAGGCGCGTGAGGCGGCCGCCTCGGCTGAGGGCCTCGGCGCCGATCCGCACGGCGTGGCCGGCTACCTGTCGCCGGAGCAGGCGCTCGGCGGAACGATCGACGCGCGGAGCGACCTTTTTTCGTTCGGCGTGCTCCTCCACGAGATGCTGACAGGCCGCAATCCGTTCGCTGGCCCGGCTCCGGCGGCGACCGTGCTGAACATCATCAGGCTCAACCCCCCACCGCCGTCAGCGTTGACGCCGTCGGTTCCCGCCGAGCTCGATGCCCTGGTCGCCAGCGCGCTCGCCAAGCCCGTGGAGGCGCGCCCGTCAGGCGCCCTGGCGTTGTCGTCCGACCTGCGCCGGATCGGGTCCGCGCTCGACGCCCGACAGCGCACCGACCAGCCGGAGCGTCGTGTCGTTGCCCGCGAGTCGGGGGGGCTCGGGTGGCTGGTGGGGGCCGTCATGCTGGTCGTGCTGATAGCGGTCTGGTGGTATTTCGCGCGAGCCTAGACAATGCTGAATGCTGAAGTAAATGCTGAAGCATTAGGCCTGCGAATTCGGCCTTCACTCCACCATTTCAGTATTCAGCATTCCCAGTGTTTCCTCATCGATGTTGGCCCCCGAAAGCACGATTGCCACCCGCTTGCCGCGGACGTCGAGCTTGTCTGCCATCACCGCCGCAACGCCCACCGCGCCCGCCCCTTCCGTCACCAACCGCTCGTTCGCGACGAGGCCTGCGATGGCTCTCCGCAGTTGGGCCTCGCTGACCGTCGCGATGTCAGAGACTTCGCGGCGAACGATGTCGAAGGTGATCGTGTCCGGGTCGAGGTTGCCGGCCAACCCGTCCGCGAGCGTCGGTTGCACGTCGATCTCGACGATTCTGCCGGCCTCGAGCCCCCGGGTAAAGGGGCACGATGCCTCGACCTCGACGCCGGCCACCTGCGTGCTCGCCGATAGTCCGCGAACCGCCAGCGCGATCCCCGAGATGAGCCCACCTCCGCCGATCGGCACGACGATCACGTCGACGTCGGGCCAGTCCTCGAGTATCTCGAGCCCTATCGTTCCGGCGCCCGCGATGACGTCCGGGTGGTTATAGGGAGAGATGAACAACGCGCCCTCGCGAGCCGCGTGCTCCTTGGCGCGGCGCTCCGCCTCGTCGTAGTCGCCGCATGGCACGAGCACGGCTCCGCTTGCCGCGATCGCCTCGAGCTTTTTTCTCGGCGCGTGCTGTGGCGCGTACACGGTGAGCGTCATGCCGCCGGCGCGAACTGCCCACGCCAGGGCCCGGCCGTGATTTCCCGCAGACGCCGTCACCAGCAGCGGAAGGGATTCGCCGTGTTCTTCAACGATTCGCAGCACGGTGTTGAATGCCCCGCGTACCTTGTATGAGGCCGTCGGCTGGACCGTCTCGAGCTTCAGGCGTACATCTGCCGCCGCATTGGCACTCAGCCAGGACGAGGAGCGGAGCGGCGTGCGACGGACGCGGCCCTCGATTCGCCGGGCGGCGGCACGGATGTCGTCGAGGGTCAGGGCCCGGTCGTCCTGTCGGAGAGCAGGATGTCGGCGAGCTGCGTGGCGAACGCCGATCGCGCCAGGACTTCGTCGGTGCCCACATCACGAGCAGCCTGGATGCGCGCCGCGTCGACGTGCGAGACGAAGCCCAGTGTGTGGATCGAGCGCAGCTCGGGGTCCTGCTTCATGCGGGCGATGGTGTCGATCGGCTCCATCTTCGCGCTGTTCAGATCGAAGATGGCAAGCGACGGCTTCATCGCGCGCGCCTGCTCGAGCACCTCGTCCGGTGTGCGCGGAAACGTCAGCTCCACTCCGGCCTGCTTGCCGGTGGTGCGAATCTTCGAACGGAACAGGAAGTCGTCCACGGCCACGAGGATCATGTTGCTGAGAATACTACGAGCGGCCGGCGAACAGACGGATCGGAAGGCGCACAGGAATCAGGAGCTGATCGCGATCCCGATGCCGTTTCTTGCTGTCCAAGAGCTTTTCACCGCCGAGCGCGCAGAAAGCGCAGAGTCGTAAACCGTTCTTTTCTGCGTGCTTCGCGCCCTCGGCGGTGAAAGGCTCTTGGACTGTACGGAAGGAGTTCAGAAATACTTCCCCAGGAATTCACGAAAGAGCGCTGACTCCACTGACTCTGTGGTGGGTAATCTTCGTTGTCTCCGCCCTCTCCGGCAGAGGCTCCCGCCGATACAACGTCCGCGTGTTGGAGACTGCCGACGCGATGAACGTACCGACGAGCCCGGCGATGGCGACTGCGCCACCGACATCGAAGAGCAGATATCGGCTGCCGAAGAGGACCATGTCCGGCGAGCGCATGAGCTGCAGCGTGCCGGCGGCAAGGAGAATCCGCATCTCCGTCGGTCCCATCTTCCAGTATGAGATGCGGAACGTCCCGACGGTATGCGTGGCGAGCGCAATCTCGACGTTGAGCAGGTAATACGCGATGAGGAATGCCGCGCCCAGGATTGGCGTCATGAAGCCGCCGGCCACGAGACCTGAGAAGAGCAGCAGGATCCCGACCACATCGAGCACGTGGTCGACGTAGAAGCCATAGCGCGGGCGCTCCTGATGGCGGACGCGCGCCAGCGTCCCATCGAGGCTGTCCCCGAACCAGTTGACCGCCAGGAGCATGACGACTGCCAGCAGCGCCAGCGGCCGGCCGGGGGCCATCCAGTACGCGATCCCGGCCCCGAGCATCGCCAGTGCCCCGAGCGCCGTCAGATGGTCGGACCCGACCCACCCCGGCAGCCGGCGGGCCATCCAGATGAGACAGCGTTTCTCGACGCCAGAGAGCAGGCTGGCCTGAATCCGTGTTTCGCGCGGTGTCGTCATAATTGTCTCCCTGCCCATGAATGCGAAAATGGGAGGTTTAGAGGCTCACATGATCCTGGAGACACGGGCGGTTCCGCCGTTCATGAAGAACGGTTTTGTCCTGGGTTGCGAGGAGACGCGGGAAGGCGTCGTGGTCGACCCGGGAGACGACGTCGACTTGCTCCTCGAAGCCGTCCAGCGGAACCGCCTCTCGATTCGCTACATCCTGCTGACGCACGCCCATCTGGACCACATCACCGGTGTCGGGCGCGCGAAGGAGGCGCTCGGCGCGCCCGTCGTGCTGCACCGCGACGACAGCTTTCTCTACGAGGCTGTCGTGGAGCAGGGGCAGATGTTCGGGCTCGAGATTGCTGCCCAGCCGCCAGTGGACCTCTTCTACGACGGTCCCGGCCCCTGGGCCTTCGGCAGATATGCCGCGTGGGTGCATCACACGCCGGGCCACTGTCCAGGCGGCGTTTGCCTCGCCGTCGGCCGCAATGATTCCGCCGCGCGGACACTCTTCGTAGGAGACACGTTGTTCGCGGGGTCGATTGGCCGGACGGACTTGCCCGGCGGCAGCCTGCCGATACTGCTGCGGTCGATCCGGGAGGTGCTCTTCAGTTTTCCTGACGAGACCGTCGTATATTCAGGGCACGGCGAAGCGACGACGATCGGGAAGGAGAAGCGGACGAACCCGTTTCTGAATTCCGGATAGGACGTCTCACGCTGCCACGACTTGCATCACGAAGTAGCGAAGACCGCTAAGACCACGAAGGCAGGAATGGTTCCTTCGCGATCATCGGGAGTGGTTTCCGTGACCGTGTACGGGGCTCTCCTGGGAAACGGCGCCAGTGTCAGGGCTCACGACCTCGATACCACGAACTCCACTTTCCCGACGCCGAGCCGGTCCCCGGTCTTCAAGAGCGCGCGTTCCACGCGGGCCCCGTTCACGAACGTCCCGTTCGTGCTCTCGAGATCGACGACTTCGAGGTCCGCGGTGCCTGCGGTCAGCCGGCAATGGACGCGCGAGACGAGGGCCGCATCGACGATGAAATCCGCTCGCGGCGCGCGGCCGATGGTCTTGATGGCTCCGGGGAGAATGCGAAAGGTGAAGGGACTCTCGATCTGCTCTTCGGTGTTGATCACCCACATCGCCATACGGTTTGGTGCGGCCTCAGCCGAGGAGCTCCTTGACGCGCGCGTGGACGACGGCGCCGTCCCTGGTCAGGAGCGTCTCGCGCGTGATCTCGTCGTCGGGACTGAGGACGAGAGATGACTGCTTGGCGCCGTCCTTCCCGAGCAGATGCAGCAGGAAGGTGATGATGTTCTTCGAATACATCTGACTGGCGTGGTACGGCACCAGCGCCGGGGGGTTCGATGGGCCGATGATCGTGACGCCCTTGTGGTGAACAATCTCGTCGGGTCGCGTCAGCTCGCAGTTGCCGCCGCGCTCGGCCGCCAGGTCCACGACCACCGAGCCGGGCTGCATCGCCTCGACCATCTCGGTCGTGATGAGGATGGGCGCCCGCTTTCCCGGGATGAGCGCGGTCGTGATCACGACGTCGCTCGCGGCAACGACTTTGATCATCATCTCGCGCTGCCGTTGGTAGAACGACTCGTCCTGGGCTTTGGCGTAGCCGCCTTTGTCCTCCGAGTCGGTGGATTCGAGCGGCAGCTCGACGAATCTCGCCCCGAGGCTCTGCACCTGCTCCTTGACCGCGGGCCGCACGTCGTAGGCCTCGACCTTGGCGCCGAGCCGGCGCGCCGCCGAGATGGCCTGTAGCCCCGCGACACCTGCGCCGACGATGAAGACGCGAGCTGGCGAGACGGTCCCGGCGGCCGTCATCAACATCGGAAACATGCGCGGCAGGTGGTTCGCTGCGAGCAGCACACCTTTTTACCCGGCAACGGTCGCCATCGACGAGAGCGCGTCCATGCTCTGCGCGCGCGTGATCCGTGGCATCAGCTCCATCGAGAGCATCGACACACCGGTGGCCGCCACGTCGCGAATGGCCTGGGGCGCGCCGAGCGGATCCGCGAACCCGATCACCGTCTGACCGGCGTGCAAACCGTTGGCTGGTGGAGTCGCCCTGACCTGGAGAAGGATGTCGGACGACAGCGCGTCGGCACGGGAGACGACCGTCGCGCCCTGTGCGGCGTAGGCCGCGTCCGTGAAGCCGGCAGCGAGTCCCGCCCCCGACTCGACGGCGACCTGAAGGCCCGCCTTCGTGAGCGTGGCCGCGCCGGCAGGGATGACGGCGACGCGCGCCTCGCCCGAACCCGTCTCCTTCGGGATGCCGACTCTCATCTCTGGACAGAGTCTAATCGATCGGGCTCACGGCTGCGACTTCTTCAGCCACGCGGCGATGGTCGCCGCGACCTCCGGGCTGATGGTCTTCTCTTTCAGCTGCGCGTATTCCTGGACCTCGCCGGTCGTGGCCGGGGCGAGGAGGTGGTTGACACCGGAGAGATGCACGACTTCCACCGGCCCCGCGCCTTTCTTCCGCGCCCGCGCGAGATCGCCGAGCTTATCGGCGTGATGCGGCGGGACCTGCGCGTCGAGATCGCCCTGGATGACGAGAATCGGTTGCTTGAGCTTCGGCATCACCACGGCGGGGTCCGAAAGAAGCAGGCTCCGGAACCACGGCGTATCTGCCTGCTTTCGCACGTCCTCTGGCAGCGACTCCCACCCCGTGCCGTCGATGACGGCGGCCTGAATCTGTTTCTGAAGCGTCACTTTCTGGTCCTTCTCGGCTTCCGGCAACTTCAGCCGATCGAGCTCTCGCCGCTGCTGCTCGAGGATCAGGTCGGCGCCCGAGGTGCCGCTCGTGGCCATCAGCACGAGCGAGCCAATCTTCTTCTCGCGTTCGGCGGCCAGCATGCCGATGGTGCCGCCCTCGCTGTGGCCCACGACGGCAATCCGGCGCGAGTCCACATCATCCCGCTTTGCGAGCCATTTGACGATGGCGATGAGGTCGTCGGCGTAGTCTCTTTGCGTGACCGTTTCGCTTCGGCCGCCTGTTTGTCCGACGGCACGCTTGTCGTAGCGAAGCACGAGGAAACCGTCCTTGGCCAGGGCGCCCGCGAGCTGGCTCAGGATCGCGATGCCGGCAACCGTGCTGTCGCGATCGATCGGCCCCGGGCCTCCGACGAGCAGGACCGCCGGGTGCCGCAGCCGTCCGAGGATCGGCGGTGTGGTGAGCGTACCGGCGATGCTGAAGCCATTGGCCGGGATCGTCACGTCGGAATCAGTCGGGTTCTTCGCCGTGAGCGTTCGAGCAGAAACGCCCGCAAGGTCGCTTCGCACGGCCCTCAGGTTGGTCATCTCGATGCGAGCCAGGCGGGCCCTGTCGTCGACGGCGACCGTCATCGTGGATGTCGCGCCGGCGTTGTGCACGATGAGCTCGTACTTCCGCGTCTTGACGATCCCCGCGGGGGTCGCGACCGACTCGTCCGAGATCCCCTTGATGCTGACCTTGACCTCTCCGTTCGCGGCCACGTAGGTCGAGAGCTCCGCCCCGAGACTCGCGTTTGCCAGCCGCGCCGCGAGCGCCTCGTAGCCGGCGAAGGTGTTGGTCGGCAGAACGACCGTTCGCGCCGAAATCTGATCGGTCTTCGAATTGGTCACCCCGTTCTCCGTGATCTCGTTGATGGCCGTCGTGAGGCCGAACGAGGTCGCGAGCTGCAGCTTCTTCTGGCCATCCTTCTGCCCCGGCTTGCCAGCCTGCGTGCCTTCGATGTGGAGCTCGATCGGTTGCCAGTCCGCCGCGTATTTGAGCTCGAATCTGTTGAGAGTGAAGTCACCCAGCCGGCCCGTGGACGTGATGATCCACTCGGAGCCCGAGCGGGCGAGGTTGACCTGTTCCCGCCCGACGTCCGTTCCGCGAACGAAGATGTGGAACGTCGCCCCGCCCGGGACGGGCTCGGTCTGGGCGGCGGCGGATCCCGCGTCCAGCCCGACCATCGCCAGCGCCAAGGCAGCGGTACAATAGCCAAACTTCATCCTCTCAGGATATCAGCACGCCACTCATGTTTTCACTGGAACAGTATCGCGCGCTCCGCGCGGGGGCAGGCCTGGTCAAACGGTCGGATCGCGGGCGCATTCGACTCACGGGGAAGGACCGCCGCGACTATCTGCAGGGCCTGTTGACCAACGACATCGTCGCCTTGTCGGCCGGTTCGGGCTGCTACGCGTGCCTCCTGACCGCGCAGGGCCGGATGATCGCCGACATGTACGTCGTCGAGACGGGCGAGGCCATCCTGATCGATCTCGAAGCGGAGGTGTCGGCACGCGTCGCCGGCCATCTCGATCAATTCGTGTTCAGCGAGGACGTCGAGGTTTCGAATGTGAGCGGGTCGGTCGCCCAGCTCGGCGTCTTCGGTCCCGATGCCGCGAACGTCGTGAACCGTGTGCTCGGGTCGCACGATCCGGCAAGGGCTCCGAGCCCGGCCGATCTCGACGGACTGCGTGTCCTCGAGAACCGCACGTGGCCATGGAGCGGGGCGCCGCAGACGCCGCTGATCCCGCTGATCCCGCTGATCGTCGTCCGCCGCGATGATCTCGGTGGCGTCGGATTCGATCTCCTGATCGGCGTCGAGCACTCCGCTGCGCTCGCGCAAGCAGTCAGGGACGCTGGCGCCGTGGACGTCGACGCGGAGGTTGCCGAGACCAGCCGGGTCGAGAGCGGCAGGCCGGTGTTCGGGAAGGACATGACCGAAGACACGATTCCGCTCGAGGCCGGCATCGAGGACCGCGCGATCAGCCTGACGAAGGGGTGCTACGTCGGACAGGAGATCATCATCCGCGTGCTGCATCGCGGTCACGGACGGGTGGCGCGCCGCCTCGTCGGTTTGACGCTCGAGCCGGGCGCGGCCGTACCGGCCCGAGGTGCGGCGATCCGCAGCGGGGATCGCGAGGTTGGGGCCGTCACGAGCGCGGTGTGGTCACCAGCGCTGGAGCGACCGATCGCGATGGGCTACGTGCACCGGGACTTCGTCGAGCCTGGGACGGGGATGACGGTAGTCGACGGCGGTCAATCCTTGCGAGCCGTGGTGACGCGGTTGCCGTTTGTTGGGGGGTAGCCTCCACTGTCACGACGAAGTCACGAAGATCGCGAAGCTGCGAAGATCGCGAAGAAATCAGGTCGGTTCCTTCGCGGTCTTCGCGAGCTTCGTAGACTTCGCGATGATTCCGTTGGGACGTGACGGCTGGTCGGACCCAGCGAGCATCGCAATCAGCTCCGCATCGGCGGGTGGGAACTCCAGCGACAGGAGCTCGCTGCGCGCGACCCAGCGCATTTCCTGCCCCAGGACCGCCCGCGGTTCGCCGAGCAATTCACACCTGAAGAAATGCAGCTCCACGATGCGCTCCGGATACTCGTGCGCCACGCGGTGGATTTCGGGGCCGACTCGCACGCTCGCGGCGAGCTCTTCGACGAGCTCTCGACATAGACACACGTCGAGCGGCTCATCGGCGTTGCACTTCCCGCCAGGGAATTCCCAGTAGCCGGCAAGGTGCGTGCCGCGGAGCCGCCGCGTCACCAGAAACTGACTGTCGCGCTCGATCACGGCCGCGGTCACCACTATCCGGGTGGGCGCGTCCGCCATCAGCGGCCGATCCGCTCGTGCTCGGGATTGAAGGGGTAGGCTTCGCAGTTTCGACTCATCGGGCAGATCAGGCACTTCGGCTTGCGCGCAGTGCAGAGCGTGGCGCCGAAATCCATCAGCGCCTGGTTGAAGTCGAAGACATGCCGGTGGGGCAGGACCGCGCGCGACACATTCCACAGATGACGCCGCATCGCGTGGCTCTTCAGGTTGCCGCGCCCGATGAACACGCGAAAGAGGACGCGGGCGACGTTCGTGTCGAGAATCGCTGCGCGCTGCCCGAAGGCGAAGCTCAGAACCGCGCCCGCGGTGTACTCCCCGATCCCCTTGAACGAAAGCAGGGTTTCCTCGTCCGACGGCAGCTGGCCGCCGTAGTGTGCCATCGACTCGCGGGCGATCGAGTGAAGACGCTTCGGCCGGATGTTGTAGCCAAGGGGCCGCCACGTGAGAGAGACGTCGGCCTCCGACGCGGCCGCAAGGGCCTCGAGCGAGGGGTACTTCTTCAGCCACTCCTCGTACTTCGGCAGCACGCGATCGACCTGCGTCTGCTGCAGCATCACCTCCGACACGAGAATGTGATACGGGTCTTTCGTCTGGCGCCACGGCAAATCGCGACCGTACCGGCGATACCACTCGAGCAGTCGTCGTCTGAAACGCTGTCTGTCCACCGGGACAGGCACCTGGCGAAGCGGACGTACGGCAGCCCGCTTGTCACGCTGAACCCCGCGTGTAGAACTCATCGAGAATCAACCTGTCGGGCTCCGACAGGCTGCCGGCCGCCATCCGTGGAGTCCGTCAGATCCGCGTCCCGTGCAACAGCCACCGTCCCTCCCGAATTGATTCAACCACCCGCCCTGCCACCCCCCGGCACCGCGCGTCGTTCGGGAACCCGAGGTGAAGCCACCTATAATTGGTGAGTGAAAATCTACACCAGGACCGGCGACACCGGCGAAACGGGCCTCCTTGGTGGAACACGCGTTTCGAAGGCCGACCCGCGCGTCGGCGCCTACGGCGAGGTCGACGAGGTCAACGCGTGGCTCGGTCTCGTCCGCGCGTCTGCACTCGATGCCGGGATGGCGACGATGATCGAGAGGATCCAGCGGGATCTGTTTGCGATCGGAGCGCGGCTGGCGGACCCGGAGGGCAAGGTCGCCAACCGCGTCGAGAAGACCGCCGTGACCGACGAGGACGTCACACGGCTGGAAGGCTGGATCGACCAGCTCGAATCAGAAGTGCCCGTAGCACGGCGGTTCATACTCGCGGGCGGGTCGCCGTCGGGAGCGTCGCTGCACGTGGCCCGCACGATCTGCCGCCGCGCCGAACGAGCCGTTGTCGGTCTTGGAGGTGAGCACGTGGAGTCCGAAATCCTCGTGTACTTGAACCGCCTGTCCGATCTGCTGTTCGTCATGGCGCGCGTCGCGAATCGGCGGGTGGGTGCACCTGAACTCGAGTGGTGAGTCACGATGCCGCGGTGGCGCGCGCCTACGCGCAGTGCGAACGGCGCGCGAGTGGACACTACGAGAATTTCCCGGTGGCATCGCGCCTCCTGCCCGCCGCCATGCGGCCGCACATCGCCGCAATCTACGCGTTTGCGCGGACGGCTGACGACTACGCGGACGAGCCCGGGATGGCGGCCGACGAGCGGTTGCGCCGGCTCGACGCCTGGGGTGAGCAGCTTGCCGCGGCCGGGTCAGGCAGTGAATCGGGCACCGGCATTCACGATTCAGTGCCTGACACCGTGCTTGGTGTTGACCCCGTGTTTGTTGCCCTCGGGCAGACGATCCGCGAGCGTCACCTGCCCGTGGGTCTTTTCGAGGATCTGCTGAGCGCGTTCCGGCAGGACGTGACGACCACACGCTACGACACGTGGGCCGGCGTGCTCGACTATTGCCGGCGCTCGGCCAATCCCGTTGGCCGCCTGGTGCTGCGGGTTGCGGGCTACGATAATCCCCGGCTGGACGAGCAGTCGGATGCCGTCTGCACGGCACTGCAGCTTGCCAACTTCTGGCAGGATCTCGGGCGTGACTGGGCCATCGGCCGGCTCTATGTCCCCGGCGAGGACCGGATCTCTTCAGGCGCACGCGAAGAGGATCTGACGGCCGGAAGGATGACTCCCGAGTGGCGCAGCGTCATGGGCGAGATGGCTCGACGCACGCGCGAGTTCTTCGCCGCAGGGCGGGGCGTCTGCGACGGCGTCAGCGGGCGACTCCGCTGGGAACTGCGGCTCACGTGGCTGGGGGGCTCCCGGATTCTCGACAAGCTCGAGCGTAACGACTTCGATGTCTTCCGGCACCGGCCATCAATCGGTAAACGCGACATTCCTGGTTTGATTCGTGGCGCCGTACTCTGGCGCTGACGGACAATCGACACGTGTCCCGAGACACCAGCTTCTACTACTCGTTCCTGGTGCTGCCGCCAGCCAAGCGCCGCGCGATCATCGCCGTATGGGACTTCTGCCGCGCCGTGGACGATGCGGCGGACGAGGTCGGTGAGGGGGGAGACGGGTCGGCCGCCGACGAGATCGCGCGATGGAGACGCGAGCTCGCCGACTGTTTCGAGGGTCGGGAGCCGCAGACGCGGCAGGGCCGCGCGCTCGCGCCGCTCGTGACCACCTTCGGCCTGACGCGCGAGCCCTTCGAGGCGCTCATCGAAGGCGTCGAGATGGACCTCGGGCCGCGCCGCTACGAGACCTTCGATGATCTCTATCGGTACTGCATCCGCGTCGCGTCGGCCGTTGGTCTCGTGTGCATCGAGATCTTCGGCTCTCGCGGTCCTTCGTCACGGCAGTATGCAATCGATCTCGGGGTTGCCCTGCAGCTCACGAACATCCTGCGCGACGTGCGGGGCGATCTCGAGCAGGGCCGCGTCTACATTCCGCAGGAAGACCTGCGCGCGCACGGTTGCTCCGAAGACGATCTGCGCGAGGAGTCGGTCAAGGCGGGCGGCGGCGTGCGGTCGCCAGCTGTGAAGGCCCTGCTGCGACACCAGGCGCTGCGTGCCTGGGACTACTACGCGCGAGCCGCCCGCGTGCTTCCGCGTCGGGACGCGCGCAGGCTGGTGGCGGCCGAGATCATGGCGGCCATCTACCGCGAGGTGCTCGACGGGATCGAACGGCGCGAGTTCGACGTGTTCTCCGAAGTGGTTCGGATTCCGCGGCCCAGGCGGGCCGTCATCGCGGCCTCCACCTGGATTCGAATCCTGCTCGCACCGGGCGCCGCGAGCGCCCGGGTCTCCACCAGATGACGCCGGATGTCGTCGTCGTGGGCGCCGGTTTCGCGGGCCTGTCCGCCGCCGCCGCGAGTGCGGAGGAGGGCCTGCGCGTGCTCGTAGTCGAAGCACGGCCCCAGCTCGGTGGCCGGGCGACCGCGTTCCCCGATCGCGTCACCGGCGAGCTCGTCGACAACGGGCAGCATGTGCTGTTTGGCTGCTACACGCAGACGTTCGCGTTCCTGAAGCGCATCGGGGCCGAGCACAACGTGCGCCGTCAGGCGGCGCTGAGCGTTGCGTATCTGGATCGGTCGGGCAACCGTTCAGTGCTGGAGTGTCCGTCGCTTCCGCCGCCGCTGCACCTGCTTGGCGCGGTACTGAAGTGGGACGTGATGTCGTGGCGGGATCGCTTGTCCGTCCTGCGGATGGCCCCGTCGCTGCAGTCGGCGCGGCGCGCGCTCGCTCGGACAGGACGCGTGACGATCGACGGCGACATGACGGTCTCCGAGTGGCTGCGCGAGCGCGGGCAGACCGAGAAACTGACGGCCTGGCTCTGGGAACCGCTCGCGCTCGCGGCCCTGAACCAGTCGCCCGACGAAGCGCTGGCGACGCCGTTTGTCCGGGTGCTCGCCGAAATGTTCGGTGCTGATCGGTCGGCTTCGGCCATCGCGCTTCCGGTTCGTCCGCTGCACGAGATGTACGCCGAGCCGGCGCGCGCCTTCGTCGAGAGCCGCGGCGGGGAAGTGCGCACCGGCGCGCTCGCGCGTGTGCTGACCGACGGGGCGCGCGTGACCGGCGTTGACGTGCGCGGCGAGCGCATCGGCGCCCCGCGCGTGATCTCGGCCGTGCCCTGGTTCGGGATGCGCACGCTCTTCGCCGATGCCGTGCCGCCGGTGCTGGCCAGGCTCGTGGCGGATGCGGGCGCGATGGGCGCGAAGCCAATCGTGACCGTCAACCTCTGGTACGACCGCCGGGTGATGGATGAACCGTTCGTCGGTCTGCCGGGGCGATCGATGCAGTGGGTCTTCGACAAACGGCTGGCGTTCGGCCTGGAGAATTCGCATTTGTCGCTCGTCGCGAGCGGCGCCGACGCGCTCACGGGGGAGCGCACCGAGGACCTCATCGCCCGCGCGGCGCGCGAGGTCGGGGAGGCGATCCCAGGCGCGCGCGGCGCGAGGCTCGTCCGCGGTACGGTGGTCCGGGAGAAGCACGCGACGTTCTCGCTCGCCGCCGGTCAACCCGCCCGCCCGCAGACCAAGACCGGTCTCGCCGGTCTGTGGCTCGCCGGCGACTGGATCGACACGGGCTTGCCCGGCACGATCGAGAGCGCAGTGGTGAGCGGCCATCGGGCGGCCCATGCAATGCTGAATGCTGAATGCTGAATGCTGAAGGGAATCAAGAATTGTGAAGTGTGGAATTGAACTTCGAAGTTGGCAATTTGGAATTCAATCAGCATTCATCATTTCAAGAAACTCACAATCGTTCAGTTGTGAGGAATTCTTGAAATTGTAAACTTCAAAATTCAATTCCGAAGTTCGCAATTCTCCATTCACTTCAGCATTCAGAATTCAGCATTCAGCATTTCATGAAGTCCATCATCGTTCACTATTCGGAGATCGCGCTCAAGGGCCGGAATCGGCCCTGGTTCGTGTCGCGGCTCGTCCGGAACATCCGCGAGGCGACGTCGGACCTCGACGTCCGGCAGGTGCGTGCGCTTCAGGGGCGCGTCGAAGTCGTGCTGGGCGACGGCGCGGGCTGGGCCGCGGTCCGCGATCGTCTCGCGAAGGTCTTCGGCGCCGGGAACTTCGCGCGCGCGGGTCGGGCACCGCTCGACATCGACGCGATCGCGCACGAGATCCTGCGCGATCTCGATCCGGACGACCCTCGATCCTTTCGCGTCTCCGTGCGTCGGGCAGACAAGCGGTTTCCGTTGACCTCGCCGCAGATCGAGCGCGAGGTCGGCGGGCGCATCAAGGAGGCGCGCGGCTGGCACGTCGATCTCGACGACCCGGAGCTGACTATCCTTGTCGAGATGCTGACGAACGAGGCCTTTTACTCGTTCGGCAGGCACCCGGGCGCGGGCGGCCTGCCGGTCGGGGTGAGCGGACGGGTCGCCTGCCTGTTGTCGGGAGGCATCGATTCACCCGTCGCGGCGTGGCGCCTCATGCGGCGCGGCTGCCGTGTGCTCTTCGTCCACTTCCACAGCTATCCGATCCTCTCGCGGGCGTCGCAGGAAAAGGCGCGCGAGCTGGTGCGCCTGCTGACAGAGTTCCAGAACCGATCGCGGCTCTTCCTCGTGCCCTTCGGCGAGATCCAGCAGCAGGTCGTCCTGGCGGTGGCGCCGCCGCTGCGCGTGGTCATCTATCGCCGGCTGATGATGCGCATTGCCGAAGCCATCGCGCACCAGCATCGCGCCGGCGCGCTCGTGACCGGCGAGGTCGTCGGCCAGGTCGCGTCGCAGACGATCGAGAATCTGACCTCGATCAACGAGGCCGCGACCCTGCCCGTGCTGCGGCCGCTCATCGGCATGGACAAGGACGAAATCACCGTCGAGGCCCAACGCCTTGGCACGTATCCCATCTCGATCATTCCCGATCAGGACTGCTGCACGCTCTTCACGCCAAAGCATCCAGCCACCAAGGCGCGCCGCGCCGACGTGCTCCGAGCCGAAAATGCGCTGGCGATCGGGGAGATTGTCGATCGTGCGGTGGCTGCGGCCGTCGTGGAGTATTTTCAGTTTCCGGTAAAATAGCCGTCGTGCGCCGTACCGAGCACGGTGTGGGATTTGTGGCCGTGACAAAAATGTACGTTTTGGACCGAGGGAGACGAACGTGAAGTTCACACCAGGCAAGCTCGCCGGCATGAAGGCCGTGTCAAACGAGAGGGGCGTCATCGCCGCCGCGGCCATGGACCAGCGCGGGTCCCTGCAGAAGGCGCTCGCCAAGGAAAAAGGCGGCACCGTCGTTGACCACGACATCGAGGAGTTCAAGTCGCTCGTCACCGAAGTGCTGACGCCCCATGCCAGCGCGATTCTCCTCGACCCCGAGTGGGGACTCCCCGCCAGCAAACGGCGCGCGAAGAACGCCGGGCTGCTCATGGCATACGAGAAGACGGGCTATGACGCGAGCGGAACGGGACGGCTGGGCGATCTGCTCGACAACTGGTCGGTCCGACGGCTCAAGGAAGCCGGGGCTGACTGCATCAAGATCCTGCTCTATTACACCCCCTTCGATGCGAAGGACATCAACGACAAGAAACATGCGTGGATTGAGCGGATCGGCGATGAGTGCCGCGCCAACGACATCCCGTTCTTCCTGGAGTTCATCGGCTACGAAGAGGGCGTCGACGAGAAGGGCCTGGAGTACGCGAAGAAGAAGCCCGAGATCGTCACCGGGAGCATGGCCGAATTCACCAAGGACCGTTACGGCGTGGACGTCATGAAGGTCGAGATGCCGATCAACATGAAGTACGTCGAGGGCAGCTCGTCGTTCGGCGGACAGAAGGCGTACTCGAGAGACGAGGCGAAGGACTGCTTCCGGAAATCGGCGGCCATCGCGACGCGTCCGTTCATCTACCTGTCGGCTGGCGTCAGCAACCAGGAGTTCACCGACTCGCTCGAGCTCGCCGCCGAAGCCGGGACGCGGTTTTCGGGTGTCCTGTGCGGGCGTGCCACGTGGAAGGACGGGATCCCCGTCTACGGGAAGAACGGGGCCGACGCGTTCCGGAAGTGGCTGGAAGTCGAAGGCGTGAAGAACATCGGCAACGTGAACGCGCGTCTCAAAGCCGCTCACCCTTGGTACGAGTTCTACGGCGCGACGTCAGCCGATCAGCTGGCGTGAGCTCTCATTTCATTCCAGCGCGTCCGGGTTTGTCTCGGGCATTCGTCGCGTGTTGCTGCCCAAGAGCCTCTCACCGCCGAGGGCGCCGGGAACGGGTGGGGCTGCCGGGCGACAGGACCCGTGATCACGTCAACTCGAGCGACTCTGTCTGCATTACTCAATGCTCGCGGGGCCCCACCCCCGCTCGCTCTCGCGCGGCGACTGCGCGCCGCGCTCGGGCCGCAGGCGCTAGTTCTTCTTGAGGACTTCCACGCCGCTCACCTTCCCGAGGCACGTATCGCCCGAGTAGGGCACGCGAATCGAGTCGACGCCCAGTTCGGCCGTGCCTGTCAACGTAATCGGGCACGAGGGCAGGGCCGGCACCGATGCGGTTGCCTGGGCATTCCAGCTGACGGTCGATCCTGACAGCGTTCCGTTCGCGCTGCCCGCCACTTTGAGGCTGCCGGCGCATGTAGCGCTGAACGTTCCGCTCGCGGTGTTGCCAGTCTGCTCGGTGACGTTCCACTTGAATTCCGTGCAGGCATTCGCTGACGGAACGAGGTTGGCCGAGGTCCAGTTACCGAGCAGCGCGGCAATCCCCGTCGAGGAAGGTCCGAGCGTGCTCGTGCGCTCGTAGCCGGCGCAGGAGGAGGCGGCCGTCGTGGCAATGAGGCAGAGCGCGCCAAGTGCGTTTCTCATGGTGTGAACCTGTATGCCGATCGCAGGCTGTGCGAGAGCAGTCGCGTGTTCCTTCACGCATAACGGCTGTCGGCGCCGGCGTCAATGTCGTCTTCGTCGTCGCAGGATGGAGGCCAAGAAGTATACCACTCGGTTTCAGGTGACTTGCTCGGAAGTGCGCACATTTCAGAGGCGGGGTGATTTCAGTTTCGAGCTCAGCCGCTCGGTTTTGAAATAGTCCCGCAGCGCCTCGGTCGTGCTCCGGAACGCCAGGCTCTCCCACGGAATCTGGTCCGATCTGAACAGCCCCGCCTCGAGGCACTCATCGTCAGCACAGAGGTCGCCGCCGAGCGCCGTCGCCGCGTACACGATGATTATCGGCGACCGTCCGCCGTAGGAGTAAATGTTGACCAGCGAGTCGATGCGCACCTCGAGCCCGGACTCCTCGCGTGCCTCGCGAATCGCGGCGCTCGTGACCTCTTCTCCACGATCGACGTAACCGCCGGGAAAGACCCACAGGCCGTACCCGGGCTCGATCGCACGGCGCACGAGCACGAGCTGCTCGTCTCCGGCCCGGATGATGGTACCGACCGCCACCTTCGGGTCCAGATAGACAACGTGTCCGCACGCCGTGCAGACCGGGCGCTCGGGCTCAGTGGCTTTCAGGGAGCGGCTCTCGAGGCGGCCGCCGCAGGACGGGCAGAAGCGGTAGGCGACCGGTTCCATCTATGACGAATATAATCCCGTTATGGCGATTCTGAAGGTCGCGCGCATGGGCCACCCGGTTCTCCGGGCCAGGGCGCGCCCCATCGAGCCGGCGCAGATCGGCTCGCCGCGGATTCAGCAGCTCATTGACGACCTGTTCGAGACCATGCAGGAGTACGAAGGTGTGGGGCTCGCCGCGCCGCAGGTCCACGAGAGCCTGCGCATTTTTGTCGCCGGCTTCGCGGTCCCCCCGAAAAACCCCTCGAAAGACCCCTCGAGAGACCACGATGACGATGTGGGGGAGCCGGCGCGCGGCGTGCCGCGCATGGTGCTCATCAACCCCGAGATCACGCCGATTGGTGAGGAGATCATCGAGGACTGGGAAGGGTGCCTGAGCATTCCCGATATCCGCGGCCGCGTCCCGCGGCCGCGGCAGATTTCGGTACGGGCCTACGACAGGCGAGGCAAACTCATTGAAATGAGAGCCGGCGGCTTCACCGCCCGCGTGATCCAGCACGAGACCGATCACCTCGACGGCGTGCTGTTCTTCGATCGGATGACGTCGTTCGAGACGCTGACCTTCCTGGACGAGTTCGGCCGCTACTGGAGCGGTCCCGACGGCGATCCGGTCAACGTGGAATAGCCCGCGTGCGCGGTCACGCCTGGGTGGTCCGCTTCCGTTCGAGCGCGCGTTCCGCGCCGAGCCGTTCGAGCTCCACTTCCGAATGATCGGCAAACTGCATCGACTCCGCGATCGCACGGTGACCCGCCTCTTCGGCGATGAGGGTGTGCATCTGCTGGCAGACGCGCCGGTACGCCGGGTGCCCCTGCGGTGCGCTGCGCAGCTCGATGACGTGCATGGCCTCGCGCGCGTTCATCTCCATGTAGAACCGCACGCGGTACGCCATGGCTACGGCGTAGGGCGCGACGTCCCGCAAGCCAGCGCCGGCCAGCGCCTCGTGCAGGTCGGCTGAGGCGTCCATCACGCGCGCCCAGTCATCCTCCGCCCCGGCCGCGCCGATGGCTTCCGGTTCGATGAAGCCGTGCCTCGGTGTCAGCGGCTGCCACTCGAGCGTGAGAAGACGGTGCCGCTGAAGATCGCGGAACGCGCCATAGTCGGTGAGGATGTCGAAACGGTAAGTCGTGCGTTCGAACGCGCGGCCCGGGCGATGGCGTCGATTCGTGCGCTGGCCGACGTAAGCGCGCAGGAGCGCGGCCCGGTCGTCTTCGGTCATGCGCCGGGCCACGTGCATGAGCTGATCGTCGGGCAGATCCGAGACGGCGTAGAGCGCCGCGGCGACGACCCTGACCTCGCCGTCGGCGTCGAAGTCGGTCAGCGTGACCTCGGGTCTCGGCTCGAGCGCGCTGTCGTCGAGGAGGGCCGCCGCGAGCGCTGCCGTGTCGCGTCGAGTATCGGCGAAGTACTCGCTCCATTTCCCGCCCCGTTCCGGCTGGTCAACACGCACGAGAAAGGCGGGAATCACTTTCCGCAGTTCGGTCAGCAGCAGGCCGGCGCAGTCGCGGGCCTCCGCCAGGGGACTCGCGCGGAGGCGCAGCAGCAGCGCTTCGAACGCCTGCCCGGTGCCGTAGATCCCCAGGTTGGACTGCGTGGCTGCGGGTAACAGGCCGCGCAGCGTATCGAGCGCTTTCGCGCGAATCGCGGACCGGTGGACGGCGTCGGAGTCGGATGCGTTCCTCGGGTACCGGGCCGCGAAGTGCTCCTGCATCGGCCCGATCCACTTCGCGTAGCACTCGAACGCGGCATCCATCGTGCGCGTGTATCGTTCCCTCAGCGCGCTGGCGGGGATCTCGTCGGGGACGTGATACCGCCAGCGTCCGTGCAGCCGGTCTGTGTACGGCACGTAGCGTGTGGATTGCTCGAGGTAGGCCATCAGACGTCCCCACTCGAGCAGCTTGGTCAACACATTCGAGACGTATTCGCACGCGATGTGCGCGCCGCCAAGTTGCGCGACCGAGTCGTCGCCGTACTCGTTGAACACCTTGTCGAAGAGCTTCTCGGCGCGAGCAACGCCGACCGTCTCGCTCTCGTCGAGCTTTTCCGCGTCCCTTGCCCCTGACCTCTGGCCTCCGGATGCCGGCGTCCCGGCGACCTTGTCTGCGAACTCGTCCAGGAAAAGCCGTCGAAGCGACTTGGCGGATCGAGAATATCGCGCGAACAGCGCGCCCTTGACGGTTTCGGGCAGGTTCGTGAGCGCGAACACATGCCCGTCGAGGTTCGTGAAGTAGGGCGCAAGCCGCACGCGCTCATCGGCGGTGAACGTCTCGGCGACGGACGGGGGAGATGACACGTTCGTGATTGTAGACTGGAAGCGATCTCACGAAAACCGTTCACCGCCAAAAGCTCTTCACCACGGAGAACGCCGAGAGCGCAGAGAGCACTAATATGGTTCTCCGGTTCTCCGCGCTCTCGGCGGTGGAAAGGCTTGTGGACGGAGCAATGCGACGGGGTCTCTGACCGATCTCGGACAAAACTTCAAGAGTCTGCCCATGCCCCACATCTACTCACACCGCATCGACGTCCGTTTTCGCGATTGCGACCCGCTCGGACACGTCAACAACTCCGTGTATTTGACCTACCTCGAACAGGCGCGCCTCCACCACTGGCGCGCGTCGTGGGGATTCGGCGAGCCCGGCTCGCTTGTGCCCGGGGTCATCATGGCGCGCGCGGAAATCGACTACCGCATGCCGGCGCACTACGGGCAGACCCTCGAGATCAGAATCGATCTCGCCGCCATCGGCAGGACGAGCTTCACCTACGACTACGAGATCGTGGACGAAGAGAACCGCTCGATCGCATCGGCGCGGACCGTCCAAGTCATGTACGACTACGCAACGGCGAAGCCGGTGCCGATTCCTGACGAGATTCGGCAAAAATGGCTCAAAAATTGAGTCATTCAGACGTTTTGTGAAATGATTCACATAAATTAGCGTCATGTCCCGACGGCTCCTCGTCCCCGCCTTCGTGTGCTCGGCGATCGTCGTCGCGCTCGATTCCCACCTCGGCGGGGCCGCATTGCCTCAGGCTTCACCCACGACCGCCGAAGCCGTCGCGCGTCAGGTCCAGGATCGGAACACCGGCCGCGATTCTCGAGCGGCGATGCGCATGAAGCTCTTCGATCGCCATGACCGCGTCCGCGAACGTGCCCTGGCCATCATCACGCTGCGCGGCCGCAACGCTCCAGGCGCCCCGCCCTCGGCACCCGACGGCGACCGCCTGCTCATCCGCTTCAACTATCCCAACGACATCCGCGGCACCGGCTTCCTCGTCTGGGAGCATCCGGGCTCGGACGACGAACGCTTTCTCTATCTACCGTCGCTTGGCCGCGTCCGTCGGATTGCCGGGTCCTGAAACACAGGAGAGCTTCGTCGGGAGCGACTTCACCTACGAGGACATCGGCGGCCGCGAGTTCGACGACTACAGCTACGCGTTTGGCGCACCCGACGGCGGAAATGCTTCGTGGACCGCTGCCGCCGGAGGCGCACCCCAACCGGCCTGGCGGCTCGAATCCCGCAGAAAGGACAAGACCGCCGAGTTTCCGCGGGTGGTGTCGCTCGTGCTGAAGGACTCCCTGGTCGTCGTGGGCGCTGACGTCTACAACCGCCGGAACGAGAAGCAGAAGGTCTACACGGTCCGGCGTCTCGAGCAGAATCGAGAGCATCTGGACCGTCATGGAGTCCGAGATGACCAACGCGCTCGAGAAGACCCGCACAGAGCTCGTCGTCGAATCCACGGACTATAACGTCGGGCTGAAGGAGACCGACTTCAGCCGCCGGGAGCTCGAGCGGGCCCTTCGGCAGGCTCAGGGCGGGGCCCTTCGACAGGCTCAGGACAGGGTCGGCAAGTGAGCGAGGCGCTCGCCGGCTGGATCTATCGCTGGCGCATTCCGCTCTCGGTCTTCATCGTGGTCGGCGCGCTGATCCAGGCGCCTCTCGCGGACATCACCGACATCGACAACGACATCACCGCGTGGTTCTCGAAAGACGACCCTGTCTACAAGGACTACGAGCGTTACCGGACGGAGTTTGGCGGTACCCGTGCCCTCATCATCGCCCTCGAGGCCGACTCGGCCGATCGGTTGTTCTCCCGCAACACGCTCGAAACGATTGCGGCAATCACCGGCGACATCGAGCGCGTCGGCACCGTTCAGCAGGTCAACAGCCTCGCCACGGCCACCATCGTCAAGGCACTGAAGAGCGACAACCCGGACGAGGGCGGCCTCGAAGTTCGTCCCCTGCTCGAGAATCTCGCGGCGCGCGATCCGGCCGACATCAGGCGCCGTGCGCTCGAGGACGATCTCATCCGCGGCGACCTGGTCTCGGAGGACGGTTCGACGACGGCAATCATCGTCGGCTTCGATGAGGATCGCATCGACGAGGTTCGTGGCGGCGTCATCCAGCAGATCCACGACATCGTCGACCCGAAGCTGCCCGACGGTGTGCGGGCGTACTACAACGGCAGCCTGGAGATCAGCGAGACCTACAACCGCATCACGCTCGACAACCAGCGGAAGTTCACACCGCCGATCCTGCTCTTCACGGTCCTGGCGATCTACCTCTCGTTCCGATCGTGGCGCAAGACGCTGCTCGCCATGTTCGCCGTCCTCGTCAGCCTCCTCTGGACGCTCGGGCTGTACTCGCTGATGGGTTTCAGCTACAACGTGCTCGCGAGCATGCTCGTGCCGCTCATCGTCGTGCTGGCGATTGCAGACGACGTGCACATCATGCAGCACTGGGACGAGGAGCGCCGGGTTGGCCCCGTGGACGACGTCGAGCGCGCATTCAAGGCCACCGTCGCGCATCTCGCCGCGCCGCTGCTCGGCGCGAGCGCGACGACGGCGCTCGGCATGCTGTCGCTCGCGACGAGCAGCGTCGTTGCTGTCAGGGCGTTCGGCGTGGGAGCGGCGGTCGGGATCATGGTGGATTTCGCGATCTCGCTCGTCCTGATGCCCACGCTGCTCTCGC
Source organism: uncultured Acidobacteriota bacterium (assembly GCA_963771395.1). GTDB lineage: Bacteria > Acidobacteriota > Vicinamibacteria > Vicinamibacterales > 2-12-FULL-66-21 > DATBJJ01. Next base: position 165,445 of record CAVYTY010000006.1, on the reverse strand, counting down.
TCGTCAAGGCCGAGACGGCGGAAGCGCCGCACGAACGCTACTTTCTGGCGCCGCTCAAGGCCGTGGCGCGGTTCTCGTGTGCGCGCCCGGCGCGTGTGCTGGGCGTGTCGATCGCGCTGGCCATCGTCGCGGCAATGGGCATCGTCAGGCTGCGGGTCGACACCAATCACATCAGCTTCTTCAGCGCCGACCACCCGCTCGGTCAGTCGGCGGCGGTCATCGACAAGGAGCTCGGGGGCGTCTACAGCTTCCAGATCATGCTGGAAGGGCCGCCGGAGTCTTTGCAGACGCCGGACGCACTGCAGCGCGTCGACCGCCTCGAGGAGCAGCTGCGGCGGTTTCCGCACGTGCGTAAGGTCACGTCGGTTGCCGACTACGTGAAGCGGATCAACAAAGAGCTCAACGATGGACGCCCCGAGGCGAACGTCGTGCCGGGCGACGCCGGCACGATTGCGCAGGAGTTGTTCGTGTTCGCGCTCGGCGGCGAAGGCCGGCACGAGCTCGAGCGCGTGGTCGCGAGCGACTATTCGCGGGCTCAGATATCGATCAAGCTGCAGTCGATGAGCTCGGACCTCGTGCTGGAACAGGTCGAGGAAGCGGATCGAATGGCGAAGGAGGCGTTCGCCGGGACAGGCATCACGGCGCTGACGACGGGTTCCGGGCGCCTGTTCAGCACGCTCGATCACTACCTGGTGATGTCACAGCTCAGCAGCTTCGGCACGGCGTTCTTCGCCGTGTTCGGCGTCATCTTCCTGGTGTTTCGATCGTTCCGCTTCGGGCTGCTGACGATTGCCCCCAACCTGCTGCCCGTGCTCGCGGTGCTCGGCGTGATGGGCTACCTCGACATTTCCATGAACGTGGCGACGGTGATGGTCGCCAGCGTGGCGCTCGGGATCGTCGACGACGACACGATTCACTTCATCAACCGGTATCGCCGCGAAGCTGCGGCAGGGCGATCGACGGACGAGGCCATCGAGATCGCGACTGCGCACGAAGGTCGCGCCGCGCTCACCACGGCCATCATCAACAGCGCGGGGTTCGGCGTGCTGCTGTTGTCCGAATACAAGCCGACGGCCTGGTTCGGCGGGCTGCTGGCCCTGACGATGATGACGGCCTTTCTCGCCGAGGTGTTCATCCTGCCCTCGATCATCAAGCTGCTGCCGCGCGTGTTTGGCGCCGACGCGCTTCGCATGCCGCGCGCCCGCGTCGCTGCGTAGGGCCTATGCCGCGTCCCTCGGTACCGGCGGCCCTTCTCGCCCTCATCTTTGCGCTGGTGGGCGCGCGTCCGGCGCGCGCTCAGACTCCGACCGGCTATGTAAGCCTGTTCGGCGACTACTTTCCGAACCGGCAGGACACGACCGAGCTGCGCGCGCGGCTGTTCGTGGAAGAGAAGGTGGAGCCGTCGCCCCGGCTCGTCGTGACGGCATCCGGCTTTGCCGAAGGCCTGCTGTCGCGGCGGATTGAACCCGGTGCGGGCGAAGGGCTGCGGCGGGTCACCGACGGCATCCTGCGCGTTCAGGACGCCAAGGTCGAGATCCTCGGATCGCGGTTCGATTTCCTCGCCGGCTACGCGCGAATCGCGTGGGGGACGCTCGACGAGATTCAGCCGACCGACGTGATCAATCCCCTCGATGTGTCGCGGTTCTTCTTCGAGGGACGCAGCGAGGCGCGGTTGCCGATGCTGCTCGCGAGGGCACGCTTGCACCTGTCCGATCACGTCACCCTCGACGGTGTGTATCTTCCTGACTTCAGGCGCGCGCGCTTCGATCAGCTCGACGAGCCATCATCGCCGTTCAATCTTCCTGTCGCTGTCGCCGCAGATCCCGTGGTCTGTCTGGCCATCGGCTGTCCGGCTGCACCGATCCCCGTATCCGATCGAGCGCCCGCGTTCACCGCCAGCGCCGCGCAGGGCGGCGCGCGACTCTCCGCCACCAGCGGCCGGGTTGACTGGAGCGTCTCGGTGTTTCGCGGGTTCGAGCCCTTCGGGTTGTACACCTTCGACGAGGTGACAGCCGCGCCGCCAACGGTGGCGGTGGTCTACCCCCGCTTCACGATGATCGGCGGGGACTTCGAGGCGGTCCGCGGCAAGTGGGGCCTTCGCGGCGAGGCGGCGGCGTTCGTCGATGACAACTTTCAGTCGGCGGATCTGCGGGTCGTGACGGGACATTCGATTGATGCCGGGGTCGGCGTCGATCGACGTGCAGGCGACTATACCCTCAGCGGAACCGTGCTCGTGCACTCCGAGTCCTACGATCGGCTGGTAGTTCTCCGGTCGAGTGCTGATTCGAATGATGATGTGAGCGACGGTCGCACCGACGTGTCGCTGGTGGTGTCGGCCGATCGGACGTTCGCGCGCGAGCGGTATCGCGTCAGAGGATTCGGCGTCTACAACGCCGCCACGGCGTCGGGATTCGTTCGCGGCATCGGGATCGCCAACCTGCGCGACAACCTGGCGTTCGAAGCGTCGATCGGCTGGTTCGCGGGGGACGGCCGTGATCTGATCGCACGGTTCGGCGACAGCGATTTTGCGTATCTGCGGGTGAAGTACTACTTTTGACGTGTCGTTTTGAGGGCTACGGAGCAGACGGAGTCAACGGGTTCAACACGGAGGAACGAAGGCGAACGAAGACGCACAGAGGCAGTCACGCTACGAAACGCCGGTGCTGTGGAGCAAGCAGTCCGCAGCGGGACAGCCTCTGTGCGTCTCTCCGTTTACTCCGTTCCTTCGTGTTGAACCCGTTGACTCCGGCTCTTCTCCGTCTCTCTGAACCCTGAACCCCCTGAACCCTGAACCCCCTGAACCCTTGAACCCCCTGAACCTCCCATGCACCATATCCTGCTCCCCGCGCTCAACGCCTCGACCTGGACGGGGCCGACCGGCACCAACACCTACCTCTTGCCAGGGCGCATGCCGACGTTGATCGATGCCGGTGTCGGGAAGCCCGAGCACATCGAGGCGATCGCGCGCGAACTGCAGGGAGCGCCGCTCGCGCTCGTGCTCATCACGCACGGGCATTCCGATCACGCGGCGGGGTACCTGCCATTGTCAGCTCGATGGCCCGACGTGCGCATCAGGCAGTTCGGCAGTGGCGATCAGCCGATCGAGGACGAAGAGGTGATCGAGCGCTGGCGACGGCGCGCTGACAGCGCTCCACACGCCAGGCCATTCGCCCGATCACTGCTGTTTCCTCGACGGCCGGGATCTCGTACTGCGGCGATCTCGTTCAGGCCGGTGCGACGGTCGTGATTCCCGCAAGTCGTGGAGGGGATCTATCCGACTATCTGGCATCCCTCGAGCGTATTCGACGGCTGCAGGTGCGCAGGCTCCTCCCGGGTCACGGACCCTTCATCGACAACCCCAGTGCCCTGATAGACGACTACGTGCGGCACCGGGTGAAGCGAGAGCGACAGATCTTCGACATACTAGTCTCCGGCGGATCGTCGACAGTGGAGCAAATCGTGTCGCGCATCTATGCGGGGTTGGCGCCGGCGCTGCTGCCAGCGGCAACCGAGACCGTGCTCGCGCACCTGCTGAAGCTGGCGAAGGAAAAGCGAGTCACGCAGCATGACGGTCTGTGGACGCGTGACTTGTAGATTCCTCGTCACCATCGCGGCGGCGATCGCCTGTGCCGTGCCATGCCAGGCGCAGTCCGCTGCCCCGGCGCCCCTGCAGCTGCCGCTGGTCTATTCGACGAATCCGATGACTCGCAACGCCGATCTGATGTTGTCGGCGTCGATTCTGTCGACAGCGGCGACCGACGCCGGTCTCGCATCGCTGTCGCCATCACTCTTCCGAGGTACCCGCGTATCGGCACGAGTGGCGCGCGCGACCAAGCTGGCGCTGTTCGACCTGCCGGTCGTCAACTACTTCGTCGGGCTGAATCACGAGTGGGGCCATCAGACGCGACTTACCGAGTACGGCGTGGATTCCCAGCTGGACCTGGTGGGGACTCCCTGGTCATCGAGGCAGTTCTTTCTGTGGCCGATTGGGCAGTTTCCTGATGACCCACTCTTCACAGCCGCAGCCCATGGCGGCGGGCTCGAGGCCTCATACTGGCTGAAGGACCGAGCCGAGACGCAAATGCTGCGGGCAGAGCGCATCGCTCCCGGCCACGCGCTCGCCGCGGTCATGGGGTCGCTCGATGCGCCTATCTATGCGCTAGAGAATCTCTCTCCACGGAGTTTCGCCGAGGGCTTTCCGGGGGACGTGCGTACGCTCGTCTACGACCTGCATGAGCGGCGGAGCGCGTATGGAACGGCGAGCCTGGACGACATTCGGCAGCACGTTCGCATCCGTTCAGCCCTCAACCTGCTCGACGCGGCACTCTGGAGCGAGACTGTCGGTCTTCTTGCCGATCACGTGTGGAGAGGCGAGGCTGACGTCCGTGTTCGGTGGCTGCAGCTCGGCGGGGCTCGCGTTCTGCCATCGGTCCGCTACGAGCTCTCACCGCTCGGTCCCGAGTACTACGTGCGGACGCTCTATCGGGCATTTGGCGCCTCCGGCACTGCATACGGCAGGTGGACGGAGCGAATCGGTCCGAACCGGCAAGTCGGTGGTGGGTTTTCCCTCTCCCGATGGTCGACGCGGCGGATCCAGCCGAGCGTCAGCGTCGACGCCTGGTCGCACGACGTCGAGGGGTTCGGGATGCGCGGCGAGGTCGAAGCCGATGTCCGCGGCTGGCCGGGCGAGCGCGCCGCCCTGACGGCCGCGGTCGGGGCAAAGTCCTCCGGTTACCTTGCTGGATTTGCCATGGACGGCGGGGCGTACATCACCGCCGGCGTGACCGTCAGCGTCTGGTGACTCAGGCGGGTTGAAACCCCGGCGGCAGATCGGGCAGGCGCTCGCTGCGCCTGGCGACTTTTGGCATCGCGTCCCGGATGACCTGTTCGAGCTCCTCGAGATAGGCGAGGAAGCGGTGGCGGCCATCGGTCGACAGCCGGCAGAGGGTCTGCGGGCGCCTGTTCTCGAATCCCTTCCAGACCTCCACGAGCCCTGCCTCTTTCAGGACGTCGAGATGGCGGCTCAGATTGCCGTCCGTCAGCGCGCAGAGCCGCTTGAGATCAGAGAACAGCAGCCCCTCCGGACGCATGACGAGCGACGTCATGATGCCGAGCCGCGCCTTCTCGTGCAGCACGCGCTCGAGGCCATCGTAGGCGAAGCGTCCGGGTTGCGTGAGCTCGGCGGGTCTTTTCTTCTTCATGGTGACTGATCCTGCGACTCTTGCCGTTCGAGATTCCAATACAACACGCCTGCCGTCAGGAGTTGGCCGACGCCGAACGTGCCGCCGACCGCCCACGCGTTGAGCGTGTCCGGCCCGCGCGCGGTCCACAAGAGCGCGGCGCCGGCCGCACAGAAGTACAAGGCAACCCACCCGCTCGTGCGGACCAGGTATGGACGGGACGCAAAGATGCCGAGGCCGAACGCGAGCGCCCAGAGGCCGGGGAGCAGCGGCACCAGCGCCGTGCTCAGGTGCACGAAGCTCGCGGTCACGAGCGCGCCGGCGAGCAGGCCTGGCAGCATCTGACCGACTACGCGCCGCGTTCGTCGTTTCGCGAGCGCTTCGTCGTGGACGACGTAGTTGTAGACGATCTCGCTGACACCGACGAACCCGGCGCCGATCGCCACGACCACCCAGTAGATGACGAACCCGATCGGATCGCCCGCGATTCCCGGCGGCTGCAGCCAGGCCGCCGCGAGCCCCATCAATCCGGACGCGGCCACCGGCACCGATCGATAGCCCCGATACACGTCCGCTTTCGCGGCCTGCGCGCGGATTTCGGCGATCTGAGCGAGGGCCTGTGGAAGTTCCATCAACCGGTACCTATAACTTTGCACAACAAAGTTAATTCGTCAAGGGTCACTGATCGCAGAGCACTTGACGGGACGCAGATCGCGCGGATCATTGACGGGACGCGGATCTCGCGGATTACTTCACGGGACGCGGATCTCGCGGATCATCCAACGGGACGCGGATCTCGCGGATTGCGCGGATCACTCGGGGGAGGGACCGCCTGGGTCGGTTCGGGAGCCTGTCGAACGTCGATGAATCGCCAGACAGGCCCTGTAGTACGATTCCGGGCATGAAAGGGTATTCCAACCCTCAGTTGCTGATTGCGCCGCGCGCGCTTGCTGCCGAGCTCGAGGGCAGCGGGACGTCGCGGCCGCTCGTCCTCGACCTTCGGCCGGCCGAGGATTACACCGCCGGGCACGTTCCCGGGGCGATACACATCGACCTCTGGGGCCTCAGCCTGACCGACACGGATCCCGCGCCGCTCAACGCCTTCATGTGGATGATCGAGCACGTGCTGGCGATCCACGGCGTGACCGCTTCGACGCCGATCGTCGCCTATGACGAGCAGTCCGGCGTCCGCGCCGCACGGGCATTCTGGTTCCTCGAGTACTTCGGTCATCCATCAGTGCGTGTGCTCGACGGGGGATTTGGCGCCTGGACACGCGATCACCTGCCTGTGACTCGCGACGCCGGTCCGCCGCCGAAGAGCGAGTGGACCGGCCGGCGAGAGGCGCACACCCTGGCGACGTGGCGCGACGTTCGAGAGGCGATCTCGCGGCCGGATGCCGTGATTCTCGACGCGCGAAGCGACGGCGAGTTCTGTGGCACGACGGTTCGCGCCAGGCGTGGGGGGGCGATTCCCGGCGCCGTGCACATCGAATGGACCCGTAATCTGACCCCCGAGGGTGAGTTCAAACCGGCGGCTGAGCTCAGAGCGATGTACGAAGCGGCGGGCGTGACCGCCGACCGCGAGGTGATCTCATACTGCCAGGGTGGTTACCGGGCCGCGCATGCCTATCTGGCCCTCCGGCTCCTTGGCTATCCCCGCGTGCGAAACTACGTGGGATCGTGGAAGGAATGGGGAGACAGGGAGGAACTGCCAATACAGGTTCAATAGGTTCAAAGAGGTTCAAGAGGTTCATTGGTTCCCCTGAACCCTCTGAACCCTTGAACCCAATGAACCCGATGAACCCAATGAACCCAATGAACCAACGTTGAACCTTATGAACGACATCATCGACTTCATCCACACGAACCGTGACCGCTACGTCGAGGAGCTGAAGGCCTACCTGGCGATCCCGAGCATCAGCGCCCTGCCGCAGCATGCGGCTGATGTGCATCGCTGTGCCGAATGGTCGGCCGATGAGATGCGCCGCATCGGCCTGAACAATGTCCGGCTCTTCGACACGCCCGGCAACCCCGTCGTCTATGGCGACTGGCTCGGTGCCGAGGGCGCGCCGACGATCCTCTTCTACGGCCACTACGACGTCCAGCCGGTCGACCCGATCGAGCTCTGGGAGTCCCCGCCGTTCGAGGCGACCATCCGCGACGGCGAGATCTACGCGCGCGGATCGGCCGACGACAAGGGGCAGGTCTTCATGCACTTCAAGGCCATCGAGGCGCACCTGAAGAAGGCTGGCAAGCTCCCCGTCAACATGAAGATCATCCTGGAGGGCGAAGAAGAGGTCGGCTCCGCCAACCTCGACGACTTCATCAAGGCGCATCAGAGCGAGCTCACGGCAGACGTCGTCGTGATCTCGGATTCCCCGATGTTCGATCGCGGCGTACCGTCGATCTGCTATGGGCTCCGCGGCCTCGTCTACTGCCAGATCGATCTGCGCGGCACGAAGAGCGACCTCCATTCGGGATCGTTTGGAGGGGCGGTGGCGAATCCGGCGATGGTGCTGGCGCAAGTCCTGGCGCAGATGAAGGATCGCGGCGGGCGCGTGAAGGTTCCCGGGTTCTACGATGCCGTGAGGCCCCTTCGCGACGAGGAACGCGCGGAATGGAAGAAGCTGCCGTTCAAGGAGTCCCGCTACCGCAAGGAGCTGGGCGCGCCGAAGCTTTTCGGCGAGAGTGGCTATTCGACGCTCGAGCGCACGTGGGCCAGACCGACGCTCGAAGTCAACGGCCTGCTGGCCGGGTTCACCGGAGACGGCGCCAAGACGGTCATCCCGGCGGTGTCGATGGCGAAGGTCAGCATGCGCCTCGTGCCCGATCAGGAGCCCGACGCGATTGCGAAGCTCTTCGAGGACTACGTCCGGAAGATCACGCCGAAGACCGTGGAGCTGAAGGTCACGCGCATGCACGGCGGGAAGCCGTGGATGACCGACTTCGACAATCCGTTCGTGCAGGCTGCCGGCCGGGCCATCGAGAAGGGCTTCGGCAAGGCGCCCGTGTTCAATCGCGAAGGCGGATCGATCCCCGTCGTGGCGACATTCCAGGAAATCCTGCGCCTTCCGGCGGTGCTCTTCGGCGTGGGGCTGCCGGACGAGAACGCGCACGCCCCGAACGAGAAGCTCGATCTCGGGAACTTCCACGGAGGCATCGTCGCGTCAGCGTTCCTGTACGACGAGATCGCGAGGACGAGCTAGTGGGACACGGGGCCGGTGCCGCGCTCGTCGTGCTCGCGGCGTCCGGGGCGGTGCTCGCCCACGGTTGTGCCGATCCCGAGCGGGAGCGGCTGAAGGCGACGACCAAAGCCTCGTACGACAAGGCCACGGGCAAGCTGACCGAGCTCACCTACGACACCAACAAGAACGGCCGCATCGATACGTGGACCGACATGAACGGCATGCGCCCCCTGCGCTCGCGCATCGACAGCAACGAGGACGGACGCATCGACCGATGGGAGTACTACGACGAGGCTGGACGTTTGACCAAAGTGGGCTTTTCCAGAGAGGCCGGCGACAAGCCCGACGCCTGGGCGTACTCGACCACGGCCGGACGAATCGAACGCGTCGAAGTTTCGTCGACCGGTGATGAAGCGCGGATTGATCGTTGGGAGTTCTACGACGTGGCGGCCCCCGGCACCCCTGATGGCCCCGGGCCCCTCGCGCGAGTCGAGGAAGATACCAACCGTGACGGAAGACCCGACAAATGGGAGCACTACGGGAAGGGAGTCGTACAGACAGCCGAGTTCGACGTCACCGGCGACGGCCGTCCAGACCGCCGCCTGACCTACCGCGATGCCGAGCTGGTGTTGATTGAGACCGCACCGGACTCGTCTGGCCGCTACACAAAAGCGCTAGCTCCGAAGTAGTTCAACCTGCAGCAGTTCAGCATTTACTTCAGCATTCAGCACTCAGCATTCAGAATTCCCGATGCCCCTGCGGATTGGTTTCGACATGGACGGCGTGCTAGCGGACTTCTCGACTGCGTTCCGTGAGCACGAGCTTCGCCTCTTCGGGCCACCTTCAGCCGCGCGCGCGCCCGACGGCGGCGAACGCCGCCGTGACAGCGACGATCCCGAAAAGGAAGAAGAACGGCAGGCGCGCGCCCGGGCCGATGTGAAGACGAATGTCGAAAGGCGTCGGCGCGGGGACGCCGTCTGGGACGCGATCGAAAGCACCCCGAACTTCTGGACGACGCTGCGCTCTCTGGACGAGGGAGCGGTGGGCCGGATTCACGGGCTCATGCTGCGGCACGGGTGGGAGGTCTTCTTCATCACGCAGCGGCCGTTCACGGAAGGCGAAACCGTCCAGCGTCAGACCCAGCGCTGGCTCGTCGCGCAGGGATTCGACCTGCCGAGCGTGCTCGTCCTTCGCGGCTCCCGCGGTGCTGCAGCGGCGGCCCTGGGCCTCGACTATCACGTCGACGACCGACCGCAGAACTGCATAGACGTCGCGGCGGATTCGAAAGCCAAAACGATTCTCATCGTTTCCGAGTCGAACCACACCGCCATCGCCAACGCGCGCAACCTTGGCATCGGCGTGGCCCACCGAATCGCCGACGCCCTGGACGTCCTCGACCAGGCCGCGCTCGCCGCGACCAACCCAAGCCTGTTCACACGACTCGCAAAGATGGTGGGCTGGAAATAAAACAGTCGACAGTCGGCAGTCGGGAGGCGTCAGTCACAGTCGCTAGTCCGAGTCGGCAGTCGGCAGTCCTGGTCGTCAGTCGCAGCGGCCAAGAAAAGGCCCCGAGGCTACACTCAACCTCAACCATCGCCGTCGCACCTACTTCAAACTTCGTCTTTCAGACTTCGTCTTTCAGACTTCGTCCTTCGGACTTTCACTTCGGACTTCCACTTCAGACTTCACACTTCAGACTTTTCAACTTCAAACTTCCAACGTCAGACTTCAGACTTTCTCAGTTGAACCCCGCCACTCTCTTCCTGAGCGTCTTGACGTGTTCCCGAGATCTGTTCGTGCTCGCTTTCTGTTTCGGCGGCGGTTTCGTCGCTGTCGTTGGCGAGCGGATGAGGGTCGTCGGTGGCGACGGCGTGTCTGGGCAGCAGCCGCAAGTACACCTCGAGATCGCGAAGCGCGCCGGCGAAGTCCTGGAGGTGGTAGGCGAGGAGGCCCCGGTCCCGCAGCTCGACGATCGCGGAGGGGTCGACGGTCAGCAGCAGGCCCGAGATGAAGCGCGCCTGCGGGAAGGACCGCATGCGCACGTAGAGCCGTTTGAGGTTGACGAGCATGCGCACGACGATCTGGTGCCGGGTGGCCGGCTCGAGGAGCGTCTGGTCGAAGGCCGCGGCATCGCCGATGTGCTGCCGTAACAATTCCCGGCAGTCGATCTCGGACAGGAACGCACCCTCATGAAACGGGTCGACGATCAGGACATCGTTGGTCGTCCGCGCGGGTTCGGCGAGCGGCGCCCGTATCAGGAAGTGGCCGGGGAAGTTCACCCCCACCACACGCAGGCCGGCGCGGCGCGCGACCTCGAGATACACCACGGCGAGGCTGATGGGAATGCCCGTGCGGCGGTTGAGCACTTCGTTCAGAAAGCTGTTGCGCGGGTCGTCGTACCGGTCGCGGTTGCCGCTGAAGCCCTGCTCATCGTAGAAGTACTCGTTGAACGCGCGCACGGCATCTTCGAACGGAGACTGCCCGGGGGCGCCGATGCGTGCAGACGCCTCCTCTCCCATCCGATCGAGGAGCTCCAGATACGGCGCCGTCTGGAGCGACGGGTATTCCACCCTGGCGATCGCCAGCGCGGCCGGCGCGAGATCCTCTCCAGGCGCGTTCATCGCCTGCTCGAGCTCCGTGGCGACCTGCACTGCCCGCGGCTGGAGATGGAGGGAGACAGGCACAAGACCATTCTAGGTCCTCAGCCGTCAGCTGTCAGCTATCAGCCACACCATTGAGATTCCCGATCGAACGGCTGCGCTGAGACGACAGCTAGAGAGCTGGCCCGTGCACCTGGATCTCCGCCACCAGCCACGGAAAGGGATGGCCTGCGAGCTGCCGGAGACGAACGAACCGGGCGAGGCGCGGCGCAAACGCGAAAGGCATCACGGCGGCCGTGGGGGCGTGCACCGCCGCGCGGAATGCCTGCGCGACGGTGCTTCCTTCCCAGGCCTGGTCCCACGTCGCGCCGTCGATTGAAACGTCGATCGCCAGGCGCCGGGGAAAGCCGTAGGGCTCAGCCCGAGCGCGTGCGTGATGCCGCTGATCTCGTGCACGCCTCCAAGATCGACGGACACCCATTGACCCGGGCTCTGAGACGCCCCGGCTGACCACTGGGTTTCGGCGCGGCCGTCAGCGAGCGGCGTGGTATCTCCCTCGAACGCGTACACTCGCGCGATGGGGAGGGCCGCGCCGAGACGGGCGTCCATCGAGCCCGCTGGCAAGCGATACACCGTATGCGTGCCGTCGTGACTCATGCGGACTGCGCCTGGGAAACCGGCGACATAGCGGGACCATTCGCCCAGCGGATCCACGGCTTCGTCCACGACCACATCAAACGAGCCAAACGACGACAGAGCGAGCAGCATCGCCGGGTCGCGAGCGTTGATTCCCTCTTGCAGCGGCAGATAGTGCATCGGATCGTAGCCGCTCCCGCCATTGAACACGCCTCGTCTATGCCAGATGGATCGGAACGTCGCGGCCACATCCCTCTGTGGTCCGAGAGGGAGCTCGAGAATCGGTTCGGTGTAGTCCCTTCGTGCCACTGTCAATCGTTGGTCGGGCGCCAGCGCCATGGGGATTTCGCGCAGCCACCCGTCCAGCAGGACACCAGCCGACGCGCCAACGAACACGAGGACTCTCAAGGAGAGACGAGTCACGCGGAACCTGGCATAGGCAAGACCTGCTGCTATCGCGAGGCAGAGGACCCCCAGCATCCAGAACCGCGACGGTACCCGGAGCTCGTCGAACCCGGGCAGATACATCAGCCAGTGATACGGTGTGTGGTCGAAGACAATCGCCTTGCCGACTGGAATGACAGGACCGCAGGCCAGTACGGCGATGGCAATCGTCGCCGCGCTGTAGAACACAAACGGGCTGCGTCGTGCGATCGCACCGCGGACGCCGGGGGTGAAGACGCGGTGAACGAACGGCGCGCCGCACAACAGCGCGACCATGAGGGGCCGGTCGATGGCGCTCACGCGAAGCACGACGGCGCCGACCTCCTGGCGCCACGGGCCAGCGAACAGGATATAGACGACCACAGTCAGACTGATCGCGGTCACTGCCGCGAGTGTGCCGAGCAGCCACCGGCGGCCGCCCGAGAAGGACTCCTTCAGCTCCGGTGACAGCCGCCTTACGGACGCGAACACGGCGAGCAGCACGAGCGCGACGGCCGTCGCCCCTGGAAAGAGATCGTCCTTCCCGTCCGGAAGTACGTGCCTCCACAACCAGACAAAATCCGTGACCTCGAACCAGGCTCGTACCTGCACGCTGATGCTCACCACGTCGGAGAGGTCTCGACGCAGACCGTTGAGCTCGTGCACGGCGCGGTATTTCAGCATCACCGGTACCAGCGGCAGGCTCCAGAGCATCCACGTCACGAGGATTGCCGGTGTCGCACGCCATGTGTCGCGCGTCGAGCAGAAGTAGATGAGCCACAGCCCGATCAGGACGGCACCGTAGAGCATCAGGTAGCCGTTGGCCAGCGATTGGAGGAGCCAGCCGGCGCCGAAAAGAATCAGCCAGACCACACGCCGCTCGCGCAGAAATCCATGGAGGCCGAGCAGGGCGAGCGGTATCCAGAACGACGCCACCATCTGGAGGTGCCCCATCTCCGCTGTTCGATAGGGGGTGAAGCCGTACGCAAGGCCAGCGATGAGTGCCGCATCCTCTCGCCGGACGACGTACCTGACCAGGAGGTAGACGGCGAATGCCGAGAGCGGCCAGGTCAGGAACAACGTGATGTTGTAGCTGGTGAGCGGATCGCGCGTGATCCAGTACAGCGGAGTCGCAATCGGGCTGAGGCCTACCAGGTTCTCGGTGAATGCGCTCACACCCTTCGTCGGGTGGAAGTATGGAGGGTTCCACCACTGCTCTGAGAATGGAACAGTGGTTGCGTTCCACCAGAGAATCGACGCGTTGAGAATCGGATCGCCGGGATCCCCGGCGATGTGCGACTGGCGCAGCTCGAGCAACGGCCGCGTGCACAGCGCCGCGAGGATCAGGTAGAGCGCGAGTACCCCGGCCACGACCAGCCAACGCCGCTGCCCGGGGTTCCTCGTGCCCTCTGTGGGTTGATTCGCGGCGCTCGACAGCACGCTGGGATTCTATGCGAGGGTAGCTCTCAGCTTTCAGCGAATAGGCGTTCAGAGCCTGGCACCCCGCGATCGCGATATCCGGGGTTTCGCTGAGAGACGCCGATCACTCTGTCTTGTCGAAACTGCGTGCAGTCGAACCTTGGTGAGAGCTGAGAGCTAAGACAGCGTCCGGATCAGCTCCGGCGTCAGTTCGCCGAGCGACGTGACGATTGCGTCGGCCTGCAGCAGTTCCGGCACCGGATAGGTGTGGGTGATGCCGATGCACCAGAGGCCGGCCGCCTTGGCCGACTCGATGCCCCAGCGCGAGTCTTCGATTGCCACGCACGCCTCCGGCGGATGGCCGTGCAGCTCCGCGGCCGCGCGATACGGATCGGGTGCGGGCTTGCTGGCCGGCGTCTCGCCGGACGCCGACGATGAAGCGGAAGTACCGATCGAGGCCGCGGCCGCGCGAGCATGGTCTCGATCTCGGGCCGTGCGGCGCCCGACGCAATCCCGAGCGGCCAGACCGCGGCGAGGCGCGCCACGCACTCGGCGGCGCCGGTGTACAGGATCGTCCGCCGCCGGCCGAGCAGCTCGTCGAACACCCGGCGCTTCTCGGCGATGAGGGCGACCATGCGTCCGTCGTCGAGCGGCCAGTCCGCGCGCCGCGGCCACGGCTGGAACACGCCGTTGTCGTCGTAGCCCGAGATAGTTCGCGTAGTACTTCTCCCGCGGAAGCGACAGGCCGAACGCTCGAGCACCTCCTGATAGGCGCGCAGGTGCAGCGGCTCGGAGTCGGCGAGCACGCCGTCGAAGTCGAAGACGATCGCCGAGATCACTTGGCGGTCGCTCCGAGCTGTTCGCCGGCGCGCACCGGGATCGGCAGCCGGTTCTCCCGCGGCGGCACCGGGCAGTCGTACTTGGGGTTGAAGAGGCAGAACGGATGATAGGCGCGGTTGAAGTCGAGATCGTAGATGCCGGTCGCCGTGCGATCGAGATCGAGGTAGCGCCCGCCGGGATAGGTGTCGGTTCCGTTCGTCAGGTCGCGGAACGGCACGAAGAGGCGCTGCAGTTCGGTGTCGGCCGCCTCGGCGAATGCCGTCAGCTTGAGCGGCTGACCCTTCAGCGTGAATTCGAGCGCGCCGATGCGCCGCATCCGGCGGCGCTGGCCCGGTCGAGGTCGGCATCTCCAGCATGTCCGCCGCGCGGGCGACGGCGAGCGACGCCGGCACGCGGTACGTCGGGATTGATCGGGAAGTAGGGCAGCGGCGGAAAGGCCGCGCGTTCGGCGCTGCGACCACGGGCGACTCCGGCGATTCGCGCATGAAGCGGTCTTTTTCCGCGCGCCACGTCGCGATCTCTTCCTCGTATGGGATCTCGCGCGCCGTGCACCCGGCCAGCGCCAGCAGAACGGCCGACGCAAGTCGCACGCACCCGACACGCATGATCAACCCGCTCCGCGCGCCGAGCTTGGCGCGCCGCACCCGCTGTTAGAAAGGATATCCCTTCGCCGGCCGACTGCATCCGCGATCCGCCGCCGCAGCGCGACGGTGTTCACCGGCGTGACCTTCATCATGCGGCGCAGCGCCGCCAGGAGCGTGCGCAGCATGTCGCCGTCCGCCATCGCCGCGAGCGCATGCGCGCGGCGATCTCGACGCGCCCCGCGGCGTCGTTCACGAACACCGCGGCCGCCGTCGGCGTGCAGCGCCGCGGTGCATGGCCTGGCCGCGCACGCAGCACGACGCTCTCCGCGGCGTAGACGTCGATGATGATGTCGGCGGCGCCCGAAGGACCTCCTGCTCGTCGGCGAGCTTGTCGCCGTAGGTCTGCATGGCCGTGCCGAGCACCATCAGCGCGACCTTCTTCATTGCGGCAACCGCGCGGCGCTCGTTCTCGAGCGGGCCGTCCCCGGGGAGCTCCGCCGGCGACGGCGTCAGCAGTTCGTCCTGCAGCCGTCGCGCCGCGGCGATGAGCGGCAGGCCACCCTTGACCGCCCGCCTCGCCAGCATCCCGGGGACGAGCAGCCGGTTGATCTCGTTGGTCCCCTCGAAGATCCGGTTCACGCGCGCGTCGCGGTAATGCCGCTCCGCCGGGTAGTCCCTGCACGAAGCCGTTGCCGCCGTGAATCTGGATGTTCTCGTCGAGCACGAAGTCGAGCATCTCGCTCGCCGCGACCTTCAGAATCGACGCTTCGATCGCGAACTCCTCGAGCGCCGCGAGCACCGCGTCGCCGGCGTGGCTGCCCTGCAGCATCCCGTCGATGAGGCCGGCGGTACGGTAGAGCATCGCCTCGATCGCATACTCGCGGATGGCCATTTCGCCGAGCTTGTGACGGATCGCGCCGAAGGTGGCGATCGCCTGGCCGAACTGCCTGCGCTGCAAAGCGTAGCCGGCCGCCTCTCCGATCGCCAGCCGCGCCCCGCCGCTGCACATCGCGGCCAGCTTGAAGCGACCGTAGTTCAGGACGTTGAAAGCCACCTTGTGACCCCGACCGACCTCGCCGAGGACGTGGCTCGCAGGAACCTTGACGTCCTGCAGCACGAGCGGCGTCGTGGACGAGCCGTGGAGGCCGAGCTTGTGCTCTTCCTGACCCGTGCTCACGCCAGGGAAGCTCCGCTCGACGAGGAAGGCCGTGAAGAGTTCCGCGTCCACCTTCGCAAAGACGATGAAGAGGTCCGCGAAGCCGCCGTTCGTGATCCACATCTTCTCGCCGCTGAGGACGAAGCTGCCGTCGGGCTGGGTGACGGCGCGTGCCTTGGCACCGAGCGCATCGGACCCCGACCCCGACTCGCTCAAGGCATAGGCGCCGAGGATCTCGCCGCTCACGAGACCGGGCAGGAAACGCTGTTTCTGCTCCTCGGTGCCAAAACAGAGGAGCGGCGTGATCGCCAGGCCAGTCTGCGCGCCGAAGGTCGTCGCGAATGACGAGGCGCACCCCACGGCTTCGCCGACGACAACGGAAGAGACCTTGTCGAGCTCGACCCCTCCGAAGGACTCCGGCGCATCGGTGCCGAGGAGACCGAGGTCGCCGGCCCGGCGCACGAGCGCACGCGCGAGCGCCCAGTCCTTCTGCTCGAGCCGTTCGAGCGCCGGCAGGACCTCGCTCGCGATGAACTCGTCGGCGGTCTGCCGGATCAGCTTGTGCTCGTCGCTCAGCCGCTCGGGCGTGAACACCGGTTCTGTCGCCTCTTCAATCAGCCACGCCCCACCGCGCACCGTCGTCATTGTTGTCATGCATGTCCCATCCAGGTCCGGCTGAAGTCCGGACCTTACAGACGTTCGAAAATGCCCGCCGCGCCCATACCGCCGCCGACACACATCGTGACCATGCCGTAGCGTGACCCTCGCCGTCGCATCTCGTGCAGCAGCGTGGCGGTCAGCTTGGCGCCGGTGCAGCCGAGCGGGTGGCCGAGCGCGATTGCGCCGCCGTTGACGTTGAGTCGTGCCGCGTCAATCGGCAGCTCGCGCAGGCAGGCAATCGCCTGCGCGGCGAAGGCTTCGTTGAGCTCGACGAGATCGATCTGGTCGAGCGTGAGGCCGGCCATCTTCAACGCCTTCCGGATTGCCGGCACCGGCCCGATGCCGAAGCGCTCGGGCTCCACACCGGCCGTCGCAAACGCCACGAACCGCGCCAGCGGCGCGATGCCGAGCGCGCGCGCACGGTCGGCGGACATGATGACGACCGCCGCAGCGCCGTCGCTCGTCTGCGATGAGTTGCCGGCGGTGACGGTGCCCGTGACGTGAAATGCCGGCTTCAACTTCGCGAGCGCCTCGCGCGACGTATCGCGGCGCGGGCCTTCGTCGGTGTCGAACGTAATCGATTTCGCTGCCGCCCCGTTCGCGTCGACGCGCACCTGCAGCGGCACGATCTCGTCCGTGAACCGGCCGGCGTCAATCGCCGCGACGGCTTTCTGGTGGCTGGCGAGCGCGAACGCGTCCTGTTCCTCGCGGGTCACTGCCGCCTCGCGGGCGTGGTTCTCCGCCACCAGCCCCGTCGTGAGGTAGACGTCGGGGTAGGTGTCCACCAGGATCGGGTTGGGCGCGATCTTGTGCCCTCCCATCGGCACGAGGCTCATCGACTCGGTCCCGCCGGCGACGATCGCGTCGGCGAACCCGGCCATGATCCGCTCGGCGCCATGCGCGATGGCCTGCAGTCCTGACGAACAGAAACGATTGACGGTGAGGGCAGACGCCGAGACCGGAACGCCGGCGCGCAGGCTACTGATTCGGGCCACGTTGAGCCCCTGCTCGGCCTCCGGCATCGCGCAGCCCAGGATGACGTCGTCGATCTCCGCGGGATCGAGTCCATGGGCGCGCGCCAGCGCTTCCCTGATCACGGCCGCCGCCATCTCGTCGGGGCGGGTGTGCCTGAGCGTGCCTGCTGGAGCCTTGCCGCTTGCCGTTCGCACGGCTGAAACGATGACCGCGTCTCTCATGCCTGAAAATCGGCTAGCAGCTCCTCGAGCGCCTCGCCGACCTCCTGTGTCTTGCCATCAAAAAGGTGATCCGCGCCGTCGATCACGACGAGCTCCTTCGGCTCCTCGAGCCGGCCGTAGAACTGCCACATGCCTTCGAGCGGACAGACTTCGTCTGCTTCACCCTGCACGAAGAACTTGGGTTTGGTGCTCGTGAGCGTGTTCGTGAAGGTGTAGTTCTGTCCCGATACCGAGGACACGACCGGCGGCGCGACCCCGATGAGGGCCGATACGCGCGTGTCGAGCGCGCCGACCTCGAGCGCGACCCACGACCCGAACGAGAAGCCGGCGGCCCAGAGTTGCACGCCTGGATAGCGTCCAGCCATGTAATCCAGTGCGGCGCTGAAATCCGCCTGTTCGCCTTCGCCGCGATCGAAGGCGCCCTCGCTGGCGCCGGCGCCACGGAAATTGAACCGCAGGACGGCGCATCCGATCCGCACGAGCGCCTTCGCGCCCTGGTAGACCACTTTGGTGTGCATCGTCCCGCCCTGTTGCGGGTGGGGATGCGCGAACACGACGGCCGCCCGGACAGGCGCGGGCTCGGGTGTGTCGAGCAGGGCTTCGAGACGCCCCGCGGGGCCCCGCAGATCAGTGATTGTGGGCATGAACGAAATTTCCAACGACGTCCGCAAATCTCGCGGGCTGCGTCAAGGCGCCGAGATGACCGGTCCGTTCGAGGACGCGCGACTCGGCGCCGTGAATGAGCGTGCAGAACGGCCGCGTGCTCGCTACCGGGACCACGCGGTCGAGCGGTTCCTCGCCGGTCAACACCAGCGTTGGCACCCGAATGCGCGCGCAGTCCGAATGCAGGTCCAACTGCCCGGCCAGGCGGATGCGCTCTGCCATCAGCGACGGGATCATCGGCGCGCCCGCCGCGCGCAGACCTTGACGCACGAAGAATCCCAGCCGCGACGGCCAGGTCGGGAAGGCGGCCCGCACTTCCGGCCAGAGACGCATCGGCGAGGTGGCCACGAACGCCGGCGCCGACATCCAGGGGCGTGCGAGCCAGCGTGCCTGCCGCGCGTTCGGCTTCCATCCCGGGCCGGGCGCTGATGCGAGGACGAGCGCTGTGATCCGATCAGGCCGTGTCGCCGCGTACCGCAGCGCCACGACGCCGCCAAACGAGATGCCGCACAGCGCGACGCGCGTGATTCCCAATCGGTCGAGCAATGCATCGAGCTGATGCAGGTAGTTGTCGAATCCCCGGCCGGGGTCCGGCCGTTCGCCGGACCCGATGTCGCCGCAGAGCGAGTACGAGATCGTGCGACAGCGCGTGGCGAGCTGGATGAGCGCCGGCGTCATCCACTCCCACCGTCCGTGCAGACCCGGCACGACCACGAGCGCCGGACCGTGACCTCGATCGAACATCGCCGTCAGTTCCTCAACGTCTTTCCGGTCTTGAGCGTATGCGCGATTCGTTCCTGCGTCTTGCGCTCGCCGCACAGGCTCAGGAACGCCTCGCGCTCCAGGTCGAGCAGTTCCTGTTCGGTGACAGTGCCTGCGTGTGGCCGATCCCCGCCCGAGAGGATGCGCGCGAGCGTTCGCCCGATGAGCGCGTCGTGATCGGTCAGGCGGCCGGCCCGCCACGCGAGGTGGACGCCCAGCTTGAGCGCCGCCTGCAGCCCTTCGCCGCCAACCGGGATCGCCGTCCGCGGCAGAGGCGCGGCGTAGTCGGTTGCGCGCGCCAGCGCGACCGCCTTGGCGTCGGCGATGAGGCGCTCGCGGTTCATCGTGATGCCATCGACGCGGCGGAGGTACCCAGGCGGAGGGCGTCCGCTCCGCTCGTCGATACCTTGCCGAACCCGATGGTCTCGAACACCCGCTGGACGATCGGTAGCAGATCCGCCTGCCGTGAGCCTGTCGAAGGGGATCCGGCCGGCGCGGCTTCCACCGCGCGCGCCAGCATTTCCTTGGTTCCGCCGCCAGCCGGGATGAGACCGACGCCGACCTCGACGAGGCCCATGTAGGTTTCCGCCGCCGCCTGCACCCTGTCCGCATGGAGCGCTACTTCGCATCCACCGCCCAACGCCAGCGCGGCAGGTGCGACGATCACGGGAACATCCGCGTGTTTGAGCGCCATCGTGGCGCCCTGAAACGCCCGGACCATGAGGTCGATTTCATCCCAGTTGCCTTCCTGGGCTTCGAGCAGGAGCAGCATCAGGTTCGCGCCGGCCGAGAAGTTCGGCGCGTCGTTCCCGACGACCAGCGCGCGGAAACGCGAAGCGGCTTCCTTGACGCCCGCCTGGAGCATCTGGATCGTGTCCCCGCCGATCGCGTTCATCTTCGAGTGGAATTCGACGCCGAGCACGCCATCGCCGAGGTCGATCAGGCTGGCGCCGGCATTCCGCCGCACGACGGCGTTGCGCTCCTTCGCTGTCCGCAGCAACTGCAGGCCCGGCCCGGCCGGCGGCGCCGGCTCGAACAGGCGCCCGTCACGTTTCGGGCGGAAGCTCCCGCGCTCGAGGGCGTCGCGGACGAGCGACGGCGGGTCGCTGACGTGGCACGCATCGAGCACCTGCTGGATGCCGATCGCATCCCACGTTTCGAACGGCCCCAGCTCCCAGCCAAAGCCCCACTGCATCGCGCGGTCCACGTCTTCAATGGAGTAAGCGACCTCCGGCGCGACTCGCGCGGCGTAGACGAGCGTCGGGCCGAGCGTATCGCGCAGGAAGCGGCCGACCTTGTCGTTCCCGCCGAAGAGCGCCTTGATTCGCGCGCCCGGGTCCTCGATCGCTCGCGCCGCATCGAGCGACGGCAGTCGCGCTGGCGCCGCGGGCCGGTAGGTCATCGAGGCCGGATCGAGCGTAGCGATCTCTCCGCTCGTGTCCTTCTTATAGAAGCCCTGGGCCGTCTTGGTCCCAACCCAGCCCCTTGCGATCAGTTCTTCGACGATCGGCGGCAGGGTGAAGACGGCGCGGTCGTCGTCGCGGCTCAGGCTGCCCGCCAGATTCCGCACGACGTGGGCCAGCACGTCGATTCCCGCGAGATCCATCGTTCGAAACGTGGCGCTCTTCGGCCGGCCGATGGGCGGGCCGGTAATGGCGTCGATCTCTTCGATCGAGTACCCGCTGTCCGGCGCTCCGATCCAGGCCCGGAAGATCTGCATGACGCCGTAGAGGCCTATGCGGTTCGCGATGAAGTTCGGCGTGTCTTTTGCGGGGACCACACCCTTTCCGAGGCGGTGGTCGGCGAACTCGACAACCGTCGCCTCGACCGCAGGCTCGGTGTCCGGCGTGCGAATGATCTCGACCAGCCGCAGATACCGCGGCGGGTTGAAGAAGTGTGTGCCGAGCGCATGCGCCCGGAAGGACGGGGACCGGCCCTCGACAATCGCCGCGATCGGGATCCCCGACGTGTTGGAGCTCACGATGGCGTGCGGCGCCCGGTGGAGGTCGACGCGCTCGAACAGCGCCTGTTTCACGTCGAGGCGTTCGACGACGGCCTCGATGATCCAATCGGCCGACCGAATCGCCGGCAGGTCCTCGTCGAACCCGCCCGTTCGAACGAGGGCGGCGACGTCCGGCGTGAAGAAGGGATCCGGCTTGAGCTTGCGTGCGCGCCCCAGCCCCTCGCGCGCCGCGTCGCGCGTGACGTCGAGCAGCAGCACGGGAACGCCGGCGTTCGCGAAGTGCGCGGCAATCTGCGCGCCCATGGTGCCGGCGCCGAGAACGGCCACTGTCCGTATGCGAGTGCTCACTCTTGTGGTGCCCCAGGTTCGACGAGCCGTTACCGCCGCTGCCCGATCCCGCCGACGAACAGATCCACGATCGCATCGGCTTCGGCGGCGAGCGGGTATTTGCGGCGGCTGAGGATCCAGTTGGTCGCCATCTCGTCGAGGGCGCCGAAGAACAGCTTGGCGGCCAGCGTCGGGCTGATCTCCGAGCGGAACACCTGGCGCTCCTGACCGTCGGCGATGACGGTCCTGATGATGCCGAGGTATTCGCGCAACTGCGTCGACGAGAACCGCTCCATGAACTTCGTGGACTGCCGGAGCTCGACCTGAAAGACCACGGCGAGGGCGCGGTCTCGCCCGAGGCGGTCGAGGTGGAGCCGGGCGATCTCGTGAAGCCGCTCGATCGGATCGGCGAGGGCGCCGACGCTCCGGCGGCCGTCGGCGATCGCCTCTTTCATCGTGCGCTCGAAGATCGAGATGAGGAGGTCGTCTTTGCCGCGAAAGTAGAGGTAGACCGTGCCGGCGGCGACGCCCGCCGCCCGGGCGACGTCGGCGACCTGCGCATTGAAGAAGCCGCGGGCGGCAAACGTGTCGATCGCGGCCCGGAGCAGCGCGTCGCGCTTGTCGGTCCGCTCGAGCCGGGCCGGCTGCGCACTCGCGCGCCGGGTCGCTGCCGTGGCCATGAATGAATGTTCATTCAGTGTGGTGAGCGATGTCAAGGTCCTTCGTGTTGAACCCGTTATCTCCGTCTTCCTCCCGAGCTCCGAGCTCCCGAGTGCAAATGTTTGAACTCGGTCCGCTGGGGATTTGGATCGTTCGCGTTCGCCGTGTTGAGTGCGCTGGGATGGCCGATCGGTACGTCATCGCCGGCAGGCAGTTCGTCACTCCCTGCTCTCCCTTCGTCACGAGCGACAGTAAACGACATCGGCAGTTCACCGGCAGGCAATGAGGGCAATGCCCTTGCACAGGCGAGCCAGCTGAGGAGAGTGAAGGTCTGCGACGCGGGTTGTCATGGGCGAGATCGGGGGACTCAGAGCGGCGTATAGTGTGAGCGCCGCGATCGATTCCCGAGGGAGCCCATGCTGGACCAAACGCTGCAACAGAGCCTCACCACCCGCCTCAACCGCGTCGAGGGGCAGATACGTGGCATCCGCCGCATGGTGCAGGAGCCGCGCATCTGTCTCGACATTCTGCAGCAGCTGGCAGCAGCCGAGGCCGCGCTCAATCGCATCAGCCTCGCCGTGCTGAAGTATCACGTCGAGATGTGCGTGCCCGATGGAATTGCCAAGGGAGAACCCGAACAGAGCCGACGGCTGGCAGAGCTCGTCGACATCTTCGACCGGTTCGCGCGCTGAGCCGCTCGTCACAGGAAAGACGCGTCTCGTCACTCCCAGCACGCAGTTCCTTCCAATCTCCTTGACGGCCGGCGCGTCCGGCCATATCCACACGTCACGTACTCACTCCCGACACACGCCGTCCACGCGTGCGTCGAGTGGTCGTTCCGGCACGGGTGTGCCCGGGCGGCGTCCTGGTCGGATCACGCAAAGGAGGCTCGGATGAAAACACGACTGGTCCTGGTTGGCCTGTCGCTCTTCTGCGCGTCGCTCGTCGCGGCGCCGGTGGCCGCACAGGTCTACACAGGCCGTATCGACGTCACCATCAAGGACGGCACTGGCGCAGTGCTGCCCGGTGTGACGGTCGAGGCCGTCGGCCCGCAGACCGATGTCGCCGTCACAGATACCCAGGGTGGGGTGCACTTCGTGAACCTCGCGCCAGGGCGCTACACCGTGACCGCCAAGCTGTCCGGGTTCACCGACTACCGGAACGAGAACGTGCCGGTCAATGCCGGCTCGATCGTGCCGCTCGTCGTCACGCTCGGCGTCGGTGGCGTGTCGGAACGAGTGGAAGTGACAGAGGAAACGCCGGTCATCGAGACGAAGCGACAGACGGTCTCGACCAACGTCAACCTCGACGAGCTCCAGAACATTCCGAGCGCGCGCGATCCCTGGGTGGTGCTGCAGACCATCCCCGGCATCATCGTCGATCGCGTGAATGTCGGCGGCGCCGAATCGGGGCAGCAGTCGAACTACCAGGCCAAGGGTGCGAACCCGGACCAGAACACCTGGAACATGGACGGAATCTCGATCACCGACATGGGCTCGCTCGGCGCGTCCCCGACCTACTACGACTTCGACATGTTCCAGGAGATGCAGGTCACGACCGGCGGCGCCGATCCCGCCAACGCCACGCCGGGCGTGCAGCTGAACTTCGTGCTGCGCGGCGGCACCAGCAAGTGGCGCGGGACGACGCGCTACTACTTCGAGAACGACGGCCTCCAGTCCGACAACGTCTCGTCCGATCTCTTCGGCCAGATTGCGAGCTATAACCGGGTCGGTGAGTACAGAGACTGGGGCTTCGAGGGCGGCGGGCCGATCATCCCGCGGCGGCTCTTCGCCTGGGGCGCGTACGGCAAGACCGAGCCCGAAATCAACGTGTTCAGTTTCGACCCCGACCTCAACGACTACGCGCAAATCGCCCGCGACGCGACGACGCTCGAGAACATCTCGGCGAAGATCACCGGAGAGCTGTCGCCGAAGACGCGTGCCAACTTCACCTACTTCCGCGGCAACAAGCTGAAGTTCGGGCGCGGCGCGTCGGGCTTCCGTCCCGACGAGACGACCTACAACCAGGACGGCCCAACTGACCTGTACAAGGCCGAAGTCACACAGACGATTGGGTCCAACCTGTTCCTCGTCGGTCGCTACGCGCATACGAAGAACGGGTTCTCGCTCGAGCCGCGCGGCGGTCGGGACGTCCAGTCGTATCGCGACGATGCCACCGTGTTTCACGGGTCGTACGGCTGGTTCCAGACCCTCCGGCCGCAGCACAACGTGTCGCTCGAGGGCAACAAGTTCAAAGGCCGGCACGACCTGAAGTTCGGGTTCGGCTGGAAGAAGGCGAGCGTCACGTCCGAGAGCGGCTGGCCGGGCAACGGCGTTCGCACCTACCACCGCGGCTACCCGAACATGCAGGCGCGCGTCGTCCGCGACTGGTCGCTCGCCGGCGAAGGCCAATACTGGAACGCGTACCTCGGCGATACGATCAGCTTCGACCGGCTGACGCTGAACGCCGGCATCCGCTGGGACCGCGCCGCGAGCTCGGTGGCGGCGGCGTCGGTTCCCGCCAGCCCGGCCCTGCCGTCGCTCCTGCCGGCGCTCGATGCTCCGGCCGTCGAGAACGCGATCGTCTACAACAACGTCACACCGAGGGTCGGGTTCACCTACGCGCTGAACGAGTCGCGCAAGACGGTCGTCCGGGGCAGCTACGCCGCCTTCGCCTCGCAGCTCGATTCGAACCGCGCCGCGTTGACGGTCTCCGCGATTCCGTACTACTCGTATGTCTACTACGCGGCGGTCGACACGAACGGCAATCGCATCGCCGACCTCAGCGAGTTCACCACCTTCCAGGGGGTGGCTGGATTCGATCCCGACAACCCGCTCGGCGGAAACCCCGATCGCATCGGCGATTACAGCTCGCCGCTGACCCACGAGGTTCTCTTCGGCATCGAGCACGAGCTCTTCAAGAACTTCGGCGTGGCCGCCAACGTCACGTGGAGGCGATACACCGGCTTCAACTGGCTGAACTATCCCGGCGTCACCGCGGCGGACTTCACCCAGGCGGGCGTCTTCAGCGGCACGGCGCCGGGGATCGGCAGCTACAACGTGCCCTACTACCATGTGAACGAGGACGCGCTGCCAGAGGACTTGGGACAACTTTTCGAGACGCGTACCGACTACTACCAGCGTTATCTCGGGTTCGAGATTTCCGCGACCAAGCGGCTGGCGGACCGGTGGATGATGCGAGTCGGATTCTCGACCAACGATCACCGCGAGTACCTGAAGGGCCCCGGAGCGAGCGAGGATCCGACGCCGGTCTTCACGACGACGGACGCCTACCCGAACGTGGATGGCGGTCCGGTGATGATACCGAGCACCGGCAGCGGCAAGAGCTCGATCTACATGGTGCTGCCGAAGTATCAGTTCATGGCCAACGGCGCCTACCAGGCGAAGTGGGGCATCACGCTGGCAGGGAACTACCTGATGCGGCAGGGCTTTTCCGCGCCGTACTTCACGCTGTCTGATACCGATGGCGCCGGCGACGCGATCGCAACCGAGAAGAACGTGCTGCTCGTGACCGACGTCGGCAAGAACCGCCTGCCGACGGTGCACACGTTGGACGGCCGCGTGAGCAAGAACATCACGTATCGAAAACTGACCGTCAACCTCGACATGGACATCTTCAACGTGTTCAATTCCGCCAAGGTGCTCGGGCGCGACTACGACCTGGCCTCGTCCGGGTTCAACCAGGTTCGAGAGATCGTCAACCCACGCATCATTCGATTTGGGGTCAGAGTGGGCTTTTAGCAATGCTGAATGCTGAATGTTGAATGCTGAAGTGAACGACGAAGTGAACCTGGGACGCTGAACGGCGAACTCGAACGCCGAACGCCGCACCCAGATCGAGTTGGTGGGCGCGCCTCGCAAGCGGGGCGCGCCCTTTTTTTGTCACAGTCGTGTCATCGCTCTGTGGGGAAGATATGCCGGACAATAGATGTCCAACGTGAACTCGTAGCACGATACGGGCGGTGGCTTCAGGAACCTATGCGCTTTGCCGCTAACTTGCAGCCCGTTCGGCACTTTTCGCCCCGTGCCCGCGTCAGGCTCGCGGCCGGCCTCGCGCTGACACTCGTCCTCGTGGCGCCTCCGCGGGCGCAGTCGCCGCTGCCGTCCAGTCAGCCGTGCGCCGTGTCTGGCCTCGTGCAATCCGGCAGTTTGCCGCTACCCGGCGCGGCCGTCGTGGCACTTGGCGCCGACGGCCGAGAGATCTCCTCCACTTCGAGCGAGCAGAACGGTAGCTACGTGCTCCGGCTGAGCGGGCCGGGGACTTACAAGATCCGTGCGTCGCTCGCGGCATTTGCTCCGGCGACGCGCGAGTTGACCCTCGCGCCCGGCGACTGCAACAGCCGACTCGACCTTGTGCTGTTTCTTGCCTCCCGCGCTGCGGCGTCGTCTGCTGAGGACGCTGCCGCGACCGCTTCCGGGCCACGCACGCCGGCTGGAACGCAGCCAGCCGGGTCCCAGGCAGGTGCGCCGACGGCCGGTCAGCCTGCTGGACGAGGTGGACCCACCGCCGCCGGTGGGCGAGGCCGAGGCCTTTCGACAAGCTCAGGGCAGGGCGGGTTCCAGCAGCTCGACGTCGTCACCAACGTCACCGGGGAACAGGCCGGCGCCGCGTCCAACGACGACGCGACGGCGACGCTCAGGGCCGAGCTGCAGCTGCCTCCGGGCTTTTCAGCCGATGCGCCGACCGAGACCGTTGCCACGGCGGGCATTCAGGGACAATCGAACGACGGGTTGCTGTTTGGCGGGCGCGGCGGGCGCGGCGAGTTTGGCGAGGGCGGACCCGACGGACTCGGACGTGGCGGCGCCGGCGGCGACGGTGGGGGTGCCGGCGATCAGGGCGGGTTCGCCGGCGGCGGTGGACGTGGCGGCGGGCCTGGTGGCGGTGGCCCCGGAGGCTTCGGCGGCGGTCCCGGTGGGTTCGGGGGCATGCGCGGCGGCGGACGCATTCAGGGCAACGCCAACTACAACCTCGGCGGGTCGATGTTCGATGCCGCGGCATACCCACTCAACGGTCGCGTGCGTGAAGAGCCGGACTACGTCCAGCAGCGCTACGGGTCCTCCTTCGGCGGTCCGCTGACCATCCCTCATCTCTTCAATGGCGGCACGCGGACGTCCTTCTTCCTGAACTACTCCGGCAACCACTCACGGACGCCCGTCAACTGGTACTCGACGGTCCCGACGCTGGCGGCGCGGTCTGGCGATTTCTCCGGCGCAAGCGCGGTCGTGATCGATCCGCTCACCGGTCAACCGTTCGCCAACAACCGCCTTCCGCAGTCGCGCATCGATCCGGCGGCGCAGACGCTCCTCGCGTTCATCCCGAAACCCAACATCCTCGGCGACACGCAGAACTTCCACTACGTCACGGCGAACTCGTCGAACAGCAACGACGTGAACCTCCGCGTCACGCACATCTTCGGGGCGCAGCCGCAGCGCGGTGGAGGGCGCGGCCGCGGCGGGCTCCCGCCGGGCGGTGGCCGTGGCGGACCGGGCGGTCCCGGCGGGTTCGGCCCGGGAGGTCCCGGCGGCCGCCAGGGCCGCGGGCCGCAGCCGACGCGCAGCGTGCTCAACGCCAGCGTCAGCTACCGGGAGTCGTCGTCAGCGAGCTCGTCCACGTTTCCGACCATCGGCGGATCCGCGGGCACCGCCGGGTGGAATGTTCCCGTGAGCTGGATGCTCACGAAGGGGCGCATCAACAACGTGCTGAGCGTCACCTACAACCGCAACAGCTCGACGAGCACCAACCTTTACGCCTACAACACCAACGTTGTCGGGGAAGCCGGCATCGAGGGCGTGTCGTCCGATCCGTTCGACTGGGGAGTTCCGGGCCTATCGTTCACGACGGTCGCCGATCTGCGCGATCGCACGCCGTCGCGCCGGATTGATCAGCGGATTCAGATCAGCAACTCGACGATGAGGAGCTGGGGGCGCCATGCGGTGAGGTGGGGCGGAGAGTTCCGCTACCTGCGGCTCGACAGCCTGTCGAACAGCAACCCGCGCGGAAGCTTCGTCTTCACCGGCCTGTACACGTCCGCGCTCGCGAACGGCCGCGCCGTCCCCGGCACCGGCCTCGACCTGGCGGATTTTCTGCTGGGATACGCGCAGCAGGCGTCGGTACAGGTACGGGCCAGGCGACTTGAAGATGCGGGGCCGCGACTGGAGCCTCTTTCTTCAGGACGACTGGCGCATGCGCAGTAACGTCACGCTCAACTACGGGTTGCGCTACGAATACGTGTCGCCGTACTACGAAGCGAACAACCACCTCGTCAACCTCGATGTGAACTCGGATTTCACCGCCGCCGTGCCGGTCGAGGCCGGCGGGACGGGGGAATTCACCGGCGCCGTGCCGACCAGCCTCGTCGAAGCGGATCGCAACAACGTCGCGCCGCGGATCGGCGTGGCGTGGCGGGCCCGGCCGGGCACGACGGTTCGCGCCGGGTACGGCGTCAACTACAACCTCGGGGCCTATGGGACCATCGCCCAGAAGCTCGCAGCGCAGCCGCCGTTTGCCGTCACGTCCACGAGCCTGGGAACGGCTGTCGTGCCCCTGTTGCTCGTCGATCCGTTCGCGCAGGTCGACAGCGCGACCACGACGAACTCCTTCGGCATCGATCGGACGTACGACCTCGGCGTCGCGCAGATCTGGAACGCCGACATTCAGAAAGATCTGCCGCGGAACCTGACGGTGAGCCTCGGCTATACCGGTACGAAAGGCTCGAACCTCGACATCCAGCGGGCGCCGAACCGCAACCCCGATGGCGGGCTGCGCATCGATGGCGTACAGCCCTTCCTGTGGCAGTCGTCCGAGGGGCAGTCGACGCTCCACTCGTTGAGCGTGCGCGCCCGCAAGCGGCTGTCCCGCGGCATTTCCTTCGGCGGCGCCTATGTGTGGGCCCGCGCCTACGACAACGCGTCGTCTTTTGGTGGCGGCGGGGGTACCGTGGCGCAGAACGACCAGGATCTCGAAGCCGAATGGGGGCGGTCGAGCTTCGAGCGCCGTCATGCGGTCAACGCCGACTACACGATCGAGCTGCCGTGGGGCACGGGCCGGCACTGGCTGAACAACACCAGCATGCTCGCGCAGCTCTTCGGAGGCTGGAGCTGGAGCGGCGCCTTCGTCGCGCAATCCGGCGGTCCGTTCACGCCGCGCGTCACCGGCAACTACGTCGACGTAGGCTCAGGCGTCAACGGTACGCTGCGCGCCGACTACGACGGCAGCGACATCTCGGTCAGCGATCCGACCACGCTGCGCTACTTCAACACCGACGCGTTCTCGATCCCCGTGCCGGGCACGTTCGGGAACGCCGCCCGCAACCTGATCATCGGGCCCGGGTCGCACAACCTGAACATGAATCTCTCGAAAAACGTCAACTTCGGCCGGACGCGCGGCGTGAACATCCGCGTCCAGGCCAGCAACGTGCTCAACACCGTGCAGTTCTCATCCATCGACTCGTCCGTCAACTCACCGACCTTCGGTCAGGTGACGGCGGTCCGCCCGATGCGGTCCGTGCAACTGATTCTCCGTTTCAGGTTCTGAGATCGATGCCCGCACCTTCCGTTGCAGTTTCTGCGTCCCCCCGCCGCTCCGTCCAAAGGTGGCTGGCACCTTTCCGGCAAAGGTGCCAGCCACCTTTCGTCGTGGGGGCGGTGATGGTTCTTTTTGCAACGCTCGCGGGCTCGGCAGGTACGCCGCCCGTCGAGCAAAGCGTTCAGCGCCGGCCGGTCATCCGAGGCGGCGTCGAGCTCATCTACGTCAACGTCGTTGTCCGCGACGGCAATGGCACGATCGTCCGGAATCTGAAGAAGGAAGACTTCACGCTCGTCGAGGACGACAAGTCTCAGACGATCACCGCGTTTGATTTCGAGGAGGTCCCGTCGGAGGCGATTCCCTCGACCGAGCCGGCCGCGCCGGTTCAGCCGATCCTCATCACGGAGGCGGCGCCGAAGCCGGCGGCGTCAGTGCCCGCGGCGCCACCCGTGGTCGCGTCAAAACCAGAGTCGATCGACCTCAAGAACCGCCGCCTCGTCGTGCTGCTGTTCGATTCGAGCTCGATGCAGCCCGAGGAGCTCGAGCGGGCGATTGCATCGGGATACGACTACATCTCCAAGCGTCTGACGCCAGCCGATCTCGTCGCGATCGCGTCGGTGGGCTCGACGCTCCAGATTGTTCAGGACTTCACGGCCGATCGCGAGACGCTCTCGGCGGCGCTCGATCGGTTCTCAGCGGCGGACACGGTCGGGTTCCAGGAAGGCGCGTCCCTTACCGGCGAGGAGACCGAAGCGGACGGATTCGTCGCCGATGACAGCGAGTTCAACATCTTCAACACCGACCGCCGCCTGGCGGCGATCGAGCAGCTGTCCGACAGTCTTGCGCCGATCCAGCAGAAGAAGTCGATTGTGTACTTCAGCAGCGGCGTGACCCAGCGCGGCGAAGACAACCAGGTACAGCTGCGTGCGGCCATCGACCGGGCGGTGAAAGCCAACGTCTCGATTTACCCCGTCGACACCCGCGGATTGACGGCGATCGTGCCGGGCGGCTCGGCCAGTCAGGCGAGCGGCCGCGGGGGGGCGGGGATGTTCTCCGGACGCGGCGTGTCGCGGCAGTTCGACAGCCAGAGCGCCAGTCAGGACACGCTCGTCGCGCTCGCGAGCGACACCGGCGGCAAGGCGTTCCTCGACACGAACGACTTCGGCGGCGTGCTACACGAAGGTCATCGCCGATACGTCGGCGTACTACCTGATCGGTTATTCGAGCACGAACCCCGGCCGCGACGGACGCTTCAGGCGGATCAAGGTGAGGCTTCAAAAGTCCGGCCTGAAGGTGGAGCACCGCAACGGCTATTACGCCACGCGGGATTTCCAGCACTCCGGCAAAGCGGATCGCGAGCAGCAACTGCAGGACCAGTTGATGACGGATCTCTCGTCGACCGACCTGACCGTCTGGATGTCCACGTCCTTCTTCAGGTTGTCCAACGATCGCTTCTACGTGCCGGTGTCGATTGCGGTGCCGGGGTCGCAGATCCCGTTCGCGCAGTCGAGCTCTCAAGATCGCGCGACGATCGACGTCATCGGCCTGATGCGCGACACCGAGCAGCGTCCCGTCGGCCGGCTGCGGGATACGGTCAAGGTGGCCGTGCAACAGACGCAGGACGTCAAGAGGAAAACGGTGCAGTACGAGACCGGCTTCACGCTGCCCCCGGGGCGGTACCGCCTGAAGGTCGTGCTTCGCGAGAACCAGAGCGGCGCGGTCGGTTCCTACGAGAGCGACGTCGTGGTGCCGGACATGCGCCGGCTGCCGGTCAAGCTGAGCTCGGTCGTGCTGGGCACGCAGACGCAACC
This sequence comes from uncultured Acidobacteriota bacterium, assembly GCA_963771395.1. Lineage (GTDB taxonomy): Bacteria > Acidobacteriota > Vicinamibacteria > Vicinamibacterales > 2-12-FULL-66-21 > DATBJJ01. The sequence continues at coordinate 133,835 of CAVYTY010000006.1, read as the reverse complement.
GGTCACCGAGCGCAACGCCATCAGTCCGCTGGCGCGAAATGGCACGCTGCTCGTGCCGAGCCTGACGCACGTCGTGTCGACCGGACAGCCGTTGTACTTCTACTACGAGGTCTACGAGCCGGCGCTCGTGCAGTCAGGCACGCCGCGCCTGCTCACCAGCATCGCGTTCTTTCGCGGCAAGGTGAAGACCTACGAAACGCCGCTCGTCGAGGTCACGAAGCTCGACGCCCCGGATCGCAAGGCCGCCATCTTCCAGTACTCGGTGCCGGCCTCGGCACTCAAGCCGGGGTACTGCACCTGCCAGATCACTGTTGTGGATGACGTGGCTGGAACGTTTGCGTTTCCGAGGCTACCGCTGCTCGTGCGGCAGTAGTCTGCGACCGAAGGCGACGGAGCCAACGGAAAAGACTCACCACGAAGGACCGATGGTGAATCCAGTGGAGACGCACGAAGAGATCGAGCTTCGTTACGTGCTGCGCCCAGTCACAGAATCCTCAAGCAACCCCGATCTCTTCGTGCGTCTCCCGCCCGCGTCAGCTTCGTTCCTTCGTGTTGAACCCGTTGCCTCCGTCCCCTCCCACCCGTTGCCTCCGTCCCCTCTAAAACGGTCACCTCGATCCCAACAAACGTCGCACGCGCTCGATCTCGTGCGCGTAGAAACCTGGGGGAGCGGTCGCGATGTAGCGGTCACCGTAGGCTCTGGCCTCGTCTCGGCGCCCAAGATCGACGAGCGTTACCGTGAGGTTGTAGAGCGCGTCGTACTCGGTCGCGCTGAGGGTCACCGCGCGTTTCCACATCTCGATCGCCTCTGACGCTCGCCCGGTCTGCGACAGCACGACGCCGAGCGTGGTGCAGGCGCCTGCCAGCGTGTCGTCGATGGCGAGCGCGCGGCGGATCGAGAATTCCGCTGTCGCACGGTCGCCGTCGCGGAGCTGCACGGTGCCGATGTTCTGCCAGCCCAGGCCGTTGGTGGGATCCACCTCGAGGACGTGCTTGAACGTGCGGATCGCGTCCGCGGAGCGGTGGGCTGTTCCATAGGCGATGCCGAGGGCGTTCAGCGCCTCGATGTCGTCGCCCGCCAGACCCTCCAGAAGGTGGATAGCACGCTCGGCGTTCCCGGTTTCGGACGAGTACACGCCCAGCTTCACCCGCACGTCACGATGCGTGACACCGTGCTCGAGCGCGGTCTCGAGCGTGCGAATGGCGTCCGCCGGACGGCCGCCCTGCCAGTAGACGAACGCCAGGTAGCGATAGGCATCGGCCGTGTCGGGCCGTCGCGCGATCACCTGCTGGAACGCCTGGGCCGCATCCTCGTATTTCCCTCGCTGATAGAGGTCGCCGGCGCGGTGGAGCATCGCGTCGAGCTCGATCAGGCGCTTGGGATCGTCGGCTTCGCCGTAGCCGTCACGTGGCGGGGCGGGGCTTCCACCGACGTAGCCGAGCGCGCGCAGCCGGTCGCGGACGGCCGCCGTTTCCTCGCCGGGCAGGGACGGGGCCGCCATGTTGAACCCGCGCAGCGCGTTGAGCAGGATCTTCGGTTCGTGCGCCATCTGCCGTCGCCCGGTTGCGCTCTTCGCGCGCGTCGGTGTCGAGCGCGTAGAGCTCCTGCGTCGGCAGGTCGATGTATTTGTCCCTGCCGACAATCACGCCGCGAAGCGGCGCCCAGCCGCGCGACAGATTCGCCGTCATGGCCTCGAAGTAAGACGGCCGATCCTCGCCGCGGCCGCGACGGATCAGATCCGCCAGCGACGCGCCAGGCAGTGCCGGGACCGCAGGCGCGCCGACGGCTTCGAGAATGGTGGGCGCCAGGTCGATGTGACGCACGGCCGTATCGATCGTGACCCCCGTGGCAGCGGGAGCCGACGCTCCGAGCTCCGCAACGATCAGCGGCACGCGAAGCGTCGGCTCATATGCAAAGATGCCGTGCGTCAGCTCGCCGTGGTCGCCGAGGCTCTCCCCGTGGTCTGCGGTGACGACGATGAGCGTCTTGCGCGGCAGGCCCGCGAGGCGATCGTAGAGCGGGCCGAGCGCGTAGTCGGTCCAGGCGACTTCGCCGGCGTAGGGATCCGAGTCGTAGCGTCGCGCGAATTCCTCCGGCGCCTGGTACGGCGCGTGTGGATCGAACACGTGCACCCACGCGAACCACTTGTTCGGCTGCGCCTCCGTCCAGGCGAGCGCCGACGAGACGACGGCGTCGGCGCGGCGCTCGGGGAGCGCGAAGTCCACGGTGCTGCCCGTCTCGCCGATGCGGTCGTCATAGGCATCGAAGCCGGCGTTGAGGCCGAAGCGCTGATCGAGAGGGAACCCTCCCACGAAGGCGCCGGTGGCAAAGCCGAGGCCCTTCAGTCTCGTGGCGAGAGTGACGCTGGCGGACGTGACTCTGTAGCCGTTGTTGTCGCGCACGCCGTGCTCGTAGGGGTACGCGCCGGTCAGGATGCTGGTGTGCGACGGAAGCGTGACGACCGCGTGCGCGTGGGCGAACGTGAACCTGGCGCCGCGCGCGGCGAGGGCATCGAGGCGCGGCGTGCTCGCGCGCCCGCCGTAGGCCGAGATCGCATCGGCGCGCAGGGTATCGATAGTGATCAGAAGCACGTTGCGATCGGCGTCGGGCGCGATCGTGAATCGGGGCTCGCGCGTAGTCCACCAGCCGATCCCCGCCAGCGCACAGAGCGCGAAGAGGAGAACGGTCCCCCGTGCGCGCCGATTTCGTTGCTTGGCCTGCTTCACTGTCGCGCTGCCTCGATGACTCTGGGAGGGGACGGAGCCAACGGGTTCAACACGGAGGAACGGTGCGAACGAAGACGCGCGGAGAAGAACAGGCTGTTCTGTCGCGCGGGATGTGCCCAGAAGGAGCGCCGGCGTCTTGAACACGAGGTGCACATCACCGTGCCGCGTCAGTGCGCCCAACCGGTTGCAATCCTCCGTGCGTCTCCGTTCGCCTTCGGTCCTTCGTGTTGAACCCGTTACCTCCGTCGCCTCCGTCCCCTGTAACTCCGCCCCCCTGTAACTCCGTCTCCTCCGTCTACTCCTGCCGCTGCCTCCGCCGCGCCTCGGCGTCCACGGCCGCTGCCCGGTCACGACGGCCGAACATGCGCCACACGCTGGCGGCCGTGTCTGACGCCTCCCGCGAGGGGACATCGCGCACGAGCTCGGCGAGCGCACGCTCGGCCTCGGCGCCGCGTCCCATCGACTGATACAGCATCGCCAGGCCGGCCCGCGCCCGCACGTGCTGCGGGTACAACCGGATTTCCTCCTTGAGATACGGCTCGGCCTCCTGATAGCGCTCGAGCCGCGCCAGCGAATCGCCGATCATGAAGTGCAGATCCCTCGCCTGCGCAGAGCGCTGCGCGTACCCTTTTTGCGCCTCGAGCAGGAATCCGAGTGCCTGATCGTAGTGCTGGCTGTTGTACGCGATCGTGCCTCGGATGAAGGCCGGCATCGGCAGCCCCGGGTCGACTGCCGCGGCGAGCTCGGCTTGACGGAGTGCTTCCCCGTCGCGCCTGCGCGCGACCTCGATGAGCGCGAGCGCCTGATGCGCCTGGGACGGCGCGCTCGTGAGCGCCAGCTCGGCGTGCTTGTGGGCCTCGTCCGGACGTTCCAGCGCGAGCAGCATGCTCGCGGCGCCGAGCGGGCCGTTGGCCTCGTCGGGCTGCAACTCTATGACGCGCGCATACGCCGCGAAGGCTTCCTGATAGCGACCGAGCCGCCCGAGCGCCGCCGCATACTGCGACCACACGTCGGTCATCGCCGGATCGTCGTCCAGGATCGCGCGGAGGAGGCGCGTGCCCTCGTCCAGACGGCCGTCGCCGATGAGCTCGAGTGCCTGTCGATAGGTGCGAAGGATCGGAGCCTTGTCCTTGGGATCGGCCCGGCGCCCGTCGGGTCTCCCGGCGGAAGACGACTGCGTCCCGACGTATCCGAGTGCCGCCAGCCGCTGGCGATCGTCGTCGGACACCGCGGACGGCGCGTCGATGTCCCGGCCCGCCACGAGCGCGTCGAGCGCGGACCGGAGCGCAGTGGCCGCCTGCCCGCGCTCGAGCGCAATGTTCGTGCGCTCGTCGGGATCGCGCTCGAGGTCATACAGTTCCTCGCGCGGGGCCTTGATGTAGCGGTAACGATCGTCGGTCAGCGACAGCAGTTCGCTCCACCCGAAGTGATAGCGCGGATAAAGGGCTTCTGCGTAAATGCCCTGCGGCGCGAGGCTGCCGCGACCGAAGAGCGCGGCCGACAGGTCGCGGCCGCGAAGGCCTGTCGGAACGGCCAGTCCGGCGAGCGCCGCGAGCGTCGGCAGCAGGTCGATGTGCTGCACGGGATCTTTCACGCGGCGCCCGGCCGACTGCGCGCGGGGGAGCCGCATGATCCACGGCACGCGGATGACCTCGTCGTAGAGGAACAGCCCGTGCTCCTCTTCGATGTGGTCGCCGAGGCCCTCGCCGTGATCCGCGAGCACGACGATCGTCGCCGTGTCGTACCAGCCCCGCGTCTTGAGGCTCGCGAACAGCGTGCCCACGATTTCGTCCGCAAACGCGACCTCCCCGTCGTACGCGGCGAGATCCGCGAATCGGTCGGGCGGGCGATACGGCTTGTGGGGCTCGTAAAGGTGCAGGAAGAGGAAGAAGCGGTCCGAGGTCAGCGAGCGCAACCAGGTTTCAGAGGCCGCCAGCGTTTGCGGGCCTGGCCGCTGGACCTGGGCGACCGACCGATCCGCGGCCATCGCCGGAAACGTCGCGTCGTAGACGTCGAACCCCTGCCCGACGCCCGTCTCGGGGCGCAACACGTATGCTGAAACGAATCCCCCGGTCGCGTATCCAGCCGAGCGGAACATGGCCGCCAGCGTAGGCGTGCCCTCGTTCAACGTGAACCCCAGGTTGTCGCGGACCTTGTGCTCGAAGGGAAGGCGACCCGTGAACATCGACGCGTGGGAGGGCAGCGTCTGTGGCGCGTGCGCGTAGGCGCGGTCGAAGACGACGGCCTCTCGCGCGAACGCCGTCAGGGCCGGCGCCCGTCCCCCCGGATAGCCGTACACCGGCAACCGATCGGCGCGAAGCGTATCGATGACGATCAGGATGACCGGTCCTCCGGATGTCGCCCCCCGGCCCACCCCCTCCCAGAGCCGCCATGCCAGGAGCCCGCCCCCGATGATGATGACCGCGAGAAGCCCCGTAAAGGCGCCCATCCCCCGCCGGCCGCGTGGGCCAGGTTGGCGGGCCGGAGGCCCGCTCTTGACACCTGAACGGTTTGTGCGGTTCGGGGTCATTCAGACAGAGCTTGGCAGGAGAAACGGAGGAACAAATCTCAGTATAATCGCCCTCATGACGAGAGCACGAAACGCGGCAATGATTCTTCTGTGCGTCTTGCTCGCGGCCAGCGCGTCGGCGCGGCCCCAGGGAAACGCACGAATCAACGGCAAAATCCTCGACGACCAGGGCAAACCTGCACAGGCTGTCATCGTGCGGGCGGTCAAGGTCGGCGACCCACAAGCCAAGGAGGCCAAGACAAACGACAAGGGCGAGTGGTCGATGAACGACCTGACGACAGGCCAGTGGAACTTCGAGTTCGCCAAGGACGGCTTCGATTCGCAGCGCATGACGGTTGAAGTCGCGGCGAACCGTAATCCGCCGATCGACATGAAGCTGACGAAGGCCTCGGCCGTCGATCCCAACGCCGAGCTCCAGGCCGAAATGCAGAAGGCGGTCGAGCTCCAGAAGGCCGGCAAGATCCCCGAGGCGAGGAAAATCATCGAGGACCTCATCGCCAAGTATCCGTCGGCTTATCGGCTGAACGCCTTCGTGGCGACGACGTACGAGAGCGAGAAGAACTTCGACAAAGCCATCGAGCACATGAAAATCGTGGTCGAGAAGGAACCAGCCGACATCGACATGAAGATGTTCCTTGCCGAGCTGTACGTGCAGAAGGGCAGCAGGGACGAGGCGCAGAAGATTCTCGCGTCGGTCGACATGACGAAGGTCACGGATCCGACCCTCTTCATCAACCTGGCCATCGGATCGATCAACGCCGGGAAGGCCGACGACGCGATCGCCACGCTGGAGATGGTGGCCAAGCAGTTCCCGCAGCAAGCCAACGTCCTCTACTATCGCGCTCGCGCGTACATCGTTGCCAAGAAGATGGCCGAGGCCACAGCGGACCTCGAAAAATTCGTGTCGATCGCGCCACCTGACGCGCGAGAGCTGCCGGATGCAAAAAAGCTTCTCGAACAGCTCAAGGCCATCAAGTAGATCGTCGCTGGCAGTTGCGTGCGTCATCGCGATGGCGATGGCGCTCGGTGCATGCGGTGGCTCGGGTGGCGGAGGCGGAACCCCGTCGCCGCCGCCCGGCGGAGGAACCGGCCCGCAGGATGTCTGCACGGGAACCTCCGCCGAGGCCGACGGTCTGGACGCCCATGCGGGGGCGCCGGCATCGAGCAATCTTGCCGTCCGCAAGAGCGAGCGAGTCGACGGCAACCCGCGCGGGCGGCTGTTCGATGCGCTGTGGCTCAATAGATCCCGCGCCGATCGCATCCGGCGCCCGACTACGCTGACCGGCGGGCGCGACGCGATTGACGTCGGCGAGGTCGCCGTCGTGCAGGATGAAGGCGACCTCATCGAGTCGCCGAACGCCTACGATTTACGCAACCTCGGGCTGCGCTTCACCCGCAACAGCGCCGGCGGCTACGACGTCCGCCGGATCGACGCCGGGTTCCGCGCGGCGCTCGGCACGCGGCTCACGCTGACCGACGACGACAGCGTGACCCTGAACATCGCGTTCGGATTCCCCTTCTACGGACGCACGCAGACGATCGCCTTCGTCAACTCCGACGGCAACGTGACCTTCGAGCTCGAGGACCGCGCGAGCACCGACCGCAACGTGGCCCGGCTGCTCACGGGACCACCGCGAGTCGCGCCGTTCCTCGCGGACCTCGATCCCAGCACGGCCGGTCGCGTGTTCGGAAACGCCGCCGCCGACCAGTACACCGTGACCTGGTGCGGCGTTCGCGGCTTCGAGTCCACGCGCACGACCAATGCGCAGCTGACGCTTCTTCCCGACGGCACGATCGAGATGAAGTTCGGCGAGGTGACGCTTCCCGAGGCGGTCGTGGGCCTCTCGCCAGGACGAACGGGAGAGTTTGTGCCAATCGACATGAGCGCCAGCGGCCCCACCGCGGGCGGCGGCGGCGCCGTTGGCGAGCGTTTCGCCGAACAGTCCCAGCTCGACACCGTGGAAGTGGCGCGCAAGTTCTACCAGTCCCACCCCGACAATTACGACCAGCTGGTGATCTGGACCGACGCCGCCATTCTCGACGACGCGTTCGCGTTCGAAGTCACGGTCGCGAACGAAGTGCGTGGGATCGGCCTCTCGCAGTTCGACGCGTCACGTGACTTCGGGAGCGCCGGACGCCTTCGCAGCTACGCCGTGATGGACTGGATCGGGAAGTACCCCGAGGATCCGCTCCAGACCTTCCTGGGCGAGAACAGCACGGTCAGCGTCCTCGGACAGGAGGTCGGTCACCGGTGGCTCGCCTTCCTCGACTTCCGGGACCACACCGGGGCGCGATCGGAAAAGCTCCTCGGGCGTGACCAGGCGCACTGGAGCTTCTTCTTCGATTCCGACGCGTCGGTCATGGAAGGCAACGACATCGAGGATCTCGGCGGCGGATCGTTTCGCACGACGGCGGCCGTACAGCGCTACAGCCGTCTCGATCAGTACGCGATGGGACTGGTTTCCGCGAGTCAGGTCCCGACGTTCTTCTACGTCGACAACCCGGTGAATGTCGCCGGCGGGCGAGAGGCGGATTCGGCTCCCCGTGTCGGCGTCACGTTCAACGGCACGCGCCGCGACGTGCTCATCGAGGACATCATCGCCATCAACGGTGCGCGCCTCCCATCGTCGGCCGACTCCACACGCGTCCATCGTCAGGCGTTCCTGTTGGTCGTCGGTCGGGGGCGTCCGGTGGACAGCGCACAGGTCGCCAAAATCGATCGGATCCGCCTGGCGTGGGAAACGTTCTTCCTGCGGGCCACCGAGGGCCGGATGCAGGCAGTCACGACGCTGAGGTAGAGCTTTCAGCCTTCAGCCTTCCGCCCCTCACTTCAGCATTCAGCATTCAGAATGGCTTCCGTGATCGGCAAAGTATAATCCTACGGCCCCATGCCCGCCATCCTCGCGGCCGTTGTTCTGCTGCTCGTCTTCGGCCAGGCGCCTCCCGAGCAGGCTCCGCACCTGACCGTCCCGTCGCCCGTTCCGTCGGGTCAGACTGCGTCGGTCGTGGCCCAGGTGCCCGTCGATGTCCGGAGACTCGACGCCATCGAGCCACTCGTCCGCGACGCGATTGCCGACAAGAAGCTGCCGGGCGCCGTGGTGCTCGTGGGCCGCGGCGATCGGATTCTGTATCAGAAGGCGATCGGGAATCGGGCGCTCGTGCCGGCGGCCGAGCCGATGACGCTCGACACGGTGTTCGACCTTGCGTCGCTGACCAAGGTCGTGGCGACGACGACCAGCGTGATGATGCTCGTCGAGCAGGGGCGCATCAGGCTGAACGACCGCGTGTCGTCCTACATCCCTGGCTTCGAACGCTACGGCAAGGGCGACATCACGATCCGTCACCTGCTGACGCACGTGTCCGGGCTGCGGCCGGACGTCGACCTGGCGGACCCATGGATGGGTTACGAAACGGCGATCGCGCTCGCGGTCGACGAGGTGCCCACGTCGCGGCCCGGCGAGCGCTTCGTCTACAGCGACATCAACTTCTTCCTCCTCGGGGACGTCGTGCAGCGCGTGAGCGGGCTGCCTCTCGATCGGTTTGCGCACCAACACATCTTCGATCCGCTCGGGATGAAGGACACGATGTTCAATCCGCCGGCGTCTCTCGTGTCACGGGTGGCGCCGACCGAGAGCTGCACGCGCTTTGGCTGGCCGTGTCAGGGTCCCGAGATGACGATGCTGCGCGGAGTGGTGCACGATCCGACCGCGCGACGGATGGGGGGCGTGGCGGGCCACGCCGGCCTCTTCAGCACGGCCTCGGATCTGGCGACGTTCTGCCGCATGCTGCTCGGCGGCGGCGCGTTTCAGAGCGCGCGAATCCTGTCGCCGCTCGCGGTCGAGAAGATGACGAGTGCCGCGTCGCCCGATCTCGAAACGAACACGCGGGGCCTCGGGTGGGACATCGACTCCGCGTTCTCGTCGAATCGCGGCGAGCTGCTGCCGATAGGCTCCTTCGGTCACACTGGTTTCACCGGCACTTCGATCTGGATCGATCCGTCGACCGGGATGTTCGTGGTGTTTCTGTCGAATCGGGTCCACCCCGATGGCAAAGGTGACGTGACGCCGCTTCGCGCCCGCGTCGCGACCGTGGCGGCCGCGGCCGTGACGGGCCTGCCGCCGGCGGCGCGCGCCGGGGTCTGGACCGGGCGTGACTTCGGCGCGTCGGGCACCGTTCTGCCGCGTCCGTCGGTGCCGGTGCTGGCGGGGATCGACGTCCTGCGCGCGCAGGGATTCGTGCCGCTGCGCGGGAAGCGGGTGGGCCTGGTGACCAACCACACGGGCCTCGCGCGCGACGGCGCGTCGACGATCGATGTGCTCTTCGGCGCGAAGGAGGTGACGCTCGTCGCGCTCTTCAGCCCCGAGCACGGCATTCGCGGCACGGTCGACGACAAGGTGGCGTCCTCGACGGACGAGAAGACCCGCCTGCCGATCTACTCGCTGTACGGCGAGACGCGCCGCCCGACTGCGGCGATGCTCGACGGGCTCGAGGCGCTCGTCGTCGACCTGCAGGACATCGGTGCACGCTTCTACACGTACACGACGACGATGGCCTACGTGCTCGAAGAGGCCGCGAAGCGCCGCCTGCCGGTCATCGTCCTCGACCGTCCGAATCCCATCAACGGCTTTCAGATCGAGGGCCCGGCACTCGACAAAGCGCAGGTCGGGTTCACGGGGTACTACGCGCCGATGCCGATCCGGCACGGGCTCACGATCGGGGAGCTGGCGCGGCTCTTCAACGGCGAGAACAAGATCGGCGCGGAGCTGACCGTCATCGCCGCGAAGAACTGGCAGCGCGACGCGTGGTTCGACGAGACGGCGCTGCCGTGGATCAATCCGTCTCCGAACATGCGGAACCTGATTCAGGCGACCCTCTATCCGGGGATAGGCTCGATCGAAACAACCAACATCTCGGTCGGGCGAGGTACGGATACGCCGTTCGAGCAGTTGGGGGCTCCGTGGATCGACGCGACAGTGCTGGCCGAGTCGCTCAATGCGCGGCGGATCCCGGGGGTCAGGTTCTACCCGGTCCGGTTCACGCCCGCCTCCAGCAAGTACGCGGGACAGGAATGTCAGGGCGTGTTCCTGATTGTGACGGATCGGATGGCGCTCCGCCCGGTGCGGCTCGGGGTCGAAATCGCGGCGATGCTCCACAAGGTGTACGGTCCGATGTTCGAGCTCGATGCCGCGGAACGGCTCTTCGGCTCCCGCGAGGGGATCGCGCGGATCCGCGCCGGGGAGGACCCGGCGGCGATTGCCGCCTCGTGGACCGCGGCGGAAGCGCGGTGGAGGCTGCTCCGGGCGCAGTATCTCCTGTATCGCTGAGCTCTTACGACAATTGCTGAGCTGCAGATTCCGACAGATCTGTCAGCGTTCCGGCCGTCGCTGACCTCGGTAAGTCGTTGAATCCTACCAACATCCTCCTGCTGCGGTTCAGTTAGGGTGGTAAGATACTGGCAAGGCTCCCCACCTTAGAAAAACACCATGGACCGAGTGCCGGGCTACGCCTGGCTGATGGTCCTGGCGGCTGCCGTCCTCGTTCTCGTCGCGTCGGCTTTGGTGCCTTTCGTACCCGACCTGACGAGCAATGCGGTGACGTTTGTGGCGGGCCAGGGCGCGTCCTCCGTTACGGCGACCGACGTCAATCTCTGGCGCGTCGCCGGCGCGGGAGCGCTCGTCGTGACCGGCCTCCTGCTGCTCCTCTTTTTCTACCGCCGGCGCATCTACATTCTGTTCTGGACAGCCGGCTGGCTCCTCGTATCCGCGTCCATGTTCCTCGGGGCGCGGCCGCTCACGATCGGCGACTCGATTGGGGCGATGTCGTACGGCGTGTCGCAGTTTCTCGGCATCCTGAGCGCGCTCTTCTTCGTCATCAGCGCTGATGCGTACCCGGTGCGGCCGCCTGTCCGACGGGGCTACGCCCTCGTCATGCTCGCGGTCCTCTTCTGGTTTGCGCTCGCGCCGGTGGCGCTCGGCGGCGTGTGGACGGTCTTCGCGCCAGGGCACGTGCTCATCGCCGGGGCCCTTGCGGCGGCGGGCGTCGGGCACCTCATCCTCCTGCGGCAGGTGCGGATGCTGGGTGCTGCCGTGGTCGGCGTTGCGCTGCTCATCATTGCCGGGTCGCACGTGTGGATTGTCCTTCGTGTGGGTGGACCTGATGCGCCGGGAATCACCAGCGCGCTCGGGTTCAGCCTCGTCCTCTACCTGATTGCTGCGCTCGGCATGCAGCTGATGACGTTCGAGGACATGACGTCGGAGCTGCGGCGCGCGAACCGCCGGCTCGAGATGGCGCAGGGCAAGCTCCGTCGCATGGTCATTACCGATCCGCTGACCGGGTGCCGGAACCGCCGCTTCTTCGAAGAGATCATCAGCCGGGAGCAGCAGCGGCATCGCCGCTACGGGATTCCGATGTCGGTGCTTTTCGTCGACGTCGATCGGTTCAAGGCCGTCAACGATGCCCTCGGGCACGACGCGGGCGACCGGGTCCTGCGGGAAGTGGCGTCGTTTCTCCTCAGCAATATCCGCGAGGCCGACTACGTATTCCGGTGGGGCGGCGACGAGTTCCTGATTCTCCTGTCGTGCGGCGAGGAGGAAGCCCGCCGGCGGGGCGTGGCGCTTCAGACCGAGTTCGCGCGGTACGCGAGCGCCGCGTCGCTTCCGCCAGGGGTCGGGCTCAGCCTGGGCAGCGCCGAGGTGACCGACGGGACCCACGATGTCATGGCCGTCATCAAGGTTGCTGACGAGCGGATGTATGAGAACAAGCGCTCGCACCGCAGGAACCGAGTGCACCCGCCGCCCGCGCGCGCGACGAAAAGGCGATAGAAATGCTGAATGCTGATTGCTGAAGGGAAAAGGCAAGGTGGAAGGGAAGTGCTGCCGCTAGCGGCGAACCGCTAATAGCTGATCTGATACAGCATCAGATACACGATCACGCCCGTCACCGACACATACAGCCAGATGGGAAGCGTCCATCGCGCGATGGGGACGTGGCGCTCGAAGCGCTCGCGCAGCGCGTGGGTCAGCGTGATGATCGCCAGGGGCAGGATGGCGGCGGCGAGCACGACGTGCGTGACCAGAATCGAGTAGTAGAACGCGCGAATCGGGCCCCGGCCGGGGAACGGCCGCGAGCCCACGTTCGCGTGATAGATCAGATAACTCACGAGAAAGAGGGCCGAGGTCGCAAACGCGGCCAGCATGAACCTTCGGTGAGCCTCGATGCGGCGCCGGCGGATCATCGCGTAGCCGCAGACCAACAGAATCGCCGCAGTCGCGTTCAGCGCGGCGTTGACGGCAGGCAGCAGGGGGATCATCGCAATGCTGAATGCTGAATTCTGAATGCTGAAGTGAATGCTGAAGTAACCAGAATGGATGCTGACTGTTCCCTCTTCGGCATTTACTTCAGCATTCAGAATTCAGCATTCAGCATTGTCTAGGTTCTGTCCGCAATCATCAGCATCCACAGCAGCGGCAGGTAGATGATCGATCCGAAGAAGAGGCGCCGCGCATCGAGGATGCTGCGGGTCCCGGCGAACCTCAGCGCCAGGCCGATGAAGAGCAGGGTGAGCACGAGCGCGCCCGCGAAGTAGACGGGGCCCGTCATGCCCACGAGCGTCGGGGCGAGGCTGACCGGCAGCAATGCGAGTGCGTAGATGACCGCATGATGCGCCGTGCTGCGGCCGTCGGGCTCGATGACGGGCAGCATCGGGAACCCCGCGCGGGCGTAGTCTTCGCGATAGATCCACGCGATCGCCAGGAAATGCGGCAGCTGCCACAGAAAAACGATCCCGAAGAGGACCCACGCGCCATGCGACAGTTCGTCGAGCGCGGCGGCCCAGCCGATGACGGGCGGCAGCGCTCCCGGGATCGCGCCGACGACGGTCGAGAACGACGAGTGACGCTTGAGCGGTGTGTAGACGACGGCGTACGAAGCCATCGTCAGGAAGGCCACCCCTGCGCTCAGCAGGTTGGCTCCGAGCGCGAGGATCGCGAGCCCGGCGATCGTCAGGACTGATCCAAACACCCACGCGTCGCCTGTCGAGAGGCGGCCGTCCGGCATCGGCCGCAGTCGGGTCCGGTGCATCAACGCGTCAGGTTCACGTTCGATGATCTGGTTGAACGCCGATGCGCCGCCCGCAACGAGTCCGGTGCCGGCAATCATGCACAGCAGCCTCCACACGTCGTGCGTGTCGCCGCTCGCCATTACGTACCCGGCGACGGCAGACACGACGACCAGCAGGTTCAGGCGCGGCTTGGCCAGCGCAACGAAGTCCGTCGTGCGGTAGCGCGCGGCCGGGAGGGTCGAGGCGGTTGACTTCATACGCGCTGGGTGCTTTCTGCTGTCGATCTGGTCAGCACGGCCTGCTGCCCCGCGGGATTCCGCATGGCCGCGGGCGCCTGTACGACATCAGCAAAACGGCACCTGTAGCTGCGCAGTGTCAGGACGAGCGACGTCCCGAGGACCAGCGCGCCGTTGACGACGTGCGCGGTGTTGACGATGGGCTGCAGGCCAGACCAGATGACGAAGGCCCCGAGGGTCACCTGCGTCAGCACGAACAGCAGGAGCAGCGCGGCCGGCCGGACGAGCTCGCGGCGCGTGCGGTGATGAAGCCAGACGCGCCCCGCCGTTGCCAGCATCGCGATTGTGACGAGGATCGCGCCCACTCGGTGCGCGAAGTGCACCGCGACTCCAGTATTCCATGACGGCGGCACCAGATGTCCGAATGCCAACGGAAAGTCCGGAATGGCCATCCCCGCCTCGATATGCCTCATCGTCGCGCCCAGCAGGATCTGGCAGTAGACCATCGCCGTCGTGGCCAGCGCGACTCGACGCAGAGTCGAATCGTCCACCGCCGTCTGCGCGTTCGTCCATCCGGGCGACGTGAAGAGCGCGAGGCTGATCGTGAGGCAGAAGAACAACTGTGCGAGGCCCGCATGCCCGATCGAGACCGGCGCCGGAAGGAGGAGCAGGACCGTGATGCCGCCAAGCAGCCCCTGTACGATGACCGCTCCGAGCGCGGAGACGCCGAGCCAGCGCATCCATCGCCGGGGGTCGGCCTTCCACGTCCAGACGGCAAGAAGGATCGTCAGGAAGCCGACCGTGCTCGCGATCATCCGGTGCCCGTGCTCGTAGAAGATCCCACCGACCATCTTCTCGAACGGAAACGAGAACATGAACTGACCGTATGTGTTCGGCCAGTCCGGCACCGCGAGCCCGGAGTCCGTGCTCGTGACCATGCCGCCAGCCGCGATGAGCAGCACCGTCGAAGCGGCGACCAGCTTGATGTATCGATGGAGCCAGGTCACGGAGGTGTGGCCTTGAACGCGAAGCTGATGTTCGTCGTGTCTTTCGCGGCAATCGTGACGCTCTGAGTCTGCGTACCGAGCTTCTCGTGCCACGCCTCGATCGTGTAGGTGCCCGCGGGCAGATCCTTCAGCTCGAACGCGCCGCCGTTTGCCGTGACCGCGAAGTACGGATGACTGAGGACGCCGGCGTAGGCGGCCATCCAACTGTGCACGTCGCATTTGATGCGGACCATGACCTCTGGCGCCGTGAACACTTTCGCGTTCTTGATGCCTTGAATGGCCTGCGCCAGGTTGAAGCCCTGGTTGACGTGCGCCACGGCATTCACGTTGTGCAGCGTCTGGTCGCTGTTGACGATCTCGAGCGGCTGTCCGGTGCGCACCCCGAAGACGTGCGGCGAGTAGTTGCAACCCTTCTGATCGAGCGTGACGGCCGTCGTGGGCGTGTCGAAGTAGTAGTCTCCCAGGCCGTCCTTCACGTAGACGAACACGTTCTCGAGGCCCCCGTCATTCACGAGGACCGTGTCGATCTTCAAGCCGGCCGGCCGCTCGCGCACGCAGACGGGGTCGCTTTCAAGGCTGATGGCGGCATTCGCCGGCACGGCGCCTTCGTAGGTGACCCGCCCGCCGACGACGCCAGCGGCCGACGCGTCCACACGCTTGGCATTGGCTGGTGGAGCGCTCACCTGTGCCGGCTCGCCGCCCCCGCATCCCCCGAAAAGGAGCGCCAGAGGCACCGCCATGCACAACCGCAACTTGCTCAACTGCATAACCTTGACTGAATATCACACCCGGCTCAGCAACACAAAAACATCGTAAATCCGCGTGATCCACGTCCCGTGTGGGACGTGATCCGCGTCCTCGTTGTGACGTGATCCGCGCGATCCGCGTCCCGTGCGATGTGATCCGCGAGATCCGCGTCCCGTTGTGACGTGATCCGCGAGATCCGCGTCCCGTATGCTGTGGTCCCCGTAAATCCGCGTCCCAACTGAAATGCCGTGATTCGCGTCCACTTCGCGTTCCGCGCTCATGTGCCGCCCGGCGTCCGCAGCTTCCGCAGAATGCGATCTGCGATCCAGTGTGCGTCCCACCACTCGACCGGGTTCACCATGTGCCCGTTGACGAGCATCGTGAAGTGCAGGTGATCGCCGCCGGCGAGCCCGGTCATCCCGCTGCGGCCGAGGCTCTGTTCCTTCTCCACGTCCTGCCCGGCCTTCACTTCGATCGACGAGAGGTGCCCGTAGAGCGACTGCACGCCCATCCCGTGGTCGATGATGACGCAGTTGCCGTAGATCCCCAGTTCGTCGGCGAAGAGCACCTTGCCGCGATTGGCCGCGACGATGGGCGTGCCGGCGAACGACGCGAGATCGAACCCGAGGTGGACCTGCTGGTCGACCTCCTTCCCCTCGAACACGTACGTGCGATGGTCGGCAAACGCGGACTCGACCGCGTTGTTCTTGAAGGCGTGGAACACGATGCCGCGCCACAACAGTTCCGGCGCCGTCTGCTTCGCGAAGCCGGCGATCTTGGCGGCGTTCTTCCGCCGCAGGTCGCCGTTGATCGCGAGGAACTTCGCGAGGGTGTCTCCTTCGGGCTTGATCTCGGTCGTGCCCTCGAGGATTGCCGGCACGATTCGTTCCAGGAACTTCGCGTCGAGTGGAATCCGGCTCTTCTTGAACGGCTTCGGGAACGTGCGGTGGTCGAAGTCCGCGCGCGCCGTGTTGCCGGCCGGATCGCGAGCGTAGACGCGCATCGGCGTATTGATGTCCTGATCGTAGAGCAGCGCGAAGAAGGCGACGCGGATCGCTGGGTCGGTGATCTTGACGCCGTCGACGGTCGCACCCGCCGCCGGGTATCCCGGGTACTCCACGTCGCCGACGACGACGCCCGACTCGACATCGTCCGGCGTGGCGCGATAGGCGATGAACTCCGTGCCGCCGAGATTCACGTAGTGGTGCGTGGAGACGACGGACACGCGCGGCCGTTCCAGCCGGACCTGGACGTCCTGGGTCGCGCTCGATTCGAGGGTGCGCAGGCCACGGAGCACGGGCCTGCCCGCGGTCACCAGGATCCGGGCGGCGCCGGACTGCAGGTCGGGGACGGTCTCCTTTCCGACCTCGTGCGTGATGCGGACTTTGTCGGTCCCCTCCTGGGTGATGCGAGCCTTCCCCGGTTGGTCGAGGCTGAAGAGCGTCGTCTGCTTGCCGTTCTGCTCGAAGACGACGCGAATCGGTGTCAGCCCCGGCGCGTCCGGCGCGCTGATGCTGATCTCGAGCGGGCTCGACGTCCCGACGAATTTCTGAGGTTTTTCAATGGCGATGGACGGCGCGGCCATTCGGCCCGCAACGACGTAGGCGCCGCCAGCGCCAAGGAGAAGAATAAGGACGAGGCCGACGACGTACTTCATCCTGCGATCATAGTCGGTTCAAAGGGTTCGCGGGTTCAATAGGTTCATGGGGTTCGAAGAGGTTCAGGAGGTTCAAGGCGTTCAGTATGCTAGAATCACAAGTTCGGGCCGGTATCGTCTAGGGGTCAGGACACGTGGTTCTCAGCCACGGGACCGGGGTTCGAATCCCCGTACCGGTACTTCAATCGTCAATCGTTCGTCGTCAGTCCTCAGTCACAGTCTCCAGTCACAGTCTCCAGTCGGAGCTTTCGCAGCTTCGTTCCTGGGCACCGTTGCGAGAGCTGTTAGACAACCGCTCGGGTCGCCTGGACGGGCGGCGAAGCTGACGCGGCCGATTCTCTCGACTGTCAGGAATGGCACGCCCCACCCCTCTTCGGCCCTCGGCGAACGGCAGGTCGATGAATTGCTCCGCGCGCTGTGTAAGGTCCTCATCGAGGGGGTTCAATGACACGAATCAATCGTTTGGCTATTGGGGTGGGAGAAGCCCCCTCAGGCAGGTGGACAGCCTTCAATCCGGAATATCCTCCGATCGAGATGCAGTGATGCGGTCCTTCGGAGGGCTCCTCGTCGTTCCCGGGTAGAATCAGCATCGCCCAATGGCCCAGCTCACAGGCACGCGCCTCGGCCCGTACGACATTATGTCCCTGCTCGGCGCGGGAGGTATGGGCGAGGTCTATCGCGCTCGCGACACCAAACTGAATCGAGAGGTCGCGATCAAGGTGCTGCTTCCCAGCGTGGCCGGCGATCCGGATCGCCTCGCACGGTTCAAACGGGAGGCTCAGGTACTGGCCTCCCTGAACCACTCCAACATCGCCCACATTCACGGTCTCGAAGAGGCGAATGGCGTCAGAGCGCTCATCCTCGAACTGGTCGAAGGCGAGGACCTCGCGCGGCGTTTGTCACGCGGTCCCCTTCCGATCGACGAGGCGCTGCCCATCGCGCGGCAAATCGCCGAGGCCCTCGAAGCCGCGCACGACCACGGCATCATCCACCGCGACCTGAAACCCGCGAACATCAAGGTTCGCTCGGATGGAACGGTGAAAGTCCTCGACTTCGGCCTGGCCAAAGCCCTCGACTCCGCTGAGGCTGGGGCGATGGCCGGGTCGGCGCCGGAGCTCGCGAACTCGCCGACGCTGTCGATTCACGCCACCGAGGCCGGTATCATCCTCGGCACCGTCGCGTACATGTCGCCCGAGCAAGCGCGCGGAAAAACGGTGGACAGGCGATCGGATATCTGGGCGTTCGGGTGCGTGCTGTTCGAGATGCTGACCAGCAGGCGCGCATTTCCCGGCGACGGTGCCACCGACACGATCGTGTCGGTGGTGAGCAGGGAGCCCGACTGGAACGAGTTGACGCCAGCCGTTCCCGCCGCCATCCGCCGGCTGCTGCGGCGGTGCCTCGAGAAAGATCCGAAGCGGCGGCTCGATTCGGCCGCCGCGGTGCGCCTCGAGATCGACGACGCATTGACCGCATCTCTCGTCGACGCACGTCCGGCGACCCCGCCGGGCATAACCCCGGTGACTCGTTGGATGCACCGGTTGCCGTGGGCCATCGCCGCCGTCGCGCTCGCGATTGCTGTGGCCGCGATCTCCTTCGCGTATCTGCGTCCAGTTCCCCAGGCGGGCGCCATGGTGCGTTTCAGGGTGGCGGCGCCCTTCGGGGCCATTCGTGACGCCGGTCCGGCATTCGCCGTATCCCCTGACGGCCAGACGATCGCATTCCGGGCGAATGGAGCGGGCGGCGTGGGCCGCCTGTTCACGCGGCGGCTCGACCAGCCCG
The DNA here is from genome assembly GCA_963771395.1 of uncultured Acidobacteriota bacterium. GTDB lineage: Bacteria > Acidobacteriota > Vicinamibacteria > Vicinamibacterales > 2-12-FULL-66-21 > DATBJJ01. Next base: position 115,093 of record CAVYTY010000006.1, on the reverse strand, counting down.
ACGCGCAGCCGGTGGCCGGCACCGACAACGCGGGCCTGCCGTTCTGGTCGCCGGACAGTCGTTCGCTCGGCTTCTCCAAAGATGGCGGGTTCTATCGCACCGAACTCGACGGCAGCGAACCGCGTCGCTTGTGCGACGAGCCTGGACTGGCGGCAGGCAACCTGGTTTCCTCGTCGTCCGGCACCTGGAGCGCGAGAGGCGTGATCGTCTTCGCGTCCATCGGCGCCGGGCTGTTTCGGGTGCCAGACACCGGCGGCACGCCGGTGCCGGTGACTTCGCTCGACGCGGCGAACAAAGAGGTCCTGCATGCGTCGCCGTGGTTTCTGCCCGATGGCCGCCATGTACCTCTTCCTTGGCCTCGCCGCCGGGCAGACCAGGGGCGTGATTTGGGCCGTCTCCATTGACGATCCCAAGCGAACCCGGATTGCCGACAGCAGCGGAGGCGCCATGTACGCCGACGGGTGGCTGCTGACGACGAGTGCGGCGACACCGCGCGGCCTCGTGGCTCAGCCCTTCGATCCGGATCGCCTGAAGCTTAGCGGCACTCCGCAACTTGTCCGCGATCGGCTCTTCGCGGCCACCACCGGCGGAACGCCGGGGTTCTCCCTGTCGTCGAGTGGCGTGCTGGCAGTGGACCGGCCGCCGCCGGTCGTTCATCAACTGACCTGGATGGACCGCATCGGCCGGGTGTTGGAGACCATCGGCCCCGCGGCGGCCATTATCGATTTCGCGCTCGCGCCCGACGAGAGACGCGTCGCGGCAGGGGTCAACGACGACGACTCTCTCAAACGCGACCTCTGGCTGTTTGACCCGCAACGGGAGCATGGGACCCGCCTCACGTTCCAGGTGGACACGAGAAGACCGATGTGGTCCCTCGACAGCCGTCACGTGCATTTCACCATCATGCCAAGCTTCGAGCTGCGGTCACTGGCCGTCGGTGCGACTGAGACGGAGCGCTTCGAAAACCCAGGCGCGTTCTTTCATTTCGAGGATGTCACCAGAGACGGCCGCTACTTTGTTTTCAAGCTTCGGGGCAGCGGCCCGGTTTCGATCTGGATCCAGCGTGTCGGCGTTCCGGCTGAGCGACGCGTGCTTGTTCAGGGTCAGTTTGGCGCCACGCAGCCGCGGGTATCGCCCGACGGCCGTTGGCTCGCCTTTACAATGCAACTTCCTCGCGGGCCGGAAGTCTTCCTGCAACCCTTCGACCGGCCGGGTGCCCGGCTCCAGGTCTCACGGGCCGGTGGCATCGGCGCAAGCTGGCGCGCCGACAGCCGTGAGTTGTACTACGAAGGCACGGACGGATTGATTGCGGTGCCCATGGCCGAACGAGCTGGCGCGCCCGACCCCGGCACGCCACAGAAACTCTTTGCCCTGCACACGCAAGGCTACGTGTCCAACCAACCTCACAATGTCGAGGTCGCGGCCAACGGGCAGAAGTTTCTGGTCAACGCGATTGTCGGCGACACCGACAACGTGCCGATTGAGGTTACCCTAAACTGGACGACGGCGCTGAAGAAGTAAAGGCCGGCGTCGCCGTCGGTCGCGTCCGGAAGCCGTTACGACGACTCCCAAAAAACGTGAAACTTTGCGCACGAAAAGGGCCGTCTCCGAACGAGACGACCGTCACTGCAAACTTCCCCTGGAACCCCGCGGCCATTCCTTCGGGTGGGCGGCCGCTTCCGGCAAGCGACCGCCGCCGGTGCTGATTGGGATCGCAAAAGCCCCCCTCAGGCAGCTGTACCGGCAAATTTCACGTTGCAACCTTTCGTCAATCCCCGTACCGGTACCAACCTTCGCTCATGAGTCACGCGAAGGTTGCCCACCGTAGCTCGCGGGGAATTCTGCCGAGACGAAGGTCTAGTATCTGCCTATGACAGACATAGACCTTCTGCGCTCGATCGCGAACTGAAGAAGGGCGCCGCCGAACTGCTCCTCCCTGTCCGTGTTGGAGGCCAGACCCCGGCACGGCTATGAGCTGTCGAGGCCGACCCGCAGGCATTCATCATGCCGAGGCGCGACGGCGCGGCGGCAGCTCGTCGCGGACGGCAACATCCCCGGACCGATGCCCGGTGCCATGCACTTGACTCGCCGCCGCGGCGAAGGCAATCGTGCTCTAGGCCTAGAGCACACTAGTATCTGGCCTCGCTTCGTTCATGACCGGTGACTCACCCTAACGTCCGCGGTTGTCAGTATCCAGTCCACCGCCTCACGCACTCATAACCGTCATTTCGTCACGACTTTCACCGCCGCCTCCGTGAACGCCTCCACGAACGACGCGCCGCCGGTCATGAGGTTCACTCGCGTCATGTAATCCACGACGATATCCGGACGCACGCCAACATTTTCGATGTACGGTGTGGCGGGATAGTCCGGGGTTGAGATCATGATTCCTCTGTTCATCAAGGACACGGTGACCGTGCACACACTCTCAGTAAATGCGGTGCAGTTGAATCCTACGACGCTGCCGCCGGCACCCATCGTCCGCATCCCAAGCAGCGGCCCTCGGTGATTGTCCTGCAGGATCGCGGCAAGCATGTCGGCCGAGGAGATCGAGAATTCGTCGACCAGCACCAACAACGGCTTCGCATACGCAACGGGCGCTGGCGGCAATTCGAGGCTGCCGATCGCATTCAGCGGCACGGGTGCGCTTCGTCCCCGCTCTTCGTTGTACGCCCTGAGCACCTCGTTAAAGGCGTCTCGGAAGTTCTGGATGACGTCCGGCGGCGCGCCGGACCGTAAGGCGGACGCAAGGCGATTCGCGAACGCCGTAACCCAAAAAGCCGTCGCCCGGACTTCAAAGCCGATGGTCCGAAACGGCTTGGGGATCAGGCGTTGGGCGAACGCCTCGGCCGTGGGAAGGATTCCGCCGGGGTTTCGTGTAATGTCGACGACGAGGACGTCCGTATTCGCGTTGAAGAACGCAATCTCCTGATCGAGCTGTTGCAGGGCAAGAGCAGTATTCGGCGGCGATATGGTCGGGATGCGAAGCAGGCCGATCCGGACGCCATTCGACACATACACGCCGCTGAAGAAGAAATGTGACGGCTGCGTGCCGAGGCGCGTCACGAATCCCGCCGGAACGGCGTAGATCGGAGACTCCGGCCCCGACCCGAGGACGGCGTCAGTCAACCCCGGTACAGATCCGTTCAGCAGCGGGAGAATCGGCTCCATGTAGGCCGGCAGGGTATTGTCGGCGACGCGGAGATCCGCAGGCTGCAGCAGCGCGCGATTTCGTTGCGCGGGTGCACTCGCTCCAATGGTCGTGGGATCTCGAAGATAAGGCCGTTCCCCCGGCGCGGACTCGGGAGTGGTCCCTGCGAGTCGACACCAATGCCGCTCTTGACCCAGGGGATCACGAACGTGTTCAATGCACCGCTGCTCGAGAGTCGAATGGAAGCAATGGCCGTGTCGCGCAGCTGAGAAGCGTGCGGCATGATCTGCTGCGAACGGGCGACGATCCGACCGGCAGCCACGCGGTCCCTGCTGCGTTCATTGCCAGCCGCTGCGTACTTCCCGAGAGAGGCGATGAGGCTCTGTACCGGTTCCCCATCCAGGGCAACGAGCTCGTCTCCCATGCCGAACGGATACTGCCCCGCAGGCAAAAGCGATCTGTCCACCGATTCGATCAGCACCTTGCCGTCGTAGATATCCACCCTGAAGCCGAGCGACGCCGTGAACGGCGAGGGAAAGGAGATCGATGCATGTGCGTCATTGAGAGAGGTCACGTACTCGACGAGCGCTTCCTGGAAATCGAGATCATCCGAGAGATGGATCCGCTGCAGCCAGGGTGTCAGCCGGTAAAGATCGAACCCGATGACATCGCGCTTCCACTCGTACGGTGCGTAAAACTTCGCATATCTGCTCGCGAGTTGAATCAGATCGGTATCCCGCTGGTTCGTGGTAAGGGCGTCCTGCGCCCGCGGTGCAGCAACCCCGATCGACAGCAGCAGGGCGACGAGTACGAATTGACGCATGAGCCGCTCCATTCGGTAGCTAGTCGTAAACTGTCGTCGCCTGCGCCAACTTCACAGCGGTCTCTGTGAACGCCTGCACGAAGGGCGCCCCGGCACTCATGAGATTCGCACGCGTCATGAAATCGACCGCGATATCTGGCCGCACGCCGATGTTTTCGATGTAAGGCGAGGGCGGATACTCCGTGCCTGAGATGACGGTGCCTCTGTTCATCAACGATTCCGTGATCGTGCAAAGGCTCTCGGTGAACGTGGTGCAGTCGTATTGCACCACGCTGCCGCCCGCGCCCATCGTGCGCATACCGAGAAGCGGACCACGGTGATTGTCCTGGATGATGGCCGCGAGCATGTCCCCGCCGGACGCTGCCATCTCGTCCACCAGGAGCATCAGCGGCTTCATGTACGCATTCGACGCAGGTGCCACCATGAGGCTCGTGCTAGCCAGCGGTACCGGCGCCGTGCGTCCTCGATTCGTCGTTGTAGGCCTCGACAATCTCCTTCATGATGGCGCGAAGGTTTTCGATGATTTCCGCTGGCGCACCTGCAGCCTGAGCGTTGCTGAGGGCCAGGACGATCGCTGTCACCCATTTCGCCGTGGCGCGGATCTCGAATCCGACCGTCCGGAATGGCTGTGGAAAAAGGCGTCGTGCGAACGCCTCCACCACGGAAACGGTGCCCCCGGGGTTGCGCATGATATCGACGATCAAAACATCCGTATTCGAGTTGAAGAAGGCGATCTCCCCATCGAGCTGTTGAAGCGCAAGGGCCGTGTTCGGCGGCGCCATCGACGGGATGCGAAGGAACCCGATCCTCACGCCGTTCGCCATGTAGATTCCGCTGAAGAAGAAATGTGACGGCTGCGTCCCGAGGCGTACAGTGAATCCCGCGGGCAGGCCGTAAATCGGAGATCGTGCGCCGAATCCAAGGACCGCAAATGGTTTCGCGACGGACGCGTTCATCAGCGGTCGAATCGGGTCCATGTAGGCCGGCAGGGTGTTGTCGACGCCGCCGAACGCCGCCATTCGAGTCGCCGCCTCCGCCAGTTGAACCGTCGCGCCGACGGCCGCATCGGCAGGCAAGTCTGGTCGTGCCGGCAGAAAGATGCGTCCGTTCCCGCGCCGCGGGCTGGGTACGGGTCCCTGTGACTCGATGCCGGTGCCACTCTTGACCCATGGAATGGTGTAGCTGTTCAGGCCGCCAGTGCTGGCGAGCCGGATGGACGCAACCGCCGTGTTTCCGACCTCGATCGCATGGGGCATGAATGCCTGGAAGCGGCTCGGGATGCCGATGGCAGCCAATCGATCGGTGGTCCGCGGGTTGGCCCCGATGAAGTACTTTCCGAACGACGCGATCAGCGCCTGGACCGGTTGCGCGTCCAGGGCAACCAGCTCGTCTCCGACGTCAAAGGGATACTCGCCTACAGGCAACACTGCCCTGTCGACTGAATCGATAAGGACCTTGCCGTCGTAAATGTCCACCGTGAAACCGAGGGAAGCGCTGAAATTCGAAGGGAAAGAGATCGCCGCATGTGCATCGTTGAGCGAAGCCACGTAGTCGATGAGCATCTCCTGGAAGTCCAGATCATCAGAGTGGTGAACTCGTTGTAACCAGGGGCTCAACCGGTACAGGTCGAATCCGATGACGTCGCGCTTCCATTCGTACGGCGCGTAATTCTTGGCGTACAGGCTCGCGAGTTGAACGAGATCCGCATCTCGCTGGTTCGTGGTGAGCTCCTGCTGTGCGTCCGGCGTGGCGACGGAGAGTGCCAGAAGCAGGGCGGCAAACTTGAATCGGCGCATAAGGGGCCTCCACGAGCGTCTCGATGCGATCGACACAGGCTCCATGCCTCTCCTTGACCAAGGGTGGTGCCATGGCCATGGGCTCCCGAGTGTCAGCCGATCGCCCTCCTGCCGGTCGTGATTACCGTTTGGCGTGCTGTCTGGATCTACAGAGTCGGCGGGGAAATGTGACGGGGCTCCTGACGGGCGCGAAGCTCACGCAGCCATGTCTCAGTTTCGAAGCGGCGATGCCATGGCATGGTTGGACGCAGCGGACTGGCCTCGTATCGGGTGAGCGTCTGAGAAAAGGCGTTCATTTGACGAAGCGCTCGCTGCGTCAAGGCGTAGACGAGCAAGGCTTCTGCGCCGCGCTGTCCGGCGATCGGGCGTTTCAGCACCTGTTCGATCAGGGCAGCCGCCCGTGACGGGTCATTGGCGCGGAGGAGCCCCATTGGTCATCGTTTGCCGCCCCGCCGATCCCTACGACATCCCGTGCAGCCTCCGAGATGCCGGACCGCGGAAACCGCGCGAGTTCAGGCGACGGCGTCGATTCGAGCCCAAATGCCACCATTGGTTCCGCCACGTCAAAATGGAAATCCCGTTTGGCGGCTTTCCCGATCCTCGGACCTGGCCGAGGTTTTGCGATTGGAGCAAACATGTACGTGCTTCGGACACACAGCAAGACCAACTGACCAAAGGAAATAATCCATGAGTAACCTTGTCGTAATAGCATTCGACGACCCAGCCGACGCCTTCCAGATGCGCGGGGCTCTGGCAAAAATGCAGGCCCAGTATTTGATCGACATGGAGGACGTGGTCGTCGTGACCCGCGACGCGAATGGCGCGGTGCAGTTGCACCAGGCCGTGAACCTCACCGCCGCCGGTGCGGTGGGCGGCGCGTTCTGGGGCTCGCTGATCGGGCTGTTATTCCTCAACCCCCTGCTGGGTGCCGCCGTGGGCGCAGGTTCGGGCGCCTTGTCCGGCAAGCTCGCCGATATCGGCATCAAGGATCAGTTCATGAAGGATTTGGGCGCAACTCTTACGCCCGACAGTTCCGCGCTCTTCGTGCTCGTGCGCAAGTCAACCCCCGACAAGGTTCTCGAAGGACTCAGGCCCTTTGCCGGCAAAGGCCGAGTGCTGCAAACCTCGTTGACCAATGACAAGGAGGACGAATTGCGCAAATTGATGGAAGGTGCTTCAACGCGCACATCCGACGCCAGTTCGAGCTGACAGACAGGATCAGCTCTTCGCCAAGCGTCACTCACCGGCCCGCCGCGTACCAGTCTCGCAGGCGCACCTCGATGCCCGTGCCTTCCAACGCGGCCGCGAAAGCCTTCGGGTCCGAACCGAGGAAGTGGTACGGGTAAACAATCCGCGGCTTCATGGCTCTCACGCACGCGGCTGCATCGTCGGGTGACATGGTGTACGGCAGGTTCATCGGCACGAACGCGACCTCCACGTCCGACAACGCTTGCATCTCCGGCGTGCAGCCCGTGTCTCCGGCAATGTACACGCGGGTGCCGCTCAGGCTGACGATATAGCCGTTGCCGCGACCCTTAGGGTGGAAGATCGTGCCGGACTGGAGCTCGGGCTTCGGGTTGTACATCGGAACCGCGTCGATCGTGAGATCTTCGATCGTGATGCGTTCGCCATTGGCCATTGTCTCGGCGCCCTGCACATCGAGCAGCATGCCTTTGGCCGCGGTGGGGACGACGATGCGTGTTTGCGGCGTGCGAACCGCGGCGATCACCCGCGGGTCGAGATGATCTGTGTGTGTGTGCGTGACCAGAATGACCGTGGGCGAGATGCGCCGGAACCTGGCAACCTGTTCCGGACGAATCGGCAGCGCCGAGACGAGAAGGTCGGGGTTGGGTTCCTCGTCGGAGGATGCGGACGGTTTGGGCGGGGCGCCAAACCTGGCGATGTAGGCCTTCGCCATCTCCTGCAGATCCTCGCGGGGCGGCTCCGGGTGGCCGGGCACGAATCGCGCGGGATCGATCAGAACGACGTGCCGGCCGAGGAGGAGCACGACCGTTCCGTGCGCGATCGGCTGGACCGACATAGGGGCGCCTGCGGTTCGAATCGTGTCTGGCTGCTGTGTCGAGCCCACGCCGGTCAGGAGCAGTGTGGCCAGTATCGTTCCGGCAACTCGCGATCTCACGCGGCCTCCTCCGATGTCCGACCTTCGACGCTCACCGTTGCTCGAGCTGCGGATGGCACTCCGTCAGTCCCGATTCTGGCACACGAGCATGCCACGCGACCGCTCGCGCTGAACGACAGGTTTTCGATGCGGACACGTCCCCGTCCGTCGAATCGCCCATGTAGTGGCGCTGCCAGTCCGATGGCCCAGGACCACAACCTGAGCAGCGGCGGGTGTGTCGGCCAGATCCGAGGCATCAATTAGCCGGCCGGCGAACGGCGCGATGGCGAGAGTTCTGAAGTAGTCCGCGGACACCGAGTCCGTTCACCATAGTCGGTAGTCTCTGCCCCGGCGGTACGGCACGGGACCGCTCGTCCCACGTAGAGACCTGACGGACCCACTTTACAGGCCGCTCGTCACCGTGATATACCGCCTCCGCCCATTGGTTGCTGAGCGTCACCCGGCCCGGGTTCGCCGCACTCATGGACCTGCCTTTCATTCGATCGCTCCGAGGTGACCAATGAAACACACAAGGACCCTCGTCTTCCGACTCCTGATGGTTTGTCTCCTCCTGATTGTTTCCGGCGCCGTGGCCAGCCTTCTGCTGGATCGCGGAACGAAGCAAGGGCGGGGTGCCCTTCGCGAGATGACCGATCGCAAGATGCCGCCGGCAATCACGAAGCATATGAAGCGGCTGCAGGCGATTCCGGGGCTCGGAGGCGAGCAGGGTCCTGGCAGTGCGGAAGCCGAGGCCTTCTTCGCAAAGGCGTACCCGGACCAAGACATCCCGCTTGCGCGTCTTGACGCGGCGCGTGCGGCCGGCGCCAGGCTCAGGGGCAAGCAGCTCCCCGTGGGCGCAGGCCGCCCTGGAACGTGGGTGACCGTCGGCCCGAGCGAGGCGCTCTATCCAGCCACGATATTCAGGAACTCGTTCGGATACGTCCCGGCCCGATATGTGGCCGGCGGGCGAACGACCGCGATTGCGATCGCTCCCGACTGCGCGCCCGGTCACTGCCGCCTCTGGGTGTCTGCGGCGGGTGGCGGTGTGTGGCGCACGAAGAACGCATTGAGCGGCCAGCCGAACTGGGAGTTCCTGTCGGGCGAGTTCGGTATCCAGTCTGGCAGCTCGATCGTTCTGGACCCGAACGATGCGAGCGGCAACACGCTGTACGTCGGAACCGGTGAGGCGAACGCGTCGGCTGATTCAGCGGCGGGCGTCGGGATGTACAAGTCGACTGATGGCGGCGATACGTGGATGGGACCGCTGGGCGCTTCCGTGTTCGGCGGCCGTGCGATTGGCAGCATCGCCGTCACACCGGGTGCGGCGAATGTCGTCTATGCCGCCACCACTCGTGCCGTTCTCGGCATCTCGTCGGTGAACGGCGGCGCCGTATCCCTTATTCCCGGTGCCGCCGCATGGGGCCTGTACAAGTCGACCGACGGGGGCGGCACGTGGACCTTCCTCCACAACGGCGCGGCGACAGCCACGGCCTGCGACACGGTCGCCAAGGCGATCGCGGTGGGCTCTCCATGCTCCGTGCGCGGCGTCCGCCGCGTCGCGGTCGATCCGTCGAACCCAGCGATTGTCTACGCGGGATCGTACGCGCGCGGCGTCTGGCGGTCGCCCGATGCCGGGGCGACCTGGGCGCAAATCAAGCCGTCGCTCAACGCCGCGGACGCCAGCATGCGGCCGGAGCTTGCGGTCACAACGCTGGCCAACGGCGATACGCGCATGTACGTGCATGAGGGTACGAGCGGCAGTCCGACCTCGCGGCTGTTCCGCAGCGACAGCGTCGCGAGCGGCGTAGCGGTGTTCACGAACCTCTCGAGCAGCAACGTCGCCAACGCTGGGTACGGCACGCACAACGTGTGCACCGGTCAGTGCTGGTACGACAACTTCGTCTACACGCCGGCGGGGCATCCCGACATCGTGTACGTCGGCGGCTCGTACCTGGTACGGAGAGCAGTTCTCGAACAAGCGCGGCGTCGTGCTCTCGACCGACGCCGGCGTCTCGTCGACTGACATGACGATGGACGCGACGGACTTCGAGCATCCGAACGGCCTTCACCCGGATCAGCACGCCATCGTGACGAACCCGAGCAACCCGTTCCAGTTCTTCGAGGTCAACGACGGCGGCATCATGAGGTCGAGCGGCGAGTTCGCCGACGTCTCCTGGTGGTGCGACGCCCGCACCGCGTTCGTGACGCTGACCGCGCCGCAGCTCTCTCGCTGCAGGCAGCTGCTGTCGCGCGTTCCGACGGAGCTGGCGGGCCTCAACAAGGGGTACGCCACGCTGCAGTTCCAGAGTCTGTCGGTCAGCCCGTTCAACTCGAACCTCCTCCAGGGCGGCACGCAGGACAACGGCACGTGGCAGACGCCCGGCAATCCCGTGAAGTGGGAGAACATGATGATCGGCGACGGCGGTCAGTCGGGCTTTGACGTCGCCGAGCCGTCGTTCCGCTTCCACACGTTCTTCAACGCGACGCCGGACGTCAACTTCAGCAACGGCGACATCGCGGACTGGAACTGGATCGGCGATCCGATTTTCGGCACCGAGCCCCAGTCGTTCTACGTGCCGATCGTCAGCGACCCGGTGGTGAGCAGGTCGATGTTCGTCGGCACCGGACACGTGTGGCGCACGAAGACGTGGGGCATGGGCAGCATGAGCCTGGCCGAGTTGCGCCAGCACTGCAACGAGTGGTTCGGCGACTTCAGCGTCGTGTGCGGCGATTGGCAGCCGCTCGGCATTCCCGGCGCGGCTGGGCGGCTCACGGGAGCGGCCTATGGAACCGACCGGGCAGGAGGCTTCGTCGCGGCCGTCGAGCGTGCGACGGCTGACACGTCTACGCTCTGGGCCGCCACGCAGACAGGCCGCGTGTTCATCTCCAGGAACGCCGATGCCGACCCGGTGACGGCCGTCACGTTCGTTCGCCTCGATAGCCTGGCCGCCAACGATCCGACCCGTTTCATCAGCGGCATTCACGTCGATCCCGCAAACCCGAATCGCGCGTGGATTGCGTACAGCGGGTTCGACGCGACGACGCCGACCACGCCCGGGCACGTGTTCGAAGTGACCTTCAATCCACTCGCCGGCACGGCGACGTGGGTGGACGTGAGCCATGACTTCGGAGACATTCCGGTCAACGATGTCGCGAGAGACGACGTCACCGGCGATTTGTATGCCGCGACCGATTTCGGCGTGTTCCGTCTTGCCGCGGGCGCGACCGAGTGGGGTGCCTCCGCGCCCGGAATGCCCAAGGTCGAGGTTGCGGGGCTGACGTTCGTTTCGGCGGCGCGAAAGCTCTACGCGGCGACGCATGGCCTGGGCGCCTGGCGGCTCAACCTGCAATAGCGCCTGTATCTTCAGTGGCCGGTGACGGTTCCGTCACCGGCCACCGACGAACATCACCGTCTCGCTCGACTCGCCCTTCGCGCGTCGGACCTATGCGGTGCAGGGGCTGTTTTGCACCGGGACGTGCATGAGTCCGCGTGACCCGGAGCCCCCCGATGCCGGGGAATGCCCGGGAACATCAGCATCGACGCGGTGTCAGATGCTGTTGAAGTGTAGCGGCGAGGTGCCATATGACTGCACACGGTCTGACCCAGAAGGGATGGCAGCGGCCGCCGGCCCACCGCGGCACCAGAAACGGAGTGCTTCAGCTGGGCTGGTCTCACTATTGGCTGCTGATCGGCATCCTCGGGGGAATGCTCGGGCTGGTGGTTCTGGTGTTCTTCGCATATCACTCGTCCCTCTGAGCGCACGTAGACCGTTGCACCTGATCTACCGCGGCCGCGCTAGGTCTTTGCCTTTGTGCCCTGCTTCGGTTCTCGAGTGGTCGCGAACCTGGCGCGCTGCCGGCCACGTGCTCTCTCCTTGACGTCCTAGGAGAAGTGGTGCATCCTCTCCTGGCATGTCTAGGAGAGCCGCGTGAGCGACCCCACCGAGCTGCTGCAGGGCACCCTCGACCTTCTCGTCCTCAAGGCCGTCTCGCTCGGGCCGCTGCACGGCTACGGCGTCCTGCTGCGCATTCAGCAGATCTCCCAGAACCGCCTGCAGATTCAGCAGGGCTCGCTCTATCCGGCGCTCTATCGCCTCGAGCATCAGGGGCTGATCACCTCGGAATGGGGCGAATCGGAGAACAAGCGGAAGGCGAAGTACTACCGAAATACCGCGGCCGGCCGCCGGCGTCTCAAGGAAGAGACGGCGTACTGGCGGCGGTTCTCCGAGGCGATCGGGTTCGCGCTCGAGGCGATGCCGGAGGACGTATGAGTCTCATCGCGCGCGTCAAGTCGTGGCTTCGAGTCAGCCGCCGGCGAGCTGACTTCGAGCGTGAGATGCAGGACGAGATGCGGATCCACCTCGAGCTCTATCAGGCGGATCTGCGGCGGCGGGGTGTCCCGGAAGAGGAAGCCCGCCGGCGTGCGTTCGCCGAGTTCGGCAGCGTTGAGGCGCGCAAGGAGGAATGCCGCGACGCCGTCGGCCTGCGGCTGGTCGACGAGCTGCGCGGCGACGTCAGCTACGCATTCCGGCTGCTGCGGCGGTCGCCGGCGTTCACGCTGGTGGCCCTGCTGTCGCTCGGGCTCGGGATCGGCGCCAACACGGCGATCTTCAGTCTGATCGACGCCGTGCTGGTCAAGACGCTGCCGGTCGACGACCCGCAGCGACTGTTCTTCGTCGATAACTCCGGCGGCAAGTCCGGCGGCAGCAGCGGCCCGCCCTATCCCTGCTTCGAGCGGCTCCGCGATCACAACCGGTTCCTCTCGGGTATCGCGGCGTTCGCCGAACGGCCGTTCAAGGTGTCGATCGACGGAGTGCCGGAGCGGGTGCGCGGTCAATACGCCTCCGGCACCTACTTCGATCTGCTCGGCGTTCGCGCGACCCACGGACGACTGCTGACGCCCGCCGACGATTCCGAGCCGGGCCGTGGCGGTCCAGACGGCGCGGTTGCCGTCATCAGCGACGGCTTCTGGACGCGCCGCTTCGGAAGGGATCCGGCAGTACTCGGGAAGAGCGTCCAGGTCGGCGCGCAGTGGGTGACGATCGTCGGGGTCACACCGCCTGGATTCTTCGGGCTCCAGGTAGGCGAGCCGCTCGACATCACGCTTCCCATGATGCTCGTCGAACAGGGGCTGCAATCGAAGCAGAGCTGGTGGCTGAGCGTGATCGGGCGTCTTGCGCCCGGTGCGACGGCCGAGCAGGCGCGCGCGGACCTCGAAGCGCTGTGGGACGGCTATCATGACGGAAGTCGGGATGACTCGCGACAAGCGCGGCTACTTCAGCGGCATCGCGCTCGTCCCCGCGGCCAGGGGCGCCAACGAGCTTCGTAGCACCTACGCCGAGCCGCTGATGATCGTCATGGCGATCGTCGGCGTCGTGCTCCTCATCGGCTGCGCCAATGTAGCCAACCTGCTGCTCGCCCGCGCCACCGCGAGGCAGAACGAGATGGCGGTGCGGCTCGCGATTGGCGCGAGTCGCGGCAGGTTGATCCGCCAGCTGCTGACCGAAGGCGTCGTGCTGGTGTCGCTCGGAGCCGGAGCCGGACTGCTGTTCGCGCGGTGGGGCGCGTCGTTCCTGGTTGCGGTTCTCGCCGGGCCGGCCGGAAGGGTGGTGCTGGAACCGCATTTCGACCTGCGCGTCCTCGGCTTTACCGCCGGCGTCTCAGTCGCGACCGCGCTGCTCTTCAGCCTCGCGCCGGCCCTGCGGGCGACGCGCGTCGATGCCGCGAAACCCGCCGCTGCCGGCGGGACCGCCACTCACAACCGCCTCGGTCGAGCGCTGGTCGTCGTGCAAGTCACCCTGTCGGTCCTCCTGCTCTGCGGCGCCGCGCTCTTTCTGCGGACGCTTCACAACCTGAACAACGTCTCTTCGGGCTTCGATCGCGATGGCGTCTTGACGATGGAGGCCGAGGCCACGGTGCCAGGGCGCACCGTGACGCCGAAGACCCCGGCGGAGTTTCGCGCCGACCATGCGCGGCTCGGCGCGATCTGGACCGGCTTCATCGAGCGGGTGCGCGAGGTCCCGGGTGTGTCGTCTGCCGCGGTGGCGGCGATGAACCCGCTCAGCGGCTGGTTCCGTGGAGTGAGGATCGCGATCCAGGGTCCCGTGCAGGCACCCGACAAGGATCGCGGTGTCAGCCTCAACCAGGTCACCGACGGCTATTTCGAAACCACGGGCATCCGCCTGCTGGCCGGACGATTGTTCACACCCGGCGATCGGGCGGGCTCGCTGCGCGTCGCCATTCTCAACGAGACCGCCGCCCGGGCATTCTTCGGCGCCGAGACTCCGATTGGCCGGAAGGTGAACTTCCCGGGACAGCGCGTCCAGGACGAGTTCGAGATCGTCGGCGTCGTCGCCGATACGCGCTACAAGGACCTGCGAACGCCGGACCAGCGCATGGCCTACCTGCCGCTGGAGCAGGCGATCGATCCGATCACCAACGTCGCCGTTGCGGTGCGAGGGCCCGGCGATGTCACACGGCTCGCACCATCGATCCGCGCCATCGCCACCGAGACCGTGCCGGGCGGGCTCGTTTCCGAAATCATGACGATGGAGCAGAACGTGGAGATGTCGCTCGTGCGCGAGCGGATGCTCGCCCTCCTCGCCACGTTCTTTGCCGCGCTCGCGCTGATCCTGGCGTGCATCGGCCTCTACGGCGTGATGGCGTACCGCGTCGCCCGACGCACCCGGGAGATCGGCATCCGCATCGCCGTCGGCGCCAGCCAACCGAGCGTCGTCTGGATGATGGTGCGCGAAACGCTGCTGCTGGTGACCATCGGGGCGGCGCTCGGCACGCTGGCCTCACTCGCCGCGAACCGCTACATCGCCGGCCAGCTGTTCGGCGTCACGCCGCGCGACCCGGTGGCGATCGTTGTCGCTCTGTCGGTACTGGGGATCGTCACGATGGTCGCTGGCTACCTGCCCGCGCGCCAGGCGAGCCGCATCGATCCGGTCAGGGCGCTGCGAGCGGAGTGAAGGGTTCGAAACTTCCGCCGGACGAGTTGTTCGCGGCTTCGGTCTTCGGATCGAAGGTCTTGCAGCAGACACCCTTGACAGTGTGCGGAACAGAACACGCCCTTCCCACGGCTAGGTGACACCATGGCTGATTCGGGGTTCCAGTGGTGGGCAAACGCTGATGCTGCGGCTCAGTCGGTTGGCGCAGCGAGGTGGCGTGGATCTCGGCGCTGGGGGATTCGTTTGTCCTGACTGGCGAGGATCTCGCCGGCGTTGGCGTGGGCGGCCAAACGCTCACGCCAGTTTCTCTGATTGACGGCTTCACCTGGTGAAGATCATACGAACGATTGCGGCCTGCATCGCGCTGGCGTCGCTGTGGCCATGCAGAGGCGCTCGCCCTCGATCCCGCGAAGGCCCTCACGCAGTTCACCCATTCCGCCTGGCTGATGGAGGATGGGCTGCCGCAGAACTCGATCAAGGCCATTGCCCAGACCACCGATGGGTACCTGTGGCTCGCGACGCAGGCAGGCGTTGTACGGTTCGACGGCGTCCGCTTCACGGTGTTCAACACGGCGAATACGCCCGCGCTCACGAACAGCAACATCATGGCTCTCCTCGCCGCGCGAGACGGGAGCCTCTGGATCGGCACGTATGGCGGCGGGTTGACGCGCTTGAAAGACGGGACGTTCACCACGTATACGACCCGGGATGGCCTGGCGCACGATGTGGTGTTTGCGCTATGCGAGGACGGCAAGGGGAATCTCTGGATCGGCACACACGGAGGCGGTCTGAGCCGGTGGCGAGATGGCAGGTTCACGACCCTCTCGACAAAAAACGGGCTGTCCCACAACTTCGTGAGGGCGATCCATGAAGACCGCCAGGGAGACCTGTGGATTGGCACCGACGGCGGCGGGTTGAACAGGTTGAGCTCCGGGCAGTTCACTGTCTTTGGGAAGCCGCAGGGACTCCCGAGTGACATCATCCTGTCGATACACGAGGACCGGCATGGGAGCCTCTGGGTGGGGACGTTTGACGGCGGGCTGAGCCGGCGGCGCGATGGCAGGTTCACGACCTACGCAGTCAAAGAGGGACTTCCAAGCAATGCCGTGTACGCCATCTCCGAGGATCGCGACGGGAATCTCTGGGTCGGAACGCACGGCGGCGGGCTCAGTCGATGGGCCGGCGGAAAATTCACGTCACTCACGACTGAATACGGGCTCGCCGATGGCGGTGTGAGAGCCATCTATGAGGATCGCGAAGGGAGCCTGTGGATCGGCACCGCCGGCAGCGGTCTCCACCGGATCAAAGACGGTAAGTTCACGACCTTCACGACTGAGGAAGGACTCTCGAGCAACCTGGTCTACCCGGTCTACGAAGATCGGGCGGGCGACGTCTGGATAGGCACTGAAGACCGTGGCCTGAATCGGCTCAGCGGAGGGCGCGTCTCGGCCTATACGACCAGACAGGGCCTGGCCAGCGACCATGTGTGGTCGATCGAGGGGGGACGCGACGGAAGCCTGTGGCTCGGAACAGGAGGAGGACTCAGTCGGCTCAAGGATGGGCGCTTCACCAACTTCACCACGCGAGATGGGCTCTCGAGCAACATGGTCTGGGCGGTTCACGAGGGCCGCGACGGCAGCCTCTGGATCGGCACGTTCGGTGGTGGTTTGAACCGCCTGAAAGACGGCCGTTTCGACGTCTACACGTCAGAGATGGCCTGCCTGACACGTCCGTCAGAGCGATCCAGGAAGATGCTGCGGGAACGCTCTGGATCGGGACGAGCAACGGGGGCGTGGCCAGGTTGTCCCAGGGCCGGTTCACCACGATCACGACGAAGGATGGCCTCTCGAGCAACGTGGTGAGATCCCTCTACGCCGACCAGCAGGGAAGCGTCTGGATCGGCACGCTCGGCGGCGGACTGAACCGGCTGAAGAACGGCCGCATCACGGTATACATGACCCGCAATGGCCTGTTCGACGATGTGATCTGGCTGATCCTCGAGGATGGCCAGGGCAATCTCTGGATGAGCAGTTCCCGCGGGATCTTTCGCGTCAGCAAACAGGACTTGAACGATTTCGCTGACGGCCGAATCACATCGATTGCGTCCGTCGCGTACGGCAAGGCGGATGGTGTGAAGAGCAGCCAGGGCGTCGGCGGCTCGCAGTCGGTGGGCTGGAAAGGCCGCGACGGGAGACTGTGGTTCTCGACCTTCCAGGGCGTCTCCGTCGTGGACCCGCAGCGCCTGAGCACGAACGCAGTGCCGCCGCCGGTCATCATCGAGCAGATCCTGGTTGACGGTGAGGCGCTTGCTGCGGACGCACGGGTACCGGCGGGCAGGGAGAAGTTCGAGTTCCACTATACGGGCCTGAGCTTGCTGGCACCCGAAAAGGTGCGGTTCAAATACAAGCTCGAAGGCCTGGACCGGGACTGGATCGACGCCGACACGCGCCGCGTCGCCTACTACACGAACATCCCGCCCGGAGACTACCGCTTCCGGGTGCTGGCGTCGAACAACGACGGCCTGTGGAACGAAACTGGCGCTGCGCGTGCCTTCTACCTGGCGCCCTATTTCCACCAGACGTACCTCTTCTACGCGTTGTGCGCCGGGGCGGCGCTGATGCTCGGCGGATCTGTCTATCTGGTCCGAGTCAGGCAACTGACATCCCGCCAGGCAGAGCTGGAGATGACGGTCGACGAGCGCACCCGGCAGCTGCAAGAGGCCAAGGCTGCCGCGGAAGCCGCGAACCGCGCCAAGAGCGAGTTCCTCGCCAACATGAGCCACGAGATTCGCACGCCGATGAACGGCATCATCGGCATGACGGAACTGACCCTCGGAACCGATCTCACGGCCCAGCAGCGCGACGACCTGACGACGGTCAGGACATCAGCGGACTCGCTCCTGACGATCATCAACGACATCCTTGATTTCTCGAAGATCGAAGCGGGCAAGCTCGAGCTCGATCCCGTCGATTTCGATCTGCGCGAGTGTCTCGCTGCCACGATGAAGACGCAGGCGCTGCGGGCGCACCAGAAGGGGCTGGAACTGGCGTGCCGGGTGCAGCCGGATGTGCCCGACGCGCTCGTGGGTGACCCGGGTCGCTTGCGGCAGATCGTGATCAACCTGGTTGGAAATGCGATCAAGTTCACCGATCGAGGGGAAATCGTGGTCGAGGTGTCCATCGTCGGCGGCGAGCCGCAGGCGGCCGCGGACCGGAAGGCCACGGACGTCGAATTGCACCTGGCGGTGACCGACACCGGCATCGGCATCTCGGCCGAAAAGCAGCGTCTCATCTTCGAGGCGTTCTCGCAGGCCGACAACTCGATCACGCGCCAGTACGGAGGCACGGGCCTCGGCCTGACGATCTCGTCGCGGCTCGTCGGCCTGATGGGCGGCCGGCTGTCCGTCGAGAGCGTCATCGGACGCGGAAGCACGTTCTCGTTCACGACGAGGCTCGGCCACCAGAGCACGTCATCGAAGAATCGCGGCGCTGGTCCCCTTGGCGCGAGCGAGCGACCGAACAGGTCGATCGTCCACTCCGTGTTCTGCTGGCAGAAGACAACCCGGTGAACCGGGTGGTCGCCGATACGGCTGTTGGAAAAGCGCGGGCATAGCGTCGCGGTGGCCGGCAACGGTCGCGAGGCACTCGACGCAACGGAACAGCGAATCTTCGACGTCGTGCTGATGGATCTGGAGATGCCGGAGATGAGCGGCCTGGAGGCCACCGCTGCCATTCGCAGGCGCGAGCAGCGGACCGGGACGCATCTGCCGATCATCGCCATGACCGCCCACGCCATGATCGGCGATCGCGAGAGGTGCCTGGCGGCCGGAATGGACGCCTACGTCAGCAAGCCGGTCCGCGCAGACGAGCTCTATGCCGCGCTCGAGAACGTGACGCTCAAAGAGAGCGTTGACGCGATTGAAACGGGGACGGTGGCCCATCTGGACTATTAGACTGGTTCAGGCGTGAAGTCCCATTCGCTCTGACGACGAACAACTTCTGTTCCTGGTTGTTCGAGAGCAGTCCAGTGACCGAGTAGACTTTCTACACAAGAATGAGTAGAGTTTCTACAGAATGGCGCCGAAGCCACCCTCTCGCGTCGAGCTCCTGCGAGGCACACTCGATCTCCTGATTCTGCGGACGCTGCTGCCGGGACCGAGTCACGGCCACGCCATCGCGAAGCACATTCAACGGACCTCGGAAGACCTGCTGCAGGTTGAAACCGGCTCGCTCTACCCCGCGCTCTATCGGCTCGAGGCCAGAGGCTGGATTGACGCGTCCTGGGAGCTCTCCGAGAAGGGCAAGCGCGCCCGCTACTACCGACTCACGCCCAAGGGGCGAAAGCAGCTGGCCAGCGAACAGTCGAAATGGGACGCATTCGCTCGCGCCATGGGGTTGCTCCTGAAGCCGATCGATGAGGAGGGAAGATGACCTCGTTCCTTCGGAAGTTCATGTGGTGGCTGCAGCGGCGGCGCAAGGAAGACGAGCTCCGCGAGGAACTGCAGTTCCATCTGGCGGAGGAGTCGGGTGAACGTCAGGCCGACGGACTGTCCGAAGACCACGCCAGATGGGCCGCGCGCCGCGACCTGGGCAACGTGACGCTGCTGCAGGAAGACGCGCGCACGTTATGGTCGTGGGTCCTGTTCGAGCAGCTGGCGCAGGACGTCCGCTACGGACTGCGGGCGATGTTCAAGAACCGCTTGTTCCCGCGCCTGGCCGCACTCTCGCTCGCGCTCGGGATCGGCGCCAACACCGCGATCTACAGCTTCATGGACTCGATCCTGTTGCGCTCGCTGCCGGTGTCGGATCCGGCGTCGCTGGTGGTGGTGAAGTGGCGCAGCCAGCCGTTCAGCAGCTCCGCGAGCGGATCGAGTTCGTGATGCACTCCGTCAGCGGCAGCACCTACCGCGACGGCGTCGGGCATCACCGCGGCGATCTTCCCGTTTCCGGCGTTCGAGCGCCTGCAGGAGGCATCGGCGCCGGTCCTGTCGAGCCTCTTCGCGCACAAGCCAGCCGGCAGCGTGAACGTGATGATCAAGGGTCAGGCGGAGCTCGCCAGGGCGAGTACGTCTCGGGCGAGTTCTTTCGCGGGCTCGCGGTGTCGCCGGCGGCGGGCCGCCTGATCCTCGCCGACGACGATCGCGCCGGCGCCGCGCCGGTGGCGGTCATGAGTCATGGGCTACAGCCAGCGGCGTTTCGGCGGCGCCGCCGAGCGCCGACCGGCCAGCCGATTCTGATCAACAACGTGCCGTTCACGGTGGTCGGCGTCACGCCGTCCGGAGTTCTTCGGCGTCGATCCCGGCGCGCCGCGCCGCACGTCTATCTCCCGCATGCACGCCGAGCCTCCTCTTCGACCCGGACGCCGGCAGCGCACGTACCTCGACCCGAACTACTACTGGGTCGAGATGATGGGACGGCTGCGTCCCGGCGTCGCGCCGCGCGCAGGCGCAGGCCGCGCTCGCGCGGGCCGTTCGCGCAGTGGGTCGCGCACGACCGCGACCAACGATCGCGAGCGCGCCAATCTTCCGGTGCTGCGCCTCGAGGAAGGGGCGGGCGGGCTCGACAGCCTCAGGCGCCAGTACTCGCAGCCGCTCTACGTGCTGCTGGCGATGGTCGGCCTGATCCTGGCCATCGCCTGCGCGAACACGGCGAACCTGCTGCTCGCGCGGGCCGCGCGCCCGCAGGCGCGAGATGGCGGTGCGGCTCAGCCTCGGCGCCGGCCGCTTGCGCGTCGTGCGCCAGCTGCTGACGGAGAGCGTCCTCCTGGCGTCGCTCAGCGGCGCGCTCGGCGTCCTCATCGCCGTCGCCGGCATCCGCGTGCTGACGCTGCTGCTCGCCAACGGGCAGGAGGGCTTCACGCTGCACGCCGAGCTGAACTGGCACGTGCTCGCCGTCACGCTGGTGCTGTCGCTGCTGTGCGGCGTGCTGTTCGGCCTGGCTCCCGCGCTGCAGGCGACCCGGCCGGCGTTGATGCCGATGCTCAAGGACCGGTCCGTCAGCGAGCCGCGCGGCGCGCCTGCGTGACAGGGTCCCGCGCCTGAGCCTGACGCAGGCGCTGGTCGTGGCGCAGATCGCGATCTCGCTGCTGTTGCTGGTCGCCGCCGGCCTCTTCGTGCGCACGCTCTCGAATCTCCAGTCGATTCCGCTCGGCTTCAATCGCGACAGCGTGCTGCTGTTCGAGCTGAACGCCCCGCAGGCCGGCTATCCCGAGGCCAGGGTCGCCGCCTTCTACGCCGACCTGCGGCGCCGGTTGAGCGAGGTCCCCGGCGTGCGCGACGGCGACGCTGTCGCATGCCTCGCTCATCAGGGCCGGCCGGGCTCACCCGATCACTATCGACGGCGTGCCGACGCAGGGCACACGCATCCTGTTACACGGGTCCTCGATTCTTCACGACCATGCAGATTCCGATGGTGCGCGGGCGGGAGATCGCGGAAGCCGACCGGCAGGGCACGCTGCCCGTCGCCGTGGTGAGCGACCTGTTCGCAAGAACCAACTTCGGCGACGCGGACCCGGTGGGCCGGCACCTCGAGATCGGCGGCAGCATGAGGGTCGGCGGCATGCCGCATCGTCTTGGAAATCGTCGGTGTCGCCGCGACCGCCCGATACGGCGCCCTGAAGCGCGAGATTCCACCGGTGGTGTACGTGCCGTACGCGCAGGTTCCCCCGGCGCAGCTGCGGCAGATGACCTACGCGCTGCGGACCGACGGCGACCCGCTGCGCTACGCCGCCACGGTCCGCCAGATCGTGCACGAGGCCGACGGGCGCGTGCCGGTGACGAATCTCAAGACCCTGGCCGCCGACATCGACCAGACGATCAACCAGGAGATCGTCTTTGCCAGGCTGTGCAGTGCGTTTGCGATCCTCGCGCTGGTGATCGCCTGCGTCGGCCTCTACGCCACGATGGCCTATGCGGTGGCGCGCCGTACGAATGAGATCGGCCTCCGCATGGCCCTCGGCGCCGGACGCGGCGCCGTCATCTGGATGGTGCTGCGCGAGGTCTGTGTGCTGGCCGCCATCGGGCTGGCGATCGGCGTACCGACCGCCCTCGGCACGTCGCGGCTGATCGAGTCGTTTCTGTTCGACATGAAGCCGAACGATCCGCGCGCGCTGACGCTGGCAGCGGCCGTTCTGCTGAGCGCGGCGCTCCTCGCCGGCTACGGACCGGCGCGGAGAGCGTCGCGAGTCGATCCGATGATCGCGCTTCGCCACGATTGAGCGCTGTGCAGCATGACTCGGCGTTCCGGCGTTTCGAGGTCAGCGTCGGCGAGCAGATCAAGGCGGCGGAAAGGCGGCAATCTCTTCGTCGCTGAAGCCCGCCTCTCGCAGCACTTCGCCGGTGTGCTCGCCAAGAAGCGGCGCGCGCCGTTCGACGAGGGGAGGCGTGTCGGACATCTTGATCGGCGAGCCGAGCGTCGCGCATGCGGCCGAGCGTCGGATGTTCGAGCTCCACCACCATCTGCCGCGACTGGACCTGCGGATCGGCGAAGGCCTCCGCGATAGGTGTTGATCGGCCCGCACGGAATGCCGCGGGCCTCGAACGCCGCGAGCCAGTGGGCCTTCGGCTGCGTCGCCGTCACCGCCTCGATCCGGGCGATGAGCGCCGCGCGGTTGCGCACGCGCGCGGACGTATCCGCGAACTCCGCCATCGCCGGTCCATTCGGGATGGCCGAGGAGCGCCGCGAGATCCGCGAACAGCCGATCCGTGCCGGCGCCGATCGTGATGTAGCCGTCGGCGCAGCGAATCGCCTGATACGGCGCCAGGAACCGATGCGCCGAGCCCATCGGCTCGCGGCGGCGACGCCGCTGGCGAAGAACTCGGCGGCCTCCCACGCGGAGAGCGCGAGACCGGCCTCGAGGAGCGACGTGTCGATGTACTGGCCGCGGCCGGTGCGGTGGCGATGGTGCAGCGCCGCGAGAATCGCGGCGAGCGCGAAGAGTCCCGCGCCAAGATCGGTGAGCGGCACGCCCGACCTTGACCGGCGGCCCGCCGGGCTCGCCGGTCACCGACATCAATCCGGACGCGCCCTGCGCGACGAGATCGAATCCGCCCTTCGCCCGGTCGGGTCCCGTCTGGCCGTAGCCGGAGATTGAGGCGTAGATCAGTCGTGCGTTGACGCGCCGACAGCGCCGGATAGTCCAGCCCGAGCTCGCGCATGACGCCGGGCCGGAAGTTCTCGATGAAGATGTCGGCCGTGCGCCGCGAGCCGGACGAGCGCGTCGCGTCCGGCCGCCGACTTCAGGTCGAGGACGATCCCGCGCTTGCCGCGATTCATCGCGGCGAAGCAGGTGCTGTCGGTGCCGGCGCGCGCGCCCATCTGGCGCGTCGGATCGCCGTCGGGCGGCTCGACCTTGATTACGTCCGCGCCCATGTCGCATAGTTGCAGCGCGCAGAAGGGACCGGCCATCACCTGCCCCAGCTCCAGCACGCGGATCCCTTCGAGCGCCGCTGCCCGCCGCTCATCGTGTGCGCTCGCCCCGCTGATAAAGAGGGTGCCGATCGTGAATGCGTCAACGACTGTCTTCATGTCTCGCGGTCCGGTCGCGTTCTTCACCATCAACCGGCCGGAGGCCGGGAACGCGATGACGTGGGCGATGTACGACGCGCTCGTCGACGCCTGCGAGCGGGTCGACGCGGCGCCCGACCTTCGCGCATTCGTCATTCGCGCCGCCGGCGCCACGTTCTGCACCGGCACCGACATCAGCCAGTTCACCGTCGTTCTCGACGCGCGAGGACGGCCTCGAGTACGAGCGCCGCCTCGAAGCGTGCGTGGCGCGGATCGAGCGCGTGGCCGTGCCGACGATCGCCCAGGTGGAAGGGATCGCGGCCGGCGCCGGCTGCGCGATCGCGCTGGCGTGCGATCTGCGCGTGTGCTCGCCGGCGGCCCGCTTCGGCGTGCCGATCGCCCGCACGCTCGGCAACGGCCTGTCGTTCGAGAACTGCGCGCGCCTCGTCGAGCACTTCGGCATGGCCCGGGCCAGGACGATGCTCATCACGGGCGGATTCATCGATGCCGCCGAGGCGGCGGCCAGCGGCGTCGTGACGCGGCTGGCGGACCCGGCGGACGTCGAGCGCGTCGGTCGACGATCTGGCCGCGGCGATCCTGCGCAACGCTCCGCTCACCATGCGCGCCGCGAAGAAGGCATTGGGACGGCTGGCCGCGCGAGCGCCGGCAGGATGCCGGCGAGATCGCCGATCTCGTCGCGGACTGCTATGCCAGCGCTGATTTCCGCGAAGGCGTCTCGGCATTCCTGTCAAAGCGTCCGCCAAAGTTCACCGGCCGCTGACGGCGCGCGTTCTCAACCGGCTGCGCGCTCGGAGAGCAGCGCGAGCGCGGCATCCACGCCGCCGCGCCTGAACGGCACGCCGGCCGCGGCCAGGCCGAGCTCGACGCCGCCGAGCGTGCCGATCAGCATCAGCTCGTTGAAGTCACCCAGGTGCCCGATGCGAAACGTGCGCCCCTTCAGCCGCCCGAGGCCGGCGCCGAGCGACATGTTGAACCGATCGAGCACGATCGCGCGGAACCGGTCCGCGTCATCGTCGAGTCCGCCCGGCATCACGACCGTGGTGACGACGGGGCTGAACTCGTCGTCCCGCTCGCACAGAATCTCGAGATTCCAGGCGCGGACGGCCGCTCGCGCCGCCTCGGCGAGCCGCCGATGACGCGCGAACACGGCCGGCAGCCCTTCCTCGGCGAGCATGCGCAACGCCTCGCGCAGGCCGAACAGCAGGTTCGTCGACGGCGTCGTCGGAAAGAACCCGTTCGCATTGGCGGCGAGCATCGCGTCCCAGGCCCAGTAGGCGCGGGGCAGCCGCGCCTCCTTCGACGCGGCGAGCGCTTTCGCGCTGATCGCGTTGAAACTGAGGCCGGGCGGCAGCATCAGGCCCTTCTGCGATCCCGCGAGCGTGACGTCGAGCCCCCACTCGTCGTGGCGCAGATCGATCGAGCCCAGCGACGAGACCGCGTCCACGAGCAGGAGCGCCGGATGCCGCGCCAGGTCGATGGCGCGCCGGATCTCGGGCAGGCGGCTCGTCACGCCGGTCGACGTTTCGTTATGGACGACGAGCAGCGCCTTGATTGGCGATGGTCGCGATCGCGGGCGAGGCGCTCGCCGACCTCGTCGGGATCGACGCCGCGCCGCCAGGTGCCGGGCATCAGCTCGACGTCGAGGCCGAGCCGGCGCGCCACGTCGGCCCAGTTCTTCGAGAACTCGCCGATGTCGAACGCGAGCACGGCATCGCCGGGCGAGAGCGTGTTGACGAGCGACGCTTCCCAGGCGCCGCTGCCCGGACGCCGGATAGATGACGACCGGCGACTGCGGTCTGAAACACCGTCTTCAGTCCGTCGAGCACCTCGCGGCCGAGCTCGGCGAACTCCGGGCCGCGGTGATCGATCGTCGGCGCCGCCATCGCGCGCAGGATGCGATCGGGTGTGTTGGTCGGGCCCGGGATCTGCAGGAAGTGACGTCCGCGGCGAATCATCGGCCCGCATCCTACCGCGAATCGATCGCTGTAGAATCACGCCGCCACCCATGAACCTGGCCGTCATCTCGGTCTCGGCGCTCGCCCTGGCGGTGCTCATCAGCTGCTTCAGCCGCCTGAACGTCGGCGTGCTCTCCGTCGCCATGGCGTGGATCGTCGGCGTCTACATCGGCGGCCTTCCGGTCAGCGCCGTGATGGCGGGCTTTCCGAGCCAGCTGTTTCTGACGCTCGCCGGCGTGACGCTGCTGTTCGCCATGGCGCAGTCGAACGGCACGCTGTCGCAGCTCGCGCACCACGCGGTGCGCGTCTGTCGCGGAAACGCCGGCACGATTCCGATCATGTTCTTCGTGCTGGGCGCGCTGCTGTCGTCGATGGGCCCCGGCAACATCGCGACCGCGGCGCTGCTCACGCCGATCGCCATGGCGACGGCGCGCGCGGGCCGGCATTCCGCTCTTCCTGATGGCGATCATGGTCGGCAACGGCGCCAACGCCGGCGCCCTGTCGCCGTTCGCGCCGACCGGCATCATCGTCAACGGCATCATGGCGAAGAACCAGATGGCGGGTCTCGAGACCGCGGCGTATCTCTACAACCTCGGCGCGCACGCGCTGATGGCGTTCGGCGGCTACGCGCTCTTCGGCGGCCTCCGCCTGTTTGCCGCCGACCGCACGGTCGCAGGTCGTCGATCCCGAGGGCGGCCCGCGCGTTCGACCGGCGCCATTGGATCACGCTCGGCGTGATCGCCGCGCTCCTCATCAGCGTGCTCGTGTTCGGCGCGCACGTCGGGCTGGCGGCGTTCGTCGCCGCCGTGTGCTCGTCGCGGCCGGCGCGGCGGACGATGGCGAGGCGATCAAGCTGATGCCGTGGCGCGTGATCATCATGGTCTCGGGCGTGACCGTGCTCATCGCGCTGGTCGAGCGGTTTCAGGGGATCGATCTCATGGTGTCGCTCGTGGCCCGGCTCTCCACGCCCGACACGCGTGACCGGGCGTCGTCGCCCTGCTGACCGGGATCGTGTCGGTCTACAGCAGCACGTCCGGTGTCGTCCTGCCCGCGTTCCTGCCGCTCGCGCCGGGCCTGGCCGCCCAGCTGCCCGGCGCGAGCGCGACGGGCATCGCGATGTCGATGAACATCGGCGGGCACCTCGTCGACGTGTCGCCGCTCTCGACGATCGGCGCGCTGTGCATCGCCAGCGCGGGCGCCGGCGGACACCCGGCGGCTGTTCAACCAGCTGCTGGCGTGGGGACTGTCGATGGCGGTCGTCGGCGCCCTGCTCTGCTATTTGGTGTTCTAGGACGCTGAGGAAAAACAACGGGCCTACGGCTCCAGCACGATGCAACACGATGGCACGACCGCCTTCGCCAAGGCTACGGCGGTCCGCCGAAGCTTCACGCGAAGGCGGCATGGACACGATGACGAAACGAGTTACGCCATCGTGCTCATCGTGTCATCGTGCCCATCGTGACGATGCCGTCAGCCCGTGACACCGCTCAGGCCTGCTAGAGGGGCTAGTTTCGTCAAGTGGGGCTACTATAGGCGCCGTGAGATCAATCAATTGCTGCGTGACGTGGTCTGTCGCCGCCCTCGTTCTCGCGCTGACGCGTCGCCATCCCCTTCGACCCGCTCGCGGCCCAGACCAAAGCCCTCGCGACCGACGTGCCGGTCATCCCGCACCAGGCGGTGCCCGACTTCTTCAAGAACCCGCCGGGCATCTACACCGGCGAGAACATGGGCATCGCGACGAGCTCGAAGGGCTCGATCTACATCTACCACCGCGCCAACGAGACGCGGCTCTTCGAGTACACGCCCCGCGGCGCCTTCGTGCGCGAGATCGGCCGCGGCAACTACGGCTTCGCCTTCGCGCACTCGGTGCGCGTCGACGCGGACGACAACATCTGGGCGGTCGACGAAGGGCACCGACATGCTCGTCAAGTTCAGTCCCGCGGGCACAGGTGCTGATGACCATCGGCCGCCGCGAGGATCCCGTGGCCATGCTCTCGAACATGCCGGGCGCCGGCGCCTTCCACGGGCGCAACGCGAAATACCGCTTCGGGCGCCAGACCGACGTCGCCTTCGATCAGCAGGGGAACATCTTCGTCTCCGACGGCTACTTCGACGCGCGCGTGGTGAAGTACAGCAAGGACGGCCGGTTCATCAAGGCGGTCGGCACGCGCGGCAACGGCAACCTGCAGTTCAACACGCCGCATTCGATCGCGACCGACTTCCAGGGCAACGTCTACGTCGGCGATCGCGGCAACGCGCGGGTGCAGGTGCTCGACAACGATCTGAACTGGAAGGCCAACTACGCCAACGTCGGCAACCCGTGGGCGGTGTGCGTCTCGGGCGGACCGGGACCGAAGAACCCCGGCAAGCAGTATCTCTACGTCTCGAACTCGTGGCCGGACAGCGCCCCCGCGGCCGCCGCCGAGTTCACCGGCGAGGTCTACAAGATGGAGCTCGACGGCACCATCATCGGCAAGTTCGGCCGGGCGGGAAAGGCCGCTGGGGAGTTCGCGACGATTCACCAGATCGACTGCCGCGATCCCGACGTGATCTACACCGCCGAGATCAACAACTGGCGCTCGCAGAAGATCCTGCTGAAAGCGGGGAGCCCGATGACCGGCGCTGGTCCCTTTCCCTGCTGACGGCGGCGGTGCTGGCGTGGGGCGCGTCCCTCGCCGCGCAGACCGCCGCTCCGGAGATTCCGTTCGACACGAACGCCGATCTGCTGAAGACCCCGGCCGGCATCCACGTCGGCGAGGTCGCCGGCGTCGGCGCGAACTCGAAGGGACAGATCTTCGTCTACACGCGGACGGGCCACCCCTATGCGACGCTCGGCGACAACCGGACGTTCTTGCGCGGCGGATCGCGGCTCTTCCAGTTCGATCCGGCCGGCAAGTTCGTGCGCGAGCTCGGGCAGGACGTCTACGGCTTCAACGCGGCGATCGGGCTGCGCGTCGATCCCCAGGACAACGTCTGGACGATCGACGCCGGCCGCGAACCAGGTCGTGAAGTTCGACTCGCGAGGGCGCGTCGCGCTCGTGCTCGGGAGAAAGCCGGAAGCGATCGCGGTGCGCCCGGCGCGCCGGCGGCGGGGCGGCGGGGACGGCGGCGGTGCCGCGACCGGCGCCGGCACGCCCGGATCGAGCTTCAACCGTCCGGCCGACGTCGCCTGGGACGCCGCCGGCAACATCTACGTCGCCGACGGGATCGGCACCAACAATCGCGTGGCGAAGTTCGACAAGGACGGCCGCTTCATCAAGCACTGGGGATCGACCGGCGCCGGCCAGGGGCAGTTCACCGGCGTGAAGGCGATCGCCATCGATGCGCAGGGCAACGTCTACGTCGCCGACGCCGGCAACAAGCGGATCCAGGTGTTCGACGCCGACGGCGACCTTCAAGTCGGAGTTCGGCAACGTCGGGCACGCCGCTCGCGATGTGCATGACCCGCGGATCGACGCAGTACCTCTACATCTCGCACGCCGGCGACGAAGACGGCATGGAAGACGCGGCGATCTACAAGGTGCGGCTCGACGGCACGGTCGTCGGCAGGTTCGGCGCGGCCGGCAAGCTGCCGAAGCAGTTCGGCCTCGCCAACTCCATCGACTGCCGGAACGAGAACGAGCTGCTCATCGGCGAGATGACCAACTGGCGCGTGCAGAAGGTCACGTTGAAACGCTGACGCAGTCTCTCGACAGCGCGCTCGTCAGCGGCAACTACTTCGACGTTTTCGGCGTTAGAATTCCGGCCGGCTCGTCGACGCCGCGCGTGATTCAGCGCGGACGCATCGCAGTGCGATCCTCCCGCTAGGCGGGAGAGATCTTGAAGTTGGCGAAATCTCCGCCGGAGGTATTGCCCACCCAGATTCCGACCAGGCCCTTCTTGCGGTCGCTCAGCTGGTTGACGGTCAGGCAGGGTTCTTTCGCATCGCCGACAAAGACGCTCACCTGCGGGCTCGCGACAACCACGCGCGCATGGAACCAGGCGTTCGGATCCGGTATGGGTTTGACGGGCTTTTGGTACTGCCCCGGGTGGTCTGCTCGCAGCTTCTGCCAGGGATGAGCGGGATGGGAGATGTATTGCACGGCGCGGAGGACCCGTGCCGGGTCTTCGGTCTTGAAGTTGAACGGACGGAAGTAGATCGCGTCGTAGGTCGTGCCATCGACGCCATGAAACGCCACGCCGACGAAACTCGCGCCTTGAACGTCCTTGCCTTTCATATCCAACTCGATGGTGCCGTTGGCGAATTCGATTCCCGGCAGGTACGCGGGTCCTTCACCTTCAGCTTCGCTGAGACGAACACCTTTTCGGGCGCCGTCGGTGAGATGGCTGATGGTCCGCTTGGAAGCGTTCGAGCCTTTCCCGTCGGCAAGGGAACCCAGGTCGGGCTCGATCGTTTTCTTCTGCGCGGCAACCCTGAAAGGAGTGAAGAGAGCAACGGTCACGCCAACAGTAGAGATCGAACTCACGCCTGTTCATAACTCTCCTTTCATGAGTCAGCGCCGAGCGCTGTTGCCGGCTCGACGCGCCCGGCGCGCCACGCCGACAGCGCACAGGTCAGAAGGCGGGCCGCCGCGAACACCGCGGGCAAGTAAGCCTGATGCTCATCATGTCCCTTTAGCAGATCATTTTTCCGCCACGTTTTCAACCGGTCTTTCAAGAGACGCGCCAGGTTGCAGAAATGGTCCAGAGTCCCGGACCGGGGCCGAACCCCGCATCGGCCGCCACAAGTCGGTCGTCTCCCGATCACTCGCGCCGCTGACTCGAAGGGGGCACGAAGCACCTACGACGGGGTTCGCGCTGGTGTTGCCCTGGGTCTCGTTCGAGGTGACGGCTGCGAAGATCAGAACGGCCAGTGTAGGAAGGATCACTGATGCTCCCTGGCAAGTCTCAGCAGAGTTCGACCTTCTGACTGTCGGCGACTCTCCACGGTTGGCGAAAGTCTTCGCACCACCGCTCGAGGCGCTTCCAGCCCCTGTCCACGTAAGGATAAGGGGCTTGGAGCCTGCTATCATCCGCGCGTGAATTGTCCCTCCTGTGGCCGTCAGATCGCCGGGGTCGCGAGCGTCTGCGCATCGTGCGGCGCGACGCTCGTCGATCCGGAGTCGCCGACGATGGCGTCAGCAGGTCATTCGGTCGCCCGCAGCGTGACCCTGCCGGCAGGCGCCAGTTCGTCCGACGGACGCTTCCACCCCGGCATGATGCTCGTCGAGCGGTATCGGATTGCCGGACTGCTCGGCCGGGGAGGCATGGGTGAGGTCTACCGCGCCGACGACCTGGTCCTCGGCCAGCCTGTCGCCTTGAAGTTCCTGCCCGACGAGGTCGCGACGAGCCCCGATCGGCTGGCGCGGTTCCGCGCCGAGGTGCGCGTCGCGCGGGAGGTCTCTCATCCGAACGTCTGCCGCGTCTACGACATCGGCGAGATCGACGGACATCCATTCCTGTCGATGGAGTACATCGACGGCGAGAACCTCAGCTCGCTCCTGCGCCGCATCGGACGCCTGCCGCACGACACTGCTGTCGACATGGCGCGCGGGCTCTGCGCGGGCCTGGCCGCTGCTCATGAGAGAGGCGTCCTGCATCGCGACCTGAAACCAGCCAACGTGATGATCGACGGCCGCGGAAAGGTCAAGCTCGCGGACTTCGGGCTTGCGACGCTGGCCGAAGGTTCGGCGACGGACGCGCTGGCGGGCACTCCCGCGTACATGGCTCCGGAGCTCTTCGACCGGGAGCCTCCGTCGATCCAGTCCGACATCTACGCGCTGGGGCTCGTGCTCTACGAGATGTTCGCGGGCAAGCCGGCGTTTCAGTCACGATCCGTCAGCGAGCTGGCTCGGCTGCACCACGAATCGACGCCGACCAGCGTGTCGAAGATCGTCTCGGACACGGATCCCGCGATCGATCGGGTCATCCATCGCTGTCTTGCCAAGGATCCGGACGAACGACCTCGATCGGCGATGGCGGTCGCCGCTGCGCTTCCGGGCGGCGATCCCCTGGCTGCCGCGCTCGCGGCCGGCGAGACGCCCTCGCCGGCGATGGTCGCGGCCGCGGGAGGCGTAGGCGCGCTGACGCCCGTGGTGGGTCTCGCGTGCCTGGCAGGCGTGCTCGTGGGATTCGTGGTGATCGTGCTTCTGAGCGCTCGCACCCAGGCGATTCGCTACGCGCCCTCCGACAAACCGCCGGCAGTGCTGGCCGATCAGGCGGCGTCGATCGTCGCCCGGCTCGGGTACACCGAGCGGCCCGGCGATACGGCGTACGGGTTCACGAGCACCGACTACATCACGTATCTGAGAGACCATGACGGATCGGTGACGCGCTGGAACAATCTGCGGCAGGGTCAGCCGCCCGGATTCACGTTCTGGTATCGGCGGAGCCCGGAGCACCTCACGACCGACCGATTCGCACTGAGTGGACGTGTCACGCTTCAGGAGCCGCCACTTCGGATCCCCGGGATGGTCGTCGTCATGCTCGATCTCCGCGGCCGGCTGCACCAGCTGATGGCCGTGGCGCCCCGACTCGACGCATCGACCGACAGGAAGCTTGCCGACTGGAGCATCGTGTTCCGCGAGGCCGGTTTCGATCCAGCGCGGTTCACGGCGTCAGCGCCGCGCTGGACGCCACCTGTGTACGCCGACACGCGCGCGGCGTGGGACGGGGTCTACCCCGATCGACCTGATATCGCGGTCCACGTGGAAGCGGCGTCGGCGGGCGGGCTGCCGGTGTTCTTCCAGATTTTCGAACCCTGGAGTCCTCAGACCCTTGTCACGACCGCCACCGCCGGCGCGCCCCCCGGAGCCATCGTCGGATTGACAGTCGAGCTGGGGATTCTGATTGGCGCGTTCCTGCTGGTGCGCAGGAACATCCGCCTCGGGCGTGGAGATCGGGACGGCGCGTTTCGTCTCGGCCTCGCCGTGTGTCTGGTGCGTGTGGCGGGCAGCCTCCTCGAGGCCGACCTGCGGCCCAATCTGATCGCCATGGCACCGGTGCTGGCGCTCCTCGGCGCTCAGGGCCTGCTGATGGGGGCGCTCGCCTGGATTTCCTACCTTGCGCTCGAGCCCGATCTACGCCGCCGTTCGCCGCACATTCTGATCGCGTGGAGCCGCGTGCTCGCAGGCCGCTTCACCGATCCGTTGGTCGGGCGGGACGTGCTCATCGGCCTCCTCGCGGGCGCGGGAGCGCAGTTCCTGACGCAGCTCGGCTATCTGTCGCCGGCCTGGCTCGGCCAGGCACCGGACGTGTCGATGCCGCTCGGCGGCGGGCCCGTTGCGGACTTCCGCGACCTGTTCTCGATTCTGCTCAGAACGCCGGTTCTGGCCGTCCTGCTGTCCACGGCCCTCGCGCTGCTGGTGTTTCTCCTCACGCTTGTCCTCCGCCTCCGGTGGCTGGTGGCCGTCGTCTTTTGCGCCCTGCTCACCGCCGGGGAGATCGCCAGCGAGGGGCTCAACATCGCACTCGCGTTTTCGCTGCTGTACGCCGTCGTCTTCCTGTTCGTGATGATCCGCGTCGGGTTGCTGTCAATCATCGTGGCGGTCCTGACCAATATCCTGCTCGATCACGTGCCGATGACGTTCGACACCGGCGTCTGGTACATCGGGCTTCTCCTGGATCGTGCTTGCGCTCCTGACCGCGCTGGCAGTCTACGGCTTCCGGGTCGCGCTCGCGGGCCGGCCGGTCTTCGACGGATTGATGAAGGAGTAGGTTCGGTGGAAGGAGACCCAGTGGAGTCATTCGGACATGCATGGCTGACGTCCTGGCCGCTCGAACCGGGGCTGACATACCTCAATCACGGTACCGTCGGCGTGACACCGTTGCCGGTCCTCGAGGCGCAGCGGGCCATCCGCGACGAGATCGAGCGCAATCCCAGCCGGTACCTGCTGCGAGAGCTCTCCGCGATCGTCGTCGGGCAGCCGCGGCCGGACCGCCCGCGGCTCCGTCAGGCGGCGGATGTGGTCGGCGAGTTCGTCGGGGTACCCGGTGACGATCTCGTGTTCGTCGACAACACGACGACCGGAGCGAACGCGATCCTGAGGTCCTCGTCGCTGCAAGCCGGCGACGAGATCCTCGTCTCGGACTTCGGCTACGGCGGTGTGACGCGTGCGGTGACCTATGCCGCGCGCGAGCGCGGCGCGATGGTCCGCACCGCCGCGATGCCGTACCCCGTGCGATCGGCGGAGGATGTCGTCGAGGCATTCGCGGCCGCGATCGGCCCGAACACGAAGCTCGCGGTCGTCGACCACATCACCTCCGAGAGCGCGCTCGTGCTGCCGCTCGCGGCGATCGCCGAACGCTGCCATGCGCGCGGCGTGGCGGTCCTGGCGGACGGCGCGCACGCGCCCGGCGCCATCCCGCTCGATATCCCCTCGCTCGGCGTGGACTGGTATGTGGGGAACCTGCACAAGTGGCTCTGGGTGCCGCGCAGCAGCGGCATCCTCTGGACGTCGCCCGCGCGCCAGCAGACGCTGCATTCGTCGGTGATTTCCTGGGGCCTCGACCGAGGCTTCCATGCCGAGTTCGACATGCCGGGAACCCGCGATCCGTCGCCACATCTCTCCGCGCCGTCAGCAATCGCGTTCATGCGGCAGCTCGGCATCGATGCTGTCCGTCAGTACAACCACGCGCTGGCCTGGAACGGCGCGCGCCACCTCGCCGAGCGCTGGGGCACCGCTTTCGTGACGCCAGAAGCGCTGATCGGCACGATGGCGACGGTGATGCTGCCCGAAATGCTGGGATCGACCGCCGACGACGCTGCCAGGCTCCGAGACGCGCTGCTCTTCGGCGATCGTATCGAGGTACAAGTGCACGCGTTTCGCGGCCGGCTCTACGCGCGCATCTGCGGACAGATCTATACCGAGCCCGCCGACATCGACCGGCTGGCCGGAGCGGTGCTCGCGCGCGCCTCGGGACATGACTAGAAACTAGCGGCCGATTGGTATTGGCAACAGCGCGTCGTCACTGCGAGCCCGTGCTCGCTGGCCGACTGGTGAAGAGCGTTGCGCTCAGGACTTCACACTCGCCCACCTCGTCGGTGGCCTCTCGAAGGGCGCGGCGCATTGCAGCCGCATCAGGAGGACGAACGTCCTTGACGCGCGCGATCGTCAAGTGAGGAGAGAACTGGCGGCTCTCCGGTTCGAAGCCAAGTGGCATCAAGCGAGGACCGAGCGCTTCGTGGACGGCGAGAAGGCCTTCGCGACCGGCCACCAGCCCGAGCCAGATCGCACGTGGCGCGCCCGATGACGGGAAGGCGCCGGCGCCACCGACCCGCAGCGTGAACGGCCGTGCGTCGAGCGGTTCCTTCAGCGACGCGGTCAGCGCCTCGACTCGCGGCTCGCGCACCTCGCCCAGAAACCAGATGGTGATGTGGAGGTTGGCGGGCGTGACCCATCGCACCTGCGCTCCCGGCGCCGCGTGCGCGATGCGCTCGCGAACACGCGTCGCCGCCGCTGCCGCGCTGCTCTTGAGGTCGTCCGGAAGCTCGATACCGATGAACAGTCGCATGGCGTGACGAGGCGATCATGCCACGCGATCGCTCGGTAGTTCGAGAAGCGTCTGAGCGGCGGACATCACCGCTTGATTCTCGGCGCGCCGGGCTCCATCCTTCAATTCGCGAGGCGCCAGCACCTGCATGAGTGCGCCGCGAAGCGAAACGGAGCGGAAACCATGATGGACGCGAGCTCGACAGCCTTCGGGCCTCAATGGGAAGAGGCTTCGGTGTGCGATCTCTGCGGGGCCGCAGAATGGCGGCCCGCAGGATCGATCTGCGGCCGCCGCTACGGAGTGTGTGCGGGTTGCGGGGTCGTGCGGCTCGTCGATCGCGTCGCCGAATCCGCCCTCGGCTTGCTGTATACGCATTACTACAATCCCGAAGAGCTGAGCCGTGAAGCGCTCGAACACCAGTTGAAGAACCCGACGTTCGCGCATCGGCTGCGAAGAATCGAGTCGACGCGGGGATCCCTGGAGCGGCGCATCTTCGAGATTGGCTGCGGGGACGGCAACTTCCTCGCCTTCATGCAACGCGCTGGATGGACGGTGAACGGATCGGAGTTCGGCAGCGAGTCCGTGTCGCTGGTGCGCGACAGGCACGGCATCACGATCACCGACGGCGACGTGACGAAGCAAAGGCCCCGGTCCGCTCCGTACCCGGTCGTCGCCGCCTACCACGTCATCGAGCACATCTACCGGCCTGCCGAATGGCTCCGGCAGGTACGGGCGCTCATCGAGCCGCGTGGGCTGCTGTGCCTGCAGACACCGAACTGGAGCTCGCTCACGCACGGCCTGACCGGTCTCGCGTGGGCGTCCATGACGTTCCCGCAGCACGTCTACCTCTTCACTCCGACGACCCTGGCCGCGTGCCTGGAGCGCTTCGGCTTCGAGGTGATCTCGGCGACCACGTGGGATCCGTGGCACGGCCCGGGCACGGCGCGCAGCTCACTCGGCAGTCGTGCGAAGCAACTCGCGTCCGGCCGTCTGCCCTGGACCGCGACGCTCGGTCCTGACGGGAGCGCCGCGGAAACGGAGACGAGCCCGACGGTTCGGCCGCGAGGCGTGTCGCAGGCGGTGTTGCGCGTCGCCGGCCACTCTCTGGCGCGCCTCGAGTCGCTGGTTGGACGGGGTGGGGTCGTCGATCTGATCGTCAGAAGGGGCGAGTGAGCTGGTGGTCAGTTCACCTTCATCACCACGAACGTCAGGTCGTCGTACTGGGCGGTGTCCTTGATCCACCCTCTCAATCCTTCGGAGATGCGAGACGAGATCTCCGGCGCGGGCAGGTGCACAACCCCGCGCAGGAGGTCCTTGAGGCGTTCTTCGCCGAACTCCTCCTCGGCGCAGTTCAGTGCTTCGGTGACGCCATCCGTGAAGGCCACGAGCACGTCGCCGGATCGCAGGTCGACGGTCGCCTCTTCATAACTCATTTGAGGAAAGAGGCCCAGCACCGTTCCCCCGATTGTGAGCTCCCGGATCTCCGGTGGTGAATCGGGCGTGCCCTCCGGGTGCCCGGCCGCGGGGCGCAGCAGGTACGGCGGATTGTGTCCGGCGTTCACATATCGCAGTTGCCGGCTCCGTTCGTCGAGCTGGGCGTAGAAAAACGTCGCGTAGCTGTTCGAGCCCGTCGACCGATGAAGAAAGCCGTTCATCTTCGCCGCGAGCTCGGGGAGGGACGTCCCGCCCTCGGCGGCAACGATTCTCAGCGAGGCTTGCACCACGGCCATGATGAGCGCCGCGGCGACGCCTTTGCCCGCGATGTCCGCGAGCGCGATCCCGATCCGCTGGTCGCCGAGGTCGAGGAAATCGTAGTAGTCGCCGCCGACGCTCCGGGCAGGGAGGCTCACGGCGGCCAGCACGGCCCCGGCGTGCTCCGGGGGATGCTCGGGAAGCAGACGTCTCTGGACTTCAGCCGCGAGGGCGACATCGCGTCGCAGCTTTTCCTGCTCGACGATCCGCGTGGTCAGCCGCGCGTTCTCGATCATCATCGTCAGTTGCTCGGCGCACTGGCGCAGGAGGCGCTTTTCGCCGGAGCTGTACTGCCCGCCGCCCGCCGGCGGGCCAAGCAGCAGGATGCCGAGGATGTCGCCCTTGGCGCGCAGGGACACGGCCATGCGGGAACCGCTGTCGAGCAACGTTTGAATCTCCGCCGCGTGTTGCGGGTAGTGGTCCCTCGCCCAGCGCAACCAGCCTTCGAGATCGCCGGTCGTGAACGGCAACGGGTAGCTGTAGAACCGAAGGCGACCCGCGAGAAAGCCTCCGGCTGGCAGCGAGCGCCGAGGACCCGCGTCCTCCGGAATCGCGACGAGCGTACGGTATTCGCCGGAGACCTGCTCGAGCAGCACCGCCGATGTCGCACCCAGCCGGTCCCGCAGCGTCGCGAGGGCGCGCTCGAACGCCTCGACAAAAGACGCCGAGCCTCGCGCCGCCGCCACGAGCTCGGTCAGCAGATCCGCGTCCGGCTCGCGCGGCCCATCGTGTGCGAGTGAGACGGCCCGGGACACTCCCGCGAGCGTCTCGCGCAGGGTCTGGCGCGTCGACTGCCACATCGAGCCAGGCTCGTTGCGGATGGCCACCATCGGCGAGAGCCGCGTGGCGCGCCATGCCGGGAAGAACGACGCGAGTGTCGCAACCATTGCCACGACGGCCGTCGAGACGATGAACGGAAGCGCGCCGAGGTCGCGGATTGCGAACACGCGGACAAGTGCCCACGACGCGATGACGACCGCGACGCCGCCGATCGCCGCACCATACGCGGCCATCTTCAACCCGTCGCCGACGACCATCCGCAGCACGTCGCGGCCGACTGCGCCGAGCGCCATGCGCGTGCCGATCTCCACCGTGGCCTGTCGCACCGAGTACGCCACGACCCCGTAGATGCCCAGAGATGCCATCAGCAGCGCCGCGAGCGCGAAGAACAGCATCATCACGGAACCCACGCGCTCGAGCGACATCGAGTCGTAGACGATGTCGCGCATCATCGCCACGTGATGGATCGGCAGCGCCGGATCGATGCCCTGAATGGCGCGTCGAACCTCCGGGATGAGCGTCTCCGGCGGCAGGGTCGAGCGCACGAGGATACGCAGCGGGTTGATCGAGACGAGGGCGCTCGACAGGTAGATCTCGGGCACTGTCGGGTTGCCCAGGCCGTCGTTGCGGATGTCTCCGACGACGCCGACCACTTGAAATCGATCGCCGTTCGGCCCACCCACGCGCCCGTAAGCACCGACCGGGTTCTGTCCCGGCCAATGCACCCTGACCACAGCCTCGTTGATGACGATCGCCAGCAAGTCCTCCCGCGTATCGCGCTCGTCGAGGAATCGCCCGCTGCGAAGAGGAACCTGCAGCGTCGAAAGGTATCCCGGGCTGACGACCCGGAAACTCGTTCTCTGCACCGTCTCGAGGTTCGCTGGGCGCCCCTCCGGGTAGATCGTCGTGCTGAAGCAGCAGCCGACGAGCGGTACCGAATTGGTGAGCGCGGCGCCGGTGACACCCGCGATCCCTTCGAGCGCGGCGATGAACCGTTGGTATTGAACGCGCCGGGCTGCGCCGGAACCGGTGGCTGGGGCCGTGACCTGGAACGTCAGGAGGTGATCGGGATCGAAGCCCGGCGAGATACGGTTGAGATTGAACAGGTGCGTGACGAGGACGGCGGACGTCGTCAGCAAGGTGAAGGCGAGCGCGATTTCACCGACGACGAGTGCGTGCGAGAGCCGCCGGCTTCGAGCACCGGCGGTTGCGCGCACGCCGTCGCCGAGCGCGTCAGCGGGTACGGTGCGAACCGCTTGCCAGAGCGGGGCCATGCTGGCAAGCGCGGTGGCGAGCAGCGCACACCCGCCGGCGAAGAGCAGCACCGTCCAATCGAGGGCAATCTCGTCGGCGCGTGGGATGTACTCAGCGGCCAGCGCAACCACGGTGCGGACGAGCGCCGCACTGATCAGCACGCCGGCCGCCGCGCCGGCGAGGGAGACGATCAGCCCCTCCATGAAGTAGTGAAGGGCGAGGCGCAGCTGAGGCGCGCCGAGCGCGACGCGAATGGCGGTTTCCCGTGCTCGCGCCACGGAGCGCGCCAGCAGCAGCCCGGCGACGTCCGCGCAGGTGATGAGCAGCAGCACTCCCGCAGCAACCATCAGCAACAGCAGCGTGGGCTTGATTTCCAGAAGAACCGACTCCCGCAGATCGTCGATGCGGGCGGTGTACGACGGGTGCGATGCGCGGTCGAGTGCCGCAATCTCGGCGGCCACGCGCTTGACGTCCGCCTCGGCCTGCGCGAACGTCACGCCGGGCTTGAGCCGGGCGTAGCCGAGGTACAATCCCATCGATCGATTCTCGCCCCGGCCCAGAGGATCGAGAGCGATCCAGATTTCGCTCTGGACCCCCTCGACGCCGGGTCCGGGCACTGGCAGGCGGAACCCTGGCGGCGTCACGCCGCTGATCGTGAAGGTGCGGCCGTCGAGCGTCAGAGGCTTACCGATGATGCCTGGATCCGATCCGAGCCGCCGCCAGAGCGAACTGGAGATCACCGCCCCCTGGTCGTCCGCGAACCATTGGCCCACGATGGGGTTGACGCCGAGGTTCCGGGCGAGAGAGGGCGTGACCGCGGCGCCGGCGACGTGCTCCGGCTGGCCCGCGAAAGTCATGTTGAAGCTGGCCGCCCTGAACCAGCCGAACACGTCGAAGCTCCGCGTGCGCTGTTGATACTCCAGAAGGTCCGGGAACGCGTGGGCTGACCGCTGCCCCGGCTCGCTGAACGTCGCGCCATACAGCGCGACGAAGCGCTGACCGTCGGCGTAGGGCAGCGGCCGCAACATCACGCCGTTGACGACCGTGTAGATGGCCGTCGCCGATCCGATCCCGACCGCAAACGCGATGACCGCGAGCGCCGCGATGGCCCTGGCGCTCTTCCAGGCCTGCCAGGCGTGCGAGAAGGCCGACAGCATGGCTGAGACGCTACTGTTCCCGGCGGAGCCGAGTCAACCGTGACAGCCTGGCACGGATGGCGTTGAAGTGCCTGACGGTGAGCTGATGCCGCCCGGCATCGAGGATGACGGCGCTCACGATGACGACTCCGGTGATGACCCTCTTGGTCGATTCGGCCGCGCCGACCTGGGCGAGTCCCGCTTCCAGCGTGGCGATGATGAGCACGCCAAAGAAAGTGTTCACTACCGACCCGCGCCCGCCCATGAGACTCGTGCCGCCGATGACCACCGCCGCGATCGCGGAAAGCTCCAGGCCCACGCCTGCGTTCGGATCGGACGAGCCGAGCCGCGAGGTGTAAAACACACCCCCGAGCCCGGTCAATAGGCCCAGCAAAGCGAATACCGCTATCTTCGTCGGCTTGGGGTCGATGCCCGCGAGGCGCACTGCCGGTTCGTTCGTGCCGATCGCGACGAGATAGCGGCCGAACACCGTGCGCGACAGGATAACCTGTCCGGCCGCGATGACCACCACGGCCATGAGGAACGCCGGCGAAACCGCGAGACCGGCGGCCGGCGCCGCCAGACCGTCCACGGCGCTGCCGATATATTTTGTCTGCGAGTTGGTCGTGAGATAGGCGAGACCGCGCGCGATCTCCAACATGCCCAGCGTGACGATGAACGAGGGAATGCCAAAGGACACGCTGACCAGGCCGTTCAACGTGCCGGCAACGAGACCAGTTCCGAGACTGAGGAGGATGGCTACCCAGAACGGCAGGTGAAAATCAACGAGTGCCAGGCCCAGGACCGCACCGCAGAGGCCGAGCACCGAGCCGACCGACAGATCGATCCCGCCGACGATCAGCACGAGCGTCATGCCCGCCGCGATCACGGCGAGCGCGGGAATGCGATTGGCCAGCGCGGCGAAAGTCCGGGGGCTGAGAAAACTGTCGCTCAACAAGCCGAAGAGCAGGACCAGCCCGAGCCAGATCCCGAGCAGGGCCACGTATTCGGCGAGCTTTGCCGGCTTGGGCGTCATGAGTCAGACGCGGGTTGCGTCCGGGCCAGATGACCACTGAACGCTGCCTGGGTGACTTTTTCCTGGGACCATCGGTCGGGCATGAATTCGGCTGCGATACGTCCTTGCGACATCACGAGGAGGCGATCGCAGATCGCCATCAGTTCGACAAGGTCGCTCGACACGACGACGATGGCCTTGCCCTCCGCTGCCAGGTCGGACAGCAGGTCGTAGATCGTGTCTTTCGCCGCGACATCGATTCCCCGCGTCGGCTCGTCGAACAACAGGATGCGGCAATCGCGCGCGAGAGCGCGGGCGATGACCACCTTCTGCTGGTTGCCGCCGCTCAATTCGCCCACCGCTTGTTCCTGCGACACCGAACGCACTCCCAGCCGGCCGCACAAAGCGCCGGTCGTCCTGACTTCGGCGCCCGTGTCCAGCCAGCCACCGCGACGGGCGTGGCGCGTCACCGTGCTCAACGTCGTGTTGACCCGGATGGATTGCGACAGCAATAGACCATCGTGCTTGCGATCTTCGGGAACGAGGCCAATACCTGCCCTTACCGCCTCCGCGGGGTGGCGGATGACCACGCGTTCCCCGCCAACGAGAATCTCACCCGTGTCTTTCGCGTCCGCGCCAAAGATGGCGCGCAAGGTTTCCGTGCGGCCCGCGCCGACGAGCCCCGCGATGCCCAGCACTTCACCGCGTCGCACCTCGAAGCTGACGTCGCGCACCCGCTCGCCCGCCCGCAGGTTGCGAACGCACAAGGCCACCTCGCCTATCGGACGCCCGGCCCCGCCTCTTCGCTCGGGAAGCGCGTGTCCGACCATCTCGCCGACCAACGCCGCCGGCGTCACCTCGCCGGTGTTGTGAGTCGCGACGGGCCGGCCATCGCGCATCACGGTGACGCGGTCGGCGATGCGGCGGATGTCATCCATCCGGTGGCTGACGTAGATCGTCCCTACGCCTTCGCCCTGCAGACGGCGAATGTTCAGGAACAATTGCTCGATCTCGGGGCCGGTCAACGCCGCCGTCGGTTCATCGAGAATGAGCAGGCGGCAATCCTGCGACAAGGCGCCGGCAATCTCGACCAATTGCTGTTGACCCACGCCCAGCAGTCCCGCCGGAGTGGCGGGATCGAGGCCGCCGAGGCCCACGCGCGCGAGGGCTTTGGCCGATTCTTCGTGCAGCTCGGTGAAACGGACGAATCCGCCGCGGCGGGGCAGCCGATTGAGAAACATGTTCTCGGCGACGCTCAATCGGCCGATGACATTGAGCTCCTGCATCACCATGACGACGCCCGCACGTTCGGCCTCGCGCTTGGACCGTGGGTCGTAGGGATGTCCTTCGAGCTGGATATCTCCGCCATCGCGGGCGGTGAGGCCGGAGAGAATGTGCGCGAACGTGGATTTGCCTGCGCCGTTGCTGCCGACGAGCGCGTGCACTTCTCCCCGCCGCAGGTCGAAGCTGAAGTCCATCAAGACAGGGACCGTGTAGCACTTCCGCAGTCCGGTGACTCTGAGGAGTTGAGCTGCGTCCACCATGGCGGGAGATCACCTCGTGACGAGATCCACGGCCGTGGTCTGGTCCTTTGGCGGAGCGTCTCCCTTCAAGATCTTGAGTGCAGCCTCGATGCCGAACACTGCGAGCCGGTCGCCATGCTGATCGGCCGTCGCCACGACGTGTCCTTTGTCCAGGAGCGGCCGCACCGCGCTGATGTTGTCGAAGCCCACGACCAGAACGCTCCCGGTCCTGCCGGCCGCCTGAATAGCGGACACCGCGCCCAGGGCCATGTTGTCGTTCGCGCACAGGATGGCTTTCAGGTCGGCATGTGCATTGAGCATCGCGGCAGCGAGGTTGCTCGCCGTTTCCATCTCCCACCGGCCGCTCTGGACGCTCACGACGTGCACGCCTGCAGAGGACATGGCGTCCTCGAATCCCAGCCGGCGTTGCTGGCCGTTGAAGGCGGTCGTGATGCCTTCGATGATGGCCACCTTGTCGCCGGCGCGCAGTCGTTTGGCGAGCGCCTCGCCCACCGTGCGAGCGCCGGCACGATTGTCCGGACCGACGAAGGGCACGTGGAGCCCCGCCTGCTCGAGGACGCCGGAATCGAGCTTGTTGTCGATGTTCACCACGAGGATGCCCGCCTCCCTGGCGCGCTTGAGGACTGCCACCAGTGCTCTCGAGTCCGCAGGCGCGATGACGATGGCGTTGACCTGCTGCGCGATCATCTGCTCGACCAGATTCACCTGCTCGGCGAGGTCGGTTTCGTTCTTGATGCCGTTGACGACGAGTTCGTAAGTGGCGGCGTTCGCCGCCTGATGGCGCCTGGCTCCCTCGGCCATCGTGGCGAAGAATTCATTCGCCAACGACTTCATGACGAGCGCGACCGTCGGTTTGCCGGGCGCGGATGCCTTATCGCTCGTGTCTCCGGACCTGGTGCAGCCACTGCTGAACAGGGCGAGGGCACCCAGGGACAAGATCAGCGCGACAGAGTGTGAGAATCGAGGCTTGATCATGCCCGTGGCCGAACCTTTCCCGTGGCGAGCACGGCTGCGATCTCGCGGCGCGTCGGCGCCGAGGGCTGGGCGCCGAAGCGCGTGACGGAAATGGCCGCCGCCGCGCTGCCGAATCGCGCGGCCTCCAGGAGCGTCCGGCCCTCGGCCAGCGCGACGGCAAGCGCACCGTTGAACACGTCACCCGCCCCGGTGGCATCCAGGGCGGGCACCTTGAATGCGGGAATCATCCGCCGCACGCGGTTCCCGGCCGCTTCTCCGGCAACGAAGGCTCCTCGCGACCCCATCGTGATCACCACGTTTC
This sequence comes from uncultured Acidobacteriota bacterium, assembly GCA_963771395.1. GTDB lineage: Bacteria > Acidobacteriota > Vicinamibacteria > Vicinamibacterales > 2-12-FULL-66-21 > DATBJJ01. The sequence continues at coordinate 71,543 of CAVYTY010000006.1, read as the reverse complement.
GCGCTCCGCGGGCCAGGAGCGTGCCGGCGGCCCTGGCCGCCGCGGCTTCGTTGGCCACTGTCACCCCAGTGAGCAGTTCGGCCTCGCTCTCGTTTGGCGTCAGCAGGTAGACCCGCTCGAGCAATCGGGCCGGGAGCCGCCGGGCGGGCGCCGGATTCAACACCACCCGCAGGCCGGACGCGGCGGCAAGCTCGATGGACGCCTCGATGGTCCGCAGCGGCGTTTCCAGTTGCAGAAGGTACGACCCGGGCGCGGCGGAACGCCCCCTTCGCCTTCCGCACATCGGTCGGACTGAGTTTGTCATTCGCTCCTGATGCCACCGCGATGCTGTTCTCGCCACTCCGGCCGACGAAGATGAGCGCCACGCCCGACGGGCTGGTCGGGTCGCGAATCACGTGGCTCACATCGATGCCGGCTGCGGCGAAGCCGGCCACTGCCTGGTCGCCATTCGTGTCCCGGCCAACGCGAGCGATGAACGTGACCGCCCCGCCCGCGCGGGATGCGGCCACGGCCTGATTGGCGCCCTTGCCCCCGCCGGCGGTGGCGAATTGGCCTCCGAGGACCGTCTCGCCGGGCCTGGGGATACGCTCCGCCTTGATGATCAGGTCGGTGTTCGAACTGCCGATCACGAGGACGGGAGGTTTGATCATGTTCGATATGGCTGAGACGCTACTCGTCCGGGCCGAGCCGAGTCAACCAGACAGCGTCGCGCGGATCTCGTTGACCGCGACCGGCATTCGCGCCGATCCTTGAGCGCAGTGCGCAAACTCTTCGCGGGAATCGCGATCGGCATCGGCGCCGCGTCTCTCGTCCTGCTCATTGCGTGGCCAGGCTGGCTCGACACGGCGGAGCTCAAGACGTACGACTGGCGCATGCGCAGGGTGGCCGACATCCGGATGGCCAGGCATCAACCGCTCGTCGATTCCAACATCGTCCTCGTCGAGATCAACGACGCGTCCATCCGCGAGCTCGCGCCGCTCGTTGGGCGCTGGCCCTGGCCGCGCGCGCTCCACGCGATGATGATCGATTTTCTCGGTCGAGCAAAACCAAAGGTCATTGCATTCGACGTCGGTTTCTGGGAGCCGGAGCGCGAAGCGAAGTATCTCTTCCTCGACCGCGAGATCACGAGTGCTCAGTCGGACCAGGAACTGGCCGACGCGGTTCGACGCGCCGGCAACGTTGTCATGCTCGCGAACACCGTAGAAGCCGGAATGGACGACGGCACCGTGGAACAGCAAGCATGGCAGGCCCCGTCATACAGGCTGGGGCCTGCTGTCGAGGCGCGTCCTCTCGTCATGCTGCCGTACCCCGCGCTGGCATCGGCGGCGGCAGGCTTCGGGCACAACTTCATCGTGATCGATGCGGACGGTCCCGCGCGTCGGTTTCCGCCGTTTGTTCGACAAGCCGACCGCTACATGCCCTCGCTGGGCGTTGCTGCGGCATTGGCGGCTGGGGGCTTCCGGCCCGAGGATGTCGTCCTCGAGGGCGACTCGATTCGTGTACGCGATCGGAGCATCCCGCTCGTTCCAGTTGAAGTCACAGACCCACGGGATCCGTCGAAGCGTCACCAGCAACAAACGATGCTCATCAACTACAGAGCACCGGCGATCATCGACAACAAGCGTCCCTATCCCTCGTATGAGGCAACGCTTGTGTTGAAGTCTTCCGACCAGATCCAGAGCGGCGAAAAGCCAGACATCGATCCTGCCGTCTTCAAGGACAAGGTTGTTTTTGTCGGGCTGAGCGTAGCCGGCCTCCTCGATGTGTTTCAGACCCCATTCGGCGATGGCGTGGTCCCCGGCATTCAGTATCACGCGAGCGTAGCGGACAGCATCCTGTCGGATCGGTTTCTCCGGCCGGCGCCGCTATGGACAGCGGTAGCCGCCACGGCCGGTGGCGCGCTGATGATCGGTCTGATGTCGGCCGCGCTGCCGTTCTGGGTGGCGGCGGGGGGCGCGTCGGCGCTCGTGGCCGGATGGACGGGCATTTCGCTCGTCGCCTTCGACCGCGGCCTCTCTCTGGCGATGGCTCAGCCGATCCTGGCGTGGGCGGTCGCGCTCTTCGCCGGCACGGCGTACCGCTACTTCGTCGAGGACGCCGAGAAGCGGAAAGTCAGCCGGCTCTTTGGTCGATACGTCTCACGCGACGTCTACACGCAGCTCATGGCGAACCCCGGGCTGGCCGAGCTCGGCGGTGGACGGCGTGAGATGTCGGTCCTCTTCTCCGACCTGCGCGGTTTTACCAGCATCACCGAGAAGGGGAATCCCGAGGCCCTGGTACAGCAGCTGAACGAGTACTTCACGCGCATGGTCGAGATCGTCTTTCGAAACGGTGGGACGGTCGACAAGTTCGTCGGCGACATGGTGATGGCGTTGTTCGGAGCCCCGTTGGACGACGTCAATCATGCCGACGATGCGGTGACGACCGCAGTGGAAATGGTGCGCGAATTGGGAGAGCTCAACCGCCGGTGGGCGGGTGAGGGGCGCATCCAGCTCGACATCGGGATCGGGGTGAGCTCGGGCAGCATGATTGCTGGAAACATCGGGTCCTCCGCCATCATGAGCTACACGGTGATCGGCGACAACGTGAACCTGGGCGCGCGGCTCGAGTCCCTCAACAAGGAGTACCGGACCCGCATTATCATCAGCGAAGCGACACGCGCCCGGTTGAGCAGGAGTTACGAGATGCGCCCGCTCGGGGGCGTGGTGGTCAAGGGACAGACGCGGACCGTCGAAATCTTCGCGATCATCGCGCCGTCCCCGCTCGTGGCGGGCGACAACGAGACGACGGTGGCCGCTCAGGAAACATGAGGGAAACCCGTATGAAAAGATGTGCACTTTCGCTGTGTCTGGCAATGGTCGCTGCGCTGTCGATCGCGGTGCGGCCGGCCGTTGCGCAGCTCGGCGGCCTCACCGGCGCACTGAACAACGCGGCGAAGGTCAAGAAGATCGCCGACCTGAAGGTGACCGACGCCGAGGAACAGCAGATCGGGCAACAGGTCAGCGACAAGATTGTCGAGACATTTGGCGTGTACCAGGACGCCGGGGTGACCAAGTACGTGACGCTCGTCGGCGCCGTCCTGGCACAGGCGAGTACCCGTCCGAACCTGAGCTGGCAGTTCGTGGTGCTCGACACCGAAGGGGTCAACGCGTTTGCGACGCCTGGCGGGTTCATCCACATCACGAAGGGTCTGCTCGGACTGATGAAGAACGAGGCCGAGCTCGCGGGCGTGCTGGCGCACGAGATCATCCACGTCACGGAGAAGCACACGGTCAAGTCGATTCAGCAAGGTGGACTGGTACAGGTGGGTACCGACGAGGTCGGTGCCGGGGGCGGCCTCGCACAGTCACTGGTGGCCAAGTTCGCCGACGCGGCCTACAAGAACGTCTTGAACAACACCTTCAGCCGTGGCGATGAAGGCGAATCCGACGAGAAGGGCGTGCAGCTCGCCAACAAGGTCGGCTACGCGCCGACGGGGCTCGTCGGCGCCCTGACGAAGCTGACCGATCGCAACAAAGACATCCCGGAGAAGAATGGCCTGTTCGCCTCGCACCCGATGGTGAAAAGCAGGATCGCCGACATCGCGAAGACGATCGGTGAAAAGAAGCTTGGCGCGACAGCGACCGTGGAGGCGCGCTACGCGAAGAACATCACCTTCGACGCCAAGCCTGCAAGCGCTCTCGCGACGGTCGCGGAAGGGTCGCGCGGCCTCGCCGGCGGCGGTGATGAGAAGAAGACCGCCGACGCCGAGAAAAAGGAAGAGAAGAAAGAGGAGCCGAAGAAGAGCGGCGGCCTGCTGGGCAGGCTCAGACCGGGCGGTGGAACGCAGTCGCAGCAGTCGCAGACCGTGGCCTCGGCGGGCGCTCGAGGAGTCAACCCCGATCGCGACGCGGTCGGCGGCCCGAACAAGACGCGCGTGCCGGTGAAGATCGGTCCGAGCGACATCGCCGAGTTCCAGAAGGGGATTGCCTGAGCCACTATCCGAATCACGTGATCATGGGCGTCGCGGCATTGGCCGCGACGCTCGCGATCATCAGCCTCACCGTCAACCGTCTCGTCCAGCGGAAGCTCAGGCTCTCTCTCTTTCTCTTCGCCGGCTACGTTCTCTTCAACATCGTTGCCTGGCAGCGGCCGAACCTGTTTCCCGGCGTCGGGGGGGACCTCCAGGGTCTCGAGCGGCTCGTCTTTGCAGCGGCGGCGATCAACCTGCTCGTCTACGCCCTCGTCAACCCCCTGCGCGCGGACCGGGTGCCGGACGCGTTTCCGACCATCCTTCAGGACGCGATGGTCATCGGCCTGCTGGTGCTCATTGCGACGTTCGTCTTCGAGGACAAGCTGCTGACGACATCAGCCGTCGGCGCCGTGGTCGTCGGGTTCGCGCTCCAGGACACGCTCGGCAATGCGTTCGCCGGGCTCGGCATCCAGAGCGAGAAGCCGTTCCGCGTCGGTCACTGGATTCGGGTCGGCGACTTCGAGGGCCGCGTCGCCGAGGTGACGTGGCGCGCCACGAAGCTGCGCACCAAGTCCGGCAACTTCGTCATCGTCCCGAACAACATCATCGCGAAGGACGCGATCACGAACTACTCGGAGCCGGCCGTGCCGAGCCGGCTCGAGGTGGAGGTCGGCGCGAGCTATCTGAGCACGCCTGGCGACGTCAAAGCCGCGGCGCTCGATGCGCTCGGCCAGGTCTCGCGCGTCCTCGCGGCACCCGCGCCTGACGTCCTGCTGCACTCGTTCGATGGGTCGGCCATCACCTATCGTGTCCGTTTCTGGATTGCCGACTACGAGCACGATGAGCACGCGCGCGACGAAGTGCGAACCGCAATCTTCTATGCGTTCGGCCGGCGAGGTATCGAGATTCCGTGGCCGATCGAAGTCGGCTACTCGCGCGACTGGCCCGAACCGGATGACGCCACCAGGCAACTGGAGCGCGAGCGTGTGCTCGCGCGCGTGGACCTGTTCTCGCGCCTGACCGACGAACAGCGTCGCGACATCGCTACGGCGTCTGCGATCCGTCTGTACGGCGCCGGCGAGGTCATCGTGCGGCAGAGCGATCCCGGGCAGTCGATGTTCATCATCTGCTCGGGCGCGGCCGCCGTGGTACTCGAACCCGGCCGGCGCGAGGTGGCGGTCATCGGGACGGGCGGGTATTTCGGCGAGATGTCGCTGCTGACAGGAGACGCGCGATCGGCGTCGGTCGTGGCGCGCGGCGACACGGCCGTCCTCGAGCTCGACGCGGAGCTGTTCCGCGCTCTCGGCGCCGCCGACCCGAAGGCCGTCGAGGAGATCGGCGTGGCGGCGATGACGCGCCGCGCGCAGTTGGCTCAGATACGCGACGAGACCCAGAACGCCGCCGCGGCCGATGCCCCGGCGACGTTTCTGAGTCGGATGAAAAAGTTCCTGAGGCTGGCGTAGGCGTCGCCGCGAACCGCGAGAAGCGAACTACCGCCTGTAGCTCCACTCGCGATAGCCGCGCTCGTAGCCTTCATTGAAGCCCTGACGATACACGTTCTCGTACTGCTGGCGCGGGCCGTACGAGCTGCGGTAGTTGCGGTCGCCTTCGCGGTACCACTTGTGTCGCAGCGGGTCGAAGGAGTCGCGGTCGCGCGCGTCCTCCCGCCCCTTTTCGTAGCCGTCGTTCACGCCAATCGAGAACGCCGGGCTGTAACCGTAGCCGCCTTGCCCCGGATAAGGGGAACCGCCCTGACCGGGATAACCGTAACCGCCCTGCCCGGGATACCCATAGCCGCCCTGCCCGGGATAGCCGTAACTGCCTCGTGTGTTCGGATAGACCCCGCCGTTGCCGCGGGGACTGTAGCTCGGCGCGAACCGCCGATAGGCGTCCGAGTAGCCGGAGGCGAACCCTGTCCGGAACGTCTGCTCGTAGCGCTGACGGTCGCCGAAGCTCCGGTGATAGCCCTTGTCGGCGCGTTGCCAGGTCCGCTCATCCTGGTATTCGAAGGTGTTGCGGCTCCGCGCATCTTTCTCGCCTTCCTTGACGCCTTCGCGATAGCCGTTGTCGTACGCGACGCGCCGCGACTCGTTGTACGGCTGCCGGGCCTCGTCGGCGTACGAGGAGCGATTCAGATCGGACAAACCGGCGACCTGTGCGCTCGCTGGCGAAGCGAGCACCAGTCCAACCACACCGAGCGCGGGCACGAGAAACAGTCGCTTCATGGGTCCTCCAGGGTTGCGCGGGGTCAGATCTCGATTTTCTGATCTGGCGCATCTGAAGACGCCTGATCAGAAAATCGAGATCTGACCCCACGCAACCCTGGTTGTCGCAAGAGTCGGGCCTGGAAGGGCCACGCGGATTACGGCCGAAAAACAGAAGGAATTCGCGAGACAGTCGCGTCGACAGGACAGTTACTGCGACCAGACGAGGACACGCTCGCCACCGGAGCTCTTGTGATCGACGATGAGCGTCGGGCCGAAACGCTCCAGGTCTTCGACGGTCAGCTTGAGATCCTCGAGCTCGAGGTTGCCACCGTTGAAGTCGATCGTTCCATGCGCCTTGAGCCGCAGCAGCCAGAACGGAATGGTCACCTTGACGATGCGCTCGTCGTCGGGATCGAAGGCGAGGACGTACAGCTGATTCGGTCGGCTCGCGTTCGATTGTCCAGGTCGGTCCGGGTTGGCGCGGAGGAACCGGCCGCGCTCATCGAGCTCGATGAGGGGCTTTTGTCCGATGAACTGCGCTTTGGCCTGCTCGAACTCGACGCCCGCGCTGACCGGGGACGCGACCTTGGTGTCGAAGTGCTTCGAGACGAAGTAGTAGCCCATTCCGGCGACGGCGAGCACGCCGACAATGCAAAGGACGATGAGAGAGACGACGACCCAGATCCACGTCTTGATCTTACCGGCCATCGCTTGTCCTCAGCAGTTTCTTCGCCTCGTCCAGGCAGACCGGATCCTGACCCTGTTGGCACAACGTTTCCGCCTGCCGCGCTTCGCCGGCGGCCGTTCCACGATCACCGCGCTTCAGCGCGACACGCGCCAGCTCCACGCGTGCCCGACCCTGCACCCATTTCTGGGCCTCGGCGGTCGTCGCGCTCTGCAGGTCGGCTCGCGCGGCGTCGGGCCGGCCGGCGGCCACCCGCGCGGCCCCACGCTTGTACCGCCACAGCGTTTCCTCGGCTGGAATTCTCGGCCCGCTCGTCGCCGCGAGCATCCGGAGGCCTTCGGTCAGGACAGCCTCAGCCTGGTCGGGCCGGCCCGCCCGCAGGGCTGTGGAGCCAGTTTCGAGCAGTACTAGCCTGTTACGGGGATGCAGCGTGCGCAGTTCCTGGAGCGTCCGCAGGGCTTCGTCATAGCGGCGCTCCCGGTTGTAGACGAGGACGAGCGCGAACATGGCGTCGGTGCGGTTCTCCCCTCCGGCGGCGGCCGTCTCCTGGAGCATCTGGATGCCGCGCTCCCGCCCCCCACCGAACCCGGCGACATAGGCCATCAGGCGTAGAGGCGCCGAGAGCGTCGAGACGACGTAGCGATACGTGCCGACAGTCAGCCCTGCGTCTTTGCGGGTGGAGTCGAGGCTCAGCACTCTCTCGTGTTCGTCGTAGGCGCGGCTCGCTACCCGGAATCCGGCGATGAGCCGGCCTTCGATTGACGCGATGTAGGAAGCGCTGAGACCAAGGGCCGCGCCGAGATCGTAGTGCGACTGCGCATCCTTCGGATGCGCGATCGCACGCGCCTCGGCGAGCGCGATGGCTGTCGTGATCGCCTTCTGGTATTCCGTCACCAGCTCAGGCAGCGGCGGCGGAAGATCGACTCTGGCCCGATTGAAGGGCCCCAGATAGTGGTCGACCGTGACCGCGCCCCTCTGAAACAACATCTTCAGCCAGATGGCGCTGGCAAGCGAGCGGTGCGTCGCGGACTGGTCGGGCGCGATGGCCACGGCCTGGCGCAGCATCCGGATGGCCTCGTCGTGCTGATGCTCGTAGATGAACTGCGTGGCGCGAGCGCGCAGCGAATCAGCCGTCTGCGGCTGTGGAGACGCAGCTGCGGCCGACGCCCAGAGCAGGAGCGCCACGCCCGCGGGCAGTGGCCGACCCGATAGCATCGGATTATGATAGCAATGCTGAGTGGCTGGGAGGCCGTCAGTAAGGGTTACGAGCACAGGGACGAGACTAACAAGGAGACTGACACATGCCTCGTGGGCGGCGCAGGAAAAAATCGAGCAGCGTCCTGTTCAAATCGGCGGAGTGGGCCGGATGGGCTCTCGCCGGGCTGGAGCGGGAGATTGCGGAAACGCGAGCGCGACTGGTGACGCTCAACGAGCAAGCGGCCAAACTGCGGGGCCGCGTCGGTCTGGCCGCGCGACGCGGCGTCGCGGCCGCCGTGACAGCCAGCTCATCTGAAAAGCCTGCCAAGCGGACCCGTCGCCGCGGGCGCATGTCGGCCGAAGGCCGCAAGCGCATCTCGGAAATGATGAAGAAGCGCTGGCTCGAAGCGAAGAAGAAGAACAAGAACCGGCTCTAAGTGGACCGTGTTGGCGGTTCTGTCGGTTCACCCAACCCGTTCCGATGCATGTTCGGGGCGCGACATACTTGAGGGGTCAGATCTTGTATTTCAACAAAATGTTGAAATACAAGATCTGACCCCGTTCTCGGCCCGCCATGGTTTTCGACAGGACAGTCAACTGATACGGGTTCTCGCCCTACCAGGGGATGCCGCGGCCGAGGCCGCGCTCGGTCGCACGCTCGTAGACCAGGTGTGCAGCCGCGACGTCTTCGACCGCCATCCCCAGCGACTTGAACAACGTGACATCGCCGGGCGACTGTCGCCCGGCGACCGTGCCCGCCGCCAGTTGTCCAAGCTCCCCCGCGATATGCGCGGCATCGATCGCACCCTCGCGAATCGCCATTACCAAATCACCAGCTTCGGCGAGGGCGCCCGTTCTGGAGTCCACGAACACTCGCGCGCGCTTGACGAGCTCGGTTTCCAGTTCCCGCTGATCCGGCCGGCAGGCTCCGACGGCTGCGATGTGCGTGCCGTCGGCGATCCAGTCGCTGCTCAGAATCGGTTCCCGCGCTGCCGTGGCGAGCACCACGAGATCGGCGCCGTCCACCGCCGCCCGTACCGTTTCGACCGCGGAAATTGGCGCGGCGATTTCACGATGCATCTGCTCGGCGAACTCCCGCCGGTGGAATGCGCTCGGGCTCCAGACCCTCACGTCTCTGAGCCCACGCACGTAGCTGAACGCTCTCAGGTGACTTCGCGCCTGCACGCCGGAGCCGAGAATCGCCAGCACCCCCGCGTCCCCGCGCGCCAGCAACCTGACTGAGACCGCCGACACTGCGGCCGTCCGCGCTTCGGTGATGTACCGTCCGTCCATCACCGACAGCAGCTCTCCTGTGGACGAGTCCATCAGTAGAATCGTCGCCAGATGCGTAGGGAGCCCCACGGCGGAATTGCTGCCGAACACGGTCACCAGCTTCGTACCGAGCGCACCACTTACCGACATGAACGCCGGCATCACCCCAAAGAACGCGTGGCTCGGGCCGACCTCGAGCACCGTCCGCAGGGGCTGCTGCACGCGCCCTGACGAGAACTCCGCCAGGGCCAATTCCATGGTGTGGATGAGATCATCCATGGACAGCAACTGGCGAACGTCTGATTCGGAGAGGAGAAGCATGGCGGCTGGGCGCGGGGTGATTATAAGCTGAGGCAAGTGAGAGAGCGCGAGGTCAGGGTCCGAGGCCAGAGGCCAGGGATCAGGGATCAGGGATCAGGGATCAGGGATCAGGGATCAGGGAGGTCCAGACCGGATACAAAGGTAACAGAGTAGACCGGACACATCGGTAACAGGTCTGATGGGCATCGGAGGATAGATGCCCTGGAAGGAGACCTGTGCGGTGGATCAACGGGTAGCGTTGCTGGCGGATTGGTTGCGCGACGAGTGGACGATGACGGAGCTGGCGGTGCGGTACGGCATCAGCCGGAAGACGGCGTACAAGTGGGTCGACCGGTACGACACCGAGGGGGTGCCGGGGCTCGTCGAGCGGTCCCGGGCCCCGGCGCATCCCGGGCGCGCGATCCCGCCGGAGGTGCGGAGTGCGATCCTCGCGATGCGGCGCGCGCATCCGCACTGGGGGCCGCGCAAGCTCGCCGTGCTACTGCAGGAGCGGGCCCCGGCCACGGCGTGGCCGGCGCCGAGCACGATGGGGGCACTCCTGCGCCGGGAAGGGCTGAGTACGCCGCGCCGCCGGCTCCGGTACATCGTGCCGTTGACGCAGCCGCTGGCGGCGGCGACGCAGCCCAATGATGTGTGGACCGCCGACTTCAAAGGGTGGTTCCGCACGGGCGATGGGACGCGCTGCGATCCGCTGACGGTGGCCGATGCGTGCAGCCGGTTCGTGCTGTGTTGTCGCATCGTGGCCCCGACCGGCGTCGGGGTCCGGCCCTGGTTCGAGCGCACGTTTCGGACGTACGGCCTGCCGCGCGCCTTGCGCACCGACAACGGGTCGCCCTTTGCGTCAACAGGACCTGGTCGGCTCTCGCGCCTCGCGGTGTGGTGGTTGAAGTTGGGCATCCAGCTCGATCGCATCGACCCCGGCCATCCGGAGCAGAATGGTCGGCACGAGCGGTTCCACCTGACGTTGCAGACGGAGACGACGCGCCCGCCCGCGGGCTCGAAGCCCCAGCAACAGCGGCGGTTTGATCGGCAACGCCGGGAGTTCAATGAGGTGCGCCCGCATGAAGCGTTGGCGCAAACGCCGCCGGCGCGCACCTATCAGGTCTCCCCCCGCCCCTACCCGGGGCGTCTCGAGGATCCCTGGTATGACGCGACGTCTCAGGTGCGTCGCGTGAGCCCGAATGGGCAGATCAAGTGGCGCGGCGACCTGGTGTTCGTGAGTGAAGCGGTGTGCGGAGAACTGGTCGGCCTCGCCGAAACCGCCCGCGGCGACTGGACCGTCCGGTTCATGGACGTCGAACTAGGCCGCATTGATCGCCGTACCCGCAAATTTGCCGCGGCGTGGCACGGCCGGCGACTCGGATGACGCGCGCACGCAGCCGTGGAAATGGCGTCCCCGTGGACATCACAGACCGATGCCCACCGGGACTTGGACATCTCGCCCAGACCGCGAGATGCCCACATTCCCACCGCTGATCCTCGGCACGGAGCGGGGGAACGGACAAAAAAGTGTTACCGATGTGTCCGGTCTGATTTGTTACCGATGTTTCCGGTTGCGCACCTTGGACCTCTCACTCGAAGCTTTCCTGGCCCTGATCCCTGGCCCCTGATCCTGATCCCTGCTCTGGCCTCATTGAAAACCATGCCCACCCTCCACACCATCGACGCGCACACCGCTGGCGAGCCCCTTCGGCTCATCGTGGACGGCTTTCCGCGCGTCGAGGGCGCGACGATGCTCGAGCGCCGCGAGTGGGTGCGGGCCAACTGCGATCACTTGCGCACGGCGCTGATGCTCGAGCCGCGCGGACACGCGGACATGTACGGCGCGCTCCTCACGGAGCCGGAACATCCCGACTCCGACGCGGGCGTGCTCTTCATGCACAACGAGGGCTACAGCACCATGTGCGGCCACGGTGTGATCGCCGTCGTCACGATGGCCATCGAACGCGGGCTGATCGTCCCGCGTGGCGGCGGAGAGGCAATCGTGCTCGATTCGCCGGCGGGGCAGATACGGGCCCGGGCGGTCACTCGCCGCGAGGGCGATCGGACGCGCGTCGAGCGAGTCAGCTTCGTGAACGTGCCGTCGTTCGTCCTCCACGCGGCGGTCCCGGTTCGACTCGGCGCTAGGGAGGCGCGCGCCGACGTGGCGTTCGGCGGCGCGTTCTACGCGATCGTGGACGCAGAGTCGGCCGGCATGGCCGTCCGGCCTGAACACCTTGGCGAGCTCCGGCGCGCGGGCATGGCGATCAAGCGCGCGGTCGAGGCCGCGGTGCAGGTCGTCCACCCCAACGAACCTGAGCTGCATGGGATCTACGGGACCATCTTCACTGGTCCGCCGTCGTCGGACGAGGCGCATCTGCGGAACGTGACGATCTTTGCGGATGCCGAGGTCGATCGATCGCCTTGCGGAACCGGCACGTGCGCGGTCATGGCCGTGCTCGCGGCCATGGGGCTGCTCGGCACGGACCAGACGTTCGTGCACGAAAGCATCATCGGCACGCGGTTTCGCGGACGGGTGACCGGCGAGACGATGGTTGGCGACTACGCGGCGATCCTGCCTGAAATCGAGGGCGAAGCCTACATCACCGGAGAGAACATGTTCCTGATAGACGATGCTGACCCGTTGCGGTACGGCTTCCGCCTTTAGGCACTGTTCCCCCCGTGGTCAGCCTTATCCTCGGCTGAGTTCGGGCCCTACCTCTGTCAGGCAGACTTTTCTCTTCGCGGGCGACTCCCTTCTCGTCCCAACGCCCCTTATCCAGTTAGCCCCGGAAGGCGAAAGAGCGCGGAGATCGCCCCGGAAGTTCAAGCCCATCAATTAATTGGCGAAGCCAACGCTTTCGTGATCGAGCGCGGTACGGATCCCGCTTGATTCGAGGGAGTTGACGTTGACAAGCGGGGACGCGGACTCCTACACTGAACAACTTCGCCCCTTTTCAAGACTTCCAATAATGATCGGCACCACCGTCGGTAAGTACCGCATCGTCGACAAGCTTGGTCGCGGCGGTATGGGGACCGTCTACAAGGCGGTCGACCAGACGCTCGACCGTGAAGTCGCGATCAAGGTGCTCAATCCCGACCTGACCGACGCGGACGTCCTGAAGCGTTTCCGCGGCGAGGCCGTCACGCTTGCCCGGCTCAATCATCCTGGCATCGCCACGATTTACGAGCTTCACCATCAGGATGACGAGCTGCTGATGGTGATGGAGTTCGTGCGCGGGGAAACCTTCCACAACCTGTCGGATCGGCTCGGGCCGCTCGCGCCGCCACAGGCCGCGCACCTGTGCATGCAGGTCCTCGATGCGCTCGGTCACGCGCATCGCGGCGGCGTCGTGCACCGCGATCTCAAGCCTGCCAACCTGATGATTACCGAAGGCGGAGCCGTCAAGGTGATGGACTTCGGCATCGCCCGCGTGCTCGGGAGCGAACATTTCACTCACGGCGGCTACATGATGGGCACGCCTGCCTACATGGCGCCCGAACAGGTGCTCGGTCGAGAGATCGATGGCCGCGCTGATCTGTACTCGGTCGGCGTCGTCCTCTACCGCCTGCTCTCGAGCCGCCTTCCGTTCAACGCCGACACCGCCATCTCGATGGTGCAGATGCAGATCTCGGAGGCGCCGACGCCGATCGCGAAGTTCCGGCCGGATCTGCCTGACTGGTGCACGGCGATACTCGATCGCGCGCTCGCCAAGTCTCCGTCCGATCGATTCCAGAGCGCGGAGGAGTTCCGCGCCGCGCTGATCTCGGCGGTGACGCCGCAGGCAATCGGCGAGATGCCCACGCTCGCGACGCCTTCGCCGCCCGGTCTTTCTCGGGATCTGGAAATAACTGGGCCGCATCGCACACCGACGGTGCCGGCGCTCTCACCGTACGCGGCCAGACCGGCGACGCCCGTGAGCTCGTCGATGCGGCCGGCTGTTTCGGACGCTTCTACACCGACGAACACGCCGCTGCCTGAGAAGACCACGACGCTCGTGCTGGGCCGAACCCATCTCCTGGCGATCGCCGCACTCGTCGTGATTGTCGCGTCCGGGATCGCCGTCCTCGCGTTTGCAGCGTTCCGTGGTGCCCGATCGCCGGCGGGATCGCAGGCCGCGGCTACCGAGAGCGTGGCCCTCCCCGTACCGGTGCCGCCACAGACCCCCGTGGTTGAGGCGCCGCCCGATGCTGTGCCTTCGGCGACGGCGCCGGCGACCGTTCCCCCGCCGGCCGCAACGCCGCCAGGGCCCGCGCCGCCGACCCTGAAGACTCCACCCGCCGGTGGCGCTGCTGCTGGTCAACCGGCAACCGGCGAACGTGGCGTGGCGACCGCAGGCGCAAGCGGAGGCCCGGGCAAAGCCGGAGGACGTGGCGCGAGCTCGGGCGTTTCATCTGGAGGTTCGCCGATCGACCCGGCCCGGGGCGGCCGCGCCAACTCGACGGAGGTCGTTTCGCCGCCGCCGCCGCTGCCGCCTCCTCCTCCGCCGCCGTCTGCGCCAGCAGTGCCAGCGGCGCCGCCAGTGACCTTCAATCAGGTCCGGATGCTCGTGGCCGAGGGCGAGAGGGTGCGCGAGCGCGAAGGCGTGTTGCAGCTCGGGGATGGGCGGCTATCGGTCGTGGTGCCCGGAGGCGGCGCGCCGGTCATGTCGCTCGCGACCAGCTCGCTCAGCGGCATCTTCTACTCGCGATCCAAACAGCCCAAGTGGCGCGACGCGAGCGGTCAGACAGTCGAGAGCAAGATCGATCTCGGTCCCATGGGTTTCCTCAGAGGCGATCGCAACTGGATCATCCTGCTCACCAGCGGGGAGCCGGTGATTCTGAGGATCGAGGACTCAGCGCTCAAGACCGTTCTGCCAGCGCTGCAGGAACGCACCGGACAGAAAATACAACGGTGAAACGGGGAAAGTCTGAAGTCTGACGTTTGAAGTCTGAAGTGGGGAACTTCGAACTTTGAAGTGTGAAGTAGAAGTAAGAAGAAGTAGCAAGTAGCAAGTAGGAAGCGGGATGAACCTCGCCACTTCCTACTTTGCACTTGCCACTTCCCGCTTCAGACTTCCTTCACACTTCCACTTCCCACTTCGAACTTCGTACTTCCTCACTTCAGACTTCAAACGTCAGACTTCAAACTTTCTTTCGCGTCAGTATCCAATCGCCAGTCCGTCTTTTCTCGGATCCGATCCCCCCATCATCACGCCGGTCTTTGGATCGATCAGAATCCCCTGGAAGCCGCCGAATGCGCCGACGCTCGTGATGACGCTGTGACCGCGCGCTTCGAGGCCTGCGCGGGCTTCGGCCGAGATCGCCGATTCAAGTGCCAGCCCTGCCGCTGAGTGTCTGAACCGTGCGGCCTCGCCGGCTTCCTGCACGTTCATGCCGAAGTCGATCAGGTTGAGCAGCACCTGCACGTGTCCCTGAGGCTGCATGTCGCCACCCATGACGCCGAACGACAGCCAGGGCCGGTTGGCTTTCAACACCATCGCGGGCACGAGCGTATGGAAGGGCCGCTTTCCCGGAGCAAGCACGTTCGGGTGTCCTGCCTGCAGCGAAAACAGGCTGCCGCGATTGTGCAGCGCGATCCCGGTGTCGCCGGCGACGATACCGGAGCCGAAGCTTTCGTAGATGGATTGAATCAGAGAGACGACGTTGCCGTCGCGGTCGGCAGCGGTCAGGTAGATCGTGTCGCCTCGGGCCGCCGGCGGTTCCGGCGAGGCCAGCGGCTGGCTCGCGAGCGTGAGGGGCTTGTAGCTCGGGGCCGCCCGCGCGGGGTCGATTTCGCGCCGGCGCTCCGCTGCATACTCCTTCGACCTGAGCCGCACCAGGGCGCCCGGCGGAACCGCGTCGAGATCGCCCAGCCATGTCGCCCGATCCGCAAAGGCGATCCGCTTGGCTTCGACGAGCAGGTGCAGATAGGCCGCCGAGTTGTGGCCGAGCGCCTTCACGTCAAAGCCCTCGAGGATGTTGAGCATCTCGAGCGCGACGATTCCCTGCGTGTTCGGCGGGAGCTCGAAGACCTCGTGGCCGCGGTAGCTCGTCGAGATGGGCGTGATCCAGTCGGAGCGATGCGCGGCGAGATCGGCCGCGGTGAGGAGGCCGCCCCTTGTCTTCATGTCGGCGGCGATCGCCTGCGCGACCGATCCGCGATAGAACCCGTCGCGCCCACCGCGCGCAATCTCGTCGAGCGTTGCCGCGAGATTCGGGTTCCTGAACACGTCACCCGTTGCCGGCGCGCGGCCGGCCGGCAGGAACGTCGCCGCCGCCGCCGGGTCCTGCGCGAGGGTTTTCTCTTGTTCCTTCCACTGCTGGGCGATGATCTCGCTGACGGCGAACCCGTCGCGCGCGTAGCCGATCGCGGGTTCGACGGCGCGCGCGAGCGGAATCGTTCCGTGCTTCGACAGCAGCTCGTGCCAGCCGTCGACCACGCCGGGCACGCTGACCGAGAGCACGCCGCGATAGGGGATCCCGCCGAGCTTGCGGCGGCGGAACTCGTCGAGCGTGGCGGCGGCGGGCGCGCGGCCGCTCGCGTTCAGGCCGCGCACGGTCTTGGTCTTCGCGTTGTACACGATCGCGAAGAGATCGCCGCCCACACCGTTCATCGTGGGCTCGACGACCGAGAGGACGGCCGCGGCCGTCACCGCGGCGTCGATGGCGTTCCCGCCCTGCTGTAATACGCGGAGGCCCGCCGCCGTGGCGAGCGGCTGACTCGTGGCAATGATCCCGTTGCGCGCCAGCACCACCGAGCGTGTCGATCGCGGGTTGGCTGCGGGTCGATCGCCGGGGAGCTGCGCGTCAGGCACGAGGAGGCTCAGTCCGGCAACGGCAAGGGTCAGAGGCTTCAGCATCGCGCCTCACTCTACCGCAGTCCATTCCTTCCGGCGATTACTTCATGGCCGCGAGCCTGGCCAGATCGATCTTGCCGATGATGTCGTGCAGCACCTTGATGTCGTCGACGTTGCGTCCTTCGACCGTCAGGATGAATCGCTTGCCGACAAACGCGTTCACCTCGCCGTCCTTGCCCTCCGTATTCCACTTCTCCCAGCCTGGCTGGCCGCCGACCGTCGTCGACTTCTCGTAGCCGCTCGACGTCTCCTTCTCGTAGCCGGCCTGCATGAACATCATGAAGGGTGTGAAGAGGAGCTGGTTGTAGCCCGAGTCGACGATCTTGATGTCGAGGCGGGAGTCGTCTTTCTTGTAGCGCACTTCCGCCTGCGAGAACTTGAACGGCGCGCTCATCCGTTCACCGGTCGGCTTGGCTTTCTCCCAGCCGTTGAGGTCGGGGAAGAGCGTCTGGAGGTCGCGGAAGCTCACCGGATCCACGGCCGTCAGGTTTCCAGCCGCAGCCGCGCCGCCCACCATCGCTTCGAGTCCCTTGGCCATCTGTTCGAGGCCTTTGGCGGCCTCCGTTGCGCCCTTCTCGGTGCTCTTGGCTACCTGCTCGATCGCCTTGGCGGTCTGCTTCGCCCTTTCCTCAGCCTGCTTTTCCTCGGAGCTCTGGCAGGCGGCGGCCGCTCCGATCGCCATCATCAACGTGAGGAGCGCAAATCGTTGCATCAGGACCTTTCTCAATCTTCAAAGGGAGAAACTGAATCGCCATCTCGCAAAAATACCGGCCGACGGCAGATCACGATGGCCGCGAAGATCACAAAGTTCACGAAGAAAGAATTTCAGGAAGATCCTTCGCGAGCTTCGTGAGCTTCGCGCATATGATCTGCGTTGAAGAGACGGCTTGTAGAGTCTTCTGTCTAAGAGACGATTGTACAGCCGCCTATGGTCAAACTACCGATCAGAGGCGCCGGTGGCCCGATCTCGACTGCAGAGGTGGACTGGAGAGTGTTCACCATCCGCAGCAGCGAGGGCGCGCGCGCGACTGCTCACGCACAGCGGCTGGCGTGAGGGATGCGCGACGACCAGGAATCCTATGCGCGATCGCGGCTCAAGAGGGGAGAGTCGCGGAGGTCGACCCGACGACGACCGACGGGTGACCTCACGTGCGATGTGGTTAGGTTAGGCGAGCGCGGTTACGACAATCGCGCACACGAGGAGGAATGCCACCATACGATCTGCATTGCTTGAGAAGTCCCATTCGAACATGTTGCCCGTCCTTTCAACATATAAGACGGCCCGGGACCCCGAAAAGTTTAGTCTGACGCCTAACGGATTTATGAGGTTTCTGTGACACTCCGTCGCGATCAGGCTATTTGCTGCCAGTTCCGGCGCCCGGCGCGGAAGCCACGTAACTCTTACGCGCCCTGGCGGTCGTTCCGGGGCGCTTCACGCGAACTTCGAGCTTGTGGACTTTGTTGTCGAGTGTTTCAGGACTGAAACCCATCACGTACTGACTATGCAGTTCCTGGGCGATGCGTGTGAAGGTCGCGCCCAACTCGTCCTTCTTCTTCAAGCTGAGCATGAAGAAACCGCCGCCCGTTTCCTCGGAGAGCCGTCTGAGCCCTCGGTCCGGTGACGTCCTCACACGCTGGTTGCCGCTCATGAATTCGTTTTCCATGCCGACGGAGTACACCATCACTTCGTCTATGCGTGAGCGGTCAGTCACGTCTCCGGCGTCCAACCGACTCGCGGTGTCCGCGCCGTCGGTGAATACGAGCACGACTTTTCTCCCGTCGACGGTCTTCAGCTCGTTGATGGAGTAGTCGACGGCGTCGTAGAGGCGCGTCGGGTAGCCGAAGTCGAGCTCCTGCAGATAGCGAATCAGCTGATCGCGATTGTTCGTGAACGGTAGCCCGGTCTGCGGCTTGACCTCGATCTTGTCGTTGAACGCGCCGACCTTGGCCTTGTCTTCCGGCAACAAGCGGAGCAGGAATTCCTCGGCCGCCTGCTTCACGAGGTCGAGCGTGAGCGTCATGCTGCCGCTCGTGTCCAGCATCACGACGACGGTGATTGGTGTGACCTGGTTGTCGAAGTTCGTCAGCGTCTGCAGCTTGCCGTTGTCGTAGATCTCGAAGTCTTCGCGCAGGAGGTCCGGGACGAGCCGCTTCGCGGTGTCCGTGACGGTCACGTAGAGCGGGACTGTCTGCGTGCTGACCTTGATCTGGGCCCCGGTGGGCACGGCCAGCACGGTCAGCGCGCAGGCGCCGACGGCAAAGGCCCTCGCGAGAGAGAAGCTCGTCGCTGAAAACATAATGTGGCTCTTAACTGGACCAGGCGGCGGTGTCCCTACAGGATACCGCGCAAAGCCCCTTCCAGCACAGGTAGTATGGCGTCGGCCATCTGGCGATACCCTTTGGCCGACGGATGCAGCCCGTCGGGCGACTCCGCGAGCCTGTCGAGGTTGTCGGCCGCCGCGACGGCCGCCCGTGTATCCACGAACGCGACCGGTGGATCAGCTGTGACCTGCTGACGGATCCAGGCGTTGATCCCGTGCATCCTCTCGTTCTGGTTCGCTGTGGCCGTATTGTAGGGAACGATGGTGCCGGCGACGATTCGGATGCCGGCATGTGCGGCGAGGTTGTACATCTTTCGCAGGTGCCCGGTCACGTGGTCAGCGGCCCGCCCCTGATAGACGTCGTTGACGCCGGCGATGATGACGACCGCCGACGGTCCCAGGCCGATCACGTCGCGCGCGAAGCGCGCCGCAATCTGATCGCTGCGCTCGCCGTTCACTCCGCGATTGAGGACTTCCCAGTCGGGTCGCGCTTTCATCAGCCAGTAGGCGTACTGACTCGTCTCGTCGCCGCGTCCGTTCGGGGGCGCCTCGAGCGGCGACTGAAACCCCGGCGTCCCGGCGGTGGTCGAGTCTCCTAGCGCGACAATACGGGTTTTGGTGCTCATCTCGCGGCTCGCAGCTCGCTGTCCGCGGCTCGCAGTTCACCACGCGGATCGCGGACTGAGACCGCGAACCGCGAACCGCGAGCAGCGAACCGCGACACGGCTGTTTCACCGATCACGGACGGGCTGACACAAAAGATCGTGGGCATAATGTTCATCGTGCTCGAGCCGTCGGCCGTGACGGTGGAGGTAACGACTATTTGCTGAACAACATCGGCGACGAGGCGCGCTCCTTCTGCAGCCTCCCCGACACTTTCTCGGCCTCGCGCATCACGCGCAGGATGTTGAGGCCGAGGATCTTCTTGATCTCGTCGTCTTTGTAGCCGCGGCGCAGGAGCTCGGCGGTCAGCGCGGGATACGTCGAAACATCTTCGAGGCCTTGAACGACGCTGGAGATCCCGTCGAAGTCGCCGCCGAGGCCGACGTGGTCGATGCCGGCGATCTTCCGGATATGGTCGATGTGATCCGCCGCATCGGCGATTGTCGCGCGCGGGGCAGGATTGGCTTTGTCCCATGCCTCCATCAGGGCTTTCGTTTGCTGTGGCATGCGGGTCCGGTCTATCTCCAGGTTGGCCGCTTCGGTGGCCTCTCTCTGTCTGTTGTGCCGCGCGACTGCGCTCGACAGAAAGCCGGGCACGAACGTCACCATCACCACGCCGTCCTTCTTCGGGAGCATCTGCAGGATGCTGTCGGGCACGTTGCGCGGGACGTCGTTGAGGGCACGCGCGGACGAGTGCGAGAAGATGACCGGCGCCTCCGAGACACGGATCGCATCCTCCATGGTGTCGGGCGACACGTGCGACAGATCGACGAGCATTCCCAGCCAGTTCATCTCGCGGACGACTTGCTCGCCGAACGGCGACAACCCGTTGAGCACGGCCTTGTCGGTGGCCGAGTCGGCCCAGGGAATGTTCTTCGAATGCGTGAGCGTCATGTAGCGCGCGCCGAGGCGATGGAACATGCGCAGCGCGCCGAGCGAGCTGTCGATCGCGTGCCCGCCTTCCATGCCGATGAGCGAACTGATTCTGCCCTTCTTGAAGATCCGCTCGACGTCGTCTGCCGTGAGCGCCAGCTCGAACGTGTCCGGGTACTTGCGCATCATGCGGTGCACGATGTCGATCTGCTCGAGGGTCGCCGTCACCGGCGCTGGTGCGTCGGCGGGCACGTACACGGACCAGAACTGACCGCCGACGCCTCCGGCCCGCAGGCGCGGGATGTCGGTCATGATCGCCGGCTGGGGCTTCGTGATGTCGAGCTTGTCGAGATCGCGCTCGGCATTCTCGCGCAGGGCCCACGGATAGTCGTTGTGACCGTCGATGAGCGGCACCTGCTTGTGCAGCGCGCGCGCATGGCCGAGATCGCCGCGCGGTGTCTGAATCATCGCGGCGGCAGGCAGGAAAAGAAGGATCGCCGCGATCACGGTTCTATGCATGAGGCCGATTATCGCAGGATCGCAGAAAGGTCGCGGCTCACAGATCTCGGGGGGCACGGGACGCGGATTTCGCCGATCTCCAGAGGTCACGGGACGCGGATCTCGTGGATCTCCAGGAGGTTCACGGGACGCGGATCTCGCGGATCTCGCGGATCTCCAAGAGGTTCACGGGACGCGGATCGCGGATCTCGCGGATCTCCAGGAGGTTCACGGGACGCGGATCTCGCGGATCTCGCGGATCTCCGATCAGGAGGTTCACGGGACGCGGATCTCGCGGATCTCGCGGATCTCCAGGAGGTTCACGGGACGCGGATCTCGCGGATCTCGCGGATCTCCAGGAGGTTCACGGGACGCGGATCTCGCGGATCTCGCGGATCTCCAAGAGGTTCACGGGACGCGGATCTCGCGGATCTCGCGGATCTCCAAGAGGTTCACGGGACGCGGATCTCGCGGATCTCAGGGGTCTTGCGTCGAGCAGACCTGACTCCGGCGACTCGAATTGACCGTTTGAAAGACCGAGACATCCGCGCAATCCGCGTCCGGTGAATGTGGGATCCGCGAGATCCGCGCAATCCGCGTCCCGTGAATGTGAGATCCGCGAGATCCGCGCAATCCGCGTCCCGTGAATGTGAGATCCGCGAGATCCGCGCAATCCGCGTCCCGTGAATGTGAGATCCGCGAGATCCGCGCAATCCGCGTCCCGTGAATGTGAGATCCGCGAGATCCGCGCAATCCGCGTCCCGTGAATGTGGGATCCGCGAGATCCGCGCAATCCGCGTCCCGTTTGTTGTGAGATCGGCGAGATCCGCGTCCCGTAAGTGTGAGATCGCGAGATCCCGCGATCCGCGTCCCCCGCGGAGATCCCCCGGCGATCTCCGACTTGACTGGTCGGATATCTGCGTGTACGCTCTTAAAACGAGATCGGTCTCACTTTCCAAGAAGGCTACCGGCGGCGGAGAGAATCAGCATGTTGCAGGCGTTCGTCGTGACGTTGCGAGAAGGGCTGGAGGCGTTCCTCATCGTGGCCATCAGCCTCGCGTACCTCAGAAAAACCGGCCGGCAAAGCCTGATCCCGGCGGTCCACTGGGGCATCCTCGCGTCGATCGTCGTCAGCATCATCGCGGGCGTCCTCCTCGCCCAGGCGGCCAATCAGGCTCTGTGGGAGGGCATCCTGGCGCTGGTCGCTGCCGCTCTCGTCGGCTCGCTCATCGTCCACATGTGGCGGGCCGGCCGGCACATGAAGCGGAACATCGAGGGGCGGCTCGAGGCCGCATCGACCCAGGGGGGGAACACTGCCGGGATGGGGGCGTTCGTCAGCATTTTCGCCTTCACGCTCCTCATGATCACGCGCGAAGGTATGGAAACCGCGCTCCTCATGAACGCGCTGCTGTTCCAGGTCCGGTCGGTGGACATCATCAGCGGCGCCGTCGGCGGCACGCTCGTGGCGGCATTCATCGCGTGGCTCTGGACCCGCTACGGCCAGCGCGTCAATCTCGCGCGGTTCTTCCAGGTCACCGCGGTCTTCCTGCTGGTCTTCGTCGTGCAGCTCCTCATCTACGGGTTCCACGAGCTGACCGAGGCCAACATCTTCCCCAACAGCCAGCCCTGGCACGACGCCACCGAGCCGTTCGGCCCCGACGGCATCTACGGCCAGTACCTCACCTACATGCTGGTGCTGCTGCCGCTCGGCTGGCTCGCCGTGTCGAACTTCTTCCGTCGCGGAACCACCCCGCGATCGCAGACGGCCTAGCCGTTCGCTGATCCTGGGATCAGCGAACAGGGCTCCAGGGGGCGGGATAAACCCCTACGTTCGGGAAGTCGCCGTCCCCTGGATCCCTGATCTCCGATCCCGGTTCAAGACTCCGCACTCAGCATTCAGCATTAGAATCGTCCCCGTGAAGCCTCCTACCGTCCTGGAGCTCCTATGGGAACGCGACCTTGTCTTCGCCGGCACGTCCGGCCAGGCCAGGATGACCCTCGACAGCGCGTCGGTCGCCGGCCCATCGCCGATGCAGGCCCTCGGGTTTGCGCTGGCCGGCTGCATGGCCATGGACGTCGTCCACGTGCTCAGGAAGGGGAGGCACGATCTCAGGGGATTGACAGTCGGGCTCGTCGGCGGGCGAGCCGATGAGGAGCCCCGCCGTTTCACGAGCGTGGCGCTTCAGTTCACCGTCACCGGCAGCGTGCCACACGCGCCCATTCAGCGCGCGATCGATCTGTCCCGCGACAAGTACTGTTCGGTCTGGAACTCTCTTCGACAGGACATCGAGCTGAATGTAACGTTCACGGTCGTGCCCGTCGACTAGCGGGAGACCAGGCCAGGCCATGAGCGACGGGAGTTCTCGCCGCACCTACCTGGACGTGCTTCGCGGCCTCGCGGTCATCATCATGATCGAGGCCCATGTCCTCGACAGCTGGACTCGCCTCCCCGACCGCCAGACCCGGCAGTTCGCCGATGCGATCGTCGTCGGCGGTTTCGGCGCGCCGCTTTTTCTGTTCCTCGCCGGTATCGCGGTGCCGCTCTCCGCAGCGTCGAAATTCAGGAGAACCGGCGACGCCAGCGCCGCGTCACGCGCGGTCGTCCGGCGGGGCCTCGAGATCTTCGGTCTCGCGCTCGTGTTCCGGATTCAGTCGTGGATCCTCGGGAGGTACCCGGCGTGGTTCATGTTCAGGGTCGACATCCTCAACATCATGGGTCCCTCGATCATGGCAGCTGCGGCTATCTGGGGGGTGATTCGCAGCGTCAGGGGACGGTTCGTGGCTTTTGCTGCCGCCACGGTGGCGGCGGCGCTGCTCGCGCCGATCGTGAAAGATGCTTCGTTCCTCTCTTCGCTTCCCGATCCGATCGAAGCCTATCTCCGGCCTCTCCCCGGCATCAGCAACTTCGTTGTGTTTCCATGGGTCGGGTTTCTGTTCGCGGGCGTCATCGTCGGTCTCGTCCTCGATTCGGCGCGGACGCGTGAGGAGGAGCACGCCGCGAACCTGGGGTTCACACTCATCGGCACTGCCATCGCGCTGACAGCCCACACGTTGTCTTTTCTTCCCACTTTGTACCCGCAGTCGTACTACTGGGCCACGTCGCCGGCGTTCTTCTTCCTCAGGGTCGGAATCATGACCGCGGCGATCGGTCCGGCGTATGTCTGGGGGCTGCGTCCTCTCGGCGCGCACAGATGGAGTCCTCTCCAGCAACTCGGCCGGAGCTCGCTCTTCATTTACTGGATCCATGTCGAGATGGTCTACGGCGGGATCTCCCGGCCGTTGCGCGAGCATCTTTCGTGGACACAGGTCTGGGTCGCACTGGCTCTCTTCTGCGGCCTCATGCTGCTCTGTTCCATCCTCAAGGACCGAGTCGTGGCGAGGTGGAACGCTCAAGGCTCAAGGCTCAAGGCTCAGGCAAAATCTTCGAGGAAGAGTTCCGGCGTTTTGCCTGAGCCTTGAGCCCTGAGCCTGAGCCTATTCAGTCCGAAGAGTCCAGACCGATGCCGAGTGATGCAGGATCACGTCGTAGGTCGGCCTGATGGCGCCGTCCGCGAATCGCGCGCCGCGCGGTGAGACGGCGGCGAAGCGCGTGCCGTCGCCGCCGACGTAGTCGCACGACAGTGCCACGATGCCGTGCGATGCGACCGGCCGGACTTCGCCGGCGTCCGAGACGCCGTCGCGATTGCGGTCGTGCCAGATCGCGAGGTGCTTCAGCTCCGCGCCAGACAGCTCCCCGTCCGCGTTGTCGTCGAGCGCGCGCATCGGCTCGTAGCCGTTCGACCAGAACAGCCAGAACGTCACGTCACCGAACCATTGCAGAGCAGACGTGACTCTGCCGTGTCCGTCCGCGTCGTGGACGAGCCAGCCGGCATCCGGGGTGATCCAGGTCCATTCGCGAGGGCCCGAACCATCAGCATCGAAACGGACGCGCGCCAGTCGATCCACGATGGAGTGGGCGGGCAGGGCATCCGAGAGAGGAATGGCGATGGGTGTTATCGCCCGCGGCCGGCCGTCGATGTCAGCCTGCTTGGCGCGCAGATCAGCAATCTCCGCCGCGTCCCGGTTCTTGTCGAGGAGCGGGATGAGGTACCCAGCGGCCTCGCGCGTGAACAGTCGTTGAGACGGCATGAGGGCCTTGATCTTCTGTTCGCTGGGCCAGGCCTGCTCGACGATCCGGCGGTATTCTTCGATGGCCCCCTGAGTGTCGCCTGACTGTTGCAGGACCCACCCGTGCCCGAGGCGCGCCGTCAGATTATCGGGCGCGAGCTTGAGTGCAGCGTCATAGCGTCGAATCGCCTCCTTCAGGTGCTGAGCGGCGCGTGCCGCATGCTCCTGGGACGGAGCCGGGCGAACGGTAGTCGGGAGCTGGCTCGCTCCGGGTGGAAAGGATGGGATCTCGGGTTGATCCGGCTTGAGCTGCGCGGCCGGGAACTCGTCGGCTTTGAGCGCGAACGCCATGGCGTGGAGACGCGCCAGATTGATGAGCGTCTGGACGTTGGCGGGGTCCGACTTCAGGTCACGCTCGAGGTTGGCGACCAGCCGATCGATCGGCACGTCGCGCGTTTCCATGCTCATGTAAATGGCCGTCAGGTGCGCCGATGCGGTCAGAACGAGGGCTCCGGCGAGCAACGCGCGGCAGGTCATGCAATACCTCAGCTTCCAAGTCTAGACGAGTCAGTCACTTAGACGACGATGGGCAGCCTTCGGCCGGTGCTATTGAGATTCTACGCCCGACACAATATAAAATCGCACGGTTCTCTGTACATGTTACTGGTTGCACGCGCGGCGTACAACGGTCCCTAGACCTCGGATTCAAGGACTTACCTGCCTATGATCAGCGTCGCCGCCATCCGGATGCAGCAGTTCGGTGTCCAGTTCTACCAGGCCTCCCTCACCGCCAGCGACATCGACAAGCTGGTCCGGTTCGAAGTGCTGAGCTATGGCGAGCAGGCGCAGCCCGTGCGGGGTGGCCGCAAGAAGGCGCCCGCCGCGCCCAGCAAGGTGAACTGGGACCTGCTCGAGCGGCGGATCGCGGCGAGCGACAAGGCCTATCAGCGCCAGATCATCCGCAAGAAGATCGACGAGCTGGTGCAGTACTACGAGCAGTGCCGCCAGGCGCGCGACCTTCCGTCGATTGCCGGCGCGGTCATCATCTCCTGCGACGAACCTCTGAAGTTCGAGCCCATCGAATCGGGTTCGACACTGGGCATGCTCAAAGTGCCGGAGCGCGAAGGCATCCTCAGAGCGATCGATGGTCAGCATCGTCTGCTGGCACTGCACGCAGACATCGATCATTTCGGAGACGAGCCGTTCACCGTTCCGGCGGTGATCTTCGACCGGCTTCCCGAAGATCACGTCGTCCAGATGTTCGTGACGATCAACGCGAAGCACACGCGCCTGAACGCGTCGCATCTCGTGTCGCTCTCGGGCCGGCAGCTCTACCGCGACGAAAGCCTGGCGGCGGCGCACGACATCGTTCGTGCGCTCAACGATCGCGAGGACTCACCGCTCGTCGGCGAGATCAAGCTGCTCGGCGTCGGCAGCGGCCGCGTGGCCCAGGCTCCGCTCGCGCAGGAGCTCAAGAAGCTCTTCGCGGCCGAAGCGTTTGGCGCGGGCCGGAAGGGCGACGCGTTCCGCGAGGAGTCGAAGAAGTTCTTCGTGAATTATCTGAAGCAGGTCGCGCAGGTCTTCACCGCGGCGTGGAACGGACGGAAGTACAGCATCAAGAGCGCGGCGGCGCTTCGCGCGTTCATCAAAGTCGCGCCCGACGTCGTCCGCCGGCTCGATCAGGAGCACGCCGATCGGACCGACTTCCGCGCCATCGGTCGCGTCATCGCGCCATGGGGCCGGCGCATCGGCGATCTGCGTTTCGAGACCGAAGGCGCGTGGAAGCGTTCCGGGACGACCGTCGATTCGCTGGCGAAGGAACTGCGGTTGGCGTTGCAGTATCCCGAGGGTGCGGCGGTCTGACCACGACCGGCGAGAGCGGCCCCCGTGCATGACGCCGCACCCAGGTACAGAAAAAGGGGCATCGCCATTATTGGCGATGCCCCCGGTATTTGCGGGCGACCCGGCTCCCCAGCAACTCACGGCTCCCTGCCGTAAATATTCAGGCCGCCTGCGACCGTGCTCAGAGCAAGTGGTATGCCCGACGGTCTTTCTGGGATTTCTGTTCGTTTCCTGGCGTAGCCTTCTGCCAGACCCCCCGGCTCGAGCACTAAATCGTCACAAGGATCACGCTTTTGTGTTTGCCCGGGTTCTGCACCTTCTCATGGCGGCCGTTCTATCCGCGGCGACGCTGGAAGCTCAGCAAACCGAGTCCACAGGCACCGTCCGCGGCGTGGTCCTCGACGCCGCTACGGGCGCGCCGATGAGCCGCGTGCTGATTGCCGATGTCGACTGATGACTCGACCGGGCCGTCCGCTGTCACGGCGGCCGATGGCCGATTCGAGCTGACTGTTCCCGCCGGGCGGCGCCGCCTGCGCGCGTCTGTCGTGGGCTACTCGGTCGCCGAGCGAGGTGAACGTCTCGGCCGGGGAGCCGGTTGAGGTGACGATCCCGCTTGCCGGCGGCACGGGCTATCGGAGTCCGTGACCGTCACCGCCGACCGGTTCCGCTCCGCCGATCCGGGCGCGCCGGCTCAGCAGGTGCTGGGCAGCGCCGACATCCAGAACCTGCGCGGTGTCCTGACGGACGATCCGCTGCGAGCCGTCCAGGTGCTGCCCGGAGTGGCGACCGGCGACGACCTTCGCAGCGAGTTCAGCGTCCGCGGCAGCAACTTCTCGCACATGCACCTGACGCTCGACGGCTTCACCACGCCGTACCTGCTGCACGCCGTCCGCGCCGTCGAGGACGAGTCGAGCTCGGGCTCGGTCGCGATGATCAACAGCGACATCCTGCAGGATGTCGCGCTCGTCAGCGGCGGCTACGTCCAGCGATCGGGAAACCGCACGGGCGCGTCGGTCGAGTTCACCGTACGCTCGGGATCGCGCGAGCGGACCGCAGTGTGCGCGCCGCGGTCAGCGGGACGGGTGTATCGGTCGTCGTCGAGGGACCGCTCCGGGCGACAGCGCGGCTCATGGCTGGTGTCGGCGCGACAGAGTTATCTCGACCTGGTCATCGATCGGCTGGTCGACGACCAGGTGCAGTTCGGATTCTCGGACGCGCAGGCGAAGGTCGTCTACGACCTCAGCTCGTCGCAGCGCGTGCAGTTGACCGTCCTCGCGGGCCGCTCCCGGTTGAAGGAACCCGAGCAGGAAGTCGACGGCAACGATTTCTACGTTGGCCTGAACGCATCCGGCATCGGCATCGGTCGATGGCAGTGGACTGGCGCCCGCACGCGTGCTCAGCGCGGGCGTCATGGCGGGCGTCAACCGTTTCCGCAACGAGACGATTGGCGGCACGGATCTCGACAACGGCCGCGAGCAGCAGTTGAGCGCGCGCTTCGACGCGAGGCATCAGCTGACCGGGGCGATCGAGCTCGAAGCCGGCGGCGAAGTCGACTTCCTCCGGGAATCGCGGTGGCGGCAGCGCCCCGTCACGGCGACCACCTATCGCGTCGTCAATGACTATTCGGGTGACGGCACGCGGGTTGGCGCCTACGGATTGGCCCGCTGGGCAGTCACGCCCTGGCTCACCATCCTTCCCGGCGTGCGCGTGGATCACTCGAGCCTCACCGACGACACGACGGCGTCGCCCTGGCTGCAGGCGGTGTGGCGCGTCTCGTCGAGCACGTTGGTTCGAGGGGCGAGCCGGCGTCTACCAGCAGTTCCCCACGTTCGAGCAGGTCATCGGCGCGTGGGGCACTCCCGGGCTGGATCCCGAGCGTGCCACGCATGTCGACGTCGGCGTGGAGCAGGCGATCGGCCAGTCGGCCCGCCTGCAGGTCACGATCTACGACCGGGAAGAGAACAGATTTTCTCCGGCGTGCGGCCGCCGAGACGCGGCTGGTCAATGGCCAGCTCGTGCCCGCGTTCGAGAGCCGCGCGCTACGAAACCGGGTCGAGGGCTCGTCGCGAGGCATCGAGATGATGCTGCAGCGCCTTGATGCGAACGGATTCTCCGGGTGGCTCTGGTACTCGTACGGCCGGAACCGCTATCGCGATATGGTGAGCGGCGAGCGGTACTGGGGCGATCTCGATCAGCGGCACACCGTCAACCTGTATGGGCTGTATCGCATGTCGCCGAGGATGAGCGTGAGCGGGAAGCTCCGGATGGGCAGCAATTTTCCCGCGCCCGGCTACTACACCGAGTCAGACGGCCGGTACTATGTAGGCGAGACGAAGAACGACGTTCGCCTGCCGTCGTTCGCGCGGCTCGACTTGCGCGTCAACCGGACCTTCACGTGGTCATCCCGCCGGCTGACACTCTTTGCCGAGGTCATCAACGTGCTGAACAAGGACAACGAACGCTACCATCCTCCGTCGATCGACATTCGCACATTCGAGGCCCGCCGCCTGTTCGAGTCGCTTCTGCCCGTCATTCCGTCGGCGGGGCTGCTGTTCGAGTTTTGATCATGCTCTCCTTGCTCCTCCTTGTCCCCTTCTTCGTGACCCCCGCGCCGGCGCAGCCGGTGACCGACCTCCGCGCGAAGGTCGGCGGCTGGGTCGCTGCGCACCAGCCGCAGATCGTCAAGGAGCTCGTCGACCTGCTCTCGATTCCCAATATCGCCTCCGATCGTCCGAACATCAGGCGCAACGCCGAGCACCTTCGCGGGATGCTCGCCGCGCGCGGCTTCAAGGCGGAGCTGCTCGAGACGAGCGGCAACCCGCTCGTGTTCGGCGAACTGGCGGTGCCGGGTGCGAGCCGCACGCTGCTGCTCTACAGCCACTACGACGGCCAGCCGGTCGATCCGAAGGCGTGGACGCAGGCCGATCCGTTCGTGCCCACTCTTGTACCGCGCGCGTGGATCGGGGCGGCACGGATATCCCGGCCATCGCCGGCCTGAAGCGTTTCGAGCCCGAGTGGCGGCTCTATGCGCGGTCGGCTGCCGATGACAAGTCCCCCATCGTCGCGATCTGCGCGGCGATTGACGCGCTCGCGGCGTCCTCGCTCAGCCCGACGTGGAACGTGCGCGTCATCCTCGACGGTGAAGAAGAGGCAAGCTCGCCGAGCCTCGTGCCGGCGATCGCGAAGTACCGCGAGAAGCTCCGCGCGGACGCGATGGTGATCCTCGACGGTCCCATCCACTCGAGCGGCCGGCCGACCGTCGCGTACGGCGCGCGGGGCATCGTCACGCTGAACCTGACGGTCTTCGGGCCCAAGTCCGGCGTCCACAGCGGCAACTACGGAAACTGGGTGCCGAACCCGGCCGAGCGCCTCGCGTCGCTCCTGGCCACGATGAAAGACGATGACGGCCGCGCGCTCGTGGCCGGCTTCAACGACGGCATCCCGCCGCTGTCGGCCGAGGAACGGGCGATGGTCGATGCCGTGCCGGATGATTCAGCCGACATGCTGCAGACGTTCGGGATCGCCGCGTCGGCGAAGGCATTCCCGCGCCTCCAGGACGCGCTGCAGTATCCGACGCTGAACGTCCGCGGGCTGGTCAGTGCGCACGTAGGCGCCGGGGCTCGCACGATCATCCCGGACCGCGCGACGGCAGCCATGGACATCCGGCTCGTCAAGGAAACGCGTCCGGGCGATCTCGTGGAGAAGCTCCGTGCGCACGTTCGTGCGCAGGGCTACCACCTCGTCGTCGGCGAGCCGACAGACAGCGTGCGCGCGACGCACCCGAAGATCGCCGCGATCGCCGTCTCGGAGACGCCGACCAACGCCTTCCGCACGTCGCCGCTCGACCCCCAGGCTCGACGCATCGCCGACGGCATCAGGAACGTCTTCGGCGCCCCGCCCGTGCAGCTCCGCACGCTCGGCGGAACGGTCCCGATCGCGCCGTTCATCGAGGCGCTGGGGTTCCCGGCGATTCTGGTGCCGACCGTCAACTTCGACAACAATCAGCACGAAGAGAACGAGAACCTGAGGCTCGGGCATCTGTTTCAGGCGATCGAGATCGTGGCGGCAATACTCAGGAGCTAACGCAGAAAGTTTGAAGTCTGACGTTTGAAGTTTGAAGTGCGGAACTTTGAACTTTGAATTTGAAGTAGAAGTTTGAAGTAAGGGGGAAGTGCGAAGTGGGAAGTGGGAAAAGTGGGAAGTGGGAAGTGGGAAGTGGGAAGTGGGAAGTGGGAGCGGAAGGCGCCAGTCGGAGCAAGGAATCATCACTTCAGACTTCTGCTTCAGGCTTCCGCACTTCAAACTTTCCTACTTCCCACTTCTACTTCAAAGTTCAAAGTTCAAAGTTCCGCACTTCAGACTTCAAACGTCAGACTTCAAACTTTCAGGCACTATGTCTTGCCATCGATCTCAACAGCGACGTCGGCGAGTCGTTCGGCGCGTACCGGATGGGCGCCGACGCCGATGTGATGCGGAGTATCACGTCGGCCAGCGTCGCGTGCGGGTTTCACGCGGGTGATCCGGCGGTGATGCGCGAGACGGTCCGACTTGCCCGGGAGGCCGGCGTGGCCGTCGGCGCGCATCCCGGCTTTCCGGACCTCGTGGGGTTCGGCCGACGCGAGCTGCGGGCGTCGCCGCGCGAGGTGGAAGACCTCGTGCTCTACCAGATCGGCGCACTGGCGGCGATCGCCGCGTCGGAAGGCGTTTCGCTCGCCCACGTGAAAGCGCACGGGGCGCTCTACAACATGGCGGCCCGCGATCGTGCGCTTGCGGACGCGATCGCCCGTGCCGTGTTCGCATTCGATCGCGCGCTCGTTCTCTTCGGCCTGCCCGGTTCGGATCTGCTGCGGGCCGGCGAGGCTGCCGGCCTCCGCGTCGCGTCCGAAGGGTTCGCCGATCGCGCCTACTCGCCCGACGGTTCGCTCGCTCCGCGGACGGCGCCGGGGTCGGTCATTCACGATCCCGACGAGGTCGTCGCCCGCTCACTTCGAATGGTCACCGTCGGCCAGGTGACGGCGACCGATGGCTCGACGCTGTCCTTTCCCGTCGACACGCTGTGCGTGCACGGCGATACTCCCGGGGCGGCCGAGCTGACGCGGCGGCTGCGGCACGGGCTCGAAACGCGCGGCGTCGCAATCCGCGCGTGCCGCCCTCAGGTCGATCGCGCATGATGCCGTCCGCGCCCACCGCCGCGCCAGCGATCGTCAGCCCGGGGTTCTTCGGGTGGTGGAGTGACGGTACGCCGGACGCGAAGCGCGCGCTCATCGCGGCGGCGCTCGGCTGGATGCTCGACGCGTTCGACGTCATGCTCTACGCGCTCCTCCTCACGTCGATCATCGCAGACCTCGGCATCTCGAGGCAGACGGCGGGCGCCATCGGGTCGGCCACGCTCCTCGCCGCCGCCGCCGGCGGTCTCTCCTTCGGCGTCGTCGCCGACCGGTACGGCCGTACGCGCGCGCTCATGGCCAGCGTGGTCATCTACTCGGTATTCACCGCCGCGTGCGGTCTCGCGAACACCGCCGCCCAACTCGCCGTGTTCCGGATCCTGCTCGGCATCGGCATGGGCGGCGAATGGGCGAGCGGCGCGGCGCTGGTGTCCGAGACGTGGCCGGCCGAACATCGTGGCAAAGCACTCGGACTGATGCAAAGCGCGTGGGCGATCGGCTACGGTCTGGCTGCTGCCGTGACAATGGTCGTGCTGCCGCGCTGGGGGTGGCGCGTCGTGTTCTTCGTCGGCGTTCTGCCGGCGCTGCTCACGTTCTGGGTACGCCGCTACGTGCGCGAGCCCGAGCTGTGGCTGCGCACGCGCGGCGCGGCGCGGGCCCGCAGCCGGCTCGGGGACGTGTTCCGCGACGGACGCGCCGGCGTGACGGTTGCCGTCACCGCGATGAACGCGTGCACGCTGTTCGCCTGGTGGGGCTTCAACCTCTGGCTCCCGGGATTTCTGTCGATGCCGGCGACCTCGGGCGGCGTCGGCCTGTCGGCGACCGCAATGTCGTGGTTCGTCATTGCGATGCAGGTGGGCATGTGGTTCGGCTACATCACGTTCGGGTACATCAGCGATGCCATCGGGCGCAAACGCGTCTATGTGGCGTACCTGCTCATCGCCGCGGCCCTCATCGCGGTCTACACGTCGTTGCGCGCCCCGCTGCCTCTGCTGCTGCTCGGCCCGTTCGTAGCGTTCTTCGCGACCGGCTACTTCAGCGGCTTCGGTGCGGTGACCGCCGAGATCTATCCAACCGACATTCGAGCGACGGCCCAGGGTTTCACGTACAACCTCGGCCGCATTGCGAGCGCCGCCGCTCCCTACACCGTCGGCACGCTTGCCCAGACCCGCGGGTTCGACGTCGCGCTCTCGACCACGTCTGTCGCGTTCGTGCTGGCGGCTGTGCTGTGGATTTGGATTCCGGAGACACGGGGGCGCGAGCTGGAATGAGAGGGACCGAGGGGACGGACGGACGGAGGGGACGGAGATAACGGGTTCAACACGAAGGCACGAAGACGAACGAAGACGTAACGGAGAGACCGGGGTTGACAGCAACAGGTGAGACTGCTTGCGCCGCGCGTCGCGCGGCGGGGTGGGTTCGCGCTGCATGGATCGCAAGCACGGAAAGAACCCAGCGTGCTTGCGATCCATGCAGCGCGAATCCACCCCAGCGCCGGCCCATGGCCGGCGCGCAAGCAGTCCGCAGCGAGACAGCCTCCGTGCGTCTTCGTTCGTCTTCGGTCCTTCGTGTCGAACCCGTTGCCTTCGTCTTCTCCCTGGGCGGCGAGCGTGACGGCCCGTAGATCCGCGGAATCCGCGTCCCGTGAGATCGTGATCCGCGGGATCCGCGTCCCGAGTGACGTGATCGGCGGAACCCGCGTCCGTGAAACCGTGATCCGAGTGCGTATCCGTGATCCCGGGCAGTGATGCGCGTACAATCCGTCGACGGCCCCGCGTTCCGGTTGTCGGCGAGTGGGGGTGGGGCCCCGCGAGCATAGAGTAGTGGAGCGAGGGATGAGTGGTATGCGACGGCTCCTAGCGGTGGCAGCCTTGGTGGCGGCGGCGACGGTGCAGCCCGTTCTCGGCCAGAACCGCAGCGAGGACGAGTACACCCGATACGAGCTGCTCGCACCCGAGACCTCGTCCTTCAAGATCATCTACGACGTGACTGCCGTCTCGCCCGGCGCGAAGTTCTTCTTCAATCCGATCAGGCCGGGCAGCGTCGCCACGGATGAGTCGGTCATCGACCTGATGACGGGCGTCCCGCTGACGTTTCAGGAAGTGAGCGGCGCCGAAGCCCGCGAGTCGGGTTTGGCGAGTGCGAGCCTCGAGGGCCGCTACATCCGCGTCGAGCTCGCGAGGCCGGTCCCGCAGGGCGGCGAAGGACGGATCCGCATCATCAAGACCTACAAGGATGCGAAGAGCTACTATCGCGACGGCGTGGGGATCGTGTTCGATCGGCCGCTCGGCATCAAGCGCAATGCGGTCGTCCTTCCACCTGGCTACGAGCTCGTGTCGTGCAACATTCCCTCGCAGGTGATCGAGGAGTCAGACGGACGCGTGGGCATCAGCTTCATGAACATCTACCCGAGCCAGGCACCACTGGTGCTGCGCGCCAATCCGCTCGCGACGCGTCCGCCGCCGTCGGCGGGCACGGCCGCCGCGATTCCGCGCGCGAGTACCCTCGCCGATCCGAGTCCGCCGTTGCCGCCAATGGAGCGGGTGCGCGTGTCGGAGCGCGCTTTCCAGGATCGCGAGATCGTGTATTTCCTCAAGAGCCCCGAGACCCACGCGTTCAGCCTGTACCACGACTATACGGAAACACGTGAAGGCACCGACAAGTATGTCAACATCGTTCGAGCGGGCAGCACCGTGTCGGATCCGTCGGCGAAGATCCTCGACACCGGCGAGACGCTCAAGGTCGAAACGCTGAGGGGGCAGGCCATCACAGAAGCCCGGATCGACATCGGCGAACCCGTGCGACCCGACTCGGAAGCCGTGGTGATCAGGTTCCCGCCCGTCAGGAAAGGGCAGAGCGTGCGGCTCCGTATCGAGGAAACCTACACCGATCCGGCACGCTACGATCTGATCGATGGACAGTTGCTGTGGCGCCGCGGTTTCGGCCGCCCTCGTAACGATATTGTCTTGCCGGCGGGATGGTATTTGACGGCGAGCTCGATTCCCGCCACCATCTCGCAGGCCGAAGACGGCCGTGTGCGGCTCTCGTTCGTCAATGCAAGACCGGACGTCATCGACGTATTCGTGAAGGGACGGCGCAGATAATGCTCAAGGGCACCCGCACGGCGATCGTCAAGAAGATTCAACCCGTCAGTATTCACGGTCAGATCTCACTCGACGTCTACTTCGTCGATCCCGACGACCCCCAGGGCCAGGTGAGTCTTGCCCGCCTCGGCCAGGAAGCCATGCCCCGCCACCTCGAGCCAGGCGATCGCGTGGACCTGCACTACCTGGTGGGGGTCGTGACCTCGATCACGAAAGCGTCGGGATAGCCTGCGACCGGTTCCGGGCACGGTCACGCCATGCCTTGCTTTCCCTTCCCCTCTACTGCACACTGGAGAAGCCCCCCAGCTCTTGAACAGGAGCCAGCCTCGCATGCGTCGAATTATCCGGCCGGGCCTCGCCCTGCCTCTTGCCGCGGTCTTCGCGATCGTTCCTCTGGCAGCGCGGGCGCCGCACAGCCAGGCCTCCGCAGAACTTCCTGCGGCGCGCACGATCATCGATCGCCATATCAAGGAAGTAGGGGGCCGCGAGGCCATCCTGGCGCAGGCGTCCACGCACGCGACCGGTACCGTATCATTGCCGTCAGCGGGGCTGAGCGGCACGCTCGAGGCGTTTCATGCGAAGCCGAACAAGTTCCTGCAGCGCATGACGCTGCCGGGGATCGGCGACATCGAGGAAGGCTTCGACGGGACCGTGGGCTGGTCGATCTCCCCCCTGACCGGGCCGATGCTCCTCGAAGGCAAGCAGCTCGAGCAGCGAAAGTTCGAGGCCGACTTCTTCGAGGACCTCAAAGCCAACGATCGTTATGTGTCGATGACGACGCTCGAGAAGACCACCTTCGTGGGGCGCCCGGTCTACAAGATTCGGTTGGTGAAGAAGAGCGGCGACGAGGACCTCGAGTTCTACGATTCCGAGACCGGACTGAGAATCGGGGCGATCTCGACGCACGACTCGCCCATGGGGCCTATGCAGGGCACCACGGCATGGAGCGACTACAAGAGGTTTGGCATTCTCCTCCAGCCGGTGACGGCAAAGGTGAGCGTCATGAACACGGAGATGATCATGGCGATCACCGGCGTCGAGTACGGTAAGGTCGACCCGTCTGTGTTCGCCTTGCCCACGAAAATCAAGGCGCTCCTCAAGTGAGACATTGCCTCGAACCTCGGTCGGGCCTGCGGACGCTGCTCGGAGCGATCGGGATCATCGGCGCAATCGCCGCGGTTCCCGCGGCGCAGGCGTCAAGGGCGACCGAGACGTTCGATGCCGCCTGGACCATCATCAGGGACTCGCACTTCGATCCCACGATGAACGGTGTGGACTGGAGCGCCGTCAAGGCCGAGTTGGGGCCGCGGGCCGCGCGTGCGCAAACCGACGGAGAGTTGCGCGAGGTTATCCGTGACATGCTTGGCCGGCTCGGCTTGTCGCACTTCGCCCTCATCCCATCCGGCCGGGACAACCCGGGCGGTACGGCTGCGGATCTCAGCGGAGACCCGGGTTTCGACGTTCGCCTCGTCGGCTCCGAACTGCTCGTGACCCACGTCGAACCGCAGGGCGGTGCGGCCTCCGCTGGTGTCCGTCCCGGCTGGAGGCTCCTCTCGCTCGACGCGATGCCGGTCTCCGACCTCCTGTCGCGGCTGCCCGACACGATGCCTGCCAGGCTGCGGCAGGTGGAAATCTGGCGGATGGTCGAGACCCGGCTGCGGGGACCGCAAGGCTCGCGCGCGTCGCTGATGTTCGACGACGGCACGCGGGACGTCGGCGTGGCGGTCGAACGCCGCGCGGAGTCCGGACAGCCCGCGACCGTCGGCAACCTGCCGACGATGTACGTTCGTGTCGAGACCGACGAGCGCCGGACCGCGCACGGCGCGACCGCGGGTGTGATTCGGTTCAACGTCTGGATGCCGGGGGTCGACCCCCTCTTCCAGCAGGCCGTCGACAGGTTCCGCACCGCCGACGGCATCATCGTCGACCTTCGCGGCAACCCGGGCGGGCTCGCGGCCATGATCATGGGGATCTCCGGGCACTTTCTGACCGAGCGCAAGCCGCTCGGGACGATGAAGACACGGGACAACAACGACCTGAAGTTCGCGGCGAACCCTCGGCTCGTCAACGGCGCCGGCCAGCGTGTCGAGCCGTTTGCAGGGCGGGTCGCGATTCTCGTTGACGCGATGACGGGCAGCGCGTCGGAGTGTTTCGCCGGCGGGATGCAGGCGCTCGGGCGTGCCCGTATCTTCGGACAGACCTCGATGGGCCAGGCCCTTCCCGCCTTCTTCGCCAGGCTGCCGAACGGTGACGTGCTCATTCACGCGACGGGAGATTTCGTGACGGCCGACGGCACCCGCTTGGAAGGCCGTGGGGTGGTCCCAGACGAAACGGTAGCCATCGGGCGTGCCGAATTGCTGGCCGGCCGCGACACCACGCTCGAAGCGGCATTGAAGTGGATCGACGGGCAGGGGCGGTAGGGTGAAGGGCTCTAGGGAGCCTACAGCCAAACTCGAAGGAATCTTGCACTGGCGGGAGGGGCTCTGCTAGACTCAGTGCACCTGCAGCAAGGCAGTCTTTCCAGCCCCTCTCAACGGAAACAAATCGGGAGAAATTGAATGGAGCAGCGGCGGCTGCGTCTTGGAGACATTCTGGACGACTACTGCCCGCGTGAGCGTCGTGTGACGAATCACGCGGTCGTGGCCATGGTTGAAGAGACGGTCAAGCAGACACGCTGTACGACCTGCGACGCCGAGCACCCCTACAAGGGCGGCCAGGCTCCGCGCAGGCGCAAGAAGGACGCCCCGTCGTCTCTCTACCAGGAGGTGCTGGCGGGCAAACAGGACAGCGATCTGCCCCCGCCTGACGACGCACCCGAGGTCTTCGCCGCGGCCGATGCGCCTTCCGAGGCGGATTCGCCGGACGGCGACGTCAACGGCAATGTGATGACCGGCGGCGACGGGTCACCTGCGCCCCCCCTCCTGAGCCGGCCCGCGCCGGCGGCGCGTCGAGAGATCGTGCCCGACATTCCTTCGCCGGTTCTCGAGGACGCTGACGAGCGCGTGCCCGACCGGGAAGACGGTCCCGTGCATCGCCAGTTGATACGGGCGACTCTGCCCCGCATAGACGGTCAAAAGGAGGAGCGGAAACCGACCGACTTCACCATCCGTCAGCCGGGCGGGCGTGGCAACAACGTCGGCCACCATTTCCGTGGCGGGGGCGGCGCCGGGGGCGATCGATCGCGACCGGGCGGTCGCGGTGGTCAAGGTGGCAACCCCGGCAATACGGGTAGCCATGCCGGTCACCGGGGCAACGGCCACCGGCCTCCGGGCGGTCCGCGGTTCGCCGGGGCGCGCTCGGGTCAGGGGCAAGGCCCAGGGCAGGGCCAGGGCCAGGGGCACGGTCGAGGGCCGGGGGGCGGTTTCAAGTCCACCCAGCCGCCTCGCCACGGCGGTGGCGGCAGAAAACGATCCCGGTAGGCCGTCCCACTCTCTTCTGTCATCCGAACAGGCTCTGTGTTTGAATGCCCTCCGTCATGCAGGGAGGGATCATGCCGCGTTGTCTCGTCTCGTCGCTTCTGCTTCTGGCGGGTTTCACGCCCGGGCTCCAGGTCGTAGAGAATCTCGCGGCGCCGCCCGCTGTCCGAGGGGCGTTGCGACAGCCAGGTCCCCCACTCCAGCAACCGATCAAGTTCGAGCCGCAGGACGGTGTTCCGACGTTTGCCGTGCGGCCGCCGGTGCTCCGGCTGCGTCCCGGTGCGGTCGTCGAGACGCGCACGTTCTCGCGGCCTGGTGACTACTACGAGAAAGCCGGCGGACCGTGGCCCGGGGAGGTCGGCCCGTTCTTCATCGAAGGCGCGACGTCCGAGGACACGCTCGTCGTCCGGATCGTGAAGCTGCGCCCGAACCGCGACACGGCCGTGTCTGCGGTCAACCCGACCGGGATCAGCGCCGTGGCCGGTGATTCGCGCACGCGGATGCTCAACGATCCTCTCCCGGCCCGCCGCTTCGTCTGGCGGCTCGATCGGCCGCGCGGCATGGGTATCCTCGATCTGCCCAACTCGGCGTCAAAGGCGATCGAGATGCCGCTCAAGCCCATGCTCGGCCGCATGGCTGTGGCACCGGCCGGTGCGGAAGCGTTCGGCGGCCTCTGGCCCGGCAACTTCGGCGGCAACATGGACGCGGCCGACGCGCGCGAGGGCACGACCGTCTTCCTGCCGATCTTCCACGAGGGAGCCTACTTCTACTTCGGCGACGGCCACGCGCTGCAGGGGGACGGCGAGATCTGCGGCTCCGGGCTCGAGACGACGATGGACGTCACGTTCGAGTTCGGCCTCATCAAGGGCCGTCGCATCCGGTGGCCCCGGATGGAAGACGCCGACGACATCATGGTGGTGGGAAGTGCGCGCCCGCTCGTGGACGCCTTTCGCATCGCGCAGGTCGAGCTCATCGAATGGCTGGTCGACGAGTACCGGCTTCGAGAAGCTCGAGGCCTACCAGGTGGTGTCGCAGGGAGGCCATTCACGCATCGCGAACGTCGTGGATCCGAACTACACCATCGTCGCGAAGTTTCCGAAGAAGCTGTTGCCGCAGAAGCGCTGATGGAAGAATGACGGAGCATGAAGATGCTGTCCGAAAGCCCTTCACCGCCGAGTGCGCAGAGCACGCAGAATCTACCGGGTGGCTCTGCGTACTCCGCGGCCTCTGCGGTGAGAGGCTTTTGGACAGAGAGCGGGCGGCGGGAATTCGTTCGTGCTGTAATACGTGGTCACGCGAAGCGCAGCGTGACAGTGAAGGGTGTCGAATGACAGACCTGACAGGCAAGACCGGCCTCATCGTCGGCATCGCCAACAAGCGGTCGATCGCCTGGGCCATCGCGCAGGCGGCTTCGGCCGCGGGCGCCCGGCTCGCGGTGACGTATCAGGGCGAGCGGCTCGAGGAGAACGTCCGCGATCTCGCGGCGTCGCTGAGCGATCCGCTGATCCTGCCGTGCGACGTCACCGTCGACGCTCAGATCGACCACGTGTTTGCGTCGATCGACAAGGAATTCGGGGGGCTGGATTTCGTCGTGCACGGCGCGGCCTTCGCCTCGCGCGAAGAGCTGGCGGCCCCGTTCGTCCAGACGTCGCGCGAGGGCTTCCGCCTCTCGATGGATGTGAGCGCGTATTCGCTGATCGCACTCGCGAGGGGCGCCGCGCCGTTGATGGAGCGTCGCGGGGGCGGCAGTATCCTGACCCTGACGTACCTCGGTAGTCAGCGTGTATTCCAGAACTACAATGTGATGGGCGTGGCCAAGGCCGCCCTCGAGTCGACGGTGCGCTATCTGGCGGCGGATCTGGGACCGAAGGCGATTCGCGTCAACGCCATCTCGGCCGGGCCCATCAAGACGCTGGCGGCCGCGGGCATCTCCGGGTTTTCAAGTATTCTGCAGGTCTATCGTGATCGTGCGCCGTTGCGCCGGACGGTCGAGACGGCCGAGGTCGCGGATGCCGCGATGTTCCTGCTCTCCCCGGCCGGTCGAGCTGTCACGGCGGAGATCCTGATGGTCGACGGCGGCTATCACGCCACGGGCATGTAGCTTGCTATCAATCGCGCGGAGGCATTGCTGATGAAGACCAAGAAGTACGGCTACCCAACGGTCATCCTGCTGGCGGTCACCCTGATCGCTCCGCTGCTGCTCTCGGCGTGTGGCAAGTCCGTCGACGCAACAATAGACGACGCGACGATCACCACGCGCGTGAAGACGTCGTTGCTGAACGACCCTGAGGTCGGCGGCCTGCGCATCGACGTTGACACATTCAAGGGCGTCGTCACGCTTTCTGGCGCCGTCAAGACTCCAGCCGAGCGCGACAAGGCCATCGCACTCGCCCGCAAGATCGGTGGCGTCGCGGACGTCAAGTCCACCCTGCAGATCCAGCAATTCTGAATTCTGATTGAATGCTGAAGTGAATTCGAATCGACTTCAGCATTCAGCACTCAGCATTCAGCTTCATTCTCACCATTCCTCCACCCTGACCTTTTCTCTGTCGATGCCGAGCTCCATCAGCATGCGCGGCACCTCGGCGACCATCGTCTCCGGGCCGCAGACAAAGCAGAGCGTCGCCGCGGCGTCGTCGATGAGGGGGGCGAGTTGCGACGGCCTGATACGGCCGCGTTCCCCGTGCCACGAGTCGGGCGCCTCGCGCGTCACGTGCAGGCGCAGATCCAGGCCGTCGTGGGTCGCCATCGCACCGAGCTCGGGCAGGTAAGCGAAGTCGTCGGCGGTCTTGGCGCTGTAGAGCAGCCGCATCCGGCCTTGTTGTCCCTTGAGCAGCGCCTGTCGAATCATCGCCCTGATCGGGGCGATTCCCGTGCCGCCCGCGATGAACAGGAAGTGGCGCTCCGGCGGTTGTACCGGGAACATGAACGAGCCGATCGGGCCCTGAACTCCCATGTGCATCCCCGGCGCGACCGAGTCGAACTGGTGCCCCCACCGCCCGGAAGGCTCGACCTTGATCAGAAAATCGAGCCAGCCGTTCTCGAAGGCTTCGATCGGCGCGGAGGCGATGGAATAGGGAATCCGGACTTCCTGCTCCGCGAGCCCGATGCGCGCTGCCTGACCGGCTTCGAAGGCGAACCGCGCGCTCCCGAGATCGAGCCGGACGATCCGCGTCGTGTGTGTCGCCGGGATCACGGCCTGAACGGTCAGAACGAGAGAGTCGGCCGGCATGTACTGGCTGAGAATGCTCGCTAGCCGATCGTTGCACGTCCTGATCGACCGGCGGGGCGACCGCCTGCGTGGCTCGCCTCGCGTCTTCTTCCCTCGCCCGGCGCTTGCGATCGGCTTTGTTCTGATACATCCGGCTGTCGGCCGTGGCGAGCAGCACCTCGTAGGAGTCCCCGTCGTGGGGGAAGACCGCCGTGCCGATGCTGAGGCCGATACGCAGGCGCTTGCCCGGACGCGCTTCGAAGAAGACGGCGTCGATCGCCCGCTGCAGCTCGTCCCGCTTCAGTTCGGCCTCGTCGGCGCCGCAGCCTGACATCACGACGATGAATTCGTCGCCCGCGTACCGCACGCAGATGTCATACGGGCGGATGGTCGTGCGGAGGACCCGCGCGATCTCGCAGAGCGCCCGGTCACCGACGTGGTGACCGTGGTTGTCGTTGATCTCCTTGAAGTTGTCCAGGTCCATGACCATCAGGGAGATCTCCGACTGCAGGCGCTCGGCACGCGCGAGCTCGCGCGTGAGCTGCATGAAGAGGTACCGCGTGTTCGGCAGGCCCGTCAGCGCGTCGGTCAGCGAGTCTGACTCCGTCTTCTCGAACAGCATCGAGTTCTTGATGACTGCGCCGGCCTGCTCCGATACGCGGTCGAGCAGACGACGGTGGTCGTCGCGATAGAACCCCGGTTCGGTGTGGTAGACCGACAACGTGCCGATGAACTGGTCGTTGAAGAGGAGCGGGCACACGAGTGCGGACTGCAGCGTGGTCGTGGCGTTGAGCCCGGCTGCCTCGAGGTCGGCGCTCGGCCGGGCGTTCACGAGCGGACGGCGGTTGCGCGCCACCCAGCCGGTCAGCCCTTCGCCGTTGCTGACCGCGATCTGCCGGATCACTTCGGCGTCGACCCCGGTGGCGAAGCGGCAGCGCAGCGACTCGCTGTCTTCGTCGAAGAGGAAGAGCGCCGCGCAGGAGAACGGCACGAGGTTGGTGAGCTTGGCGGCGATGAGCGCCATGGTGTCCGACACGCCCAGGCTGGTACCCATCGCCTGCGCGATTTCGTACAACGCGTAGATCTCGCGGTGCGCGAGGGCGATATCCTCGAACACGTTCTTTTTGGTCGCCTCTTGCGACAGGCCCGTTTCCGGGCGGCCCAGGACCGGCTCGGAGACTTCGGCCTGCGACTTCCGCGTCGCCAGCTCGAGCCGCGCGGTCTCTTCCTGCAGCGACGGCAGCAGCTCGATGAACGTCGCCACAACCGCCGGGTCGAGTCCCTTGCCCGCCTCCTGTTTGAGGAGACCGAGCGCGGCGTCGAAGCTCATGGCCTTGTGATAGGGCCGTTCTGCCATCAGCGCGTCGAAGAAGTCGACGACCGACAGGATGCGCGCCCCGAGGGGAATCTCTTCACCCTTCAACCCGCTCGGTACCCCTTGCCGTCCCACCGTTCGTGATGGCTCAGGATGAGCGGAGCCACCGGATAGGGGAAGGGCACCGAGCTGACGATGTCCGCGCCGACTTTCGGGTGCGCGCGGATCTTCTGGAACTCCTCGGGAGTCAATGGCCCGGGCTTCGAAAGGATGTGCTCCGGCACGGCGAGCTTGCCGATGTCGTGGAGCAGCGCGGCCGTCTTCACGCCCTGCACGTCGCTGTCCGACATGCCGAGGGTCCTCGCGACGGACGCCGCATAGAGCTGCACACGCCGGATGTGAAACTGCGACGTCTGGTCCTTCGCGTCGATCGCGAGCGCCAGCGCCTCGATCGTGGCCAGATGCAGGTCCGCCATTTCACGCACGTGGCCTTGCTCGTGTTCGATGCGTCCGAGATAGACCTTGTAGGTGCGGTAGGTCAGATAGAGGGGCACCAGGGCAAGCGGCGTGATCCAGTGCGCCGACCATCCGGTGACCATCCAGGTGGCGACCGCGGCCGCGGCGGCGCCGACAAAGTAACTCGGCGCGCTCCAGAGGAAGTTCTCGTTCCAGACCCTGAAGATCGCCTGGTTGGTGGAAAGCGCGATGGCCGTGGCGATCGCGATCGTGTTGACAACGAAGTAGGTCGTTGCCGCGCCCACGAGCGGCTTTGGCAGCGTCGTAATCGACACCGGACCGAACACGCCGCCGAGCAGCTGATAAGCCGCCCCGGCGGCCTGAACGGTGATCACGAGGCAGGCCATGCTGAAGAGCGTCTGGTGAACCGGGTTTCGCTCCTTGATTCGGAACGAGCACTGGCTGTAGGCGCTCGCCGCCGCCACGATCATGCT
Source organism: uncultured Acidobacteriota bacterium (assembly GCA_963771395.1). GTDB lineage: Bacteria > Acidobacteriota > Vicinamibacteria > Vicinamibacterales > 2-12-FULL-66-21 > DATBJJ01. Next base: position 27,626 of record CAVYTY010000006.1, on the reverse strand, counting down.
CTCGTTCGGGCCGAGCAGCAGCAGCGCCGCGAAGTCCACCGCGTAGGAAACCGACATGGTCGAGCCGCTGCGCGTGAGCGGCAGGTTCACCTTGAACGTCGAGGTCATCGCCGAGAGGAACAGCAGCAGGACGAACACCGATAGCCGCCCAGGGTGGTTGAAGGCCTGGAAGGGGAAGAAGATGATGAGCAGCGCGGCGCCAAGGCCGATGACGCTGCCGACGTAGAGGCGCGCGGGAACCGGGAGCATCTTCATCCGCGTGCGTCCTCGGCGCCGGCGAACCGCCGCCGGCTGGCCAGCGCGTCTCTCGGACGTACGACCATCCCGTCACCGATCGCGTCACCCATCGCATCGGGGACTTCGATCGAGTCGACACCGACCTCGTCCACGCCAAGAGAGTCGAGTGGCGGGTCGCAATCCGGCGTCACGACGCTGCACGGCGCCGTCCATGGCGCCTGGTCGCAATCGGGTTTGCCGTCGCGGCACGCGACGCCCCAGACGATCGCTTCGCCGGCGCGCGTCCGCGCGTCTCCCCACGTCACGCCAAGGTTCCACGCGCTGGCGCGGGCGCCGAGCATGCCGCCGGCGATGCGGCGATTGCCCCAGATGATGTGCCGGCTCCAGCGCACCGGATCGCCCGAGAGCTCGGGTGGCAGGCCGGCGCCCGAGAATGCGCGCGCCAGCTCCACCGCGCCGCGCGCATTGAGGAACCCGGCGCCCTGGGTCAGGTGGTCATAACCGTCGCGCACTTCGGCCGTGTATTCGAGGATGGCTTTGACGGCGTTCGGTGTCAGGGCGGCGTTTGCCTCGAGCATCAGCGCGATGGCGCCCGTGACCACGGGGGCTGACATGCTCGTCCCCGTCAGGCTCAAGTAGGGCTCGCTCCCGGTCTTCACCGTGCCCCACAGCCGCGAGGACGGATGGGCGGCAAAGAGCGCGCTCGACGGGTCCGCCGTCGATTCGATGTTGACGCCGGGCGCGATGAGATCGGGCTTGGCGTTCTCGTCGATCGCCGCCGGGCCGCGAGAACTGAACCGGGCCACGACATCGTCGCGCCGATCGGGCGTGCCGAGATCGCCCGACGCGCCGACGGTCAGCACCCAGGGGGCATTGCCTGGCGAGGTGATGCCGCCGTACTGTGGCTGTCCCGTCAGATCCCTGCCGCGGTTGCCCGCGGCGGCGACCACGACGATGCCGGAGTCCACGGCGCGCTTGGCGGCCAGGGTCAACGGATCCTTGGTGAACGATTCGTACACGCCCGCCGCGACCGACAGGTTGAGGACGCGGATGTTGTACGTCGTCCTGTTCGCGATCGCGTAGTCGATGGCGGCGATGACGTTGCTCGTGAACCCGTTGCCGGTGACGTCGAGCGCTTTCAGCACGACGAGGTGCGCGCCGGGGGCCACCCCGCGCCGGGCGCCATTCGAGCGCTGGCCACTGCCCGCGATGATGCCCGCGACGTGCGTACCGTGTCCGTAGTCGTCGTAGGCGAACGGCTGCGCGTTGACGAAGTCGGCGAAGTGCACGACCCGCCCGTCGAGATCCTCGTGCGAGGGGTCGACGCCCGAATCGATCGTCGCGACGCCGACGCCGGCGCCCGTCACGCCGAGGCGCTCGACGACCCAACGCGAGCCCGTCGCCGACGTCGTGCGGTCCATGGTTCCCCGCACGGCCCGGTCGAGGCTGATCGAGGCGACTTCCGGCCGGCTGGCGAGCCGGTCGAGTGCCGCGTCCGGCACAATCGCCACCTGTCCGCCGAGCCAGGGGAAGTAGCGGCCCGCGACCCCGTTGACCGCGGCGATGAGCGGCAAGGCCGGGCGGCCGTCGACGGTGCGGACGATGATCCGGGAGCGGGCCGCGCGGGCATTCGGGGCGCGCGCGCGGGTCAACAGCGCCCGGTCGAGTTTGGCGTCAAGTCGGGCCTCCGACTTGACAGTGTCGGCTACGCGGTCGGCGGCCCGAGCCACGCCGACAGTGGCTGTCAGCAAGGCGCACGCGAGCGCAAAGGCACGTCGAATCATTCTGTTGGAATCCGCGAAACTTAGAAGTCGCTGCAAGGCCACTGCCGCACGTGGCCATGGTGCGGACGCTCAGCCCCTAACACGCTGCATGGAAGTCTGTTAGCAGCCTTCCCAGGCGAAGATTGAACCGGCGGTGTGCGGCAAGCTCATGCAGAATGTCTTGTTTCGGACCAACTTGAGTGATCAAAGCTGTCAATACTGTCTAAAAATGGAACTCTCGTACCTTATTACACCGGCCTTCGTGGTCTATTTCGAGACGAACGCGCCTCGCCCTCCAGGCCATATTCGACGATCTTTCGGTAGAGCGTCCCGCGGCTGATTTCAAGTACCCCCGCCGCCTGTTTCTTGTTCCACTGTACGGCCTCCAGCACGCGCATGATATGGGCGCGTTCGGCTTCCGCCAACGACGGCATCCGTTCCCGGGCCGCCTCTGCCGGCGTCTCGTTCGCGTGAAGGAACTCGATGTCCCCCGGCCGGATGACGCGTCCGGGCGACGACAAGGCGGCGCGCGACACCGTGCTTTCGAGCTCGCGGATGTTCCCAGGCCAGTGATACTGGACGAGCAGGTCGAGCGCTTCTTTCGAGAACGACTTGTCGTCGAGCGCGAGCCCGTTCCCGGCGCAGTATCTGGCCAGGAAGCGCTGCGCGAGGACGGGGATGTCGACGGTCCGTTCACGGAGCGACGGCAGCCTGATCGCGAACGCGTTGACGCGGTAGTACAGGTCCTCCCGGAAGCGTGAGTCGCGGACGAACTGGTCGAGGGGTCTGTTGGTGGCCGAGATCAACCGGAAGTTGACTTCGATCGACGTGTTCCCGCCGAGGCGTTCGAAGCGGCGCTCTTCGAGCACGCGCAGCAGCTTGGCCTGCGCGATCATCGACAGATCGCCGATTTCGTCGAGGAAGAGCGTGCCGTTGTTGGCGAGCTCGAGTCTTCCGGGCTTGCGGTCGTGGGCCCCCGTGAACGCGCCCTTCTCGTAGCCGAAGATCTCTGATTCGAAAAGCGTGTCGGGCAGGGCCGCGCAGTTGACCGCCTGGAACTTGTTGGTGCCGCGGCGGCTCAGCTCGTGGATCATCCGGGCCACGACTTCCTTGCCCGACCCGGTCGGTCCGAGAATCAGCACCGAGATGTCGGACTTGGCGGCCGTGCGGATCCACTCGAAGACGACGAGCATCTTTTCGTCGCGGCCGATCATCTCGCGGAAGCTCTGGACCGACGGCGATCGGTCTTCGTGGCTGACCGTCGCGCGCCGCTCGAGGAACTGATCGAGCAGATCGCGGACCGCCTCCTGTTGCGGCTGCACGAACGCGTATCGCGGCGTTCCGCCTCCCGCGACGCGCTGCACCACGCCGAACGCGACGAGCTCGCGCACGCAGTTCTCCACGTCGAGCCGCATGCGGCCGAACGTCTGCATCAGCGCCTCGACGTCGAAGGCCTCCTCGGGCCTGGCACAGAGGAAGCGGAGCAGCGCCGCGCGGAGCGGCGATTGCACGAGCGACTGGAATCGCGTCGCGATGTCCGTCGGATCGGCTCGGCGACCGGGGACCGAAAGGTTCTCCACGTCTCTCCTAGACTTCTTTGACCACGGCGGGGGCGCGCGGCGGGATGTCGTCCCGGCGGTAATACTCTGACTGGAACTGCTCGATGAGCCGCTTCATCTCGACCGCGTCCGCCTTGCGATGGCCGTGACAGCGAACCGGGCTCGTCCCGCCGGAGCTTTCGATGAGCACGTCGGAGAACATCAGGTTTCGATCGATGAGCACCGAGGCGATGTGCGAGATGTGCATCGAGTGCTCTCGGCCTCCGACCAGTTCAGGTGTGTAGTGCACCACGCTCGTCCGCGTCACGGCAACCTGTGTCGGGAACCACCGGTTGCCTCGGCTCAGCCGGCTGGCGCGGAACACGTGGTCTCCGGCAATTTTGCGCCCTTTCGACCAGAAGAATGCGGCCGCCGCCAGACAGAGCGCCGCCGCCGCGACGAGGACGAGCGTCGCGATCTCAGGGCCTGCACCTGTTCCGGCTGACATTCGGTCTCCCAGACGTCGGCCCTCGAAGGCGAGGTACGTTCCCTCCGGAAGCCAGCCTCTGTCAAGGCTTTTCGGCCGATCAGCAGAGCTTCTGCAGGTCACCGGTGCTATGCTCAATCGCGTATGCCCCACCGATTGCCGGGGTCTCCGGGCCACCAGACGACGAACGACCTTTCGGGAAAAGCCATCCACTCCGCTGATTCGACCATCGCGATTCCCTTCTCCTGCGAGTTTGCCGTGTTTTCCACCAACAGTCGTCGCCCGCGCAAGGAAGCTCGTGCACCCGCGGGATGGCTCGTCGTCAACCTGTTGCGCCGGATCCGGCAGGCGGAATCGATCACCGCGCAGGCCGAACTCGATCGACATCGGTGACGCCGCCTCGACAGTTCATGGTCATGGGCACTCTGTCTTCCGAACTCGGTCCTCTCGTCGAACGTCTCGTTGGACAGCCGCGTGTCTACGCCGATGCGAACATGCCGAACGGCGTTGTCGGCTACATGCGTGTCACGCTCGGCTGGGATGTGCTGTTCGTGCTCGAGCACGACGATCTGCGTCGCGCGCCCGACATCGAGCACTACCACCTCGCGCGCCGGCTCGGCCGCACGCTCATGACGCTCGATCGCGACTACACCGACGACCGGCGTTTTCCGCCCTCCGAGAGCCCCGGCGTCATCGTGTTCTCGGCACCCGACGAGCGATGGCTTCGCAGGCTGCTGAAGGAAGCCGATCGAACCGTCTTTCGCGCGGACAGCGCCTCGCCGATGCCGCTCGAAGGGCGGAAATTGTTCTGGCAGATTGGAAGCGCCTGCGGTCCAAACGGCGACGAGGCACGCGAGCGTTGAGAAAGGACCGAGTGACGGTCGGCCATGATCTTCCTCGCTGACGCGGACGTCGTCCTGCCCGATCGGCTGATGAGCCACGCGACCGTCGTCGTGGACGGGGACCGCATCATCGACGTGCTGCAGGATGCTCCGGCGCGGTCACCCGGCGATCTGCATTTCGATCTTCGTCGCCACACGGTCGTGCCCGGCTTTGTCGACGTGCACGTGCACGGCGTCGACGGGACCGACACGCTCGACGGTGCGGGTGCGATTCAGCGCATCGCCTCGCGGCTGCCCCATTACGGTGTCACCGCGTTCTGCCCGACGTCTGTGGCCTGCGCGCCCGATGACCTTCGGACGATGCTGACCGCGGTGAGGGCCGCGCGATTCGCACGGCCGGCAGGTGCGTCCCGCGTGCTGCCCGCGCACCTCGAAAGCAATTTCATCAATCCGCTGTATCGCGGCGCGCAACCGCCGGAGTGCCTGCGCGTGCCGCCTGGCCCCAATGCTGAGAGAGGACCCGAGGGCGAGTTCACCGGCGAGGAGATCCTGACCGAGATTGCGGCCGCGCGGCCCGATGTGGGGATTCTCACGATAGCGCCTGAACTCGACGGCGCAATCGCACTCATCCGGACCCTTACCGCGCACGGGCATCACGTCTCGCTTGGGCATTCCGGCGCGTCGTACGAGCAGGCGCTCGAGGGCATCAGCGCCGGTGCGCGCCAGGCGACTCATCTCTTCAATCGTATGACGCCCATCGGTCATCGCGCACCAGGTCTGGCCGCAGCCGTGCTCGCGCACGATGACGTGTCGGCCGAAATCATCTGCGACGGGGTCCATGTGCACCCGTCCATGGTCCGGGTCGCCATTGCCGCCAAATCCCCCTCGCGCATCATGGCAATCACGGATGGCACGGCCGGCTCCGGACTCCCATACGGCTCCACGACCAGACTGGGTGGGAAGCCCATTGCCATCCGCGACGCGGCTTACCTCCAGGACGGCACCTTCGCGGGCAGCGTGCTGACGATGGACCGGGCGTTTGCGCTGCTTGTGAGCGTGATGGGGCTTAGCCACGTTGACGCCGCCACGGTCTGCTCGACGACCCCCGCCCGGGCCTTGGGGCTCCAGGGTTTCGGGGTGGTCGCGCCCGGGGCGATGGCCGATCTCACAGGTACTCGGCCCCGATTTGACCGTTACCCAGACTTGGATTGGGGGAGAGCTGGCTTTTGGCCGCTGAATCGGGGTCTCGCGGGGGCTGACCCTGGTCTTGATCCCCGTCGATGACCTCCGGACCGGGAACGGCCGCCCGCCGCTTGCCGTCTATGCCTCGTATGAAGTCATTTTTCCTGACGGCGCCGCTTCTGGCCGCCGCGACCCTGGGCTCGGCCTGCGTCATGAGTGTCGACTCGCAGGGGCAGATCGTCCGCGAAGAGAAGCGCTTCAAGGTGACCGGCACCGCGGATCTGCACCTGACGACGTTTGACGGCTCGATCGAGATACAGGCGTGGGACAGGCCCGACGTCGCCATCGACGTCGAGAAGCGAGGGGCGACGCGCGAAGTCGTCGACGCCCTGGAGATCAAGAGCTCGCAGGAAGGCAATCGCATCGAGCTCGAAGTGAAGCGGCCCCGGGCGGAGTCGTTCAGCGGGTTCGGCTTCCATCAGACTGCCAGCGCACGGCTCATCGTGTCCGTGCCTCGCGACGTGAACGTCGTAGCGCGCAGCGGCGACGGAACGATCACGATCGAGCGCGTCAACGGCCGGTTCGAGCTCCGGACAGGCGACGGCAGCATCCGCGCATCGGACGTCGGCGGCGAGTTGATCCTGGACACAGGCGACGGGTCGGTCACGGTCGAGGGCGCGAGCGGCCGGATTGCCGTCGATACCGGCGACGGCGGCGTGAACGTGGCAGGCCGGCTCACGAGCGTGAAGCTCCACACCGGCGACGGGTCGATCGTCTACCGCGCGGAGCCGGGCAGCGAGATGTCGGACAACTGGGACATTACGACTGGAGACGGGGGAGTCACCCTGTATCTGCCCACAGGTTTTGGCGCGGAGCTCGATGCCCACACGGGCGACGGATCCATCCGCAACGACCTGGACGTCATTGGCGAGCCCGAGTCAGAGCGTGGCGAAAACCGCCGGACCCTTCGCGGCAGACTCGCCGGCGGAGGCAGGCAGATTCGCGTGCGGACCGGCGACGGCACGATACGACTGCGGCCGTCGTAGACACAAGGGTGCCAGGGGGCAAAGGGGCCTTGGTGCCTTAGTGCTTAGAGTGCCAAGGTGACAAGGTCCTGGGTGCAAAAGTGCTTTGGGTTCCGGCACGCACTCGAGCACCGATGGCACGCAGGCACCAAGCCCCCTGACACGTTGCACCCTAAGCACCCAGGCACCTGGCCACCGGACACCCTAGCACCCTCATCACCGCATCGGCACGACGGCGTATCTCGTCGGATCCTCAATCCCCGCCTCCCGAAACGCATCCCTTCGCTCGCGGCACTTGCTGCAGCGGCCGCAGTGCAACCCGTTGGCGGGCTGCATGCACGAGAGCGTGAGCTCGAGCGGTACGCCGAGCGACTGCCCCAGGGCGATCAGGTCGGACTTGTGCAGCTCCGCAAGCGGCGCGGCGATCTCGATCGACGTGTCCAGACCGAGCGACAGCGCGCGCGCCATCGCCTCGAAAAACTCGGGAGTGGCGTCCGGAAAGGGATTACCCGCAAGCGGCCCGATATACACGCGTGCGAGCCCGGCGCGAGCCATGAACACTGCTGTCTTCGTCAGAAGGACGATGTTACGGCCTTCGAGATAGACGTCTTCATCGGGTGTGTCGAAACCCGGCGGCTCCCCGCGAATGGCCCAATGGGTCGGCGGGTAGACGTCGCGCATGTCGAGGCGAAGGGTTTCGATCGGCTGGACGTCGCGAAATGGCGGCGTGCGTAGCAGTCGGTCGAGCATGGCGAGCTCTTCCTGCTCCCACGCGAGTCCCACGCTGACGTAGATCGGCACGATCCTCTCAGCACTCGCGGGGCCTTGACCGTGCCCCTCGACAGGCTTGGGCCGCAGCCCCGCCTCGCGCCGCAGCCCCGCCTCGCGCCGGGCGACATCAGCCAGCAGCACCGCGCTGTCGAGCCCGCCCGAACAGAGGACCGCCCCGCCTTGACCGCCTTCAGACCGAACCACTACGATCCTCCGAGTACATCCCCCGGTCCCAATTCAGCGTGAAGCACACATGTATCTAGTCACCAAGCGCATCGAATTCTGTTACGGCCATCGCCTGCTCGATTACGACGGCGTCTGCAAGCATCCTCACGGTCACAATGCCGTCGCCGAGATCGACGTGCGGACCGACGAGCTCGACAGCCGCAACATGGTCGCCGATTTTTCCGACATCAAGCGGCTGGTGAAAGGCTGGATCGATCAGGAGCTCGACCACAAGATGATTCTGCGGCACGACGATCCGCTTGTCGGACCGTTGCGCGAGCTGGGGGAGCCCATGTATCTGCTCGAGAGCAACCCTACGGTCGAGCGCATCGCGCGCCTGGTTTTCGAGAAGACCCACGAGCTCGGCTTCCAGGTCGTCTCTGTCCGCGTGTGGGAGACGCCGAGCTCGTTTGCGGCCTACTCGCTTCCGTAGTCCTACTACTTCTTGAAGGGGAGTTCGTAGGAGAGGTAGACCAGAAGCCCGGTCTCGGCACTCCCGTCCACCCATGTGATCGGCATCGCGGCGCCGAGGACGAGTTGCTGATCGCCGAAGTTCCACCCGCCGCGCGCGCCGGGCGAGAGCGTAAAGGCGTTCTCCCGGGTGGGGCCGTCCTCGCCGGCCAGCTCGGCGAAGAGCATCACGCCCTCGAGCATCAGGTTGAACATGGGCCGCAGCCGATAGATCCCGCTGCCGGCCAACATCGGCGACATCAGATTCACGCGGCGATCGTCGGCAGGATTGCCAGAAAGCGCATCGGCTTTCGGCAGCCACGTGAAGCCGCCATTCCAGTGCCAGAACCAATCGCCGGTCTGCTTGCTGAACGGCAGATTGATTTGCAGCCCCGGTGATCCCGAGCCGAGGAGGCGGAAGGCATCACCCGTCGGCAGCACCAGGCTCACGCGGGGCGAAAACGCCGGCCGCCCGGGCCCTTCGGTCAGCGCCTGGTATCGGTAGTTCAGCAGCACGTCGCCCACTCCCGCTCCACCGCCGTTGTCGAGCGCTGATAGCGTGTACCAAAACTGGTGCGCCTGCGAGATCACCGGCCATTCCTGCGTGAAGTTGAATCCCCAGTTCCCGTTCACGAAGCTCGCGACCGCGATGTTCTGAAAGATGCCGGCCTCCTGGTTGAAGGCTTCTTCGACCAGGAACGAGTTGTCGGTGATGGCGAAGGGTTCGGCGCCGGGATTTGCCTTCGCGGCCGGCGTCTGCGCGAGCGCTGACGTCGCGAGCAGGCACATCAGCACCACGGCACGCGCCGCCTGCACGAGCACCTTCGACGCGGCGCGCGCGCCGATCGTGAACTCGCGGTCCTGCCCGCGCAGCTTCACGCTGTCGGCGGCCGGGTCCCGATCCTCGACGCGGACGACTTGTCCCGGCTTGAGATCGTGACGCTCGACGAATCTCAGGAACTCGCTGTCCTGGTCGGCGACACGTCGCACCGTGACGGCTTCGCCGAGCGGACAGGTCATCAGCGAGTCGTACTCCGGTCGGCTGAGCGTCCCCTCCGGTCCGGGAATCGGATCACCGTGCGGGTCAGCGGAGGGCCGGCCGAGCATTTCGTCGATGCGCTCGATCAGCCGGTCCGAGACGGCGTGCTCCAGATGCTCGGCCTCGTCGTGGACTTCGGTCCAGCTCATTCCCATCACCTGCACCAGGAACAGCTCGATCAGCCTGTGCCGGCGCAGCACCCGCGCCGCGAGCTTCTCGCCGGCCCCCGTAAGCCTCACGCCCGCATAGGGTTCGTAACGGACGAGGCCTGATTCAGCCAGGGCTTTCACCATGGTGGTGGCAGTGCCCGGGACGACACCCAGAGCAGACGCCAACTGGCCCATTGGGACCAGCTGCTCGGACGGCAGCAGGGCGACCTGGGCGAGAAATATGGCCTTTAGATAGTTTTCGACGGTATGGGAAGGCAGCATTTGACTTTTCAGAGCATAAACTCTATATTTTGAATTGTCAAAAAAGTGGACTTGAGGACTCAAATGCTGCCCGTCACTCGCCGCTCGTGGCTTCGCCTGGCCGGCCTTGGTTCCGCCGCCGCCGCGACGTTCTTCGGAGCACGCCGCCTCTCGGGGGAACAGAGCCACTCGTCACACGGAGCAATGGAGCACGCCGCCCACAAGATGGGGCCCGTTGGACGCGTGTCCACCGAGGCGTTCAATCCTGCGGCCTACCTTCGTGCGTGGAACTTCTCGGACCTGCCGGCCGCAGAGCGTGAGCGCTACTACAAAGAGACGCCCCGTCCCGATGGCACGCTGCTCAGGGAGTATCAAATCGTGGCCGTCGATCGCGAGATTGAAATCGCGCCCGGCGTGTTCTTCCCGGCCTGGACGTTCAACGGTCAGGTGCCCGGCCCGACCATCCGTGCGACGGAAGGCGACCGCCTGCGCATCACGTTCGTGAACGCCGGTTCGCATCCTCACACGATGCACTTTCACGGCTGGCATCATCCGGAAATGGACGGGTCGATGCCCGAACATCAGGTGCTGCCCGGCGGCCGGTTCGTCTACGAGTTCGATGCCGAGCCGTACGGCATGCATCTCTACCACTGCCACGCCGTTCCGCTCAAGCGCCACATCCACAAGGGTCTCTATGGCGTGTTCATCGTCGATCCCCGTACGGCGCGTCCGGAAGCCGACGAGCTCATCATGGTGATGAACGGCTTCGACACGAACTTCGACGCCGACAACGAGGTCTACGCCGTCAACACTGTCGCCAACTTCTTCCTGAACGAGCCCATCAAGGTGGAGGTCGGCAAGCTCGTTCGCATGTATGTCGTCAACGTCACCGAGTTCGACTTGATCAACAGCCTGCACCTGCACGGCATGTTCTTCGACGTCTTCCGCACGGGCACGCGGACAACGAGCGCCGAATCGACCGATACCGTGATGCTCTGCCAGGGCGAGCGCGCCGTGCTCGAGACGCGCTTCAGGTATCCGGGCAAGTTCATGTTCCACGCTCACCAGAGCGAGTTCGCCGAGCTCGGCTGGATGGGACTCTTCGAAGCCGTGGGAGGGCGCCGTGACACCTGAAGCCGCGGACACCCGTGTGACGGCGCGCGTCTGGGGCCTCGCGCTCGTACCGCTGGCGCTGCTCGCCGCGCTCATCCTTCTCATTGTCCGGACCGGACCGGCCGACAGACTGCGGGGGGAGGGGGCGCCGCCCGTCGAACGGCTGGCGATCGAGCGCGCGGTGCTGACCAACGACGGGATCATCCTGCACGTGCTCAACGATGGCCCCGACCCGGTCACGATCGCGCAAGTCATGGTCGACGATGCGTACTGGGCCTTTACTTCCGAAAAGGGGGCCGTGCTGTCGCATCTCGGGACGACGCGGCTCGTCATCCCGTACCCGTGGGTCGTCGGTGAAGCACATCTCTTGAAGGTGGTGACCTCGACAGGCACGACCTTCGAGCACGAGATTCCGGTCGCCGTCCGGACGCCGGAGCCGGACGCGCGGTACCTGCTGGCGTTCACGTTGATTGGCCTGTATGTCGGCGTGATCCCTGTCGCGCTCGGTCTGTTGTGGTTGCCGCTCGCGAGCCGTCTGGGGAAGACCGGGATCGACGTGTTGCTCGCACTGACCGTCGGGCTGCTGGTGTTTCTGTTCATCGACGCGGCGCACGAGGCGCTCGAGACGGCCGCCACGATGCCGTCCTCGTATCAAGGCGTGGCGCTCTTCGTGTCGAGCGCGCTCGCCGCGTACCTCGCGCTCGAGTGGTTTGGCGCGTGGCTGCGGGGCAGGCGCGCAAAAGCCCGCACGGCCGGATCGCCGGGCGCCGTGCTGGCACTTCTGATCGCGGTCGGCATCGGGCTTCACAACTTCGGCGAGGGTCTTGCGATCGGCGCGGCGTACGCGCTTGGCGAGGCCGCACTCGGCACGCTGCTCGTGATTGGCTTCACGCTGCACAATACGACCGAGGGCCTCGCGATCGTCGCTCCCATCGCGAAGGATCGGCCGTCGATCTGGACGCTGGCGCGGCTCGGTCTCATCGGTGGGCTGCCGACGATTGCCGGCGCGTGGGCCGGCGGCCTGGTCTATTCGCCGGTGCTCGGCGTCGTGTTTCTGGGCCTGGGGGCGGGCGCGATCGGCCAGGTGGCGCTGCAGATCGCGCGTCAGGTCGCTGGCGGGCTCCCTTTGTCGGAGCGGTTTGCGACGGCGCCCGTGATGGTCGGGCTCCTCGCTGGATTCGGCGTCATGTATGCGACGGGGTTACTGGTCGGATGAAGAGACATTTGTCGGCTCGCTTGCTTCTCGTGATGACCGCCATCGGCGCGGTGGTGCTCGTGTCGCGCCTGGCCGGCGACGTCCTGTACAAGGCGGATGTCGCGAGCGCCGTCCTCGGGGCGGACAACGAATCCGCTGTTCGCGAGATTCAGCTGGTTGCCCGGGACATGACTTTCTATGTCGACGGGCAGGTTGCGCCGAACCCGACGCTGTTCGCGCGTCCCGGCGAGCGGATCCGCATCATCCTGCGCAATACCGACGTCGGCATGTCGCACGACTTCGTGATCCGATCCTGGAGCGTCAACACGCGCCTCCTCAAAGGCAAGGGACAGGACAGCATCGAGTTCACGGTTCCGCTGACCCGAGGGTCCCATGCCTACAGCTGCTCGCCCCACGCCGAGATGATGGGTGGAACGATCGTCGTCAACTGACGTATTCTTCCGCCTGACCAGCCTCCGGTGAAGCGTCGGCGGCAACGACGCTTCAGCCGGCAACCGGATCACCAATGCGCGCTCGCCTCGGTTCGGCGTTCGACTCGCCCGATACCAAGTCCCGCTACGTCAGACGCCTGTTCTCGACAATCGCCGATCGGTACGACCTCATCACCATTCTTCTCTCGTACGGGCAGGACCGCCGCTGGAAGCGCCGGTTGGTGTCGATGGCCCCCATCCAGCCGCGCGTTCGCGTGCTCGATCTGGCGTGCGGCACCGGCGACATCACTTATGCGATGCAGGATGCGGGGGCGTGCAGCGTGGGCCTCGACATCACGGCGCGCATGGTCGAGATCGCGCGCGGCAAACGTCCTCGCGGCTCACAGCCGGCATTCCTGGTGGGCGACATGATGCAGCTGCCCTTCCGCGATGCGACATTCGACATCGTCACGACCGGTTATGGCATTCGCAACGTGCCTGTGATCGCCGAGGCTCTGGCCGAGCTGGCTCGAGTGTTGCGGCCCGGCGGCGTCCTCCTGTCGCTCGACTTCGATCGTCCGGCCAACTCGCTCGTGCGCGCGGTTTATCTGGTGTACCTGACGCTCGTCGGATCGACGCTCGGGCTGGTGCTGCACGGCGATCCCGACACGTATCGCTACATTCCGGAGTCCATTCGGCGATATCCGGGGGCCGAGGGCGTGTCGCGCATCGCGCGCGAGCAGGGATTTGCCGCCTGCGAGCGCTTTCGCGTCCTCGGCGGGCTCATGGCCATCCATCGGGCGGTCAGATAGCGCACGGTTTCACACATCGGCATTCGCGGCAGAGTCGCCTGCATTTCCGCGCGGTTTCTGTTAACATTAGTAGTTCGAGTTCCTGCGCTTTCGCCAGTCACCCGCCTCCCCGGCAGCGGTGCAACCGTCGATAGACGAAAGCACACAGAAACGCCTGCGCAAACGCCAACTAGAGCCAGAGTTCTTCCCCGACCGGCAAGTGGTCGGGTTGAGCCGTCGTTTCGGAATAGCCACAAAGTGAAGCTGCTCGACTCGCTGCTCGACGCAATCGTCCGTCTCGAAGGTGACGCGCTCGTGATGCACGTCGGCGAGAAGCCGTACGTCGTCACGGCGTCATCCTCGATGAACGCGTATCGAGGCCCGCTCGCCTGGGGCCAGGTCGAGTTGTCGTCGCGCGTGCTCACCTTCGATGCAGTGTCGAGCATGCTCGTGCAGATCCTGCCCGACGACCAGCAGCAGGCGCTCACCGAGTTCGGCGCGATCGAACACGAGATCCCCTCACCTACCGGCGTGGCCGACCGCTTCAGCGTCGTCGCCGCTCGAGGCGGCGAGGATGTGTGGCTCGAGGTACGGCGTCGGCCGATCGAGATTCCGCAGGCACAGGCGTCCGAGGCAGTCCCTCCCGTTTCCCCGGAGTCTGTCGGAGCCGAAGCGAAAGCCGTGGAAGAGAGCACCGCGCTTGACCCCCAGGAGATCGAGCTCGTTGCGGGCGCACCGGCGCACGTCGACGAGCAGGCGCGCGCTGAGGTTCCGCCAGAGGCGTTCGACTCGATCGTCGTGAGCATTCCGGGGCAGGATGCCGAAGAGTTCGAGCTCGACGACGTTCCGGACAACGCGATCCAGATCATCGACGACGAGCCGCAAGGCGTGCCGACGGAAGAAGAAGTCGACGCGATGCTCGGGGCGACTGCCGCCGCGCTGCTGTCGTCGGGACTCGGGGACGAGGTCGGCGAGTGGGCTGATCAGATCGAGCCGGATGCGCCGCCGGTCGAGGAAGCGACTCCGGTTGCTTTGCGCACCGCGGTTCCCGACGTCGCCGGCGGCGTTGACGTCACCGGCGCCGAGCCCGGGTTCGAGCTTTCGCCACCTCCACTGCTTGCACGCGTCGATGACCAGGCACTGGAAGATGCCGAGGTGATTGCCGACAAGCCGGTCGGGACGCCGTTGTTCTCCGACGAAGCGGTGCTCGCTGCGGCCGCGCCGCCCGTCCCGGATGCGGCTGTCGAGGAAACGCCTGTCCACGAAGACGTGCCCGCCGTCGCCGGCGCACCTGCCGTCGATGACACGACGATCGCCGAGCCGCTGAGTGTCGCCGGGGAAGTGACTGCGGAACCGCTGCCGGTTGTCGAGCACGTGCCATTGGTCGAGACGTGGCCGGCGGCTGACGCCGCGCCGGTCGTCGAGATCTGGCCGGTCGATGGCGACGCGCCGATCGTCGAGATCTGGCGGATGGCTGACCAGGCACCGCTCGTCGAGACGCGGCCGGTGGCAGACGACGCGCCGAATGTCGAGACGCGGCCGGTCGCCGACCACATCCTGATCGCCGAGGCGGCTCCGACTGCTGAAGACGCGGTGGTCGCGGACGCGGCGCCTGTCGCCGCCGGATCGTCGTTCGATGAACCGCCCGTCGACACGGTAGAGGTTCGTGCGGAAGGCCCCGCGCCGGAGCAGGTCACGGCGAGCGAGTTCGAAGAGATTCGGCCGGTCGTTGCCGAGACGCCGGCTGCTGCCGATGTCGTGACGACGTTGAATGCGGGCGTCGAGCGGGCGATGCCAGAAACGAGACCGCACGTGTGGACGCCAGCCACGGAGATACCAATGGACGTGACCCCAGAGCTGCGACAACCCGAACCCGTCGCCGGGGTGGCCGACGGTGCGCAGGCGTCGGCAGACCGAGAGATGCTGTCACTCGAGACGCCGGGTCCGGTGCTGCACCGAGCAGCCGACGCCCAGACTGAAGACGAGACGCGACAGGCGGTTGTCGTACCTCTTGCACGCACGCCCATCAAACCGGAGTCTGCTTCCGTGCCTTTCACACCAGCCGAAGACGCCGCGCTCATGCACACCCTGAGAGTCGCCGCGGCGCGCGGAGCGTCGACCGTCTACGTGGTCGCGCAGTCGAAGCCGATGATGCGTATCGACGGCGAGATCGGTCCGCTCGAAAGCGAGCCGATACTCACCGCGGCCGACGTGGATCGTCTGGTGATGGAGCTGGCGCCACCGCGCCGCCGCGACGCGCTCCAGAACGGTCCGGTCGAATGGCTCTGCGACGTGCCGGAGATCGGGCGCGTGCGGTGTCAGACGTTCAGGGATCACCGCGGGCCGGGCATCATCTTCCGGATGTTCCCGCCGCGCGCGATCTCGGCGGATCAGCTCGGTCTGGCGCCGGAAGTGCAGGCGCTCTGCCAGCAGTCCGACGGCCTGGTGCTCGTCACGGGCGCGCGGGCGAGCGGCAAGTCGACGCTGCTCAACGCGTTTGTCGATCTCATCAATCGCACGCGCAGCGACCATCTGATTACGATCGAGTCGCAGATCGGGTTCGTGCACGAGAGCCGCCGGTCGTTCATCAGCCAGCGCGAGTCGCGCGGCGATGCCGAGTTGGCCGCGACATACGCGCGTGCCGCGCTGCGCGAAGATCCCGACGTCATGATGATCGAGGATCTGAAGTCGGCCGACCTCGTCTCGGCTGCGCTCGAAGCGGCCGAGTCCGGGCGGCTGGTTCTGGCCTCGGTGCCCGCGTCCTCGACGATTGGGGCGCTGGAGCGGCTGATCGATGTGTTCCCGGCCGATCGCCGCGCCACGGCGCGGACGTCGCTCGCGACGGCCCTGCGTGGGGTGGTTGCTCAGGTGCTGCTGCGGCGGGTCAAAGGGGGCCGCGTGGGGGCCCGCGAGATCCTGTTGAATACGCCGGCGGTGTCGACGCTCGTGCTGGAGGGCAAGATGTTCCAGTTGCCTGTCGCGCTCGACAGCGGCAGGCGTCACGGGATGGTGCCGCTCACCGACTCGCTCGCCGCGCTCGTCCGCGACGGGACGGTGCACGTAGCGGAGGCGTATCGCAAGGCGCTCGATCGCGCGGCGCTCGTGGCGCTCTTGAAGCGGGAGGGCATCGACACGTCGTTTGCCGAGCGCCTGGCCTGACGTAACATTGGACGGGATGGACATTCCCGAAGTACGGCGGCGCGTGCGCGCGGCGATTGAACAGGCGCGGCGCGATGCCGTCGGCCGTCGCGAACGGTCGGACGCCGCTTCGCGCGCCTACGATCAGTTTCTCGCGACGCGCGCCGTGCCGGCGTTCAACACGCTGGCCTCGGCGCTCGTTGCCGAGGGTCATCGGTTCAAGGTCTTCACGCCAGCCGGATCGGTCCGTCTCGCCTCCGAGCGATCGCCCGAGGACTTCATCGAGCTGACGCTCGACTCGTCTGAGGATCCGCCGCTCGTCCTCGGACGCACCAGCCAGAGCCGCGGCCGCCGAGCCGTCACCAGGGAACGGCCCGTCCGCGACGGCGCTGGTCCAGACGCCCTCAGCGAAGAGGACGTCGTCGACTTCGTCGTCTCCGAAATCACGTCCCTGATCGAGCGCTAGCTCCCGGCACAGGACCGTCAAAGCCAATTAGTCAACAACTTGCAAACAAACGACTTCCAAAGAAGGTGCCAGGCACCTTCCCGGGAAAGGTGCCAGCCACCTTCAGTCGCTAGACGGCGGCGGTGGCGCGCAGGCGCGCAATTTCGGCCTCGGTCAGTGCGAGATCGCCGCGCAGAATCTGATCGGTGTGCTGGCCCAGGGTTGGCGGAGCCGTGCGGACGGTGCCGGGCGTCGCTGACAGTTTGATGGGGACACCGAGCACGCGAACGGCTCCGAGCGTCGCGTGCTCGACGGTTTCGATCATCTCGCGCGCGGCCAGCTGCGGGTCGTGCAACACCTCCGCGACGTCCCGCACGGCCCCACATGGCACGCCCTCCGCGCTGAGGGACGCGATCCAGTCGGCTCTGGTTCGCGTGCGCAACCGTTCCGCCAACGCCGGCTCGAGTTCGGCATAGTGCTCGACGCGCGCTCGGTTCGACGCGAACCTGGGATCATCGGCCAGCTCGGCCAATCCCATGAGCTTGCAGAGCCGTCTCCACAGGTCGTCGTTGCCGACGGCGAGCACGAACTCTCCATCGGAGGCCTCGAACGTCTCATACGGCACGATGGTCGGGTGCCGGTTGCCGAGACGCCCCGGGGCGAGGCCGGTCGCGAAGTAGCTGGCGGCCTGATAGGTGAGGAGGGCAGCCGTCGAGTCGAGCATGCCGATGTCGACTTGCTGTCCCCGGCCGCTTCGTGCGCGCGCGAGGAGTGCCATCGCGATCCCCTGCGCCGCAAACATGCCGCTGACGATGTCGGCGATGGCGACTCCCAGCCGCAGCGCGGGCCCGCCCGCCTCGCCCGTGATGCTCATCAGCCCGGCTTCGGCCTGGATCACCGCGTCGTACCCAGGTTGCTCGCGGCGCGGGCCCGTCTGTCCGAATCCCGAGATCGCGGCATAGACCACGCGCGGCCATCGGGCCGAAACCGTTTCGTACCCGAAACCCAGGCGGTCCATCGTGCCGGGACGGAAGTTCTCCACGAGCACGTCGGCTCGATCGAGCAACTGCTCGAGAATGCGGCGGGCCCCCGGCTGCTTCAGATCGAGCGTCAAACTCTCCTTGTTCCGGTTGACGCTGAGGAAGTACGCACTTTCCTCGCCGACAAACGGCGGTCCCCAGCCGCGCGTGTCGTCCCCGCGGCCGGGCTGCTCGATCTTGATGACCCGCGCGCCCATGTCGGCGAGCAGCATCGTGCAGTACGGCCCGGACAAGACGCGCGTCAGGTCGACGACGAGCAGGCCGTGTAGTGGTGGCGTGGAGTCTGTCATCAGCGTCGGTAGAGTGGGGGACACCCAAGGTTGAGTGTCCCCGGGGACTGTCCCCCTTGAGTGTCCCCGGCTGAACGGGGAGGCATCGCTCTGAAGGTCCTCTCGATGTTGTCCAGCACCGCAAGCGTCGAGCGGACTCCCGCGCTGATGTAGCGTTCGCCGGCCTCGGCGGTGGACCCGCGCGCGTCGCCCCACGTGCCGGTTTTCGTGGCCCAGTACACCGACCCCGGCGACGTGAAGAAGAAGGCCGTATGTACGGGTCCCGTGTTCACCGTGTACTCCGGGAACGGTGGGAACTCCGCGTTCGCCCGGTCCATGTCCACGAGGTTCGGGTTGATTGCGAGCACGGCGGACGTCTCAGCCAGGTTCGCGTGCAACCCGTTCTTCAACCCGGACCACTCGGCAACCTCTTCCGCGGTGAGCCCGTCCCAGTAGTTCACCGGAAACGCCTTGACGTCCTTCGGCATCCTCTCCGCGGCGTTCGCGCATGCGTAGGCAATCGCGTAGGTGTTGTCGTAATGACCGTTCAGGAAAATGATCCGTTTGAACCCGGACGTGGCAAACGACGCACACAGGTCTTCGACAAGGGCCATGAAGGTCGAGATGCGGACGTGGACGAGCCCGGTAAAGCCAACGTGTGGAAACGACAAGGCGTAGTTGATTGGCGGCGCGACGACCGCGCCAATCGTCGGCGCAATCCGGCGCGCCACCTCCTGTGGGATGAGGACGTCGGTCAGAAGCGGCCCGTGCGGCCCGTGCTGTTCGGTCGCACCGGTCGGAACGACGACGGTGTGGCGCGTCTTGAGAAACTCTTCGACTTCCGGGTTGGTCATCTCGCCGAGGAAGACAGTGGCTGGTTTCATCGTTATGCTCCAGGACGCCATAGCTTAGCCCGTTCGCCTCGCCTCTGCGCTACCATGTCGGCGTGATTCCCGAAACCATCGGCGTCGTCAACACCGCAAGGACAACGATCATGAGTGAACAGAACCGATTGGCCGCTCCGCTTGATCGCCGCGGGTTCTTCAGAACCGCCGGCGCGGGTTTTGGTGCCGCGGGCTTACTGCTGACGCCCGACGGCGAGGCGAGTGCCGAGCCGCAGCCTCGGTGGTCCGAGAAGGACAAGCTGGCCCGCATCGCCTCCTGCTCGTATCCAATCCGCTACATCTTCAAGACCCGGCCTGGCGGGGGGCGCGCGGGCGGTCCTGGTCAGCCTGTCGCCGCCAACCCGGCGACCACTGCGGCTGCGCCAGGTAGTCCCGCGACGGCCGCGGCACCGCCGACCGGGCAGCCTGCCAGCGCGGGCGGCCGGGCCGGTCAGGGGAATGGCGGCATGACGAACGCCCAGATGAAGGAGAAGTACGGCGAGATTACGATGCTCGACTTTCCGCAGTTCACCAAGGACACGTTCCCCGGCGTGACCCACATGGATCTCTTCTCGGGGCTGTTCGGCGACGTGACCGACGACAGCATGTTCGCCGGCCGCACGTTCGATCCGTCGACCCCGTCGGGGAAGAAGTGGCTCGACGCGCTCGCGTCGAGGATGGTGAAGACCGGCGTCAAGTGCCAGCACATCTCGAACAATGCGCCCACCAATCTTGCCGGTCCTGACGAGGCCCAGCGCAAAGAGGGTGTGGCGATTGCCAGGAAGTGGCTCGAGGGCTGCGCGGTACTCGGCGTGAAGTCGATGCGGATGAACTCCACGTCTGCGCTCGGCCCGAGCATCAGGCCACCGGCCATCCCACGCGATCCCGGCGACGGATATCCGAGAAACCTCGACATCGGTGCCTTGCTGGCGGCGGCCATCGAGTCCTACAAAGAGATGGCCGACTATGGTGGAACGCTCGGCATCCGGGTCACCATCGAGAATCACTGGGGTCTGGCGGCGGACCCGATGAACGTCCGAACCATCATCGACGAGGTGAACCACCCGTATTGCGAGGCCTCGCCGGACTTCTGCAACTGGGAACACGACTACATGCTGGTCCACGGTCTCAAGGCCCTGGCCCCGTACGCGCACACCAACGTCCACGCCAAGTACTGGGACCGCTGGGGCGACAAGAACGACGTGCAGCGGTCGACCAGAATCATGCTGGCGGCGGGCTTCAAGGGCACGTTCGCGCTCGAGTACCGAAGCAGGACCACTCAACGGAATCGAAGGGGCGAAGTATCTCTACAAAGAGGTTCTTGCGGCGCTGTCGAACCCGGTTCCCGTGATCTGACACGTCCGGCGTACCGTGATCAGATCGCTCAAGAGCGCGTACGCCGTATGCGTCAGGCCGCCGTCGAGCTGACAGATGACGACGCGGCCAAGCGTGTCGGTGTCGAGGATGAGCGCGTTGGCCATGCCCCTCAGGCCGGCGAGCAGGTCGTCCTGCGGCAGCTCCACCGGTTGAACCACCGGCCGGCTGCCGCGCCGCGCTGATGCGACGAGCCGCACGCGACAGCCGCGCGCCCTTGCCTCGCGCGCGCTCGACGCCGTGTCCGGACCGATGCCGGTGCGGTCGACGTCGTGCGGGGTGACGCGCCCGCCCAGCATCACGTTCGCGAGCGCCGCCGCCTTCGCCGCCGCATCCCAGCCGTCGACGTCGAGCGACGGATCGGCCTCGGCGATCCCCTCGCTCTGCATCTGCGCCAGCGCGGGCGCATAGTCGTCACCGTCCTCGAGCGCCGTCAGAATATGGTTCGTCGTGCTGTTCACGACGCCGCGAAATCCCTCAATCCTGACGGCGGGCATCGTCTCGCGCACGAGGTTGAACACGGGGACGCCGTCCATCACGGTCCCTTCGAAGAGGAACGAGGTCCCGCTCCGCGCCGCGATAGCCGAGAGCTCCTCATACGCGAACGCGACGGGCCCTTTGTTTGCGGTGACGACGTGGCAGCCGGCCGCGAGCGCGAGCCGGACGTGATCGAGTGCGGGCTGCGCGGCCGCGATGTCGAGCGTCGTAGTTTCCACGAGGACGCGCAGCGGAGCGACGCTCGTCGAGAGCGCGGCGATGATGGCGTGGCTGCCTGAGACGTGGGCGGCCTTCTGGGAAGGGCGCAGATCGGACAAGGACCCGCCGGCTTCGACCAGGACCGCGGCGGCCGGCGCGTCGACGCCTTCAGCGCTGTAGATGGACCCGTGCCGGCGTGTGGCGATGCCGGTGACGCGGCAGGTGAGATCGAACTCGCGCTCGAGGAGATGGCGTCGCTCGTCGATCAGCCGGGCGAAGCGGCGGCCGACGTGGCCGTAGCCGAGGAGAGCGAGATCAACGAGCATCAGCCGACGCGCCGGCGGGAATGGTATCGAGCAGCGCGCCGATCCGTGCGAGGCTGCCCGCGAGATGTGACGGGTCCGATCCGAAGCCGATCCGCACGTATCCGTCCATCTCGAAGTGGTCGCCCGGCACGACGAGCACGCTGAACTTCGTCTCTCAGCCGCTCGATGAGGCTCGTCGAGTTGATGGCGTGCTGATAGCGGACAAAGGCGATTGCGCCCGCCTCGGGAGGCACGTGAGAGACGAGGGGTGCGCGCTCGTCCAGCCAGCCTCGCAGGATTGGATAGTTGGCGCGCAGGATGCCTCGCGTGCGCGCAAGAAGCTGCTCGCGCCGCGAGGGCGCGAGCGCCATCCGCGCCAGCCGATCGTTCATCGCGCCTGGTGCAATCGTCGTGTAGTCGTGGATGCCCCAGAGCGCGTCGATGACCGTCGGCGGCCCCGCGACCCACCCGATGCGCAGTCCGGGCAGCCCGTACGCCTTCGAGAGCCCGCTCGTCACGATCGCGCGCTCCGAGCGGCCCCACACTGTCGGCGTGTCGACGCCATCGAGCTCGGCGCCTCGATAGATCTCGTCGGACACCACCCAGGCGCCGACCCGGTCGGCGATGCGGCAGATGCCATCGAGCTCGGCAGAGGTCAGTCGCGCCCCGGTCGGGTTGTTCGGGTTGCAGACCAGGACGAGCTTCGTTCGATTTCCCACCAGCGCGGACAGTGAATCCAGGTCGGTGACCCACCGCGAGCCGGGGACGAGCGCCCAGCCCTTGACGGTTGCCCCGAGGCCGCGCGAGAGACCCGGGACCTGCATGTAGTTCGGCGTCATCACCACGACTTCGTCGCCTGGCTCGACAAGGTGCAGCAGGACAAGGCAGTTGGCCTCCGAGCCGCCGTTGGTGACTTCCACATGATCCGTGGTCGCACCTGGATACATCGCGGCGATCGCGCTCCTGAGCTCCACCGTTCCGTTGGTTTGCGGATAGCCGAGCGACTGCGTCATCAGCGCCGCGAGAGACGCGGGGTCGTCGACGAGCTCCTCGACCCGCAGCGGGTGCACGCCGCTTTCCGAGACGTTCCACTCCACGCGGTTCTCCCACGTGGATTGCAGGCGTTCCATCGCAAACGTTTCGAGCGTGATGCCGGGACTCATGCCGAGCAGTGTACCGCGGATGGGCGGTTCGAACGGGGCCGGCCGGGGATGCCCGCGCTGCATCTTGGGCTATCCTGTCAGCGCGTCATGCCGAACGACCTGCTCCCGGCGTTCGTGACGATTCCTGCCGGCCGCTTCGTGATGGGTTCAGACGAGGGTCCCGCCGACGAGCGACCGGCGCACACCGTGTACCAAGACGAGTTCGCCATCGGCGTGCAGTTGATCACGAACGCCGAGTACGGCCGCTTCGTTCACGAGACGGGCCATCGCGAGCCGGCGATCGACGATCTCCCGCTCGTCGTTCGGGCGGGCGGTGCGGAACGCGAGCGCGAGTTCCGCGCCTCCGCCGACGTACGCCTGGAGCGGCGCCACCCGCCCCGGGATCGCCTCGATCATCCCGTGACGCTCGTGCGATGGGACGACGCCGTGGCCTACTGCCGATGGTTGTCGAACGTCCTCGAACGGATCGTCCGCCTGCCGAGCGAAGCCGAGTGGGAAAAGGCCGCGCGCGGTGGCCTCGATCGCAAACCGTACCCCGGGCGACGGGCTGACGCCCGATCGCGCAAACTTCCTCCACGACCCCAATCGAAAGGCCCAGGGCGGCACG
Source organism: uncultured Acidobacteriota bacterium (assembly GCA_963771395.1). Lineage (GTDB taxonomy): Bacteria > Acidobacteriota > Vicinamibacteria > Vicinamibacterales > 2-12-FULL-66-21 > DATBJJ01. The sequence continues at coordinate 4,206 of CAVYTY010000006.1, read as the reverse complement.
ACTCCGTCGCGCCGCTACGCGCCGAACGGCTACGGCCTGTTCGACGTCGCCGGCAACGCGTGGGAGTGGGTCAACGACTGGTACGAGCCCGGCTTCTACACCGTGTCCCCCGAGAGGAATCCAGTCGGACCACCCAGTGGACATTCCCGGATCGTGCGAGGCGGAGGATGGCTGACCGCTGAGCCAGCGATGCTGATGTGCAGCCATCGACATGAAGTGCCGCCAGACACCTACTCGTATGGGATTGGCTTTCGAGTTGCATCAGAGAGCTGAAGCCAGAGGCCAGGGACCAGAGATCAGGGACCAGAGGTCAGGTCAAAGTGGCTGAGCCTCGTTTCCGTGCCATGCTGATCAAGAGACGTCCACCACGATCAACTGGGATCGGGATGCTCTTCCTGACCCCTGAGCCCTGGCCTCTGACCTCGACTGGAACGCAAGGAGAAACCTTCCATGAAGTCTCTCGTCGTCGCCGCGCTGACTCTGTTGATGACCGCCTCAGCATCATCCGCACAAACGCCCGTGACCAACGACCCTCCCGTGGTGGTCACCAGTGGCGAAGGCGTGGTCAAGCGTGCGCCGGACCGCGCGTGGGTGACGATCGCGGCCGAGTCCCGGGCCAAGACGCCCGGCGAAGCGCAGAAGCTGAACGCTGACGCGATGTCGGCGGTGATGCAGAAGCTCAAAGGGGTCGGGCTGCCTGCGGAGGCGATTCGCACCGCCGCCTACGAGCTGAGGCCCGAGTTCGACTACGCCAACAACCGTCAAACCTTGCGCGGTTACGTGGCGCGCAACGCCGTCGAAGTGCGCGTCGACGATCTGCCGAAACTCGGCGAAGTACTCGACGTCGCCGTAGGCGCCGGCGCGACATCGGTCAGTGGCATCCGCTTCGATCTGAAAGAGCGAGCGAGCGCCGAGCAGGCCGCACTCCAGCGCGCAGTCGCGGACGCCAGGGCTCAGGCGGACACGGCCGCGCAGGCCGCGGGCCTGAAGGTGGAACGTGTTGTGCGGATCGAAGTCCACCGCGAGGCCTCGATGCCGCCCCCACGCCCGATGAATTACATGCGCGCGGAAATGGCCGCGAGCGCCGAGCCGCCCATCGCTCCCGGCGAGCTCGAGATCAAGGCGACGGTCACGTTGACGGCGTCGATTCGCTGAACCTCGTGACCTCGTGAACCTTTTGAACCTTTGAACCTAGTCTTTCACCACCACCCCATCGACCGGCTCCTCGTCGAACAGCCCGACCAGTTCCGGCGCGCCGAGCGAGCGCGCGGTGTGGTCGATCACTTCGAGCTCGGGCAGTTCCTCGGGCGCCGAGATCCCCTTCTCCTTCAGCCGCCGCGCCGTGACGAGCACGCGGCTCTCGAGTGAGCCGACGGCCCTGTTGTACGCCTCGACCGAGCGTGTCAGCCCGCGCGCGACCTCTTCGAAGTGCTCGGCCATCACGCGGATGCGGTCGTAGAGCTGACGTCCGAGGTCGCTGATCTCGTGCGCGTTGCGCGCGACCTTCTCCTGCTGCCAGCCGAACGCAACGGCGCGAAGGAGCGCCATCAGCGTCAGCGGGCTCGCGAGCATGACGCCGCGCCCCAGGCTGAACTCGAGGAGCGCCGGGTCCCGCTGCAACGCGACGCTCAGCAGCGTTTCACCCGGCACGAACATGATCACGAGGTCTGGCGCCGGCTGAAAATGCTGCCAGTACGTCTTGTTTCCCAGGCGCACCACGTGGTCGCGAACCTGCCGCGCATGGTCGCGCAGCTTCCCGTTCCTCACCACCTCGTCGTCTGTTTCCATCGCATCGAGGTAGGCAGACGAGGGAACCTTCGCATCGACGACGACGTTTCTGCCGCCGGGCAGCCGCACGATCATGTCGGGCGTCAGCCGGGAGCCGTCGGCGTCCACGGACTCCTTCAGATCGAAATCGCAGTACCTCGAGCATGCCCGCGGCTTCGACGACGCGGCGGAGCTGGAGCTCACCCCATTGCCCGCGCACGTTCGGCGAGCGGAGGGCCTGCACGAGCCGGCCTGTCTCCACCTGCAGCGACTGTTGCGCCACGTGCAGCGACCGCAGCTGCTCGGTCAACGCCGAGGCCGTGCCCACGCGGTTCTGCTCGACCTCCTGCAGCTTGCCGTCGACTTTGGTGAGCGAGTCCTTGAGCGGCTGCACGAGGTCCTCGATGGCCTTGTGCCGGCCGTCGAGGTCCATCCTGGCCGTCTGCTGGAACTCGGCGAGGGAGCTCTTCGCCAGATCGAGGAACGACTGGTTGTTCTGCCGGAGTGCGTCGGAGGACAACGCCGAGAAGGCTTCCCGCAGCTTTCCTTCCGCATCCTTGAGGAGGGCCAGCTTGTCGGACGAGGCCTTGCGCTCGGCGGCCAGTTCGGCCTCCAGGCGCGCGCGCGTCCCGGCGAGCTCGGCGCCGAGCTGCAGGCGCACGACAGCGACCTCACGATCCGCCCGTGCGCGCATGACGAGCCAGACGCTGACGGCGAGCAGCAGGCCCATGGCGATCAGGCTGGAGACGACGAGGGTCACGACACGAAGTTTAGGCGAAGGAGGCCCGAAGTGCCAGCGGAACAAGCGCCAAGGGGGAAGTCCCGGTCCGAGGAGCATATGATCGGGACCGTGGCTGCTGAACTGACCAAAGACGAGTTGCTCCGGTACAGCCGTCACCTCACGCTGCCTGAAGTGGGCGTCGAAGGGCAGCAGCGGCTCAGGGATGCGCGCGTCCTCTGTATCGGTGCAGGCGGACTGGGGTCACCGGCGGCGATGTATCTCGCGGCCGCGGGTGTGGGGACCATCGGACTGGTAGACGAGGACGTGGTCGAGGTCAGTAATCTCCAGCGCCAGATCATGCACGGCACATCCGACGTCGGGCGATCGAAGCTCGAATCGGCCGTCGATCGCCTGCGCGACATCAATCCGCACACGCGAATCGAGCCGCACGACGTCCGGTTCGGCGAGCGGAACGGGCTCGACCTCGTGTCGGCGTACGACGTCGTAGTCGACGGCACCGACAACTTTCCGACGCGCTATCTCGTCAACGATGCCTGCGTCCTTGCGGGCCGCCCGAACGCCTACGGCAGCATCTCGCGTTTCGAAGGGCAGGCATCGGTGTTCGCCGCGCCGGCCGGTCCGTGCTATCGCTGCCTCCATCCCGAGCCCCCGCCGCCGGGCCTCATCCCGAGTTGCGCCGAAGGCGGCGTGCTCGGCGTGCTTCCGGGTATCATCGGAACCATCCAGGCCACCGAGACGGTCAAGCTGATCCTCGGGATCGGCGAGCCGCTCGTCGGCCGCTTTCTCGTGTATGACGCGCTGCGGATGCAGTTCCGCATCATCACGCTGCCGAAGGATCCGGACTGCCCGGTCTGCGGCAGTCATCCCTCAATCCGCGAACTGCGCGCGTACGACGATATCGATCGCTGTGCGCCGGCAGCAGCGGTGGAGAGAACATCACAGAGGACATCGATGGCATCAGCGACGCCTCCCGCGGGCGACATCACCGTGACCGAGTTGAAGGCTCGAATGGACAGCGGCGACGCGCCGATGATCATCGACGTGCGCGAGCCGGCCGAGTTCGACATCTGCCGGATTCCCGGCGCCGTGCTCATCCCTCTCAGCCAGCTCCGGTCGCACGTCCGCGACCTCGACCTTTCGCAGGAAATCGTGGTGCACTGCAAGGTCGGCGGCCGCAGCGCGAACGCGACCGCGTACCTGAGGCGCGCCGGCTTTACGCGCGCGCGCAACCTGACCGGCGGAATCCTTGCCTGGATTGATCAGGTTGACCCCTCCCAGCCGAAATACTAAACTAGGACTGTTCTGGTCGGCTTTAAGCGTGGCGTAGTGGGCGTGTGCCCGGTTCCTGAGCCTTCACCCGCTGAGCCGAAGGTCGGAAACATGTTTCAGATCAGCGAAAACGCGGCCAAGCTCATCCGCAAAATGACTCAGAAAAACGGCTTCCCGGGCGGAGGCCTGCGCATCGGCATCAAGGCCGGCGGGTGCTCGGGACTGAGCTACGTCTTTGCCTGGGAGCCGGCACCCAAGGACGGCGACCACATCTTCGACGGCCCCGACGGCGCGAAGGTTTTCGTGGACAGGAAGAGCTACAAATTCATCGACGGAACCACGCTCGACTACGACACGAGCCTCGTCAGCAAGGGCTTCACGTTCGACAACCCGAACGCCAAAGGGACGTGCGGTTGTGGGACGTCGTT
>CAVYTY010000005.1:0-146867 GCA_963771395.1 uncultured Acidobacteriota bacterium | reverse complement strand
TCCCTTCCTCCACCGCATCGTCCGTGAGCCGCCGCACGTCGCTGCCGTCCGCGCGCATCACGAAGATGTCGGGCGTCGGCTGACCGCCGCCGCCGCGCGCCATTTCGTCCTTGAACCCGCCGCGCCCGCTCGAGAACGCGATCCATTTGCCGTCGGGCGACCATGCCGCGTGCGCGTCGCTGCCGGGGCTGTTGGTCAGTCGCGTCAGCCCCGTGCCATCGGGACGGATGGTGTAGATCTCGTAGTCGCCGTCGCGGTTGCTCGTGAAGGCAATCAGATCGCCCTTCGGCGACCACTTCGCCAGGTTGTCCACGCGACCCTCCGGTGTGGGCACGAGCGGGGTCACGCGGCCGGAGTCGACATCCAGGATCGCGAGGGTCTTGAATCGCGGACTTGCCACACGCAGCACGAGCCGCGTGCCATCGGGCGACCAGTCGGGGAAGTGGTAGTTCGCCTCATCGTCCGGCGTCACGCGGCGTAGGCCTGAGCCGTCAGGAGCGATGACGAATACCTGTGAGGCACCGGTCGTTCCCAGCGCTCGACGGCTGTCGCCGAGGCCGAACGCGATCCGGTCCCCTCGCGGCGACCAGGCGGGCCCCAGGGGCGATCCCGTGGCGATCTCGAACAGGACGTGTCGATCCGAGCCGTCGGCGTTCATGACGAACATCCTCGCCTCCGCGGGCAGGTCGAGCTCGCTGATCCGACTGCTGCTGTCCGTGTCCACGATGTGGCGACCGTCGGGCGAGTACCGAGGGCCACGTCCCCGTCCGAACGAGCCGGAACTGCGGGTCCATGCTGAACACTCCGCGTACCGGCGGCGGCGTCCTTTCCACGAAACGATGGAAGACGATCCGCTTGGCGTCGGGGCTCCACTGCATTCCGGTGAAGATGCCCGCGGGCCCCTTGCCGCCATCCGTGAAGCGAATTCCTTCGGACCAATAATCGGGACGTCGCCGGCTCCGACCTCCTCCACCAGGACGAGGCGGCAGCGTCTCGTCGGCATCGGACCGCAGGTAAGCGATGCGTCCGTCCGGCAGCCACTGCGGCGTCAGCTTCCGCCCGGACCCGCCCGTCAGCGCCGTGCGTGCGCCGCTCGCCGAATCAACGCGGCCAATCTGCGACACAGCGACGAGCGGTGTGGGGAATGTCCGGCCGAGCTGCTGCCAGTGCGCTGGCGCAGCCTCGAAAAAGGCGAGCGCCTTGCCGTCGGGAGACCAGGATGCCCCGCCGACCGTCGTCTCGCCCTGCGTCACACGCCGGACGTCCGATCCGTCGGCGCGCATGACGTAGATCTGCGTCCAACTGGGGCATCGGGTCTATCGCCCAGGCCCCGTCCGCACCGCGGTCGGACGTGAAGGCGATCCACTGGCCATCCGGCGAGAACGCCGGACGATAGTCGCCGCCGGGATGGTTGGTGAGGTTTCGAACCTTGCGCGTCTGCAGGTCGAGCAGCCAGATGTCCGCCTGCCCGCTGCGCGACGACACGAACGCGACGTGCCGGCCGTCCGGCGCCATCACCGCCTGATCGTCGAATGCGATGTCGTCGGTCAGCCGCTCCAGGTGCGTGCCATCGATCTTGACGCGATAGATGTCGACCGACCCGTGCCGTCGCGACGAGAACAGCACCCATCGCCCGTCGGGCGAGAAGGCCGCGTTCGAGTCGAACATGGCGTCGGAGACGAGCATCCGCTCGTTGGTGCCGTCGGCGTTTGCGATGAAGATGCCGGTGTTGAGCGGTACCACGGTCGCGTAGGCAATCGTGTACGGGCCCTCGGCCGCCAGCAGCGTCGTCGCAGCGAATGCGGCGCAGGCAACTCCGGCTTTCAATGCTGTGTGTGCTTTCGTCATGGCGGTTCCCTCTCCTGCCTCTTAAGCGGAGACCGCGGACGAAAAGGGACACGCCGCAGCGGGATCCTGTCACTTCTGGCGCATGCGCGCCTTCAGCTCTTCGATCCAGTTGATCACGACGGTGAGATCTGGAGTGCTCGACAGCGTCTGCTGTCTGAGGAACAGGAAGCGCTTGCCGTCGCGCGAGACATCGTAACTGCGTGAGTGCCCCGCGGCGACATATCGACCGACATTGAAGAGGGGCACGCCCGCGCCGAATCGGAACTCCACGCCCGGCTCGATGGGAACCGCCGTGAACATCCCGGCTCCGTCGATGTAGAAGAGCTCGCGGCCACCGTTACGCGACCACGTCGGGTTCACGCCGCCTCCGGGAGAAATGGTGTATCGCGCCCGAGCCACGTCGGGAAACGGGCGAACGTAGATCTGGAACTGACCGCCTTCGTTCGACTGGTAGGCTAGCCACCGACCATCCGGCGAGAGGTCCGCGCTTACCTCGTAGGCCGGTGTGTTCAATCCGGTCAGCGGCCGGGCCTCCCGCGAACCGTTCAGCGTCAGCACGCTGAGGTCGCTGTCGCCCCCCTTCCGTTCCGACAGCACGAGACTCGTGCCATCCGGCGTGAACGACATCGGGAACTGAACGTACGCCGAAGTCGTCAGCGCCTCCTCAGCGCCGCTGCCGTCGGCGGGACGCCAGACCAGGCCCGGGCTGGCGCCTGTGACAATCTTCTGCCCGTCCGGTGTCCAGACCGGAAAGTCGTCGTTGTGCGGGCTGGCCGTCACCTTCTCGAGGGTGCGGCGCTGAAAGTCGAAGACCCACGTGTCGTCCTGCCCTCGCGCACGTCGAGCGCGACGCGATCGTCGCTGGGCGAGAGGCGCAGCGAGCGGTACCGCCGCTCGGGCGCGCCGGCAATCGATGCTTCGGCGCCGCCGCGATCGACCCATACGAGGGATGCCGGCGGGTACTGGGCTGCAGACGCGCGCGCGTAGACGAGTGTGCCCGCGCGCGAGATGGCGTACTGCGGCGCCCCGGCACCGGCCCTGGCGACGGCAACGTCGTCCACGAGCGGAACGGCCGCGCCCGTGAGCTCCAGCCGATCGAGATCGAACGGCACGGCGTGCAGCGTGTTGCGGGAGACGTACAAGCAGGTGCCCGGTACCGACGTACTCGCCGCCGCTTCCGCCCTCGAGGAGCACTCTCCACTTCCCTGACGGGCGATCCAGGACCGCAATCCGAGTGCCCCCGCTGCCTTCGGTCGTGATCGTGAAGAGCACGCCGCGCCCGCCGGGGAGCACTGACGGAAATTGGTGGCTGGTTCCCGGCTGGCCTGTGTCGGGCTTCGTGAGAACCTCGGGCTCGCCTCCGTTCGCTGAAACACGCATCAGGCCCGTGCCTGCTTCGAAGCCCGAGCGTTCCAGACCGGTTGCGAACACCACGATGTCATCGACTGCCCAGCTCGCGCCGGCGACTGGACTCGTGACCTTGCAAATGGTCGCCGGGCTTCCTCCCTCGACGGCAATCTTCCGCAGCTCCCCTGAGCTCTGGTCGTAGTAGCCAACCCACTTCCCGTCCGGCGAGAAGAAAGGAGCCTTGGCATTGGCTGTCCCCGGCAGCGGCACCGGATCAAACTGATCGAGCCGCTGCAGCATCAACCCGATCCGGGACTGGCTCGAGGACTGCTCGTAAACGATCCGCGTGCCATCGGGCGACAGCACCAGCCGTCGCTCCGAGTCGAAGCCGGTGGCAAGAGCGCTGGTGATCCTCGGTGCCTGAACCTGGAACCGCAGAGGGGAGGATGTCGTCTCCGGCCGCCAGGGACTCCAGCGCACGAGCACGAACAGCAAAGCCGAGGCGAGCACGGCCGCGAGTGCCGGCCACGAGAGCGCGCGCGCGAGGACGCGAGCGAACGTGGATCTCGAATCGACCGGCGTGCCGGAGGTCGTGGATGCGACCCCCAGTGGTCTCAGCCACCCACTTCAACTCGCGCATCGAGATCGCCCGCGCTCTGCCACCTGTCCTCTGGCTGCTTGGCAAGGCACCGCCGGACGATGTGGTCGAGCGTCGGGGGCGTGAGCTGCTGCAGCGTTGTCATCTGCGGGCGGCTCACGTTCGAGAATCGCCGCCATGGTGCTCGCAGGGACTGCCGCCGTCGAACGCCGGACGGCCAGTCACCATCTCGTAGACGACGGCGCCGAAAGAGAAGATGTCGCTGCGGTGATCGGCCTCCCGCCCTTCGAGCTGCTCCGGGGACATGTATCGAACGGTTCCAACGATGGTGCCCTGCTGCGTGAGCGATGTGCGGCTCGCGTCGGTGACTGCGGAACGGTGTTTCGCGACGCCGAAGTCCATCAGCTTGGCGCCGGCGCGCGTCAGCATGATGTTCGTGGGCTTCACGTCCCGGTGCACGATCCCGTTGCGATGCGCGTGATCGAGCGCATCGGCCACTTCGATCGCGCATTGAAGCGCGCGATCGAGCGGCAGCGGTCCCTTTCGCGAGGCGTGCCGCGAGGGTGTCCCCCTCGAGGGTACTCCATGACGATGAAATCGACGCCATCGCGGGAGCCGACGTCGTATAGCGTGCAGATGTGCGGGTGAGCGAGCGACGCGCCGGCCTGTGCTTCGCGGCCGAAGCGCTTGCGCACGAGCGGATCGATCGCGTCCGAAGGCGGCAGAACCTTGACGGCGACGGTTCGATTGAGCCGGACGTCGACGGCGCGGAAGATTTGTCCCATGCCGCCTTCACCCACGAGTCGATCGATCTGGTAGGGTCCCAGCGCAGTACCCGGTGCGAGCGCGGGTGCAGGCTCCATCAGGTCCGACGCGGCGCTCCAGACGGGGCGATCGATGAGCCCCGGCTCGTCCTCCTCGGCCAGGAGCGCCTCGATCTCGCGGCGCATGTACGGGGTCGCCGCCGCAGGCCCGGTCGACGAATGCGGGACGCGCGGACGGCTCCTCGTCGAGCACCTGCTCGTACAGTCGCGCGATCTGTTCCCACCGTTCGCTGTTCATGGTTTCCAGCAGGTTCTGGAGTTCTGAACCTCAGAACGCCCGATATTATGCGCGCTGCGTTCACCCCCTTAAGCGGAAAATCGGGTCAGGCACTACAATCGCTGCGATTTGGGCGGGAACAGCACTCCAGAACCGTCGGACGTCACCGCGCTCCTGAAGGCCTGGCGCGGGGGTGACGAAAGTGCGCTCGAGCGGCTGACGCCGCTCGTGTACGACCACCTTCGGGCCCAGGCACGACGGTACGTTCGTCATGAGCGACAGGGCCTGACCCTGCAGGGAACTGCACTCGTGCATGAGGCCTTCCTGCGGCTGGTCGAGGGGCAGGCCGTCGACTGGCGAGACCGCTCGCACTTCTATGCGGTCGCGTCACAGGTCATGCGGCGAATCCTGGTGGACGCGGCACGCGCGCGCGCGGCCGCCAAGCGCGGCGGCGGCGCCGCTCGCGCCGACGTCGACGTCGACGCGATTTCGGCCGGCAGCGATCGCACCGCCGACGAGATCCGCGCACTCGACGACGCGCTCGATACGCTGGCGCGGATCGATCCGCGACGCGCGCGAGTCGTCGAGCTGCGTTACTTCGGCGGCCTCAGCGTAGAAGAGACCGCTGACGTCCTGGGCGTCTCTCCGAAGAGCGTGATGCGCGACTGGCGCACGGCCAGGGCCTGGTTGATGCGGGAGCTCCGGCGATAGTCGTGGCGCAGGCGCTCCCGAAATGAATTCCCTCGGCAAGGACGGCGCGACGGCAGCCGCGCCGTAAGCCGGGTGCGTGCGGCCTTCCAGTCACGTTTCTGCAGCGAGCGTATTACAACGCGCTGCAAGAATCTCTAACCGTGCTCCTTGAAGCGGACTCGGAAGTCAATCTGTCTAACTGAAAGCAGCGATTGTGATAGGACTGTGATACGTGACGCTCGAAACGTCGATCAATGCTGAGAGTTACGGACGCACACCGAGTGATCGTTTTTGGCGGTTAATTCGCTGATGGAGTGTGCGATGAAGTGCGTCCGAGTTGCTTGGCGTTGCTCACCCGTGTCGCTTTCCAAGCGTGCTGCTTTAATAAAGGCGACGGTTCAGGAGACCACTGCACAACGGAACGCACTCCGCAGCCACCAACAACGTCGCAGTGGTTCGATCTAAAGAGTGGGTGGGCAATTTCAGTCGTTTAGAATCAACGGCTTGGAGATGGTGGACCAGACCGGGATCGAACCGGTGACCTCGTGAATGCCATTCACGCGCGCTCCCAACTGCGCTACTGGCCCACTCTGGAGTGAACTCCCTATTGTAGCCGCGCGCGTGCTCCGTGGTCAAAGCACGACAAAAGCGACCAGTCGCGACACGGCTTCGTGCGCACCCCGGCGCTGCTGGTCCTTCGACTAGGACGCGGTGCGCTGACGATGCGACGGCATCAGTCCCGCGACGCGGGCGCGTCAAGCACGCGTGAAGATGAGCGAAGCATTCGTGCCGCCAAAGCCAAAGGAATTCGTCATCGCGTGCACCATCTCGACCGGCCTGGCGTGATGGGGCACCAGATCGAGGTGGATGTCAGGATCCGTCTGATCGAGGTTGACTGTCGGTGGCGCGATCTGGTCGCGCAATGCAAGAACCGTGAACCCGGCCTCGAGCGCACCGGCACCGCCGAGAAGATGGCCAGTCATCGACTTGGTCGAGCTGACCGCCAGGCCAGGCGCATTCTCGCCGAAGACCCGCACAATCGCCGTGGCTTCCGCCTTGTCGCCGAGCGGCGTGGAGGTGGCGTGCGCGTTCAGGTACTGGATCTGCTCTGGTGCAAGGCCCGCATCTCGGAGCGCGGCGAGCATGGACCGAGCCACACCATTGCCGTCCTCCGGCGGGGCAGTCAAGTGGTGCGCATCGGCGCTCATGCCGTATCCGAGAAGCTCCGCAAGGATGGGAGCGCTTCGACCACGAGCGAGCTCAGCTTCCTCCAGCACCAGAATGCCTGCGCCCTCTCCAATGACGAACCCGTCGCGCGCGACGTCCCACGGGCGACTCGCGCGCGCGGGGTCCTCGTTGCGGGTCGAGAGGGCTCGCATGGCCGCAAAGCCGGCGACGGCGAGCGGCGTGATGCTGGCTTCCGAGCCTCCGCAGATCATGGTATCCGCGTAGCCGCCTTGAATCAGACGAAAAGCATCGCCGATGGCGTGCGCGCCCGTCGTGCACGCGGTCGCGACCGCCGAGTTCGGACCCTTGGCGCCAAGCCGCACCGACACCTGACCCGCCGCGAGGTTCACAATCGACGAGAGGATGAAGAAGGGCGAGACGCGTTCGGGACCGCGCTCGAGCAGGATCTTGTGCTCTCGCTCGATGACCTCGAAGCCGCCGATGCCACTGCCGATCGCGACCCCGACGCGCTCGGCATTGTCCGCGCCTATCCGCAGACCGCTCCCCTCAACGGCCATCGTCGTGGCGGCGATCGCGAACTGGATGAAGCGTCCGCACTTCTTCACGTCTTTCTTGTCTATCCACGTCAGGGGGTCGAAGTCCGAGACCTCGCCTGCGAACCGCGTCGTATGCCGGGAGGCGTCGAAGAGCGTGATCGGGCCGATGCCAGTCCGGCCGGCGAGGATTTCCCGCCACGTGGCGTCGGTGCCCGCGGCGAGCGGAGACACGAGTCCGATTCCCGTCACAACTACACGTCTGCGCATGCGCTCAGCCACTATTATCATCCAGGCGACCGGCGGCGATGCGAGATCGGCTCATCTGCACCCGTGGCCGCAGCGCATCGAGGATATGGCGGGCGCCCACCTGCGCGATGCACCGACAGTGCTCATCCGGTCCGCATCGCATCGACGGCGCTCTCCGCCGATGCGCGACGCGCAGGAGTCCAGCAGGCGAGGACCGCGCTGACGAGGATGAGCGTGAGCGCGGCGCCATACGTCATCGGATCGCGCGGGTTGACGCCGTACAGCTGGTCTTGCAGCAGTCTCGCCGTCAGCGCCGCCCCAGCCAGGCCTGCGGCAGTTCCGGCGGCGGCGAGGCCCAGACCCTCGCGCAGGACTCCTCGCGCGACCTGCGCCGCCTCCGCGCCAAGGGCCATGCGCACCCCGAACTCATGACGCCGGACGGCGATCGAGTACGCGAGCACACCGTACACTCCGGTGCACGTCAGGGCGAGAGCCGAGAGAGCGAACGCGGCGGCGAGCAGCACCGTGAATCGGCGCAGGGATCGCGCGCCCGCCACGTAAGTCTCCATCGGCCGCAGGTCGTAGATCGGCAGCCGCGTGTCGACGGCGGCGACTGCCGCGCGCACGTCCGCGGCAAGCGCCGACAAGTCGCGATCGGTCCCGACGACGTAAGCCATCGGACTCCGCTGCCACAGCCGATACGGCACGAATATCTGCGGCGTGAGATCTTCCACGAGGCTGCGCAGCCTGAGATGTCGCACGACTCCCACGACTGAGACGTGTCGCTCCGGTGCGGCTTGACCGATCAGGAACTGTTGGCCGACGGCGCTTCGCCCGGGCCACAGCCGCCGCGCCAGCATCTCGTCGACGATCACCGCCAGAGGTTCCGGGCTGTCAGCGTCGGAGAAGAACCGTCCCTCGACGAGCGTCACGCCAAGCGTTTCGAAGAGCCCCGTGGAAACGGCGCGTGCGTCGGCCTTCGACGCGCCGCTGCCAGGCGTCGACTCCAGGGCATACATCAAGCCCCAGTTCGGCAGATCGTCAAACGGCAGGTGACTGATGGCGCCGGCGCCAGTCACACCGGGAAGCGAGGCCAGGCGGCGCTGCAGCTCGTCAGAGGCGGTGACAACCGCGTTCGTATCCGGATAGCGGCTCTCGGGAAGCGCGACGCGGAACGTCAGGTGTCGATCGGTCGAGAACCCCGTATCGACGCGCTGCACGGCGACGAACGCGCGCGCCAGGAGGCCGGCGCCGATGAGCAGCACACCGCTCAACGCGATCTGCAGGACGACGAGCGTGGCGCGAGCACGGTACGGGAATGGCGGCGCTCGCCGAGCGCCCGGCCGAGCGGAGCGCGCTGGCCTCCGCCGGCCGTGAACAATCCGACCGTCGGGGCGAGCGACAGCAGCACACCCCAGACGACGGCGATTGCGAGCGTGAAGCCGAAGACCGTCGCGTCCATCCGCGACGCCTGGATGCGACTGAGCGAGTCGGGTGCGAGTCCGACGAGCGCGCGCAGCCCCAGCCAGCCTGCGAATGCGCCCGCCGCCGCCCCGAGCGACGTGAGCAGGAGCCCTTCGACGAGCGACTGACGCACGAGCCGCGCGCGGCTGGCGCCGAGCGAGAGCCGCAGCGCGGTTTCCCGGCTCTTCGATGCCGCCCGTGCGACGAGCACGCTCGACACGTTCACGCACGCGATCATCAGCAGGATCGCCACGCCCACGAACAGCGCCAGGAGCGGTCCGCGCACCTCCCGGACGCCGTCGGCTCCGAGCGGAACCGTCGTGAACGCACGGACCGTCCCGAGCTCGTGGGTGATTCGGCCGGCGATCGAGTCGAGGTCGGCGCGCGCCTGGTCGACGGTGACGCCAGGCCGCATCCGTCCAACGACGCGAAGAAACAGGTGTCCACGCGGTTCCCTCTCGAGGCCGTGCCAGAACGGCTGCCAGACCTGGAGGCGATCGGGGACGCTCGAATCCTGAGGCAGCAGCAAGCGAAAGCTCCGCGGCATGACGCCGATGACGGTTGTCGGCTGGTCGTTGACGAGAATCTGCCGCCCGACGATTGCCGGATCGCCGCCGAAGCGGCGCGCGAACAGGTCCCAGCCGAGCAGAATCGTCGGGTGGGCGCCCGGCGCGCTATCGTCCGCGCGGAACGTACGTCCGATCGCGCTCTCGGCGCCGAGCACCTCGAAGAAGTTGGCGGTGACGAGCGCCGAGCGAAGCTGCTCCGGCGGACCCTCACCTGTGAGCGCAACGGTGCCCGTCGCCCAGATGGCACCGAAGTCGGAGCAGCTCCTGCTGACTTCCCGGAGGTTCTGCAGATCCGGGCCGGACAGCGGCCCCCGCGGGTACCCGATATCGGTCTGGTCGAGCCAGACGAAGACGAGCCGGTCAGCGTCCCGATAGGGCAGCGGCGCGAGCAGCATGGCATTGACCACGCTGAAGATGGCGGTGTTCGCGCCGATGCCGAGCGTGAGCGTGAGGACGAGCACGATGGTCAGCCTGGGCGTATTCCAGAGGCTGCGCCAGGCGTAGCGGAGATCGAACAGAATCGACTCGAGGCCGGCCCCGATGCGTACCTCGCGCACCTCCTCCTTGACCTGCAGGATGCCGCCGGGCCCGCCGAGCGCGGCGACTGCCGCTCGCTCGGCCGCGCGCGGGCTCAGGCCGGCGGCCACATAGCGCTCGGCGAGCGTTTCCACGGTCGCCCGGATCTCCTCGTCGAGATCGCGGTCGAGCGTGTCTTTGTGAAAGAGGGAGCTCCACAGGCTCGTCAGTCGCGGCACCAGGCGCATGGCGGTCAGCTCGCTACTTACTTGGCGTCAGCTCGCTTCCGTGAACTTAACGTCAGCTCGCTTCCTTGAACTTGGCGTCAGCCGGCTTCCTTACTCGGCGAGGACTTGTCCGATCGCCAGCGCGACGCGCGCCCAGAGCTTTTTTTCGGCCGCCAGCCGCCGCTGGCCGGCCGCGGTGATCCGGTAGTACTTGGCGCGGCGTCCCTCGGGCGTAGCGCTCCACTCTCCGGCGATGAAGCCCTCCTGCTCGAGCCGATGCAGCACCGGAAAGAGCGAGCCCGGGCTGACCTGAAACGTCCCGCGGGTCGTCTGCTCGATGCGATCGGCGACGCCGACGCCGTGCCGTGGCTCGAGAGCAAGGACCTTGAGCACGAGCAAGTGCAGCGTGCCCTTCATGATTTCCGTCTGACGCTTGGCCATCCCACCTCGTTGATTGGATTCAGACCTCGACGCCTGCCCGGCTACGGGCTAGTGGCCCGTCCACTAGAGGTAGCGAAGCCAGCCCCGCTGCCCGCGAGCCTTGATACCCACGAACCAGCGGCACGGAATGTATAGCACCGCGATGACCAAGAGGAAGACCAGGTAGAGCAGTGGCAGCCCCCACCGCTGGCCGGCAGGAACCGACACGAACGGGGCGGTCCTGAACCAGTCCGAGTGCGCGCTGCCATCTCGCGCCAGCCAGACGAGGAGCGCGGTCGCGTGGATGACGGGAATGTGCAGCAGGTAGTAGAACATCGGCACGCGCCCGAACGTCGCCAGGACGTCGACGAACCAGCCGCGCGCGCGCTCCGCAACGGCCAGCAAGGCGATCGCCGGCCCGAGGGTCATCAACAGGAAAAGCGGCGACGCCGGATACTTGCGCTGGTTCAGGAGCCGGAAGAGTGCGGGCGGTGCATCGTCGGGCGCGGTACGCAGAAACACCTCGAGACCGCCGATCAACAGGAACAGGGCAGTCGCGGACAGTCCGATCCGCAGGCACAGCCTGCGACGCTCGGCGGGCGGTCGAACCATGATGGCGCCAAAGGCGTAGCCAGCAGCCATCACACCGATCCACGGGACGATGCTGTAGAGCACGGCGATCGACGGCCCGCTCTGCCCGAGCGTGACCTCGGCGCCCACCGGGTACACGAACTCCCAGATCATGTGAAACGATTCCGGCGTGGCGCGTCCGAGCACGCCGAAGACGTCCTGGAACAGGATCACGAGCAGCCCGATCGTTCCGATCGCCCGCGTCGGCAGCCACATCAGTCCCGCGAGCAGGACCATGCACCAGCCGAGCATCCAGATGACGCCGGCGAGGATGAACTGCGAGTAGTCGACGCCGAACGTCCACGCCGCGCGAATCACGGTGAGCTCGAGGAGCACGAGCAGGAGTCCACGCGTCACCAGGTACCGTGCCAGCGCGCGCGTGCCTTCCCTCGAGCTCGGGAGGCCCAGCTTCAGCCCGTAGAGGAACGCTGACGTTCCGGCGAGAAAGGCAAACGCGGGCGCGCAGAAGTGTGTCACCCAGCGTGTGAAGAAGATCCCGGCCGTCGGGCCGCCAGCCGGGACGCCGGAATACACGCGCACGTGGTCGATGGCCATCAGCACCATCACGGCGCCGCGGACGATATCGAGCGCCGGGAGGCGCGGCGTGCCCTTGATGACGTCGATCTGATGTCCAGCCATAACGACCTCGCGCGTCGATATCGGAGTCCGATAGCGACGCTACGATAGCTGCGCCCGGTGGCCGGCGTCAAGTTTCGTCTGGCAGTGCGCTTCAGTCTTCTGTAGCATCCATACGGCTGACCGGACGGCCATCGATGATCGAAGAAGTCACCGCACTCCTACTCGCACTGTTCCTGGGACAGGCGCCGGCGGCGCCATCGATGGCGTTCTGGAACGTGTCCATCGTCGATCTCGAGGCCGGCGTTGTCCGGAACGGCATGGTCGTCGAGATCTCCAAGGACCGCGTCACGCGGGTCGCACCCGCGGTCGGCGCCAGACCGGGAAATGCGACGGTAGTCGACGGCACCGGCCGATTCCTGATTCCGGGACTCTGGGACGCGCACGTGCACCTGACCAAGCTCGGCGAGGGCAGCCTGTCCCTGTTCCTGGCCAACGGCGTGACCTCGGTGCGCGACATGGGCAGCGACCTGCAGGAAGTTTTGCGGTGGCGCGCGCGAGATCGAGTCCGGCGCACGTCCCGGTCCGCGCATCAAGACGCCCGGACAGATCCTGGAATCACGCGCCAACGTCGAGCGGATGAAGCGGGAGGCAACGGTCGAACCGGTCGACCGGATTCGCCTGCCAGTCGGTACGCCGGATGAGGGTCGCGCGGCAGTTGCCAGGCTGTTCGACGCCGGTGCGGATTTCCTGAAGATACGCACCGTCGCCGACGCGGCCACCTTGACTGCGATCGCGGACGCTGCGCGCGCGCGCGGGCTGAAACTGACGGGCCACCCCGTCGGTCCGCCGGACGCCCTGATTCAAGTCCGCATGGCGAGCGTCGAGCACGTGTTGACGTTTCCACCGCTCGACTCGCCCGTGGACGAGCGGCGTGCCTTGTTCGAACGACTGCGCATCGCGGGCGTCCGGATGGGCACGACGACCGTCAATCTGGAGCACTCGGTACTCGTGCCGTACGACACCGCTCTGACGCGGCTGCAATCCGATCCGCTGAAGCGCTACGTCAGCCGGTACCTCGCGTCGGATTGGGCCGAGCAGGTAGAGGAGAGGAAGGGACCGGAAGCCGCCCGCGGTCTGGAGAGCTATATCAAAGCGTTACCCGCGGCGTTCCGTGATTTCCGCGAGATGCACGCCGCCGGTGTGAAGTTCCTGGCCGGCAGCGACGCCGCAGTCGTCTTCATCCATCCGGGGGTCAGCCTGCACGGAGAGCTCGAGAGCCTGGTCCGCAACGTCGGGCTCACGCCGGCCCAAGCGCTGCAGGCGGCAACCATCAACCCTGCGGAATTCTTCGGTCTCGAGCGCGAGCTTGGCGCCGTCCGCCCGGGCTACCTGGCCGATCTCGTCCTGCTCGATGCCAATCCGCTGACCGACATCCGCGCCACACGGGGTATCGTCGGCGTCACGCGGAATGGGCAATGGCTCGACCGACGGGCGCTCGATGGCCTGCTGGAGCGAGCCGCGCGCGAGGCGAGGGACTGAGAACCCGACTTCAGGAACGGACCACTTCCGGAAAGAGCGCGCCGTCGCGTCGTTGATCGAGCTGCCGCGCGTGCTTCTGCTCCTGCTCGCGCTTCTCTTCGCACGCCCGGCAACGCACCGCGAACGGCAGCGCCCGCAGCCGCTGCTCGGAGATTTCACCCGCGCACTCGAAACAGGATCCGTACTTGCCGGCATCGAGCCGAACGAGCGCTTCGTCGATGCGAATCAGCGTCGCTGCCCGCATCTGAAGCAGGGCCAGCTCGAGATCTCCCTGGACATCGCCGTCGGACTGGTCGAGGACGTCACCGACGTCAACCGGCCGGTCGCTGCGCCCGCCGCGAATGCGACTCTGGACGTCGTCCTGCATCGTCCGCCGGCGCTCGATCAGCAGTCGTTTGAGATCGGCCGTCCGCTTGGCGCTCTTGGTCATGTTCGGCTCCTGAATCTCGCATCATGCGGGAAGAAACCGCGGACGTCTGTTCTGTCGGGAACACCCTCCCCCTAATTCAAACTTTCCGGTCACCTGGCTCAGCAGTGGAGCGCTGCTGAGCCGGCCTGCCTCTGGCGCAGCCGACGAGAATCGTGTTACTCGTCTTTGGATGGCTCCCTCAACCGAGACCAGGAATCGGGTCGTATTTCTGATTGACGTCGACAACACGCTGCTCGACCACGATCGAGTCACGGCCGACCTCAAGCGCTACCTCGTCGACGAGGTCGGCGCCGAACGGCAGGAACGGTATTGGGCGATTTTCGAGGCGCTGCGGACCGAGCTGGGCTACGCCGACTATCTTGGGGCCCTCCAGCGATACCGGATCGAGCACCCACGCGACCCCAGCCTGCTCCGCCTGTCTTCCTTCCTCGTGAATTACCCCTTCACGGACCGACTCTTCCCGGATTCGCTCGGTGTGCTCGAACACGTCGCGCAGTGGGGGCCAACGGTGATCTTCTCGGACGGCGACGTCGTCTTCCAGCCGCGCAAGATCGAGCGATCGGGGTTGTTCGACGCGGTCGGGCACCGCGTGCTGATCTACATCCACAAGGAACTGGAGCTCGACGATGTCGAGAGACGTTTCCCGGCGGACCACTATGTGCTCGTCGACGACAAGGTGCGGATACTGACGGCGGTCAAGCAGGTCTGGGGTGAACGCCTCACGACCGTCTTCCCGCGCCAGGGCCACTACGCGCATGACCCGAAGGTCGCGACGTACCCGCGTCCCGACGTGACGATCGAGCGGATCGGCGACCTGCTCGACTACGACCTCGCGGCATTGCTCGCGGCGGCGCGTCACTATCCCTTTGAGTGTCCTCGGCGGGAGCGCTTATACTCCGAGGATGCGTTTACTGCGTGTTCGGATGCTCGCTGCGCTCCTCTGTGCGGTCATGCTGGGTGCGTCGCTCGCCGGCAGGGCCGAGCCTGACTGGTCCCGGTTCCGCGGACCGAACGGCTCGGGCATCTCGACCGCGACCAACGTTCCGACCGAGTTCGGTCCATCGACGAATCTGCTCTGGCGGCTCCCGCTGCCCGGAGGCCACTCGTCTCCCGTTCTCCTGGGCGATCGCATCTACCTGACGGCGTATCGCGCGGACACGCTCGTGACCCTCGCGATCGACCGCCTGAAGGGCGCCATTCTCTGGGAGCGGACGGCGCCGGCGGTCAAGACCAAGATCCTCGACAAACGGAACAACCCCGCATCGCCGAGTCCGGCCGTCGAAGACAATGGCGTCTACGTCTTCTTTCCCGACTACGGCCTCATCGCGTACGACGCGGCCGGCACAGAGCGGTGGTCGATGCCGCTCGGACCGTTCAACAACATGTACGGGATGGGCGCCTCGCCGGTGATCGTGGGAGACCTGGTGGTGCTCGCGTGCGATCAGAGCCTGGGGTCGTTCATCATCGCCGTGAACAAACGCACGGGCCGCGTGCAGTGGAAGGTCGATCGGCCCGAAGCCAAGAGCGGCCACTCGACGCCGATCGTCTGGCGCGGGCCCGGCGGCAGCGATCAGATCCTGGTCCCCGGCTCCTTTCTGCTCACGGCCTACGACGCGAGGACGGGCCGGAAACTGTGGTGGGTGG
This sequence comes from uncultured Acidobacteriota bacterium, assembly GCA_963771395.1. Taxonomy (GTDB): domain Bacteria; phylum Acidobacteriota; class Vicinamibacteria; order Vicinamibacterales; family 2-12-FULL-66-21; genus DATBJJ01. Next base: position 131,355 of record CAVYTY010000005.1, on the reverse strand, counting down.
GCGGACTGTCGTTCGAGATGAAGTCGACGCCGGTCATCGGCGGCGACACGATCTACGTGAACGGCTACGGCGCACCCGCGAACGACCCCGGCAATAAAGTCACGATCCCGTCGGCCGACGACGTGTGGAAGACAGCCGATGCCGATGGCAACGGGCTCCTCTCGAAGACCGAGTTCCCGAAGTTCACCCCCGCGTGGTGGTTCGACGTCGTCGATCTCGACCTGAACGGCACGTTGACTCGAGACGAGTGGGCCTACTACCGTGCCGCGCTCGATTCAGAGAACGGCATGCTCGCCATCCGCCTCGGCGGCTCCGGGGACATGAGCGACAAATCCATCCGCTGGAAGTACCAGCGCAGCGTGCCGCAGCTGCCCTCGCCGCTCCTCTACGGCGGCGTGTTGTACATGGTGAACGACAACGGCATCATCACGACGCTCAATCCCGAAACAGGCGCCCTCATCAAGCAGGGACGCCTGACGGGCGCGGCGGGCCCGCACTTCGCGTCGCCCACGGCGGCCGACGGCCACATCTTCTTCACGAGCGAACCTGGCGCGGTCGTGGTCGTGTCGCCGGGCGGCGACCTCACGCCGATTGCGGTGAACGATCTCGCCGAAGACACCTACGCGACTCCCGCGTTCGCCGACGGCCGCATCTATGTGCGCACGACGGCGGCACTCTACGCGTTTGGAAAACGGTGATGCCGCTCGGCACATCCTGAAGCGGTGGCGCGGGCTGGACTCTTCAGCTTCAGGGCGTGTGAAAACGCATGACTGTTGATGCTTCACAGCCGCTGACGGCTTTCACTCCGAGCGACTCAGGCCGTGTCAGGCGCGTGTCCCGTCACCGTCGTCGACGGACGAGCTGGAGCAGCGCGGCGTCCGAGGGAACGGGCGAACGCGAGAGCGTTCGTTCCGCGCGGTTCAGCGCTTCGTTCGCTTCGACGGTGCGCCCCATGGCGAGATAGCACCGGCCGAGCCACAGCGCGGCGGCACCCGCCCACCGGTTATCGGGATTGAAGTCGCGCCAGAAGAGATCCGCCTTCTGCAACGACGGCAGCGCATCGGCGTACTCGCGACGCTCCAGCTGGATCCTCGCCATGCCGACCAGCAGGTCGGCGCGCGCAGGCGTCGTGCGCTGTTTCTGGATGTCGCTGAAGAGCGTCTCGGCCCGTGTGAAGAACTGCTGGGCCGTGTCGAATTCGCCAAGCTCGAGCCTCGCGAGACCCGCTTCGAGCAGGCCGTGCGCGAGATCGCCGCGGTGGTTGTGGTGAATGGCCGCCGCGACCATGGCTTTGTCGAACGATGCCAGCGAATCTGCATAGCGGCCCTGGAGTCGAAGCGACGTGCCGAGATGCCTCATCGCCAGATGGTTAGCGCGCATGTGCAGAGGTCCGGCCTCTTTGATGGTCTGCCGAAGATGTGATTCGGCCTCGTCAAAGCGCCCCAGGTAAGCGAGCGCCAACCCGAGTTGCGCGCGCGCGTGAAGTGTTCCCGCGGTGGACTTCGCGGCCACCGCCAGTCGGAGTGCTTCCTCGAGCCGTTCGGCGGCTTCACCCGGTACTCTCGACGAGAGGAGTGCGTGCCCGAGCAGGCGAACTCTGGCGGCATGATCGCCCGTCCCGGGCTCTTGCTGCTCGAGGTAGATCGCGATCGATCGTCGGGCGTTGGCAACCGCCACCTTCAGATCGCCGCATTCGATCTCCAGAGGCACGCAGGCCGAGAGCAATTCCCCCACCATCCGGCTGTCGCCGCCGAACACGGTCGCTGCCCCGGTTGTCGCGTTCCGGATCTGTTCATACGCCGCGTCGAAGTCTCCCACGAACTGCAGCGCCCGTCCGTAGTACATCGACGAATCCATGACCTTCGGGTGACTGGTATCGCGATTGTGTAATTCGAGCATGATTTCGTACGCCTGACGCGCCGTGTCCACCGCCAGTTTGCGCTGCTCCGCGAAGGTATACGCCTGGCTCAACAGCTGCAGTCCGGTCGCGGCTTCGGCCGATCGCGGGCCGATGATCTCTGTGGCCGCGCTGACGGCCTCGCGCGCAGCGCGCTCGGCGACGGTGTAGTCGGCGACGGCCTGGCCCATCGCCGCCTCGTGCAGCTTCGTGTGGACGAACAGGGGACTTGCTGTCTGGCCGGATGCTGTCAGCACCGAGAACGTCCGTCCGAGCTCCGCCATCGCGTCGTCATTCCTGCCGAGGTACTCGTATGCTTGTGACAGGATCAAGTGCAGCCGAGCGTTGAGGTGGTCGTCTGATACGGCCGCCGACGCCTGCAGACGCAGGGCTTGTTCGGTCACGCGGGCCGCATCGGCGTTCTCCTGCAGGCCGAACAGGCTTTCCCCGAGAATCGCGAGAAGCTCCAGCCGCATCGCCGGGTCGGCATTGCCTCGATCGTGCAGCCTGCGCTCGGCTTGCCGCAGCAACTCCGCCGCAGACAGGACCTTCCCCGGGCCCTGTGTCGGGTCGGCTTCGCGAAACACCGACGCGATGAACTCTTTGACTTCCTCCGCTCGTCTCTTCTCGGCCAGCGCCACTCGCGCCTGCCACGCCACCACACTCGCGCCGACCAGGAGCGCCGTGAATACGGCTGCGGCTGCACCGACGGCGAGCGTGTTCCGCGCCACGAACTTGCGGACGCGATACCAGAGGCTGTCTGGCTGCGCCAGCACCGGTCGTGCACTGAGATAGCGTTCGATATCGTCGAGCAGAGCGTGGACCGTTGCGTACCGCGCCTCCGGCGTCTTCTTGAGAGCCCTGAGCACGATCGTGTCGAGATCGCCGCGCAGCGATTTGCGCCACTGTCCTTCAGACACCTCGCTCGGTGGCGCAGGGTCGGCCTGCACGATTGCGTCTTCCAGCGCCCCGCGGGAATCCCGCTTCAGTTTGTACGGCCGTCGACCGCAGAGCAGTTCGTAGAGGATGACGCCCAGTGAATAGACGTCCGATGCGATGGTCAGCGGCTCGCCGAGGATTTGCTCGGGCGATGCGTACTCGGGCGTCAGCGCGCGGCCGGACAGCTCGGTGAGGATCGTCTCTTTCGCCTGCCCTTCTTCGAGGAGCTTGGCGATCCCGAAGTCCAGCAGTCGCACCTGGCCATCGATCGTGACCAGAATATTCGCGGGCTTCAGATCCCGATGCACGACGAGCTTCGCGTGCGCGTAGGCGACGGCGTGGGCGACCTGCGCGAACAGCTTCAACCGCGACAGCAGATCGCACTGGCTGGTCGCGGCAGGACTCGTCGATCGGATGCCCTTCGACGTACTCGATGGCGAGAAATGGCTGCCCCTGCACCGTGAGGCCCGCGTCATACAAGCGTGCGATATTCGGATGCGTCAGCGTGGCGAGGATGTCCCGTTCGCGCGCCATTCGCTCCGCAAGCCCCGCGCGCTTCCAGGCGCCGTGCGGAAGCTTCAACGCGACCGGCCGATTGATGAGCCCGTCGAGACGCTCCGCCAGCCACACGGCGCCCATGCCGCCGCTGCCCAGCTCGCGCACCAGGCGATAGGGCCCAACGGCGTCGCCAGGCTGCTCGCCGTTGGCGGCGGGGTCGACGACATCCCCCGCGCCAGCATCACGGTCGAACTTCGGGAGTGTGTTGAGGAAGTCGCTGTCCCTGGTGTGCCCGGCGCGCGAGAGCAGATCACGCAAGCGCGGTTTGAGTCCTGCGTACTGCGGCGCCAGCCGTTCTATCCACTGCTCACGATGCGACGGCGGTTGATCGAGAGCGGCATCCAGCAGCTGATTCAGCTCAGCCCAGGTACTGGCGTCGATCTCGAGCTTCTGCATGAAGAGTCCCCGACGTTCGGCGCTGTCGGCCGTGACGGCTGTCACACGGCCGTTGTCAGACGTGGGGCGCCTCTTTCTCGAGACGACTGGCCAGAGGTCCTGACACGTGCCACCGTGACACTCAGCGCCGATTATGATCGCGCCCGGAGGGTTGTCAAGCACGGAAGAGTGTGCGCGGCAAGTGTGCGGGAGAGAGCTCTGCCGGAGAGAGAGTAGCGGACAGGCTCGATGACGTATCACGACGCCACCGACAGCCATCCCCGCTCGCGCAGCCTGTCGTGCACCAGACCGGTCGCGATGTGTGCCGAACGAAGCACGCCGTTCAGCGTCGAATCGAACAGATAATCGCCCACTACGACGAGGCCCGCATGCTCGACCGGTTCGGGCTGATGCGCCGCAGACGGATCGCGCACGGGGAAGCCGCCCGGGTGTCCGCTCACCGCGCCGGCCCAGCGATGCACCTTGCCTTCGATGACGTGCCGACACGCCTGATCGTAGAGCTCCTCGGGCAGAGAATCGAGCGCACGCGCAATCAGCGTGCGGTCGTTCTCGTTGCAGAGTGAGAGCGCATTGGCGCCTGCCACCAGCCAGCCGAGCACGCCATGGGCGCCAGCGTCGTGTGTGGTTCCTTCGTCGTAGCACGCAGCAGCCGCCGAACGCATCGAGCATCACCCACGAGCCAGCGATCAGGCGTCGCCAGAAGGGCCGTTCGAAGAGGATCGAGATACGCAGGTAGTGACCCGGCCGATCATAGTACGCGACATGCGTCGCCATGGCGCGCCGCAGCCGCTCGCCAGCCCATTCGATGTCCTGAACCCGGTTGTAGGGCAGCGCGACGACGACCGCATCGAAGTCCTGCTGCACAATGCGTCTGGCGCGGCGGACGCCGACCGAGTAGCTCTCCTCGCGATTCCTGGACACCCGCACGACCGGAGCGTCGAGCTCCACGTGGGTGCTGCGCAGGCTCGCGGCCAGCGCTCGCGGGAGCATCTCCATGCCGCCGGCGATCGAGTACTGCGCGCCATAGCCGGGCACGGACTTCAGGAAGTTTCTCAGTCCGATGAGCCCGTTGGTCAGATGCGGCTCTGTCGCCATGTCGCTGTGGGCGCCGGCCTTCAGGTATTTCCTCGCGACCGGATCCGTCACGAGCTCCAGAATCTCCTCGCACGTGCGGTGCGCCCAGGGATGTGCATTGTCTTGCGGCACGAAGCCCCGGTTCCAGCTCGCGAGCGGAAGCATGGCCACCGCCTGCCGGTGGAAATCCTCGATCGCCCTCAGCGTACTGTGGCCGCAACATGTCCCGAGATCGCTCTCGTGGCGCATGAGCGCGCCGTCGAGAACGAACGCGCTGCTTTGCGTCGGCACAGCCGTGAGGCCCAATTCCTGGATGAGCTGCCGGAGCGGATCGTGGCCGATGGGCTCGTAGGCGTAGCATTCTGCGACGCCGGTCTCGTACATCACCGGCGCAGCCTCGAACTGGCCGGTCCGAATCTTGCCGCCCAGACGATGGCTCGCCTCGAGCAACGTGACCCGACACGAGGGTCCGAGTCTCCGTTCCAGCAGACGCGCCGTCATCAGGCCGCTCGGCCCACCACCGATGATCGCGATTCGGGTCATGCCGCTCTCTGCCCTGTACCTACGCAGGGAGGGCCGGGAACCGGACACGGTGTTTCATCGCAGCGGCCCAAACCGGCGACGTCGCTATTGGGGGGTCAGATCTTGTATTTCAACATTCCGGCGATGTTGAAACACAAGATCTGACCCCGTGCCTTTCTGGCGCGGATGAGCTCGACGGTCAACATCAGTGGCCGATCTCGATCGGCCGTGTCCGGTTCTGGAGAGTTTCTGCGTAATTCACGGGTGAGGGCGGCGTGCTCACATGGCCAATGCAACCGCGAATGACGTGAACCGGTGGAGGGAACGGATCGTGGGGCTCGACGAGTGGCTGCCGCTCCTCGACGGTCGGCTGGCCCCCTATATCAACCTCGACAACGCGGCCAGCACGCCGCCGCTCCGCGAGGTCGTCGACGCGGTCAACCGCTTTCTGCCGTTTTACTCGAGCGTTCACCGGGGCACAGGATTCAAATCGCGTCTCAGCACCGCGGCGTACGACGAAGCGCACGACACCATCGCGCGCTTCGTCGGCGCCGACACGCGGACGAATACCGTCATTTTCGGGAAGAACACCACCGAGGCGATCAACAGGCTGGCCTTCCGCTACCCTCTGGCACCGCAGAGCGTCATTCTCTCGACCGCGATGGAGCACCACTCGAACGATCTCCCCTGGCGCCGGCGCGCGCAGGTCGTTCGCGCGAGCGTCACACGCGACGGACGACTCGATGAGGACGACGTGGACAGGCTGCTCGCGGCCTACGGCGATCGAATCGCGCTGCTGACCGTGAGCGGCGCTTCCAACGTCACCGGCTTCCTCCAGCCCATTCATCGTCTCGCGCGAAAAGCTCACGCCGTCGGTGCCAGGATTCTCGTCGATGCGGCGCAGCTGGCCGCACACCGGCGCATCGACGTCAGGCCGGACGACGACCCGGAGCATCTCGACTATGTGGTGCTCTCGGCCCACAAGATGTACGCGCCGTTCGGCACCGGGGCTCTGGTCGGTTGTCGAGACACCTTCCTGCAAGGTGCGCCGGAACATCAAGGGGGCGGGACGGTCGAGATTGTCACCTCGACGGACGTGCACTGGGCGGGACTCCCCGATCGTGAGGAGGCCGGCAGTCCCAACGTCGTCGGAGCCGTGGCGATGGCGGTGGCGGCAGAGACGCTGATGAATGCCGGGATGGACGGCGTGACACGACACGAGGTTTCGCTGACGGCGCACGCGCTCGAGCAGCTGCAGTCGGTCCCCGGCATTGAAATCTACGGCCGAAGCGACCCGCGACTGGGCGATGAACGAGTCGGTGTCATCGCCTTCAACGTCGGCTCGTTGCCGCACGCGCTCGTCGCCGCCATCCTCGGCTACGAAGCGGGAATCGGCGTGCGCAGCGGCTGCTTCTGCGCGCAATCGTATGTCGCGCACCTGCTGGGACTCGCGGAAGGGGAACAGGCCCGATGGCACCGCGAGCTTCTGGCAGGCGACAGATCCCGCAGACCGGGGATGGTCCGCATGAGTCTCGGGATCTACAACACGTTCGAGGACGTCGATGCCCTCGTCGCGATGCTGCAGCGGATCGTACGGAACGACTACCGCGGCCGATACGAGCAGGTGCCTGAGAGCGGCGACTACATGCCTGCGGGGCACGAAGACACAATCTCCAGCCACTTCTCGTTGGTGAGAGGACCAAAACCTGCGCCAACGGGCACGCTGATCGCCAGTTCGTGCAGTAAGCCGGACAAGGCGAATCCCGCCAGGAGCGCGGGACCGCCCCCAAGAACGGGAAGCAAGCGGGCCGTAGACCGCGATGGCCGTCAAACGGACCGGTCAAGACAATTTTGAACAACGTTCAAATCCAGTGCGGGGTGCCGCAAAGCGCGGCGGAGGCCTACCGACCGCGAAACGTGCACTCGCCGCTGTAGTCGAACGTGGGGTTGCCATCGGCGTTCAACCCGGTTCCGACGACGTCGAGTCGGCATCTGACCTTTGGACCGGCGATGTGATTGAAGAGGTAGACACGGCCGATTTCGCTCCCTGTCAGCAGGTTGACCTCGAACCGGAACCGGTCGTCGTGAATCATGACGGGAGTCGAGCCCGCTATCGTTCCCGAGTACACCTGATCTCCGGTGTTGACGAGCGTACCCATGGCGAAATCGAAGACGGACGTGACGTGATACAGAACCCGTCCGGTCAAGTCCCCGGTGAGTTCGACGATCTCCGTGCTCTGCTGGGTCATTCCCGTCGCGGTGGGTGTTTTCCAGTGCACGATGGCGTTCTTGAGATCGTCGAAGCCGCTGCCGGCCACCTTCACTGTCGTAGGCCTAGGGTGGCGGGCTGCGCCGGTGCCGCCGACCGCCTGTGCATTACCAGCACTGATGCCCGCGGCGGCGAGCGCGACGACGAGGAGAGCGTGGGATGCGCAGAACGATTTCATGGCGGCCTCCTGCGAACCGAGCCAACGATGCGGCCGAACCGGCCGCTCACGAGGATCGAGGCTACGCGTCCTCGAAGAGCGCGCCAAGGATACAAAGAAGGCCGACGGGCCGATGGCCCGCTTTGGCCCACTTCGGCTCCTCGTCGGGCTCGCGGGGTGAGGGGGCTAGAATGCCTAGCGTGGCAGCCTCCCCTGACGACCGTCTCGATTCGTGGAAAGAGATTGCCGCATACCTGAAGCGTGGCGTGCGCACGGTGCGCCGCTGGGAACGCGACGAGGGCCTACCCGTGCACCGTCAGGTCCATCGCGTGCTTGGCAGCGTCTACGCGTACAAATCCGAAATCGACACGTGGCGACAGACGAGTCCACGCCGCGTGCCGGGCGCGTATTCCGGGGTTCACCGGAGCGATTCCACGCCGGACCGGGTCACGTCGATGGTCACGTCGATCGCCGTGCTCCCGTTCAGGAACCTGAGTACGGATCCGGAAAACGAGTACTTTGCGGATGGCCTCACCGATGAAGTGACCGCGGATCTCTCCAAGGTGGGCGCCCTTCGGGTCATCTCGCGGACATCCTCGATGCGGTTCAAACGAACCACGAAGGACGTCAATACCATCGCCCGTGAGCTGGGAGTGCGGTACATCCTGGAGGGAAGCGTCCGCCGCGCCGGTGACAAACTTCGGATCACCGCTCAATTGATCGATGGATACACGGACGACCACTTGTGGGCCGACACATATGACGGTTCACTGGAGGATGTCTTCGCGATTCAGGAGCGCCTCGCACATGTCATCGTAGAAGCCCTCGCGCTCCAGCTGACAGCCGACGAATGCCTGCGGCTTGCCAACCGTCCCATCGCGAATGTGCACGCGTACGAATGCTACCTTCGAGCGCGCCAGGAGGCATGGCGATGGAGGAAAGATGCGATCGATCATGCCATCCAGCTCCTGCACAACGGACTCGCGATTGTGGGAGAGAATGCGCGACTCTACGCGGCGCTCGGTCACGCGTATCTTCAATACCGGGAGGCCGGAATTGATTTCGGTGAGCGACCATTGCATGAAGCCGAGGCCTGCGCGGAGAAGGTATTCGCGCTCCAGCCCGCGTCTGCGTCAGGATTACAGCTGCGTGGCTGGATTCATTACGGCCGCGGGCGGATCCAGGACGCGGTTCGCGATCTGAAAGCGGCGCTTGACATCGAAGGCAACAACGCGGACACGCTTCTTCTGCTGACGAACTGCTACCTGATCTCGGGAAAGGTACCGGTCGCGCGTCCGCTGATTGAGCGCCTTCTGACGGTGGATCCACTCACCCCTGTGAGCCGCTGCATGCCAGCTTTTGCCGATGTCCTGGAAGGGAACTTTGCCGTGGCCGTCGAGCCGTACCGGCAGATGTGCGAAATGGATCCAGGTAATCCGATGGCGCGGCTATTCTACGTCTGGGTGCTCGTCCTGAATCGCCGGTCGGATACGGCCGGCGCGGTCGTGGCGTCGTTTCCCCCCGAGACGCGCGAGACCGTCCCGGCGCGCGTGGCGTTATTCCTCGCGCTCGCACTCGATGGGAGCGGCGATGCCGCGCATGCGGCGCTGACTGAGGAGATCGACGCCGTCGCGACTGCGGCAGACGTATTTCCGCGCATGCTCGCGCAAGGCTATGCGCTCGCTGGCATGCCCGAGCGGGCGATGCGCTGGCTCACGATAACCATCGAGCGTGGCTTCATCAACTATCCGTTTCTCGCGCACTATGATCCCTTCTTCGAGCGCCTCCGCCACCTCGCGCGATTCCAGCAACTCATCGACGTCGTGCAGCACCGATGGGAGACGTTCGAGGCATGACCGCGCACTCTAGGCAAGCCGAAGTTGATGTGGACGCGCCCACGGGCGGTTCACGATGCCACGATGGCACGATGGCCACGATGAAGAAAACCAATGGAGGTCATCGTGCTCATCGTGTCATCGTGGCCATCGTGATAAGGCCGTGAGCCCGGTAGCGGAAGCGGGTGTAGTCATCGGTTTCTGTCGAGAGTCGACGGCTAGCAAGGGAGTCAGGGCGAGTGCTGAAGAGCATCAACAAGAAAAGTGCGGCATCGCTCGCCGCGTGCATCCTGGCGACGGTTGGGATCGCGGGTCAACGCGTTTCCGTGCCGCCGGCGGCACCGGGCCCGTTTGGTGCCGGCGCGAACTGGTCGATCTATCTCGGCGACGCGGCGCGCACCCACTATTCGAGGCTGACACAAGTCGACAAGTCGAACGTCGCCAGGCTTCGCCTGGCGTGGAGCTACGACACCGGCGATCGCGGCGAGTACCAGGCCAACAATCTCGTGATCGACGGCGTGCTGTTCACCGCGTCGCCGACGAGAAAGGTCATTGCGCTGAACGCTGTGACGGGCCGGGAGATGTGGAGATTCGATCCCGCGACGGAGCGGCCGGGCGCCGGGGGAGGCCGCCAACGCGGTCTGGTGTATTGGGCCAACGAGACCGGGGGCGAGGCGCGGCTCTTCACGGGCGTGGGGAACTATCTCTACGCGCTGGATCTTCGGACGGGTCTTCCGATTCGTGACTTTGCCGACAAGGGTTCCCTGCACCTGGGAAGTGGAACGGCGCGCGACGGGGGCCCGAGGAACACCATCAGCCTCAACACTCCTGGCGTCGTTTACAAAGATCTCTATATCGTCGGCGGCAACACGGATCAGCCAGGAAGCATCCGTGCCTACGACGTACGTACCGGTGCGATGCGATGGATCTTCCACACGATTCCGCGGCCGGGGGAATATGGCTCGGAGACATGGCCGCCGACGGGACCAGGCTCGAGCGGCGCCGCGTCCAACTGGTGCGGCGCCGCACTCGACGAAAGACGAGGCATCGTCTACGTGCCGACCGAATCGGCGACGCCGGATTTCTGGGGCGGGAATCGTCACGGTGCCAATCTTTTCGCCAACTCTCTCATTGCGCTCGACGCGAATACGGGCAAGCGTCTCTGGCATTTTCAGATCACGCATCACGACCTGCTCGACAAGGATCTGCCGACGCCGCCGGTGCTGCTTACCGTCAGGCAGAACGGACGTCAGATCGACGCTGTCGCGCAGGGAACCAAGCACGGGTTGCTCTTCGTGTTCGACCGGGTGACCGGCCGGCCGTTGTGGCCGATCGAAGAACGCGCGGTGGCACAGACCACTCTGCCTGGCGAGCAGACCTGGCCGACGCAACCGTTTCCAACGAAGCCCCCGCCGCTCACACGCCAGAGGTACACCGCCGCGGACGCGTCCAGCATTTCGCCGACCGCGCGCGCGGCGACGCTGCTGAGGTTCAACGTGGAGGGATCGTTTGGCGCATATCCTCCACCGAGTCTGAAGGAAACGATCATTTTTCCTGGCTTCGACGGCGGGATGGAGTGGGGCGGAGCCGCGTCGGATCCGGACGGCTTCTACTACGTGAACGTGAACGAGATTCCGTGGCTCTATCAGATGGTGCCGACCCGCAGTCCGGATGGCGCGCCGCTGTCGCTCGGCGAGCGCAGCTACCTGATGGAATGCGCATCGTGTCATGGCATGGACCGCGCCGGCGACGCCGCGAATGGGTTTCCTCCCGTGGCCGATCTCGCCGTTCGACGTACTCAGCCGCAGATACTGGAACTGCTCGAGAAGGGCGGCGCCAGGATGCCGTCCTTCGCCCAGGTCCCTGAAGGTCAGCGCCGGGCGATCGTGGACTACTTGTTCGGTGCTGAACAGCCGGAAGCTGCCTATCAAACGGCGGAAGGCAGACGCGGCGGTCGCGGCCTCGGACGTGGTGAAGGACGGGGAAGCGGGGAGTCTGCGGCCGCTCCGGGTCTGTCGGGCCGGGCAGGCGAGGGTCGCGGCGGAGGTCGAGGCGCCGACACCGAGCCCTATGCGTTCACGGGATTCCGTCGCTGGCAGGTGGAAGGCTATCCGGCCATCAGTCCACCCTGGGGCACGCTGAGCGCGGTGAACCTCAACACCGGGGCGATCAAATGGAAGGTGCCGCTCGGCGAATACCCCGAGTTGACGGCCAAAGGTATTCCCCCAACCGGCACCGAGAACTACGGCGGGCCTGTCGTGACGGCAACAGGCCTGGTGTTCATCGGCGCGACTGCAGATGAAACGATTCGGGCCTTCGACAAGGATACCGGCAAGATCCTCTGGCAGGCGAAGCTGCCGTTTGGCGGCAATGCGACGCCCAGTATCTACATGGCTGGCGGGAAGCAGTACGTCGTGATCTCGGCCGGCGGCGCAAAGTCCGGGCGTCCTGCTGGTGGCAGCATCGTCGCGTTCTCGTTGCCGGACTGATTCGTCCTGGAGGAGCAGCCGTGACGCTCACGAGGCGCGCACGAGCTCGACCGCCATCTGACCTGACGTCACGTAGTCGATCTTGCCGGTGCCGAGGATCGGCACTTTGGGCACGCGCACGATCGTGCGCGGCACGAAGATCTCGGGAAGTCCGGCCTCGCGTGCCGCGGCGGCAAGCGCGGCGCGATTGGCATCGGCGCGTTCGGTGACGAGCACCAGCTGCTCGCCGCGCTTCGGGTCGGGCACGCTCACGACCGCATGCTGCTCGCCGGGCCAGAGCTTCGCCACGAAATCTTCGACGGCGCCAAGCGGCACCATCTCACCCGCGACCTTCGCGAAGCGCTTCGCGCGCCCCTTGATCGTCACGAAGCCCTCGGCATCGAAGTCGACGATGTCGCCGGTGTCATACCAGCCGTCGAGCGGCGGCTCGAGCACGCCTGGCTTTTCAGCGCGCAGGTATCCGAGCATCACGTTCGGGCCGTGGACGAAGAGCCGGCCGCCCACGTCGATGCCCTCGACCCGCTCCAGCCGATGTCGAATGCCCGGCAGCAGCCGGCCCACCGAGCCCGCCTTGAAGTGCATCGGTGTGTTCACCGCAAGCGCTGGCGATGTCTCGGTTGCGCCGTAGCCCTCCAGGATCCGGATGCCGAACTTCTCGAACCACACGCGCCGCGTCTCTGGCTTCACGCGCTCGGCGCCGGCGAAGATGTAGCGCACCGAGTAGAAGTCGTAGTTGTCGGCCACTCGCGCGTAGCCCGAGAGAAACGTGTCGGTGCCGAAGAGGATCGTGGCGTTCACGCCGTAGACGAGCTCGGGCACCGTCCGGTAGTGAAGCGGCGACGGGTACAGGAACGTGCGGACGCCCGCGAGCAGCGGCAGCAGCAGGCCGCCCGTGAGCCCGAAGCTGTGAAACACCGGCAACGCATTGAAGACGATGTCCTTCGGGCTGATGTCGACGACCGATGCGAGCTGATGCCGGTTCGCGAGGAGGTTGCGATGGCTCAGCACGACACCTTTCGGCGTGCCCTCCGAGCCTGACGTGAACAGCACCACACGCGGGATCGTTCGCGCGGGCCGGGCTGTGATTGGGCGTGGCGAGCATCGACCGCATCAGCGCGACGAGCCGCGACCCGACACCAATCTCTCGCTTGACGTCTTCGAGGTAGAGGATGGTGGCATGCGGCTCGAGCGCCGCCACGAGCGGCTGGAGCTTCGCCTTCTCGATGAACATGCGCGCCGTGACGATGAGCGCAATCTCCGCTCCGCGGCACGCGGCGATCGCCGAAGCCGCGCCCGTCGAGAAGTTGAGCATCGCCGGCACGCGCCGCTCGGCCTGCAGCGCGAAGAAGGTGACGACCGCTGCGCGCGACGTCGGCAGCAACACGCCGACGCGTTCGCCCGCACGCGTCCGCCGCGCCAGGACACCGCCAAGCGCATAGCTGGCCGTGATGAGATTGCGGTAGTTCAAGGGACGCATCTCGAGATCGTCGACCACCACGTGGCCGCCGCCGTGCTGGCGCCGCGCGTCGAGCAGCGCGTCGAAGAGCGTCGTATCGATGCGGGCGGTCGCGAACATCGACTGCACCATCTCGTCGCCGAGCGCGCGCCGCAACGCGACGCGACGGGCGCGGCCGGTCACACCCGCCGGCGCCTTCAGCATGCGCGGCGGCAGGATGCGCACGGTAATCCGCGGAAACAGGCGGCGACGGACCTTGCCGGCCAGGCGAGAGAACAGCGTGAACTCCACACCGTCGATGCGCACGGGCAGAAGCGCGGCCTTCGTGCGCTCGGCAATGACCGCGGGCCCTTCGTACACCTTCATCAACGATCCGGTGGTCGTGATGCGGCCTTCCGGAAAAATGATGCAGGCCGAGCCGGCTTCCACCGCCCGGATCATCGCGCGGATAGAGAGCGGGTTCGTCGGATCGACCGGCAGCGCGTTGACGAACACGAGGAACGGCTTCGCCCACCACTTCTTCGAGATCAGTGTGTCGACGGCGAAGATCGGATCGCCGGGCAGGAATGCCCCGAGCAGCAAGCCATCGAGAAACGAGGCGTGATTGGCGGCGATCACCGCCTTCGGGAGCGCCGCATGTGCGTGCTCGAGCCCCTCCACTTTCACGCGGTAGAGAATTCTGAGGATCAGCCGCAGGAGGCTCTTCGCCATCGTCCGCCGCAGGATCCACGCCGCCGCGAGCGCGACAGGAATGGTCATCAGTCCGCACAGCGCGAACAGCTCGCCCATCGTCAACCCTCGTGCGAGGACCGCCGCGGCTCCAACCGCGCCGATCGCCATCGCCAGTGCGTTGATGATGTTGTTGCCCGCGATCACGCGCGCGCGATGCGCCGGCTCGCTCTCGTGCTGCAGGATCGCGTAGAGCGGCACCGTGAAGAGACCGCCCGCCATCGCGACGCCGACCAGGTCCACGAGAATGCGCCAGCTTCCCGGTGAGCGCAGAAAGACCGATACGCTCGCCAGTGCTGCGGCCGGCGCGCGCCCAGCGCTGGCGACGTACAGATCCCAGGCGAAGAACGCCATCGCGGCCGCAGCGAGCGGCACGTACCGCGCGCTCACCTCGCCGTGCAGCAGCCGCTCGGCGGCAATCGATCCGGCGCCGACGCCCAGAGCGAAGAGCGCCAGCATCATCGTCACCACCTGCTCGTTGGCGAAGAGGACGTCTTTGGCAAACGCCGGCAGGCCGGATACCACGGTGGCGCCAAAGAGCCAGAACCAGGACACCGCGAGGATTGGCAGCAACAGCGCCGGACGGGAGGTCACGTGACCCACGACGGAGATCGTGTCGCGGAGCAGGCGCGGGCGAGGCGCATCGGCAGTCGAGGGTGGAGCCGGCGGGATCTGACGCGCGGCAACCCAACCCAGGAGTGCACTGACGACGCCGCAGCCGCCCACGATGAGCGCCCCTTTGGCGAGCAGGACGACGCTTCCACCAAGGATCGTGCCCAGGAGGATCGCGAGGAATGTGCCCGCCTCGATGAGCGCGTTGCCCGCGACCAGCTCGTCTTCGCGCAGGTGCTGCGGCAGGAGGGCGTACTTGATCGGACCGAAGACCGTCGAATGCGTGCCGAGGCAGAAGAGCGCCGCGAAGAGGATTGGCTCGCTTTCCTGCCAGAGGCCCACTGCGCCGAGAGTCATGATGAAGATCTCGGCGACCTTGACGATGCGGGCGATGAACGCCTTGTCGACGCGATCGGCCAGTGTGCCCGATGCGCCGGAAAAGAGGAAGAACGGCGCAATGAAAACCGCGCCGGCGAGCATCACGAGCGTGGCGGAGCTCTGGCCGGACTCCTCGGCCAGCTTGAAGGTCACCACGATTCCCATCGCGCTCTTCAGCAGGTTGTCGTTGAAGGCGCCGAGGAACTGCGTGACGAACAGCGGTGCAAACCGGCGGACCGTCAAGAGCTGGACGAGAGGCGATCGCATGACAATTCTCCTAGACAGATGTCACCGCGGCCCAGGCCGCGGTGACGAGACGGTCGCCGAGCGATCCCATGCCGGATGGCAGCCGGCCGTAGGCCGCAAAGATGACCGGCTGCAGCACGATCCCGAAGACGAGTGCCGTGGCGACATCCGGAGGCTGCTCGGGAATCTCTTTCGACGCGATGCCGCCCTCGAGCACCGCCCGCACGGCGTCGACCGGCGTCGGTGTTCCCGGCGCGAGCTTGCCCAATTGCCCGTGCTGCACGAAGAGCAGAAACCGGAAGAGCGTCGGGTTCTCATCGTGCGCGTGACAGAAGCCGCGAATCATCGCCGCCAGCTTTCCGCGCGCCGTCGTTTCGGCGTTGGCGAGGGCGTCGAGCCGGCCCGCGAACGCCACGTAGTGGCGTTCGAAGACGGCCCACGCGAGCTCGTCCTTGCTGACGAAATGGCGATAGAGCGCACCCTCGGAAATGTCGACCGCCCGGGCGATGTCCCGCACGCTGGTTTCGGTCACGCCCTTTTCGACAAAGAGGCGGATGGCAGCCTTCTCGATGCGGTCGCGCGTGTCGGTGAATCGATGTCGTGGCATTGCCTGTGCTCAAACCCACTCGCCGACGGATGAGTTAGTGAGTAAACGATTACTCACATTATCAACCACAAACCCAGCCGTGTCAAGACGCCTAAGTCTCCAAGGATTTCCGGGCGTCGTGGGTCCCCGCAATGGCTCAGTTTGTGTTCAGCGCCCAGGCGTCCGGCCGGCGAACACCATCGACACGCCCGCGCCCAGCATGAACGACGCGGCGTTGGCATCCTGCGCGGAGATGGTGCGGCCGATGCTGCCGTAGAGCGCCATCGACGGCGTCGCGAAGAACGCCGCACCGCCCATCAGATCGGTCCTCGCCTTCGACATGCCGATCGCGTCGGCGTTCGGATCGTCGTTCAACGCGCGCGTGTGGCTGAGCACGCCGGTCACGACGACGCGTTCGGTCAGCGGGAGCTCCAGAGCGCCGCTGGTGAAGAACGCGCCGCGCGAAAACCAGCCGCTCGATCCGTAGACCCGGTATTTCGGCTGCCGCCACTCGACGCTCACCGGCAGGCCCACATGGAATTGCCGGCTAATCGTCGGATCCGGATCCGCCAGGATTTCCAGGAGCGGACTGACGGCAAGCCCGAAGCCGCTCGTCGTCTTTTTTGCCGGATCGATCAGGCCGACCTTCGCTGCGAGATAGACATCGCCCAGCCCCGCTGCCCGCGAGCCGTCTACGAAGCTGAGTTGATAGTACGGAACCGTCATCGCGAGTTGCACGCGCGGTGTCAGCCCCAGGCCGGCGTCGACGATTGGAAAGTCCGTCTGCCGCCCTCCCGCCGATCGGACGAGCCCGAGCGAGACCGCCGCCGAGGCGCTGCCCGGTTCGAGGAGCGACGCGTCGTCCAGCCACGCGCCGAACTGGCGGATGCCGAAGATTGGGGCGGCGGCTGAAGTCGAAGAGGGCGCGGAAGCTGAAGCCGAAGACGGCGCTGGAGGCGGTGTCGGCCCACGTCCCTTTCCGAGCCCCTTGCCCTTCCCCTGCGCCGCGGCCGGCGACGCCCCCGCAAGGGCAACGCCGGCCACGACCAGACCGGTTATGAAAACGCGGCGGACGCCCACGCTACTCGTCTCCGCGAGGTGGAAGCGGTGTGGTCGTCGTGGTGATCTGCTTCTTGGCCTGGCCGAGGCTGACCGGCGCCAGACCCGTGCGCGTTCCGTCCAGCCGGATTCCCGTCATGGCCGCCTTGAGATCGGCAAACGGGATGTTGTGGTTGATCGAGTTGTTCACCGCCGCGTTGAGCTGGCCGAAGTTCTTGAAGCCGAGGGTCGCGAGATTCAGGTCCGTCCCGCGCGGCAGCACACTCTGAAGCTTCGCCAGTTGGTTGGGCTTGGTCGAGAGCTTCTGCGCGATGGGATTGGTCGGCGTCCAGGTCCCAGGCGTTGCGAGCGTCGTCATGGTCGGCGTCGTCGTCCTGGCTTTCGCGGACGTCGTCGACGCCTTCGTCGTTTTCGATGCCGAGGCATTCGCCGCCTTCGGTGCCGACACCTTCGCTGCCTTCGGTGCGGACGCCTTCGGCGCCTTCGGTGCGGGCACCTTGGCCGCCTTCGGTGCGGACACCTTCGCTGTCTTCGGAGCGGCCACCTTCGCCGTCTTCGGTGCGGACACCTTCGCCGGCTTGGGTGCGGACACCTTCGGCGCTTGCGTCTTCGTCATCGTGGGTTTCGGCGGCTTCGGCGCGGACGGCTTGTTCGCCGCGAGTGGTGCAGCGGTGCCGGCAAGGATGGCCGCGGCCATCGCCAGCGCCATGGTCATGCGTCGCATGGTTGTGACCTCCAAGGGCGGGCGAACGCAAGGAGTCTGCCGGTTGCTTAACTGCTGATACTGAAGCAGTTACCTTTCTTGCCACGCCGCTCCCCTTACGGTTTGAGACAGAGAAGCGCAGTTTTTACATTGGCCGCCCTCGCCGCGGGGACCAGGCGCTCGCTTGACTGCTACTTTCGGTTCTGTTCCCGCTCGGCCGCAGCCAGAAAGTCGGCCATGTGTTCGTCCTTTGCCGCGTAACGCGCCCAGCCCTCAGCTGTGGCGTTCCAGCGGTAATCGAGCCTGGTCCCGCGAGGCGTTCGAAGACGGCCCACGCGAGCTCGTCCTTGCGGACGAAATGGCGATAGAGCGCACCCTCAGAAATGTCGACCGCCCGGGCGATGTCCCGCACGCTGGTTTCGGTCACGCCCTTTTCGACAAAGAGGCGGATGGCAGCCTTCTCGATGCGGTCGCGCGTGTCGGTGAATCGATGTCGTGGCATTGCCTGTGCTCAAACCCACTCGCCGACGGATGAGTTAGTGAGTAAACGATTAGCACCTTGGAGCCCTGTGCGCAGCTCACGCGGTTGTTTGGGCAAGACCGTCGTGCTTCGGTATCATCTGGCCGTCCAGACATTCCGGGAGCCGAGATGCAGGGCAGGGTCACGCTTGAAGCCGTCAGCGGTCCGATGACGGGGCAGGTTTTTCAGTTCGACGAGCACGACACCTTTTTGTTCGGCCGCGCGGCGGACTGCCACGCGCGTCTCCCGTCTGGCGACCCCACCGCCTCGCGCCATCATTTCATCCTGGAAGTGAACCCTCCGGCCGCGCGGATCCGCGATCTCGGCAGCCTCAACGGCACGTATGTGAATGGCGCGAAGCACGCCGGGCGCCGCGACGATGAACACGCGGAGCACATTGCGGCGCTGAGGTTTCCGGCGGTCGATCTCCATGACGGCGATCGCATCGAGGTGGGGGAAACGCGGTTCGCCGTGCGCATCGAGCTGCCGACCGTGCGGTTCGATCCGGTCCGCTGCCCGAACTGCAGCCGTGACGTGACGGCCGAACTCCCTCCAGGCGCGCATGGTGATTACATCTGCGAGATGTGCCGCGACACGATGACTGGTGATCCGTCGACCATCCTGAAGGACGCGCGCGCTGCCGGCACACCGGCCGGGCTCGTGGCTCCGAAGGAGTCGATTCCGGCCGCCATAGGCCGCTATCAGATCGTCGACCTGATCGGCCGCGGCAACATGGGCGCGGTGTATCGCGGCCGCGAAGTCGTCAGCCGGACCACGGTCGCGCTCAAGGTGATGCTGGCCAGGACGGCGGTGGACGAGCAGGCGCGCCAGGTGTTTCTCCGCGAGATCACGATTCTCCGGGCGCTGCGCCACCCCAACCTGATCGAGCTGCTCGACCACGGGTCGTTCGGCAGCGCCTTCTACTTCGTGATGGAGATGTGCGAGGGGGGCGATCTCGAGCAGCTCTCCGCGCGGCGCGGCGGCCGCCTCACACCCGCCGAAGCCGTGCCCCTGATGTTGCAGGCGGTGGAAGGGCTCGCCTTCGCGCACGCGCAGGGGTTCGTGCATCGCGATCTCAAGCCGTCGAACATCCTGGTGGCGGAGCCTGACGGCCGTGTCGCAAAGGTGGCGGACTTCGGCCTTGCAAAAAGCTTCGAGAAGGCGGGGCTGTCTGGCATGACGGCGACAGGCGCGGTGAGCGGCACGCTGCTCTTCATGCCGCGCGAGCAGATCACGAACTTCAAGCGCGTCCAACCCGTGAGCGATGTCTGGAGCGTCGGAGCGACGCTGTACGCGCTCCTCACGGGTGCCACCCCTCGCGAGTTCCCGGCCGGGACGGATCCGATCCAGGTGATCCTCCAGGCGCCGATCGTGCCGATCCGTGAGCGTGACGCCGCGATTCCCGCGGCACTCGCGGGCGTGATCGATCGCGCGGTCGCCGTGGACACGGCTGACCGCTATCAGACGGCCGCGGAGTTCAGGGACGCTCTGGTCGCGGTCTGAACGAGGACATCCATGTGGTACGACCTTCCGGAGACCGTTCTCGCGCCCGGCCTCACGCAGGCCGATCTCGCGCGCGCCGCGAGCGGGCTTGAGTGGCGCGTCGGCGATCGGCTGTTGGACCGGCACCTGATTGAAGAAATCCGTTCGGGTGCGATGGGAGTCGTGTACCTCTGTCGCGACGAAAGCGGCGCCGTCGTGCATGCGATCAAGACCATCATGCTCGACCCGCTGCTGCACGATCGCGCCCGCGCGATGATGAAGAGGGAGGCCGAGAGTTGGCTGCGTCTCGGCCGGCATCCAAACATCGTTCTATGTGAATTCGTCCTCGAGGATCGGCGCGACAAGCGTCTGTGGCTCTTGCTCGAGCGCATCGTGGGCACGCGCGACTGCGGCGCCAGCCTGCGCGAATGGATGCAGCACCGGCTCGATGCGGAGTCCGTGCTCCGCATCATGGGCGGGATCGCCGAGGGCATGGCGTTCGCGCACGCCTCGGGGCTCGTGCACCGCGATCTGAAGCCCGAAAACGTGCTCGTCACCGCGGACGGATTCGCGAAGGTCACGGACCTGGGCCTGGCGCGGCCGCTGCAGCCGCAGACCGCCGACGGGTCGCCCGATGTCGGCCTGTCGGTGGCCGGTACCCCCGCATACATGGCGCCGGAGGTCTGGATCCCCGGCGGCGCCGGTGCGCCGAGCGATGTCTACGCGTTCGGCGTCATCCTCTGGGAACTGCTCGCCGGCGCGCATCCGTTCCGCGAGTACATGGACTCGAGAGACGTGCTTCACTACGCGCACATCGACGTGACGCCCGGCGATCCGCGCCACTTGGATTCCTCGGCGCCCGAGTCGCTTGCGCGCCTCTCGCTCGCCTGCCTGGGGAAGAACCCGGACGATCGTCCCGGCTTCGACGCGATTCTGCAGGAACTGCGGGCCGAGGCGGGCGATCTTGCCTGGTCGCCCCCGCCGTTGGACGCGGCCACGGACTTCGCTATGGAGGTGAACCAGATCTTCAGCCTCATCACGATGGGCGACTTTGAGACGGCCGAGAAGCGCCTCACGGCGGCGCTCGCGGTCGAGCCGGACAGCTTCTATCTGCACGCCGCGCGGATGAGTGTCTTCATTCACCTGGGACGCGCGCGCGAAGCCGCTGACTCGATGGAGAGAGTCGCGGCGTGTGAATGCTCGGGCGGCCCCGACTTCTTTTTGAAACACACCGCGCTTCGTGGCCTCGGCCGGTTCGACGATGCCCTCGCTGCGCTCGACGCCGCGTTGGCCGTCGAGCCGGGCAACAGGCACCTGTTGGAGGCGAAGGTGCGGTTGCTCGTCGACCTCGGCCGGACGCTTGAAGCGATCGAAGTGCTCGAGCCCTCAGTCGACATGACTGCAGCGTGGCAGCTGTTGATCCTGATGGCTCAGCTGCTCGGACGCGGAGGCCGGGTCGAGGAGGCCGGCCGGTGGCTTCGGCAGGCCATCACACGGAACCCCGACAGCGAGGTGGCGCTGTCGATGGTTGCCCGCGGAGATCGTCGAACAACGCACCGGCGCCGTCGAGTTCGCCCTGGAGTGCGTCGAGCGTGCGGCTCGCATCAATCCCGACTACAGAAACGCCTGGACGCTGCGGGCCAGGATACTCGTGGACTTGGGCCGCGTCGGCGAAGCCGAAGAGGTGCTTCGCGAGTTTCTGCATCGCCGGCCCGGTGACCCGCTCGCGGCCCTGGAGCTGGCGTCGCTGATTTACCGGTCCGGGCGAGTCGACGATGCGCCCCAGTACATGCTCGCTGCAGCCCGTTCGCAACCTCGGGACGCGGACGAATACGTGGCCAAGGGTATGGCCCTGCGCGCGTTGGGATATTGGCGGGACGCCCTCAACTGCTTCGAGTCCGCCTTATCGCTCGAGCCCGCGCATGTTCTTGCCCTGCCAAAGAAGGCGGCTGTCGAGAGTCGCCTCGGCTCACCAACTGCCGCAGCGGAGTCATACCGGAAGGCGCTCGCGGCGCACGGCGCGAATGAAGGCGTGCGGCGCGAGCTCGAGGCCGTCGAAGCGTTGTTGGCCGGTGACGCGGTCGTCGAACGTGACCCCGCGGCGGCCCTCGCCGAGTACGAACGAGCCTGCGCGATCGATCCCGGGCATCCGGCCTTCGCTTACGCGCGGCTGTTGGCGTTGAACACGATGAAACGGGACGGGACGTTACTCATGCTGGCAGACCCGCTGATTGCTCAGGTGCGCGGACCCTCGACCGAGGAGATGTGGTGGCGGGTGCAGATCGAGTTCCTCAAGCTCCGGGCTCTGGTGACCACACAACTGCGGCAGGATGCGCGAGACCTTGCGCACAGCATGGTCCAGAAGATGCAGCCCTGCACCGAGCGCGGACAGCTCGAGGAGTTCTTGCACGGCGATTTCGTCGAGGCCCGCTCTCGCGCGGATTTGGCTTGGTTGTGGCATCACGAAGCCAATCGGCGGATGCGCGAGGCCACGCTCGAGGAAACCGAGGACTGCTTCAGGCGCGCGATCTATGTCGACGGTACCGAAGCCGCCCATCTTGGCGGGCTGGCCACCTGCCTGATGATGATGGTGGGGCGCAAACCGGGGTTGCTGCAGGAGAGTCTCGAGCTGTTCGAACGGGCCGTTATCGATCGTCCCGACGACGCCGCCATCTTGTTCAACTACGCGTCGACGCTCTCGGCCGCCGGGCGGCACTCCCACGCGCTCGGCGTCGCCGAGCGCGTGCTCGAGCTGACGCCCGACGATCCCGACCTCCATGACCTGATTCGCCGGATTCGGGAACGCACCGCACTCCATTAGGCAACCGATCCGCGGCCGCGCCGCAGTTGCGGAACAGTGTTGACGATGGAGGTCTGCCGAGCGACGCGTCGCCGCCGGCATCACGGAACGACTGGCGTGCCGCCTCGTGGCGATTGCGCGCGATTTTCACCACGTCAGCCGCCCTCGACCATCATCGTGATCGATGAAGCCAGCGCGCCGGAGCGGTAGACCCGCTCGGTGGCTTTTCTGAAATCCGCTGCCTTGGCGGTCGGGATTTCCATGAAGACCTGCGGGTTGCGATCGATCAGCGGGAACCACGAGCTCTGCACCTGGACCATCACCCGATGCCCTTTGCGAAACGCGTGATAGACATCGGGCAATTCGTAGGTGATGGCCGCCGGCTCGCCGGGGACGAATGGAGACGGTTTCTCGAAGCTGTTGCGGAACTTTCCCCGGAATGGCTCGCCTCGTACCAATTGCTGGTAGCCCCCCATCTTCACCGCATCGGCGCGCACCGGCTGCCCGGCCGGCACCGCAGGGGTTGGATAGTCGTTCGGATAGACATCGACGAGCTTCACGACGAAATCGGAGTCCGTTCCGGTGGTCGAGACGTGCAGGCTCACCCGCACCGGCCCGGCGATGATCATGTCCGTGTCGAGAGGCGCCGTCTGATAGACCAGCACGTCGGTCCGACGGCTCGCGAACCGCTGGTCTTCGGTCATGTAATCGCCGGTCATCCCCGGGGCGACGTAGCCGACGTAGGGCACCGGGCGGTTCGGATCGCTGACGTATTCGTCGAACTGGCGCTCGCCGGGAGGACGTGTCCGCGACAATGTGCCGCTGCCGTCGAAATACAGCGTCTCCGGCTGCAGGCCCTTCGGAGGCCATGCGTCGAGCTGTCGGAACTCGTTGACGCCGGTCAGGAACATCCACGCCTCGGGGAGCTTCGCCGGCTTGTCCTTCAGGTACTCCATGAAGAAGGGGAACTGAATGTTCTCGCGGAAGAACTCCGCCGTCCGCACCGCGAAGCTCAGGTTGCCGAGCGTCGCCCCGGCGCCGCGCGCCCAGCCGCCGTGCGACCATGGTCCCATCACGAGCATGTTGGCCGTGCCCGCGTTCTTCTCTTCGACTGCGCGGTAGGTGCGGAGTGGACCCACCGGATCTTCGGCGTCGAACCAGCCCCCGACGTTGAGGACGGCGCACGTCACGCCGTCCATGAACTTCCAGAGCGATCGTTTCTTCCAGAACTCGTCGTAGGTCGTGTGGTCGACGATCTCCTGCCAGTACGACGCGCGGCCGCCAAAGAGCTCCGCATTCATGCGCGCCAGCGGGACCGGCGTGTGAAGGAAAAAGTCGTACATGTCCGGTGTGCCCGGATCGAAGCGAAGCGCGGGCTTTGGCGGCTCGGGTGTTCCGCCGCGCGGAACGAACCCGGAGTAGAAACCGAAATTAGCGCCCAGCATGAACGCGCCATTGTGATAGACATCGTCGCCCATGTAGTAGTCGGCGGTCGGTGCCTGAGGCGACGCCGCTTTCAGCGCGGGATGCGCATGGATGATGCTGGCGGCGACGTGGAAGCCGGGCTGGGAGATGCCGACCATGCCGGCGCGCCCGTTGTTGTTCGGGACGTTCTTCAGCAGCCAGTCGATGGTGTCGTAGGTATCCGTGCTCTCGTCGACCTCTTTCGGTCCCTTGGCCGGATTGAACGGCCGCACCTGCTGGAACTCCCCTTCCGACATGTAGCGCCCGCGCGCGTCCTGGTAGACGAAGATGAAGCCGTCCTTCTGAAAGTGCTCGGATGGTCCGAGCGCGCCCGGATACTGGTCGACGCCGTACGGCGAGACGCTGTACGGCGTGCGGGTAATCAGGAAGGGGTACTTCTGGGAGGCGTCCTTCGGCACATACACGGCGGTGAAGAGCCGGGCCCCGTCACGCGTGGGGACCATGTATTCATACTTCGTGTAAGTCGCCCGCACGAGATCGGCGCCTGAGAGCGCCGCCTGCACCGGGGGGAGCGCCGGGGCCTGCGCCCGCAGGCCGTCGCGTGCCGGCACTGTGGCGAGGGCAATCACCGCCGACAGACAGAGAGCCCGGACGCGAGCAGCTCGTCGCATGGGAGGGATTATGCCGCAAACTCGATCGGCTGGGTGCCGAGCGCGCCCGGGACTGTTGCGCGTCCAGCCTTACGTGCGCGCTGTGCAGCACGTCAGCTTCCCGGCACGTACATCACCGACGCGCTGAAAGACAACTGCGTCACGTCGGCTGCGGACGCATCCGTCGACGCGAGCGTTCGCGAGTCCCGTCGCGACGACGTCGCCAACGATCAGCTGCGTCGCGCCTCGGCCCCCTTATTTGCTATTACGACGGCGAGATCTATCAGCGGGCTGGCGCTGCCTGGTCAGAACAGGTACGGCGATGTCGATGATCACGTTCGTGCGCGAGTTGTAGATCACCCCGTGGCCGTCCATCACGCCCCGGCGATAGTCCGGCGGCAGCACCGGGAGCTGGCGCTCGAGGACGACCGGGAAGGGTTCGAACTTCTTCTGCCAACCGGGTGGAAGCTGACCGCCGCGCGCGACCTTCTTCTGGAGCCCAGGCGGCAGGCTGCGATACCGGGGCGCGTAGTAGTTTCTGAGGACGGTCACGTCCGCTGGGGCAAACACCACGTGAACGGCCACACCCGCAGCCGTGGCTTTGTCCTTCGCTTTTTCCTGACTCTCCTTGTTCTTGCCCTTGCCCTGTGAGGGTGACGCCCCAACGGCCGCACCGACCAGTAAGAGAGCGGCCACGGTCGCACAAATCAGTCGCTTCATTCTCCACCTCTACTCAAAATCCCTGCCGCAAGTGCACTGCCACTTGAGCTGGCGACGCTGTCCAACCAGCAAGCAACAGACCTCGAACGACTTGCCGCACCGAGCGTCGCCGCAATCCAGAGTCGTCCACTGACAACGATGATCATCGCCGCTCAATACCGTGATCGTCTGTGTCTTCGCCAGGCGCTCGCAGCGGTCAGTAGAAGACCCTATAGAATCCCATCATCGCCCTCCTGACCGCTGTCCGAAATGGCACACCCGGCGACGCTGTCCGCCATCCGGGCGCCTCGGGTACTCGAGGAAGGCAAAGATAAGCGGCGCGGGAGGATCGATTCGCGCGGCCTCCCTGGCGGATTTCAGGCCACTTTGGTCCACGCGCAACTCGAGCTCGACAGCGGTTTGAACACATCGTCAGGCGCGCCGACAAACACCAACTGAGAGTCGTACAACGAAGAGGTCGCCCGATACAGGCGACCTTCTCGTGCCGATTCAATTGGTTGCGGGGGCCTGCAACCAGCGGTACTTGCAGCTGTGGAGCGGCGCCGCGTGCCCCCGCGCAGTGCCTATCGGCTCGCGCTGGTCGGCTGCAGCGTGACCTGAGATGCGATACACGCACGTTGCCGTTCAGCCGTTGCTCTCATGCGACTTAGCGCGAAGTGATCTCGAGTCGAGCACAATGTCTCTGCCGGCTGCCCGCTGACCGCTTCAGAGCGTCTTCAGAAACGCGATGAGCGCGCGCTTGTCTTCGGCCGCCAAGTTCAACCCGAACCGGTGGCCCGGGATGGGCCGCGCGCGTGTATCCGGCGGGTTCCAGCCTTTCGGGAGGTAGTCGTCGCGCAACCGCGCCGGATCGAACCACTCTTCGAGCGACGCAATCGAGCCCGAGTGCTCGAACGGTCCTCGATACCATACGCCTTTGAGCGACGGCACCTTGTAGTAGCCGGTCCCCTTCCGCGTCTTCAGCGCGAGCCCCGGATCGAGGCCAACCTGCACGCGCATCACGTCCGAGGCCGGCGGCGACGACGGATGCGCGAACGGCGTGAACCCGTCGACCGGCACCAGCCGGTTGTTGGTGTAGAGCGGCGGCGTGTGGCACCTGGCGCAGCGGGCACGCGCGAAGACCTGCTCGCCGCGGGCGGTGACGTCGTTCGGCCGGTTCGGGTTCGGCGGCGGCTGCAGCGAGTAGATGTACTTTCCCAGCGCCAGCATCGCTTCGTCGCTGTAGCGATACCGCAGCGCGCGGTTCGCCGCCGGGAGGAACGTGTGGGGTCCGATCGCGCCGTCCTCCGCGACGGCTACCAGGATGCCGTAGCGCGCGATGTCTTCAGGCCCGCGATTGCGATGGGTCGCGGTCGCGTCGAGATACCGCCGGTCTTTGACGCCGATCAGGTCCGCGATCCTGGTCGTGAACCACGGGCTCGCGTTGAATCTGACGAACGTGCCCAGGAACGCCTCGCCGTCGACATGGCCCACCTGTTCGGCCGTCATCGTCTTCAAAGTGGCGTTGATATCGTCCTTCAGCCACGGTACGCCGTAGCTGGAGTACGCGATCTCGCTCGGCGGCCGGGTCCGGCCTTCGCGCCGGCGGATCTCGTCGAGCGCATCGAAGCTGAACCCGGGCAGGGATCCCCACTGGAGGTTGCGCTGCGCGCCGCGGACGATGCTGCCGTCGGGCAGCACCCGCGTGTGGCACCCCGAGCATTCGGCAAGCGTGATCTTCAGCTGCCGGTCGTGATCGATCAGCCATCGCACGCCGGGAATCGTGCCGTCGGCCGCGACGGTGACGCCCTCGCGCGCCATCAGGTCCGGATCGTCGGCCCACCGGAACGCACGGGGATCCGCCGTGCGGAACTCCGCGAGATGAAGACCGTCGAAGACTTCGCGGCCGGCGGCGATCCAGTCGGCTTCCGACGTCAGCTTCGCCGGTTCGATGAGAGGCTGCGGGCCCTGCTTCCGCATCCAGTCGCGATACCCTTCCGGTTCGCGGCTCTTGATGTAGACCGGGTAGGTCCGGACTTCGTCGACCGGCGCGGCGTAGTACTCGGCTTCGGTATAGAACTTCGGCGTGGCCTTCACGCCCGCGATGGGCAGCGCCCAGCCCGCGAGCGCCTCGTCGGTCCAGAGCCGCGGCACGCCGGTCCGCGCCGGCAGCTGGGCGGCGAGCGACGTGACGGCCGCGATCGCACCGGCCAGCAGCGCAAGTCGACTGCGCCATGCCCCACAGTCTAGCAAGTCCTTCACGCTCTGTTCCAGCAACGTCCTTGAAGGGCGTTGCTGGCGGGATTGGGCTTCCGAGTGATGCAGGCCCCGGCCTCGTCGACGCCATCGTCCTGACGCCGAACCATGGCGAACTCCAAATCGCGCTGAAAGGGAATCTGGCGGCGATGCTGGGAGCCGCCCAAAATGGAAGAGGTCGCCAGAAACGGGTGACCTCTCGCTGAAAGTTGTGATGGTTGCGGGCGCGAGCAACCAAGCACGTTCGGCCGCATCGCTGTATGCTTTGCCGGTCCACTACAGCCATGCGAGGTCCCTATGCGACGAATTCAGGCTCTGCGCTATGCTCCTGACCATCAGCGCCGCGGCAAGCGCGGTCGAGGAGACGCGGTTCACATTCCCTCGCAGCGCGCCTGAAGCCCAGGGCATCCCTTCGTCGGCCATCCTCGGTTTCGTCGAAGCGGCCGAGCAGAAGCTCGACGCGCTGCACAGCTTCATGCTGGTGCGGCACGGGCACGTGGTGGCGGAGGGCTGGTGGGCGCCCTACGCGGCCGACGAGCCGCACATGCTGTTCTCGCTCAGCAAGAGCTTCACGTCGACGGCGGTCGGCCTCGCGGTGGCCGAGGGCAAGCTGAGGGTCGACGACCCGGTGCTCGGTTTCTTCCCCGACGAGGCGCCGGCCCAGCCGAGCGCGAACCTCAAGGCGATGCGCGTCCGCGACCTGCTGACGATGTCGACCGGCCACCACGACGAAGAGATCCGCGACTTTCCCTATACCGGGGAGGAGAGCGTGGTGAAGACCTTCCTCGCGCAGCCCGTCCCGCACAAGCCGGGCACGCACTTCCTGTACAACACGCCGGCGACCTACATGCTGTCGGCCATCGTGCAGAAGGCGACGGGCCAGCCGGTCGTCGACTACCTGCGCCCGCGGCTCTTCGACCCGCTCGGCATCGCCGCTCCCGCCTGGGAGGCGAGCAAGCAGGGCGTCTCGATCGGCGGCTACGGCTTGAGCGTGCGGACCGAGGACATCGCGCGCTTCGGCCAGCTCTACCTGCAGAAGGGGCAGTGGCAGGGCAAGCAGCTGGTGCCCGCCGCGTGGGTCGAGGCCGCGACGTCGCGCCAGATGTCGAACGGCAGCTCGCCCGACGAGCGACTGGGAGCAGGGCTACGGCTACCAGTTCTGGCGCTGCCGGCACGGCGCCTACCGCGGCGACGGCGCGTTCGGGCAGTTCTGCCTGATCCTGCCGCAGCAGGACGCGGTCGTCGCCATCACGAGCGGCACGCGCGACATGGCGTCGGTCATGAACCTCGTGTGGGAACGCCTCGTGCCGGCGTTGACGGCCGGCGCCCTGCCCGCAGATGCGGCGTCGAATCGAAAGCTCTCCGACAAGCTTGCGACGCTCGAGCTGCCGCACACCATCCGGCACGGGCACCTCGGCGACGGCGAGGACCGTAGCGGGGAAGCGCTACACCTTCGACAAGAATCCCCGATCGATCGAATCGATGGCGCTCGCGCCCTCCTCAGCGGCCGGCGGGGTGTCGCTCACGATGAAGATCGCGGGCGTCGAGCAGCGCCTCGCGGTTGCGCCGAACGGCTGGCAGAAGGGCACGCTCCAGGTGGGCGGAACGCCTGACGCGGTCGCCGCCAGCGGCGCGTGGACCGCCGCCGACACCTACACGCTGAAAGTGGTCCGCTACCGCACGCCGTTTACGACGACCTACGAGCTGCGCTTCGCCGGCGAACAGCTGTTCGTCAAGGCCGAACAGAATGTCGGATCGGCCGATGCACGCGTGGTGGAGCTTGTGGGTAGGCTCGGAACAGCGGCCGCCAAGCCTCAGCCGTGAAGGGCGTCGCGCCGCAGGTCACCTGCGCCGCTGATAGTGCGCGTCGGCCGCTTCGCGACGCGTGCGAATCTCGTCAACGATGCGCTTCAAGAGCGCAGCGACGTCGCGCGCGCTCCGAAGGTTGACCGTGAGGTTGCGCCGAATCGAGATGTAAGCGTCGGTCTGTCGGATCCCCTCGTCGGTAATGGCCTCCAGGCCTTTGTCGGCATCGAGGAGCGCTTCGCGCGGGTCCGTCGTGCGAGCCATCGCTTCCGCAAACACCCTTTCGATGACCGGCCAGGCACGCTGGTTGTCCGCACGCCTCTCGAACTGGAAATTGATACTGCGCTCGTCGCCGAGCGCCGTGTCATCGAAGAAGATGACGAACGTTGCTCTGGCGGTCACCGCCCGAACATCCTCTGCCGTGCGGTTGGTCGGGAAACTGCTTCGTGCGATCGTGTACCGGCCATCGGGCGGGATGACGCGGCTGTCTCGGCCCTCGAGACCACGGGATTCGAATCCGTCCGTCGATACGCCACCACCGTTCGTCTTTCCGTCGGTGAACGTCACCTGCGTGCGGACACCCCATGCGACGATGGTCTTGTCGCCTGTGTTGTGAACGCTGACAGAGATCCGATCCGACCTTCGCGTCACCGTGTCGCTCGGAAGGACTTCGGCGCGTTCGACGATCAGGGGAAGCGGATCGGGCTTGTTGGGATTGGCGACGCCCTCGATGACGAGCACCTCGACCGGCGCGGTCGTCGCATCGAGTTTCAACCCGAGGTCTTCGGGCAGCGCGGTGAACATCTCTCGCGTCGCGTCGGCCGGCCGGTACCCGGCGTCGAACGGTCCGGGTGGGCGGACTTCGGCGCCTTCGATTGCCGCGTAGAAATGTCCGGAGAGTCCGGTCCGGTCGATCACCGGTCGATCGACAAACTCGGAAAAGATATTGGCGAGGTCCGGCAGCGCCAGGACGCTTGGAACATAGCGGCCCGCATATTCCTGGAAGCCGCAGTTGGCCCTCGGCCGCTGTCCCTTGATCATCAATGCGACCGCTTCAGCGCAATCGACGTCCGACCTCCGGAGCCGGGGACCGAGCGTCCCGTCGCTCCTTGCGAGCACGAGCGCGTAAACCGGCATCTCCCTGACGTCGGTGCGCACGTTCAGCTTGAACTGTTCAGCGAGGAGCGTCCGAAGCATCAGGAGGCTGTGTCGTGGAACGCCATCAGGGTCCAGCGAGTGCTCGCCGGCAGCCTTGGCGTCGATGTTGAAAAGCTCGGAATCCATCCACTCCGGCCCGCCTTCGATTAGTCGTCGATCGAGCGCGTGCCGTCGATACGCAGCCTGGATCAGTTGTCGAAGAGTGACCTTGGCTGCCGAAAAGTAGCCGCGCTCGCCGAGGCGTGTGCCACCAATCGGCGGGAGCCCCGAGGTGTTCTCGGAGACCACGGCCGTCTCGAACCTCGGCAGGCGGCCGCCGGGCGCAACAGGCTGGGATTCGAGTGGCGCCGCGTTCTGCGCGCTGACCGAGACGTACGCCGCGATTGCGACGCCGGCAGACACCAGGATGATCGCGGTGGATCGCATGGAGGCCTCGACTGCCATGCTCGAGCAGCGTTGCAGCTATCCTAACCCACCATGCTGGCTGGCGGCGCTTGACCGTTCTTGGGACGCCGGGGTGCGAATACGAACAGCAAGCCGTACGGGAGTGGCGAAGAACTGCTGGAGAGTGAGTATCTTAGGGCCGCCCGGCGGTGGCAGTCAGTATGCTTTTCGCATCGCAGCGCGCGCGCCGTGGCGTGCAGGCCCGGAGGAGGCACTCGATGGTTCAGGATCTCCGACTCGCGATTCGCCGGTTTCGATTCAGGCCCGCCCACACGGCGTTCCTGATTCTGATTCTCGGCGTCGGGATTGGCGCCGCCACGGCGGTCTTCAGCGTCGTCGACCAGACCATCCTCCGGCCGCCTCCCTTCGCGCACGCCGACAGGCTCGTCGAGGTACTCGACCTCTACCGCTCGGCGGGTGCGCGGAGCACGTCGCTGACGCCCGAGAAGATCGCCGGCTGGCAGGGTCAGCACTCGCTTGTTCGAAGGATTCGAAGGATACGCGTCCCGGCAGTTCGACCTGACGGCCGAGGGGATGGAGCCCGAGCGCGTGCGTGGCCTCGTCGTGTCGAGCGGCCTGTTCGACATGCTCGGGATTCAGCCGTCGTTCGGCCGCGGGTTCGCCGAGGGCGATGGCAAGGCGGGGAGTGAGCACGTGGCGCTCATCAGCGAAGGGCTGTGGCGGCGCAGGTTTGCCGGGCGCGCGGACGTACTGGGACGCGCATTGCGCTCAGCGAGGAGCAGCACACGATTGTCGGCGTCATGCCGCGGCGGTTCCGGCTGACGGGCGAGGGCGAAGAGGTGTGGCTGCCGATTGACGTCAGGTCACTCGAGGGGCATCGCCGGCCACGGGCTTCGTGGGCATCGGCCGGCTCGCGGCCGGCGTCGATTCGGCATCCCAACAGGGAATCGCCGACACGCTCGCGGCGCGGATCCAGGCGCAGACGCCGCTGCCCGCCGAGCCGTACTGGGATATTCACCTCTGCCAGAAAAAAGTCGCCTACGTCTCGGAGACGACCGAGAACCGCGCTCTTCGTGCTGCTCGGCGCAGTCGGGTTCGTGCTCCTCATCACCTGTGCGAACACCGCGAACCTGTTCCTGTCGCAGATTGGCGCTCCGTCAACACGAGATGGCTGTCCGCGCGGCGATCGGCGCGGCGCGTGCGCGGCTGTTTCGCGAGGTGCTGACCGAAAGCGTGCTGATCGCCGCGTGCGGCGGTGCGGTCGGAATGCTGTTTGCGACGTGGGGCGTGGATGGATCGTCGCTGCCGCCCCGCCCGACCTCACGTTCAACTCGACCAGCCCGATCGAGCTCGACACCAGGATTCTGCTGTCGCCACTGCGATGACGCTGGCGACCGGGCGTCGTGTTCGGCCTTGCGCCGGCCCTCCGGCATCCCGCGCGAGCGTTGACTGGGTTCTGAAGAGCGCGAGAGGTGCTGGCGCCCTGCCCCTCAGCCGCTTCTCCTCCGTCCTTGTCGTGGCGGAAGTCGCCTTTTCGTTGATCCTGCTCGTCGGGGCCGCGCTGATGATTCGCACGTTCGGCAACCTGCAGGCGATCGATCCGGGCTTCGAGCCGGGCGGGCTCGTCGCCATGGAGGTGAGCCTGCCGACGGACAAGTATGTGGGCGAGGGCTCGCGTTCGGCGTTCTTCGAAGCCGTGCGCGAACGGTTGCGCGGTAACGCCGGGCGTTCCCGACGTGGCCGTCGCGGCCGGCGTGTTTGGCGGAGGCGGGGTTCACTACGCCCGGCCGGAAATTCAAGATGGGCTGCCGTCGGCTTCGACCGAGACGGTGAGATACCGTCCAATCGCGTCACCGCCGGACTACTTCCGCACGATGCGCATCCCGCTGGTGGCCGGCCGGACCTTCGCAGATGACGACGGCAACGACGCGATCATCATCAGCAGAGGCGCTCGCGAATCGCTACTGGCCGAACGGCGACGCGGTCGGACGCGGCCTGAAGCTCTTCGCCAATGGCGAGTGGGAAACCGTCGTCGGCGTGGTCGGCGACGTCGAGGGCCGGGCTGGCGGCATCGCCTCGCCGCTCTACATCTACCGCCGGCTCGCCCCGCCATCTGGCACTCCGGCAACGTGCCGCGTGCTCGCGGCTACGCGACGCGCGCGATGATCGTTCGCGCCGAACGACGCGGCCACGGCCGTTCCCGCGATGCGGGCGGCGGTCTGGGCGGTGGACAAGAATCAGCCGATTGGTCGCGTCACCCTTGTCGAAGACCTGTATGCGAACGCCTTCGCCGGGGAACGCTTCGTCCTTCAGCTGATGTCGGTCTTCGGGATGATCGCTGTCGTGCTCACCGCCGCGGGGATCTTTGGCGTGCTGTCGCAGCTCGTGGCGAGGAAGACCCGTGAAATCGGCCTGCGAATCGCGCTCGGCGCCCGCACGGCCGATATTCTGCGCCTGGTTCTGTCGCGAAGCGCTGTACTGCTGGTGATCGGCACAGCCGTCGGATTGACTGGCGCCGCGATGCTGACGCGCTTTCTCAAAGCCCTGCTCTTCGAGGTGCGGCCCGTGGATCCCGTGAGCTTCAGCGCGGTCACGTGCATGCTTCTGGCGATCGCGCTCGTCGCCTGCTGGCTGCCGATGCGACGCGCGATCCGCGTGGACCCGGCCGTAGCGCTACGCATCGAGTGAGGGACGCCGGGCCCGTCCAAGAGCCTTTCACCGCCGAGGACGCCGAGAACGTAGAGAACTAACAGGTAGGTCTCCGCGTGCTTGTGCTCAGCGGTGAGAGGCTTTTGGAGCATGACGGGGTGAATCACGGTCCCTGAGCCTCGCCCTCGACAAGATTCACGAAACATTTCGCTCCTGCGCGCGAGTCTCATGTTCCATGCTCCAGGACCTGCGCTTCACTTTCCGCCTGATCGCCAAGGATCGCTGGTTTGCGGCAGCAGCCATTGTCGCGCTGGCCCTTGGCATCGGCGTCAACGCGGTCGGCTTCACGCTGGTCAATGCGGCGTTTCTCCGCGGCTTGCCGTTCGATCAGGCCGACCGGCTCTATGTGCTGACCTGGCAGGGCCGTTCGGGCCGGCAGCTCGGTCTCGCACGCCGAGCTTCAGGACTGGCGCGACGGGAGCCGCACGTTCGCCGGCCTCGCGGCGTTCAGCAACGGCTCGATGAACATCAGCGACGACCGCGCGCTGCCGGAACAGGCGCGCGGAACCTGGATCACGGCCAACGCGTTCGGCGTGCTCAGGCAGCCGCCGCTCCTCGGCCGTGATTTCTCGCCCGGCGACGATCGCAAGGGCGCCGAACCGGTCGTCATCATCAGTTACACGCTTCTGGAAGAACCGGTACGGCGCCGATCCCAACGTGCTCGGCATGTCGATGCGCGTGAACGGGCAGCCGGCGACGATCGTCGGCGTCATGCCCGACGGCATGAGATTCCCCGACAACACCGAGATCTGGGCGCCGGTCGATCCCGACCGAGGCGCAGGAGCGGCGCGACGCGCGCTCCCTCGCCGTCTTCGGCCGGTTGGCGGACGGCGTCTCTCGACGCGAGGCGCAGACCGAGATGAACGGCATCGCCGCGCGGCTTGCGGCGGCGTACCCGGACACGAACAAGGATCTCCCCGGCGCCCGCGTCGAGACCTTCACCGAACGGTTCGTCGGCGGCGCCGCGCGAACGATGTTCCTCGTCGATGATGGGCGCGGTCGGCTTCGTGCTGCTCATCGCCTGCGCCAACGTGGCCAACCTGCTGCTCTCGCGCTCGGCCAATCGGGCTCGCGAGGTCGCCCTCCGCATCGCCCTCGGCGCCACGCGCTGGCGCGTCGTTCGTCAGCTGCTGGTCGAGAGCGTCGTGCTCGCCTTCATCGGCGGAAGTCTCGGACTGCTTCTCGCGTACGGCGGCGTGCGCGTGTTCGACGCCGTCGCTGACCGATCCGGGAAAGCCCTACTGGATCGACTTCCGGGTCGACTATGTCGTCTTCGGATACGTCGCGGCGATCTGCGTGCTGACGGCCATCCTGTTCGGTCTCGCGCCCGCTCTCCACGTCTCGAGGACCAACACCAACGAGGTGCTGAAGGAAGGCGGACGGGGCAGCACCGGCAACAGGCGAGCGCGCTGGTTCAGCGGCACGATGATCGTCGACGGAGCTCGCGCTCACCGTCGTGTTGCTCGCCGGCGCCGGTCTGATGATTCGGAGCTTCATGAACCTGCAAACGCTGGAGGTCGGGTTCCCTACCGAGCATTTGATGACGATGCGGATGCAGCTGCCCGAGAAGAAGTATCCGAACGCAGAGGCCCGGCACGCGTTCTACGACCGGCTCGAGCCGGCACTCGCGGCCCTCTCTGGCGTCGACGCGGTCGCGGTCACGACGACCGTGCCCCCCTTCCAGGCCGGTGAACGGCCGCTTCGAGATCGACGGCCGGCCGGCACGTCCAGCTGACACGCCGGCGCCGACCGTTGCGACGGTAACGATCAGCCCGCGGTTCTTCGAGGTTATCGGCGTAGGGATGCGGCGCGGGCGCGCGTTTCGCGACACCGACGGCGCGGCCGGCTCCGAGACCGTGGTCATCAACGAGCGGATGGCGTCACAGTTCTTTCCCGGTGAAGATCCGATCGGCAGGCGGTTGCGGCTCTTCCCGCGAGATGCTGCGCCGAACCAGCCGACGCCGGTCTGGCGCACGATTGTCGGCATCAGCCCGTCGATTCGCCACGCCGAGACGAGACAGGTGGAGCTGAACGCCGTCGTCTACGTTCCGCATCGACAGGAACCGCCGGTGGGCGCATCGCTGATCGTTCGAAGCCCGCTCCCACCAGGGTCTCTGGTTGACTCGTTGCGGCGGGCTGTTCAGGCGATCGATGCGGACCAGCCAGTCTTCACGGTCCAGACGCTGGATCAGATGATGGAAGGGGACCGCTGGCCGTTTCGCGTCTTCGGCGTCATGTTCGCGATCTTTGCGGTCATCGCGCTCGTGCTGTCGTCGGTAGGCTTGTATGCCGTGATGGCGTACTCGGTGACCGAGCGAACCTCCGAGATCGGCTTGCGCATGGCGCTTGGCGCCCAGGCTCGGCAGGTGCGTTGGATGATCCTCAAGCGCGGCCTCGTGCAGCTTGCGCTGGGGCTCACGCTCGGTCTTGCGGGCGCTCTCGCGTTGAGCCGCGTGATGGATCGCATGCTCGTCGGGATCACTTCGAACGATCCGGTCACGTTTGCTCTGATTACGACAATGCTGACGGTCGTATCGATGGCGGCGTGCCTGCTGCCGGCCCGCCGGGCCACGTTGGTCGACCCGCTCACCGCGCTACGTGCAGAGTGACATGGGAAAGTTTGAAGTCTGACGTTGGAAGTCTGAAGTGAGGAACTTTGAAGGTCGAAGTTGGAAGTGGAAGTAAGAAGTGGAAGTAGGAAGTAGGAAGTAGGAAGTATCAAGTATCAAGTATCAAGCATCAAGTAGGAAGTAGGAGTAGGAAGCCGCTTCCCGCTTCCCACTTCCACTTCGCACTTATACTTCCCGCTTCCTACTTCACCCTTCCTCACTTCAGACTTCAAACGTCGGACTTCACACTTTCACCAGCGCGTCGTCGCGATCCCAGACGCGCGCTACCTGAGGCTTTTGATATAGAGGATGACTGACTCGAGCTGCTGCTCGGTCAGCACGCCGGAGAAGCTCGGCATGCCCATGCCGGTGCGGCCGAATCCGGTGACGACCTTCGCGGCGGGTTGGAGGATCGACTCCCGCAGATACTCGTCGTTTGCGGTCACCCTGATCAATCCATCCGAGAACGTGCGGTCCGATCCGTAGAGACCGGTGAAATTGGGGCCGAGCCTCGAAATGGCCGACGCGTCTCTCGCGTGGCAGGCGATGCACCCGTACCGCTCGTAGACCAACCGGCCCTCGTCTTCACTCACCGGCCCTGCCGCGCTCGCGCCCTCTGTCTTCGGCAGGAGATTGACGGTCAGCTTCCCGAAACCTTCCGCCTCCGGATTGAACGTCGCGAGCTCGTAGGGCGTGAACGACGCGCTCTCCTGAAAGATCGTGCCGTCGGCGGTGGCGAGCGTCCAGCCGACGCGCATCTGCATCACCGGCTTGATGTCTGGCAGGCCGATGAAGACACTTCGTCCATCTTTCGAGACGTACGCGCTCGACGGCGCAAGCCGATCGACGCCAGGCGTGTTATCCGCCTTGAGCTGCGGCGAGCCGTACTGGTAGGTCCGCACGTAGTGCCAGCTCGTGACGGCGTAGCTCGTTGGATCGGCGGCCTTCTTCGCGTCGAGAGGGCTCTCGAAACGCAGCAGCAGCCCCTTGTCCATCGGGACGATCTCGACTCGGGAGCGTCGATTTGACGCCGGTGTAACGGACCCGCCCGAGGCCCCCTAGCCGTGGGGCTGTGGTGCCCCACCCGAGAACCTGAAAGCCGGCGAGGTAGAGCTGGCCGTCAGCGGGGTTCACCGATCCATTGAGCGGCGGAAACTCGAAGGCGCGCGTGATGCTCACGACGGCGGCCTGCGGCTTCGCACCGCGGTCGTTGAGCATCACCCGGAAGAGCTCGGGGTTGTTGAACCCGATGTGCACGAGCCCGTCGTTGAGCGGGCCCATCCGCGCGCCGAACAGCCACACCTGCGACATCGCCGACGCGTTCACGGCGTGCGGAATCCACGTCAGCGGATCGGCGATCGGCGCGGGGTAGACCTCGCGCGGCAGCTTGTCGCTCAGAAAGCCGTAGAACTGATGGTCCCGGACGATGTGGAGCGGCGTGGTGGGAATGTAGTGGCCCTGCTGGTCGCTGGCGGTGACGAGGCCGGTGCGCACGTTGACGCCGATCTGCGGCTGCCGGAATCCGTAGCCGAGCACCGTGGCGGTGCGGCCGTCGGCCGAGACGCGCAGCACGCTGCCGTTGTGCTTGCCGATGGTCGTCGCTTCCTGACCGCCCTTGGCGATGACGAACTCGCCGCCTGGCGCAAGGCGCAGGGTGCTTGGAAACTCGCGGTTGTCGGCGGTCTGCGCAAACGCGTTCGAGAAGAGCTCGTGGACGTCCGCCTCGCCGTCGCCGTTGGTGTCGCGCAGCCGCCAGATGCCGTTGCGGTCGAAGACGTGGATCTGCTCGTCCTTGATGGCGAGCGACAAGGGCTCGTGGAGGCCGGAAGCGAACCGCTTCCACGTGACGGCCGCCGAAGCGCTTGGCGCGACGGCGGAAGGTGGAAGCCACTGAAGGCCGCGGACCATCCACACGTCGCCGTCGAGCGTGACGCACACGCCGGTGCCGTCTTTGAGGAACTGGATGTCCCCTGGCCGCACGTTGCGTCGCCACGGATTGTCGACGGGCAGAGCAAAGTTGTCCACGACGTAGGCGTCCTTCGCGGTCGAGAGCGTGACCGTCGTGGTGACTTCCTGCGGCCAGCGAGGCGAGGGTGGGGCGGTCGGAATGGCCGGGGGCGTGAGAACGTCGATGGCGGGCCCGTCGGAGAGCGCGACGCACAACTGGATCGGCTCGGCGTGCGGCGCTACTTTGACCGCCCACACCGGGGCTGACTCGCCCGCGGCGCCACCGCTCGCGAGCGACAGCGACTCCAGGACAGGCGCGACCGCCCGTTCCGCGACAGACCGACAGTCGTTCCGTCCACCGTCTTGAACCCGAGCATCGAGCCACAGCGGTTCTGTCGCAGGCCCGACGTCGAATGTTCCGCACGATCGCCGACCGGCCGCTGCCGTGACGACGTTCAGCCACTCGCGGACCTCCGCGCCGCGCACGGTGTACTCGAGCATCACGCCGCCGCGAACCAGGCGAACGGCGTTGAAGCGCCCGATCTGCTCGGAGACGCGGGCCGCGGCCGACTTCCGCAACCGTGGGCGCGGGCTCGCGCGGATCGTCGAGCGACGGACGCTCGCCGGTCTGCCAACCCGGGTAGATGCCGTTGGCGATCCAGATCTTGCCGTCCGGCTCGGGTGGCGACTTGTCCGCCCTGCGTCTTGCGATCGGGCTCGTGATACGACCCAGGCGCCAGCGCCTTGGGCGTGACGGCGTTCCCGCGCCACATCGCTGCGACGCGCAGCAGGTCGGTGTCGAACCCGACCCAGTGCCCGCCGCCGAGGTTCAGGATGAGCCCGCGCGGCGTCAGGTTTTTCGTCGGCAAGCCCGGCCCGGCGCGCCCCGCGTCGAGGACCGACGAGAAGAAGGGGAAATCCGGTTCGATCCACTCCGCCCAGGGAATACCGGCTGGTTGTTGTCTGGGTGCTCCTCCCGCGACCAGCCCGCACATCAGCGTCGCAACGGCCATTGCCAGCGTCAGCGGGCGGAATCTCATCTCCGTCATTCTATAATCGACTGCCGTGTCTCGACAGCCAGGCCCCGCTATCTCGCGGCGTGCGCTTCTTCGCGCCATGTGTGCCGCACCTGTGCTGCCGCTCGTCGCGTGCCGTAAGAGCCCCGCGACCACGCTCGGGACAGGCGCTGCGCCAGGCGTCGCCGTCTCCCGCCCCACAGACATCCGCATCGTCTCGGTCGACCACCAGTTCGAGGAGTTCCGCTATCGGGCGCCGTACCAGTTCGGCGGACGATCGGTGGACCGCGTCACGATCCTCAACGTGAACTGCCGCGTGCGCACCATGGGCGGTGCGGACGGTGGCAAAGACGCGTGGGGGTTCGGCTCGATGACGCTCGGCAATGCCTGGGCGTTTCCGGCCGTGCCGCACGAGTCGGGTCTCGGCGCGATGAAGGCGCTGGCCGACGCGCTGCAGCCGCTGACGGCCGCATGCGACGAGCGCGGACATCCGATAGACCTCTTCCGTGCGCTCGAGCCCGCGTATCTGCGCGCCGCCGCCACGGTGTCTGCCACGCGGCAGCTGCCGGTGCCGATCCCGAAGTTGTGCACACTGGTCGTCGCGAGCGCGTTCGACGCGGCGATTCACGACGCGTACGGCAAGGCATTCGGCGTGAGCGTCTACGAGACATACGGTCCGTCGTTCATGCAGCGCGATCTCTCCCACGACCTCGGCGCCGAGTTCACGGGTGAGTACCTGGACCGCTACGTGCCGTCCGCGCCGCGCGCGACGACGCCGGTGTTCCACTCGGTTGGCGCGAGCGATCCGCTCGAGGCCGCCGATGTGCGAACGCGGATTGACGATGGGTTGCCGAATACGCTCGAAGAGTGGATCCCGCGCGACGGGTTGAGACGGTTCAAGATCAAGCTCAACGGCGGCAACCTCGACGCGGACGTCGAGCGTATCGTGCGCATCGATCGCGTCGTCAACCGCGTCCTGCTCGCGCGACGCGTGGCCGACTGGAAGTACTTGCTCGATTTCAACGAGGGGTGTCCGAACGTCGCCTACCTGCTCGATTGTCTGAGGCGCGTCCGCGAGGCGACGCCGAGCGGCTTCGATCGCATACTCTACATCGAGCAGCCGACCGCCCGGGACCTCGAGAGGGATCGCGGCAACGTCATGCACGACGCCGCGCGCCTGCGTCCGGTCGTCATCGACGAATCGCTGACCGATCTCGACACGCTGCTTCTTGCGCGCAAGATGGGTTATACGGGCGTCGCGCTCAAGGCGTGCAAGGGGCAGACGCAGGCCATGCTGATGGCCGCCGCGGCGCAGAAGTTCGGGATGTTCCTCTGCGTGCAGGATCTGACGTGTCCGGGCGCGTCGTTGATTCACTCGGCCGGCATTGCCGCGCGCGTGCCCGGCAACGCGGGCATCGAAGCCAACGCGCGCCAGTTCGTCCCGAGCGCGAGCGCGCCGTGGGAAGCGCGTTTTCCCGGGTTGTTCACCATCCGCGACGGCGTGATGCAGACCGGCCAGCTCACGGGGGCCGGACTCGGGGCGGTGCCGGCGAGAGTCGTATGAATTCATGTGCCCGCGCCGGACGGGCGGGTCACGAGGATCGCGAAGACCACGAAGCTCACCAAGACGATCCAGGTGCGTTGCTTCGCGGACTTCGTGAGCTTCGCGACCTTCGTGATGGCATTCCGTCATCATTGAAGTGTCTGGGCGAATGACTGTCGTGGGAGCTCATATGTTCACGAGGCGTGAATGGATGCGCGTCGCAGGTCAGGCCGCCGTCGCCACGGCCGTCACCGCCAACGTCCGCGTCGCCGCTCAATCCCCGCGCATGTTCTGTCTTTTTTCGAAGCACCTGCCAGAACTTGGCTGGAGCGACCTCGGCCGAGCCGTCAAGGAGGCCGGGTTCGCGGGCGTGGATCTGACCGTGCGGCCCGGAGGCCACGTCCTGCCCGAGCGCGCGGCCGAGGATCTCCCGCGGGCAATTGACGCCCTCACCGCGCAGGGCCTGAAGGTCCCGATGATCACGACGGACCTGACCTCGGCGAGCGTGCCCGTCGCCAGGCCACTACTGCAGGCGGCGGCGCAGAGCGGCGTGCGGTACTTCAAGACGGGCTACTGGCGCTACTCGACATCGCCGGACGTGCGTGCGCAAGTGGCCGAGGCGGGGAAAGCGCTCGAGGGCCTTGCCGCGCTGGCGCGCGAGTGCGGCATCGAGATGGGATTCCACAATCACGCGGCGTACATCGGCGCCGCGCTCTGGGACATCGCGCCGTTCATCGATCGCCTCGACCCTCGATGGGCCGGCTACTACTTCGATCCCCGCCACGCCGTGGCCGAAGGCGGCGGTGGAGCGTGGAAGGCGGCGACGCACCTCGTCGCGCCGAGACTGAAGATGGTCGCGATCAAGGACTGCCGGTGGCTGAAATCGCCGAAGGGGTGGGAGAT
The DNA here is from genome assembly GCA_963771395.1 of uncultured Acidobacteriota bacterium. Lineage (GTDB taxonomy): Bacteria > Acidobacteriota > Vicinamibacteria > Vicinamibacterales > 2-12-FULL-66-21 > DATBJJ01. The sequence goes on along the minus strand of CAVYTY010000005.1, from coordinate 89,522 downwards.
CGAGAACTGCGCGCTCGGCGACGGGCAGGTCGACTGGGCTTTCGTAGGGAAGGCCCTGCGCGATGCGCAGTTCGCTGGTCCGATCTCGCTGCACCTCGAGTACGAGATTCCGTCGGGGACGCGTCATACGCTCGACGCGGCGAGGCGTGACCTGGCATTCGCGCGGCGGTTCTTGTAGATGGGGGGCGACGACACCACGGACCGGGACTCGCACCTCATCGTGCTCTTCGAAAGCCACGCGACCAGCGTGGACAATGAGGCCGGGCTGGCGTCGGGTTGGTTCGATGTGGCGCTGTCAGCAAAAGGCGAGGAACAGGCCCGCAGCCTCGGCGTGCGGCGGCGAGACGACGACCTCGCGGTGGTGTTCTGTTCGGATCTCGTGCGTTCGTTTCGTACCGCCGAAATCGCCTTTCGCGATCGCCCTCTGCCGATTGTGCGCGATGCCCGGCTGCGTGAGTGCAGCTACGGGACTCTCACCCGGCATCCGGTGCAGGAAATCGATGAAGGACGTGCGGCTCACGCGGCTGCGCCGTTTCCGGACGGAGAGAGCTATCAGCAGGTTGTCGAACGGGTCTCCGCCTGGCTCACCGAGACCACGGCCGGGTTCGGCGGCCAGACGGTGCTCGTCATCGGCCATCGCGCGACCTTCGACGCGCTCGAACACCTCGTCAACGACGTGCCCTTGCACGAAGCAGTCGCCGCCCCGTGGCAGTGGCAGCCAGGGTGGACATATCGAATCCCCTCCATATGAGTACGCACACCGGGCAGGCCTTTCCGGGGAGCCATGGTCAGTGAAGAGGCACGTAGTCGCGTACGGAGTCCTCGGCGGGCTGCTGATCGCCGTGCTCAAGTTCATCGAGTACCGGTATCTGGTGATCGAGCACTCCGTCGAGATCTACGGCGGACTCGTGGCGCTGGTGTTCGCCGCGCTCGGCATTCGCCTCGGTCTGACGCTGACGCGCCCGAAGGAAACCATCGTCGTGAGGGAGGTCGCCGTCCCCGCACCCTCCACCTTCGTCCTCAACGTCGAGCGGCTCGAAGCGCTGGGCATCACGCGGCGTGAGCTGCAGATCCTCGAGCTCATCGCGGACGGCCTGAGCAATCGCGAAATCGCCGAGCGGATCTTCGTGAGCGAAAATACGGTGAAGACGCACTCCAGCCGCCTGTTCGACAAGCTGAGCGCACGGCGACGGACGCAAGCCGTGCAGATTGGCAAGCAGCTCGGGTTGATCCCGTGAGTCACCCGAACGCATGATTGTGGGCCTCGAGTCTGAGAATCACCCGAAAGGATGACGCCAAATCCCGTGCCGGGGGCCTATGCTCGCCCCCGAAGTCACTCTTTCAAGGAGCACACAACGTGAAACGGATCGTCGTCACCTTCGGACTCATTTCGGGCGCAGTTCAGTCGGTCATGATGCTGGCCAGCATCCCCTTCATGGATCGGATTGGATTCGAGAAGGGCGAGATCATCGGATACACGACGATGGTGCTGGCCTTCCTCATGGTCTTTTTCGGCATACGGTCCTACCGAGACAACGTGCTCAACGGCACGATCGGCTTCGGACGGGCGTTTCAAGTGGGAATCCTCATCACGCTCATCGCCTGTGTCTGCTACGTGGCGACGTGGCAGGTGATTTACCACAAGATAGCGCCGGATTTCGTGGAGAAATACACGGCGCACGTGCTTGAACAGTCGAAGAGGTCGGGCGCCACCGAGCAGCAGCTCGCTGCCCAGAAGGCCGAGATGGCGCGATTCATGGAGTTGTACAAGAATCCCCTGGTCAATGTCGCCATCACGCTCGTGGAACCCCTTCCCGTGGGTTTGGTGATCACGCTCGTCTCCGCGGGCATCCTTGGGCGCAGGCGCAGGGGGCCAGCCGCGCAGCCTGTCAACGCCCGCGGATGAAGCCCGGGCGAGTCGGCGGTGTACCCTCTCGAGGATGCCGAAACGGGTGAAACTGCCAAGAATTGTCCGTCGACGCTCGAAGCTCCATGGCTTCGGCGTCTTCGCGGCCGAGCCGATCAGCAAGAACACGCGGATCATCGACTACGCGGGCGAGCTCGTTCGCAACAGCCGGAGCGGAGCGCGCGAGGCTCGGTATCTCGCTGCGGGGGCCATCTGGGTCTTCCGCGTGGACCGCATCTGGAGTCGCGATGCGGCCGTCGACGGGAACATCGCGCGGTTCATCAACCACTCGTGCCGGCCGAACTGCTGGTTCCAGGTGGCGGACAAGACGATCTGGATTCGGGCGTCGCGGTCGATCCGGGTGGGCGAGGAGTTGACGTACGACTACAGGACAGAGGGCGACCACACGATTCCGTGTCGATGCCGGCCGGGGTGTCGGACGAAGCTGTAGCTCCTAACTCCTAGCTCCTGTCTCCTGCTTCGGCGGCTCCCGACGCGGGCTCTTCGTGCCTGCGGCAATCAACTCCGTGAGCAGCTCGCTGCCCTTCGGCACGAGCGTGATGCGCGCCTTGCCCGCGAGCAGGTTCTGATTCTCGAGCACCTCGAAGAGCGCCGCTTCAATCTCGGCATCTTCGCTGATGCGGTTGAGCGCCGCCCCCACGATCTGCGGCCGCATCGCGGCGGCCTTGGCGAACTCGACCGCCGCGGTCCGCTCGGCGGTGTTGGTGATGATGCTCACCTGGTTGGCGCCGTCCTGCCGGATCGCCGACGTCACCTGCCTGAGCCGGTTCACGACCTTCTCCTCGATCTGCCTGATCATGTCGGCGTCCCTGAAGTGCACCTTCCGGATGTACACCGGATCCCGAGCCGGTACCCCCAGTTGTGAGACTTCTCCGAGACCTCCGCGCGCACGACCTGGCTCATCGTGTGGCGCGTCTCGAGCATGTCGGCGAGCCGCATGTTGCTCAGGCAGCGCACGGTCGCGTTGCTCACATTTGCCCGCAGCGATCCGCGCGGGTCGGTGTTCTTGAACAGAAACGCGACGGGATCGCTGATGAACATCTCGTACCACATGCCGATTCCCATGGGCGCGCCTTCCTCCGAGTTCACCGGCTGGCTGCGGAGGTACTCCTGATCGAGCCGCATGTCGAGCACGTGGCGCTGACCGATCCAGTTGACGAGAAACGCCGCCGGCCCCAGCTTGAACGCCAGCACGTGCAGGCCGGGTTCGTCGATGATGCCTACGACCTTGCCGAAGAGCACGTACACCTGGCACGTACACTCCTGCACGATCGTGTACAGGCCGATCGCCCGGACCAGGAACAGCAGCAGCGGCATCAACAGGAACATGACGCCGAAGGCGATGAGCGCGACCGGCAGAACGTCCATCATCGGTCCACCTCCAGAATCACGTCGTGGGCCTGGCTGTAGAGCCCGAGACGGACATTGCGGAGATACGCGGGGAGCGCCCGTGGGCCGTTGCCTTTCAGGTCGCTCAATTGTTCGGCCAGCCGCAGGAGCGGCTCGACCTCGCCCTGCGCTTTCAGCGTCTCGATCTCGACCGCGCGCTTCGACTGGACGATCTTCTGGTCCGCGCCGGCATGCGCCAGGCTGATCTCCGACGACACGTGATTGTGCGCGGTGTTGATCGCCGCCAGCGCCGACTCCACCTCCGGCGGCGGATCGATCTCGGTGATGAGCGAGGCGTCGAGCGTGACGCCGTACCGCGCCGCCGACGATCGGCACTCCTGATCCATGTGATCGTTGAGGTCGCGCAGGTTCTTGCGCAGGTCGTTGATCGAGATGCCGCTGACGAGCGTCGCGTCGGTGGGCTGGCTGTCGCGCGGGTTCGTCCCGGCCGGCGCCTCGAAGTTGGCGATGCGCTCGCGCAGGACGGACACGAAATAACCCATGACGTGCGCAATCGGGTTTTTCACGCCGAACAGGTACGCATAGAGGTTGCGCTCCGATACCTGATACCGGATCTGGCCGGTCAGCCCGGTGTTCAGCTGGTCCTTGGTGACCGCCTCGAGGACCGTGCCGCCGTTGTTGGCCTGCGGCGCCTCCGGGTCATACGCCATGTTCAACGTCCGCGTCGCAATCGACACCTTGTGCACACGCTCCCACGGCCACTTGAAATACGGCCCGCCCGGCTGGATGACCTTCAGCTGTGGATACCGGTACCGCTCGCGTTCGTCGGGCCGCAGCCCCTCCGCGATCGCATCGTCCAGAGTGGTCTGGTCACGAAGCCGCTGCGCCCGGCCGAGCACGGTCTTGACCGCACGCTCGTTCTGGTCGACGGTGTAGAGCCCCGCGAGGAGATACCGGACGATAAACCAGGCGATGAAGCCGACGACGATGCCGAAACTCACCGACATGAGTTCTCCTTCAGCGAACTGCATTCCGAATCACAGAGCGGGTCTCGTGGTGTCATAAGTCTTGCACAGTGCAACTACTGGAGGCTGGGAAAAGCGTGCACGCGCGGCGTGGCGGCCCGGACTCAGCCACTTCAGCTCACCGTCACGGTTCCCGGTCGGAAAGCTTTTCACCGCAGCACGCAGAGTGGGCAGAGACTGTTTTCTAGATCTGTGAACTCTGCGTTCTCTGCGTCCTCCGCGGTGAAAGGCTCTTGGACACCGAGCGGGCGAATCACAAACTTCGCACAGAACTGCCACAGCGCTGCCACACCCTCGTGGTTTACTCGGATCCGTCGCTGCCAGCGATGAACCGAAGCCGGCCTCCCGAGACGAACGACGCGGCAGGGCACGGCTTCAAGAGGAACGGGAATGCACAGCAGGAAGATCAACCGGCGCGAGCTCATCGGCGCGATGGGCGCGGCGGCAGGTGCGGCAGTCGCATTCGGGTGTGGCGGTTCTCCCACGAGCCCGACGTCGACGTCCACAACCACGACCACGACCACGGGGACGAATGCGGCGTGCGCGGTGACGCCGACCGAGACGATCGGACCATATCCGTCATTGACGGACCTAATGCGAAGCGACATCCGCGAAGGGAAGAGCGGCACGCTGCTCACGCTGACGGTCAGAGTCGTCAACGCGAACAGCGGCTGCGCCGCGGTCCCGGGCGCCAACGTCGAGATCTGGCACGTCGACGCCGCCGGCAACTACTCCCAGTACGGCACGCAGACGACGCAGACGTATCTTCGCGGGATTCAGACGACCAACAGCAACGGCGAGGTCACGTTCCTCACGATCTATCCGGGCTGGTATCAGGGGCGTGCGACGCACATCCACCTCGAGGTCACGATGAACGGCCGATCCGTCAAGGTGACCCAGATCGCGTTTCCGGAAGCTGTCAACAACACGGTGCACGCCAGCGGCGCCTACGCCTCGCGAGGCTCGAACCCGATGTCGAACGCCTCGGACGGGATCTTCGCCGACAGCCTGTCGTCGGAGCTCATCACCCCGACAGGCGATACGGCGAACGGCTATGCGGCGACGTTCCAGGTGGGGATAGCCGTCTAGTTTTCGCTGCCACGACGGGGTCACGAAGATCGCGAAGTCGCGAAGATCGCGAAGGCAACTGGCCTGGGCGCCGTGACGGCCTCGGCATTTGTCGGGTGGCTTCGAACAGACAAAGTGCTATGGTGCGAAGCACCTGGCACGCTATGGATGAGGAGAACACCATGCACAATGACGACGGCATGATCGGGCGGTTGCTGACGCGCCGCGAACTGGTCGCACTCTTTGGCTCGTCGGCGGTGGCGGCGATGGCGCATCGCGTCTCCGGACAGGCGGTCGCGCCGCAAACCGGCACGATCGTACCGGCGTGCGTCGTCCAGCCGCAGCAGACTGAAGGCCCCTATTTCGTTGACGAGAAATCGCGACGCTCGGACATTCGTTCCGATCTCTCGACGGGGGCCGTCAAGGCGGGGGCGCCGCTCGCACTGACCATGAAGGTGTCGCAGGTCACGCCTGACGGAACGTGCGCCCCGCTCGCCGGTGCGCAGGTCGATCTCTGGCAGTGCGACGCCATGGGGGCGTATTCGGACGTCAAGGACAGACTGTTCGACACGTTGGGACAGAAGTTCCTGCGCGGTCACCAGATCACGGACGCGGCAGGTGCCGTGCGGTTCGTGACCATCTACCCAGGCTGGTACCCAGGTCGGGCCGTGCACGTGCATTTCAAGGTCCGCACGAGCGCCGCAAATACGCAGGCCTACGAGTTCACCTCGCAGTTCTACTTCGACGAAGCCTTCACCGACCGCGTGCACGCACGCGAGCCATATGCCGCGCACACGGGGCAGAGGACTCGGAACGAGAACGACGGGATCTTCAAGGACGGCGGGTCGCAGCTGATGCTGGCCGTCACCGAAGCGGCGGGCAGCCTGGCGGCCGCGTTCGACCTCGCCATGCGGCCGGGCGATCCGCCGCCGGCAGGACGCGGCGGGCCCAGAGGTGGAAGAAGGGGCGGGCGCTAGGCGCCTACTTCTTCCGCTTGTCGTCGAGATTCATCGCCAGATCGGCCTCGGTGATCTTGTCTTCGACGCCTCTGGCGGGGACGTCGATCTTCGCCAGCCAGAGCAGCGCGTTCAGCATGATCTTGCGCTGGTTGGGATCGCCCCAGTTGGCGTGCGTGTGGCCGCCGGTGAATCCAAAGCCCCTGCCGCCGTCAGGACGCTCATACGCCCACATCATCGTTTCGGCCTGGCCGCTCGCGGCGATGATGTGGTCGTACGGGCCGCGCGGGCTGACGTAGGGACCCTTGCGTACCTCGTCGCTCGGCGTCGAGACGAGGAGGGGCGTGATTTTGGCCTTCGCCGCCGCGTCGGCCGTCCACCGCATGCTGAAGTACCACTCGTCGTGCGTCGCAAAGGGCCCGACGCCGCGCGTGATCGGATGATTCGGGAACTTGTCGAACGCCGGCTTCCACATCGGATTGACAGAGAAGTTCGTTTCGTAATGCCCGCCGATCCATCGCTGCATCGTTTCGCCGGCCACGCCGGGGGCGACGTCGACCGCGTAGTGCGCGAAGCCGAGGCCGACGCCCTTGGCCGCGAGCGCGTCGAGCACCTTGGCCCGCTCGCCCTGGAACGCCGGGTGGCCTCTTTAGCCGTCGGAGAAGATCAACACGGCGTCGGCATTGTCGAGCAGAGGACTGTCGTCGACGCGCGCGCCGTCCACCTCCTTCGACGGCCAGCCGCCGTCATAGACCTGCACGGTTATGCCGGGAACGGAAGAGAGCGCCTTCTGCAGTAACAGGCAGCCCGCCCTGAACTCGTGCATGCCTGGCGGGTGACTCGGCTTACCCGCAATGAGCACAATCCGCTTGTCGGCGCTGCGGACGGGATAGGACGCGACGGCGATCGCCGAAAAGACCATCAGGAGACCCGCCGTCCGGCGCCGAATGGGTGATGACATCTTCATAGTGGCATCATCCTACCCATCTTCGAGGCAATGTTCACGCGCCTTTTACGACGTCGGGGAGTGACTCGAACTTTTAATTCTTTCATTGACACTCGCTCCTCTCTCGGATAGAGTCTGTTCGTTAGTTTTAATTTATTAAAACTTTTGCACATGGCAAGGCGCCGATCCGCAACGCTCACCGACGGCGAGGCACGGCTCATGCAGGTGCTCTGGGATCGGCCGTCGGCCACCGTGGCTGAGGTCGTCGCCCGCGTCAGATCCAGCCGGCCCGTCCATTACAGCACGGTGCAGACGATGCTGCGCATCCTCGAGACGAAGGGGTACGTCACGCACGAGAAGTCCGGACGCGCATTCACATACCGCCCGCTCGTCGACCAGACACAGGCGCGGCGACGGGCACTGAGTCATCTTGTCTCCGGACTCTTCAACAACTCGCCGAGCCTGCTCGTGCTCAACGTCCTCGAAGACGAACGGATTGGTCCCGACGAGCTCGATCGCCTCAAGCAGCTGATCCGGGAGAGCGAGTAGTGGAGGGGCTGCTTGCCAACTGGATGTGGCAGGGATGCGCCATCGCGCTCGCCGCGGCCGCGGTCCTGCGGGCTTCGCGCCGGATGAGTGCCACCACGCGCTATCACATCTGGTGGATCGCGATGGCAATCGTGCTCGTGCTGCCAGCCTCAAGCCTCCAGCTTCCGGCAGTCGGCTTCGAGCCGCCGGCTTCCAGCGTCCAGCACGGCGCCCTCAGCGTCCAACCGGCCGACGGTGCTCCGAAGGTCCTCGTGCTTCCTGCTCTCCCGACGTGGACCGGCGCGCTCCTCGTCTTCATGTGGTCCGCGTGGGCAGCGACTTCTCTCTCACGGACGATGGCCGCGCTCGTGACGCTCCGCGCAAGCCAAACGCTCCGTCCGACCATTCCCCGCAGCCCGCGAAGTCCGGCTCGAGAGGTGGCTCTCGCTACGCGGACGAGGTCGTCGCGCCCGGTTGAGTGTGTCGGATGACGTTCGGGCGGCGGCTGTGCTCGGTCTCACGTCCCCGTCGATCGCTGTCGCACCGGTCGCCCTCGCCGCACTGAACGACCAGGAGCTCGATCAGATCGTCGTGCACGAGTGGGCGCACGTCCACCGCCGGGACGACATCGCGTGCCTCGTCCAGCGGGTGATCGTGGCGCTCGCCGGCCTCCATCCCGCCGTCTGGTGGATCGACCGACAACTGCGGCTCGAACGCGAGACGGCGTGCGACGACTGGGCCGTCAACGCAACCGGCACCGCCAGGACGCTCGCGGTCTCGCTGACCAAGCTCGCGTCGCTCCCGGGTCGACCGTCTGACGCGGTGTTGCTGCCGGCGGCGTTCGCGTCCTCCGGCTTGACGGCGCGGATCGTCCGGCTGCTCGACAGACGCCGGAACACGTCAACGGCGCGGAGGCTCGGCGCGCCCATGATCGTCGCCCCGACGCTCGGCGCCCTCGCGCTGACGATCGCGAGCGTCGAGCTCGTGGTGACTTCGCCGGTCGTCTCACGGACTGCGCACCTCTCTTTGTCCACGTTGACGCCAACGGCGGCAGCCGAATCGGAGGCGGTGTCGTCTCCCGCCCAACCAGCAGCCGCTCCGAGCGCATCCGGTCGAACGCCGCGGAGGTCTCAGGACGTCGCTCGACAGGCAGCGAGGACGCGCGCCCGGACGGCGGCGCCAGCGCTTTTATCGAGTGGCTCAGGGGCGCCTGCCGACTCTGCGGAAGACGATCGCCAACGCGTGATCCTCGCCGACCACCCGGTTGATGTGCGCCAATTGGAAACAGAGAACCTGCCTGGCACCCGGGTGCCGGTAGAGGACATTCTGCCCGCGCAAGCCGCGCGCGCGGTCGCGACAGCAAAACAGGCACCCGTCATCAGTCCGACGCTCTGGGGTGCTGCCGCGGATGTGGGGGTAACGGTAGGAAAGGGCTCTCAGAAGGCCGCTACGGCGACAGCGGGGTTCTTCACCAGGCTGAGCAACTCGATAACGCGCGTCTTCTGATACAGTCCCGCATCAATGCGCATACACATCGTGAACCCTTCGGACGTGTCGTTCGGCACCGCTGTCATCACGCCGCGCTGGTTGTACGTGCTCGCTGCGGCGACGCCTGCACATTACGGCACGCCGATCATCGTAGACGAAACGCTCGAACCATTTGCCCCCGAGAGCGTCGAGACAGGAGACGTGGTGGGCATCGGCATTCACACTGCGAACGCCCTGCGCGGATATCATCTTGGACGTCTCGCCCGGGAGCGCGGCGCGACCGTGGTGTTCGGGGGCATTCACCCGACCCTCTATCCCGACGAGGCGTACGAACATGGGGCGGCGCACGCCGTCGTGAAGGGCGACGGCGATCTGATCTGGTCGACGGTCCTGGCCGATCACGCAGCTGGAATGTTGCAGCCTCTCTACGACGGGGGCCGCATCGAGGGTGGCTCGTTCATCGCCGCGCGCTGGGACCTCTTGCCGGCCGACAAGTACATGTGGGGATCAGTGCAGACGATCCGCGGGTGCCCGAAGCACTGCTCGTTCTGTTCGGTCTGGCGCACAGACGGGCAGAAGCCGCGACAGCGTGGCGTCGACGACGTGGTGCGCGAAGTCGTGGCCCTGAGACGACGTGGTTTCAGGTTCATCCTCCTGTCCGACGACAACTTCTACCCCGTGACGCTGGCCGATCTCGCGACCGCGAGCCGCCGGTCCGACAAGAGCCACCTCGAAAACCTGAAGGCGATCCGCGCGGAGCGCTTCGAGCTGATGGCGCAACTCGCGCAGCTGCCCGACGACCTCGTGTTCTATACGCAGATCACGATGGAGGCAGCCGAGGATCCCGACTTCCTGAAGGCCATGCGCAAGGCAAAGATCCGCGGCGCGCTCGTCGGCATCGAATCGGTCACGCCGGAGGGGTTGAAAGCCGTCTACAAGGATTTCAACATGGCCGGCGATGCGCTCGTGACGCGGCTGCAGGCGTTCGGTCATCACGGCGTGCACGTGCTCGGGTCCTTCATCTTCGGGCTGCCGACCGACAAGGCGGACACGTTCAAGGCGACGGCGGATCTGGCGCAGCGGGCCGGCGTCGCGTTCGCGCAGTTCGTCATGCTCCAGCCCTTTCCGGGGACAGTGGACTTCGCGAAGTGGGAGAAGGAAGAGTCGGCCGCGGTGAAGGTCGGGTCAACGCCGTTGTCGAGGTACTGGCTGATTCCGACAGCCGAGCGCCCGAGGATCTACTCAGCTCATCCGGCAATGTCGGCCGCCGAGATCCGCCAGCGCACCCAGGCGACCTGGGATGAGTTCTACCGCCTCCCACTCATCTGGAAACGGTCGAAGGGATGCGTCAAGTCAGTGCGGGCACGCCTGATGTTCGTGCTCCTCTCGAAGCTGTACCGCCAGATGTATGCGAACACCGGCATCGCCACCGACAGCGCCCGCGTTGCGCGCTCGGCGCGGCGCGCGCGCGTGCTCGCGAGGGTCGCCCGCAAGCTGTTCGTCGCCAAGCCGATGCCCGATCTCGAGGTGCCGGTACCGCGTCTCGTGGCGGAACGATCCGTGCTTATGTAGTTCAAGGGGTTCAAGGGGTTCAAGGGGTTCAAGGGGTTCAAGAGGTTCAAGAGGTTCAAGAGGTTCAAGAGGTTCAAGAGGTTCAAGAGGTTCAGGAGGTTCAGAGTTCGGACGGTTGAAGGGTTCGGGGTTCAAGGGTTCGGGGCCGGTGCGGGGGCCAGGAGAGACAACGGAGGGATCATGAAGGCCTGTATCTCATGCGCACTCTGCTCGGTCGCGGTCGCGGGTATGGTGCAGATCCAGGCGCATCCGGTCGTGCTGCACGCCCAGAATGCGTCCCAGCCGGCGGCCTCGCCGAGCACGTCGGTCGGCTCTTCTGTGGCCGGGGCGGTCGCCACCCTCGATCGGTTCCTCGCGGAAACCGAACGTACGTTTCAATCGTTGGTCAGCTATCGGGCCGTACGACGCTTGTCGGTCGTGGCCCGCGGCGGCAAGATGAAGGCCGACCTCACTGCCCGTACCACGCTCGACCCTGTCAACGGTTTCCAGTTCGAAGTCCTGGAGGAAAGCGGATCGAGCATGCTCCGTTCGCGAGTCCTTCACGGTGCGCTCGAGGCCGAGCGCGATGCGAAGCGTCGCGAAAAGGGCGCTCATGGCGCGCTGACGCCCGCCAACTACAGCTTCGATGCCGGCGAATTGACACCCGAGGGGTTGCTGCGCGTCCCGATTCATCCGAAGCGCAAGGACTCGCTTCTCATGGAAGGCAGCATTCTGCTCACGAACGATGCGGCTGATCTCGTCCGGTTGGAAGGCCTGCTGGTGAAGCGCCCATCGTTCTGGACGAGGAAGGTCCTGATCGTCAGGGACTACGCGCGCATCAACGGCGTGCGTGTGCCGGTCGCCATGGGTTCGACCGCCGACATCCTCTTCGCCGGGCAATCGACGTTCACCATGGCCTATCAGTACGAGTCGATCAACGATGTCCCGGTGCCCGCCGCGGCAGTCGCTTCGTCCCACCGCTGATTGCCGTCACTCGGGCTGATTGAAGACGCGGGCATAGTCGTCTGGCCCGTCGATGTCGTGCAGGACACCGGGATCATCCACTTCGAGATCGACCATCTCACGCGCGTGCGCCTGGACGACGGCCTTCGCGCCGATGGCTGGATTCGCGCGCCTCAATGCATCGAAGACCCCACGCCCGAAGATCACGGGATGTCCGTGCCGGCCGCGGTAGGTGGCGCGAACGACGGGCGCGCGGTGCGACGCGAACGCCGCCAGGAGGGCGCGCACGGTGCCCGGCAGGACCAGTGGCACGTCGACCGGCGTCACGAGCATTCCGTGGACGCCTGGGCGATCAGCGGCATTCAGCCCGGCAATCACCGAGGAAAGCTGACCCTCGTCTGCGTGCGCATTGAATACCAGCCGCACTCGGGTCCCCAGGTTCTCCACTTCCGCCCGCAGGGCGTCATCGTCGGGGCGGCCCACCACGAGGACGTCAATCACCCCGCCTTCGAGGAGCGTGGCGGCAAGATGGCGGACGAAGCTCTCGCCGCCGGGGCGCACGGGCAGTAGCGCCTTTGGCTGCCCCATCCGGCTCGACCGGCCCGCCGCGAGGATCACCCCTGGGATCACGCGGGTGATTCTAACGACGGCGAGGACGCGGGGCCAGAGATTGACTCGAAGCGCGACGAAGACACGGTTCGGGGTGAGCCCCTAACCGACCTGCTTTTCTTGACTTCCACGGTAGAACTCCCTACACTGGCCGCGTTTTCAAGCTCAACGTGTGCCGGGAGCACTCGAAGGGCGCTCGTTCGACGAGACCGATTGAGCTTGTCAGGCTCCCCGGATGTCCGGGGGTGTCGTTCATCGGAGGATACGGGTTATGCCGACCGGGACCATCGCACGCCTGTTGATTGACAAAGGCTTCGGTTTCATCCGTGACGAGAGTGGGATCGAGCACTTCTTCCACCGTAGCTCGGTGCGCGGCGCGGTATTCGAACTCTTGCGTGAAGGTCAGCGCGTTGAATTCACGCCTGAAGAATCCGGGAAGGGACCGCGCGCCGGTGAAGTGCGGTTGGTCGAAGGCTGAGCCACCGCACCGCATTTTTCTCGGGCGGGGCGTGTGCCGCCCCGCCACTCTCAAACCCAGGCACAAGCACTTCCACTACAAAACTTCACTTCAGCAGTCAGCATTCGAACTTTCTTCTACGACCGCTCTCATAAACGCAAATCACGCACGAAGGTCTCGAAGCTCACGAAGCTCGCGAAGGATTTTCCTGCAATTCTTTCCTTGTGACCTTCGTGGTCTTCGTGTCTTTCGTGATATGCCGTCGGCCGGTGTTTGTGAGATGCGCCTCTAGTACTCAGTGAACATCCGCTGAATCTCTGCGTCCTGCCGCGAAGCCGTCAGCGCGAGCATGAGCAGGATCCGCGCCTTGAGCGGCGCGAGGTCTTCGGCGGCAATCCCGTAGCGCCCCGATGCGGACTGTGGGGATTGTGAAGCCGTGACGTCGGCATTCGTTCCTGACGCCGGCGAATCGACCGCCCGGCGTGGCGCGATGCGCCCGCCGCCCGCGCGAGTGCTCGTGACGACGAACACGCCCTTCTCCATCGCATAGCGGATCCCCTCGGCCTGCGTTCCGCTCGTGGCGCCCGCACCGGCCGAGGCAATCACGACGCCCTTGGCCCCCTGATCGACGACCGCCTTGATGACATCGCCGCTCGCGCCTTGATACACCATGACCACGTCGACGCGGGGCAGCGTCCGGATCGTCGAGACGTCGAACTCGGACGCGTGTGTGTGGCGCTTGACGACCGTGCGGTAGTAGACGACCCGATCGCTGTCGACGACGCCGAGAACGCCGTAGCCGCGCGTCTGGAACGTCTGGAGTCGAAGCGCGTCGGTCTTGGTCACCTCCCGCGCCGCATTGATCTCGTCGTTGAGGACCACGAGCACGCCCTTGCCGCGGGACTGCGGTTCGGCCGCCACCCGAAATCCCTCGAGCAGATTGGCGGCGCCTTCGTATCCGAGCGTGCTCGGATTGCGCATCGATCCGACTACGACTACGGGCTTCTCGCTGCGGACGGTGAGATTCAGGAAGTAGGCCGTCTCTTCGAGCGTGTCGGTCCCGCTCGTGACGACGATTCCGGCGAGCTCGGGATCCTCCGCGAAGAGCGCGTTGATGCGCCGCGCGAGCGCGAGCCATTGATCGAGGCTGAGCGCGCTGCTCGACGTATTGGCGAACTGTTCCGATTCGGCGCGGACGAATCGCTCGATGCCGGGCATCGAGGTGACGAGCTCGTTCGCGGTGAGCCTGCCGCCGGCGCGGTTGGAAATGGTGCCCCCGGTGGCGATGAGCCGGACTTTTGGGAGCGTGGACGGCTTGGCGCTCTGTCGTGCGGCAGGCTCGAGCCGTTTCGACGCGCTGCGCGCGGCACTTTCAAGTCTTGACGCGCTGCGCGCGTCTGGCTCAGCCACTGACGCAAGCGTCAGAACCGCTGTGAGCGCAGCCAGAGATGCGAACGAATGGCGCCGGATCCTGTCGAACACACTCGTCAATATAGCGCAGTCACCGTTGCTTGACGCCGTGGGCGAGCGCGAGCCATCGGCTCAATCCTCCAGCCGCCTCGTCTGGAGTCTTGCCATAGAACGGCATCAGGGCAGCCGACCCGCCGGGCAGGCGTGCGATTTGTGCCCGCCACTTGTCGACGCCGACGCTGGACACCTCGATGAGGTAGTCGCGCCCGTTGATGTTCTCTTCGAACCGATGCACGTTCACGTTGTGTACGCCGCCGAGTGTCTCGAGGTTGGAATGAATGACTTTGAAGGCGAAGCGTATTCTAGCGAGTGTGCGGTGCGCTTCAAGCGAAAGTACTGACGAAGGCGCACACACACGGTGCGTGCGGCCGGATCTTCTCCTGTCTTCGCACGAAAAAAATCTGATGCGTTGATGGTTGCACAGCCAATGCACCACTCTTGCACAGCTTTTGCACATCCGGCTGCTCCAATTGGCACACTCCGGGCGTCGACCGGGGTCAGATCTCGATTTTCTGATGCGCAAAAGCTCTCCCCGCTCAGAAAATCGAGATTTGACCCCAGCGGAGCAAGATGCGGCGCTTGACGGGTTCGCGACGTCCCACTACGCTGAGATTCTCCATGTCGCCTCTAGATCGTGCCGGCCGTGCCCGGCGCCGCGTCGCGCTGCTGGCAATGGCTGTGTCGGCTGCGATTGCCGCGGCGCCGCCGCCGGCCCTGGCCGCCGACGCGCTGTTGTACCGCATCTTCCTGCAGGATGGCTCGACCCTCGTGAGCTACGGCGACTTCGCGCGCGTCGCCGACCGCGTCGTGTTCTCCATTCCGATCGGCGGACTCGACACGCCGTCGCCGGCGCTCCACCTCGTCAGCATCTCGGAGTCGGCGGTCGACTGGGAGCGCACGGACGGATATGCGGAAGCGACCCGTGCGCGCCACTACGCGGCGACGCAGGGCGAGGCCGACTTCGACATGCTCAGCACGGACGTGGCGCGCGCGCTCCTCGACGTGGCGACTACGAAGGATGCTGCGCGCCGGCTGGCGCTCGCCAACGATGCCAGCCGGATGCTCGCGGCATGGCCCGCGGCCCATCATGGCTACAGGGCGTCTGACGTCGCGCAGCTGTCGGCGATGCTCGACGAGGCGGTCTCCGAGCTGCGCGTCGCGGCAGGGCTGCCTCGACTGAACCTGACTCTGGTGGCCACCGCAAGCGGGCTGCCTCCAACGGTGCCCGAGCTTCCTCCTCCCACGCTGCGCGAAAGCATAGAGCAGGCGTTCACCGCCGCGTCGGTCACCGAGGATCCGACCGAGCGCGTGGCGCTGCTCCAGGCGATCCTCTCGGGCACGGGCGCGGAGGGAAAGCCGGAGCGACGGGCAGAAGGAACGCTGAGCTGGACATCGGCCCTTCATGCCAGAGCGTCGGTTGCGCTCTCACAGGAGCTCAAGACCGACAAGAGCTACGGCGACCTGGTCGCGCGCATCGTCATGTCGGCCGACGAACGGGCCCGCCGCGCGGACGTCAGTGGAATCGAGAAGCTGGTCACGGCGGTGCTCAAGGCCGACGATTGCCTCGGTCGGCGCCGCCCCCAGACGACGGCCTCGCTCCTCGCGACGCTCGACGGACGGCTCGACGCCGCTCGCCGGCTCCGGCTGGCACGCGACGCGTGGGCGATGCGCCGGGAGGGGCTGGTCGAGTATCAGCGCAGGATTCGCCCGGCGATCACTCGTCTGCGCCGGTCGTCGGCTGGCCTCGAGCAGATCCGCCAGCTGTCGGGTCCGCCGCCCGAGGCGCTGACGCCGCTCGCCGCGCGCGTGACGGAGGCCTGGCGAGAGCTGAAGAACCTCAGGCCACCGGCGGAAGCCGAGCCCGTGCACAACCTGCTCGTCAGCGCGCTGCAGCTGGCTATTCGCGCGGCCACGTCGCGCCGGCTGGCCATTACGGGCTCCGACATGAAGACGGCGTGGGAAGCATCGGCGGCGGCGGCCGGCGCGCTCCTGATGTTCGAGCGAGCCCAGGACGACTTGCGCAAGCTGGCCACGCCCCCCGGATTGTGATCACTCCACGGACGACACGTTTGCTTCGCGTGCCCGATCTGCAGGCGATGCACCGGGCGCTCGCCGAGTGCGTCTCGGCGGACTCGCCCGCGCCGCTGGCGCTCATCGTTCCAACGTCGGGCGCGGGGGAAGCGCTCCGCCGGACCTTCGAGCAGCGCTCGGTGGCGGCGCGCGGTCGGTTCGAGATTGTCACCCGTGACGAGCTCTACGCCCGGCTGCACGAGCGGCTCCCCTCGGCCCCGCCGATGCTCAGCGCGTTCGAGCGCGAGGTGCTCCTGACGCGCGCCACCGCGGCGGCGACCTCCGGCGGGACGCCCGCACCTTTCAGGCTCCGCCCGGGTCTCATCGTCGAGATTCTGGCGTTCTACGACGAGCTGCGACGCCGGGACCGCTCGATCGCCGGCTTCGATCGGCTGATGACCGACAGCCTCCAGGCGAGCGCCGAGATCGACCGTGGAGCCGAGCGGCTCTTCAGGCAGACGCAGTTTCTCGCGGCGGCGTTCACGCGATTCGAAGCGCTCGTCGAATCGAGCGGCCGTCTGGACGAGCACGCCCTCCGCCGCTGGCTTCTGGCACATGATGGGCCTCCAGCCTACCGTCGAATCGTGGTGAGCGTCGCGGATCAAGCCGCCGACCCGCGCGGGTTGTGGACCGCCGACTACGACATGCTGGCCAGATTGCCGGGTCTCGAAGTGCTCGAGGTGATCGCGACCGAGAACGTTCTGGCGGCGGGGTTCCATCAGCGGGTGCACGACGTGCTGCCGGGTATCGAGGAGGAACGTCGAGGACAGTCGGGGTCGCCGCCGGTTCTCGTAACGCCGTCGGACCCGGCCGGGGACGAGCCTTCGCGCTGGTTCGTCAGCCGCGATCGGGAAGAGGAGCTCGCCGGGTTCGTGCGCGGCGCGGCGCCGGGCGAGGCCGGACGTACGGCCGTCGTCTTTCAGCGGCCGTTGCCCTACCTCTACCTGGCGCGCTCCGTCTTCGCCGACGCCGGTCAGCCCTATCAGGCGCTCGACTCGCTGCCGCTCGCCGCCGAGCCTTTCGCCGCGGCGCTCGACGTGATCTTCGCGTTCGTCATCGCGGGCGCGAACCGCGCATCAACCGTCGATCTGCTGGGCTCGCCGCACTGGCAGTTCCCCGGGCTCCCCGGCACGCTCGTGTCGGTTCGAGCGCGCGTCAACGCGCTCGATGCGCGGCTGCGCGAACTGAAGTACTTCGGGGGCTGGGACCGCCTGAACGCGCTCGCCGGACATGCCGCGTTCGCGTCGAGCGGGACATCGATCACTGGAGGGACAGGCGGCGGGATTCACCGCAGGCTCGGCGGGCGCGGTCGGACCCGCGCCGAGGCTGCTGAGGCGCTCCAGGCCGCTCGGGCGGCCGCAGACGCGCTTCGGCCAGTGCGCGAGGCCTCGACCGCGTCGGGTCAGCTTCGGGCGCTGCTCGATTTCGTGCGTGCCCACGAACGTCCGCCCGAGAGCGACGCGTCCTGGGCTCCTCGACACGCCCGCGCGCGGGCTGCGGTCGTCGGCGCGCTCGAGTCGCTGGCCGACGCGCAGGCCACGCATGATGACGCGCCCCTTCCGGTCGACCGACTCGCGGGGGCCGTGCGCCGGTGGATTGAAGGCCAGACGTTTTCTCCTCGAACGGGATCGCGAGGCGTGCTGCTGCTCGACGCGCCCGCAGCCGCCTACGCGGACGTTGACGAGCTGCGCCTGATCGGGCTCGTCGAACACGATTGGCCCGAGCGCGTTCGACCGAGCATCTTCTATCCGGCGTCTCTGCTGTCGCAGCTCGGCTGGCCCAACGAGACCGATCGGCTCGCCGCGGCCCGGGCGCGGTTTCACGATCTGCTCAGGCTTCCGCGCGCGCGTGTGTCGGTCTCGACCTTCACGCTCGAAGACGACGCGATCGTGTCGGGGTCGCCGTTTCTCCACGAGCTCGAGACGAGCGGGCTGCCGATCGAACGTGCGGGATTGGGCGGGTCAGACCGGGCGCCCATTCCCTTTGCGCACGAAGCGCTGTTCGAGGATCCGCCGCGCACGCTCGCTGAGAGCGCCGAGGCCACGGCGTGGCTGGCGTTACGCGTCGGCCGATCGCCGGGGGAGAGCGAGGCGTACCACGGCGCCGCAGGTCCGCGTACGCCCGACGTGTACGCGGTCAGCCATGTCGAGCGGTATCTCGATTGTCCGTTCAAGTATTTTGCGGCGCGCGTGCTTCGACTCGACGAAGAAAGGGAAGACGAGTCAGGGCTGAGCCCGCAGGAGCGGGGCCAGCTGCTGCACGAAGTGTTCGAGGCGTTCTTCGCCCGGTGGCATGAGCGCGGCGGACGGGCGATCACGGCCGACTCGCTCGAGGACGCGCTCGCGCTGTTCCAGTCGGTGGCCGAATCGACGCTGGCGCGTCTACCTGAAGCGGATCGCGCCCTCGAGCGCACGTACCTCCTCGGGTCGGCCGCGGCGGCGGGCCTCGGAGAACGGGCGTTCAACTTCGAAATCGAGCAGGAAGTCCCGGTCTTCGAGCGTCTCCTCGAACATGCCCTCGAGGGCGAGTTCGAATTCACAGGCGCGGACGGGCCGCGAACGGTGAGGATTCGCGCCAAGGCCGATCGGATCGATCTGCTCGAGGATGGGACACTACGCGTCATCGACTACAAGCTGGGCCGTGCGCCCAAGGCGTCGCGCGCCTTGCAACTGCCCATCTATGGCCTCTGTGCCGAGCAGCACCTGAAGGGACGGCACGGACGCGCGTGGACCGTGTCGAGCGCGGGCTACGTGGCTTTCAAGGAGAAGAACCCTTTCGTGCCGCTCGGGGCGACGACTTCGCTCCAGACGGCGCTCGAAGAGGGCGCCGCACGGTTCGTGGCGGCCGTCGACGGCATCGAGCGCGGCGAGTTCCCGGTGCGGCCGGAAGAGCCGTTCTGGTGCACGCGCTGCGGATACTCGGGCGTCTGCCGAAAGGACTACGTTGGCGACGAGTAACTCCGTCCCGGCTTCGTCGCCTCAGCTGTCGCTCTTCGACGCGGTCCCGCCCGATCCCGACTCGAGCGCGCGCAGCTTCGCGGTTGACCCCGGCAACAACGTCGTGCTCGAGGCGTCGGCCGGCACCGGCAAGACGTCCGTCCTCGTCGCACGCTACGTCAACCTGCTGCAGCGTGGCGTCGATCCGGCGAACATCCTCGCGATCACCTTCACGCGGAAGGCCGCCGCCGAAATGCGCGAGCGTATCCTGCGCGAGCTCGGCGACGCGGCAGAGCGTTCGCAGCTCGATCGATCCCGCTCGCTCGATCTGCGGGACCGCCTGAGTGATATCTCGATCAGTACGATCGACGCCTTCTGCCTGTCGCTGCTGCGGGAGTTTCCGCTCGAGGCCGATCTCGATCCCGGCTTCGACCTGGCGGACGAGACGGAGGTTCCGCGCCTGATCGAGGATGCGCTCGACCAGGCGCTCCGCATCCTGACGAGCCAGGCGCGAACCGATCCGGACGTGGCGCTCGTTTTCGCGCAGCTCGGCATCGCGCGTACCAGAGAGGGGCTGGCGTCGCTGCTCGAGCGGCGCCTCGTGGCGTGGGCCGCGCTCGACCGGTTCCTCGCCAAGGGGCCCGCCGATCTGACGGCGGAGCGTGTGTGCCTGGATTCGGCCGATCGCCTGCGCGCCGTGCTGGGCGCCGCGCCCGGAGGCCTGGCGCGGTTCCTTGAAGACGGTCCTGTCGCGCACCAGCGCTACCAGTTGCTCGTCCGCGAGATTCAGCGCCTGGCCGAACTCGGTCAGGCGGGGAACGCGGCGTTCCGCGGCGCCCTCGACCGTGTGGCGGCACACTTCCTGACCGCCGACGGTCGGCCCAGAACCGGCGGCGTCATCAACCCTTACCGCGCGCATCACTATCGGTCAGAGGGTGCGGCGAAGCGCCATCGATCGGGCGTCTTTGCGCTCGCACCGGGTATCGCCGACGTCGTGTCTGCCTTCAACCGCGACCTGAACGTCGTCCTCGCGCGCGGCGTCAGGCGGATGTTCGCCGTGGCGCTGGCCCAGTACCGCCAGGTGCTCGACGAGCGATCGGTGCTCGACTTCGCCGACGTGCTCGATCGCGCCCTGGAGCTGCTGCGCCGAATGGACGAGTTCTCACAGAGCCGGTTTCGTCTCGAGGCGCGCTATCACCACGTGCTCGTGGACGAGTTCCAAGACACCAGCCGCGCCCAATGGGAGCTCGTGGCCCTGCTCATCCAGTCATGGGGAGAGGGCACGGGCGTGACCACGAACCCGTCGATCTTCGTGGTGGGGGACCGCAAGCAGTCGATCTACCGGTTCCGCGACGCGGAGGCGGCAGTGCTGCAGGAAGCGGCGAGACACATTCAGGCGCTGCGGCCAGCGGGCGACCCACGACGCTCGATTACAAGAAGCTTCCGGGCGGTGCCAGCTCTGCTCGCGTTCGTCAACGAGCTCTTCGGCGAGATGGCCGACCGAGAGCCGGGCGGAGGGCGCTTCACCTACACGGAGAGCGATCGGTTCCCGACCACGGCCACCGACACCACGGCTCCGGACAACACAAACGATGCGGACGACACGGATCGGAAGCGGGGGGGACGCAGATTCGCGCTGGGCATGGCGGCGGCGAACGATCCCGTGGTCTGCGCAAGTATGGTGGCGGACGAGATCGAGAGGATTCTGCGCGAGGACAGCGTCCGCGATCGGAAGACTGGCGTTCCTCGCCGGGCAGCGGCGGGTGATATCGGCGTGCTCTTCCGGTCCCGGGCCAGCCACCGCGAGTTCGAGCGCGAGCTCGAGCGCCGGGGGATTCCAGCGTACGTCTACAAGGGTCTGGGCTTCTTCGACGCCGACGAGACGAAGGATGCCATGGCCCTGATACGCTTTCTCGCCAATCCGGTGTCCGACCTCCGGGCGGCGGCCTTTCTGCGATCGCGCTTCGTCCGTCTGTCCGACGCGGCGCTGGCGACGCTCGCGCCGCGTCTCGCTGGTGCGGTTCTCGACGAGGATCCTCCGGCACAGACGTTCCTGCTCGGCGACGAGGACCGGCAGGTACTCGCGCTCGCGAGGCAGTACGTGCCGGCGTGGCTTGCTCAGGTGGACCGCGTGCCGCCGGCCGAGCTCTTCGAGACGATCCTCGCCGAGAGCGTGTACGCCTACGAGTTGCGAGGGCCGCGGCGCCGGCAGGCCTGGGAGAACGTCAAGAAGATGCGGAGCCTGGTGCGTCGCATCCAGAACCGCGGTTACTCCACGATGCCACGGATCGCAGATCACCTCGACTCGCTGACTGCGGGCGACGAGTCGAACGCCGTGCTCGAAGCGCTCGATGCCGTGAATCTGATGACCGTGCACGCGTCGAAGGGCCTGGAGTTCCCAATCGTCTTTGTCGTGAACATGGGAAAGGGCGCCAGCGGCCCGCCGCGTCCCATGCGTCTGACCGTCGACGTCGATGCCGATGGCGAGCAGCAGGCGTCGATCAGCGTCGGGCCGTTCGTGTCGGAGATGGATGAAGCGGAACGGCAGCGCGAGAAGCACGAGACCAAGCGTCTGCTCTACGTCGCGCTGACGCGTGCGCGCGACCGACTGTACCTTGCGTCGGCCCTCAAGGACGGTGTGCTGGTACCCGGACGTGGAAGCCTCGCTGAAGTGCTGCCCCAATCGATCCGGGACCTCTTTGGCAGAGTGGGTGGTCTCGCGACGGCCGCCGGCGTTGCGGCCGGGTTGGTCACGTGGACCAGCTGCTCGGGGGCGCCGTTCGACTGGTATGTGTGTCGGGGGGCCTCCGGCCCTGCCGCCTCATGAGCGTTGCCACAGGTGCGGTCGACGAGAGGGACGACAGGATTGTCAGACGTGAGCCACGACGGCACTTCCGGGGAAGATAAGTCAACCTGGCGCGGTAGTTTAATTTGCGCGAGCCATCTCGGCTGGGTCCGTCCATGCACCGAGTGTCGCCCATGGATGTCAGCCGCCAGACGCACCCGTGGGAGGCGGGGGTTGACGCCCCTGATCTAACTCACTCATTCGATGGGTCTTACAAAAAACAGGAACCATTTGGCCTCGTAGTTTGTCTAACCTCAGTAGCTGGCGTCCAGTTTGCACAGGCGACCGGTGAGCGGGAGGTGCGGTATGGCAGTTCCTGGTGGGTCGCTGAATCTCAATTACGTCAAGCCGACGCCGACAATCTTCGAGCTCGAAGCGCTCGAGGGGCTCCCGTGCGGGTGCGTTGCGGCGGCCTTTCGAGCCCGCCCGTGGGACGTGGCGGTCGTTTCGCTCGAGGCGAAAGGGCCCCACTGCATCCTGGCGGGCCACACCAGCGGCCAGATTCTCCGGCTCGGCGACCCGTCTGAGTTCGACGAGGACGAGGACGACGAATAGGCTGGCCTAGCGTACCGCGCGTCGTTTCTCGCTTACTCCTCCCGAAAACCTGCGAACGTGCGAAAGATCTTCGTTGCGTCCAGGAAACAGTTCCCCGTACAATTCGAAGGTTGAAGAGGAGCCCAATTAGATGGCCTTGACCTGTCCGAGCTGCGGGAACGACCGGAATTTTCTGGTCAAAACCCTGCAGATGCATGTCGTGCAGGTGCGCGACGATACCCGAGTGGAGGCGAATGAAGAAGGTCGCCCGGCGGTGATTGAAGTGCTCTGCGACGAGTGCGAAAAAGAACTGAATTTCTCCGATTTTGATGAGACCGTTCGGAACGAGCTCCTGCTGACCCTCGGCGCCCGGTGACAGGGCGCTATCCCTCGCCCGCGTCGGCATCCTCGAAGTAGTCGCATTCCGGGCAGATCCATTCCCGTACCACCCGTACGGCGGAATTCGGGCCGGGGTGTTCACGGACTTCACGCACGTGCAGGCGCATCGATTCGCCACAGAGAGGGCATTCGTGCATCTGCAGATTCTACCAGCCTGCCCGCTCAGGGCCCGGATGGCTCGGGCTTTTTCGGGTAGTGCCTTCTTGACTCGGGCTTGTCCGAGCTTTCTTGACTTGGGATAGCCCAGCCCCTATCGTAGCGAACAGGGCGTCGCACCGATCGCGATTCGCCCGGACAGCCCGATGCGCGACTACTACGACGTTCTGGGCGTATCGCCGGATGCGGGCGCTGACGAGATCAGGCGCGCGTACCGGCAATTGGCCCGTCGATATCATCCCGACATCTCGGGGGACGACCGTGCGGTCGCGTTCGTCGAGGCTGCGCGTGCGCATCACGTCATCACCGATGCGCGGCGGCGCCAGTCATGCGATCCCAGGCGCCGGGCGTCCTCGGAGCATCCGGCGACGTCGCGCGTCGACTGGTTCGCCGACGAGGTCGCCATCGACTTTCCGTCGGTTTCCGACTTGCTGGACCGCATGCGCCATGCATTCTTCGGCGCGAGCTCCCTCGAGGAACTGCCGGCCGAAATCGTCCTCACACCCCTCGAAGCGAGCGAGGGCACGACGATTCTCATCGGCATCCCGGTGCGTCAGACCTGCCTTCGCTGCGGCGGCCGCGGCGAAACCTGGCAGGAATGGTGTGGCCTCTGCAGGGGCTGCGGAGACGTGCAGGCGTTCCACGACGTCGAGCTGCGCGTGCCGGCGCGCGTCCGCGCCGGCGAGCGATTTCGCCTTGCGGTGATGCCCCCGGGGGCGCCGCTGACCCGAGTCGACGTTCTCATCAGCATCCGGGACGAACCGTGAATGCGCACGTGAAGCTGCTCGGCCTCCTTCAGATCGCCTGGGGGACAATCGGGTTGCTGCTCGGCTTGTCTACCTTGATGCTCGCCGTAGGCGCGGTAGCCATCGGCATGACGTCAGTGGGCCATGAGATTCCGGCCGGCGTCACCGCTGTCGCGTTCGGAGTCTTCGCGGCAGCACTGCTGGCGGCGGGGGCGGGGAATGCCTGGGCAGGGACTGCCATTCACCGCCGCCAGGCGTCTGGCCGGCTCGCCGCGCTCGGTCTGGCGGTGCCGAACCTCTTCGTGCTGCCCTTCGGCACCGCGCTCGGCATCTACACGTTCTGGGTCCTCCTGCACGACGAGTCCCGGCGGATGTTCGTCAAGGAGCCGGAAGGAGTCAGGAGTTAGGAGAAGCGCCTGCGGCCCGAGCGCGGCGCGGAGTCGCCGCGCGAGAGCGAGTGGGGGTGGGGCCCCGCGAGCGTTGAGAAAAGCCGACAGGAGGCCGAACGTAGCGAGAAGCTCTAGGGACAGGGGCCAAGAACACTGGACAAGACTTCGCTCGGGCTCGACGAAAACGTGGCAGGCGCCCTGACATACGGGCTCGGGTGGATCACTGGGCTGGCGTTCCTCCTGGCCGAGCGTGAGAATCGATTCGTCAGGTTTCACGCCATGCAATCGACCATCGTCTTCAGTGCGCTCTGCCTGTTGTGGTTCGTCGGGCTTTCGATTCCCCCCGGCTGGTTGATTTCGCTCTTCATCATTCCACCCGTGTCGGCCGCGCTTTGGCTGCTGCTCCTTTTCAAGGCGTATCGCGGCCAGCGCTTCAAGTTGCCGTTTGTCGGGGATATCGCCGACAGACGCTCCTGAGTCGCCGCGAGGCAACGCGGATCTCACGATCTCCACGGGACGCAGATCTCACGGGACGCGGATTTCGCGGATCTCGCGGATCTCACGGGACGCGGATCACGCGGATCTCACGGATCTCACGGATCTGGCGGGACGCGGATCTCGCGGATCTCACGGATCTGACGGGACGCGGATTACGCGGATCTCGCGGATCTACCGGGGACGCGGATCACGCGGATCTCGCGGATCTGCCGGGACGCGGATCACGCGGATCTCGCGGATCTGCCCGGGACGCGGATCACGCGGATCTCGCGGATCTGCCGGGACGCGGATTACGCGGATCTCGCGGATCTACCGGGGGACGCGGATCACGCGGATCTCGCGGATCTGCCGGGGACGCGGATCTCGCGGATCTCACGGATCTGACGGGACGCGGATTACGCGGATCTCGCGGATCTGCCGGGACGCGGATCACGCAGGTCTGACGGTTCTAACGGACGCGCCAGGCGCGGTTATCCGCGAAATCTCCCGTGTGATCGTGAAATCCGCGAGATCCGCGTCCCGTTAGAACCGTCAGGCCGTCTGATCCGTGAGATCCGCGTCCCGGTAGATCCGCGAAATCCGCGAAATCCGCGTCCCCGTGAGATCCGCGAAATCCGCGAAATCCGCGTCCCGTGGAGATCCGCGAAATCCGCGAAATCCGCGTCCCGTGAGATCCGTGAAATCCGCGAGATCCGCGTCCCGTGGAGATCGTGAGATCCGCGAAATCCGCGTCCCGTGAGATCCGTGAGATCCGCGAGATCCGCGTCCCGTGGAGATCGTGAGATCCGCGAGAGCCGCGTCCCGTGGGATCGCGAGATCCGCGAGATTCTGCGTTCCCGTGCTGATACGAGATTCGGCGATCCCCGGCCGCGGTCGCTGATAAGATAGCCTCGTGGCCATCACTGAAACAGCCGTTCTCGATGCGCTCAAAGCCGTTCGCGATCCCGACCTCAACCGGGACATCGTCGCGCTCAAGTTCATCAAGAACCTGCGCATCGACGGCGGGTCGGTCGCGTTTTCGATCGAGCTGACGACGCCCGCCTGTCCGGTCAAGGATCAGATGCGCGATCAGGCGCGCGCCGTGGTGAGCGCGATCCCCGGTGTGACGAACGTCGAGATCGAGATGACGGCGCAGGTGCGGGCGGCGGTTTCGCCAGACGGGGCGAGGGCCGCCGTCCCCGGCGTCAAGAACATCATCGCCGTCGGCGCAGGCAAAGGCGGCGTCGGCAAGACGACAGTGGCGGTCAACCTGGCGATCGCCCTGAGCCAGATGGGTGGGCGCGTCGGCATGATCGACGGCGACATCTACGGCCCGAACGTGCCGATCATGCTGGGTCTCCAGACGCAGCTCTCCACAGACGGTCAGAAAATTGTTCCGGCGGAGCAGTACGGCGTGCAGGTTGTCTCGATGGGGTTCCTGACCGGCGACGATGCGCCGGTGATCTGGCGGGGACCCATGCTGCACGGCATCATCCAGCAGTTCTTCCGGGAGGTGCGCTGGGACCGCATCGACTACTTGATCGTCGACATGCCGCCGGGGACGGGCGACGTGGCGTTGAGCCTCAGCCAGACGGTGCCCGTATCGGGCGCGGTCGTGGTCACGACCCCGCAGACGGTGTCGCTCGCCGACACGAGGCGCGCGGTTCGCATGTATCAGAAGCTCAATGTCCCCATGCTCGGCCTCGTCGAGAACATGAGCCACTTTGTCTGCCCCGGCTGCCAGATGGAGAGCGACATCTTCGGAAAGGGCGGCGGCGAAACGCTTGCACGCGACCTGTCCCTGCCATTCATCGGCAGGATCCCGATTTACGAACCCATTCGCGTCGGCGGCGACACCGGTGTTCCGATCACGATCGGCGAGCCACAATCGCCGGCCGCGCGCGCCTTCCGCTCGGCGGCAGAGCAGCTCGCCGCCCAGTTGTCGATCGCGAGCTACAAACGGCCCATTCCGCTGATGCCTGTTTAGGCCGCATCAAGAACTTGCAAACGGTTCACAAAGGTTCAACGGGTTCACAAGGGTTCAAAAAGTTCCAGGGGTTCAAAGGGTTCAAGGGGCTCAACGGGGTCAAGGGGCTCAAAGGGGTCGAGGGGTGCGAGGGGTTCGCGAACGCTGACCTTTTCGAGGGGATCGAGCGGAGCGAGGGGTACGACCGGATCGAGGGGCGCAAACGGTCCAAGCGGCTCTGAACGCTCGGCCGGCTCGATGGGCTCGAAAGGATCGAGCAGTACCGGCGGCTTTGGCTCGAACGGATCGAATGGGTCCAGCGGAAGGATCGGTTCAGGCTCATCGGGATCTAGCGGTTCAAAAGGTTCAAAAGGTTCAGAAGGTTCAGAAGGTTCAGAGAGGGTTCAAGGGGTTCAAAAGGTTCAAGAGGTTCAAAAGGTTCAAGAGGTTCAAGGGGTTCAAGAGGTTCAAGAGGTTCAAAAGGTTCAAAGGCTGCAGAAGGTTCGAGCGGTCTGCGCATGCTGGTCATCGAGGACAGTCGTGCCATCGGATTCTGAGGTTGCTCCATGAAAATCGTCAGGGGATTGTCGCTTGCCGTGGTCGGTGTCTCCATCGTCGCCAGCGCTTCCGCGCTTCAGGCGTCGGATGCGATGAAAGCCATCGTGGGATCTTATCTGGAGATCCATGCGCAGCTCGTGACCGACAAGGTCGACAATATCAAAGCGCCGGCAACGGCGCTCGCAGCTCGCGCGGAAGAGCTTGGCAAAGGAGGAGCCGCCATGGCGAAGGCGGCCAGGACCGTCGCCGATGCACGGGACCTCAAGGCTGCGCGCGATGCGTTCGGGGTGCTGAGCGATGCGGTCGTCGCCGCGGCGAAGGCCGAGGGCTTCAAGGACATCGGCGAGGTCAAGCTCGCGTTCTGTCCGATGGCCAATCGCCAGTGGCTGCAGAAGGAAGACAGTATCCGCAATCCGTACTACGGCAGCGCCATGCCCGACTGCGGCATGTTCAAACAGCCCTGACCTCCACCCCGGCGCGCCTGCCTTCAAGGGGCGCCTGCCAGGCGCCGCATCGCCACGGCCCCGAGGACCGGGCCTGGCACGAGCGCGAGGAACGCCCACTGCCACCCGGTCGCCGACGCGACGATCGGCAGCAGCCGCATGCTGATCATCGTCAGCAGGAACCCGAGGCAGATCTGCAGCGTCAGCGCGGTGCCCACGTGCGTCCTTGGGCTGTACTCGGCCACGAGCGCGGAGAACTGTGCCGAGTCGGCGACAACCGAGAATCCCCAGCACACGGCGAGCACCAGGAGCACGGGCAGCGGCCGTCCAAACGCCAGGCCGGAGATAAGCGCGCACGAGCCGCTGACGGCCATGGCCGCGCCCGCGATCCGCGCCTTGCCCCAAACGTCGGCCCAGCGGCCGGCCAGCACGCAGCCAATCGCACCGGTGGCGATCGCGACAAACGCCACGAGAGAGCTGTCGCGTATCGCCGCTCCGCCGGCGGCGGCAATCGAGGCGGCTGCGAACGTGGGCATCCACGCCCACATGGCATAGAGCTCCCACATGTGCCCGAGGTAGCCAAGAGTGGCGAGGCGCACGCCGCGATTGCTGATGACCTGTCGCACTGCGCGGGGATCGAACGGTGCGGACGCGCTGACGTAGGGACCGTCGCGAACGGCGATCGCGACCATCGCCGCGCCGGCGAGCGCGAGGGCCGACGAGATCCATAGGAGTCCCCGCCACGGCACGTCGGCTGCAGCCCAGGCCATCAGGTGTGGAAACGCCGAGCCCAGGGTCAGCGCGCCGACGACGATCCCGAGCGCCGTGCCGCGGCGCTCGAGGAACCACCCGGCGGCAATCTTGAGACCGGGCGGGTAGACGAATGCGAGCGCCACCCCAGTGGCCGCTCTCAGCAGGACGACCACTGCCGCGGACGGCGCCAGGGGAATTGCCGCGTTGGCGATCGCGCCCGCGACACAGCCGAGCGCGAACAGCCGCCGGGCGTTGATCACGTCGGCCAGGTTCAGCAGCGCGCTCACGAGCGTTCCGGCCACGAATCCACCTTGCACCGCGATCGTGAGCCAGGACATGCCGGCGCTCGTGATTGCGAACTCCGCGGCAATCGCGGGTGCCGCAGCCGTCGCGGAGAACCAGAGCGTCATGCCCAGAAAGAGCCCCGTGGCGACGAGCGACAACATGAGACGCGGCATTTGGCGAGTACAATCCTAGTACTTTGTCACTGTTCACGGAAATCTCTCACGATGCTCGCGAAGCTCACGAAGACCTCGAAGACACCCGGACAGGATCCCTTCGCGAGCTTTGTGAGCTTCGCGATCTTCGTGATTGATTCGTGATCACATGAACATTCCCTTCATCCACCAGACCCTGGCAAACGGCCTCGACGTCATCGTCCACGAGGATCATGATTGTCCGATTGTCGCGGTCAACGTCTGGTATCACGTCGGCTCCAAGAACGAGCAGCCGGGGCGCACGGGATTCGCGCACCTGTTCGAGCACCTGATGTTCGAAGGGTCCGAGCACCATGACGCCGGATACTTCCGGCCGCTGCAGGAGGTCGGTGGCGTCCTCAACGGATCGACCAACGCCGACCGGACGAACTACTGGGAGGTCGTACCGGCCAATGCCGTTGAGCTGGCGCTGTGGATGGAATCGGATCGCATGGGTTACCTCCTCCCGGCGCTCAGCGACGCCAAGTTCGAGAACCAGCGCAACGTCGTCCTCAACGAGCGGCGGCAGAACTACGAGAACCGCCCCTACGGATTTGCCGGCATGTCGCTCGTCGCCGCCCTGTATCCGCCGGATCATCCCTACCACTGGATGACGATCGGCGCCGCCGAGGACCTGAAGGCCGCGCAACTCGACGATGTCCGGGCATTTTTCCAGACGTACTATCGGCCGCGCAACGCGTCGCTGGCGATTGCAGGTGACATCGACCGGGACCGCGCGCTCGCGCTGGCGGCTGACTACTTCGGCGGTCTCGATGCGGGTCCGGAGCCTCCCCCGGTCGAGAGTCGCCACGTGCCGCTCGAGGCCGAGACGCGTCTCGTTCTCGAAGATCGCATCGAGCTGCCGCGGCTCTACCTCGCGTGGCATTCGCCGGCCCTCTTCGCCGAAGACGACGCCGATCTGGATCTCGTGTCCGAGGTGCTGGCTGGCGGCAAGACGTCGCGGTTGTATCGGAGCCTGGTCTACGAGCAGCGGATCGCGACCGAAGTGGCGGCGTCGCAGGGCTCGCGCGAGCTCGGCAGCTTTTTTCAGATCGTCGCGACCGCGGCGCCAGGCCGAACGCTCGCCGAGGTGGAACACGCGATCGCGCGCGAGCTGGCGCGGTTCCTCGAAGAAGGCCCGTCGGCGGGAGAGCTGGTGCGGTGCCTCGCGCAGGCGGAAGCGCACTTCCTTCACCGGTTGCAGACCGTCGGCGGCTTCGGCGGGAAATCCGATCAGTTGAACGCGTACAACGTCTATCTCGGCACGCCCGGGTACTTCGACCAGGACCTGGCGCGCTATCGACACGCCGGCGCGGCCAGCCTGCAGGGTGCGGCGGCGCGCTGGCTCGGCGCCGGGCGCGTCGTGCTGAGTGTCGTGCCGCACGGCCGCGCGACGCTCGCCCTCGAGGGCTCACAGCCGGTCTCGGTGTCCTGATGTCCGTCGATCGATCCCGTCTGCCGCTCTCCGGCCCCGAGCCCCATTTCGCGTTTCCCGAGATCCGCCGGAGACGACTCTCGAACGGTCTCGACGCGTGGACGGCCGTGCATCGAGAGGTGCCACTCCTCTCCGTGCTGGCGATGATTCGCGCCGGGGCCTCGTTCGACCCCGCCGACCGCCCGGGGCTCGCGGCCATCACCGGAGATTTCCTCGACGAAGGCTGCGGCGACCTCGATGCGCTGGCTCTGCACGAGACGCTCGGGCGGCTCGGGGCGCAGCTCGATACCGAGGTGGGCACGATGCGGCGCTCGTCGGCCTCACCGCGCTCGAGCGGTCCGCGGCGCCCGCGCTGACGCTGCTCGCGGACATGATCGCCCGGCCGAGGCTGGAGGCCGCCGACTTCGACCGCGTGCGGGATCTTCGGCTCAACCGGCTCCTCCAGTTGCGCGACATGCCGCCGGCCGTCGCCGAGCGTATCTTTACGGAGCGCCTCTACGGCGCGCATCCCTACGGCCACCTGCCGATTGGGACCGAAACATCGTTGCGGGCCATGGATGCCAGTGAGGCGCGCGCGTTCCACGGGCGGATGTACGACCCGTCACGTGTGACGGTCATTGCCGTGGGCGATGGGTCGCACGAAGCGCTTGCTGATTCGATCGACGCGGCCTTCGGAAGCTGGCAGGCCGAGACCGCCAGCCACGCGGACCCTGCGGCGTTGTCGATTCCGTCCGCGTCGACCGAGCTGGTGATAGTGCCTCGGGCCGGCGCGCCGCAGTCGGAGCTCCTGATCGGTCATGTGGCAGCGGCCAGGAGCTCGCCGGACTATCACGCGCTCGTCGCGCTCAACCTCGTGCTCGGCGGGCAGTTCGTGAGCCGCATCAACTCGAATCTGCGCGAGCGCAGGGGCTACACCTACGGCGCTCGAACTCAGTTCGAGTTCAGGCGCGGGCGCGGCCCCTTCTCGCTGCACGCCAGCGTGCAGTCCGACGCTACCGCAGACGCCGTGCGCGAAGCGCTGTACGAGCTGCGGGCCATACGCGGCGAGCGGCCCGTCACGACAGAGGAGTTGGAGCTGGGCCGCGCACCCCTGACGCGCGGGTACCCTCGCGGATTCGAGACCGCCGAGCAGGTCGGCCGCGCCGCCGCGCAACTCGCACTCTACGACCTGCCCGACGACTACTTCACGACGTTCGTGCCAAAGGTGCTGGCGCTCACGCCCGAGGACCTGACGCGCGCCGCCGCCACCTACATCGATCCGTCCCGCTTCCTTGCCGTCATCGTCGGCGATCGCGACAAGATGGGGGCGGTGGACGATCTCGGGTTGGGAGGGGCAGTTGTGGTCGAGGGGGAAGGGTGACTGGTTAGCAGGGTGCGAGGGTGCGGGGTGCCTGGGTGCCTGGTGCTTAGAGTGCCAGGGTGCGAGGTGCAACGTGCCACGGTGCGCTGGAGCACGCTCGCACCCGGGCACTCCAAGCACCAAGGCACTAGGCACGCTCGCACCCTCGCACTCTCTAAGCACCAAGGCACTAGGCACCCTCGCACCCCGGCACTCTAAGCACCAAGGCACTCGGGCACCTTCGCACTCTGGCACTGTCTATCGATTAGAGATACTTGAGCAGGCCAGCGAGCGCGTCGTAAAGCGCCGACGCGATCGCTTTCGCGAGGGGTGAGTACTCGCCCTTGGCCACCGAGTCGGCCACCATGACTGGCTGCGTGATCATGAGCCAGATGATGCCCCCGGCCAGCGCCACGGCGACCATGCCGGCGATCCCCACCAGGCTCAGGCTGATTCTGGCAAAGCTCATAGGATCGGCTCAGTGTACAACGGTCGTTCCGGTTCTGGAGGTTGGACGCTCGACCTTTCGGGACGGTTCCTCTGCGACCCCGCCGCCTGCCGACTGCAGACCGCCGTCCGCCGACGCGTGCTTTGTGGTCGTGCTGTCCGCATTTGGGAGTCCCGGACAGGTCAGGGGTTTCACTGTCCGGCTGGCAGCGGACCCTTACTGATCCATATCAGAGATTCCTGGAGAGAAAGCGGCATAATGTCAGTCCATCGAGCCACTTGAAGGGCGTCACTCCCGTGCTGTAGTGCCCGCAGGGCAGCACCACGAGCTCGTGTTCGATTCCGCGACGCCTGAACTCGTTGACGAGCATTCTCGACAGGGCGACCGGGAAGGTGAGGTCGTAGCGGGCGTACACGAGCAGCAGCCGTTTGCCCCGCATGCGGTCCAGGTAGGGATACGGCGAGATCGGCATCCAGATGCGCCGCAGGCGGGTCAGGTCGATATGGCCGTCGAGCCCCCGCCGCACATGGTTGGTCGAGAGACCCGACCAGACGACGTCCGCGAAAAACGGAGAGATATGATTCAGGGCCACGGCCTTGAGCCTCGGCTCGTGCGCGGCCGTCAGCATCGCCAGGCAGGAGCCCAGGCTCGTGCCGAGGATGCCGATCGATTCGTAACCCTGTGAGTGGAGCCACTCGATCCCGCGCCTGGCGTCGAGCACCGCCTGCCGGCACACCTGCGCCGTCCGCCCGACGTTGGAGCTGACGATGTAGTCGGCGCGGCGCAGTTCCGGTGGCCTTCGCTTGTCGTGGTAGGGGAGGCTGAGTCGGAGCGCGCTGATCTTGAAACGGTTGAGGAGGCGGCACAGGCCGACGTGTCCTTCCGGGTCGGCGTTCCACTGCGGCAGAACTATCACCGCGCGTTTCCGTCCGGCCGGGGAGCTGTCGGGGAAATACCGCGCCTGGACTGTGTTGTTCTCGACGTGCGGCGTCTGTACGGCGCTTGGATACGACAGCCACTCACCATCGAGCGTGAAGTCGCTGCAGGGGGCGAGCGCAAAGAACTGCTCGCTCGAGGCGACCATCTGGTCCGCCCATTCCTCGAGGTGCGCGGCAGGCGATGCCGTGCCGCCCGCCCCGTCGACCCACGCATCGAGCCATTCGTCTACCCACTCGAAGCCCCATTCGAACGGACGCACGACCCGGTCGGTCGCAACCGCTGCAAGACGGCGTTCCCACGCGTGAAAGACTCCGCTCAGCACACCGGTTGCCTCATTCTCTTGATGTTCACCGGCGGCCGGCAGCCGCGAGGCCCTCTTCCACGGTGAGCCCGATGGCCAGCAGACGGTCCGTGTCGTGGCGGCGCCCGACGATCTGTACGCTGCGCGGCAGGGCGTCGACATCGTGCGGCGCCGGGAGAGCCAGCGACGGATGCCCGGTCATGTTGAACAGTTGCGTGAGCCGCAGCATCGCGGCGCGGATCGGCTCGACAGTGCCGTTGACGTCGACCGTCGACGCGCCGAGGAGCGGTGCGGGAATCGGAAGCGTCGGCAGCAGCAGCACGTCGCACCCGTCGAGCGCGCGGTCGACCTCGGCTGTCAGCGCCTCTCTCAGCCGCATGGCGCGGACGTAGTCCTCGGCGAGCAGATATCGGCCCATCTCGAGCCGCACGCGGACGCCCGGCGAATAGAGCAGGGGGTAGCGCTCGAGAGAGCGCGCGTGTAAGCGCGAGGCCTCGGGGAGCACGATGTGCAGATACACGTCCGGCGTCCACGCCGCGTGCTCGATTGCGAGGTCGCGGACCGTGTGCCCCGTGGCGGTGAGCGTCTCGCACGTCCGGTCGAGCGCCTGCCTCACCCCGGCCTCGATCCGGTCGCAGAAGTACGGTCGCGGCACACCGAAGACGAAGCGGTCGTTGTTCGGCGGGCGCGGCGCGCTCGTCCGCGGCGGCCGGCCGGTGAGCACATCAAAGAGCAGGGCGACGTCCACGACGCTTCGCGCCATCGGGCCCAGATGATCGAGCGAGCTGCTGAGGGGAACGACGCCCTCGCAGGAGATCTCGCCGGCGGTCGCCTTGAGCCCGACCGTGCCGCAGGCCGCCGACGGTATGCGGATCGAGCCGCCCGTATCGGTGCCGAGCGCGCCGAAGCACATGCCCGTCGCCAGGGCAGCGGCGGCGCCGCCGCTCGAGCCGCCGGCCGAGCGCGACGCGTCGTGCGGATTCCGCACCGGACCGAAGGCGGACTCCTCGCTCGTCGTGCCGAACGCGAACTCGTGAAGGTTCGTCTTTCCGATGATGACTGCGCCGGCGGCCCGAAGCCGCGCGATGGCGGGTGCGTCCGACGCCGCCGCGTGTGCGGGTAACGCCGACCCCGACGTCGTCTTCACGCCTGCCACGTCGATCAGATCTTTCACCGAGATGGGAACGCCGTGGAGCGGACCCCGGTAACGTCCCGTGCGAATCTCGCGCTCGCAGTCTTCGGCGTCGGCCAGCGCCTGCGCGTCGAGCCGCGTGATGAACGCGTTGGTGTCGGGTCTTGCATCGATCTGTGCGAGACACCCCTGCACGAGCGCGACGGGTGAGAGCGCACCCGATTGGAGCAGGGGCGCAATGTCGGCTATCTGGCGAAGATCCGGGCTCATGATTTAGGACGCTCGGGCGTCGTGCCGGGCGCGGATGGGTCAGGCGCGGCTGAGAGGTCTCGAGCGTCCGTTGTTTCGGCGTCGGCCGCACGCAAGGCCGTCGTCGAGCGCGCCAGCGACTCGAGCAGCGGTTTCAGCTCCGGCAGGCCCCGCCGCTCGGCGTCCGCGCAGGCAGCCGCCAGCCATGCGTCGATATGTGGGGACATCAGAAGCTCACCGTCGCACGCATGTTGATCGGAACCGTGAGGAAGCGGTGCTCGACCGGCTCGCTGAGGCGGTTCCACCCGAACTTCGCGGAGATCTCGAACCCGATGGGGCCGGTCTGGACACCGCCTCCGCCTTCGGCGAAGTAGCGTTTGCCGCCGCCGAGGTCGCTCGTGATCCGGCCCACGCCGCCGAGGATGAACGCGTAGCTGCCGAGGCCCCATCCTGGGGCGCGATCGGCCACGTACAGCCCCGCGCCGGCATCGTAGGCGAGGGCGTTGGTGAGCGCGTAGGAATCGAGCGTGCCCGGGCCATCGAAGACGATGCGGATGTCGGGCAGGTTCTCGATGCTCCCGCGCAATCCCAGCGTCGGGCCGACGCTCATTCCCAAGGGGTACACCGTTACGCCGACGCCGTGCCCGCGGCGCTTGAACTCCAGGACGTCGATGAACGTGCTGCCGTCGCGGGTTTTGTAGTCGTACGGCGGATCCGCTCCACCGACCTCGGTGCCGACGAGATCCGCGAGCGGGTAGTCGGCGAAACGCGCAGGCCACGTGTAGAGCCAGTCATAGCTGACCGAGAGAAACTGCCGCCTGGCCGCGGCCGCGGGCTGGGCCGCGGCAGCGGCCTGAGCCTCGGCGCCGGCCGGCCAGAGCGTCGCGGCGGTTGCGGCTATCGTCAGTGTCCGCCAGATGGTCAACTTACGGCTCTTCGTCAAACCCACCTCAATCAATCGTCGAGCCAAGAACGCGGATTCCCATGGGACGCGGATTTCGCGGATCACGACGTTTCACGGGACGCGGATTTCGCGGATTACACGGATCGGCCAGGGGCTCATGCAACGAGGGTGCTACCGAGCGAACGGCCGCGCCGCAGGCGCAGGCCCAGGCCCGCCAAGCCAGTTTAGCTCCGCCCAGGCATCGCCAGGCTGACGGTCGCCATCCGCGTGATCCGCGAGATCCGCGTCCCGTGACGTCGTAATCAGCGAGATCTGCGTCCCGTGAAACGTCGTGATCCGCGAGATCTGCGTCCAGTGAAATGTCGTGATCCGCGGAATCCGCGTCCTGTGACACGTGGTCCGTGAGATCGGCTGCGTTCCGTGAGCATGTCACTCCCGATCCGTGACCAATCCCCAGCGATCCGAATCTACAATGTAACCCAAGTGACGACACCCATCCTCGCGGCGGTGATGCCGGCCCCGCGGCAACCGATCGAGATCCGCGAGTTCGCTCGCCCCGATCTGCCTCCGGGAGCAGCGCTTCTCCGTACCGCACGGTCGGAGGTCTGCGGGACCGACGTGCACCTGTGGCACGGCCGGCTCGCAGGTGTTCCATATCCAATCATCCCCGGGCACGTGTCGGCCGGTGTGCTCGAATCGATTCGCGGGCCGCTTGCGGGGCTCGACGGCTCGGTCCTGCGCGAAGGCGATCGCGCGGCCTTCTTCGACGTGCACCGGACCTGCGGGCAGTGCCGTGCCTGTACGGTTCACCGCACGCCGACCCGCTGTCGGTCCAGACGTGTCTATGGCATCACCGATTCGGCAGGCGAGGGCTTGTATGGCGGTTGGTCGCAGTACATCTACCTGGAGCCCGGCGTCGGCGTGGCGCGCCTTCCCGACACGGTCGGCACGGACGACTACATCGGCGGCGGCTGCGGACTGCTGACGGCGGTCCACATCCGCGAGCGCGCTTCGCTCCGTGTTGGCGACAGCGTGCTCGTCCAGGGTGTGGGTGCTGTCGGGTTGTGCGCGATCGCGCTCTGCCGGCTGGCCGGAGCCTCCACGGTGTTCGCCGTCGGGGAACCTGCCTCTCGACTGGCGCTCGCGCGGCAGATGGGCGCCGACGAAGTGTTCGCGCTCGGTTCAACAACGGCGGAGGAGCGGTCGCAGGCGGTCCGCGACCGTACGTACGGAGAGGGTGTCGATCTCGCGATCGAAGCCGCCGGCTCGGCCCGGGCCATCGAGGAAGGCGTGACGCTCGTCCGCGACGGCGGACGGTACGTCGTTGCCGGGCACTACACCGACGCCGGCTCGAGCACCATCAACGCGCACCAGCACATCAACCGCAAGCACCTCGAGATCCGCGGCTGCTGGGGCAGCGAGTCCAGACATTTCCTCGACGCGCTGACGATTCTCGAGGAGCACGGTGAGGTGCCGTGGCGCGCCATCGGCGCCCGTACCTATCCGCTCGCGTCCCTCAACCAGGCACTCGAAGACGCCGAAGCCATGCGGATTACCAAGGCCCTGGTAGATCCGTGGGGGCTTGAATCGGAGATCAGGGATCTCAGGGATCAGGGATCAGGGGTCAGGGGTCAGCGATAATGTTGGAGGCACGGGTCACATTGATACGCTCGATTGAGCTCTGAATGCTTTTCCGATCCCCGATCCCCGATCCCTGATTCCTGGCCCCTGACCCTGACCATGCGTCACACCAAGATCATCGCCACTGTCGGCCCCTCGAGCGGAAGCCGCGACGTGCTCGACGCGCTCGTGTCGGCCGGAGTCGACGTGTTCCGGCTCAACTTCTCGCACGGCACGCACGAGTCGCATGCCGAGTCCTTCGCACGCATCCGCGAGATCGCTTCGCACGCCGGCCGGCATGTCGGCATCATGCAGGATCTGAGCGGCCCGAAGATTCGCACGGGCCCGCTGGCGGGCGACCAGCCTCTGCCGTTGAAGGAAGGGGAATCGCTGATCCTGGCGGCAGGCCAGGGGCCCACGCAGCCGGGCCAGATCTTCACGCCCTACGCCGAGCTCGTGCGATCGGCGCAGCCGGGCGACCGCCTGCTGCTCGATGACGGGCGCATCGAGCTGAAGGTCGTCGGCCGATCCGCGGCTGGTCTGGATCTCGTCGTGGTCAACGGGGGAACGCTCGGCGGCCACAAGGGCATCAACGCTCCCGGCGTGGCGCTGCCCCCGTCCGCGCTGACCGACAAAGACATCGATGACTTGCACTTCGGCCTGCGCCTCGGCGTGGACTTCGTGGCGCTGAGCTTCGTGCAGACGGCTGAAGATGTCGCTCGTGCGCGCGATCTCATCGATCGGGCCGGCCGCTCGACACCGCTCATCGCCAAGATCGAGCGTCCGGCCGCGGTACGCAACCTCGACGCCATTCTCCGGATCGCGCAGGGCGTGATGGTCGCACGCGGCGATCTGGGGCTCGAGCTGCCGCTCGAGCAGGTGCCGCGCGTGCAGAAGGAGATCATCCGGTGCGCACGCTCGCTGGACTTGCCAGCCATCGTGGCCACACAGGTGTTCGAGTCGATGCGCGTCGAGCCGAGGCCGACCCGTGCGGAGGTCAGCGATGCGGCCAACGCGGTCGACGAGGGCGCCGATGCCATCATGCTGGCTGGCGAGACCGCGGCCGGCGCGTTTCCGGTCAGGGCGGTGCAGATGCTCGACGCCGTCATCCGTGATGCCGAGTTGATGCTGCCGCCCATCTCCCTTTCGGGCTCCGGACTGTCCTCCGACTCTGAACTCTCCTTTTCCAACTCCGGACTTTCCTTTTCCAATTCCGAACTCTCGTTTTCCCATTCCGGAAATGCCCCGCGGGCGGCCGATGCAACCGGCAGCCGTCACGGTCAGGCGCTGGCGCATGCGGCCGTGACGCTGGCGACGACCGGCCAGGCGGACGCGATCGTGGCCGTCACGACCGAAGGACGCACGGCCCGGCTCATCTCGGCGTGTCGTCCGGCCGCGCCGATTCTTGCGGCGACCGCCAACGCTGGAGTGGCTGGATCGCTCTGCCTGCTCTGGGGCGTGGTGCCGTTCATCACCGCCGAGCGCGGCATCGACTCCCTGACGGCCGAGCTCGTCGGCCGCCGCCTGCTCACCGATGGCGCCGTCGTCGTGTTCATCAACGTGAGTCCGGAACAGGACCGCGGGGACGCGAACTACGTGCACGTCCGGCGGATCAGCGCTCGAGGTGCACCTTGAGCGACGCCAGAGACGACTGCCAGCCCCGGGCGATGACCGCGTAGTAGCGGCGCCAGCGGGGGCTGTCTTCGAATCCGCTCTGGCGAACACACAGGCGGCACGAGGCGCCCTCGAGCGTGCAGGTGACCTCGAGCGCCATCGGCCCGATCGGCTCGTCGTCAGGCGGCAGCCACCACGCGTCGGCGATGAAGAGCTCGCGCCCGGGCACGTACTCCATGACGGTGCCGTGGAAGACCCCGCCAAGGCGTCCGAGCAGGTCGTCGCGCTCGGAGGTCGGCTCCCACTCGATTGCGTAGACACCGAGCGGCCGCGCGCTCGTGACCGACCGAATCGCCTGCCACCATGCGGCGAGCGCCTCGGGCTCGAAGAACGCCGCCAGGACCCGCGTGGGAGGACAACTGATGAGCAAGGTCTGTTCGAAGTGGGTTGGAGGTGACCCCTCGGGCGTGGCCGTCACGGCGCCATTCTAACGTGTGCCTGGGAGCTCGAACCTTCGCTGAGCCCCTTTCTAGCCAGTTCTACGCATTCGACGGCGTGCAGGCCAACTGGTCTTCTGGTAGTGGGTCGTTGTGGCGGCTGGCGTTCGCGACCCTCCCCGAAATAAGATGACTCGGTCCCATGTCCTCGCAGACCAGCCGCCTGCTCGCGCTGGCGCTCGCCGCCGCGGTTGGCGCCGGGTGCTCGATCAAGAAACTCGCCATCAACGGGCTGGCCGATACACTGGCCGCCAGTGGCGACAGCTTTTCCTCGGACGAGGATCCGGACCTCATCCGCGATGCCGTGCCGTTCTCGCTCAAGACGATTGAGTCGCTGCTCGTCGAAGTGCCGGAGCACAAGGGCCTGTTGCTGACCGCCTGCGGCGGATTTACACAGTACGCCTACGCGTTTGTCCAGACCGATGCGGAGCTCATAGAGCTGAAAGACTACGACGCGTCGGTGGCTGGCCGCGAGCGGGCGCTCAAGATGTATCAGCGCGCGCTCGGCTACTGCCTGCGGCGCGTAGAGTTGACGCACAAGGGATTCCGCACGGCGGTCGAGAAAGACCCGGCTGGCACGCTGAAGACATTCTCGAAAGACGAAGTGCCGGTCCTTTACTGGACCGGCGCGACCTGGGGGGCGGCCGTTTCCACCGGGTCTGAAAAGCCGGAGTTGCTGAATCAGCTGCCGATCGTCCGCGCCATCATGGCCCGCGCCCTCGAGCTCGACGAAGCGTACGAGCTCGGCGGCATCCACGACGTCCTGATCTCGCTCGACTCGCTGCCGGAGGCGATGGGTGGGTCGATCCAGAACGCGCGCCGGCATTTCGCGCGATCGGTGGAGCTCTCCAAAGGACAGTCGGCAAGCCCCTACGTCTCGTTGGCATCCGGTATCAGCGTTGCCGAGCAGAATCGCAAGGAGTTCGACGACTTGCTGACGACGGCTCTGGCCATCGACGTCAATCAGGTGCCGCGGCTGCGGCTGGCCAACGTCATCTATCAGCGGAAAGCCCGCGCGCTTCTGGCCCGCGCGGATGAGCTCTTCACGCCGGAGAAGTCTCCCGGGCTGCCGACCACCGTCGTCGGACTCGCGGGGCTGGACTCGCTGGCACATCGGACATTGGGAGTGATGCGATGAGAGTGTTGGCACTGTTGTTGGGGGTCGCTCTGCTGGCCACCGGATACACCCAGGCGCAGAGCGCCACGCTGGTGCGACTCGGCACCGTGGTTCCGGCCGGCACCATCTGGAACAACATCCTCAAGGAACAGGCCGCCGAATGGGCGCGCCTCACCGGCGGCCGCGTGCGCCTCACGGTGATGTCCGGCACGCAGGGCGACGAGGACGCCATCATCCGCAAGATGCGCACCTCCGGCCAGCTGCAGGCGGCGTCGCTCTCGGCCGTCAGCCTTGCGATGTCAGTGGACCAGTCCTTCAACGTATTCTTCATCCCGATGTTCTTCGAGGACTACGCCGAGCTGGACCACGTGATGGCAAAGCTCGAGCCCGTCATCACCCAGCGGCTCGCCGACAAGGGCTTCGTCTTCGTCAACTGGGGCAACGGCGGATGGGTCCAGGTCTTCAGCAAGAAGCCGGCGAAGAACCTCCGCGATCTGAAGAGCATGAAGCTCTTCACCTCCGCGGGTGACGACGTGACCGTGCAGTGGTACAAGGACAACGGGTTTCAGCCCGTTCCGCTCTCGTCGGCCGACATGCTGTCGTCGCTCACGACGGGCATGATTGAGGCCGTGCCGGTGACGCCGCTCTCGGCGCTCTCGTTCCAGTGGTACAAGTACACGCCGTTCATGCTCGACGTCGGCATCTCGCCGCTCGTCGGGGCGACGATCATGAACAAGAAGACGTGGGAGGCCATCAGCGAGGCGGACCGCGCGCAACTGATGGCGGCCGCCCGGAAGACCGAAGCGCGCTTCCGCGCCGAGGTGCCGCGCACTGATGCGGAGTCGGTTGCGGTGATGCAGAAGAGCGGCCTGACGGTGGTCAAGGCCGACGCGGCCGCGCTCGTCGAGTTCCGCACCGTCGCGGAGGGATTCACCAAGACGATGCGCGAAGGCCTCGTGCCGCGCGACATCTTCGAACTGGCCGTGCGCGAGCGCGATGCCTACCGGAAGGCGCGGCCGATCGCAAAGTGAGCGGCGCTGTTCCTGTCGAAGCGGGGCGCCCCATCACGCCCCTGGCCCGCGTCCTCCATCCCTTCGAGGACGCGTTAGCGGGCTTCGCGCTCGCCGTGATGGTCGTGCTGCCTCTCGCCGAAATCGTGCTTCGCCGAGTGGCCGGCACTGGCATTCCCGGCTCCATCCCCTTCGTGCAGCACCTGGTGCTCTGGGTCGGCTTTCTTGGCGCGGCGCTGGCGGCGCGGGAGGGCACGATGCTGGCGCTCGCGACCGGCACGTTCCTTCCGCCAGGCCGCCTGCGAGACTGCGCCGGCACGCTGGCGGCGACGGTGGCGGCTGCCGTTTCGATGATGCTGTGCATCGGCGCGGTTCAGCTGGTGATGAGCGAGCGCGAGGCCGGCACCGTCATCGCGGCGGGCATCACCACCTGGATGGCGCAAACGGTGCTGCCGGTCGCCTTCGGACTGATCGCGCTGCGCACCGTCTGGCGCCCGCGAGCCACTTGGGCCGCGCGCGCGATTGCGGCCTGCGGGCTGGTCGTCGGGGGCTGGCTGGTCTGGGATTCCACTGGTGCTCGCGGCGGGCCTGCTCTGGCCGCTGGTCGCGATGCTGCTAGTGGCCGCCGCCTGCGGCACGCCCATCTTCGTCGTGCTCGGCGGCCTGGCGATCGTGCTGTTCCTGGCCGATGGCGTGGGGCCGTCGGCGGTCCTCATCGAAACGTACCAGCTGGCAGTGAAGCCCACGCTGGCGTCGATTCCGCTGTTCACGCTGTGCGGGTTCCTGCTCGCCGAGGGCAAGGCCCCCGAGCGGCTGCTGAACGTGTTCCGCGCGTGGTTCGGCTGGTTTCCCGGCGGCACGGCCGTCGTGTGCGCGATGCTCTCCGCGTTTTTCACGGTCTTCACCGGCGGGTCCGGCGTCACCATCCTCGCGCTCGGCGGCCTGCTGCTGCCGGCACTGATCAAGGATGGGTATCGGGAGAAGTTCTCCATCGGGCTGCTCACCGCGTCAGGCTCGCTCGGCCTGCTGCTGCCCCCCTCGCTGCCGCTGATCCTCTACGCGATCGTCGCGCAGATTCCGGTCGAGGATCTGTTCATTGGCGGCATCCTGCCGGGCATCCTGCTGCTTGGTTGACCGCCGCCTGGGGCGTGCGCGAAGGCGTCATCTACGGCACGGGCCGCACGCCGTTCTCGGCGGCGTGCCGCGATGCGGGCGCTCTGGGACGGCAAGTGGGAGGTGGCACTGCCGGTGGTGGTGCTGGTCGCGCTCTTCGGCGGCTTTGCCACCATCGTCGAAGCCGCGGCGCTGGCGGCGCTCTACGCGTTCGTCATGCAGGTGTTCGTCCACCGCGACGTGCGCGGACTTCGCGACTGCTGCGGCGTGTATTTGCGGAGTGCGTGGCCACAGTTGGCGGCGTGCTCGTGATCCTCGGCGTGGCCGTGGGCCTCACGAGCTACCTGATTGGCGCGGACGTGCCCGGCCGGTTGCTCGAATGGACGCAGACACTACATCAGCTCGCCGATGGTCTTCCTGCTGATGCTGAACCTGTTCCTGCTGGTGGTCGGCTGCCTGATGGACATCTACTCGGCGACCTTCGTCGTGGTGCCGCTGATCGTCCCGCTCGGGCAGGCATTTCGGCATCCATCCCGTGCACCTCGGCATCATCTTCGTCGCGAACCTCGAGCTCGGGATATCTCACGCCGCCGGTCGGCATGAACCTGTTCCTCGCCTCGTACCGGTTCAAGAAACCGCTGCTCGAAGTGGCCGCCGCGGCGCTGCCGATGCTCGGCATCCTCGGCTCTCGGCGTGCTGCTCATCACCTACGTCCCGTGGATGACGACGGCGCTCCTGGGAGTGTTCGGGAAGATGT
The DNA here is from genome assembly GCA_963771395.1 of uncultured Acidobacteriota bacterium. Taxonomy (GTDB): domain Bacteria; phylum Acidobacteriota; class Vicinamibacteria; order Vicinamibacterales; family 2-12-FULL-66-21; genus DATBJJ01. The sequence goes on along the minus strand of CAVYTY010000005.1, from coordinate 45,961 downwards.
AGCCTCCCGTACGTTTGTGAGATGACGCCTTCTGTTGTCTGCCCTGTCGATGACCTCGAATCGTTCCTTTTGTCTCTGTCGTCTGTGGCCTAGAATGGTCCTATGAAGACCGGCGCCACCTCGTCCGCCTCTTCCGAGATGCCGCAGCCGGACGCGCACTGGGACGCGCACTACCGCGACGAGCGCGATGCGGCATTCCTCTATCGTGCGATGGCGGCGGTCGAAGTCAACGGCGAGCGGCGCCAGCTCTTCGACCGGCTCGCGCGGGTCGAGGATCGGCACGTGCAGCGGTGGGCGCAGCTCTTCGAGGAGTGTGGCCGGCCGTTGCCCCCGTACAAGACTGCGCTGCGCACGCGTGCGCTGGCGTGGTCGGCGCGGCGATTCGGGACGTCACTGATTCTGCCGCTTCTCCTGGCCGAAGAAGGGCGCGAGGTGCAGGCTTACCTCGGGCTGGCGCGGCAGTCGACCGACCGGCCGACCCACGCGGCGGCAGTCGACATCGCGTCGGACTCGGCCATGCACGCACGCGAGCTGTCTGCGGTGATGGGCCGCGTCGGCGAGCCGTGGCACACGGGCGGGGCGGGCGGATACCTCCGCAGCGTCGTATACGGATTCAACGATGGGCTCACCGCGAACTTCGGTCTCGTGGCCGGGGTTCTCGGCGCGAGCGTCGCCCCGCACATCGTCATCGTGAGCGGCGTCGCCGGGGCCTTTGCCGACGCGCTGTCGATGGGCGTCGAGCGGATACCTGGCGGCCAAGAGCGAGACAGAGGTGCAGGCGCACCAGATCGATATGGAGCGGCTCGAGATGCGGCTGATGCCGGATCTCGAGGAAGACGAGCTGGCCGTCATCTACGAGGCCAAGGGACTCTCGCCCGATCGCGCCCGTGAAACGGCGCACGCGATCATGCAGGATCCGCCACAGGCGCTCGACGCGATGGTGCGGGAGGAGCTGAACATCCACCCCGCCGATCTCGCGCCGCTCAAGGACGGGATCGTCACCGGTACGGCGACCGCGATCGGCGCCTTCATCCCGATCGTGCCGTTTCTCGCGCTGGAGTTCGGGCAAGCGGTATGGGTCTCGCTCGCCGTCAGCATGCTCGCCCATTTCGCGATCGGCGCCGCGCGCAGCCTCTTCACCGGACGCAGCGTGTGGGCGAGCGGCCGCGACATGTTCCTGGTCGGCTTCGGCGTCGCGGCGGTAGGCTACGCGATCGGAGAGCTGGTGACGCGGTTCCTGTGACGTGCGATCTCGAGCCTATTTCTTCCGGAGCGTCTGCACGTAAGCAACGACCGACCACACCTGCTGCTCGGTGAGCTCCTCTTTGAAGGCCGGCATCTTCGGACGCTTGCGTCCGTTCCACACCTTGTAGAACACCACGCCGTCCGCGTTGCGCTCGGCGCGCTTGGGGTTGGTCAGGTCCATGTCTTCCCGGTGCTCGGGGTCTGCGTCCGGACCGTCTCCGATGCCGCCGGGCCCGTGGCACTTCGTGGCATTGTTTCTTGAACACCGCCTTGCCGGTGGCGAGGACTTTCTCATCAACTTGAACGGGACTCTTCTTCGTGTCGGCGTCAGGTGGCAGTTGCCAGCCAGTGCCCGCCCCCGCCTGGCCGGCTTCGATCATCGTGGCCGACCCCACGGCTGACGATCCGACGACAACGCCGCATGCCACAACAACGCCACACCCGATGATCACGAGCCGCTCAATCATCGCCCTCTCCCAGGTCGTTGGCGCGCAGTCCGATACTGTCGCGACTCGAGACCTGACACACCAATATCACAGTTCTTTGGCTCTTGCGGGCTCTTGCGGCGCCGCCCGAAGGAGACGAAGCTAACCCGTTAGCTCCGTCCCCTCCCTTTGCGCGCCGTGTTGCGTTTGCGTGCTGATCTGTGGAACAGTTTTTTCACATGCCGCCTTACAAACAGCCGCTTGCTTACCACGACGATGTGTTCCTCGAGACTGACGACGCGCGTCCGATCCGCATCCTTTCGGAGTATCTCGACCCGCTCCGGCGATTCAGAGCGGAGAACATTCAGGACACCGTCGTCTTTTTCGGGTCTGCGCGCATCGACAGCCGCAAGGTCGCGGAACGTGCGCTGCTGCGGTTGCGGACCTCCAAGTCGCGCGCACGCGCGGGACGCGCGGCGGCGCTCAAGCGAAGCCGCAAGGCGGTGGAGTGGTCCCGCTACTACGAGGACGCCCGCCAGCTGGCGCACCGCCTGACCGAGTGGAGCCTGTCCCTCGTGGAGCAGCGTCACCGATTCGTCGTGTGCTCGGGAGGGGGCCCTGGAATCATGGAGGCCGCCAACCGGGGGGCGCACGAAGCCGGCGGCAAGACGATCGGCCTCAACATCCGGCTGCCGTTCGAGCAGGGGCCGAATCGGTATCTCACCAAGGGCCTCCACTTCGAGTTCCACTATTTCTTCATGCGCAAGTTCTGGTTCGCCTACCTCGCGAAGGCCTTGGTGGTGTTTCCGGGGGGGTTCGGGACGCTCGACGAGATGTTCGAGATCCTCACGCTGGCGCAGACCAAGAAGCTCTCGAAAAAGCTGCTCGTCATCCTCTACGGCAGCGAGTACTGGGACGCCGTGCTCGACGTCAAACCGCTCGTCGAATGGGGCGCGATTGAGGAACGGGACCTGGGACTGCTGTGTCGTGTCGATACGCCCGACGCGGCGTTCGACGCCCTGAAGAAGCACCTCATCATGCACCACATGGTCCCCGCGACGCGCCAGGAGAAGCGCGCGCCGGGAATCGCGAAGACCCGCGGCTGAGAGGAGACCGCGGCTGAAAGTTTGAAGTCTGACGTTTGAAGTCTGAAGTGAGGAAGTTTGAAGTGGGAAGCCGGAAGTGGAAGCGTGAAGGAAGTGCGAAGTAGGCGGTAGGAATTACAAAGTAGGAAGTGGCGCCGTGCTTCCTGCTTCCCGCTTCCCACTTCCCACTTCCCACTTCCCACTTCCCACTTCTTCTTCCTTCTACTTCTTCCTTCTACTTCTCACTTCAAAGTTCGAAGTTCCTCACTTCAGACTTCAAACGTCAGACTTCAGACTTTCACGAGTATACAGCAAGTAGGTTTCTCTCTGACGTCTGAACCGCTCTTCGTCAGCGCGCCACGAGTCGACGAGCGCGGCCACGCTTCCGCCTTCGTCGAGGGTGCGGCGCAGCCGATCCGAGCCGTACAGGATGTCGATCGGTTCTTTGTCGTGCTCGTACTCGTAGGGAGGCTCGCGCCACGCGAACCGCGCGGGGTCTTCGCGGCGGAACTCGTCGATGAGCTCGAGGGCGGTGCGCAACGGCCGAAACGCCGGGCGATCGAGCACATGGATCTGACATCCGCCGCAGGACTGGCGCGCGTGCTTCTGGAACGTCGGCTCGAAGAACACGGGCCGGAAGTGGACGCCGGGCAAGCCTCTGGCGTTCATCGCGGCGGCCAGCCGCTCGCCGTCGATCCAGGGAGCCCCGATGAGCTCGAACGGTCGCGTCGTGCCGCGGCCTTCGGACAGCTTCGTGCCTTCGATGAGCACGGCGCCGGGATACACGATGGCGCTGTCGAGCGTGGGGATATTCGGCGACGGGATGACCCAGGGGAGCCCCGTCTCGTCGTAATACATCGAGCGGTGCCAGCCGTCGAGCATCACAACGTCGAGGCGGGCGCCGATGCCGAAGGCCGTGTTGAAGTGCCGGGCGAGCTCGCCGATCGTCAGACCGTGGCGCATCGGAATGGGAAACTGCCCGACAAACGAGCTCCAGGCGGGCTCGAGGCATGCGCCCTCGACCGCGTCGCCGCCAATCGGATTCGGCCGATCGCAGACCACGACCGGCAGATCGCGCCGCGCCGCGGCGCGCATGCAGTTGGCCATCGTGTAGATGTAGGTATAGACGCGGGTCCCCACGTCCTGCAGATCGACGACGAGCACGTCGAGGCCGTCGAGCATCTCGGCCGTCGGCTCTCGCGTGTCGCTGTACAGCGAGTACACCGGCACCCGCCGCCGGCAGTCCCTGCCGTGCGGCGTCTCGATCATGTTGTCCTGCAGATCGGAGCGGAACCCGTGCTGGGGGCCGAAGAGCGCCGCCAGCGTGACGTCGGGATCCTCGAGCAGCCGGTCGGCGGTATGCGCGAAGCCGGCGTCGACCGACGCCGGGTTGCACACGAGCCCGACGCGGCGTCCGGCGATCAGCCGGCGATCGACCGTGAGGAGACGATCGATTCCGGGCGTGACGATCTGGCGGCTGACAGGAGACGAGACGGGCATGCCGAGATTGTAGCGCCGGCACCGACCCGCGGCCAGCACCAGTTAGGGACGCGCAGTTCGGGTCCGGCGGGCCAGCGCGCGCGCCAGCATGCCGGCGCAGAGTGCATCGCCAAAGACGTTGCACCGGAAGCGATGGAACGTTTCGCGATCGTGGCGGACGAGGACGACGTCGCGGTCCTGTTGCACGACATCCGCCACGGTGTGCCACGGCAGCGTCAGCGCCCTGGCGCCGCCGGCGAAGATCGCGCGAGCGCTGGTGAAGATCAGCCGGCCGCTCGGCTGTGCGGGGTCATCGGGCATTGAGGATGGGGCGCTGAAGTGACATGTCTCGGCACCGACGACGCGGTGACCGGTCTCGACGACGGGCAACCCCTCGACGGCAAGCGCCGCCTGCAGGCTGCACGACCTGGCCGAGCCCATCGAGCATCTCGCGCTCGATCTCGATCTCCTCCTCAGGAAGGTCCAGCTCGTTCAGATCCGCCGTGAGGGACCGACGGTGGCGGCCTCCGGCGTGGCGGCCGCCGCGTGCCACCGCCGGCGCCATTCGTCCAGCTTCCCGCCGCCGGCGCTCGCGCGTCGCCCCCTCAACCATCCAAGCACGTCCATTTTAGAGATGTATCAGTCGACGGTCGACAGTCGTCGGTCGTCAGTCGCAGTCCTCAGTCCGAGTCGACAGTCGACAGTTCCAGTCGGCAGTCGCAGTCGACAGTCCCGGTCGACAGTCTCAGTCCCAGTCGACGATCCCAAATCGGGAGTCGGCGGTCGGAATTGGGGTCGACGGACCGGGGCGACAGGTCCGGCAGCCGGTGATTGAGAAAGGCCTATCTGGTAAGAACGAGGGCGACAGCGAACACCACGATCGCGAGGATGGCAGCGGTGGACCAGAGCGAGAAACGTCCGATAGTCGTGGCCATATGTGCGTATCTCCTATGGATGAGTTTAGCTCACACTCGCGGAACCCTAACACATGTTGGTGGCAAACGTCGACAATTTCCCGACGGTCCAGCTGTGATCCGGCGATGCCCAGCTCCATCGCTGATGACCCCCGGCCTTTGTCCGACCCCCGCCGGCAGCCCGACTTCGACGTGCTGCCGACGTGGACTGCCGATGTGGACTGGCGACTCGGACTGGCGACTCGGACTGGCGACTCGGACTGGCGACTCGGACTGTGGACTGTGACTGACGACCGACGACTGCCGACTGGCGACTCTGATACAGTTTCCGCCACCACCTGATGCGTAAGATCGATCTGACAAACTTCCAGGTCGCCACGAGCGAGACCGCGCGGCAGATCAACCGGCGGATCACCCTCGAATTTCCTCCGGCACAACCAGCCGATGTCGCGGGCGGATCTCCCGCGGCAGTCCGGTCTCCAGCGCAGCACCGTCTCGGCCATCGTCGACCAGCTGATCGCCGAAGGGTGGGTCACCGAAGGAGCGATCGGCCGGCTGCCGCGCGGGCGGCGGCCAAGGTTCCTCCACCTCAACGTCGAGCGCACCGGCATCGTGGGAGTGGACCTTCGTCCTGAGACGACGACCGTGGGTCTGGCGAACGTGGACGCGCGGTTCGAGGCGCAGCGTTCGTTTCCCACGCCGAGCGACCCCCGCGGATTCGTCCGGTCGGTGGCCCGAACCATCGCCAGCCTGCGGACCGCGCATCCCCGCATGGTGTGCGAGGGCGTCGGTGTGAGCCTGCCGGGTCGTGTCGACGAGACGGGACGGCTCGTGTTCGCGCCGAATCTCGGCTGGCGCGACGTGGATCTGCGACGGATGCTCGAATCGGCGACCGGCCTGCCGGTGAACCTCGAGAACGCGGCGAACGCGTGCGCGCTCGGCGAGCTCTGGTTCGGCCGGCACCATGAACACCTCCGGCACCTTGTCGCCGTGACCGTGTCGGAAGGCATCGGCGTGGGCGTACTGCTCAACGGGCAACTCGTCCGCGGCGCGAACGCGATGGCCGGGGAGTTCGGCCACATGATGTTCGACGAAACCGGCCCGCCGTGTTGTTGCGGAAAGCGCGGTTGCTGGGAACGGTACGCGTCCAACTCGGCGGCCGTCGACTACTACACGAGCGGAAGCCCGAAGCGTGGGCAACCGGAGGCGGGCCTGCGATTCGAGGATGTCATCAGGCTCGCCGCCGACGGTGACGCTCGCGCTGTCGAGACGCTCGAGCGGATGGGGAGGTTTCTCGGTGCCGGACTCGCCACCATCGTCACCGGCCTGGCCCCGCAGATCATCGTCGTCATCGGCGAAGTGACGAGCGCGTGGGACCGTGTGGGGCCCATCGTGGCGGAGGTGCTCGAACGCCGCGCGCTTCACGAGACGCCGACGCGCCTCATCCCGACCGACCACGCGACGCAGCCACGGCTGCGCGGCGCAGTGACGCTCGTCGTCCAGCAGCACTTCGGTGTGCCGAACGTCGCGTAGTCTCTAACCCCAGAGCCCGCTCGAGATGACGGCGCTCACGGCGCATTCACGATGACCACGATGGCACGATGCTCACGATGGGCAGAACCAAAAAGATTCATCGTGCTCATCGTGTCATCGTGGCCATCGTGGTAAGGCCGTCGGCTCGTACGCTCGTTTGGACGGTGCGGGCCCGCGGCGCACGCCCGGGCGTGAGCACGATCGCGGCGTTGAAGGCGATGGCCGCAAGCTGGACGCAGAGTGTGGCAACCATGATCCACGCCGGGACCGGGACGGGTACTGCCCCGCCGTCGAGGACCGTCATGGCAATCACGCCGCCGACGACGAGCGCGATCCGTCCGCCCGCCTGCCAGTGACCTTCGGCCGCGACGAGTGTGAGGAGCCAGAGCGTGCCGAAGAGCGCGTAGGCGTCTGGAACGAACGGGCTTCGAAACGACGCGAGGCTGAGCAGGCCGAGCCACACCTGCGCCTGCCGGAGGCGGAAACGCTCGCGGTCCACCGATCGCGGATCCGAGCTGCCGCAGTCGCCACGCCGATATCGCAGCCAGCGGGAGGAGGAGCACCGCGTACAGGCTTGCGGCGCGGCTGGCCGCCTCGTGTCCTGTCCACGGGAGGCCAAGGAACCTGAGCTTGATGACGAGGCCGTGCACGCCGAAGTTTATGGGCGCCACGTCGGCGGCCTCCATCCAGAAAAAAGCCTGTCCCGATGCGATCCGCGGCCACTGATATCGGAAGAAATCCACGAACGGCGCGCTGCCAACCATGAGCCACGCCGCAGCAGTGAAGGCGGCGCTCGACGCGACCGTCCAGCCGACAGCACGCCACTGCCGCCGGGCGATGAGCAGCACGCCGAGCATCCCGGGATAGACTTTGCTGACGGCCGCGAACCCGAGCGCAAAGCCCCCGCCCCTCACGTGGCCGCCATCGAAGGCGAGCATGGCCAGCACCGTCAACGCAAACGCGGTGAGCTGAAAGTTGCCGATCTGGAGCGGGAGCCGCGTCGTCGGCGAGAGCCACACGACGGGTACGAGCAGCAGCACGAGAAGGCCACTCGAACCTCCGATCCACCTCGCGAGAAGCACCATGGTCGCAAAGAGCACGATGCTCTGGACGGCAAACCACAGCTTGCGGATCGTGAGGAAATCGAGGCCAGCGGCGACGGGGGGCCGCGGCAGGGCGAGGAACGCCGGCGGGTACTGGTAGAGGTCTACTTCGAAGGGCCCGATGAAGCGTGCCGCGTTCTGGCCCGGCCGCGCCGGGTCGGAATACTGGGCAGGATCGAAGATGTTCACGCCAGATGGCGCGAGGCGGGCCGCTTCCGTATAGGAGCTCAGGCAACTGTGCGCACGGAAGAACGCGCGATTGGGCAGAACCGACAGATCGGCGCGAGTCTCATCGAGCATGAAGTAGCTGAGACGCGCCGTGTAGACCGTCGCCGCGCCGAGCACGGTCACGACGGCGATGACTGCCGGCCAATGCAGCCGTTGGTACCCGACCGCACGCGCCTGCTGCGCCGTCCGCCAGACGACCACTGCCGCGCTGCTCGCGACGAGCGCACTGGTGATCTGCCATGGCACCCCCACCGCCGCGAGGCCGACGACGAGCGACGGCCCGGCCAGACACGCCGCGAGCACCAGCACCAGCGTTCCCATCGTGATCGCGGATAGTATCCTGTAAAGTGCAGCGGACATGACTGGGCTGGCGGACGGCGACGCTCCTCGCTCGGGTCTCGCGCGGATAGCGCCCGGGCTCGCGATGCTCAGAGGCTACGAGCGAGCCTGGCTTCGAGTCGACGTGGCTGCCGGGTTGTCGGTGGCAGCCGTGGCGCTGCCGACGGCGATCGCGTACGCGCAACTCGCCGGGTTCCCGCCGGTCGTCGGGCTCTACGCGTCGATCCTGCCGCTCGTCGTCTACGCGGTGTTCGGCACGTCACGCCAGCTCATTGTCAATCCCGACGCGGCCACGTGCGCCATGGTCGCGGCGATCGTGGCCCCGCTCGCGGGGAACAATGACGCGCTCTACACCACGCTGGCCGTGACGCTGGCCATCCTGTCCGGCGTCGCGTGCATCATCGCGGGCATCTTCCGGCTCGGATTCCTGGCCGACTTCCTCGGCAAGCCGGTGCTCGTCGGCTTCATGAACGGGATCGCCATCAGCATCGTCCTCGGACAGATCGGGAAGGTGTTCGGCTTTTCAATCGAGTCGGGCGGATTCTCCCGCGGCTCTTCGAGTTCATCTCGAAGCTGCCGGAAACCCAGTGCCAACGCTCGCCGTCGGCGTCGATCACGTTCGCGGTCGTGCGGTCGGTCAAGCGCTTCCTGCCGCGCCTGCCCGCACCACTCGTCGCGCTCATCGTCGCCGTGGCGCTCGTGCAGGCGTTCGGCCTCGACGAGCGCGGCGTGGCCGTCCTCGGCGCCGTGCCCGCGGGCTTGCCGACGCTCGGCTGGACCCCCGTGCCGTCCGCACACCTGGGTGCGCTTCTCTCCGGGGCCGTCGGCCTCGCGCTCGTCAGCATCACGAGCGGCATGGTCACCGCGCGCAGCTTTGCCGCCCGCAACAGGTACGAGATCGACGTCGACCGCGAGTTCATCGCGCTCGGCGCCTGCAACATCGCGGCAGGCCTGTCGCAGGGCTTTGCGGTCACCGGCGCCGACTCGCGCACCGCGGTGAGCGACAGCATGGGCGGCAAGACGCAGGTCACCGGGCTGGTCGCGGCCGCCGCGATGGCGCTGGTCCTGCTCTTCTTCACTGGACCGCTGCGGTACCTGCCAGGCGCGCGCTCGGCGCGGTGCTGATCTCAGCGGCCATCGGCCTCTTCGACTGGAAGGCGCTGGTCCGCTTCTATCGAATCCAGGAAGGCGAGTTCGTGGTGTGCGTCGCGGCGATGCTCGGCGTCGTGGCGCTCGGCGCCCTGCAGGGCATCGGGCTCGCGATTGGCCTGTCGATGCTGGTGCTGCTCATCAGGTCGTCGCGGCCGGCGGAAGGCGTGCTTGGACGCATCGAAGGACGGCAGGGGTTTCACGACATGGCAGAACACGAAAACGCGACGGCGGTGCCGGGCTCGTGCTCTACAGGTTCAGCGCGTCGGTCATCTTCTACAACGCGCCGTACTTCAAGCGCCGGGTCCTCGCCGTTGCGCACTGCCAGCCCGGCCGCGACGTGGTTCATCATCGACGGCGCACCGATCGTCCATCTCGACAGCACCGGCGCCGACACGATCGTCGATTTGAGGGACGAGCTCGCGTCGCGGGGCATCGCGCCTTGCGTTCGGAAGCGTGGCGCCGCAGGTGCAGCGGATGCTCGACAGGAGCGGCGCGCTCGCACGTCTCGGAGAGGATGCCGTCTTTCCGACGCTTCGGCGCGCGGTGATCGCGTGCGAGTCGTCCGCGGCGGTGGCGGCACCCCGACAGGTCAGAACAAGTCGGCTTGACGCCTCGAGCCCTGAGCCTTCGTCTACGGGATCCGGTACCGCGCCAGCACGGCGGTGACGTTGTCGGGGCCCCCACGCTCGAGCGCGAGATCCACGAGCTCCTGACACTGTGCCTCGAGCCCGCGTGTCTGCCCGCCGCGCAACACGCAGGCGATCCTGTCATCCTCCACGAGATCGGTCAGGCCGTTGGTGCAGAGCAGCACCACGTCGCCGTCCATCAGCAGGTAGTTCTGGATTTCGATGTCGGGCTCCCCGGCATGGCCGCCGATCGCGTCGGTCAGCATGTGGCGGAGGTCGTGCGCCGCGAGCGCCGTGGGGACTGTGCGGCCGGTTTCGGCGAGCCGCTGCGCGAGTGTCTGATCCCTCGTCAATCGCGTCAGGAGACCGGCGCGATAGAGGTACGCACGGGAGTGCCCGACGTGCAAGACAAACAGCTCGTCCCCGCCGCTGTAGGCCGCAGTCAGCGTCGTGCCCATTCCTGAGAGCGCCGGATGCTGTTGCGACGCCTCGGTCACCTCTTCGCTGACCCGGCGAAAGAACCGCTCGGCTCGCTGGACGATGTCCCATGCCGTCCGCTCGTTCACACGGACGTTCCACTTGCCGTAGCGGAGCACCAGTTGCGCGAGGGTCGTGATCGCAAGCCGGCTGGCGATCTCCGGGCCGTCGGGGCCCACGCCGTCGGCGACGACCATGCCGGACGCCCGCTCGGCGAAACGGTCGGGGACGGTGCCCGCGGGAAGGGTGGAGGCTATCGTCTCCTGATCCCGCCCGAGGCGCACGATCAGGAAGTGGTCGTCGCTCGTCGTTCGACGAAGCCCCGGATGCGTGGCCGCGCCGAACTCCACCTCCACTGACGACGTCAGCGGGTCGAACTGCTTGTAGCGCGCCAGCCCCAACTTCGCCGACGACAGGTCGAGCCGATCCTCGTCGTCACGATCCAACGGGCGGAAACGGTCCATCCCTGGTGCCCTTGGTTGCCGAATCAGTACATCGCGAAGGCGTACAACGTGTCGCCGACCGCCACCAGCACGTGCTGGCGTCCATCGATGCTGTAGGTCTGTGGTGCATTCGAGATGTTGCCGATTCGCGAATGCCACAGCGGCTTGCCGTTGGTGGCGTCGAAGGCCGCGAAGTTGCCGGCGCCGTCGCCGGAGAAGACGACTCTCCCGGCCGTCGTCAGCAGCCCGCCGCCTCCACCGCCAGGGAACGGGTGCCGCCACGCAACCTTCCCGGTCTTGGGATCGATTGCGGTCAGGTAGTCGCCGAGCGATCCGAGCTGCGCCACGGCCTTGCCCCCGAGCCCCATCGATCCACGCGGATCCGGGTTGGTCAGGTAGAGCAGGTTGAAGCCGTTGCTCTCCTGGACGTAGAAGAGACCCGTGTCCTCGGAGTATGCCGGCGGCGGCCAGTTGGTCACGCCGCCTTCGACCGGCGACACGAGCGAACCGGGAATTGTCGCTTCCTTGGCGGGGTTGGGATCGACTTCTCCCGTCGGCCGCTGGCTGAGCGCCCAGTTCGTCGTCGATCCGTATTTGCTCGTCACGAGGTGTTTGCCCGTGACGCGGTCGACGGTATAGAAGTAGCCGTTTCTTGCCGCCGTCGACACCAGCTTCCGCGGCTTGCCGTCGATCGTGGTGTCGATGAGGATCGGCGTCTGCGCGGAATCCCAATCGTGCGTGTCGTGCACGGACGTCTGGAAGTACCACGCCATCTTGCCGGTGTCGACGTGCACGGCCATGAGCGTGCAGGTGAACAGGTTGTCGCCCTTTCGACCCGCACCCGTATAGCCGGGCGTCGGATTGCCCGTGCCGAAGATGTAGTACTTCGTCTCGGGTCGTACGAGCCGGGAATCCACACCTGCCCGCCGCCGTGCCTCGCGGTATCCAGGTTCGGCCAGGTATCGAGGCCGGGATCTCCCGGCTTCATGGGCACGGTGTAGAAAATCCAGTTGCGCTTGCCGGTCTCAGGGTCGTACGACTGGAGGAACCCCGGCGCGTCGAGGTCGTTCCCCGTTCCGACGAGCACATGGTTGTCGACGACGATCGGCGCCATCGTCGAGAAGTACTGCTGATCGAAGTCGGCGATCTCGACGTGCCAGCGCTCCTTGCCTGTTCGCGTGTCGAGCGAGACGAGGTAGTTGTCGGGCGTCTCGAAGAAGAGATAGTTGCGCCAGATGGCGGCGCCGCGGTTGCCGATGTGCGTGCCGCCCTTCGTCTTCCAGTAGTACCGCCACAACGCGCGGCCGTCGCGCGCGTCGATAGCCCAGACATTGTCCGGCGCCGTCACATAGAGGACGCCGTCCACCTGCAGGATGGCGCCTTTGACTTGAGGGGTGCCCCCGGCGGCGAACTCCCCGGTGCCTTCGCCGCCGACGATGACCGGTGCCGCTGCGGCCCCGCCGCCGAAACCACCACGTCCGCCGAATCCCCCCGCCCACCGGCCGCCGCCGCGGGATCACCCGCGGTCAGGCGGGAGGTCCACGCGAGCGTGAGGTTCTTGACGGTGGTCTGGTTGACCTGTTTCAGCGCGCTGTAGCGCCTGCCGGTGTAGTCGCCCGAATAGGTCGGCCACGAGTCGGCGAGCGGCTTGCGGATCGAGGCAGGGTCCAGACCGCCCTGGGCCTGGCCGGCGAGGAACGCAGGCGTCAGCATCATTGCCGTGGCGGCAGCAACCGACGTCGCGAAGATCGTTCTCTTGATCGTCATTTCAGTGTCACCAGATAGGCCGTCACATTGTGAATGTCCTTGTCCGCGTAGGAAGGCAGCAGCTTTCGGTGCGCTTCCCGCGGGTCACGGACCTCGATCCGGGGCACGTCGCCGTCGCGGCGGAACGATCGCGACGTGCCATCAGCCTGCGCCACGACGACGCTGAAGTCGTCCAGGCGGATCAGCCGGCCTTCGGTTTTCTGACCCGACGCGTCGGTGACGATGGCTGTGACGACGGACGGGGTGCCGCCACCGCGGCCGCCGCGTCCGCCTCCTCCACCAACCCAATAGTTCTGCAGCGCCATCGGATCCGGGACGCGAGTCGCGATCCCCTGCATGTCGGCCGCCGAGTGGCATGACGCGCACGTCGCCGCGAAGTAGGCCTGGCCTGCTTTGGCATCGCCGACCACGATGTTCAGAACGATAGGTGGACCCGCTGGCGGCGCGCCCTGACCCCGGCCGGTCGCTACCACGCTGTGGATGTAGGTCGCGATGGCAGTGACGTCTTCGGGAGGTATGGGCAAGGGGCGGCATGACGGGCATGCCCGGGTTCTGACGTCCCTGCAGGACGACTGGCAGGATCAGCTCGCCATTCTGGTCGTTCAGCACGAGTTGAGAGCGCAGGAGGTTCGGCCCGCCTTGGTCACCGCCGCGCAGATCGGCGCCGTGGCACGCCCGGCAGTAGACGCCGTACAGTCCGTTGCCGCGCTTGATTGCCTCGGGATCGCCTGGTGGCCGTTGCTGCGCCGGAAACGTCGCCTGTCCACGGCCTCGACCACCTTGCGGCGGGGCACCGGCGCCCTGCGGCGCGCCCTGGCCCGCGGCACCGGCGGGTGCAGCAGGAGGCGTTTGCGGCGGCGCACCTTGTGCGCCCAGGCGGACCGCGAGAGACGCCAGCAGCAGGAAGGCGGCTGGCGTCAGGACTGTCTTCGGTCGCATCGACTCACCTCGACGAGAGGACAACGGAAAAGTAGGACAGAAGAATGATACGCGCTTTCGCGGCAAGCGTTTGGAGGGCGTTGCAAAGCTATCGCCTATAAGCTGTTAGCTGTTAGCTGTCAGTTTTCAGCTGTCAGCTGTCGGCTGATGGTTCGAATTCACAATCAGCTTCTGGTAGGCGCACGCTCTCGAGCTGAGAGCTGAAAGCTAAACAATCGTGCCAACTCAACCCGTACTCGAGCTCCTCGATGCGACAGTCGTCAAAGGCGATCGCCGCGTGTTGAGCGGACTCCGGCTGACGATTCGCGAGGGCGAGCACACGGCGATCCTCGGTCCGAACGGGGCTGGGAAGTCCATCCTCGTGAGCCTGCTGACCCACCACGAGCGCGCGCTCGCCCCCGCCGGAGGGACGTCGGCGGTGCGCGTCTTCGGCGAGGATCGCTGGAACGTCTCGGAGCTGCGATCGCAGCTCGGGATAGTGTCGGCCGACCTCCATCAGCGCTTCGTGGCTGGCAACAGCGAGGGACGCATCACGGGCGAGGCGGCCGTGCTCTCGGCGTTCCTCGTGTCGCACGGGATTCTTCGCTACGGCGTCGTGACGGACGACATGCGCCGACGTGCGGCCGAGGCACTCGACGCCGTCGGCGCGACCCACCTCGCGCCGCGCACGCTGGATCAGATGTCGAGCGGAGAAGCGCGCCGCGTGATGCTCGCCCGCGTGCTGTCGACTTCGCCGCGCGCGCTCGTGCTGGACGAGCCGACGACGGGATTGGATCTGGGAACGAGACACAGCTTCATGGAGCTGGTGCGCGGGATTGCGCGGGCCGGGACGACGCTGGTGCTCGTCACCCACCACTGCGAGGAGATCGTTCCCGAGGTCGAGCGGGTGATCCTGTTGCAGGAGGGGCACATCGTTGCCGATGGCGCCAAGGCATCCGTGTTGACAGGCGAGCGCTTGAGCGCGCTGTTCGGTCTCTCCGTCACGGTCGAGGAGGCGGGCGGCTACTTCTACGCGCGCCCGTCCCGATAAGTCCGACGCTCGAACTGGCCCGCGCCTGGGTCGCCATGGGGTCAGATCTCGATTTTCTCATCGGGTGTGCGGAAGCCGCACACGCATGAGAAAATCGAGATCTGACCCCAGGCGGCCGACCCCAGGCGGCCGATAGACGAGCGACACGGTCGCCGCTCCGAACGAACCGGCTCCGGGCTGCCTATTACGGTTGAGGTAGCCTGGGCTTACTACGCCGGACCTGCCAATCACACCTCTTGAAACTCTAGCCAGTCTGGCCCCGTATACTACCTTGCGTGACAAGGTAACTTGCACTACCATGATTGGGATGACAGCAGACGCCGGCCGCGGAGACGACCGAAAGAGCATCGGGCGCGAGCTGAGGCGCGGTTCGCTCGAGCTCATCGTGCTGCATCTGCTCGCGGCGGGGGAAGCCTACGGATACGAGATCGTGTCGAAGCTGGTCGCGGCAACCAACGGGGCGCTCGAAGTCACCGACGGCACGCTCTATCCGGTGCTGTACCGGCTCGAGCGGGCGGGTTTCGTCAGCGTCCGCTGGGAAACGCCAGAGCGGGGCGTGCCGCGGAAGTACTACCAACTGACCGACGCCGGTCGCGACGAGCTCGCTCAGCTGACCCACGAGTGGGTCGCGTTTGCGAAGGCGATGTCGGCACTACTGACTCCAAGCCCCACTCCAAGCCAGGAGGGCATATGAGAACCGCGGACGACTACATCGACAGCGTGCTCAAGCACATGCCCCGCGCGACCCCGTTGCGATCGCAGATTGCCCTCGAGCTGCGCGGCCACATCGCCGAACGCGCGGCGACCGGTCAAACGCTTGACGACATCGTCAGTCAGCTCGGCGATCCTTCGTCGCTGGCCGAGTCCTATCTGTCGGCGGTTCCGCTCGTGGGCGCGTCGTTCTGGCGCCGGGCGGCGGCGAAGATCCTCGACGTGCTCATGTTCAGCGCCGCCGCCTTCGTGGTCTTCGCCCCCGTGGCGTGGCTGCTTTGGTACAACGAGCACGAGTTCCTCCTGGCCTTCATGCCGCTTCTCGTCATCGTGGGCACGAGCCTGCTGTTCCTGGTCTACAGCGTCGTCTCGGAGTGGCAGTGGGGACAGACGATCGGCAAGTACCTGCTCGGGGTCCGAGCCGTGCGTGAATCGGGAGCCCGGGTCACCATCGGGCAGGCCGTCGTGCGCCATCTGCCGGTGATTCTGCAGGTGTTCTGGATCGACGTGTTCTTCGCACTGTTCACCGAAAAACACCAACGCGCGTTCGAGATGCTCTCGAAGACTCGCGTTGTGGTGGTGTCGCCTCAGGAGGTTCGCTGAGCCGCCGAGCGAAGCGTTTGGGGTGGGCCCCACACGGATCGCAACGTATTGAGACTCCAAACGCATCAAGAAAGGCAGCCAACATGTTCATGCAACTCGACTACCGAACTATCGCCGCCGCAGGCGCTTTGACGCTCGGTCTGGCCACCGCTCCAGCGGGCCAGATTGGCGCGCCGGCGACTCCTCCGCGTGATGCCATGCAGGAGCTTCTCGCCGAAGTCCGCAGTTTGCGGGCCGAGATCCGTCGCGCCTCGGAAACCAGCATTCGGGCGCAGCTGCTGGTTGCCAGGCTGCAGGTCCAGGAGCAGCGCGTCAATACGCTCGGACGGCAACTGGCCGACGTCGAACGCCAGCTGAGTGACAACGAACGCGCGAAAAGTGCTCTGGCGGGTCAGTTATCCATGTTCGAACGGGCGGACCACAAGCCGTCGGCCGACGAGGCGGAAGGATTCGAGCTGATCTTCGCGCCGCTCAAGGCGCAGCTGGCGCTGTTCGAGAAGACCGATCAGAGCCTCAAGACGCAACAGACGTACCTCACCGGTCTCATCACCGACGAGCAGTCACGCTGGACGACGTTCAACGCCTTGTTGGATGAGTTGGGTAAGACGGTCGAGGTCAAAACGACCCGCTAAGGTTTGTGCGCAAAGCGGGCTGAACGGCACTCGGGAGAGCGAGGACTCGAGGCTCGAGGTGGAGTAAACTGGCATCGTCCATGCGGTATCACGGGACCCACGCGTGCGTGCTGGCGGCGTGCTCACTCGGCCTGGCGCTAGCCGGGGCCGCGGCAGGGCCGACGACCGTGGCGGCGCGCGCGGCGGCGCAGGGCGGCGCTCCGGTTGTCAGCTTCAACCGCGACATCCGGCCCATCCTCTCCAACAACTGCTTTGCCTGTCACGGTCCCGACGCCACAAAGCGCGAGACGGTGTTTCACTTCGACACGCCCGAGGGCGCGTTTGCCGAGGACGGCATCATCGTGCCAGGGAGCGCCGCCGGGAGCATGCTGGTCAAGCGCATCACCAATCCGAATCCCGAGAAGCGGATGCCGCCGCCCGACTCCGGCCACGCGTTGACCGCTCGTCAGATCGAGTTGTTGCGCCGCTGGATCGACGAAGGCGCGAAATGGGACACGCACTGGGCCTACACGGCGCCGGTCCGGCCAGATCTCCCGCCGGTCGAGGATGCGGAGTGGGTCCGGAACCCGATCGATCGGTTCATCCTTGCGCGCCTGGAGCGCGAGGGGTTGAAGCCGTCACGCGAGGCCGACAAGACGACGCTGCTGCGTCGAGCGACGTACGACCTCACGGGGCTGCCGCCGACCCCAGCCGAGCGTCGACGCCTTTCTCGCCGATCGCTCGCCTGACGCGTACGAGCGGCGCGTCGACGCGCTGCTGCTGTCAGCGCGCTACGGAGAGCGCATGGCGGTCCCCTGGCTCGACGCCGCACGCTATGCGGACACACACGGCTATCACATCGACAGCCACCGCGGGATGTGGCCGTGGCGCGACTGGGTGATCGGCGCCTTCAACCGGAATCTCCCGTTCGACCAGTTCACGATCGAGCAGCTGGCCGGCGACCTGCTCCCGAATGCCACGCGCGAGCAGAAGGTGGCCTCGGGCTTCAACCGCAACCACATGATCAACTTCGAAGGCGGCGCGATCGCCGACGAGTATCAGGTCGAGTACGTGATGGATCGCGTCGAGGCCACCTCGACGGCCTTCATGGGCCTGACCATGGGGTGCGCGCGCTGTCACTCGCACAAGTTCGACCCGATCAGCCACAAGGAGTTCTACCAGTTCTTCGCGTTCTTCAACAACGTGCCCGAGCTCGGACTCGACGGCCGGCGCGGGAATGCGGCGCCGATGCTCCTGCTGACGTCGCCTGCGCAGCAGAAGATGCTCGACGACCTCGACGCCTCGATCAAGGCACACGAGGCAGCGCTCGACGATGACATCGTCGGTCCTGTCCAGCGCGAGTGGGAGAAGACGGTCGCGGGGAAGACTCGTTTTCCCGAAAGTGACGGTGTCGATCGCGCGGGACTCACGGCGCACTACGAGCTGGACGGGAGCTTCTCGGACATCTCCGGCCGGTACCAGCACGGCCGCATGGTGACCGGCGATCCCACGTTCGACGTCGGGCAGATCGGCCGCGCGGCCACGTTCGACGGCGACACGGAGGTCAGCTTCGGCAACGTCGGCGGCTTCGATCGCGCGGAGGCGTTCAGCCTCGCGGTCTGGCTGCGGGGACGGGGGAATCAGCCGATAGCGGTGTTCCAGAAGCTGGACAACGCTCAGCACCGCCGCGGCTACGAATGGAAACTCGACGACTTCGAGCTCTTCGACATTCAGCGATGGGCCGCGCGCCTCACGATCACGATGACCTCCGACTCGCCCAAGAACGCGATTCAGGTGCGAACCCGCGAGCGGCTCAAGCAGGGCGAGTGGAATCACGTCGTGATGTTGTACGACGGCTCGGGCAAGGCCGACGGTCTCGCGGTCTACGCCAACGGCGAGCGGCTCGCCGTCGATGTCCTGCAGAATGCGCTTGCGGGGCCGGTCAGCACCAACGCGGAGCTGACGGTTGGAAGAAGTGCGCTGGGCCTTCCGTTCATCGGTCAGATCGACGACCTCCGTCTCTACAACCGCGTGCTGACGAGGGGCGAAGTGGAGGATCTGGCGATCAACTACCGGCCCCGCGCCATCCTTTCGGGCGTCAACGGCAAGCGTTCCAAGGATCAGGACGCATACCTGCGCGAGTACTTCCTCACCTACGCCGCCCCCGATGCGCTGCGCGGGCCGCACACCGAGCTCGAGCGCGCTGCAGAAGCAGAAAGAAGCGGCGCTGAAGCCGATTCCGACGGCGATGGTGATGGGGGAGCTGAAGAAGCCTCGCGAAAGCTTCGTGCTCGCGCGCGGGGACTATCGCAACCAGACCGAGAAGGTCCAGCCCGGCGTGCCCGCGATGCTGCCGCCGATCGAGCCTGTGGCCGGGGCTGGCGCGCCGATCAATCGGCTCACGCTGGCGAAGTGGCTCGTGCAACCCGGGCATCCGCTCACGTCGCGCGTCGCGGTGAATCGCTTCTGGCAGATGTACTTCGGACACGGCATCGTCAAGACGCAGGAAGACTTCGGCGTGCAGGGCGAGCCGCCGGTCCATCCGGAGCTCCTCGACTGGCTGGCCACCGAGTTCGTGCGGACGGGCTGGGACATCCGGGCCATGCAGCGGCTCATCGTGACATCAGCTGACATATCGCCAGTCGTCCAGGGTGACGCCGGCCCTGCTCGAGAAGGATCCGGAGAACCGGCTGCTGGCGCGCGGCCCGCGCTTCCGCCTGCCGGCCGAGATGATCCGGGACACCGCGCTCGCCGTCAGCGGCCTCCTCAACGACGAGATCGGCGGGCCGAGCGTGCTGCCGTATCAGCCCAGGGGACTGTGGGAAGAGCTCGCCTTCGGCGATGGCTACTCGGCCCAGACTTACGAGCAGAGCCACGGGAAGGACCTCTATCGCCGCGGCATGTACACGTTCTGGAAGCGCACCGCTCCGCCAGCGTCGCTCTCGACCTTCGACGCGCCCGATCGCGAGAAGTGCACGGGGCGCCGCGCGTTGACCAACACGCCGCTTCAGGCGCTCGTTCTGCTCAACGATCCGACGTATGTCGAAGCCGCACGCGCGCTCGCCCAACGCGCGCTGCTCGAAGGCGGCACCGACGAGAAGGATCGGCTCGCCTACGCGTTTCGCCTCGCCACGGCGCGCAAGCCGACAGGCAAGGAGACCGGCGTGCTGCGCAAGCTGCTCGAAACAGAATTGAAGACGTTTAGCCAGAACCCGCAAGCCGCGACGAAGCTGCTCGGCGTAGGAGAGTCCGCGCGCGACAAGCGGCTGAATCCCACCGAGCTCGCCGCGTGGACCACTGTGGCGAGTGTGATTCTGAACCTGGATGAGACGGTGACCAGGCAATAAGCTATGACCATCCAGCGCGACATCGACCTTCACCTCACACGCCGGCAGCTGTTCGGCCTGACGGCCCGGGGCATTGGGGGGGCGGCGCTCGGGTCGCTGCTGACGCCCGATCTGCTGGCGGCCGGGGCGGCTCTCCAGGTCACTCGCGATCCGAAGACGGGTGGTCTCACCAGCCTTCCGCACTTCGCGCCGAAAGCGAAGCGCGTGATCTTCCTGCACCAGTCCGGCGGGCCGTCGCAGCTCGAGACGTTCGACTACAAGCCGGCCCTCGCGAAGTATCAAGGCACGCAGATCCCCGACTCGGTACGCCAGGGCCAGCGCGTCGCCCAGACGATGGGGCAGTCGTTGCTGCCGGTGGCGAAGTCGACGTTCGCGTTCTCGCAGCACGGGCAGAACGGGACGTGGGTGAGCGAGCTCCTGCCGCACATCGCGAAGATCGTCGACGACATCACCCTCATCAGGACGATGAACACCGACGCGATCAATCACGATCCCGCCATCACGTTCATTCAGACCGGATTCCAGCAGCCGGGCCGTCCGAGCATGGGCGCGTGGCTCAGCTACGGCCTCGGCAGCGAGAATCAGAATCTGCCGGCGTTCGTGGTGTTGCTGTCGCAGGCGCACGCGCTCACTACGGACCAGCCGCTCTTCTCCCGGTTGTGGGCGAGCGGATTCCTGCCGTCGAGTTATCAGGGCGTCAGGTTCCGCGCTGGCGGCGCGCCGGTCCTCTTTCTCGAGGACCCGCCGGGAATCAGCAAGACGACCCGACGCCAGATGCTGGACGCCGCCGCCAGGCTCAACACGATGCAGCACGACGCGTACGGCGATCCCGAGATCGAGACGCGCATCGCGCAGTACGAAATGGCGTACCGGATGCAGTCATCCGTGCCCGACCTGACTGACTTGTCGAAGGAGCCCGATTCGGTCTTCGAGCTGTACGGCCCCGAATCGCGCCGGCCCGGCACCTATGCCGCGAACTGTCTGCTGGCGAGGCGCCTGGCGGAGCGCAACGTGCGATTCATTCAGCTCTACCACCGCGGCTGGGATCAGCACGGCAACCTCCCGCGCGACATCGCGCTGCAGTGCAAGGGGACCGACCAGCCTTCGGCCGCGCTCATCACCGACCTCAAGCAGCGCGGGCTGCTCGACGACACGCTCGTCATCTGGGGCGGCGAGTTCGGGCGGACGGTGTTCAGTCAGGGCAAGCTGACGGACGTCAACTACGGGCGCGACCATCACCCGCGCAACTTCTGCATGTGGGTCGCCGGCGGCGGCACGAAGCGCGGGTTCGTGCTGGGCGAGACCGACGACTTCAGCTACAACATCGTGTCCGATCCGGTCTCTGTCTTCGATCTGCAGGCGACGATTCTGCACCTGATGGGAATCGATCACACCAAGCTGACCTACCGGTTCCAGGGCCGCGACTTCCGCTTGACCGACGTGCACGGCGAGGTGGTGAAGGGAATCCTCGCCTGATCGGGATGAAACAAGGTCCGGTGACCTCCGCGCGAGGACGATACCCCGGCCATTCAGCAGGAGTCAGTAATGAGTAAGCACTTTCGTGTGTTGGGGATTGCCGCGGCATTTGGCGCCGCGCTCGCACTCGTGGCGCCGATTGCGGCTCAGCAGCCGGCCGCCGTGGCAGGGACGCCGACCGAGACGCCGACGAAGAAAGATCCGCTGCGCTTCACGGCGTTCAACGTCAGCATGACGACTGGCATTGCCGGCACGACGGACATCGTCATCGAGCGTTGGAGCACCGACGCGGAGCGCAAATCGCTCCTCGCGCTGGTCGAGACCGCGAAGTACGGCGAGGGTGGTCAACGAAAGCTGCTCAACGCCCTGCAGAAAATCAAGCCCCGCGTCGGGTACATCCGCACGTCGAAGAGCCTCGGGTGGGATCTCCGGTATGCGGTCGAGAACACGATGGAGGACGGCACGCGCCAGCTTGTTATTGCGACCGACAAGCCGGTGAGCTTTGCGGCCGCTGCCGGTGGCGCCAGGGTGATGGACTACCCCTTCACGCTGATCGAGATGCGGATGAAGCCGAATGAAAAGGGAGAAGGAAAAATGCTGGCCGCGACCTCGATCATGGTCAAGAACGGCCGGCTCGAGCTGGAGCACTACGGGCAGGAGCCCGTGCGGCTGACGACGATCACTCAAGCAGAACGGAAGAACAAGTAGCCGTAAGGCGCCGCCTTCGCGAGCAGGAACGGCGGCACGGCTACGGCTGCTTCGGAACGGGGGTCGATTCACGCTCCCTTCACGCGTTCCACGAAGCTCTTGATGATCGTGAACAGCGTCTCGGCGTCCGCGCCGGGCTTCAGCTCGTAGTCGGCCACCGCCAGCGGCGCCCCGATGACGACCAGCGACGCGCCGAGCGCGGGGCACTGGGCTGCCTGATCGATCGAGAGTCCTCCCACCGCCTGAAGCGGGATCGTGACCGCCGCGCGCACGCGCGTCAAATCGTCCAGCGGTGACTTTCCCATCTCCGCGTGGCGCTCGTCGAGTCCGGTGTGGACGATGACGACGTCGACGCCCATGGACTCCATCTTCCTGGCCATGGCGACCTTGTCGGGGCAGAGCATGACGTCGCCCATGACGTAGCCGCCATAGTCCTTCGCCGCGCGTACCGCCTCGCGGATCGTGTGCTCGTGGGCCTGGCCCATCACCACCACGAACGACGCGCCGTTCCTGAACATCATCTCCGCTTCGAGGTAGCCCGCGTCCATCGTCTTCAGGTCGGCGACGATCGGGTGATCGGGATATTCCTGATGGAGCGCGGCGACCGCGTGGAGCCCCTCGCCGAGGATGAGCGGCGTCCCGGCTTCGAGCCAGTCGACGCCCGCCCGGACGGCGATCTCGGCCGTCGGGAGCGCGTCGGCCATGGTCTGCAGGTCGAGCGAGAGCTGGACCTTGGGGAACGCCGTCAGCAGGTCCGTCTTCCTGGGCATCAGGTCAGCCCCGTCTTCTGTGGCGCGCCAAGCGGGCCCGTCGGAAACTGTTCGAGCTCGATCACCTGGCCGCTGAACGGTGCGCCCTTGTCGGACGCCAGGAAGAGCGCGACTTCCGCCACTTCGGCCGGTTTCAGGATCCGCCCGAGCGGCCAGTTCTTTCCCGTGCGGTCGATGAAGTCGGCGGCGTGGCCGAGCCGCTTCATCATTGCGCGCTCGCCTTCGGAGTCCATCCAACCGACGTTCAGGCAGTAAACGCGGACCCGGTCGAACTTGAGATAATTGGCGAGGTTGCGCGACGCCGTTTCGAGCGCGCCCTTCGTTGCGGCGTAGACGAGGAGCGTCGGCTCGCCCATGAACGCATTGATGCTCCCGATGTTGACGATGACGCCCTGGCGCTTGCGGAGTGACGCGATTGCGTATTGCGAGAGCAGCAGCGGCGCGCGAACGTTGAGCGCGAAGAGCCGGTCGAAGAACTCGGACGTCACGTCGTCGATGGTCGAGCGTGAGGAGTCGACGGCATTGTTGACGAGGATGTCCACGCCGCCGAACCGCGCCGTGGCGGCGTCGATCAGCCGCCGGCAGTCGTCCACGCGCACCAGGTCGGTTTCTTCGTAGATGGCATTCTTTCCGAGCTTCTTCGCCAGCGCGGCGCCGTTCTTCGCCGACCGTCCGCTCAGGACGACCTTCGCGCCCTCCTTGACGTACAGCGTCGCGATGGCCGCGCCCAGTCCCTGCGTGCTGCCGGTGACGACCGCAACCTTTCCCGCCAGAGCTTTACTCATCGTCGTAGTACTCCGTGCGCTTCCGTGTGAGGAACTCGACCGAGCGTCGCAGCTCGTCGAGACCGTCCATGCCGTCTTCGACCGATATCCAGCCGGTGAAGTTCACCGAGCGCAAGATTCGAAAAATCGAATCGTAGTCGTTGGTGCCCTGCCCGGTTTCGCCGTGCGTCAGCTGGTCCGGATAGCCGACGGTCCCGTCTTTCGACACGATCTGCTCGAGCTTCGTGCCCGGCGCCAGAAAACGATCGGACGCATGCATCGTCACGACCCGGTGCTTGATCTTCTCGAGGAACGCGACGGGATCGAATCCTCCCACGAGCGCATTCGACGGATCGTACTGGACGCCGAGGTGCGATGAAACGGGCAGGGCGTCGAGCAGTGCCAGGAACGGCGCTTCCTGTTGTGCGAACTCCGGGTAGCGCCACTGGCCGTCCTTGTAATGGTTCTCGAGGCAGAGCACCACGTTCCGCTTCACGGCGTAATCGAGTGACCGGGTGATGCACTCGGCTGCTCGCGCCACGCCCTCGGCGATCGACAGCCCCGGATACTTCTGCCCGCTGAGCGTGCGACAGTGCCGCGCGCCGGTGCGGACGGTCAGATCGATGGCGCGCTTCTGCCGCTCGACCTGCCGGTCGCGCTCATCCGGATCGGGATGCGTGAAATCCGGTGAGAAGCACATCATCGACGAGATCTGCCCGGTCGCGGCCATCGCGTCCATCACCGGCGCCACGTCGCGCTCGTCGTAGCTCGGGAAGAACTCGTCGTAATGCTCGACGCCCTCGCCGCCGAGCGTCGCGGCATCGTGGATCCACTCGACATAGTTTCGCCGGCCCGTCACGAGCTCGTCGAAGTAGCACTTGGGGAAGACCGAGATGCGCGGCGCAGCCGTCACTGCTGCCAGCTCCCGTACATCGGATTGGGCAGCATGAAGAACTTCGTCCCGAAAGGCTGCAGAGGCGCGTCGTTCGACTTTGCGACCGCCTGCGTCAAGCCGGGGAAGTCGAAGATGTTGTCGCCGACAAACACCAGCACGTCGAGCGGTGGTCCACCCGCCTTCGTCGTCCCGGCCGCCACCGAGGCGAAGCGCGGGTTCTTGTCCGACGGCCCACCGTCGGGACGGCAGAGCATCACGTCGTACGCCAGGCGATGCGTCTTGAAGACGGCCTCGGTGTCCGGGCACTCCGATTCCAGCCGGTTGGTGACGATCGCGATGCGGCCGCCGAGGTCGCGGACGACGCCGAGAAAGGCAGCGGCGCCGGGGAGGGGAGTCGCTTCGCGGCGTGCGACCCACGCGCGCCAGCTCTCAGGCGTGTGCGGCTGCCGCGCCTGCGCGCGCTCGATCTGATACTGCAGGTTGCCGATCACCGTCTCGTCCGCATCGAGCACGACCGCCCACGAGCCCGGCTTGTGGCTGCCTGCTGCGGCCGCGACGCTGGCAGAGGCGGCACGATACGTCTGCAGCGCCGCGGCGCGGTACTCCGCGCTGTCGCGCACCCAACGGAGGCTGTCGGGCAGTGTCGGCGCTGGCGCTGACGGCTGCGACGGAGCGCCCGCCTGCGGCGTGTGGACGGCTGGTGTTGCCGAACGGCAGGCCCCGGCGGTCAGCATGGCCGCGATGCCGGTCGCGGCGATCAGATTCTTCGTCATGTGTCGGTCTCTCGGCAGCGGCGTCCTGATGAGTAGGCGACCAAGGTACCATAGTCGTTGAGCGCTACCTGGCGCTCACCGATCCACTGCCGGCCGGCTTCGAGCCGATTGAGGCGCGGTTCAACACGACCGCGCTCGATCTGGCGCGGGAAGCCACGCGCACCCTCGCAGAACGAGCCGAGCCAACTCATCCGCTGAGGGCCCGCAGAAGGCATTTTCTTCAACGCGCTTGGGCCCCCCGATCCGACTCATCTGTTGCTGGACGCGACTCCTCTGCTCTTGTTCGTCATTTGACAGGCGTATGATTGCCTGTCCAATTTCCGGTCCGGCTAGCTCACATGCGGCTAGCTCGTGTTCGACTGGAGCCGGCTCGTCGTTATATGACATGGGATCCACGCAGTTGAGTGGACGTCTGTATTGGTGTTCTCATGGTTCCCCCTCGCGCCATCGTCGTTGACCAGGTACCCGCAAGACGGGATCGGATCGGCCGGGCGCTCGCTGAGGTTGGCTGCGGTTACACGTTCTCGGGGATTCCCGAGGCAGTGGCGGAAGTTCGCCGACGCCGCCCCGATGTCGTGATCGTCGCCGCGGGTCCGCGCGATCAGGGGTGTGAGATCGAATGCCTGCGGCGGTTGAACGCCACGTTCACCCGCCTGCAGTGCGTCTTCGTCGCCTCGGCCAGCAGCGAGGATCTCGCGATCGCCGCGTGTCATGCCGGCGCGCGGCGCTACCTTCGGGAACACTGGACGCCGCCGATGCTTCAGTCGGCCGTCATGGACCTGCTGCCCGTCGGCGCTCTCGCGTCGCCGTCAAACGATCGGTTGATCGGAGGGGAGCGGCTGGTCGGTCAGAGCCAGCCGATTCGGCGCCTGCGGGCGCAGCTCGCCAGAGTCGCGCCGGCCAACAGCAACATTCTCGTGCTTGGCGAGACCGGCACGGGAAAGGAGCTGGTTGCGGAGCTCATTCATGTCAACGGCTCCCGCTCGGCCAAACCTCTGGTCTGCCTGAACACTGCGGCTATTCCCGACGCGCTCCTCGAGAACGAGCTGTTCGGTCACGAGCGAGGGGCGTTTACGGGCGCAACCGGCGGGCAGGATGGAAAGCTGGTCGCCGCGCAAGGCGGCACCGCCTTTCTCGACGAAATCGGTGACGTCAGCCTGCCGATTCAGGCCAAGCTGCTGCGCGCGATCGAGAGCAAGTCCGTGTATCGGCTTGGCGGTACGCGAAGCATTCAGATGGATGTCCGCATCATCGCCGCCACGAACCACGATCTCGAGCGATTGATGGCCGAGGGGCAGTTCCGCAAGGATCTCTACTACCGGCTGAACGTCGTTCGCGTCGAACTGCCGCCGCTCCGTGATCGCGTCGAGGATCTCCCGCAGCTCATTGGCCATTTCCTGCTGCAGTTGAACCGGGAGCTCGGCCGGTCGGTCCGGGGCCTGTCGACGCGGGCGATGGATGCGCTCTGCGCGTATCAGTGGCCAGGCAACATTCGCGAGCTTCGGAACGTGATCGAAGCGCTGCTCGTCAACCTCCCACCGGAAACGACAGGGATCGTCGACGTGCCGCCAGACGTGATGCGTCAGCTCACGGTCGCCGTGGGTGCCCCGACGTCGGAACGAGAGCGTCTCCTCCGCGCGCTCGCCGCCACCAACTGGAACAAGACCAAAGCCGCGAGCCAGCTTCGCTGGTCACGCATGACCGTGTACCGCAAGATTCAGCAGTACCGATCTGGGCTCGCGCTCGTAGCCTGCGCTCGACCGGCCTCGCCCACGCCAGCCATGGGTCTGCGTCCGTTCGAAATCCATCCGCCGCGCATAACACGGACAACACGGATCCGTTTGCTGTCCACCACCGTGTGTCCGTGGGAACTGATGACCCACTACGCGGCCATGACATGGTGTGTCACATCCGCCGAAGCCCGCCTGCTTTCCGTCTTGCCGGGGACCCTCGCAGTTTCTCCTGACGCTGCTACGCTTTGCGGGGCTGGAATGAACGCCGTCACGAATCACCGCTCGAACCACTGTCACATCGTGTGTAACACGCGCAGCGAACGCCGCGCCCGCGGCGCCCGCCCGCAACCCTCGTAAGCTGCTGTTCCGCAGGCCGTTCTTGCCCCGCGCTGCCGACGCACGATCAAGCAGGCACCAATTCTGCTTGCTTGGCCCACGCCATCTTGCTTCGTGGAACGTTCCACCCGAGACAAGGGCACGAGAGCCATGCAGGTGAGACCGATGGCGAGTCCGTGCGATGAGTGAGGGGCATACAGACGGCCGCTATGCCAATCACTTCAGTGTTGGGCACAACGCGCTCGAGTTCGTCATTGAGTTCGCGCAGTTCTATCGCGAGCGCGCCGACATCGACTCGCATACGCGAATCGTCACGCTGCCGCAGTATGCCAAGGCGCTCTCTCAGACGCTTCGAGAGTCACTGGATCGATACGAGCAGACGTTTGGGCCCATCCCCGCCTCCAATGGATCCGACACAGGCATCGCCGCCAACTCCAGCGCGGCAGTTGATGCAGTTGATTTTGAACAGGGGAGACTAGCCATGCCAGAACGCCCAGCGCAGCCAGACGAGAAGCCGCCTGGCAAGTCATGGATCGCGACGCGACAAGGGGGGCACCCCGCCTCGTTACCCCGCCCCGCCGGAACCGCCGCCTTACGAGACGCGGCCCCCCGCGGGTTATCCCACCGACCCGTCCTGGCAACGCGAGCACCCGGCCCACACGCCGCCGCGAGTACGAGCCGGATCCCTACGCCACGCCGCCGCCCGAGCCCGGCTACGACTCGTGGCAGCGTGATGAGCAGCCTCCCGGCCACGAGGCCGGCGAGTATGGCAAACCGTCCGAGGAGCTGGCGGGCCTGAAGACGAAGCTCGAGGATCGGCAGGCGGAGATCGCTGCGCTCAGCAAGCAGCGCGACACGCTCAAGCCGGACATCGATGGTCTGGAAACCGCGGTC
The DNA here is from genome assembly GCA_963771395.1 of uncultured Acidobacteriota bacterium. GTDB lineage: Bacteria > Acidobacteriota > Vicinamibacteria > Vicinamibacterales > 2-12-FULL-66-21 > DATBJJ01. Next base: position 17,555 of record CAVYTY010000005.1, on the reverse strand, counting down.
ACGGAGCTGACGCAGATCGTCGCCGCGTACCGAGCTCGTCTCGAAGGCCATCGAGAAGGACAAGCGCGATTTCGATCTCTACGTCGCCACGAAAACCCCGATGCTGGAAGTGGCCGTCAAGGAGAAGAAGGACACGATCGAGCGAATCATCGAAGAGGCGGATTGCGAAATCCAGGAGGCGCGCGGTCGTCTCGAGCAGCTTGACGCGGCCGCGCAGGAAGCCGCGCAGACGCTCGAGGCGGCGAAGGCGAACGAAGAGCAGGAGAGGACGTCCTACAACGCGCTCAAGGACGGGTACAAGCAGATCGAGGCCAAGCTGAAACAGCTGAAGACGCTGCGCGACACCATCGAAAAGGACTACGACGACACGAACAAGATGGCCGGCATGTACTTCCTGCTGAAAGAGCTCAAGGCGGAGCTGGCGAGCATTCAGATTCTTTCGAAGGACGAGCTGGAGCAGGCGCTCTACGCGGCCTGGAATCGGCTCAAGAAAGCGAAGAACTACCTGAGGGCGATGACCGCCAGCAACGACGCGGCGAAGGACGCGGCGCGCCAAGGAGAAGAAGAACCTCGAGGGGCTCGTCACCAACCGCAGGAAGAACATCCTGGAGCGGATCGCGCTGCTGTGCGCCGAGCGCGCGAGCTGACGCCACGATGCGAAGGGATGCGCGTACCGATGTTTCTCAACAGCGTCGCGTGGAGGACGTCTTGACGGCCGCGGAGGATGACCTCCTGCGCGCGTTGGAGCCGCTCGACCGGCTGCTCGGCCGGGCGGTCTCGGCCGCACAGCGCGCCGGCGAACCGGACGCGATCGAGGATCGTTTTCGCGGTCTCTACGTGGGGTCGGACGACGTCCAGGAGCTGCTCGGCCGCGGACCCGGTGGGTTGCCCCGCTGGAGTGTGAACCTCGGATCGTCCGCAGCGGAAGCGGCGGTCGCCGATCCGCCGGTCACTCGTTTGTCCTCGATCGCGCGCAGCTTCGCGCTGGACACGTTCGACGTCGGCGTGCTCCTCATCGCGCTGGCACCGGACCTCGACCTGCGCTACGAGCGCATCTACGCCTACCTGCAGGATGACGTGACGAAGCGTCGTCCGACGATCGATCTCGCCTTGAACCTGCTGTGCGGATCTGCCGCCGCGAAGCATGCCCGGTTGAGCCGATTTCGCGTCCGGCGCCCCGCTCGTCAGAGATGGGCTGCTGACGCTCGTCACCGATCCCAACGCCCCCCACGCGCCCCTTCTGGCGCACGCGCTGAAGGTCGACGATCAGATTGTGCGGATTCCTCGAGGGGTCCCGCAGCCTCGACGCGCGGCTCGTGCCGTTCTGCGACGTGTGGCAGCCAGAGGCCGGCCTCGACGCGGTCCCGATTCGAGCCGGCCAGCAGGCGCTCGCTGCGAGCCCTTCTCAGTCGGGCCGAACAGACCGACGAGCCGTTGCGCCTGTATCTCCGCGGCGCCGACAACGTGGCAAAACGGCTGACCGCGGAGGCCGTCGCGGCCGAGCGGGCCAGACCGCTGCTGGCGGTCGATTGCCAGCGGATGCCGGCCGGCGATGTCGAGCGGCTCGCGGCCCTGGTCTTTCGCGAAGCGTGGTTCAGGGACGCCGTGTTGACCTGGACAACCTCGACACGCAGCCGCGCCGACGACCGATCCGGCCCGCTGCGCGGCTGGCTGCGCCTGGCGGCCCGTCATCGAGGCCCGACGATCTTCGCGGGCGACCACGGGGGCATTCCTCGGACGTCGACGCGGCCTCGCGTCCGCTCGGCGTGTCCGAGATGATCTTCGGGACCCCCACGCACGCGCAGCGGCGCGCCTGGTGGCGTCAGTATCTGGCGGCCCAGGAGGTGGCCCTCGAGCCCGAGGACATCGACGCGCTTGCCGGACGCTTCCATCTCACAGGATCGCAGATTGCCGAGGCCGCCGCCTCACTTCGAAACCACGCCATCTCCGCGCGCGCGGCAGAGAACGATTCGATCGCCCCCGAGGCCTGTGCTCGAGCGGCGCCGACGCTGGCGGATTGCTTCGCCACGGCCCGCGCGCGCTGCACGCTGGACGTCGGATCGTCGGCGCGCAAGATCACGCCCGTCCACGAGTGGGCCGACATCATCCTGCCGGCCGACGCCATGCAGCAGCTGCGCGAGCTCTGCGACCGCGTCACGCACCGCCACATCGTCCTCGGCGACTGGGGGTTTCGCCGTACGCTGTCGCTCGGCCGCGGTGTCACGGCGCTGTTCGCCGGGACCTCCGGCACGGGCAAGACGATGGCCGCCGAGATCGTCGCGAGGGAGCTCGGGCTCGACCTCTACAAGATCGACCTGGCCGGGGTCGTCAGCAAGTACATCGGCGAAACGGAAAAGAACCTGGATCGCGTGTTCACGGCCGCCGAGCACGCGAACGCGATTCTCTTTTTCGATGAGGCGGATGCCCTGTTCGGCAAGCGCTCCGAGGTCCGGGACTCGCACGATCGCTACGCCAACATCGAGATCTCGTACCTGCTGCAGAAGATGGACCAGTACGAAGGCGTCGCGGTGCTGGCCACGAACCTGCGCGAGAACATGGACGAAGCGTTCGTGCGCCGGCTCCAGTTCGTGATCGAGTTCCCGTTTCCCGATGAAACGCATCGCCGTGCGCTCTGGCGCGGGCTGTTTCCGGCCGAAACCCCCCGCGACGCCGCCATCGACTACGCGTTCCTTGCCAAGCACTTCCGGCTGACCGGCGGCCACATCAAGAACATCGTGCTCGGGGCGTCCTACCTGGCCGCGACCAACGGCGGCTGCGTGGAGATGAAGCACCTCATCAAGGCCACGTGGCGGGAGTGCGAAAAGATGGGGCGCGCGTTGAGCGCGGACGACTTCGGGCCGTATGCGGAGAGCCTGCCATGACGCCACCGGTCCGCGAAGAAGTCGCCGCCGGGCTTCGCTACGCGCATTTCCGCGCCGATGCCAACACCGGCAAGCTGCTCGAGATCGCCTCATTCCTCTACGCGGCCATCGACGTGCTGCGAGAGAAAGGGCTCATCGACGTCGACGATCTCGATCGCCGTAAACGAGAGGCCACGGCGAATCTCGTCGAGAAGTTCACCGAGCGCGGCATGGGAGTCGTGTACCAGAAGCCTGAGAGGGACAAGTACAGCTTCGAGGGAGCCGCGCCCATCGACTGTGACACGCGCCTGCCGCTGTGCAAAGCCGCGTGCTGCAAGCTGCGGTTTGCCCTGTCGCGGCAGGACGTCGAGGAAGGCGTCGTGCGATGGGACTTTTCGGCGCCGTACGTCATCGCCAAGGGTCCAGACGGCTACTGCCAGCATCTCGACGGGGCCACGCGCTGCTGCTCGGTGTACGCGCAGCGGCCGATCCCGTGCCGTGGATACGACTGCCGGCGCGACAAGCGCATCTGGACCGACTTCGAGAACCGCATCGTGAATCCAAAGCTGGATGATCCCGACTGGCCGCAGGTGGTGCAGGATCTGGCGCCGTCGAGCGGGGACGCAAGTCAGGAACGCTGACATGCCGAACCCGACCGCATCGAAAGCCGGCGAACGCCCGCTGCAGCGGCAGGCGCCGGGCGCCTCGCGCGACGCCGCCGAGGTAACCACACCGGCGTCGCCGTGGGCCAGCGTGCTCTTCCTGCAGCGCGCGGCCGGCAATCGCGCGGTGTCGAGCATCCTCGAGCGCCGGCCGCGGGATGTGGGATCTCCGACGGAAGCGGTGCTGCGGCGCAAGTGCAAGGAGTGCGACGAGGAAGACAAGGAAAAAAAGGGACACGTCATCCGGCGATTGGCGGCACCGGGCGCGGCAGCGAGCGGTTCGGGCAGCGGCGATGGAGGCGGGGGTCAGGACCAGCCGAGCGGCGACGCGGGCGGTAGCGCGCCCTCGGTGTTGCGCTCCTATCTCTCGAGATCGATGTCGGGAGGCACGGCACTGGACGCGTCGGTGCGCGCGCCGCTGGAGTCGTCATTCGGTCACGACTTCAACCAGGTACGCATTCACACCGACGCGGCTGCGGCGCGAGCCGCCGAGTCCGTGGATGCGCATGCCTTCACGCTGGGCAACTCGATCTGGTTCGGACGAGGGCAGTGACCGGCCCGATACGCCCACCGGACGCTATCTGCTCGCCCACGAGCTCGCGCACACGATCCAGCAGCGCGGCCAGGCGCCGGGCCTCCAGCGACAGCTGGTCATCGGCAGCACCACGGATCCTGCCGAAGCCAGCGCCGATCGGGCGGCCCTGGCCGTCACCTACGGCGGTGTCGTTCCATCTGTCGGTTCGTCGACATCGATCGTCAGGCGGGCGAAGGTGACGGGCAGCGCACACGGTGCCGGGCAACGCCGACCAACGGCTCATCACCCTGGACGATGGCAAGCTATCGAGTGACGCGGCATCGGCGATTGGTTCCTACGACACGCACACAGGGAACCCCCACTCGGGTCAGACCCGGCGCCGACAAAGACAACGTCTGGATCCAGATCGAGTGGTGTAAGGGCGAAACGCAAGGCCAAATCCGGCTTCGCGCGGACATTCCCGCGCAGACGCAGGAGCTCTTGAAGAAGATTCTCAACGTTATTCAGTCCGGCGGGAATGGGAACGATCTGCTGAAAGAGCTTCAAGGCGCCGAGATCACGCCGTCAGCCACCTTCGACATCACGCAATCGAAGACATGGCAACTGGTGGGCAGCATCAAGATGACGGTCAGTCGCGGCGGTCCCAAGTCCGCCGGCGGAAAGGTCAAGGTCAAGACGCCTGGAGGAACCTTCGGCGTGGAGGCCGAGGGCGGATCTTCCGGCGGTAGCGTCATCGGCACATTCTCGCGTCCCCTGCCCGGTGAGCCGAAGGCGGTCAAGTGCAACGTTGAAAAGACGGAGCTCAAGGTGGAGAGCACCTTCACGTGCGAGCTCGAAACGATCACGCCGCCGAGCAAGGAGAAAAAATTTCGCGACGTTCCCATGACCCTCGAGCGAAGCCGTTACATCTACTTCCACTTCGAGCTGGATCGCATCGAAGAGGGACGCACCGCACCGGAACTGGCCGCGCTTCAAGCCGACATCGCAGACGACTTCAAGGTCGCGCAGATCGAAGGCTTCACCTCGCCTGAGGGACCGATGGCCAAGCGCGGCCGCTTCCGCGGCAACACAAAGCTCGCGCAGGACCGCGCGGAGGCGGCATTCAAGCGAGTTCAGAAGACATGCAGGACCGGCTTCCGGGTGCTTCGTGGGCGAAGACGACGCCACGCGGAGAACCGTAGGGGGTGACCGGGGTGAGCTGTACACGAAGGTAACCCCGCTCGGAGAGGACAAGAGGCCGAGGGACGTGATCTCGCCGAACACGCGGTTGGCGAGTTTGCAACGGATACCGCCGCCAGGCTCGCCGGATCCCGAGAAGCGACATCGCGAGGATCCGAAGATCGCCGCGGAACTGGAGCGCCGGCGCACGCCCGAAGCGAAGGCCGAGGTCGTCTACCCGCTCCTGCGCCGCGCCGTGGTCACGCTCAACAAGACGGTGATCGAGACAGAGCCGGTACTTCGAAGATGTTCCCGGAAAGACCGAGTTTCAATCGGCGGCCTGTCCGGAGGAAGTAACTCGATCAAGCGCGTAGTGACTTCACGCGAGAAGACAGGTGAGCGCGAAGTGATGTCATCTGCCAATCCAGCCCGGAGCGTCAAGCGGCGGCCGAAAGCACGCTCGCACTCGCCGTCCGGACCGGAACGCCGCGATGCAACGCAGTGGTCAGACGTCCTGCGCTTGCAGCGAATGGCCGGGAATCGCGCGACGGGCGAGCTGCTCGGGCCGTCCCGACAGGAAGGCGTGCCGGAGAGCGTGCAATCGGTGGTCGGAAGCGAGAGCGGCGCGGCACTGGATCCCGCCACGCGCGGCTTCATGGAGTCCCGTTTCGATCACGACTTCAGCGACGTGCGCGTGCACACCGACGACAAGGCCGCCGCGTCCGCAACGGATGTCAACGCCGACGCCTACACGGTCGGCCGGGATGTCGTGTTCGGGCGCGGCCAGTACGCGCCGCACAGTCCATCGGGACGCAAGGTACTGGCGCACGAGCTCGCGCACGTCGTGCAGCAGCGCGGCCGGACGGGAGCGCCCGCGGGTATCGAGCCCGAGAACGCACCCCTCGAGCATGACGCACAGCAGACGGCTGACGCCGTGACGTCGAGCGCCGGCGTCGCCGGCGGCCAACGCTCGGCGGCGCGCGGTGTTCAACGGTCGTCTGCGCCGGTCCTGTGCCGCCAGGTCGCCGCCGGCACACTGAACTTCGACAACCTTGCGGCGCGCGTGCACAAAGGTGTCGCCGGGTTGGGCACGGACGAGGAAGGCGTCTACCTCGCCTTGCAGCAGCTGCAGAAGGATCAGGCCGCCATCGACGCGTTGAAGGCAAAGTACGAAGAGAAGTACGACGAGTCGCTCGTGGCGGACATTCGCGACGATTTCAGCGGCGAGGAGCTTGAGTACGCGCTTCAACTCCTGAACATGGGCGATGCGGGGTCCAAGCAAGCCATCGGCAAGTTGCCGACGACCCCAGCTGAGTACGAGGCCGCCGCGCGGCGGATCTGGCGTGCCGTCGAAGGGATTGGGACCGACGAGGAAGCGATCTTCGCGGTCCTCCTTCCGTTCAAGCGCGACCACATGCTGCTCGCTCGCCTGACTACGGCGTATCTGAAGATCTCGAACGGAGAGTTGCTGTCGACGCGGCTGGACGAGGAGCTGAGCGGATCCGAGTGCGACTACGCCCACTACCTCATGGGCGGGCCCGCCATCCAGGCCAACCCCGAGCTCCAGGAGGTCAGCCTGGCCGAGGCGACGCAGCTGTTCAAAGAGTTGTCTGGCTCCAGCTTCCTGACCAGCACGGGTGGGAACGCGCCCGTCCCCTTCTCTTGCCCGATCAACGGATGTTTCGACCGGGCTTACGTGATGACGCAGATCCTGACCGAGAAGGGCATCGCATCGCAGAAGGTGTTCGCCGTCTCGCGCGTGTCGGCACCGTTCGGACCGGCGAGGTCAGGTCTCCGCGTCGAGACCCCCACCGCCGCCGACGTGGCGCCCGGTGGTACGCCAGCCGTCGAGTGGTGGTATCACGTCGCTCCGGTGATCCGCGTCCGTCAGCCGCAGGGCGGCGTGGTCGAGATGGTCATGGATCCATCGATGGCCGCGGGCCCCATCACGATTCAGCAGTGGACTGGACTCATGAGCAAGAGCCAGTTTGCACGTCTGACGTTGGATGACATTCAGGCATTGCTGAGAGCGGATCCGCACGGCCAGTATCCCGTGGACAAGCCGCTGGTGTTCACAACCGAGCGCAACATGTACTACCCACCGACGGCGCAAGGATCTCCCGGGCCGCGTGAGGCCTACCAAAGTCACGTTGCGGCTCGACCGACGATGACGGGCTACAGCGAACTTGCGGTCATCCATCAACTCGCTGCTCAGATCCGCACGGAGTTGGCAAAAACGCCGATCGACGTCGACCGGATCGTCCAGATCGTCACGGCGTCGCCGCGCGCTGCGCGTCACAAGTTGTGGCTGAAATTCCCCAACCTGAGAGTAGACCTGCACACCGCCGTGACGAATGCGGCCGAGGTGACGCGCATCGAGGACGCCTTGAGCGCGCCATGACGAAGCGGATGCTGTTTGTGGTCGCCTGCGTATTCATCACGGGAGGTTCGTTCATTCACCATGAGAGGCTGCCAATGCTCGCAACGAAAGGACCGATCGTGATGAGCCTGCACGTTGAATTCACCGATCGCGTCACCGACTTCGGTAGCGACGGCGATCGCGTCACTGTGTTGTTCGAGAAGCAGGCGGCGAGCTTCCACCTCTCGCCGACGATGGACGACTTCGCCAGGCAGGTGTCGAACCTGGCGGCCGCCTGGAAGAGCAAGAAGCCGGCGAAAGTGGTAACCGACGGCGTGGACATCGTGTCGGTGGAGCCGGCAGCCTGACCCGTCGCGACCATAAAACGAGCCTGGATGCGTCATGTTTCGTGACCTCGACGACACGCTGAAGAAGATGCTGGACGATCCCGCGATGGATCCGCCGCTGGCCGCACTGCTCAACGCCGACGTCAGCTTCGTCACGCCGGACAAGAACTTCGGGCCGGCGCAGCCGACCGTCAATCTCTTCTGGTACGAGGTCACCGAGAACCGCGAGCTGCGCGATCCGGTGCCGATCACCGAGACGATCGGGGGCGTGGTCGTGCGCAAGACGCCGCCGCTCCGCGTCGACTGCAAGTACCTCGTGACCGCCGTGGTCGAACCTGCTGGACGCCGCGAAGGTCGCGCAGGAGCATCGCCTGCTCGCGCAGGCGCTGCAGTGGCTCAGTCGCTTTCCGACGATCCCGACGACGAACCCTCCCGGCTACGCCGTGGGCAGTCTGATCGGTCAGCCGTTTCCGCCCCCGACGCTCGTCGCGCAGATGATGCCGACAAGAACATGGGCGAATTCTGGAGCGCGCTCGGCACGCCGCCGCGTCCTGCGTTCTACGTGACCGCGACGGTCGCGCTCGATCTCGGGCTGCAGGTTCCGGCGGGTCCGCCGGTCGTCAGCGGCGAGCTCAGGTTCAAGCGCAAGATGCCCGACGGCACCCCGGAACCCGTGCTCGATGATGTCTTCAAGATCGCCGGGACGGTCCGGGCCAGCGTCACGCTCGACCCGATTCCGCAGGCGGAGATGACGCTCGTGCAGCTGGGAGTGCGCACGACCACCGATGAGGAGGGCCGGTTCCAGTTCTTTCCCGTCGAGCCGGGCGGTACTCGCTGCGTGCCGTCGCGCCCGGCTTCACCACGCAGACCAAACCGGTCACGGTGCCGGGCACAGCCGTCGACGAGTACGACATCACGATGGTTCCGTAGGGGTCAGGAGACCGCAGGAGCGCAGGAGGAACGAGATGCCACAGTATTTTGCCCCAGGGGTATACGTCGAGGAAGTACCGGGCACGCCGCCCATCGCCGGGGTCGGCACGAGCATCGGCGGGTTCATCGGTCAGGTCGCTGACGATGTCACGATGCCCGCGAAGCCGGGGGAGCCCCCCGGCGTTCTCTTGCCGCTGGCGCCGCTCGAACACGCCGGTGCCGGTGACGAGCTTCGACCAGTTCAAGAACAACTTCGGCGACTTCCAGGCGGGCAACCAGCTCCTCGCGCATGCGATGTTCGGGTTCTTCCTGAACGGCGGGGCACGCTGCCATGTCATGCGCGTCGCCGATCTGACCAATGCCGGCGACATCACCGCCGGCGCTGAAGGAGTTCGAGAAGATCGACGAGATCACCATCGTCGCCGCGCCGGGCGCGCTGACCGCGGACGTGCAGAAGGCGCTCATCGACCATTGCGAGCTGCTGGGCGATCGCTTCGCCATCATCGACGGCCAGCGGACGACCACGATCACCGTTGCGGCAATCCAGGGCACCGTGGCCGACAGCAACTACGCGGCGCTCTACTTCCCGTGGGTCCAGGTCGTGGATCAGACTCCGGATCCGGCGACGGGCAAGCCCAAAGCCGGAGCGCGGCTCTTCGTCCCGCCGAGCGGCCACTGGCCGGGATCTACGCCCGCGTCGACGAGTCGCGCGGCGTGCACAAGGCGCCGGCGAACGAGTCGGTGCGGGGCGCGCTCGCGCTCGAGTACCTCGTCACGCACAACGAGCAGAAGGGCCTGAACCCGGACGGCATCAACGTCATCCGCGGCTTCGACGGCAACCTGAAAGTCTGGGGCGCGCGCACGCTCGGCGGCGAACGGCAACGGGGAATTCAAGTACATCAACGTCCGCCGGCTGATGAACTTCCTCAAGGAGTCGATCGAGGAAGGCACCCAGTTCGTCGTGTTCGAGCCCAACAACCCGGCGCTCTGGCAGCGCATCATCCGCAGCGTCGGCGGCGTTTCTGACCAACGTCTGGCGTGATGGCGCGCTGTTCGGACTCACCGCGGAACAGGCGTTCTACGTCAGGTGCGACGAGACCACGAATCCGCCGGAAGTCAGCGAGCTGGGGCAGGTCGTCACCGAGATCGGCGTCGCCATCGTCAAGCCGGCCGAGTTCGTGATCTTCCGCATCACGCAGCTGACGGGCCTCGAGACCACTCCATAAAACGCGCGTTCAGCGGAAGAGGCTTGCTATGGCAACGGGAGAACGAGTCGATCCGTATCGCAACTTCAACTTCCTGGTCGAGATCGACAGCATCACGCACGCCGGCTTCTCCGACTGCTCGGGGTTCGGCGCAAGCACCGATCCCGTCGAGTACCGCGAAGGCGGCATGACGAAGACCGTCCGCAAGCTGCCAGGGCTCACCAAGTACACCGAACATCACCTTGAAGTGGGGGATGACCGACTCCACGAACCTCTACAACTGGTACCGCGACGTCGTCAACGGCAAGATCGAGCGGAAGAACGGCAGCATCATCGTCCTCGACCTCGAGGGGACCGAGAAGGTCCGCTGGAACTTCTTCGATGCCTGGCCGACCAAGTGCGATCGGCCCGGACTTCTCGGCCAAGGGCAACGACGTCGCCATCGAGACGCTCGAGCTCGCGGACGAGCGAATCGAGAGGGCGTAGCCATGATTCAGACCGAGTTTCCGTTCACGCTGCCGGTCGGCTACCACGACGACGAGGGCACGCTCCATCGCGACGGCACGATGCGGCTGGCCACCGCGGCGGACGAGATCCTGCCGCTGAAGGATCCGCGCGTGCAGGCGAACCAGGCCTACCTGATCGTGATCCTCCTGGCGCGCGTGATCACGCGCCTGGGATCGGTGGCCGCAGATCAACCCGAAGGTCATCGAGGGACTCTATGCGGCTGACCTGGCATATCTGCAGGAGTTCTACAACCGCATCAACCGGAACGGGAAGGCCAGCGTCGATGCCGCCTGTCCCGCAGTGCGCGCACGCGTTCGAGGTGGAGCTCGAACCGTGGGGGGGTTCTAGGCTACCCCCTCAAAGCGCTGTACGAGGAGATAGCCTTCGTCGCGTATCACTTCCACTGGCCGCCGGAGTCGATTCTGGCGATGCCGCACGATGACCGGCGGCGCTGGGCGGAAGAAGTGTCGCGGATCAATCAGCGGATGAACGACGAGCAGCAGGCATGAGGCCAAAGGGACCGGACACGTTGCGTCGCAGCGCGCTCGTCGCGCGAAGGCCGGCGGCCGATCGCTGGACTCGCTGGGCCGGCGCGGTGCGCGCACGCCACGAGCGGCGCGGCGATCGTCAGGCGTTTCTCAGGATGATCCTCCTGAGGCGGTACGCGCCCCTTCAGCTGGTGGCCGTCCGTCACGAGCGCTACGCCGGGCAACTTGGGCCGCAGATCAACGTCGCGATCGAGGTGTTCCTGCAGAATGTGGCGCGGAAGAGGGTCGCGCGTGAGCGCGCCCGTCAGGCAGCGACGCTCCTCGCCACACAGCGCGATCACCAGGCCGCAGTAGATCTACGCGTGGCCTCGCGACCCCGTCTGCTCACCCCGGCGCAGCGACCGAGGACACCGCAACGCGACGAGGGGGCGCGCGCGTGGAGTACTCGCCAAGTCCGCTCGTCAGGATCGTTCGCCGCCTCGAGCGCTCGACCGATCTCCAGGAAACGGCGGTCAGGCTGATGCTGTGCGGCGGCCGGCGAATGCTCCGCGCCGATCTGTCGCGCGAGCGGGTGGAGTGGTTCACGCCTCACACGCGTCGCCGAGGGACGTTGCTGCAGCGCGCGGTCGCGCTTCGTCCCTCGTCGCCGCCGGGTGGCGAGCCGCCCATGGGCGTGCCGACCGCGCCGCGCCGACTGTCGATGGTCTCCGCGCCGCACGTCGCGTTCGGCAGCGGCGGCGAGCGCGTTGTGCCTGCTGCCGCACCAGGAGCTCGCACAGCGCCGCCCGCAGTCAACGTCGAGGAGCTCACCGAGCGCGTCGTGCGCGAGATCGATCGCCGCCTCGTGGCCCACCGGGAACGACTCGGCCGGCCGTACTGACGACGGAAAGCAGCAGAAGAGCCATGCCGCTGACAAAGGTGCAGATTCTGGTGAAGCACTCCGGAGAGAAGCTGGACGTGCTCTTCAACCCGGAGGAGTACACCCTCAACAAGGACAACAACTTCGCGTCCCAGGCCGATCCCCGGTCTGTCCGGGCCGCTGCTGCAGTTCGTCAACGGCAACATGCGCACGCTCGAGATGGAGCTGTTCTTCGACACCTACGATACGAAGTCGGTCGTCAAGAAGGACGTGCGGACCGAGACCAACAAGATTCGTCAAGCTGATGGCCATCGATCCCGGGCTGCACGCGCCGCCGGTGCTGCAGGTCTCGTGGTCGTCGCTTCAGCTCGACTGCGTGCTGGCGCGGGTGAGCCAGAAGTTCGTGATGTTCTCCGAGGACGGCACGCCGGTGCGGGCCCGACTGACGTGCACGTTCAACGAGTACATCGATCCCGAACGCGAGGCGCAGGCAGATCAGCCGGCAGACCGCCGACTTCAGCAAGGTGCACGTCGTCATCGCAGGGCGAGACGCTGAGCGGCATCGCCGCCCAGCGTCTACGACGAACCCGGAGCTGTGGCGCCCGATCGCGATCGCGAACGGGATCGACGATCCACGAGCGATCACGGCAGGCCAGTCGCTGCGTCATCCCGTCGTTGCCGTGCAACCGATCCCGTCACCGGGGAGGCGCGTGCGCTGACATGCCTCGCTTCCCCAGCTACGCGCCCGAGTTCTCGTTCGGATCGGCGGCGAGCCGCTCCCGGCGGCGATGCGCGCATGCGTGACCCGCATCACGCTATCAGGACGGCCTCGAGGGCGCCGACCGGGTCGAGGTCACTCTCGCCAACGAGGGCTTGCGCTGGCTCGACCATCCGCTGCTGCAGATGGACAACGGGTTCGACGCTGTCCATCGGCTACGCCCCGGATCCACTCGAGGAGGTCTTCGTCGGCGAGATCACCGGCGTGAACGCAGAGCTTCCCGAACGGCGGCATGCCCACGATCACCATCGTCGCGCACGACTTCCTGCAGCGGCTGACCAACGGGACGAAGGAGCGTGCGTTCGCGTTGAGCCTTCCGTGCATCGGCAAGTTCCCGCTGCCGGATCCGGTCATCGCCGGGCTCGTCGGCGTCACCGACCTGCTGATCCCGTCGATCGATCCCGCTGGCGCGGCGCTGTCGTTCCTGACCCTGCTCATCGCGTACGCGATCGACCCGCTCGAGGCAAAGCGGGCGATACGCGTGCAGCAGGGGCAGAGCGACTTCGACTTCCTGTCGATGCTGGCCAAGGAGAACGGCTGGGAGATGTACATCGACCACACGGAGGAGCCGCAGGGCTACGTGCTGCGGTTCCAGTTCCTGATCCAGGACTACACGCCGAGCGTGACCTTGAAGTGGGGAGAGTCGCTGAGCGAGTTCACGCCGAAGATCACGACGGTCGGCCAGGTCGCGGGGATTTCGACGCGCATCTGGGTGGCGAGCATCAAGATGGAGTTCGTGATCGTGCTCTCGTGGGACTACGACCGCGCCGCGTTCGATCTGATGATCTACCCAGGCTTCGGCAGCCTCGACGAGCTCATCGGCGCAAAGGCGCAGGGCGTGCTGAAGATCGACGCGTTCGGGCCCGCGACCGCTCCCAAGAAGATCCTTGGCGAGCTGCTGCCTCGGCTGAACAACCGGATCACGCGGCAGCGGCAGCACGATCGGCGATCCGCGGATCAAGGCCACCAAGGTGATCAACTTCGAAGGGCTCGGACAACTCGGCGGCCTCTATCGGGTGACCTCAGCGACGCACACGCTCGACAGCAGCGGCTACCGGACCCAGTTCGACGCGCGCAAAGAAGTGTGGTTCGGCTCAATCCCGGTGCCGAAGGGCGCCGGCGGTCTCCTCCGGTACAGGGGCAGACGATCGGCTAGCGTCGCGCGACACAGGACCAGTCAAGGAGACTCTGGAACATGCCTTCAACGTTGTTCGACTCATCGCCTCAGAAGACCGACCAGAAGGCCGGCACGAGCATCGTCAGCGGCATCGTGGCGAACAACTGCGATCTGATCATGCAGGGCAAGGTGCTGGTGCGGATCCCCTCGCTCAATCAGGAGGTCTGGGCGCGGTTGACATCAGCAGGCGGCGGCTCGGGCGTGGGAGAGTTCGCGGTGCCGCCGGCCGACGCCGAAGTGCTGGTCGCGTTGAGCGGAAACGATCCGGAGGATGCGTTCATCCTCGGCGGGCTGTGGGGCACGCGCGATCGACCGCCGATCAGCCTTCCTACCGACATGCAGACCAAGCGGCTGATCAAGACCGGCCTGACTCCAGGCACGGGCCACCTGCTGGAGTTCGACGATGCGCTGCAGAGCGTGTCGATTACCACGAGCACGAAGCAGACCATCACGCTCGACCCGACGAAGATCGAACTGAAGACGTCGCTCGGCACGGTGAAACTCACGCTGGATCTGGCGCAACAGAGCGTGAGCATTCAGGCGCTCGCACCGCCGCCCTTCGGCGTCATCGAGCTCAAGGGCGCCAAGATTTCGCTGCAGGCGGCAGAGATCGAGATCGGCAGCATGGCCACCACCGTGAAGACGAAGATCCAGGGCGCCATGGTGCAGATCAACTAGTCGTGAGGAAACTGTCATGCCATCAGCCGCACGCGTCGGAGACCTGACCAGTCACGGCACGCCTCTCGGCCCAGGCCTCGGAAGCATCAACGTGCTCATCGGCGGCCAGCCAGCCTGGCGCGCGCAGGTGGACGTTCACGCCTGCCCGCTCGTCTCGGGCGTCGTGCCCCATGTCGGCGGCGTGGCCGCGATCGGCAGCCTCACGGTGTTCATCAACATGTTTCCGGCCGCGCGCCAGGGCGACAAGATCGTGGAAGCCGGCCCGCCAAACGCCATCGCCGCCGGATTCCCGACGGTCTTCATCGGAGGCTGACGCATGGCGAGCGACGAGCGCGATCCGGCGAAGGCGTTTCTCGGCGTCGGGTGGGCGTTCCCGCCGCGACTGGAGGCGGATGGACGGCTGACCATGGCCGAGCACGAAGACGACATCCGGCAGGCGATTCAGATCATCCTCAGCACCAACCCCGGTGAGCGGGTGATGCGCGCGGACTTCGGCGCGGGCCTGAACACCTTCGTCTTCGAGCCGGTGAACACGACGACGCTGGCGCTCATCAAGACCCGCGTCGAGCAGTCACTCGTCGACTGGGAACCGCGGATCGATGTGCAGGACGTGAACGTGACCACGGACGAGGACGAGCGCAACCGCGTGCTGATCGACGTCGTGTATCGCGTCCGCGCCACCAACTCGCTGCACAACCTCGTGTATCCGTTCTATCTCCAGGAAGGCGCGGCGACGTGAAGCGCCAGACACCGATCACGCTCGATTCCCGGGACGCCCCGCAACTCGCGGCCGAACTGCTGGCGCGCGTGCCCGGCTACGTGCGCGAATGGCAACCCGCGCCAGGCGGATCCGACGTGACGCTGCCGTGGATCGTCGCCCGATACGTCCAGGCGATCGTCAACCGCCTCAATCAGGCGCCAGAGAAGCACAAGCTCGCGTTCCTGGAGCTCTGCGGCATTCAGCTCATAACCGCGCAGGCCGCGCGTGCGCCTGTCGTATTCGCGCTCGCGGATCACGCCGCCGACACCCGCGTGCCGGCGGGCACGCGCCTCATGGCGCAGCCGCCGCCGGAGCGGAACGATCAGATCCTCTTCGAGACCGAGCGCTCCACCGGACTGGCCGGCAGCAAAGCTCAAAGACGTCGTGAGCCTGTGGCCGGGACGCGATCAGGTACATCAACCACAGCGAAGCGTTCCTGGCCGGAGCGCCGTTCACGCCCTTCAGAAAGCGCGAGCTGCAGGATACGCCGCACATCCTGTATCTGGCCCATGACACGCTGCTGGCGCTGGCGGGCAACGAGCCAGGTCAACGTCACCTTCGAGCTGACCACGTCCGGCAGCGAGCCGCTGACCACGTCGTGGGAGTACTGGGACGGCAAGGTGTGGCGCGAGTTCCTGTCGATGCGTCCCGCGTGCGATCCCCGCGAGTCCCGGGCGCTCGAAGGCACCCTCGGCCTCACGCGCAGCGGGACGATGCAGCTGAGAACCGATTGCGCGGAGACGGCCAGGACCAAGGTGAACGGCATCGAAGCGTTCTGGATCCGCGGCCGGCTCGACGAGCCGCTCCCGGCCGATCCCGTGCAGGTGCTGCCCGAGATCGACGGCATCACGCTCGACGCGGAGATTAGGCGGCCGCTGGAGTTCACCGTCTCGACACCGCGCGTCAAGCCATTGGAGGGCATCGACTGCGAAGTCACCGTGCTCGTCACCGACGAAGGCGGCAAGGCGATCCCGGTTGACGTGACGCTCCGTGATTCTGCCGGGGCCGTGCAGGAGACGCCCGAGGACCGGCCCGGCGTACATTGCTTCCACGGCGTGCCTCACAACACCGCCGCAAAGACGATCGAGGTCACGCTGCAGGCCGCCGCCGCGTCGCCGATCTGGCCGCCACGACCCTGCTCGTCGACGACCCCTCGTCGTCTTATGAGGTGAGCTCCACGCTGAGCGGCCTGCAGGCGGACAAGGCCTTTTCGAACCAGACGGCGCTCGACCTGACCAATACGTTCTATCCCTTCGGGCCCCAACCTGTTCCCGGGCAACGCTTTCTACTTCACGAGCGCCGAGCTGTTCTCGAAGCCCGGCGCCGACGCGACCATTCTCGTCGTGCGGGCGCAGACGCCACAGGACGAAGACCAGTCGGGCGCGGCGAGGCAACAGCCCGCGAGCAGCGGCGCGCTGTCGCACGTGGTCGCGTGGGAGTACCTGGAACGGACGAAGGTGGGTCGCGCTGTTTCATTCGAGCGGAGGCAACACGCCGACCGAGGACCTGGACACGACGGAGACCATCGATTTCAAGGTCCCGGTCGACATGGCCACGACGAAAGTGAACGACGTCGAGGGGCGATGGATGCGGGCGCGGCTCGTCAGCGGCGGATTCGGAGAGACGAAGCTCATTCCCATCAGCGGCTCGGTCATCAGCCAGAGCCAGACCAGCTTCCCGTCGTCATCGTGCGGCCGCCGGCGCTGGCCGACTTTCGTCTGGGTACGACTGGCGGTTCGGTCCGCTGGTTCCCGAGCGCGTGCTGGCCTACAACGATTTTCAGTACAAGGACCGGACCGAGGAACAACCTGGCCGGGCCAGACGTTTCAGCCGTTCACGCCGGTCGGCGACGTCACGCCGACGCTCTACTTCGGCTTCGACCGGACGTTGCCGGTCGATCGGCTCGGCATGTTCGTCGACGTCGAAGAGGAGCGCGGCGACACCCAGGGGCCCGCGCTTCTCTGGCAGGACTCCTCGACGGTGTCTCCTGGCAGGACCTGTCCGTCGAGGACGAAACACGACGATTCCGGGTGCCGGGAATCGTGGCGATTCATCGGTCCCGCCGATAGTCGAGCGCTCGCCCGTTTCGGAACGCCGCTGCATTGGGCTGCGCGCTCGGCTGAAGGAGGACGACCGCCAGGCGAGCCCGTCATCGCCGGCCTTTCACGAACGCAACCTGGGCGGTACAACGCAGACGGTCGTCGACGATCCGCTGGGCACCGAGCACGGGCGAACCGAGCCCAGATTCTGA
>CAVYTY010000004.1:0-261771 GCA_963771395.1 uncultured Acidobacteriota bacterium | reverse complement strand
GCAGCGGCTCGATGATCTCGCCGCTCTCGACGATCGCCCGGGCCTCGATGCCGTCCATCGTGCCGCAGTCGATCTCGTGGATGATGACGTCCTGCGCCACGTCGACCAGACGCCGCGTCAGGTAGCCCGAGTCGGCGGTCTTGAGCGCCGTGTCGGCGAGGCCCTTGCGGGCGCCGTGCGTGGAGATGAAGTACTCCATGACGGCGAGGCCTTCACGGAAGTTCGCCATGATCGGCGTCTCGATGATCTCGCCCGACGGCTTGGCCATCAGGCCGCGCATGCCGGCGAGCTGGCGGATCTGCTGTTTCGATCCGCGCGCGCCGGAGTCGGCCATGATGTAGACGGGGTTGAAGTTGCGCCCCGAGTTGTCCAGGTCTTCCATCTCGCTGAACATCGCGTCGGCGATTTTCTCGGTGACGTCCGACCACACGGCGATGACCTTGTTGTAGCGCTCGCCGTTGGTGATCGCGCCTTCGAGATACTGACCTTCGACCTTGATGACCTCGTCGCGGGCGCCCGACACGAGCGCGCCCTTCTCCGACGGGATGACCAGGTCGTCGATGCCGATCGACAGGCCCGACCGCGTCGCGTAGGTGAACCCGACGTGCTTGAGGCTGTCGAGCATCTCGACCGTCGCCTCGAGACCGAAGTGCAGATGGCAGTACTGCACGACCTGCTGCAGGCCCTTCTTCTTCAGGAGCCCGTTGACGAACGGCATGATTGCCGGCAGCGACGTGTTGAAGATGACGCGGCCGACGGTCGTGTTGATGATCTTGCGCTCGACTTCCTGCACCTCGGCCTGCAGCACCGCCTGATCGTCGCGCGCGACGGTCAGGTCGAGGAGCTGCCCGGTCAGGCGCAGGCGAATCGGCGTCAGCGTTTCCACTTCGCCCGCCTCGAGCGCCAGCACGCACGTCGTCTTCGTTGCCGAAGACCCGGCCCTCGCCCTTGGCCCCGGCCCTGGCCTTGGTCAGGTAGTAGCAGCCGAGCACGATGTCCTGCGACGGCACCGCGATCGGCGCGCCGCTCGCGGGCGACAGGATGTTGTTCGAGGACATCATCAGCACGGATGCCTCGATCTGCGCTTCCGGCGCGAGCGGAATGTGCACGGCCATCTGGTCGCCGTCGAAGTCGGCGTTGAACGCCGTGCAGACGAGCGGATGGATCCGGATTGCCTTGCCCTCGACGAGGACCGGCTCGAACGCCTGGATGCCGAGGCGATGGAGCGTCGGCGCGCGGTTGAGCAGCACCGGGTGCTCGCGGATGACCTCTTCGAGCACGTCCCACACTTCCGGACGCTGCTGCTCGACCATCTCCTTGGCCTGCTTGATTGTCGCGACCAGGCCGCGCTCTTCGAGCTTGTTGTAGATGAACGGCTTGAAGAGCTCGAGCGCCATCTTCTTCGGCAGCCCGCACTGGTGCAGCTTCAGCTCGGGACCGACGACGATGACCGAACGGCCGGAGTAGTCGACGCGCTTGCCGAGCAGGTTCTGACGGAACCGGCCCTGCTTGCCCTTGAGCGTGTCCGACAGCGACTTGAGCGGACGGTTGTTCGCGCCGCGCAGCACGCGGCCGCGGCGGCCGTTGTCGAACAGCGCGTCCACCGCTTCCTGCAGCATCCGCTTCTCGTTGCGGATGATGACGTCTGGCGCCTTGAGCTCGATGAGCTTCTTCAACCGGTTGTTGCGGTTGATGACGCGGCGATAGAGATCGTTGAGGTCCGAGGTCGCGAACCGGCCGCCGTCGAGCGGCACGAGCGGCCGCAGTTCCGGCGGGATGACCGGGATGACGTCGAGAATCATCCACTCCGGCTTGTTCGTGGACTTCCGGAACGAGTCGACGACCTTCAGGCGCTTGGCGTACTTCAGCTTCTTCTGCGCCGAGGACTCCGCGCGCATCTTCTCGCGCATCTCGCCGGCGAGCTTCTCGACGTTGACGCGCTTGAGGAGCTCCTTGATTGCTTCCGCGCCCATCTGCGCGCGGAACTTGACGCCGTAGTCCTCGCGCGCCTTGCGGAACTGCTCTTCGTTGAGGAGCTGGTTCTGCTTGAGGTCGGTGTCGCCCGGCTCGATGACGACGTAGGCCTCGAAGTAGAGGACGCGTTCGAGGTCGCGCAGCGAGATGTCGAGGAGATGGCCGATGCGGCTCGGCAGCCCCTTGAAGAACCACACGTGGCTGACCGGTGTCGCCAGCGTGATGTGGCCGAGGCGCTCGCGCCGGACCTTGGCCTGCGTGACCTCGACGCCGCACTTGTCGCAGATCACGCCGCGGTGCTTCATGCGCTTGTACTTGCCGCAGAGGCACTCCCAGTCGGTGACCGGGCCGAAGATCTTGGCGCAGAACAGCCCGTCGCGCTCCGGCTTGAACGTCCGGTAGTTGATCGTCTCCGGCTTGGTCACCTCGCCGTGCGACCACGAGAGGATCTTCTCGGGCGACGCAAGGCTGATCCGGATGGCGTCGAAGTCGGACGTCAGTGAGCCGCGTGTATCAAAAGATGGTCTCATATGTGTTTGTCGCTCTCAGCTTTCAGCTGTCAGCTATCAGCCAAGGCTCTCAGCTCCCAGCCGCGCTCTCGTGCTGAGAGCTGACGGCTGAGAGCTGACAGCTAGTCTTCCTACCCCTCTGCCAATACCGGTTCGCCTTCACCAGCCTCGATCGCCTCGAGCACCGGCTTCTTCTTCGTCTTCATCAGCTCGACGTCGAGGCACAGGGCCTGGAGCTCGCGGATGAGGACGTTGAACGATTCCGGCAGCCCGGGCTGGAACGACGCGTCGCCCTTGACGATCGCCTCGTAGATCTTCGCGCGACCGGTGACGTCGTCCGATTTCGCCGTCAGCAGTTCCTGGAGGATGTGCGCGGCGCCGTAGGCTTCGAGCGCCCACACTTCCATCTCTCCGAACCGCTGGCCGCCGAACTGCGCCTTGCCGCCGAGCGGCTGCTGCGTGATGAGCGAGTACGGTCCGATCGACCGCGCGTGGATCTTGTCGTCGACCAGGTGCGACAGCTTCAGCATGTAGATGTAGCCGACCGTCACGTCCTGCTCGAAGGCCTGACCCGTCATGCCGTCGAAGAGCTCGGTCTTGCCGCTCTTGGGCAGGCCCGCCTGCTCCAGCCAGTTCTTGATCTCCTGCTCGGTCGCGCCGTCGAAGACCGGCGTCGCGAAGTAGAGGCCCAGCGCGTGGGCCGCCCACCCGAGGTGGGTCTCGAGAATCTGACCGACGTTCATACGCGACGGAACGCCGAGCGGGTTCAGCACGATCTCGACGGGCGTGCCGTCGGGCAGGTACGGCATGTCCTCTTCCGGCAGGATGCGCGCGATGACGCCCTTGTTGCCGTGGCGGCCGGCCATCTTGTCGCCGACCGACAGCTTGCGCTTCATCGCCACGTACACCTTGACCAGCTTGATGACGCCCGGAGGCAGCTCGTCGCCGCGACGAACCTTCTCCTTCTTCTCCTCGAACTGGTTGCGGATGACCTCGACCTGCCGTTCGGTGCGCTCCTCGAGCTCGCGGAGGTCTTCCTCGAGCCGGGGATCGTCGGTCGCAATCTTCACCCGGACGACCGCTTCGTAGGGAAGCGACTGCAGCACTTCCGGCGTCAGATCGGTCCCCTTGCGCAGCAGGCGCTCGCGGCCGTGCTCGTCGTAGAGGTCGGCGCGCAGCTGCTGGCCCTGCAGCATGCCGACGACCCGCTTCTTCACTTCGTCGTGAAGGATGCGAATCTCGTCCTGCAGGTTCTTCTCCATCATGTCGAGCTCTTCCTGCTCGATCGCTTTCGCTCGGTCGTCCTTTTCGATGCCCTTGCGGGAGAAGATCTTGACGCCGACGATGATGCCTTCGATGCCCGGAGGACAAATCAGCGACGCGTCGCTGACGTCGCCCGCCTTCTCACCGAAGATGGCGCGCAGCAGCTTCTCTTCCGGCGTGAGCTGCGTCTCGCCCTTCGGCGTCACCTTGCCGACCAGGATGTCGCCCGGCTTGACCGACGCGCCGATGCGGATGATGCCGCTCTCGTCGAGGTCGCGGAGATACCCTTCACCGACGTTCGGGATGTCCCGCGTAATCTCTTCCGGGCCGAGCTTGGTGTCGCGCGCCTCGATCTCGAACTCTTCGATGTGGATGGACGTGTAGTAGTCGTCCTTGACCATCCGCTCGGACACGAGAATCGCGTCCTCGAAGTTGTAGCCGCGCCACGGCATGAACGCGACGAGCACGTTCCGTCCGAGCGCGAGCTCGCCGAGCTCCGTGCACGGCCCGTCGCCGAGCACCTGCCCCTTGTGGACCTTCTGGCCCACTCGGACGATCGGCTTCTGGTTGATGCACGTGTTCTGGTTCGAGCGCTTGAACTTCGTCATCGGATAGATGTCGGCGCCCATCTCGCGCGAGGTCGCCTCGGTCTCCCCTTCCACGCGCACGACGATGCGCTGGCTGTCGACGAAGTCCACGGTGCCCGAGCGGCGCGCCACGACGACGGCCCCCGAGTCGCGCGCGGTGATGTACTCCATGCCGGTGCCGACAAACGGCGCGCGCGCCCGCAGCAGCGGCACCGCCTGCCGCTGCATGTTCGACCCCATCAGCGCACGGTTCGCATCGTCGTTCTCGAGGAACGGCACGAGCGAGGCGGCGACCGACACGAGCTGCTTCGGCGAGACGTCGATGAAGTCGACCTTGTCGCGTGGCGTCAGGATGAAGTTGCCGGCCTGGCGCGCATTGACGCGGTCGGTCGTGAAGCGTCCCTTCTCGTCCACGGCCGCGTTGGCCTGGGCGATGATGTACTGGTCCTCCTCCCACGCCGACAGGTAGTAGGAAAACGGCTCGTACTCGAGGCCGCGCCGGCGCCGGCCGCCCTTGTTCTCGATGTCCTTCGGGTCGGCGCCGACGTCGTTGGCCTCGACGATGTCGCCGACCTTGTACTTCGTGTTGCCGCCGGCGTTGACGATCATCACGTAGTCGATAACGCGCCCGTCCTTGACCTTCCGGTACGGGGACTCGATGAACCCGAACTCGTTGATCCGCGCGTAGCACGACAACGACGAGATGAGGCCGATGTTCGGACCTTCCGGCGTCTCAATCGGGCAGATGCGGCCGTAGTGCGTCGGGTGCACGTCGCGCACCTCGAAGCCGGCGCGCTCGCGCGACAGACCGCCGGGCCCGAGCGCCGAGAGACGCCGCTTGTGCGTGACCTCGGAGAGCGGGTTGGTCTGATCCATGAACTGCGAGAGCTGCGACGAGCCGAAGAACTCGCGAATCGCGGCCATGACCGGCTTGGCGTTGATCAGGTCGTGCGGCATGGCGGTCGCCATTTCCTGGTAGACCGACATCTTCTCCTTGATCGCGCGTTCCATCCGGACGAGGCCGATACGGAACTGGTTCTCGAGGAGCTCGCCGACCGAGCGGACGCGCCGGTTGCCGAGGTGATCGATGTCGTCGACGTTGGCGGGATTGCGCCGCAGCTTGAGCTGGTACTTGATGACCTCGTAGAAGTCCTGCGGGTGCAGGATCTTCTCGTCGAGCGGCGTGTTCAGCTTGAGCTTGGTGTTCAGCTTGAGCCGGCCGACGCGCGAGAAGTCGTACTTCTGCGGGTTGAAGAACATGTTCTCGAAGAGCGACCGCGAGCTGTCGAGCGTCGGGGGATCACCCGGCCGCAGACGGCGGTAGATCTCGATGAGCGCTTCCTCGTGGGTGTGGATCGGGTCCTTCTTCAGCGTCGACGACAGCACCGGCCCGATCTCGTCCCGCTCGGGGAAGAAGATCTCGAGGCGATCGACGTTCTTCTCCTGCGCCATCGAGATGACGCGCGGCGTCAGCTCTTCATTCGCCTCGAGGATGACCTCGCCCGTCGAGGGATCGACGACGTCCCCGGCGGCAAACGCCCCTTCGAGCTCGGCGTCCGCGATTTCGACCGACTCGACGTTCGCCTTCCTGAGCGCCGCCAGGCCGTTCGACGTGATCTTCTTGCCCGCGTGCACGAGCACGTCGGACCCGACGGTGACGTCTTTCGACACGCGCAGACCCTGCAGGCTGTCGTTGACCGCCCAGAAGATCGAACCGCCCTTGAGGCGCAGGCGGTCGACCGAGTAGAACGTGCGGATGATCTCGTCGGCCCCGCGCAGGCCGAGGGCGCGCAGGAACACCGTCGCCAGGAACTTCCGTTTCCGATCGATGCGCACGTAGAGCAGGTTCTTCGTGTCGTACTCGAACTCCACCCACGAGCCGCGGTAGGGAATGATCTGCGCGATGTAGAGCGTCTTGTCTTCCGAGTGGAAGAAGGCGCCCGGCGAGCGGTGGAGCTGCGACACGATGACGCGCTCGGTCCCGTTGATGATGAACGTGCCGTTGTCCGTCATCAGCGGAATGTCCCCGAAGTAGACCTCCTGCTCCTTGATGTCGCGGATGGTCTTCACGCCGGTCTCGGGGTCCTTGTTCCAGACGACGAGCCGGATCGTGACCTTGAGCGGCACGGCGTAGGTCATGCCGCGCTCCTGACACTCGTCGACGTCGTACTTGAGCTTGAGGCCGACCGTGTTGCCGCAGATGTCGCAGACGTCGCCGCGGGCGTCGTTCGGCTTGCCGCAGCGCGGGCAGAGCACCTCGTGCTCACCGTACGGATCGGCGACGAGCGTGTGCCCGCAATTGACGCACGGCTTGCGCAGGTGGTGCAGGCCGGCCAGCCGGCCGCACTTGCACTCCCAGTTCCCGATGGAATACTCGATGAACTCGAGCGACGAGTTCTCGCGGAAGTCCGATATCGGGAAGACCGATTTGAAGACGGACTGCAGCCCGGCGTCCTCGCGCTCGGAGGGCAGCCGGTTCATCTGCAGGAACCGCTCGTACGACTTCTTCTGAATCTCGATGAGGTTCGGGATCGGAATCGTCGTCTTGATCTTCGAAAAGTCGATGCGCTCGCGGTAGATGTTCTTGGGAAGGCTGTACATGCTGTGAAAACCCTCTGAATCGGGTCTCGGGACTCGGGGCTCGGGACTCGGAAGAGCTCCGGAGCTCGGGTGCGGCTGCGGGGTCTTGCACCCCGAGCCCCGAATCCCGAGCCCCGGTAATCGGAGGCGGCGCGACGCCGCCGGCCTACTTGATCTCGACCTTCGCGCCGACGTCCTCGAACTTCTTCTTGATAGCCGCCGCCTCGTCCTTGGGGATGCCCTCCTTGATGGGCTTGGGTGCTCCCTCGACGAGATCCTTGGCTTCCTTCAGTCCGAGGCTGGTGACTTCGCGCACGACCTTGATCACGTTGATCTTGTTGGCGCCGACCTCGGTCAAGACCGCCGTGAACTCGGTCTTCTCTTCGACTGGCGCCGCCGCGCCAGCCGCCGCACCGCCGCCAGCCATTGCCATCGGCATCGCCGAGGCCGCCGACACGCCGAGCTCCTTCTCCAGCTCTTTGACGAGCTGCGAGAGCTCGAGCACGGAGATCCCCTTGATGTATTCGACCACTTCCTGCTGCGTCAGTGCCATGTCACTCAGCTCCTCGTACTTGATGATTGCTGCGATTTCGGTCTGCTCGATGTTTCTGCGATTCTGTCGGCTTTTCTCAGCGCTCGCGGGGCCCAATTTCTTTCAGTGCGCTCGGGGCCCCACCCCCAAGCGCTTGCCGCTGCTCTTCCTGTCAGGCGCTCCGGCTCCCTATGCGGGTGCCGATTCTGCTGCGGGTGCCGATTCTGCCGGTGCCGCTTCGCTCTCTTGCGGCGCCGCTTCGCCCCTCTTCTTCTCCGCCTGCACGAGCACGCTCATGAGATCGCGTGGCACGGCGCTCAGCACGCTCACCAGCTGGACCATCGGCGCCTGCAGTACGAAGAGGAGCTTGGCGTACAGCTCGGGCTTCCCGGGCAACGACGCCAGGTCGGTGACCTCTCCGGCATTGATCGCGCGCCCCTGGACAACGGCGGCCTTGATCTTCAACGCCGGCGCGGTCTTCGCGAACGTCGTCAGGACCTTGGCGAGCGCGACCGGGTCTTCGCCGCTGTAGGCGACGGCCGTCGTGCCGATGAAGAACTCCGTCAGCGGCTCGAAGGTCGTGCCCTTCAACGCGCGCCGGGCCAGCGTATTCTTGACGACCTTGTACTGCCCCTTCGCGCCGCGCACCTGGCGCCGCAGCTCGGTCACCTCGGGCACCTTCAGGCCCTTGTAGTCGACAACGATCGCGCTGTCGGTGCCCTTGAACGACTGTTCGAGCTGCTGAAGCTCGTCGACCTTGAATGCTCGAGTGACTGCCATTAGTGTTTCACCACGTCGAACACGTGCGCCGTATCGATCGTGATCCCCGGGCCCATCGTCGAGGACAGCGTCACGTTGCGGAGGTACTTGCCCTTGGCGGCCGACGGCTTCGCCTTGACGACGCTGTCGACGAGCGCGTGCGCGTTCTCGACCAGGCTCTGCGTCGAAAACGAGATCTTGCCGATCGGCGCGTGCACGATGCCGGTCTTGTCGACGCGGAACTCGACCTTCCCGGCCTTGATTTCCTTGATCGCCTTGGCGATGTCGACGGTCACTGTTCCCGTCTTCGGGTTGGGCATCAACCCGCGAGGCCCGAGCACCTTGCCGAGCTTGCCGACCGCACGCATCATGTCGGGAGTCGCCACGACGGCATCGAAGTCCGTCCAGCCCCCCTGGATCTTCTCGACGAGCTCCTCGCCGCCGATGAAATCGGCGCCCGCGTCCTGGGCTTCCTTCTGTTTGTCGCTTCCGGCAATCGCGAGCACGCGCTTGCTCTTGCCGAGGCCGTGCGGAAGCACGACCGTGCCGCGAACCATCTGATCGGCGTGCTTCGGATCGACGCCCAGGCGGAGCGAGAGCTCGACGGTTTCGTCGAACTTTGCAAACTTCACCTTCTGCATCAGGGGAATCGCATCCTCGATCGTATGCGGACGCGCTGGGACCTGCTGCCGCGCGGCAGCGAATTTCTTGCCAGTCTTACGCATGCTCTACCTCTGTGGTCCAGTCGGTTGCTGTCGCAACCTCCCACTCTTTGTCAATGCTGAATGCTGAGTGCTGAATGCTGAAGTGAATGATGAATGCTCGGTTCTGGCGGACTTCAGCATTCAGCATTCAGCACTCAGCATTGCTACTATCCAACAACGTCTATTCCCATCGATCGCGCCGTGCCGGCGATGGTCTTGGACGCGGCTTCGAGCGACTCGGCGTTCAGGTCAGGCATCTTGAGCTTGGCGATGTCCTCGACCTGCTTTTTCGTGACCGTGCCGACCTTGTTCTTGTTCGGCTCGGCGGAGCCCTTCGCCAGGTTCGCCGCGCGCTTCAAGAGGATCGCCGCCGGCGGCGTCTTCGTGATGAACGTGTACGACCGGTCCGCGTAGATCGTGACGACGACGGGGATGATGAGCCCCTCGTCCTTGGCGGTCTTCGCATTGAAGTTCTTGCAGAAGTCCATGATGTTGATGCCGTGCGGACCGAGCGCGGTCCCGACCGGCGGCGCGGGGGTCGCCTTCCCCGCGGCAATCTGGAGCTTCACCATTGCCTGTACTTTTTTCGCCATTGTGCCTTGTCGCTGTCCGCCGCTCGCTTCTCGCTGGTCGCTGCTGCCCGTTCGTCCTCCGGAGCTCTTCCGGGCAGCGAACCGCCAACCGCGAGCCGCGACGCGCTACTACAGCTTCTCCACCTGCAAGAAGTCCAACTCGACCGGTGTCGACCGGCCGAAGATCGTCACCATGACCTTGAGCGTGTTCCGATCCAGATTGACCTCGTCCACGATGCCGTTGAAGCTCGTGAACGGGCCCTCGTTGATCCGGACCTGGTCGCCCTTCTCGAACGTGTACCTCGGCTTCGGCTTCTCGGCGGCCTCGGTGACCTGATTGAGGATCTGGTCGACCTCTTCACGCGAGAGCGGCGTCGGCTTGGCGCCGGCACCGACGAAGCCGGTCACCTTGGGCGTGTTCTTCACCACGTGCCACGCGTTGTCGGACATGTACATCTCGACAAGGATGTAGCCGGGGAAGAACCGCTTGGAGCTGACGACCTTCTTGCCGCCGCGCATCTCGGCGACCTGCTCGGTCGGGATCAGGATCTCGCCAATCTCGGCCTGCAGACCGTAGGCCTGCACGCGCTGCTCGAGCGACTCCTTCACCTTGTTCTCGAAGCCGGAGTACGTGTGCACGATGTACCACTGCTTGGTCCGATCGTCGGTCATGCTCGCCATGCTCACGCTGCACCGAACGTTCCGTAAATCCACCGCATGAGCCGATCGAGGAGCAGGTCAGTGATCCCCAGATACAGCCCGAAGAAAATCGACGTGAGTATCACGACGAGCGTCGTCGCGTAGACCTCGCGTCGGCTCGGCCAGGTGACCCGTGCCATTTCGTTGCGCACTTCGGCGAGAAACCGCCGCGCACGGCCATACCAGCCCGCCACGCCGTCCCGGGCACGGCCACCGATCGAGTCGTCGTGCTCCGCCATTGCCGTCTTCATTTCCTTAACGATCCCTGCCGCGGTTCACAGCCACGGCTCGCAGCTCGTAGTTTGTACAACCCCACCGTTGCTCCGGCCCGCGAATGCCCTCTCGTCGACGCCTGGCCGGTCTCTCGCGCATCGACCGGACAGCGAGCGCTGAATCTGGCAGGACAGGAGGGAATCGAACCCCCAACCCCCGGTTTTGGAGACCGGTGCTCTGCCAATTGAGCTACTGTCCTTTACTTATCGCTGGGGTCCCCTACACCCCAGCTAGCGGCCTTCACTACGCTTTCGCTCCGTTCCGGCCGCGTCATGTTCTCTTCCACCTGCTTGGCGCGCCGAAGCAACCCTGAGGTTGCGAAGGCGGGCACAGCACTACTTCGTCTCCTTGTGCGGAGTATGTTTCCGGCAGAAGCGGCAGAACTTGCTGAACTCCAGCCGCGAGCTGGTCTTCTTCTTGTTCTTCGTCGTGCTGTAGTTGCGGCGTTTGCACTCGCCGCACGCCAGCGAAATGATGTCTCGCATGCCTTGAACCTTGTCGGGACTCGGGATCCGGGACTCGAGGGTTTCGAACCCCGAGATCCGAGCCCCGAGGCCCGGCTCTATTCGATAATCTCCGAAATCGTGCCGGCGCCGACGGTTCGGCCGCCTTCACGAATCGCGAACCGCGCGCCCTTTTCGAGCGCGACCGGCACGTGCAGTTCGGCCTCGATGCTCGTGTTGTCGCCGGGCATCACCATCTCCACGCCCTCGGGCAGCTTGAGCGACCCGGTCACGTCCGTCGTCCGGATGTAGAACTGCGGACGATAGCCGTTGAAGAACGGCGTGTGACGCCCGCCTTCATCCTTCGAGAGGATGTAGACCTCGCCCTTGAACTTCGTGTGCGGCTTGATGGAGCCCGGCTTGGCGAGCACCTGGCCGCGCTCGACGTCGTCTTTTTCGACGCCGCGGAGCAGCACGCCGACGTTGTCGCCGGCGACGCCTTCATCGAGCAGCTTGCGGAACATCTCGACGCCGGTGACGATCTTCTTCTCGGTCGGCTTGAACCCGACGATCTCGATTTCCTCGCTGACCTTGACCTTGCCGCGCTCGATACGCCCGGTGACGACGGTGCCGCGGCCGGAGATCGAGAACACGTCTTCGATCGGCATCAGGAACGGCTTGTCGATTTCGCGCTGCGGCATCGGGATGTAGCTGTCGAGCGCTTCCATCAGCTTGAGCACGCCCGCGACGCCTTCGGGATCGCCCTGGAGCGCCTTGAGCGCGGAGATGCGCACGACCGGGATGTCGTTGCCGGGGAAGCTATAGGACGACAGCAGCTCGCGCACCTCGAGCTCGACGAGGTCGACCAGCTCGGGATCGTCCACCGCATCGACCTTGTTGAGGGCGACGACCATGTACGGCACGTTGACCTGCTTGGCGAGCAGCACGTGCTCGCGCGTCTGCGGCATCGGCCCGTCGACGGCGCTGACCACGAGGATGGCGCCGTCCATCTGCGCCGCGCCGGTGATCATGTTCTTGATGTAGTCGGCGTGACCCGGGCAGTCCACGTGCGCGTAGTGACGGTTCGACGTGCTGTACTCGACGTGGCTCGTCGCGATCGTCAGAATCTTGGTCGCGTCGCGACGTCCCTGCGACTCGGAGGCCTTGGCCACTTCGTCGTACGGAATGAACTTCGCCCACCCCTTATCCGCGGCGACCTTGGTGAGTGCCGCGGTCAGCGTCGTCTTGCCGTGGTCGATGTGCCCGATGGTGCCGACGTTGACGTGCGGTTTGGATCGATCGAATTTCTCTTTTGCCATGTCGTTTATCCCGTCCTCGATTGCGTCTCTACTGACGTTGTGGTCCGACCTACGCGCCTTCGGCGCTTCGGCGGACGAGCCGCGCACTCTGCGCTTCGGCGTGACAACCTCCACCGCTAGCCTGCCTGGACGAAGCTCGCCGGCGAAGCCAGCGAGCGAAGTCTGGAGCCGATGACCGGGATCGAACCGGTGACCTCGTCCTTACCAAGGACGCGCTCTGCCAACTGAGCTACATCGGCCTTCGCCGCTTTCGCGGCTTCGGCCGACAAGTCGGCCAACCCTTCACCGCTACGACGCCCAAACCACCTTGCCGCGAATGCCGCGGTCGACCCTCCGTGTCCAGGTCGCCGGCAACTTTCCTCTGCCGCACCCTGCCGATGCACGCTGGCCTGCCACCCGAAGCTCGACGCGAAGCGGCGAGCGAAGGCTGGAGCGGGAGACGGGGATCGAACCCGCGACCAACAGCTTGGAAGGCTGTGACTCTACCACTGAGTTACTCCCGCCCTTGCGCTGCATCGCCTGTTGCCGAATGCTGAATGCTGAACGGCCCATTTTTCTTGATTCACCCTTGCACTTCAGCATTCGACATTCAGCATTGCTACCGTCACCTTGGTGGCGAGGGAAGGATTCGAACCTTCGAAGCCGCTGGGGCGACAGATTTACAGTCTGTTGCGTTTGACCGCTTCGCTACCTCGCCGATACCTACCGGCGGACGCGCCGGGGCTAACGCTCTTCGTGTTGTATCGTGTGTCAGGATTTGCGCCGCTCGCGATTCGTGCCGTCCTGCTGCTCGTCTCTTTTGCTCGGGTCTCGCGCTCTGCTCGGGTCTCTCTTTCGGCGGCGGGAATCGTGGAGCTGGCGAAGGGATTTGAACCCCCGACCGGCTGATTACAAATCAGCTGCTCTACCGGACTGAGCTACGCCAGCCCAGACAAAACGATATTTGTAGCACACCGCGTGCCACGGGCGCAAGCTCATGAACCTCTAGAGGGTTAGCGGCAAGGGGAAAGGAAGATCATACACCATTTTTCCTCCGCCTCTGCCGGGCCGCTTCAAACAGCATAACTCCAGCAGCCACAGACACATTCAGGCTTTCGACGTGCCCGCGCATCGGAATGGCTGCCAGCCTGTCGCACCGTTCGCGGACCAGCCGTCGAAGGCCGCTCCCCTCGGCCCCGAGAACGATCGCCGTGGGCACGGTCAGGTCGATCTCGTCGTAGCTCTCCGACGACTCGGCCGCCAGTCCGACGGTCCAGACGCCGGCCTCTTTCAGTTCGTCGAGGGCCCTGGCGATGTTCACGACCGTGGCAATCCGCACCGTCGCGACGGCGCCCGCCGACGCCTTGGCCACGACACCGTCGAGCGAGGCGGAGTGCCGCGCCTGCCGTACGGCGCCGTGCCCCCCCGAGGCATCGAGGCTCCGCAGAATCGCGCCGACATTGTGGGGATCCTCGACCCCGTCGAGCACCACCAGCAACGGCGGGTCCGGTGCGGCCCGCAGCGACGAGCTCGTCGATCCCGTAGTCGCGCGGCGCATCGACCTCGGCGGCCAATCCCTGGTGCACCCCGCCCCGCGCGACCCGGTCGAGCGACGCCGCATCGGTGCGCTCGATCGTCACACCGGCTTTCCTGGCGAGCGCGATCGCGTCCTCGACGCGCCGGTCCGATCGGGGACCCACGCGCAGCTTCCGCACGCGTCCCGCGCGGAGCGCTTCGAGTACCGGGTTCAACCCGTAGACGACCATCACGGCACCATCATCGCCGGTCCAGGGATCATCGACCCGGCTCGCATCATCGGACCAGGCTCGCGAACATCTCTGCGCGCTCTCGGCAGCCGAGGATGGGCGCCACTCCAGCGGACGGAGGCAGCTCGGCACCGCGATCGATGGCCGGCACGGTCAGATCGAGCTCGGGGCCGCCGGCCTCGCCCGTCAACGCCACGCGAATGGGATGGAACAGCGCGCGCGCCTTCTGCCCCGTGCGCTGCCTGACGCGCGCGGCCGCGGCCCGAAACGCGTCCCTGTCGAGGCGCCCGACGTCGCGCAGTTCGTCGGCCAGCGCGACGACGACGTCGCGCGCCCCCGCCGCATCCATCACTTCGGCGACCTCGCGCGTGGCGAGGGCGGCCCTCGCGTCGAAGTTGAAGAGGAACCTGAGCCGGTCAGGAATTTCCTCGAGCCGATCGACGGATCCGACCGCCATCGGCAGGATGAGCGAGACAAACTCCATGGCCTCGTCGCTGCGCCGGGTGACGAACCCCCGCGCCGTGAAATACGGCAGCGACTCGGCGGCGAGCCGCGCCGGCGCCGCCGTCTTCATGTAGTGGCGGTTCATCCAGGCGAGCTTTTCGAGATCGAAAACCCCTGCGCTGTGCCCCACGTTCTCGATCGCGAACCGGCGTGCCATCTCGTCGACGGGCAGGAGCTCCGCATCGTTCTCGCCGCTGCCGCCGTCGGTGCGCGGTGACCAGCCGATGAGCGCCAGGTAGTTCACCAGCGCCTCCGGCAGGTATCCGCGCGCGCGAAACTCCGAGACCGACGTCGCGCCGTGGCGCTTCGACAAGGGCGTATGGTCCGGTCCCAGCACGAGCGAGAGGTGCGCGAACTCGGGCGGCGTGAAGCCGAGCGCCTGATAGAGCAGGAGCTGCCGCGGTGTATTCGAGATGTGATCCTCGCCGCGGATCACGTGCGTCACGTCCATGAGCGCATCGTCGACCACGACCGCGAAGTTGTACTGTGGCCGGCCGTCGGATCGCACGATCACGAAATCTCCGATGACCTCCGTGCTGAACACGACTTCGCCCCTCACGAGGTCCGGAAACCGCACCTCGTCTACTTCGGGGGACTCGGGCACGCGGAACCGGACGACCGGCCGCTCTCCGGCGTCAATGCGCGCCTGCGCCTCGTCGTCCAACATGCGATCGGCACGTCCCGTGGTATTTCGGGGGGTGACCTGCCGCCAGATCCGCCTGGCGGTCCGCGTCGAGCTGGTCCGGCGAGCAGAAGCAGTAGTACGCGTAATCGCCCGCCAGCAGCTCGTTCGCGTACGACGCGTAGAGATGCAACCGCTCGGACTGGCGATAGGGACCGTGTGACCCGCCGACGTCAGGCCCTTCGTCCCAGTCGAGCCCCAGCCAGCGCAGATCTTCGAGGATGCTCTGCTCCGATTCGCGCGTCGACCGCTCGGCATCGGTGTCTTCGATGCGGAGCACGAACGTCCCGTCCTTGCCATGCGCAAGCAGCCAGTTGAAGAGCGCCGTGCGCGCGTTGCCGACGTGCAACTGGCCGGTCGGGCTGGGGGCGAACCTTACGCGCATACTTCAGTCGTCAGTCGGCAATCGTCAGTCGTCAGTCGCAATCGGCAGTCACAGTCGTCAGTCGCGTCAGTAGTGCGACGGCGTGGGCGGCGATGGCCTCGCCTCGTCCGACGGCGTCGACGCCCTCGTTCGTTTTTGCCTTCACGCTGACCCTGCTCGCATCGACTCCCATGGCGGCGGCGAGCCGAGATTCGATGGCTTCGCGGTGCGGCCCGATCTTCGGGCGCTCGAGGATCACGACGACGTCAACATTCTCTATTGCCAGCCCGCGTCCGCGCACCAGTCCGACGACCTCCTCGAGCAGCGTGACGCTCGACGCCCCCTTCCATCGCGGATCGGTATCCGGATAGTGCTGCCCGATGTCGCCGGCTCTCGCCGCACCCAGGATCGCGTCCGTGACGGCGTGACAGACGACGTCGGCATCGGAGTGTCCGAGCGCCCCGCGTTCCGACGGCACGGTCACGCCGCCGAGCACCAGCGGCCGCCCCTCGACCAACAGGTGCAGATCGTAGCCGACCCCTACGCGTCCTGCGCCGCCCGCCGCCCCCGGCACGCGGCCACGCGCACGGTCGAGGTCGGCGGCGGTCGTGATCTTGACGTTCGCCGGGTCGCCGGCCACGACGTGCACGCGATGCCCGGCGCGCTCGGCCAGCATGGCCTCGTCGGTGGCGGTGTCCCCGGCGCGGCCCGCGACGATCGCGGCGCCGAGCACGTCACGCCGGAACGCCTGCGGCGTCTGGGCCAGGAAGATCTCGTCGCGCGGCAGCGTTTCCACGATCACGTCGTCGGCAATCCGCACGCGCTTCACCGTGTCGCTGACGGGCACCGCGACGATGGCGGCGCCGTGCGCGACCGCGCCTTGAATCGCGCGCGAGATCACGGCGCTCGTCACAAACGGCCGTGCGGCATCGTGGACGAGGACGATGTCGACATCCGCGGCGACGGCGTCGAACGCGTTGGCGACCGAATCCTGCCGGCGCTCTCCGCCCGCCACGAGGCGCACGCCGTCGAGCCAGCGTGGCGGTCGAGCGAGTAGATCCGCGGGAACCGCGACGATCACGTCACCGACCGCCGGGTGCGCTCTGAAGGCATCGACGGCGCGTTGCAGCAGCGTCCTGCCGCCGACGTCCAGCAACTGCTTCGGCACGGACGCGCCCAGCCGTCGACCACTTCCGCCCGCCGCGATGATGGCGGTGACGTGCACAGGCGGTGCGTTTGCCGGAGTGGTCAAACGACGATTATATCCCAGCCGGCGCAGGCTTACCGAGATCCCTGAGGTCCGGACTCACGTCAACACCTCTCAGAACCACGTCGCGGACGCGCTCGGCGAGCTCCCGCGCCCCCGCGCGCCCGATACCGCCCGTCGGAATCGGCTCGTGAACCGTGAGCGTGACATCGCCGGGACAGGTCATCAACCGGCCTTTGAGCATGACGTGGCGGCTGCCGGCAATGCTCACGGGCACGACCGGCAGGCCGGCATCGATCGCGACGAGAAACGTCCCGCCCTTGAAGCGCGCGACCGACCCGTCGGCGCTCCGCGTCCCTTCCGGGAAGACGATGAGCGACCGCGCGCCGCCAACGAGGCGGGCCATCTTCTTGACGATGCCCGCACCGGGTTTCTTGCGGTCGAGGAGAAGATGGCCGGTCCTGCGCAGGTGCCAGCCCAGAAACGGAAAGTTACCGAGCGAGGCCTTGGACACGATCCGCAGCTGCAGCGGAATCGAGGCGAAGACAATCGGGATGTCGTAGATGCTCTGGTGATTCGCCGCGAACACGTAGCTGCGATGCGGGTCGAGCTTGTCGAGCCCGCGCACCGACACGCGCACGCCGGTCGTGCGCAGCAACAGCCAGGCCCATGCCCGCGCGCACCGGTGACCGATGTCGCCGCTCGAATCGACGAGCGACGACAGGATCGAGATCGTTCCGAGAACGATCGTGTAAACGGCGATCGCCGGAATCAGGAAGAAGACCGTCCGCCACCAGTGATACGGCGGAATCACTTCGCGTTCTGCTGGGCCCGCCCCGCCGTGCCCGTTGACGAGACGACGCCGGATGCCGCAGTAGCCGCGGGGACGGCGACCTGCCCGAGCGGCGTCTGCACCCCCGGCCCTTCGAGGTAGCGCCCGAAAATCATCTTGCCGGCCGTCGTCTGCAGCACGCTCGTGACGACGATGTCGATGTTCTTGCTGATCATCCGCCGCGCATTGTCGACGACGACCATCGTGCCGTCGTCGAGATAGGCGACACCCTGGTTGTACTCCTTGCCTTCCTTGAGGACGAACACCTTCATGAACTCGCCGGGCAGCACGACCGGCTTGAGCGCGTTGGCGAGCTCGTTGATGTTGAGGACCTGGACACCGCGAAGCTGCGCGACCTTGTTGAGATTGAAGTCGTTCGTGACGATCTTGCCCTGCAGCGTCCGCGCCAGCTCGATGAGCTTGAGATCGACTTCGCGCACCTCCGGAAAGTCGATGTCGGAGATCATCACGTCGAGGCCGGACATCTTCTGGACCTTCTGCAGGATATCGAGCCCGCGCCGGCCGCGGTTGCGCTTGAGGGAGTCTGCCGAGTCGGCGACGAGCTGCAGCTCCTTGAGCACGAACTGGGGGATGACGAGCGTGCCGTCGAGAAAGCCCGTCTCGCAGACATCGGCGATCCGGCCGTCGATGATGACGCTCGTATCGAGCAGGCGGTAGCGCTTCTGTGGTCCTGCGTCGCGGAAGAGACCGACCAGCCGCGACGGCTTGAGCCATTCGCCCTTCCGCGCGCCCATCACGATTCCGAGGTACGGAAAGACGAGGAGGGTAAAGCTGTGCAGGAACGCGACGCGCGGATCGCTGGCGTCAGCCCAGAAGAGCGCCGCGCCGATAGTCTTGGCCAGCCCGAGACCGATGGCGCCTCCGATGAGCGCGCCGAGAAGGTCGGTCACTTCGGCCTCGCGCAGACGGGCTTCGACGCCGATGATGACGAGGCCGAGGAGCGCTCCGACCAGCACGTTCACGAACATGTCCGACGTGAACGGCCGGACGAGCACGGCGGCGTAGGTAACCGCGATTACGAACAACACACGGACGATCAGATGCCAGGGCATGGATGAACTCCGCGATGAAGAGACTACCCGGGTATGAGGACTTGCCTATGATACCGCCCCTGGCGCTACCAATCGATCAAGTGATCGAGCGCCTCCGACACGGTCTTGACCCCGACGACTTCACAGCCCATCGTCGAGCTGCCCGACTCGGCCGGTGCCAGGTTCCCTTCGGGCACGATGCAGCGGGTGAAGCCCATCTGCGCCGCCTCGCGCACCCGGAGCGAGGACTGACTCGTCCCGCGGATCTCTCCGGCCAGGCCGACCTCGCCAAACACAGCCGTTGCGACGCGGATTGGACGATTGCGCACGCTCGAGGCGACAGCGGCGACGATCGCCAGGTCCGCAGCCGGCTCGTCAACGGTCATTCCCCCCGCGACGTTGACGAAGACGTCCTCGGCGATGAGATTGAGGCCAGCCCGCTTCTCGAGCACGGCCAAGAGCAGCGCCAGCCGATTCTGATCGAGGCCGCTCGCCATCCTCCGGGCGTTGCCATACGAGCTCGTGCTGACGAGGGCCTGCACTTCGACGAGGAGCGGGCGCGACCCCTCGACACAGCACAGCACCGCCGACCCCGCGGCGTTGGCGGCGCGCTCGGCGAGAAACAACTGCGACGGATTCGGCACCGCCTTGAGGCCGCTGCCGGTCATCTCGAACACGCCGAGCTCGCTGACCGCGCCGAACCGGTTCTTCACCGCCCGGACCACCCGGTGAGCGTGATGCTTTTCGCCCTCGAAGTACAGCACCGTGTCCACGATGTGCTCGAGGGCTTTCGGGCCGGCAAGATTCCCGTCTTTGGTGACGTGGCCGACGAGAAACGTCGGGATGTTCTGGCCCTTGGCGGCAAACAGCAACTGCGTCGCCGACTCGCGCACCTGCCCGATGCTGCCGGGCGCGGATTGAAACTTCAACGAGAACACCGTCTGGATGGAGTCGACGATGATGAACGCCGGCCTGAGACGGGCGACTTCTTCGAGGATCCGCTCGAGACAGGTTTCGGCCAGGATGTACAGCGGCGCGCGCTCGACGCCCAGCCGCTCTCCGCGTGACTTGATCTGGTGCTCGGATTCTTCGCCCGAGCAGTAGAGCACCGGACCGACGGTCCTCGCAAAGTGCGCCGCCGCCTGGAGCAGCAGCGTTGATTTGCCGATCCCCGGCTCCCCGCCGATGAGCACGAGCGACCCCGGCACGACGCCGCCGCCGAGCACACGGTCGAACTCGACGATGCCGGTCGACAGCCGTTCCGCAACGACGGTGTCGATATCACCGTAGAGCTGTGGCCCCGCGGCACTCGCGAGCGCATACCGTTTCTCGGCCGAGCCCGCCGTGACGCCGGCAGGCACGGGACGCTCCTCGACCATCGAGTTCCACGCGCCGCATTCCGGACACCGTCCGAGCCACTTCGCCGCCTGGGCGCCGCATTCCTGACAGGCGAACACGGTCTTCTGTTTCATCGTCAGCTACCAACCAACAGCTCTCAGCTCTCAGCTCTCAGCTTTCAGCCAAGGCATGCAGCGCCCAGCCGTCCGATTGCCATCTCGATGTTTTGCTGACAACTGAGAGCTGAAAGCTGAAAGCTGACGTCCTATTCAGCGATCATAGCCGAGTGGCTGAGCCGGGGGAGGCCAAACCAGTACGGTAAAGTGCATTCCATGATGATGTTCTCGCGATTGCTCGGATTGGCGACGCTCGCCGCGACCACTGCCGCATGTTCGAACCCATCGCAGGCCGTCGATGCTCCGGTCGGCGCTCCCGCCGTCGCGTCCACGAGCGCTGCAGCGGGACCTGCGGAGGAGGTCCGGAAGTTCACCGGCGCGCCGACGAAGGTCGTGTGGGTGCAGAGCGACGGGACCGATCCGTTCGCCGCCGGCGACCAGCTCGTCCTGATGGGCTTCTCCACCGAAGACGGCAAGGGCGAGCGCGTGGTCCTCGGCAAGCGTCAAAGTTACGTCAAGCCGTTGCTGACACCGCGCGGCGATCGGATTGTGTTCTCCACCCGGCCGCAAGACGGCGGGCCAGAATTGTTCGTCGTCGGGTGGGACGGCTCCGGTCTCACACCCCTCGGGAAGGGCTTCGCGCTCGCGGTCTGGGACGATCCGACGGGCGGCGCGCCGTGGGTGTACGTCGGCGGCGGCAACAAGGACAGGAGCTACGACTTCCCGACCGTGTCCCGCTTCCGGATCGACGCTCCAGCGAAGACCGAAGTCGTCTGGAACAAGACGCTGGTGAGCGCCGATACCTTTCAACTCTCGGCCGACGGACGCTTCGCCGCAGCGCTCTTTCCCTGGCCCCACGCCGGTGTCGCCGAGTTGCCGAACAAGTCCCTGGAACCGCTCGGCGACGGGTGCTGGACGGCGATGACGACCGCGCGCGGGCCCATCGCCTGGTACTTCGACGGGGCGCACCGTAACGTGACGCTCGTCGACCTGCGCACCAAGAAACGATGGACTGTCGCCCTCAATCAGGCGCCAGGCTTCCAGAATCCCGAGGTCTACCATCCCAGGTGGACCAACCATCCGCGCTTCATCGCGCTCAGCGGCCCCTACAACCAGGGCGGCGCAAACCAGGTGCGGAGCGGCGGCAAGCAGAGCGAGGTGTGGCTCGGGCGATTCAGCGAGGACTTCTCGCGTATCGAAGCGTGGACCCGGGCGACGACGAACTCTGCTGGCGACTCCTATCCAGACGTGTGGATCGACCGCGACAAGAGCTCCTTCCCTGCCCGACCGGCCGGTGCCGTCGGTCCGGCCACCGCCGCTACCGCCCCGGGCGCGGCCAAGCCCGGCAACGCGGCAAGCACGCGCGCGGTAGTCGACGTCCGGCTGGCGCACGCGGGCCCGATTCCGACGCCGGAATCGATATTGCCCTATCGCCACGCCCTCGTCGTCAGCGCCTACGACGTCGTGACGGTGGTCGAAGGCCAGTACGCGCAGAAGACCATCCACGTGGCGCAATGGGCCATCCGTGACGGCAAGGTGCTGCCGGAGGCGAAGAAGACGCCTGGCGCGACGACGCGGCTGATCGTCGAGCGCTACGACGCCCATCCCGAGCTCGAAGGCGAAAGGCTGATCACGGATCTCGGTGCGTCGAGCGCGCCGCTGTACCTCGCGATCAAGCCGTAACGCACCGTAGACGCGGATGGTCTTCAGCTCCTACCTGTTCCTCTTCTATCTTCTCCCGCTCGCGCTCGGTGCGTACTACGTCGCTCCGATGAGAGCGCGGAACCTCGTTCTCACCCTCTTCAGCTACGTCTTCTACGGCTGGGCGAACCCGCTGTTTCTTTTTCTGCTGCTCGGCTCGACGCTGCTCGACTACACGTCGGGCCTGCTGATCGCCAAGTCCGAGGGCGTCTTTGCCGGCAACGAATATGTCGTCGACCCGAATACGCCGCGCTCCAGACGAGCCAAGATCATCCTCACCATCTCGGTGGTCACCAACCTGTCGCTCCTCGGTTTCTTCAAGTACTTCAACTTCGGCGTGGAAAACTACGACGCCCTGATCGAGTGGATCGGCCTGCCGGAGCTTCGCTTGGACACGGCGCTGCGGGTCACGCTGCCTTTGGGCATCAGCTTTTACACGTTCGAATCGATGAGCTATGTCATCGACGTCTATCGCGGCCAGGCCCGCGCGATCAGGAACATCGTCGACTTCGCCGCGTTCGTGTCGATGTTCCCTCAGCTCGTCGCCGGGCCGATCATCCGCTTTTCCGAGATTGCCGATCAGATCCGCTCCCGCACCCACACCATCACGAAGTTCACGCGGGGCGTCGCCTTCTTCAGCCTGGGTATGACGAAGAAGGTCCTCCTCGCGAACCCGTGCGGGAAGGTTGCCGATCTCGCGTTCGACTCCAACAGCTTGAGCGTCGTCGATGCGTGGTATGGCGTGACCGCATACGCCTTTCAGATCTATTTCGATTTCAGCGGCTACTCCGACATGGCCATCGGCCTCGGCCTGATGATGGGCTTCGTGTTCGCCAAGAACTTCGACTCGCCCTACAAGTCGCAGTCGATCACCGAGTTCTGGCGGCGGTGGCACATCTCGCTCTCGACGTGTCTGCGCGACTACGTCTATGTGCCTCTCGGGGGCAACCGGAAAGGACCAACCCGGACCTACGTCAACCTGCTGCTCGTCATGCTCATTGGCGGCCTCTGGCACGGCGCCTCGTGGAACTTCCTGGTCTGGGGAGGCCTGCACGGCGCGCTGATGGCTTTCGAGCGCATGCGAGGCAAGGCTGCCGCGTACGGCGGCCTGCCCGCGCCCCTCCGCGTCGGACTGACGTTCACGCTCGTGCTGGTGAGCTGGGTGTTCTTCCGCGCGCACGACCTGCCGGCGGCGATGCGCTATCTGGGCCAGATGGCAGGCAGCGGCACCGCGGACGCGGGCGCGATGCTCCTCGACGGCATCGTGTATCAGCCGTACTACCTGGGCACCTTCGTGCTCGCCGGCATCGTCACGTGGGGCTGCCCGCAGACGTGGGACTGGACCCGCACGCTCACCGCGCCGAAGGCACTGGCGATCGCGGCGCTCTTCATCGTCGCGGCCGTCGCGCTGACGACGCAGGCGTACAACCCGTTCATCTACTTCATATTCTGATGTCTGATTCCAGCGTTCTGCCGACCGGAGGGGCCACGCGCGAGGAGATCGCGAAGGTCGAGATCGGCCAGACGACCGTCACCGCGTCGGTGGCGCACGCCGTCACGGCATTCTTCATTTTCTGTATCGTCGCCGTCCCGGCCGTCGAGATCGTGGTACCGCGATTGACGACTGTCGATCAGACGTCCACGGTCTGGTCGCGACTGACAGCAATCCCTGCTCTGATGTCGACCGCGATGCAGGCGGAAGTCAGCTCCGGACGGACGAGCCTGTGGAAGCGGGCGCTGGCCGCAAATCGCGCTGCGTTGTCCGGACTGCTCGGCTTCGAAAACGCGCTCGAAGACGAGTCCATCCTCGGCCGGACGCTTCGGCCGCCGGCGCAGCGTGTCCTCAGTGGATGGCTCGGCGCCGGAAACGAGCGCGTCTACATCGGGCGTGACCGTTGGTTGTTCTACAGATCCGATCTTGAATACCTGACGAGCCGCGGCTTTCTGGAACCCGACGTAATCCGCCGGCGAGTGGCCGCCGCCTCGGAGTGGACTGCTCTTCCGGAACCTGATCCGCGTCGAGCCATTCTCGAGTTCCACCGCCAGCTCTCCGCGCAGGGAATCACCCTCATCCTCGTGCCCACGCCAGTCAAGCCCGGCGTCCACCCCGAGAAGCTCGCCCGGTCGTATCCCGTTCAGCAGACCGTGGTTCAGAATCCCTCTTATCCGGCGTTCGTCGAGTGGCTGCGCAGCCAGGGCATTCTGATGTTCGACCCCGGCGAAGTCCTGAGCGGAGCCAGCCGGTCGGCGCCACAGTACCTCGCAACCGACACGCACTGGAGGCC
This sequence comes from uncultured Acidobacteriota bacterium, assembly GCA_963771395.1. GTDB lineage: Bacteria > Acidobacteriota > Vicinamibacteria > Vicinamibacterales > 2-12-FULL-66-21 > DATBJJ01. Next base: position 237,731 of record CAVYTY010000004.1, on the reverse strand, counting down.
CGAGGCGATGGAGCTCGTCGCCGAGCGGCTGGCGGCGTTCGTCAATCAGCACGTGGCGTTGCCTGCCGCGCCAGCACTCGGATTGAGGATCGAGGAACGGGAAATCACAAACAGTGGCGACACCGCCGTGATGCTCGATCTGGCGCCGGGTCAGCAGCTCTATCCGCCGGAGCGCGCGGTCATCAGCCGTGTGGTCGCTCAGGATGGCAGCCCATGGCGGTCGGAACGCGGCGCAGACGTGCTCGTCCTCGGCGACAGCTTCGCCAACATCTACTCGCTGGCGTCGCTCGGATGGGGCGATTCGGCCGGCCTCGTGGAGCACCTCAGCTACTCACTCGACCGTTCGGTCGATCGCATCCTTCAGAATGACGACGGCGCCTTCGCCACCCGCGCGTTGCTGCAGCGCGACGGGCCGGAGCGGCTGAAAGGCAAGCGCGTGGTCATCTGGGAGTTCGCGGCTCGTGAGCTGGCGTTTGGGGATTGGAAGATCATCAGGTGAGAGTCGCGGCTCGCGGCTTGGAGGTCGCGGCTGCCGGTGGGTGCCACCGGCTCACATCGGCTTGCAGCCGACGGTCGCGCGCGCGATCACGAAGCCGCCGCGGCTGAAACCGGGCGTTGGGCCGCTCCAACCCCTCAGGGCTCGTTGATGAACGTATGGCCAAGGCTGGCGATGCCTACCGTGAGCTTGTCGGGGCGGTTATGTCAGCTCTCGATCGCGCCTCGGCCGTCAAGACCGAGCAATGGATAACGGCACCAGACGGCGAACGACACATGGATGCGGAGGTCCGCGCTTGGACCCATCTTCCGCAGGAGCGGCCCAACAGAGCGTTGCACCGGACGGCCGTTCGTGCGATTGTGAACGCCGCCAGTGAACGCTGGACGTTAGACAGCGCAGTCGACAAACGACGCGACGAAAAGGAGGCGATGGCGTATGGTCAGATTCGTTTCCGAACTGTACAAGAAGGACTGCTGGCGCAGCATTGTCCGGCTTGCAGTTGCTGCCTTACTTGCCGCCTGTCTCTCCGCGCCCTCCGCCGCGCAACAGTTCAACTCGACCGAACGCGCTCAGATCGACAATGGTGCGCTTGCGGTCCTCGACGCAACGGGAGCGCCGAGCGCCTCGATCGCGATCGTCCGCGGCGGAGAGATCGTGTACGAGCGCGCCTATGGCGACGGACGCATCGCTCCGAAGACGCCGGCAACTTCTTCGATGCGCTACGCCATCGGGTCTATCAGCAAACAGTTCACTGCGACAGCGCTTTTGCTGCTCGAGGAGGAGGGCAGACTGTCGCTGCACGACAAGGTCGCGAAGTGGTTCCCGCAGCTTACGCGCGCGAGCGACGTCAGCGTGCTGCAACTACTGTCGATGACGGCGGGGTACCAGGACTACTGGCCGCAGGACTACGTCTTCACCGACATGCGCCGCCCCGCGACGGCGCAGACGATTATGCAGCGGTGGGGTACCAAGGCGCTGGATTTCGAACCCGGCGCGAAGTGGCAATACAGCAACACCAACTACGTGATCGCGGCGGCGATCGCCGAGCGCGTGGCGGGTGTGCCGTTCGGTGACTTCCTACGCCAACGGATCTTTACGCCACTCAAGATGACGTCGGTTGCGGACGTCGACGCAGGTCCGCTCGGCGATAGTGACGCTGACGCGTATCTAAGAAATGCGCTCGGGCCACTGCGGCCCGCGCCGAAAGAGGCGACAGGATGGCTGTTTGGAGCGGGACAACTCGCAATGACCGCGCACGACCTCGCGCTGTGGGACATCGCTGTCATCAACCGATCGGTCCTGCGACCGGCGTCGTACAGGACGCAGCAGACGGACACTATCCTCGAGGCCGGAAACGCGACCGGCTATGGCCTCGGCGTGAACATTGCGGCTCAGGGTGGGCGGCGGCGAATTTCGCATGGCGGCGCGGTGTCGGGATATACCACGACCAATCAGATTTATCCCGACGACCGCTCTGCAATCGTCGTGTTCACCAATATCTATCCGGGCGCGGCGGGCGCGCCTGGACAGATCGCCGAGCGGATCGCGAATATCATCTTTGCACCCACCGAAACAGCGGGTGCCTCGGCGCGCGAGATCGCCCGGCGGATGTACGACGGGCTCACGAAGGGAACAATCGATCGCGCAATGTTGACTCCGGGGGCGGACGCCTATTTCACTCAGGAGGTGTTGTCGGACTACGCCGCGAGCCTCGCTCCCCTCGGATCGCCGACCGAGTTCGCCACCAGCGACGAATCGCTGCGAGGCGGCATGACGATCCGGTCATACCGAATTCGCGCCGGCAGCGTGCTGATGGAGTTGACGACAATGACGTTGCCGGACGGACGGATCGATCAGTACATCATCTCGCGTGCGGGGTAATCTTCAGTCGGCGGGAGGCGAACCCTATGGCCGCGTACCGGCAGCACGCTCTTGTAGCAGTCGCGCTGACCTAACGCGGTAACCCAGTAGACTATCGATTGGCGGCTATCAGGGCCGGACAATCAGAGCGAACCGCGAACCGCGAGCCGCGGAAGCTGCTATTCATACACCCGCTGAATCCTGCTGCCCACCCTGCACAGCAGCTCGTACGGGATCGTTCCGATCGAGGCCGCGATCTCGCGCACGCCGATCGACTCGTTACCCTGCTGGCCGACGATCACCACTTCGTCGCCCGGCGTGACGTCGGTGCCGGTCACGTCAATCATCGTCATGTCCATGCACACGGATCCGACGATCGGCGCGCGCCGGCCGCGCACGAGCATGAATCCGCGGCCCGCCAGGCGCAGGTCGAGACCGTCGGCGTAGCCCGCCGGCACAACAGCGATGGTTCGCGGCTCGGTCACCGTGGTCGTGATGCCGTAGCCCGTGCCTTCGCCCGCGCGAATGCTCTTCACCGCGACGATCCGGCTGTGAAGGGACAGGGCCGGGCGCAGCGGGATCGTCGTCGCGAGCGGAGGCGGGACGACCCCGTAGAGCAGGAGGCCGGGACGCACCAGGTCGTACCAGACGCGCTCGTCGCGCAGAAGCGCGGCGCTGTTCGCGGCGTGCCGGACGCTGGCGTCGATGCCAAGCGCCGGCAGGCGCGTCAACGCGGCCTCGAAGCGCGCGCGCTGTTCCGCGAAGAGCGCGTGGTCGGGGTCGTCGGCGGTCGCGAAGTGTGTGTAGACCGCATCGATCCCGAGGTTCGGGCTGGCGGCGACGTCCGGCAGGGTCCGGTCGAGGTTGTCGTGACGGAAGCCCAGCCGGTTCATGCCGGTGTCGATCTTGAGGTGGCAGCGAAGCGCTACCCCGCGTGATGCGGCCGCGGCCTGCAGCGCGCTCGCGGCGCCCGGAGTGGAGATCGTGGGCGTCAGGTCGTGCTCGAACACGCCGTCGAGATTGCTGACGCTCAGCGCGCCAAAGACGAGGATCGGGGTGCGCACGCCCGCCTGGCGTAATACGACCGCCTCCTCGATGTCGGCGCACGCGAGCATGGCCGCTCCGGCGTCCTCGAGCGCGCGCGCGACCTGCGGCGCGCCGTGCCCGTAGGCATTGGCCTTGACGACCGCGACGACACCGGGCGCAGGGCGATCAGCCGAGGCGAGATACGAGGCGATCGCGCGACAGTTGCTGCGAATCGCGTCGAGATCGACGCGGGCAACGGTCGGCCGGATCATGGCGATCCGTGCGCAAGGTTCTCGAACCGCGTGAACTCTTTGATGAACGCCAGCTTGGCCGTTCCCGTCGGGCCGTTCCGCTGCTTGCCGATGATGATCTCGGCCACGCCCTGCGACTCTTGATTCGGCTGCCCATCATCGTCCCGGTACTGATCGGGGCGATAGATGAACATCACGACGTCCGCATCCTGTTCGAGCGCGCCGGACTCGCGCAGGTCCGAGAGCTGGGGGCGGTGATCGGAGCGGGTCTCCGGCGCACGCGACAGCTGTGAGAGCGCGACGATTGGTACGTTCAGTTCCTTGGCGAGCCCCTTGAGCGAGCGGGAGATGGATGCGAGCTCGGTCTGCCGGCTCTCGAAGCGCCCCCGCCCCTGCATGAGCTGGATGTAGTCGACGATGAGGAGGTGCAGCCCGTGCTCGGCCTTCAAGCGCCGCGCCTTCGCGCGCATCTCGAGGACGCCGATGGACGCGGAGTCGTCGATGAAGACCCGCGCTTCGGCCAGCGTGCCGAGGGCGTGCGACAGGCGGCCGTAGTCCTTCTCGCTCAGGAAGCCGCTGCGGAACCTGTGCGCGTCGATGCGGGCCTCGGACGTGAGCATGCGCATGAACAGCTGCTCCTTCGACATCTCGAGGCTGAAGAGGCCGACCGTCATGTCGGTCGACGTACCGACGTGGAGCCCGACGTTGAGCACGAAGCTCGTCTTCCCCATTGACGGCCGTGCCGCGACGAGCACGAGGTCGGAGGGCTGGAGGCCCGAGGTCATCTCGTCGAGGTCCACGAAGCCGGTCGGTACGCCGGTGACGAGCCCCTTGTGCTGCTGCAGCTTCTCGATCGTGGCGAAGCTGCTCTGCACGAGGTCGCGCAGCGGAACGAAACCCGCGCGGATGCGATCTTCGGCGATGGCGAAGATCGCGCGCTCCGCCTCGTCGAGCAGGAGGTCCGGCTCCTGTTCCGCCTCGTAGGCCTCGGTGAGGATCTTGCTGGCGGAGTGGATCAGGCTTCTGAGCGTCGACTTCTCTTTGACGATGCGGGAGTAGGTACTCGACGTTCGCCGAACGCGGCACCCCATCGGCCAGCGACGCGATGTAAGCCGGGCCGCCGACCTCGTCGAGTTGCCCGGTGCGGGACAGCTCCTCCCTGAGCGTGACGAAGTCGATGGGATCGTTGCGCTCGCTGAGCGCCACCATGCTGTCGAAGATGCGGCGGTGCGCGTCGCGAAAGAAATCGCGCCCGTCGATGAGCTCGGCTGCGTGGTTGAACGCCTCGTTGTGAACGAGGATCGCGCCGAGGACGGACTTCTCGGCGTCAAGGCTGTGGGGAAGCGTGCGCTCGGCAACGACGTCTGGCATCTGAGGAGCCGGCGCAAGAATACCAGATTCGCCGGGTCAGGTGATCGACAGAGAACTCTGTCGATCACCCAAACAAGTTCGAACGATGCAGACGCCGTCAGCGCTGCTCGGCGACGATCTTCACTTTGACCTGCACGGTCACCTCGCGGTGCACCTTGACAGGAACGGTGACCTCGCCCAGCGCTTTGAGCGGCTCCGGCAGATGGATCTTGCGCTTGTCGATCTCGAAGCCCTTCTTGAGCAGCGCCTGCGCGATGTCGGCCGAGGTCACCGACCCGTAGAGCGTGTTGTTCTCGCCGACGCGCCGGGCGATCTCGACGTCGGTCTGCGCGAGGCGCTCGCCGTACGCCTCGGCCTGGGCTTTCTCCTCGAGCTCACGCGCCTCGGCCGCGTGCCGCTCACGCTCGATCTGCCGCTTGTTGCCTTCAGTGACCGCCAGCGCGAGCTTCCGCGGCAGCAGGTAATTGCGAGCATAGCCGCTCGCGACCTTCACGACCTCGCCCCGTCGGCCGAGGTTGTCGACGTGTTCTCTGAGAATGACTTCCATGGTTGTCACCTGTTGATGGTCACGACGGCATCGCGAAGACCGCGAAGCTGCGAAGACCACGAAGCCATCTGTTTATCTTCGCGATCGTCGAGGCTTCGCGAACTTCGCGATGCCGTCGTGCGTCATCCGCGCTAGTCGGTCACATACGGTACAAGGGCCAGCTGCCGCGCGCGCTTGATCGCCGTCTGCAGCTTGCGCTGGTGGAGCGCGCAGGTCCCCGAGATCCGGCGCGGCTGAATCTTGCCCCGCTCGGGAAGAAACGGCGCCAGCAACCGGACATCTTTGTAGTTGATGTAGTCGATCTTCTCCGCGCAGAACTTGCACACGCGCCGGCGGCGGAAGAACCCGCCACGGCGCGCGCCGTCCTTGTTCTTGTCCTTGTCCTTGTCTTTGTCCTTGCCGCCCCGACCGCGGCCCCCGCCTCCGCCTCGTTCCGGACTCATCGCTGAACCTCCATGCCATCCCGATCATCATCCGAGTCCTGGTCGCCGCGCTTCTCGCCCGGCGCCGGCTCCGGCGGCAACCCGCGCGCCACGCGGCGGCGTGCCTGGTTGGCCTTGCGTGCGTCCCGCGTCCGATCCGCCACCCGAATCTCCTCGTCCACACGGACGACCAGATGCCGGATGACCTGATCGGTCACGCGGAGCCGCCGATCGATCTCTTTGATCACGTCGCCAGACGTACTGCTGATCGTCTCGACGACGTAGGTGGCTTCGCGGTGATGCCCGATCTCGTACGCGAGCTTGCGCCGGCCCCAGTTCTCGGTCTTGTCGAGAACGGTATTGCTGCTGGCGAAGCGCTGGATGATCTGCTCGATCTGCGTATGCAGATCGGTCACTTCCTGGTCGGAGGCATCTGGTGTGACGAGGTAGACGAGCTGGTACTGTCTGCTTGCGCTCATGACTCTCCTTATGGACTGACGGCTGCCTCTTGGCAGCAAGGAGAAAACGGATTGTCCGTCTTCTTGCTTAATGCTCGCGGGGCCCCACCCCCGCTCGCTCTCGCGCGGCGACTTCGCGCCGCAGGCGCTTCTTCCGGCTCCTAGCTTCTAACTCCTAGCTCCTATCGTCTTCCCGGTCTTCCCGCCGGTTGAACTTGTTCATCATCGGCGCGAGGCCGTCGCTGACGAACACTTCGGCGGCATCGGCTGCCCGGGCGATCGCCTCGGACACGACCGGCTGCTCGTCTTTGTCGAACACGGCGAGCACGTGATCGGCCAGGTCCCGGCGCGCGTCGCCGCGTCCCACGCCGAACCGGAGCCGCGCGAACTCGTCGGTCCCCAGCTGCTCGATGAGCGACTTGAGCCCGTTATGTCCCCCGGCCGAATCCGCCGCCCCGCGTGCGCAACCGGCCAAGCTCGAGCTGCGCCTCGTCGACGATGACCAGAAGGTCGGCCAGGTCGACCTTGTAATAGCGCAACAAATCGCCGACGGCATAACCGCTCAGGTTCATGAACGTCAGCGGTTTGGCGATGAGCGCGCCGGCCCCGCGCCACTTCGCAATGAGCGCCTCGGCCGGCGCCCCGTCCCACTCGAGTCCATGCCGCGCCGCCAGGGCATCGACGACCTCGAAGCCCACGTTGTGCCGGGTGCCCGCGTACTTCCGACCCGGATTGCCCAGACCAACAATGAGCTTCATCCCTTGATGCTCGCGGGGCCCCACCCCGCTCGCGTTCGCTCAGGCCGCAGGCGCCGCCAATCCGGCCGCTGCAATCAGCACGATCCGGGGATCCGCGTCCCTACTCCGCTTCCTTCTCCTTCTCGACCTTGCCCTTCTTGATGACCTCGGGCTCGGGCACCGCACCTGGCAACGGCACGACCGCTTCGGCCGCCGGCGCTTCCTCCTCGACCTTCAGCGTGACGACGTGCACGATCATCATGTCGGCGTCGCTGACCGGCGTCCACTTGGCGCCTTCGGTGAGCAGATCCCTGACGCGCACGCCCTGGTTCAGCATCAGCTCGCTGACATCGACGGTGATGCTCTCGGGAATGTCGCCCGGCAGCACCTGGATCTGGAACTCGCGGTTGACGAAGTCGACGATGCCGCCCTGCTGCTTGACGCCCTTGGCTTCGCCCTTGAGCACGATGGGGATCGTGACCGTCAACATCTTGTCCATCGCGACCTGATAGAAGTCGGCGTGGAGCAGCTTGTGGTAGATGGGGTCGAGCTGATACTCCTTGACGAGCACGCGCGTGTCGCGGCCGGCATCGGCCATGCCCTCGAGCCCGATGAGCGTGTTGACGCCCGACTCCGAGTGCAGGATCTTGAGCAGGGCCTTCGGGTCGACGGCGATCTCGAACGCCTTGCCTTTCTCGGCGCCGTAGAGCACGGCCGGGATGCGCCCGCTCGCGCGCAGCCGGCGCGCCTCGTTCTTGCCTCGTCCGTCGCGCTTCTCGAACTTCAGTGTGGCGGCCATAAAACAGCTTTCAACTCTCAGCTTACAGCTCTCAGCCCACATCGAGCCGCGAGCCTACGTTGTCCCAGATTCCCAAACTACGTCAGGGCTCAATCATGCTGACAGCCGATCGCTCTCAGCAGATAGCCCTCATACGAACAGCGAAGAAACCGACGTCTCTTCGTTGATGCTCCGGATCGCCTGCCCGAGGAGGCGTGCGACCGACAACTGCCGGATCTTCGTGCACGCACGCGCGCGATCCGGTTGTAACGGGATCGTGTTCGTGATGACGACCTGCTCGATGGGCGCCGCCTCGAGACGCTCCATCGCCGGTCCCGACAGCACGCCGTGCACGGCGCACGCGATCACGCGCTCGGCCCCGTTCGCCTTGAGCGCGTTGGCCGCCTTCACGATGGTGCCCGCCGTGTCGATGATGTCGTCCTGGATGATGCACGTCCGGCCCGACACGTCGCCGATCACGTTCATCACCTCGGCCGAGCCGTCGTCGCTGCGGCGCTTGTCGATGATGGCCAACTCGGCATCGAGCCGCTTCGCGTAGGCGCGGGCGCGTTCGGCGCCCCCCGCATCGGGCGAAACAATCGTCAGATTCGGCATCCCGAGCCGCGCGCAGTACTCGATGATCACCGGCGCGGCAAACAGATGGTCGACCGGGATGTCGAAAAAGCCCTGAATCTGCGCTTTGTGCAGATCCATCGTCAGCACCCGGTTCGCCCCGGCTGCGCTCAACAGATTCGCGACGAGCTTGGCCGAGATCGGCACGCGCGGCTTGTCCTTCCGATCCTGCCGCGCGTAGCCGTAGTACGGGACGACCGCCGTGATCCGCGACGCCGACGAGCGGCGGAACGCGTCCATCATCACGCAGAGCTCGACCAGGTGGCCGTCGACTGGGGCGCTCGTGGGCTGTACGACGAAGACATCCGTCCCGCGAATGTTCTCGTCGATCTGAAACGAAACCTCGGTGTCGGGAAAACGCAGCAGCCTCGCCTGCCCAAGCTGCACGCCGAGGAACTCGCCGATCTCGGTGGCGAGCGCCCGATGCGCACTGCCCGAAAACAGTTTCAGCTGCCCGCGACTCATATACGGTCGGCCTCAGGTGACTCAGGACTGGTTGGGGCGGGAGGATTCGAACCTCCGAAATACGGGAGCCAAAGTCCCGCGCCTTACCGCTTGGCCACGCCCCATCGGCCGGACGTCCCCGGCAGCTCCACCTCAGCAGCGGCCCCTCGGGCGCACGCTGCGACACGCCCGCCCCAAGGCGCGTCCCGCGGGCCTGTCCGCAAAGGGGTCAGTTTATACCGAACGGGATTTAGTGGCAACCGGACGGGCCCGGCGTTCGTGCTCCGCGCGGCTCAAGGTGCGCGTCAGCCGCGCGCGGGCGCCAGCCCGCGTGACGGGCTTCAGCGCCCGCATGGCGGCCGCCTTCGTGCGAAACAGGCCAAAGACGGCCGACCCGCTGCCGGACATGGCCGCCGCAACCGCGCCCGCCTCGCGCAGCACGCTCTTGAGCGTACCGATCTCGGGGTGCCGCCGCACGACGGGCGGTTCGAGATCGTTGATCATCTGGGCCGCCCGCGTCGGCCAGGGCACGGGCAGCATCTGGGGCTCGCGCGGCTCGCGATGACCCGCCGCGCGATCTTCCTCATACCAGGCATACGCCTCGGCCGTGGAGATGCCGTAGGGCGGCTGCACGATGACGACCCAGTGGGTCGGCAGATCGACGAGCGGGTAGATCTCTTCGCCCCGCCCGAGGCCAAGTGCGGTGCCGCCAGCCAGAAAGTACGGCACGTCGGCTCCGATCCCGCCGGCGACGTCGCGGACGACCGACACCGGGACCCCACCCCACACACGCGCGAGCGCCATCAACGCCGCCGCCGCGTCGGCGCTGCCGCCGCCGAGGCCCGCTTGCAACGGAATCTGTTTCTTGATCGAAATCGAGATACCGGAGAGCGCGCCGGTGCGTCCCGTCGCCGTCCAGAGCGCCGACGCCGCGCGCCACACGAGGTTCGACTCGTCGAGCGGCACGCCCGACGTGCGGCATCTCAGCGCGAACGGCCCGGGCCGCGTCACGCAGAGGAGCGTGTCGTGCAGCGCCACCGACTGAAAGACCGTGCGGAGCTCGTGGTAGCCATCCAACCGGTTGCCGAGCACTCGCAGATCGAGGTTGACCTTCGCATACGCTCTCGCGCGCACCCAGACGCGCTTGCTGGCAGTGGCCGGTCTAGCGGCCAAGCGGGCCCGCCTCTCGGAGCTGCTCGAGCGTCATCGGCGTCGCGTCCGGTGGAACGTCGAGCTTGAACACAGCGTCGCCGAGCGGCTCGTTGATGTCGACCTGCGACAGCCGGATCGTCAGGTCGGCCACCGCGCCCTGTCCAGGGAACGTGCGGAGGCGAATCGTACCGGGCCGGCCCGACGCGAAGTCGGCGTATCGCACGTCGACCGGTCCCCGCACCGCGGCGGCCATCCGCCACGCGCCATCCACCTGCTGCAGCCAGTTCGTCGTGTCCGCAGCGTCGACGGCCACCCAGGAGCGATCGAAGGCGCGCCCGCGTGTCACGTCTCCGCTCGCGAAGCCGCATCCCGCAACAATCGTCCGCAGGTCCTCGGGACCAATCGCCACGCCGGCGAGCGCCTCGAGCGTCGCGGCCGGGGGCGCGTTGCGGAGCACGCGGCCCTCCCGCGGCAAAATGAGCGTGGCGTCTTCGCCGACTGCGACGTAGGTGAAGATGGGCTTGCCTGGCGCCGGAAACTCCAGGCGGACCCGCGCCGGGACTTCGAAGCCCGCATCAACCTTCGCCCGGAGGCGCTGATTCCCCGCCCGGCCGGAGATCGACAGGACGGCCGCCATTGTCCGCACGCCCCGGCAATGCTCGGTCGCTTGCTCGTACGCGCGCGCGTAGTCAGGAAAGGCGTTGCCGGCGCCCGATGGCAGCGTGACGAGCCGTGGCGCGCAGGAGGCAGTGACGAGGCAGACGACGGCCAGCAGCAGGCGAATCCTGCAATTCACATCCGGCCTCGGGCCTCGCGGATCTTGCTCTCGATTTTCGACCGATCGATCGACAGGCCGTCCCCGCTGAGCGCCCGCTCCCAGGCGGCGGCGGCGTCTGCGAAGCGGCGCTGCTTGAATCGCAGATCACCGAGATGATCCTGCACGACCGAGCTGCTCTTCAGCTTGTCGGCCGCCTCGGTGAGCGGAGTGTCGGCGAGATCGAGGCGCCCCTGCTGGAAGTACGCCCAGCCCAGGCTGTCGAGGTACGAAGGGTTGCCCGGCTCGATCGTGAGCGCGCGCGAGAGAAGCGTGACCGCTTCATCAAGACGATCGCCCCGCTCGGCGAACATGTAGCCGAGTGAATTGAGCGCGGTGGCGTCCATCGGATCGCGCGCGATCAACTCCCTGAGCGTCCGCTCCGCGCCTTTCACGTCACCCTTGTCCTGAAGAATGAGCGACAACACGTGCAGCCCGCGCACGTCATCGGGATTGGCCGCGATGAGCGCCTGTGCCGTAGCCTGCGCCGCGTCGAAATCCTTGACGACGCGCTGACTCTCGGCCAGCAGGTAGAGCAGGATCGGGTCCTTCGCGTCCGCCTGGCCGGAAGCGATGGTGGCCTTCAAGAGGTCGCGCGACTCGGGGGCACGCCCCGCCGACAGGAGAGCGACCGCCCGGCGCCTCGCGATCATCGGGGCGCGCGGGTTGAGCTTCTGCGCCTTTGCCAGGGCGTTCGCCGCCTCGTTCCACTGCTCGTCCTGTTCGTAGATCTCGGCCAGGCGCAGTTGGGCCCTGAACGAGCCCGGGTTCTCGCCGAGCACCCTCTCGAGCGTCGCGACGGCCTCGGCCGGCTCGCCTGCGCCCTCCTGAGCCGTCGACAAGAGGATCGCCGCATCCAGCAGCGCCGGTTGATTCTCGACGACGCGGTTCAACAGCGGCACCGCCTTGTCGAACACCCCGGTTTGCAGATAGAGCCGGCCGAGCAGGAAATCGAGGCCGATGTCGACCCCCTCTCCGCGTGCCTTCTCGAGCGCGGCAATCGCGCGGCCCGGATAGGTGGCCGGATCATCGCCCGGCCGCACGAGCAGCCGTCGCTGGCCGAATTCCGCGTAGACCGTGCCGAGAATCCGGTTCGCTTCCTGATTGGACTCGTCCCGCGCGAGGGCGGCCTCCGCGTTCGCGACGGCGTCTACCGCGTTGTCCTGACGCGCGTAGAGACCCGCCAGCTCGGCACGCAGCTCGGCCGAACCGGGGTCGAGCGCGATGGCGCGCTGGTGGACCTTGATGGCTTCCTCGACCTGGCCCTGGCTTTCGAGGTGTCGCCCGAGCAGATAGTAGTAGCCGGCGTCCCGTTGCTCGACTGCCGCCGTGGCAGGCTGCCCGGCGCCCGCCGGCATCACGGGGACAAGAACGAGCACCGAGAGTAAGAAGGGCCGCATCTCTCTGACTATAATGACGTCAGCCGGCCGCAGGACGCAAACGGCTCTGGTATATATTGAGAGGTCTATGCCCGTCGATCCTGAACTGCTCGAAATACTGGCCTGCCCCAACTGCAAGACCAAAGTGGAGCTGGTCAAGAACGGCACGGCGCTCAAGTGCGGACAGTGCAAGCGCGTCTACCCGATCAAGGACGATATCCCGGTCATGCTGCTCGACGAGGCGACGGTCGAACCCTGAGCGAGGCGTGCCGGCGCGGCAGACACGTGAACATACTGCTCATCCGCCTGCGACTCATCGGCGACGTGGTCTTCACGACGCCGCTGCTCGGCGCCCTCAAGCGGACGTTCCCGGCATCCCGCCTGACATACCTCGTGGAACCCGGCGCCGCAGCGGTCGTTGCCGGCAACCCGCACCTCGCCCAGACGATCGTCGTCCCCCGCACGCGGGGCTGGGCCCGTCTTCGCGACGACCTGCGACTCGCCCGACGCCTGCGCGCGGAAGCCTACGACGTGGTGTTCGACCTCCACGGCGGACCGCGGAGCTCGTGGTTGACCTGGGCGACGGGCGCGCCGCAGCGCATCGGTTACGACATCGAGGGCCGAGGCTGGCACTACACGCGGACGGTGCACCGGCCGCGCGGGCTGCAGCCACGGCACTCGGTCGTGAATCAGTGGGAGCTGTTGACGGCGCTGGCCGGGTGGCCCGGAACCACAGCCGATCCGGTGCGGGACCCGGCCGAGATGCCGCTCGACGCCGCGGCGGACGCGCGGATCGCGGAACGGCTGCGCGCGGCAGGTGTCGATCATCGGCACGAGGTGGCGGTCATCCACGTGAGCGCCGGCAACCCGTTTCGCCGCTGGCCCGAGCCGGCCTTCGCGACGCTGGTGGCAGGGCTGGCCGCCGGAGACGATCGCCGCCGCATCGTCCTCAGTTCGGGACCTTCGGATCGTACGGCGGCCGACCGTATCGCCCGCGCCGCGCGGCTCGAGCTGGGGCCGGCGCGCGCGCGCCAGGTGCTCGAGTTCGGAGATGTGGACCTTGTGGAGTTACGCGCGTTGATCGAGCGGAGCGTCCTCTTCGTCGGGGGAGACAGCGGACCGCTGCACATCGCGTCGACTACGAGAACGCCCGTGGTCGGGATCTACGGTCCGACGCTGGCGGCGCGGTCGGCACCGTGGCGGGACCCGCGCATCCCGACCGCAGCCGTGCAGGTCGAGGGCCTGCCGTGCCGCCCGTGCGATCAGCGCGTCTGCGCGCCCGGTGATTTCCGCTGCCTGACGCGAATCGATCCAGAGAGCGTGATCGCCGCCGCGGAGCGTGCGCTCGCGCAGGCGCACGCCGAGGTGCGAACCCTCTCATGAACCTCGCTGCTCGACTGCCGGCGGACTCTCCGCCAGACCGCATGCCCCGCCTGGAGCGCGCGGCCTATGTCTCGCTGCTCGCGTTCGCGGCGGCGCCGCAGTTCTCGATCGCCGCCTCGGGGATCCTCCTCGGTCTCTCCACGCTCCTGTGGAGCGCGGTCGTCATCGTCAACCGCGAGCGCATCGAGGTGCCGCGGATGTTCTGGCCGCTCGCGGCCTACGCGGGCGCTACCCTCGTCGCGTCGTACTACTCGGTCAAGCCGGAAACGAGCTTCGAGGACTGCAAGCAGCTCGTGCTCTTCGCGATCGTGCCGATCACGTATCGGCTGTTCCGCGGCGGGCGCAGCCTCACGGTTGTCGACGTGGTCATCACTGTCGGCGCGCTCAACGCGGTCTACGGGATCGTGCAGTACGGCATCCTCGACTTCGACAACGTCGGCAGACGCGTCCAGGGCAACCTCGGGCACTATATGACCTACTCCGGGGTCATCATGCTCGTCGCGTGCGTCGCGGTCGCGCGCGTGATGTTCCGGCGGCGCGAGCGGATCTGGGCCGCACTCGTCCTCCCGGCGGTCCTCGTCGCGCTCGTCCTGACGCTCAGCCGCAACGCCTGGGTCGGCGCCTGTGCCGGCATCGGCACGCTCTTCGTCCTGAGGGGATTCCGGTCCGTGTTCAGACTTGCCGCGCTCCTGGCCGTAGCGCTCGGGCTCCTGATCGCGTTCGCCCCGGCTGCGATCAGCGACCGCTTCTACTCGATGCTGTCGATCAAGGAGGCCTTCGGCGACACGGAGACCAATACCTCCACGTGGAAGTCGAACCGTGATCGACTGGCCATGATCGAGAGCGGGTTCCAGATCGTCAGGGACAATCCGCTGACCGGCGTCGGGCCCGACATGATCATCCAGGTCTATCCCGGGTACCGTAAGGAGACGGCGGTCAGCCAGCGCATCTCGCATCTCCACAACGTGCCCCTGCAGATCGCCGCCGAGCGCGGGCTTCCGGCGCTCGGCCTCTGGTGCTGGTTCGTCGGCACGCTCCTCGTCGACTTCCTGCGGCTCCGCAGGACCTCGGCAGTGCCCTCGCTCGCAACGGCGGGCATCGCGTGCGTCGTCGCGATGATCGCCGCCGGCATGTTCGAATACAATTTCGGCGACTCCGAATTCCTGATGCTGTTTCTCGTGCTCGTGACGCTGCCGTACGCCGCCGAGCGCGTGCCGGCGCCGGCCGCCGAACGCGAGGCCGCCTAGCATGGGGCTGGACCAGCTGCTCGATCGCCTCGACGGCCGTTCCATCCTCGTCATCGGCGACCTGATGATCGATCAGTTCGTGATCGGCACTGTCGACCGGATCTCGCCGGAAGCTCCGGTGCCTATCGTGCGGTTCGACCACGAGACATGGCGGCTCGGCGGCTCGGCCAACGTCGCCAACAACGTGGTGGCCCTCGGGGGACGTGCCGACGCGATCGGTGTCGTCGGGAGCGACGCCGATGGCGCACGGCTGCTCGCCGATCTCGCGGCGCGATCGATTGGCACGGCGGGCGTCATCAGCGACCCGTCGCGGTGCACGACGCGGAAGGTGCGCGTGGTGACGACGCGGAACCAGCAGGTGGCGCGGATCGACTACGAGCGCGACAGCGAGATCGCCTCGGCGGTCGAAGCCACCATCGTGCGGCGGATTGACGAGCTGGCGGCGTCGGCGCACGCGATCGTGATCTCCGACTACCTCAAGGGCGTCGTCACACCACAGGTTGCCGCCGCGGCTGCTCGCGCGGCGCGAACCCACCGGATCTCCCTCCTCGTCGATCCCAAGGTCCCGCACATCGATCGCTACGCCGGCGCGACGCTCGTGACGCCGAACCACCACGAAGCGGAGTCCGTGACGCACATGCGGATCCGTTCGGCAGCCGACGCGCGGGAGGCCGCGCGCCGGTTCCGGGACCGCGCGGGGAGCGCCGCCGTGCTCATCACGAGAGGCGAGCACGGGATGTGGCTGCTCGGGCCCGGCGGACCGGACAGCAAGGACGGTCAGGATGTCGAGATCGATCTGCCGGCTGAAGCCCGCGAAGTTGCCGACGTCACCGGCGCCGGCGACACGGTGATCAGCGCCCTGGCCCTCGCCGTCGCCGCTGGGGCGTCCCTCTCCGAAGCCGCCCGCCTCGCCAACCGCGCGGCCGGCATCGTCGTCGGCAAGTTCGGCCCCGCGACGGTGACGGTGGAGGAACTGAGGGGAGTCTAGATGGCTCAGGGCTCAGGCAAAACCCTTGGAACGGTTACTCGACGATCCTGCCTGAGCCTTGAGCCTACTTCAAACACTTCGTCGTCAGCAGCAGCACTTCCGGCAGGCGCTCGCGCGAGAGGACGTTCCTCAGCTTGACGTCGAAGGTCGGGTGCGAGCTGACCTGACAGAGCGGGACTGACATGACGGGCCTGATCGTGCGATCGTAGTCGTCTCTCGAGACCATCAGAAAGACGGGGCGGCCGGAGTGGAGCAGCTCCAGGACCGGGCCATGATCGTAGAAGACGTCGGTATGACGCCGGAGATAGTAGACAAGGCTCGGCAGCGCGACGTTGTAGGTGACGATGATGTCATCGGGCCCGGCGCGCTCCTTGAGGACAGCGGCAAGACCCGGCGCCGGCTTGTAGGCCTCGAAGCTTGGCAGCACTTTCAGCACGAACACCCAGTTCACGGCGATGAGCGCGCAGGCAACGGCCACGAGCGCGGCGCCGGCGCGCTGGCGCAATGCCAGCAGCATCGCCACTGCCCCGCCGGTGATGGCCGCAACCCCCACGAGCACTGAGCCGGCCAGCACGTAGACGGCAAGCGCGCTGTTGAACAGGACCAGGAATCCCGCCCCCGACACCATCAACAGCGCCCCGATAACCGCCGTGACGATTCCGATCCGCGGTGCGTCCGACGCCTCCGGTTCGAGCGATCGCGCGATGACAACGCCGGCGAGCGCGACGATGGCCGGGACAATCGGGTAGATGTACAAATCCTGCTTGCCGGCCGAGAGCGAGAAAAAGCCGACGATGACGACAATCCAGATCCAGAGCAACGTCTGGATTCGATGCGCGACATCGCGGGAGGCGCCCGCCCGCCGGCGCTCGCGAAGCCACAACGCGGCCGCCGGAAAAAGCAGGAGCGACCACGGGAACGAGTCGCTGAACACGACCGGCACGTACCACCACACCGGGCGATCGGCGTTCACGCCGACCCCGTCCACATAGCGCGCGAGATTCTCCCCGAAGACGAAAGACTTGATGGGCGCCCACCCCCACTGACTGTAGAGGGCCACGTACCACGGGAGGACGATGGCCAGGACGATCACCAGGCCGAGCGGCACGAGCATCTCCCGGGTTCGGCCGAGCTCGCGGTGGGCGGCGAGATAGACGGCCAGAACGAGGCCCGGCAGGAGTGCCGCGATCGGTCCCTTCGTCAGGACGCCCAGCCCGACGCATCCGTACATCAGAACCAGCAACAGCCGGCGCCGGGCGGGATACCGCTCCGCCAGAGCGAAGAACAGCAGCGTCAGCGCCATGAACATCGAGATGTAGATGTCGATGAAGATGCGGCGCGCGAACATCAGCAGCCGCGGCGACACCGCGAGCCCGAGCGCCGCCCACGCGGCGGCGACAGTCGATTGTCCAGCGGGCGAGGCCGCGCGCGCCAGGAAGAACGCCGTCACGATCAACACGATTCCCCCGAGCGCGATCGGGATGCGCTCGACCCCAACCGACACGCCGAACAGATGATAGAAGCCGGCGACGATCCAGTAGCTCAGGACGGGTTTGTTCACCCGCGGCTCGTAGTTGAACATGGGGTTGACGTAGTCGCCGCGCTCCATCATCTCGCGCGGAGTTTCCACGTAGAACGCCTCGTTGGCGTCCCAGATGGACGAACCGCCCAGGTCGATGAAATAGGGGCAGATGGCCAGGAACAGCAGTATTGATAGGGCGTGGCGTCGGGGCATCGCGGTGCGATTATGAAAGTCTGAAGTCTGACGTGTGAAGTCTGAAGTATTGGAAGTTTGAAGTGCGAAGCTGGAAATGGAAGTTTAGAAGTTACAAGTTTATGAAGTTTTAGAAGTTAGAAGTTAGAAGTTAAGAAGTCAGAAGTCAGAAGTCAGAAGTTAGAGGTCTGAAGTCTGAAGTCCAAAGTCCGAAGTCCGAAGCGCGAAGCCGGGAGCCCGCAGCCGGAAGCGGGGAGCCGAATCTGAAGCCGGCCAGGGCCGACGATTCACACGCCACAACTTCGCGCTTCAGGCCTAGCGCTTCAGACCTGCTTCACACTTCGCATTTCAACTTCCAACTTCGCACTTCCAACTTCGCACTTCAAACTTCGCACTTCCAACTTCGCACTTCCAACTTCAACTTCTAGCTTCTCACTTCAAACTTTCATACTTCAGACTTCACACGTCAGACTTCAGACTTTCAGCGTCAGTGCCTAAAGTGTCTGCGGCCCGTGAACACCATCGCCAGTCCCCTTTCGTCCGCGGCGGCGATCACTTCGGCGTCCCGGACGGATCCGCCCGGCTGCACGACGGCGGTCGCGCCCGCATCGGCGACGGCGTCCAGTCCGTCCCTGAACGGGAAGAACGCGTCTGAGGCGGCGACGGAGTTCGCGAGCGTGCCGGCCTTCGTCACCGCGACCCTCACGGCGTCGACGCGGCTCATCTGCCCCGCGCCGACGGCCAGCGTGCGGTCAGCGGTCGTGAAGATCACCGCGTTCGACTTCACGTGACCGCAGACTCTCCAGGCAAACCGCAAGGCAATCCACTCTTGTGCTGTCGGCGCGCGGCTGGTCACGACCTTCGGAAACCCGGGTTCTGCCGCCTGGGGCCACGGCGCGCGCGCTTCGGACACGACGTCGCGATCCTGCATCAACATCCCGCCGAGAAAAGACCGGGCTTCCCTCGCCAGATCGTTCTCGAGCGCACCGAGCGTGGCGAAATCGGCGGTCGCCACGCGAAGGTTGGCTTTCGTGGCCAGGATCGGCCTCGCCTCATCCGCGATGGCCGGGGCAATGACGGCCTCGATGAACGTGGCCGTCAGCGCACGCGCGGTCTCGGCGTCCAGCGTCCGGTTCAGCCCGACGATCCCGCCAAAGGCGGAGAGCGGATCGGCTTCGCGCGCCCGCACGTAGGCTTCGGCGATCGTCGCGCCCAGGGCCACGCCGCATGGGTTCGTGTGCTTGATGACGACGCCGACCGGCTCGGAAAACTCCAGCGCGATCCGCAAGGCGGCGTCGAGATCGAGAAGGTTCGTGTACGACAGTTCCTTCCCCTGGTGCACCTCCCAGGGCGGCAGGAACGGCGCCTGATTCGGAATCCAGGACGCCTTCTGATGCGGGTTCTCCCCGTAGCGCAGGTCCTTCGGCGCCGGGTGACGCGCCGGCAGTTCACGCCGATGCAGGGCGCCCCCCGCACACTCCACCGCCTTGAGCGTGAAGGCGATCATCGAGTCGTAGATCCCCGTGTACTCGAACGCCTTCTTCATCAGGCGGAATCGAAACTCGAGCTCGGGTCCACCGGGCCGCGCAAGCTGGCCAACCACCTGCGGGTAGTCGGCAGGATCGACGACGACCAGGACGTCGCGGAAGTTCTTCGCCGCGGCTCGGACCAGGCTCGGACCGCCGATGTCAATCTCTTCGACGAGGGCGTCGAAGGACGTTGCGGGGTTCTCCGCGGCCTTGGCAAAGGGATAGAGATTCACGACCACGAGGTCGACGGGCGTTATGCCGTGGCGCGCCATGGCCTCGAGGTCGTCGGGCCGCGTGCGCCGCGCCAGGATGCCGGCGTGGATGGCCGGGTGCAGGGTCTTCACTCTGCCGTCCATCATCTCGGGAAACCCGGTCACGTCCGAGACGGCGACAACCGGAAGCCCGGCCGCCGCGAGGGCCGTGGCGGTACCGCCAGTCGAGACGAGCTCGACCCCGAGGGCGGCCAGCCCCCGCCCGAGATCCACCAGTCCGGTTTTGTCCGAGACACTCAGAATTGCACGCATATGAGTCGATTTACTTGACATTTACCTGGGAAGCCCCTAGTATGACCCGTGGCTGGGAGGCCAGCTATCGTAAGTCGAGGCCGCACACTCGCGGTCTTTTTTTGTGTCCACGGCCGTTGCCTGAACGCGGCGCCGCGGACGGGTTCATGCGGCGCCATGCGCCGCGGCTTCGCAAGGAAGAAAAGTACGATGCGTATCACAGGCAAGGTCAAGTGGTTCAACAACGCCAAGGGTTACGGTTTCATTGAACGTGACGGCGGGGCGGACGTATTCGTCCACTTCTCGGCAGTCCAAGGCAATGGTTTCCGGACGCTCGAGGAAGGTCAGGCGGTCGAATTCGAGATCGTCGATGGCCCCAAAGGCCAGCAGGCGGGCAACGTCACGAAGCCCAGCTAAATCCCGGCACGAGACCGGAACGCCGCCAGGCGTTCCGGTCTCCAGTTCACGCCGCATCACTCCTTCGACTCTTTCACAGCCTTCATTTCCCGCATCGGCCGCACCGTGAAGGCGACCTTCCCATCCTTCACCGCCACCCGAAAGGCGACTTCCGCGTTCCCCTCGTCGCGCAGCTTCGTGACCTGATTCTTCACGAGCGCGGCGAACTTGTGGAACGGCACGACCTCCTCGCCGTACTGACGTCGTGCGTCCATGAGCGAATCGTAGAGGGAGTGCAGCTTGTCGATCTCGTGCACGGGATCGGTGAAGGCGGTGACGCTGAGGACCTTCCCGCCGGCCGGCGCCGCGGCCTTCGCCGTTGCCTTGGCCAGCGGCTGGGCGAAGGGCCCCGGACGGCCCTCTTCGCGCGATCGGAGTCCGCGGTCCCAGAGCTCCACCAGCGACTGGAAGCGGGACTGCAGCATTTCGAAGCGGAACCGGTCGCCGGTGCTCATGTGGTGGCCACGATCGTAGCGCTTGATGACGGCCTGGACCCGTCCGCGCGTTTCAATCGGGGGACGCGGCAGGCGGCCCGAGAAGAACATGTTGTACTCACCCTCGAGGCGTTTGAGATCGACGGCGAGGGAATGAAGGTCGCGCTGGACGTCTGTCTGTTCGGCCATGAACGATCGACCCGGACGTCAGGAGATCAGAAACCACATCAGCGGCAGCCACAACTCTCGCGCGTACGGCACCGGCCGGTCGTCGACGAGCACGGCGCAGGCGTCCAGGCGCCCGACGACTTCGAAGAGCGTGCGCAACCGCAGGGCGTCAGGCGGATAGAACCGGGCGCGATGCCGGAGCGTGGCGCCGCTGCCCAGCTCTCGATACTCGGCGGCTGCGCGTGCCAGTTCAAGCGCGCGGTGATAGTCCGGCCCCTCGAACGCGGGGAACTCCAGTGAGACGGAGAACGGCCGGCGCGGCGTGCCGAAGAGTGCCTCGGACAGCTCGGGATCCAGGTTCGCCAGCTCCTCGTCGGTCGGCTGCTCCGGCAGATCGAGATACGGCCAGAACCGCTCCACCGGACGATAGTCCGGCACCTCCACCGCAGGATGAACCGGCGCGCGGGAATCAACAGGCTTCATGAGCGTTACACCAGCAATCAGAACGGCTTTCCGGGTTTCTCGTCCCCATCCGCGGCTCTATTCTAGCAAGGCTACCCGTTTCACGTGGCATGTGGAGTTTGTGATTCAATCAATGCCGTGTCTCGAGGCCGAATCATCCCGTCGATCGAGCAACTTCGCCAAAGCGAGGCGATGCGCCCTCTGGAGGCCGCCTACGGCAGGGCGGCGGTGATCGACGCGCTTCGCGCCGAAGCAGCAGCCTTGCGCGAGCGGCTGGCCCGCGCCGACGCCCGCGAAGCGGCCGCCGCGACGGCGGACGATGTCCTGGCCGTCATCGAGCGCGGCGTAAGGGCACGCCTCGATGCGGCATACGCCCCCTCGCTCATCACGGTCATCAACGCGACGGGCGTGATCATCCACACCAATCTCGGCCGGGCGCCGATCGCCTCGACCGCCACGTCACGCGTCGCCGCGCTCGCCACGGGCTATACCAATCTCGAGTACGACGTCGCCAAGGGCGCCAGGGGGCGGCGCGATACACACGCCGAACGCCTCCTGTGCCGGCTCACGGGTGCGGAAGCGGCGGTCATCGTGAACAACACTGCCGCCGCGACCCTCGTCTCGCTGGCCGCATTGGCAGCCGGACGTGAAGTCGTCATCTCGCGCGGCGAGCTCGTCGAGATCGGCGGCGGCTTCCGCGTGCCGGACGTCATGGCCCAATCCGGGGCCGCACTGCGCGAAGTCGGCACGACCAACCGCACGCGCGTGTCAGATTATGCGGCGGCCATCTCCGATCGGACCGCGCTCATCCTGCGCGTGCACCCCTCGAACTTCACGATCGAAGGTTTTGCCGAACGACCCCGCGTCGACGATCTCGTCGCCCTTGGACGCCGGTTCAACATCCCGGTCGTCGAGGACCTGGGGAGCGGGTTCCTCGGCGTCCCCAGCGGTGTCGCGGCCCTCCGCGACGAACCCTGCGTCGCCGACAGCGTGGCAGCGGGCGTGACGATCGTGATGTTCAGCGGCGACAAGCTCCTTGGGGGCCCGCAATCGGGAATCATCGCCGGCGCGACCGATGCCGTGGCCCGCGTCCGTCAGCACCCGCTGATGCGTGCGCTCAGGGCGGACAAGATGACGTACGCCGCCCTCGAAGCGACGCTCGAGGAGTACGCGGCGGGCCGGGCGCAGCAGACGGTGCCGGTCGCGCGGATGATCGCGACACCGGTCGAGGATCTCGGACGACGCGCTGACGCGCTCGTAACCGGACTCTCGGCCGCCGGCCTGCAGGCGGAGGTCGTCGGCGGCTTCTCGACGATCGGCGGGGGCAGCGCGGCCGGGTCACAGCTGCCCACCAGGCTGGTGGCGCTGACAATGCCAGCGGCCCGGCTCGAGGCGGCCCTCCGCGCGGGATGTCCACCAGTCATCGCCCGGATCGACGACGACCGAGTCGTGCTCGATCTGCGGACGGTTGCGCCAGAAGACGACGAGCCGCTGCGCGATCTGGTCGCTCGAGCGGCCGCGACGCTCTTTCCGTGAGATGGCGGTTGGCCCGCGCGTCGCAAGAAAACAGGAGATCAGCGAGACGGGCGCGCAAGGACAGCGGGAAGATCAATTTCGCCGCGCTGTGGCGGCCGTGCGGCGTTGCCGCGTTCGGCCGAATCGGGCTCTGGTCATGTAAGTCGCACGCGCCACGGGGTTTGCCCAGGCATCACCGTCGGCCACACCCGCGGCACGCTCATTGATGATACGCCTGGCAGGTTCAAACTCATCACGTTCAGGAGGTCACATGCAAAGAGTCATCCGTCCCCTCGCGCTCGCGATCGCTGCTCTGTCGCTCGCCGGCTCGGCCCTCGCGGCCCAAACCAAGTCACCGTCTCGCCTCGACCCGACAGCAAGCTTCCGGCGCAGCCCGTCAACGCCGCGTCGACCAAGCCGGCGAAGCCCGCCAAGGCCCCCACGGCGACGACGCTCGTCGCCACCGGGAAGATCATGCAGTTCGACGCAACCGGGCAGGCATTGACGCTCTCGACGTCGAAGGGCGATCAGCATTTCACGGTTGGTCCGGCGGCCCGGCTGCAGGAGTCGTCGCACACGATCACGGTCGCTGATCTGGGCAGGCTGGCCGGGCACAAGGCCACGGTCCGCTACAAGGAATCGGCGGGTGAGAAGACCGTCGAGTCGATCCGGGTGTCGTCCTCGGCGGCGAAAACCTCAACCAAAGGTTGATCAAGGAGGTCAGCCATGGACATGAAGACCTGCTTCCGCAGTGCACTCATCGCATCCGGCCTGGTCCTGGCCAGCGCCGGAGCGGCCAACGCGCAACTCGTGAGCACGATGAAGTTCACGACGAGCTTTCCGTTCATGGTCGGCAACAGGTCCATGCCGGCCGGCGCCTATACCGTCACGCCACTCGAAAGCGATCATTCGCTGATGGAGATCACCAACGGTCACACATCGGTGTTCCTGCTGACCGAGAAGGACATTCCGAAGGTCGAACCGCGGCAGGATGAAGTGATCTTTACCAAGCGGGGCGACACCTACGTGCTCCAGGAGATCTGGGATGCCTCGTCGTCGATCGGCGCCGAAGCCATCCCGGTCCATGCCGCCCACGCCAAAACGCGCTAGGCAGGCAGACTGACGGCGAGGCTCGCCCACACGGGAGCCTCGCCGTCAGGGCTGGTTCAGAAGGTTCAAGAGGTTCAGGTGGTTCAGAAGATCGTCGAGATCGAGTCCATCGCGAGGTCGAGGATCTTCGTCGGCAGGAGCCCGAGGTAGATCACCGCCAGGCTGGCCAGCGCGAGCCCGGCGGCCGCGGGGAACGACACGCGCGGACGAACGACGTCGCTGCCTGTAGTCATGTACATCATGACGACGATGCGCAGGTAGAAGAAGACGGAGACGACGCTCGACAGCACGCCGATGATGGCCAGCCAGTAGTGACCGCGCTCGACGGCCGCGCTGAAGATGTACCACTTGCCGATGAAGCCGGCCATTGGCGGAAAGCCTCCGAGCGAGAGCAGGAACACCGTCATCAGGGCGGCGAGCCCCGGGCGCGCCTGCGACAGTCCAGCGAAATCTCTCAGCTCGTCGTGCCCGTGCTGGGCCGTGCCGAGCAGCGCCACGATCCCGAGCGCGCCAAGGTTCGATACGGCATAGGCCAGAAGATAGAACAGCACCGCGGCCTTCCCGGTGTCGGTCGTCGCGATCAACCCGAGGAGCAGGTATCCGGCGTGCGCGATGCTGGAGTAGGCCAGCATCCGCTTGATGTTGCTCTGCACGACACCGACGACCGTCCCGAGAATCATCGTCGCGGCCGCGATGACGACCAGCACCGGAATCCACTGATCCTTCAGAGGCTCGAGAGGCGACAGGAACACGCGGACGAAGGCGGCGAACGCCGCCGCTTTCACGCCCGTCGACATGAACGCGGTCACGATCGTCGGCGCGCCCTCGTACGCGTCCGGCGTCCACATGTGGAACGGCACCGCGGAGATCTTGAAGGCGAATCCAATAACGAGCAGGCCCACCGCCAACAAGGCCATGGTCGACGGCGGCCCGACACCCTGAGACGACAGGGCGGTGCCCAGCTCGTCGAGCCGCGTCGAGCCGGACAGCGCAAAGGCAAAGGCGATGCCGTAGAGAAAGAACGCGCTCGAAAAGGCGCCGAGCAGGAAGTACTTGAACGCCGCTTCGGCGCCCGCGGCGCTGGAACGCCGGATTCCCGTGAGCACGTACACCGAGAGCGAGAGCACCTCGAGGGCGAGGAAGATGACGAGCAGGTCGGTCGCCGCGGCCATCAACATCATGCCGCTGATCGCAAAGAGTGTCAGCGCGTAGTACTCGCCGGGGGGCAACTGCTCCCGCTCCACGATCTCGTCGGAGAACAGCATCGTCAGGACGCCGACGACGCAGAGCACGAGGTTGATGAAGAGCGCGAAGTTGTCGGAGCGGACGACGCCGAAGCTCTGCGCGTCGCTGTCCCAGAGGAAGACGGTCGCGAGCGCCGCGCCGGCGAGGCCGATCAACCCGAATCCGGCGATCGGCATGCGCTCGCCGGGCTGACGGAAGGCCTCCGCGAGCATCGCGGCGCAACCCGACAAAACGACGATGACGATCGGGATGATGGCGGTGTAGTCGCTCATGGTCACGGTTCGCGGCTCGCGGTTCGCGGTTCGCGGCGCGCGGGTAGCAGTTCGCGGCGCGCGGCGCGCGGTTCGTCGTTCCGGGTTCGCGGTTCGGGGTTCACGGTTCGGGGATTGTCGAGCCGCACCCGTGCCGGCTGGCTGGCGGTGACCCGTTCGATCAGTTTGTTGACCGCCGGCTCCATCGGCCGCAGGAAGATGCCGGGCAGGATGCCCATCAGAATCGCCATGGCGATCGTCGGGACGACGAGCGCCCATTCGCGCGGCGACAGGTCCGGCAGCGTCCGGTTCTTCTCGTTGGTGACCGGGCCGTAGTTGACGCGCTGGAACATCCACAGCATGTAGACCGCCGAGAGGATGACGCCGGTAGCGGCCAGCGCCGCCAGAATCGGGCTCCAACGGAACGCGCCGACGAGGATCAGGAACTCCCCGACGAACCCGTTGAGCCCCGGCAGCGCAATCGACGACAGCGTGATGATCAGAAACGCGGCGACGAGACGGGGCATGACGCCCTTGAGGCCGCCGAACTCCGAGATGAGCCGCGTGTGCCGGCGGTCGGAGAGCATGCCGACGATCATGAAGAGCCCACCCGTGCTCACGCCGTGGTTGAGCATCTGGTAGAGCGAGCCCTGCACGCCCTGCAGATTCATCGTGCAGAGACCGAGCACGACGAAGCCGAGGTGGCTGACGCTCGAATACGCCACCAGTTTCTTCATGTCGGGTTGCACCATGGCGACGAGGGCGCCATAAATGATGCCGATGACGGCGAGGATGGCGATGATCGGCGCCATGGCCAGCGCCGTTCCGGGAAAGAGCGGAAACGCGAACCGCAGCAGCCCGTACGTGCCCATCTTGAGGAGGACGCCGGCGAGGATGACCGACCCGGCCGTCGGCGCCTCGACGTGCGCGTCCGGCAGCCAGGTGTGGAACGGAAAGAGCGGCACCTTGATGGCGAAGGCCAGCGTGAAGGCCAGGAAGAACCAGCTCTCCATCTGCGGCGACAGCGTCATGCCATAGAGGTCGAGCAGGTTGAAGCTGGGCTGCCTCGACACGCTGGTCTCGGCGTGCACCCATGAGAGCCCGATGATGGCGATGAGCATGAGGACGCTACCCGCCATCGTGTAGAGCATGAACTTGATGGCGGCGTAGATGCGGCGCTCGTATCCCCAGATCCCGATGAGGAAGTACATCGGGATGAGCATCGCGTCCCAGAAGATGTAGAAGAGGAACAAGTCGATCGACACGAAGACGCCGAGCATGGCCGTCTCGAGGACGAGCACGAAGAACGAGAACAGCTTGACGCTCTTGTGCACCGATTCCCACGACGAGACGAGCGCCAGCGGCGTGAGGAAGCCGGTCAGCACCAGCAGGAACAGGCTGATGCCGTCGACGCCGATGAGGTACTGAATCCCGAACCTCGGAATCCAGGCGTGCGTCTCGACGAACTGGTACTCGGCGCTGGTGGGATCGAACCGCCACCAGAGGACGAGTGTCGCGGCAAAGGTCAGGAGCGACGTCGCCAGGGCGATGTTGCGCACCAGCGGCTCGCGCTCCGGCCGGTCGCCGCGCCCGCCGGCCAGCAGCGCAACGATCGCGCCCGCGAGAGGAAGAAAGACGATTAACGAGAGCATGTCTGTAGTCGCAAACCGAACACGGTGCCAATCGACTCCATGCGGCCTGGCAGGCGCCCGGCGGCGGCCGACCTCACTGCCACAGGTACCATCCCAGAATCATCACCGCGCCGTAAAAGAGAGACGCGGCGTATGTCCGGATCGACCCCGTCTGCAGGCGGCGCAGCGTCGTACTGAAGGTCTGCACGCCGGCGCCCACGCCGTTGACAGAGCCATCGATCAGCCCCGCGTCCACGCCCTTCCACAACGCGCCGGTCGACACCTGCTTGATCGGCTGGACGATGACCGCGTTGTAGATCTCGTCGAGGTAGTACTTGTTCAGGAGCAGGCGGTGGACGCCGCTGAACTGGCGCTCGAGCGCCGCCGCGGCCGCGGGCCGCCGGAGCCAGAAGAACATCGCGATGCCGATGCCGGCGACGGCGATGCCGGTCGAAATGGCCATCAGCATCTGCTCGGTGCGGAGGTCTCCGGCCGCGTGATCCGCCTCGCCCTCAGCGGCGAGTGGCGCCGCGCCAGCTTCGGTGACTGGCACAGCCGGCGTCTCACCGGGCGCCACCGTCTGGTGCACCTCGAAGGAGGGCTCGAGGAACCCTTCGATGAGATTGTGGCCTCCGAGCGCGTGTGGAATGCCCACGTAACCGGCCACAACCGATCCGATGGCGAGCACGATGAGCGGCACGGCCATCGAGGGTGGCGCCTCGTGCGGCGCGCCGTGGCCGTGTCCGGCGCCGTGACCGCCCGCGGCATTGGCATCGTCGTGGGCGTGTCCGGCATGTGCGCCATGCGACACCGCTCCGGCACGTCGCTCTCCATGGAACGTCAGGAACACGAGGCGGAACATGTAGATGGCCGTCAGGAGCGAGGTCACCGCCCCGACGGCCCAGAGGAGCACGCTGCCGGGGGCGTGCCCGGTGCCGACGAAGGCGCGGAACAGGATTTCGTCCTTCGAGAAAAAGCCTGAGAGGAGCGGCACACCGGCGATCGCCATGGCGCCGACGAGGAACGTCCAGTAGGTGACCGGCAGGTACTTCTTCAGGCCGCCCATGTTGCGCAGGTCCTGTTCACCCGCCAGCGCGTGGATGACCGCGCCGGATCCGAGGAACAGCAGCGCCTTGAAAAACGCGTGCGTGTAGAGATGGAAGACGCCGGCGGCATAGGCCCCGACGCCCATCGCGAGGAACATGTAGCCGAGCTGCGAGACCGTCGAGTAGGCGAGCACGCGCTTGATGTCGTTCTGGACGAGGCCGATCGTTCCCGCCATCAGCGCCGTGGCGACTCCCACACCGGCGACGACTTCGAGGGTGATCGGCGCGTGCGAGAAGAGGACGGCGTTCCTTCCGATCATGTAGACGCCGGCTGTCACCATCGTGGCCGCGTGGATGAGCGCCGACACCGGCGTCGGTCCTTCCATCGCGTCGGGCAGCCACACGTGCAGCGGCAGCTGCGCCGACTTGCCGGTGGCACCGACGAAGAGCAGCAGCGTGGCGAGCGTCATCACGCCCATGACGGTCTCGGGTGCACGCAGCGAGGCGGCGCCCGCCACGGCCTGGAAGTCCAGGGTGCCAAAGGTCACGAAAATCAGGAGCATCCCGAGGATGAACCCGAAGTCGCCGATGCGGTTGACGACGAAGGCCTTCTTGCCGGCGTCCGACGCCGAGTGCTTCGTGTGGTAGAAGCCGATGAGCAGGTACGAGCAGAGCCCGACGCCCTCCCACCCGACGAACATCACCGGGAAGTTCGCTCCGAGCACGAGCACGAGCATGAACGATGCGAACAGGTTCAGATACGAGAAGTACCGCGCGTACTCGCCGTCGGTCTCCTCGTGCATGTAGCCGGTCGAGTAGACGTGGATGAGCGACCCGATGCCGGTGATGACGAGGATCATCACCGTCGACAACTGGTCGAGACGCAGCTCGAAAGGCACCTGGAGCGTGCCGGATGGGAGCCAGTTGAAGACGAGCTGGTCAACCGCGGCACCGCCGTGAGCGAGAAGCGGCCAGGCCGCCGCGACCGAGACCAGGAACGCCGCGATCATCGCCGCGCACGCGATGCCGCCGGAGAGAGACTTCGGCAGCCTGCGCCCGACACAGGCATTCACGACGAAGCCCAGGAAGGGCAGAAGCGGAATCAGGAGCAGCATGTCACCACTTGAGCGACGTAAACGCGTCGGGGCTGAGTGTCTCGCGGTGGCGGAAGAGCGAGATGACGATCGCCAGCCCGACTGCAGCCTCGGCCGCCGCGACGGTCATCACGAAGAACGTGATGATCTGACCGTCGACGGTTCCGAGTGAGCGTCCTACCGCCACGAACGTCAGATTCACGGCGTTGAGCATGATCTCGATCGACAGGAGAATCGTGATCAGGTTGCGGCGCAGGAACACACCCGCCGTGCCAATCGCGAAGAGGATGCCGGACAGGAGCAGGTAGTGGCTCAACGTCACCATGACTCAGCGCTCCTTCCGCGCAAGGACGACGGCCCCGACCATCGCGACGAGGATGAGCACCGAGGTGACTTCGAACGCGAAGGCGTGCTGGGTGAAGAGCGCCCGGCCGATGTTCGCCACCGAGCTCGTCGGCTCGGCGTACTCGGGCCTGAAATCGCCCTGCAGGAGACTGCCCTGTCCGCCATACGTGATGCGCGAGATCGCCCAGATCATCTCGGCCCCGAGCAGGACCGACAGCACCGCGCCCATGCGCATGCCGGAGGGACCGAGGATTCCCGCGATGGCGCTCGGCAGAGCCTCCTCGCGCGGCACGTTGAGCAGCATGACCACGAAGAGGAAGAGGACCATGATGGCGCCGGCGTAGATGATGATCTGGGTCACGGCGGTGAACGGCGCATCGAGGAGCACGTAGAGCCCCGCCAGCGCGCCGAACGACGTGATGAGCAGCATCACGCTGTGCATCGGGTTGCGCTGCGAGACGACGAGCAGCGACGCGAGCACGGCGATGGCGGCGAACATGTAAAAAGCGAAAGTGTGCATGTTCATCCAACCCACAGCACGAGTGCCGCTGTGGCGAGGAGATTCAGTACCGCCGCCGGCAGCAGCCACTTCCAGCCGAACTCCATCAGCTGGTCGTAGCGGTAGCGCGGCAGCGTCCACCGCATCCAGACATAGAAGAAGAGCAGGAGGAACACCTTGACGAGAAACCAGATCCACGCCAGCCAGTCGGGCAGCAGGGGCCCGAGCCAGCCGCCCAGATAGAGGCTGGTGGCCACCGCCGAGACGGTCACCATGTTCACGTACTCGGCCAGGAAGAACATGGCAAAGCTCATCGAGCTGTACTCGGTGTGGTACCCGGCCACGAGCTCCTGCTCGGCTTCCGGAAAATCGAACGGCGCGCGGTTGGTTTCGGCCACGCCGGCGACCATGTAGATCACGAACCCGAGCGGCTGCAGGAAGAGGTACCACTTCGGGATGAACCCCCACCAGTAGCCGGACTGCGCCAACACCGTCTCACGCAGCGACAGCGACCCGGAGAGCATGATGATCGCCGCCAGCGCCAGGCCGTAGGACAGTTCGTAGCTGATCATCTGCGCCGCGGAGCGAAGTCCGCCGAGCAGCGAATACTTGCTGTTCGAGCTCCAGCCGGCGAGCACGATGCCGTAAACCCCCATCGACGCGATGGCGAAGATCACCAGCACGGCGACGTTGACGTCGGTCACCTGCAGCGGCATCGGTTCGTCGAGCAGACCGAAGAGCGTGGTGGAGGTGCCGAACGGCACGACCGAGAACGCCGCGAACGCCGCCGCCGCGGAAATCACCGGGGCGATCGCGAAGAGCAGCGCGTCGGCCGCCTTGGGGCGCAGCTCCTCTTTGGTCAGCAGCTTGATCACGTCAGCAAAGGGCTGCAGCCAGCCGGCGTAGCCGACGCGGTTGGGCCCGACCCGGTCCTGGATGTACGCGCAGACCTTCCGCTCCATCCAGACCATGAACGCGGCCGAGAGGACCAGCATCTGGAAGATGACGAAAATGAGCCCGAGATGCGCGAGGATCGGCGCCGGCGGCAGCCAACTCATCAGTGCGCTCCCACCGGCGCTTTCGCCGCTCGCCATGCCGAGGGCACGGTGCAGCGCCCTTCGCGCACGTGGGCCTCGAACTCGGCGCGGAAGAACTTCACCGTCGTCAGCGCAGGCGTCGCGGCGGCATCACCGAATGCGCAGAGCGTCTTGCCCACGATGTTGTTCCCAATGGTCACGAGCAGGTCGATGTCGCGCATCTCGCCTTCGCCGTTCTCGATGCGCGTCAGGATCTTGTGGAGCCAGTCGCCGCCCTCGCGGCAGGGCGTGCACTTGCCGCAGGATTCGTGCATGTAGAAGTGCAGGAGGTTCTTCGCCGCCCACACCATGCACGTCGTGTCGTCCATCACGATGATGCCCGCCGAGCCGAGCATCGACCCGGCCTTCGCCACATCGTCGAAGCTCGCCGGGATGTTCAGCTGGTCGTCGAGGAGAATCGGCACCGAGGACCCGCCGGGAATGACCGCCTTGATCTTCCGTCCGTCGAACGGCCCGCCGGCATAGTCGTAAATCAGCTCGCGCAGCGTCGTCTTCATCGACGCTTCGAAGACGCCCGGCTTCTTCACGTGGCCGCTGACGCAGAACAGCTTCGGCCCGCCATTCTTCTCGGGCCCAATCGCCTGGAACCACTCCGCGCCGTTGATGAGGATCGGCGGCAGGTTGCAGAGCGTCTCGACGTTGTTGACCGCGCTCGGACAATTGTAGAGTCCGGAGACCGCCGGGAACGGAGGCTTGATGCGGGGCTGCGCGCGCTTGCCTTCGAGCGACTCGATGAGCGCCGTTTCCTCGCCGGCTTCGTAGGCGCCGGCGCCCCGATGGAGCACGATGTCGCAATCGAACCCCGTGCCCATGATGTTCTTGCCGACGTACCCTTCGGCGTACGCCTTCGCCAGCTCCGCTTCGAGTAGACGCTGCACGTGGTAGAACTCGCCGCGGATATAGATGTAGGCGACCTTCGCCCCGATGGCCCAGCACCCGATGAGGCATCCCTCGAACATCGAGTGGGGATTGCGCTCCATCAAGAGGTGATCCTTGAACGTCCCGGGCTCGCTCTCGTCGGCGTTGCAGCAGATGTACTTCGGCAGCGGCGTGTCCTTGAGGACGAACTGCCACTTGAGGCCCGTCGGAAAGCCCGCGCCGCCACGGCCGCGGAGGCCGGACGCCTTCACGAGATCGATCACCTCGGCCGGCGTCATCCCGAGCGCCTTGCGGAGCCCTTCGTACGCCTGGTGCTTCAGCGAGAACTCGAGCGTGTAGCTGTTCGGCTCGCGGACGTATTTGGTGAGAATGGGATCCATCGTTCTATACAGTCACGGAGCATTCGTGGTCACGAGCGTCGTCACAATGGCCACGACCGCGCTCGCGGCTGGCTGCTCGCGGCTGGCTGTTGCTCGGTCGGGCGACGAGCCAACTGCCAGCTGCGAGCAGCCAGCCGCGAGGACAGTTGTGACCATCGTGCGAAAGCCGTGTCATCGTTCCACCTCGAGATGACACCCACTGCACGCCTTTTCACCCTTGGCCCGGATCTCGTCCACCAGCTTTCCCGCATCCTCGGGCTTCACCTTCTCGTGCCAGTGCTCGTTGTTCACCATCACGATGGGCGCACGGTCGCAGGCGCCGAGGCACTCGAACTCGCCCAGCGTGAAGAGGCCCGACGCGTCGGTCTCGCCGACCTTCAACCCGAGCTTTTCGCTCAGCGCTTCGGTCACGCGCTCGGCGCCCATCAGCGCGCACGAGAGCGTCCGGCACACCTGGAGCACGAACTTGCCGACGGGCGCCCTGTAGAACATCACATAGTAGGTTGCGACGTCCTCGACCTCGGCCGGCGTCATGTCCAGAATTCCCGCGACGTGTCGCATGCCGTTCGCGGTCAGATAGCCCTGCTGCTCCTGGACGAGGTACAGCGCCCCCAGGATCGCCGAGCGTTTCTGGTCCGCCGGATACTTCGTCAGCATGTCGTCGAGGGCGGCGCGGCGCTCCGGCGTGAAGGTGAACGGCGGACCCTCTTCGAACAGCTTGCGCTCCGACTTCTGGAAGCGCTGGTCGTAGGCCATCAACGGATGGAAGCTCATCGATCCACGTCTCCCATGACCACGTCGGTCGAGCCGATGACGGCGATGACATCGGCGATCATGCCGCCGACCAGCATCTTCGGCAGCCCCTGGCACGCGTAGAACGAGGGCGCGCGCAGCTTGATGCGATACGGCCGGTTGGTGCCGTCCGACACGATGCTGAACCCGTGCTCGCCACGGGGCCCCTCGACCGGCACGTAGGCCTCGCCGGCCGGCACGTTGAACCCCTGCGAGTAGATCAGGAAGTGCTGAATCAGCGCTTCCATCTCGCTGTAGACCTTGTCCTTGGGCGGCGGGACGATCTTGTAGTCCTGGATGTCGAACACGCCGCGCGGGGTGATGCGCGCGAGCGCCTGCTGCGCGATCTTCGTGCTCTCCCGCATCTCCGCAATCCGAACCAGGTACCGCGCGTACACGTCGCCGGCCGTCTCGATCGGCACCTCGAAATCGTAGGTCTCGTAGCCGAGATAGGGGAACGCCTTGCGGACGTCGTACGGCACGCCGGTCGCCCGCGCCATCGGGCCCGCCAGCCCATACGTCATCGCGTCGTCTCTGGTGATGACGCCGACGTTCTGCGTGCGCTTCAGCCAGATCTGGTTCTTGGTGAGCAGATCCTCGTACTCCTTCAGCTTGCTCGGGAAGTCGTCGAGCCACTTCTTGACGGCCTGGTGAAACCCGGTCGGGAGATCCTCGCGCAGGCCGCCGATCCGCAGGTAGCTCGGGAACATGCGGAAGCCCGCCAGCATCTCGTTGACGTTGAGGAGCTGCTCGCGCTCGCGGAAGCAATACATCATCACCGAGATCGCGCCGATCTCGAGCGCGTGAGTCGCGAGCCAGACGAGATGGCTGGCCAGCCGCTGGAGCTCGGCGATGAGGACGCGGATGTTCTGCACGCGCTCTGGCATCCGGACATCGAGCAGGCGCTCGACCGCCAGGCAGAACGCCAGGCTGTTGGACTGGGCCGCGAGGTAGTCCATCCGCTCGACGAGCGGAATCACCTGCTGCCACTTCTTCTGCTCGGCGGTCTTCTCGATGCCGGTATGCAGGTAGCCGACGGTCGTGTCGGCGGAGACGACAATCTCACCGGACAACTCCAGCACCAGCCGCAGCACGCCGTGCGTGCTGGGATGCTGCGGTCCCATGTTGACGGTCATCGTTTCCGTGCGAAGCTCAGTCGGCACTCGTCACACCATCTCCACAATCTCGCAGATCGCGTGGATCAGCGTGATGTGGACCTCCTGCACGCGCGCGGTGCAGTCGTCCGGCACGTTGATATGGACGTCCGCCAGGCGCCCCGCTTCCCCGCCGTCGCGGCCGGTCAGCGCGATGGTCCGCATCCCGCGTGCCCGCGCCGACCGCAGCGCGGCAGTCACATTGGGCGAGGCGCCGCTCGTCGAGATCGCAAACGCGATGTCACCCTTCGCGCCGAGCGCATCGACTTGGCGTGCGAACACGCGCTCGAAGCCGTAGTCGTTCGCCACGCTCGTCAGCAGGCTCGTGTCGGCCGTCAGCGCGACGGCCGCGAAACCCGTCCGCTCCCGTTGAAACCGGCCGACGAGCTCGGCGACGAGATGCTGGGCGTCCCCGGCGCTCCCTCCGTTCCCGAACGCGAGCAGCTTCGCTCCCGATTCGAGCGCCGTCGCGATCGAGGTCGCCGCCGTGGCCACTACCGTCAGATCCAGCCCGCGCACCCGCGTGTGGGTGTCGATCGCCGCGTCGAGCGTGCGCGACACAATCGACAGGGCGGCACCACCATCGATCGGTCGCATCAGTCCTGTCGCGGCCGCTCGGGGTCTCGCGCCGAGCGCCGCGTCGCCTCGATGTTGGCCACGAACTGGTCCGCCGAGACCTGCAGCGGCTCGTACGTCTTCACCCGCTGATTGATCTGGACCGGGTAGTCCTTGCGCATGGGAAACCCTTCCCAGTCGTCGGGCATGAGAATCCGGCGCATGTCCGGGTGGCCGTCGAAGTGCAGGCCGAAGAAATCGTACACCTCGCGCTCGCCCCAGTTCGCCGACTCCCAGACGCTCGATACCGACGGCACGTGCGTTCCCTCGGGCACCCGCACTTTGAGGCGCAGCCGCTTGGGGGTGTCGCCGTAGCCGGCCACGCCCGGACACGCCAGCAGATACACGATCTCGAATCGTGGATCCCGCGGATGATAGTCGACCCCGGTCACATCCGCCATGAACACGAACCGCAGTTCCGGCGCGTCGCGCAGCACACGGCACGTCTCGACCAGGCGCGCCAGCGACACGTAGAACGTGGGCATGCCGTCGCGCGACTCCACCACCTCGAACTCGGTGGCATCCGCCGAGAGCGCGCCTGACAATACCTCGATGATGGCCGTCGCTTGCATGGAGTTTTGGAACCGCTGGCAACCGAAGACTAGACGAACGACCTCTGCTTGTCGATTTTCCTCTGGAGCTGGACGATGCCGTAGATGAGCGCTTCGGGGCGGGGCGGACACCCTGGCACGAAGACGTCGACGGGCACGACCTGATCGACACCCTGCACAATCGCGTAGTTGTCGAAGACGCCACCGACCGACGCGCACGCCCCCATCGAGATGACGTACTTGGGCTCGGGCATCTGATCGTAGATGCGGCGAAGGACCGGGGCCATCTTGCGGGACAGGCGACCGGCCACGATCATGAGGTCGGACTGCCGCGGCGATCCGCGGAAGACCTCGGCGCCAAATCGCGCGATGTCGTAACGGGACGCGCTCATCGCCATCATCTCGATCGCGCAGCACGCCAGGCCGAACGTCACCGGCCACACCGACGAACGCCGCGCCCACTGCACGACTTTCTCGACCGTGGTGGTGAGGATGGGAAGATCGATGTCGTCACTCATAAGAATTGCTCAGACTACGCGCGCTCGTGGCCCCAATCGAGCACGCCTTTGCGCCAGACGTACACATAACCAGTGAGCAGGATAGCGAAAAAGACCAGCAGCTGCACGAAGCCGGTCCAGCCCAGGGGCCGCAATGCCATGGCGAACGGATACAGGAACGCGACCTCGATGTCGAAGAGCAGGAAGATCATCGCAACCAGGTAGAACTTGACCGGGTGGCGCTCGCGCGCGTCACCGACCGGCGGCACGCCGCATTCGTACGGGGCGAGCTTTTCGGCGGTCGGCTTGTGCGGACCGATGAGATGCGAGAGGACGATATTCATCGCCCCGAACCCGGCCCCGAGGCCGATCATGATGAGGATAGGCACCCAGCCGTGCATGTCAGATCCCGCAGAAGAAAGGCGGCTTGTGAATGTTTTCTCAAGCCCAGCGCAAAAAAAGGCGCGTCGCCATTCCGACGCGTCCACGGCCGAATGCTATCACAGCCGCGGCTCGCGGTTCGCGGCTCGCGGCTCGCGGCTCGCGGTTCGCGGTCCGCGGTCCGCAGCTCGCAGCCCGAACGCCGACCGTGGAGCCGGCAGCCGCGAGCCGCGAGTAGCGAGCCGCCTGCCGCGAGGCTTACAATGCCCTGATGGGCCGCCTAGCCTGGTTCAGCCCGATGCCGCCGGTGGCAACCGGCGTCGCGGCCTGCAGCGCCGACCTCGTCGCTGCCCTCGGGGCCGACCATCAAATCGACGTCTACGTGGACGAGGCCGTCGCACGCGTGTCGCCGGGCACGCGCTCGGCTCACGACTTCGTGTGGCGGCACCAGCAACAGCCATACGATCTCACCGTCTATCAGGTGGGCAACTCTTCGCACCACGACTATCAGTGGCCATACCTCTTCCGGTACCCCGGCCTGACCGTACTGCACGACGCGCACCTGCATCACGCGCGCGCGGCGGCCCTGCTGCGCACCTTCCGAGCCGGGGACTACCGCACAGAGTTTGCGTGGAATCATCCCGACGCCAACGCCGACGTCGCTGAGCTGGCCGTCGCGGGCTTCGACAATCATCTGTACTACGCCTGGCCAATGACGCGGCTCGTCGTTCGCGCGTCGAAGCTCGTGGCGGTCCACGGCGTCGCACTCGCAGCGCGCCTCCGTGCCGACGTCCCGGACGCCCGTATCACGGCGATCCGGCTGGGACACGGCACGCCGGTGTCGATCGAAGAGACCGCCGACGCCGGAAGCCGCGCGCGCGCCCGATACGGCATCGCGCCCGACGCCATCGTCTTCGGTTGCTACGGAGGGCTCTCGCCCGACAAGCGCCTGCCGCAGGTGCTTGCCGCGTATGCCGCAACCCGGGCGTACGTACCCACCGCGCATCTCCTGCTCGCCGGCGCCGTTCCCGAACACTACGATCTCCGCGAGGACATCGAACGGCACGGTCTCGTCGACCACGTCACGCTGACGGGCTACATCGCAACCGACGAGGCGTTCACCGCGAGCATCGCCGCGTGTGATGTCGCCCTGAACCTGCGGTGGCCCACGGCGCGTGAAGTGTCAGGACCGTGGCTGCGCTGCCTGGCCGCCGGGAAACCGACGATCATCGTGGATCTCGCGCACCTGACGGACGTGCCGACGCTCGACCCCCGCTCGTGGCGGCCGAATGTCAACGCATCTCGCGCGTCGTCAGAGGTCTCGGGCGAGGTCTCGGGCCCGTCCACGCCCTGCGCCGTCGCGATCGACATCGAAGACGAGGACCATTCGCTTCGGCTGGCGATGCGGCGCCTCGGAACCGACCCTCTGGCCCGCGCGACGCTGGGCCGGGCCGCGCGTACGTATTGGAACCACTCGCATTCCATCGACGCGATGGTGGCCGACTACCGCGAGTTGCTTGCGGACGCCGCCCGCCACCCCGGCCGCGGCGGTTCCGCTGCCGCCGCATCTTCTCGACGATGCGCGCGGTGCGCTGGACCGTCTCGTGGCGCCGTTCGGCCTGCCTGCGCCGTTTGGGCCTCCAATCGCTCAATGAGGTATCCTGTGACCATTCGCGTGAACGGTGAACCGCTCGAGATCGTCGGCCCTGTCAGCATCAGCAGCCTGCTCGCCGACCTGACGATCGATTCCCGCCTGGTGGCGGTCGAACACAACCTCACCGTCGTCAAACGCGACAAGTACGAGTCGATCGTCGTGCACGACGGGGACGAGATCGAGATCGTGAACTTTGTGGGTGGAGGCTAGGCCGGTGCAGAACTGGCAACACTCGCTGTCCAAGAGCCTTTCACCGCGGAGGACGCAGAGAACGCAGAGCCATTCGTGGTCTTTCTCCGCGCCCTCAGCGCGCTCGGCGGTGAAAGGCTTTTGGACGGCAGTCCCCGGGGCTGATCGCTATCGGGCTGGCACGCGCGCCGCACGCACACAATGAGCACTGACCTTCTCACCATCGCCGACAAGACCTTCCGCTCGCGCCTGATTGTGGGCACGGGCAAGTATCCTTCTCATCCCGTGATGGCCGACGCGCACCGCGCATCGGGTGCGGAGATGGTCACGGTCGCCGTCAGGCGCGTCAATCTGTCCGACCGGAGCGCCGAGTCGTTGCTCAGCTACATCGACCAGACGAAGGTCTTCATCCTGCCGAATACCGCGGGGTGCTATACGGCGGAGGATGCGATTCGAACCGCGCGACTGGCGCGCGAAGTCGGACTCTCGAACTGGGTCAAGCTCGAGGTCATCGGGGACGAGCGCACGCTGTTCCCCGACAACATCGCGCTGCTCGAGGCCACCAGAGTGCTCGTGCGCGAAGGGTTCGTGGTGCTGCCCTACACGAACGACGATCCGGTCATCTGCCGGAAGCTGGAAGAAGCGGGCGCGGCGGCGGTCATGCCGCTCGGCGCCCCAATCGGATCCGGCCTCGGCATCCAGAATCCGAACAACATCCTCATCATCCGCGAACAGGCGAAAGTACCGGTGATAGTCGATGCCGGGGTGGGCACTGCCTCCGACGCGGCGATTGCCATGGAGCTTGGGGCGGACGGCGTGCTGATGAATACCGCGATCGCGCTGGCCCGCGATCCCGTGGCGATGGCCCTGGCCATGAAGCTCGCGGTCGAAGCGGGCCGCCTGGCCTACGGCGCCGGCCGCATGGCGCGCCGATCGTACGCCTCTGCCAGCAGCCCCACCGGCGGCACGATCGCCGCGCTCGCCGGCACTGCCCCAGGCGCCTGAGATGTTCTGAGGCATGCGACACGAGCTCTTTGTGGCGAGCCTTACCCGTGTTGTCCGTGGCTGATCTCTCCATCTTGTCAGCATCAGCGGTGCGCACGCCGAATTGATGGAAACACTCGAACAGACGCTGCGGCGCCTCGACCAGGAACGCGACGACGCCGACGAGCGGTACAACACTGCGCTGACGGCACTCGACCGCGCCGTGCCGAAGCCCGGCGAGTGGCCGTCGCCCCTCCTTGCTGCCGACGACTCAGCGCTTGCGGCGATCAACGACGCGTGGGCCATCGCCGCCGTCGCCCCAGCGCCCCGACCCGGATGGCGAGGGCGGCTCACGGGCTTCATCTGGCGAACCGTCGCGCCCTACCTGCAGCGGCAGACCTCTTTCAACTCGCTCATCGTCGACCATCTGAATCGGCACGCCGCTGCCGCGCGCCTCGCGCATCAACGGACGGAAGCCACGACGGCACGGCTGCGGGAAGAGTTCGCCAGGCTGGCAGAGTTCCACTCGCGCACGATTCAGTACCTCCAGCAGATGACCGCCTACGTCGACACGCGGGATCGCCGCGCGGCAGGCGGCGCGATGGTCCTCAACGCATCGCTCAGCGGGCTGGCCGAAAACGTGGACAAGCGGTGGGAGTCGCTCGGCGTCCGCGACCAGCGCGCCGACGCGCGGGCACGCGCGCTCGCTGACGGACACGACGAGCTGCGGGCCATGCTCGGGGTGGTCCAGCAGGCTTCACTCTCGCTGAAGCGGGAACTTGAAAAGGTCCTGTCGGTTCAAGGGGTTCAAGGAGGTTCAAGGGGTTCAGGGGGTTCAAGGGGTTCAAAGTGTGCAGGGTTCCACACCCGGCCTGTTCCGCACGCTCGACAGCTATAAGTACGTCGGGTTCGAGGACCAGTTCCGCGGGTCGCGCGAGACAATCCGGGCGCGGCTCGAAAGCTATCTCCCGTTCTTCGACGGCGCCACCGACGTGCTCGATGTCGGGTGCGGGCGCGGAGAGTTTCTCGAGCTCCTCGCCGGAGCAGGCGTCCGCGGACGCGGCATCGATCTGAACCATGAGATGGCCGAGCTCTGTCGCGCCCGGGGGCTCGAGGTCACGGAAGCTGACGCCGTCGGCTATCTTTCGACGCTCGCCGACGCCTCGCTCGGCGGAATCTTCGCCGCGCAGGTGGTCGAGCATCTGCAGCCGGCGTACCTGCTCCAGCTCCTCGAGCTGGCCTATCACAAGGTCCGCCCCGGCGGCCGCGTCGTGCTCGAAACGCTGAACCCGGCCTGCTGGGTCGCCTTCTTCGACAGCTACATCCGGGACATCACGCACGTGTGGCCGCTGCACCCCGAGACGCTGAAGTATCTGGTCCTCGCAAGCGGGTTCACGCGGGCCGACCTCGAGTACCGCTCGCCGGTGGCCCCCGAAGACCGCCTGCAGGCCATCGCGCGTCCCGACGGCGCCGACGGGAAGCTCGCGGATCTCGTCGAAGCGTTCAACGCCAACGTCGAGAAGCTCAACTCGCGCCTCTTCACGCACCTCGATTACGCCGTCATCGCAGTTCGCTGACCGCGGTCGCGCAGCCTTCGTTCGCCCCAGGCAAGAATTCCGACGTTTCTCTCACTGCGGCGCACGCTGTTGCCCGAGGGTGCCGACACCGAGACCCGCCGGCGCGGCGCGCATGAAAGCCAAGAGCGCAATCAGATAGCAGAGCCATCCGCTCCAGAACGCAGCCGAGATCGACCAGGCGAGCGCGATGACCACGCCCAGCACGGACGCCAGCACCGATGCGGCACCGTTGAGCCCCCATAACCATGGGGTCAGCTCGCGTGCTCGGACCGAGGCGACTTTCATGCCGAGCGGAAAGGCCATCCCCATCATCAGCCCGGCTGGGCACAGCAGCAGAACGGCAGCGACAATCCTGACCGGTGTCGTCATCGGCTCGCTCCAGCGCGCGACCGCCGGCGTGATCAGACCGAAGGCGCCGAGCACCATGACGAGCGCGACCAGA
The DNA here is from genome assembly GCA_963771395.1 of uncultured Acidobacteriota bacterium. GTDB lineage: Bacteria > Acidobacteriota > Vicinamibacteria > Vicinamibacterales > 2-12-FULL-66-21 > DATBJJ01. The sequence goes on along the minus strand of CAVYTY010000004.1, from coordinate 196,551 downwards.
CGTCCGCGCCCGGCGGATCCTCCGGCGACGTCAGGCACGCCAGACGTCAGATAGCTTCCGACGCCGCTCGAGAGGAGCAGTGCGAACAACACTACGGACAGGCCGTACGTCGGGTGGCCCAGGGCGATGAATCAGCCGCTGCATCTGCGACGTTTCGATCAGCATGAAGCCCAGACCGATGGCGATGAAGAACAGGAACAGCGGACCCGCACCGGCGAGCTGCACGCGATCGCGCGTGAGCCAGAGCGGCAGGAGAATGCAGATGACGGTGAGGACCGTGACGGTCACGAACAAGATGCCGAGGGTGGCGACAGCCTTCATGTTGTGGCTGAGGTTCCCGAAATCCAGGAGCGATGGGCGGCCGATGTCCCGAAGGCGAAGCATGTTGAAAAAGAAGGGTCTGTCGTCGGTCGATGGGGCAATGTTGACGGGATAGCCGTCGAGAAACGCCGAACGGCCATGGCTGTCCGTCAGGCGCCTGAACGTGTCGTCGTGCACGCGGCGCGGGCTGAAGGGAACGTCGAACGCGAGCCGGGCGGCCTCCCGCTCGAGTATGTTCGAGCTCACCCTCCGTGAAGGGGACGCCGGCTGACCAGGATGGTGCCAACACCGTCGGGTGTGTCGGGCGGCCACGCGTTGCGCCGGACTCATGTTCCGAACAATCGCGATATGACGGCGTGGGTCGGTCACGCCGATGGCATTCAGCGCCGCGACCGCAATCGACGTCGTTCGATACATCTCGGCCGGTCGTTCGCGAAAATACCAGCGCGAGACGGACAGCAGCCCATCGTCTGAAAGATGGCGCAGGAATGTCGTCCAGGCTTCGACCGTGTAGAGAGAGTTCTCGCCGAGCACGAAAGCGCCGGCGGCGGTTGCAGCCCAGGTATCGATCAGCGAGATCTGGATCGTCCCGAACCGATCCGCCGACCGCGCGACGAAGCTGCGCGCTTCGTCGTTGACGAACCGCACGCCGGGATGGCGGTTCAGATGGCCGGTGAAGGCGCCAAAGCGGCCATTGACCGTTGCGATGATGTCCGTGTTGATTTCCACGGCGGTGACCGAGCGCGCGCCGAAGGCCAGCGCCGAGAGCACATCGCGGCCGCCGCCCGCGCCGATGACGAGCGCGTCGGGCTCGGGCCGCAGATAGTAGGCGATGTTGGTCACGTCGTATTTCAGGTGCTCGACGGTCCGCAAATCGCCGTCGAAATGCGTCATGACGGTGCCTGCCCAGACATCGATGTCGAGGTGCAGCTGACGCAGACGGCTGGGCGGGACCCTCGGACTCAGCCCCCACCCTTGGGCCGGCCCTTCCCGCTCCGGGTCACCGGTGACGCGGATGCGTGAATACGAATTCCACTTCTCGTAGATGGGAGGCGTCTCGGCGATGCCTTTCGAGTAGACGAGTCGGACGATCCCAGGACCGCGCCTGACGAGCGCCGTGTGCCCCGCGGCGGCGACGATGAGGAGAAGCGCCGCTGCGACGGCCACGCGTCGGAGGCTGCGCGATCCGGCATCGATCGCGAACGCCACGGCACCGAGGCTGGCCAGCATGGCGACCCACAGGACAGCCGTCGGTCCGTCCGACCAATTCAGGACGCCGATGAGAAGCACGCACCCGAGCGCCGCGCCCGCGAGATCGGCCGCGTACAGCCGGCTCACACTGCGGCTGGAATACCTTGTGAGGACGAGGCAAATCGTGACACCACTGACGACAAAGGGCACGGCGATGATGACGTAGGTGAGGGCGATTGCGCTCGACTGCCGCCAGGGACCAGCTCACGCGGAAGGGAATGCGCACCTCGACCATGAAGCTCAGCACCATCGCGAGCGGAAACGCGGTCGCCACGACTGCCAATCGCTGGCTCAGCCGGTCAGGCGGAAACAGGTTCGGCGCCAGGTACACGATCAGCGCGCCAGCCGTCAGGCCGAACATCGCCACCGACAGCGCCACGAATGCAAAGTGGTAGAGCATCGTCACGCTGAAGATCCGCGTCAGCAGGATTTCGTACATCAGCGTGGCCAGAGCAACCAGGAAGATGCCGATATAGGTCGCGGCCCGGGGTTGAGGAGGCAAGCGCCGCGATCATATCCTCTCTGGCCGTCCTTCCCCCTTTTTCGGACACCTCGTCGGCATGTGTCGTCGCGCTCGCCGGGCGTCAGTTATCATGTGGGGTCCGCTTTGCTGTCACCGCCCTCCCCTCCGCGGCCCAGTCAACCTACCCTGAGCCGCGGATGGTGGCCAACCCTCATCGAGGCGTTCAACGCGAACGTGGAGAAACTGAACGAACCTATGTTCACGATCGTCGGGGTAGAGAACCCGGTCCCCGGCATCGCATCGGGCGTGCGCGCCAGGACAGATCGGAACTCGGAGCTGCGGTGATTGTTCCGAGCGATCGCGTCCGACATCTTGCGGCGACGGCGGGGTGGATCACCGTCATCCTGCCCCTCGCGGTCGTGCTCCTGTCCGTCGCTCTCTCGCCAGCGAGCAACTGGACAGCGCGAACGGCGCTGGCCGGATTCTGTCTCCTGGCGATCGCCCGGCCGGATGCTGCTCTTCTCGTCACCGCTGCGTTCGTCGGTTTCGGGATCATCCTGTCTCACCTCGCCGGCGTTCCCCTGCTGCGTGTCACGGAGGTCCTCGTCGTCGCGTCCATTGCGGGATGTTGCGTCCGGGCACTTCCGCACGGCTCCCCTTTTCGACGGGCGCTGACCGGCTGGATTTCCGTGCCGGTCGTTCTGTTCGCGATTGCGGCCGCCGCGTCCACCATGGTCTGGCAGCGTGTCTACCAGGTCGAGACGGGATACGCGTCGGCATACCTCGAGGCGCTGCTCCATTTCGTGAGCCGCGACTACTTCTTCCAGACAGGTCAATTCCAGCTGCTGGTCTCGACCGCCATCATTCTCGAAGGTCTCGCACTGTACGTGGTCTTTGCGGCGCTTTGCCAGGTGGACGCGACGTTCTCCGGGCGAGCGCTACGCATGCTGGCGCTGGGCGGCGCCGGCCTCGCCGTGCTGAGCGCCGTTCGCCTGGCGGACATCCTCCTTCGCAATCCAGCGGCCATTGAGGCACTGCGTGCAACCTCCGCGGGACTCCGAATCTCGCCGCAAATACCGGACTACATCGCTGCCGGGTCGTACTTCGGGCTGTGCTGGCTGGTGACACTGGGCATCGGCCTCGCATCGCCCCGAAGCCGCCTGGCGTGGGTCGCAGCGGGTGTGCCTCTACTCGCCGCGCTCTACCTCACGGGTTCGCGGTCGGTCATTGCTGCCGCTCTCGTGGGACTCGTGGTCCTCTTATTCACCGTTGTACGCCAGAGGACCAAAGCGGCTCGAGGCATCGTCGGGTTTGCCATCCTCGCGGTCGTGGTCATGGTCGTGAGTTACTCGTGGATGAGCGGTCGCGATGTCGCCGGAGAGACGGCAAGGCAATCGTTGACGGTCCGGGGCGAGCTCATCCGGGCGGGCTTGCGTGTCGTCGCCATGCGGCCACTGTTCGGTGTCGGCATCGATCGTTTTTTCTCCTGGCCGGAGGGTTCGCGTCGCCCGAGCTACGCGCGCTCTGGCCGGGCCGCATGAATCCACACAACGATTTCCTCCGCTTCGGCGCGGAGCTGGGGCTCGTAGGCCTCGCGTTGTTCCTGTGGATTCTGGCTGGAGCCGGCAGACGCACCTGGGAGGCGCTCCGGAGGACCCGCGACGCCCGGCTCGCGGGTCTCGCTGCCGGGCTGGTCGCCTTCCTTGTCACGAGCCTGGTCAGCAATCCCCTGATGGTGCGCGAGGTGTCGTACGTGTTCTGGATGGCCCTCGGGCTCGCAGTCGGGCACTCTGCGAGACTGCAGGTGCCGCGTGACGTGCCGGAGGAAGTGGTGTCCGGATCCCCGGGGACGCCGAAGCGTGTCGCCCGGTTGCGCTGGACGATCGCGTTGCTGCTCGGGGGCTTGCTGGTGTTCTCGGTTCCGTTTCGCGCCAGGCAGGAACTCGCGGCCGTCGATCTCACGCACGTGAGCTACGGCTTTTTCGGGTGGGGCACGGAGCCGGATGGCACACGATGTCGCTGGTCTGGTCCGCGGGCCACGCTTTACGTGGACGGACGCGCGCGGCTGGTAGAAATCCCGTTGGGCAGCACGACGCCTTCGGGCGTCGTCCAGCAGGTGGAAGTCCGCGTCGACGGGCGGCTGGCGAATCGTATCTCGGTCGGCCCCGAGTGGCAGCGGCTGCGCATGCTCCTGCCCTCGACTCCCTCGACCGGGTCTCGCCGCATCGACTTCACGGTCTCCCCCTCGTGGATACCCGCCGAGACGATTCCCGGCAGTCAGGACCGGCGTGTGCTTGGCGTGAAGGTGGGAGCGCTCAGCGTAACGATGGCTCCCGAGCAAAGCCGCTGAAGCCGGTAAACCTTACACGTCTCCCACCACTCCGATGGAGTTGCTACCGTCGAGCTGAATCCAAAGCGCTGCCTTCGTGATGTAGGTAGCGCTCATTCCTGTCGGCTCAGCGGCACAAATCGTCGTCAGTACTGTCCGCGCTGGTGTATCATTCTCGACCAACAAACACTGTGCCGCTAGCTTCCCACCTGACGGCGTTCTTCATCAGCTTTCTCGGTTCGCTCGCCATCACGCCGCTTGTCAGAACGCTTGCGAGACGGTCGCGTTTCCTTGCGGTTCCAGTCAGCGACCGCTGGCACGAACGCCCGGTACCGCTGCTCGGCGGGGCGGCCATCGTTGTCGCGTTCTGCTGCGGCGTCGCCGCATCGTCGACGGACCCCTCGCTCGCGGCGCTCTTGATCTGCGCCGGCCTCATGTTCGTGTTGGGTTTGGCCGACGACGTTCGCGCCATTACCCCGGCGACCAAGCTCGTGGGTCAGATGGTCATTGCCGGCGTCGCGGTCTCGATGGCGGGACCGATTTCGATCACGGGGTGGCCCGTCATCGATCAGTTGCTGGCATTCACGTGGATCATCGGGATCACGAACGCCTTCAATCTGCTGGACAACATGGACGGGCTGGCCGCCGGGGTCGCGGCGCTTGCCGGCCTGTGCTATCTGACGCTCCTCCTTCCGGCAGGCGGAAGCCCCCTGACGCTGAGCATTGCCGCGTTTGTCGGCGCCGTGTTGGGTTTTCTCATCTACAACTACCCGCCCGCGTCGATCTTCATGGGTGACGGCGGCAGCCATTTTCTCGGATCCTTCCTCGCCAGCGCCAGTCTTCTGGCGACACCGGGGATGAAGGGCCGGCTGGTACCGGCCGCGGTGTTCCCGATCCTGATCCTGCTCGTGCCCATCTTCGATACGGCGTTCGTCACCTTGACGAGGCGCCTGTCTGGACGGAGCGCGATCGTCGGCGGCCGAGACCACACCTCGCATCGACTGGTGACGCTCGGCGCGTCCGAGCGTGTCGCCGTCATGTCGTTCTACATTCTCGCGGCCCTCGGCGGGCTGCTCGCGATCGCGTTGCAGCGCCTGAACGTCAGCACCGCCGTCGGGCTCGTCGCACTCTATTGCCTGGTTCTCGGTGTCGTCGCCGTGGTGCTGGGGCACGTCAGTCACCCCGAACAGCGCAACGCGGGCGTAGACCCGCCGCTCGTCTCGGAAATCGCCAACCGGCGGCGCAATCTCGAGCTGATGCTCGACATCGGCCTGCTGACGTTGGCCTACTACGCGGCGTTCCGATTGCGCTTCCAGGAAGGTGACGCGTCGAACTTCTTTCCTCCGTTCGTACGGTCCGTCCCCGTCGTGGTCGGGGCACAGATTGCCGGCCTCTATGCCGCCGGAAAATACCGTCAGGTGTGGCGTACCCTGACGACGCCCGAACTGGGCACCTTGATGAAGGGTGTGGGGTATGGCGTGACGGCGTCGGTCATGCTGGTCGTCGCCCTGTACCGCTTGGAAGGATTCTCACGCGGCGTCTTCGTTCTCGATGCGCTGATCGCTTTTTGTCTCCTGGTCGCGTCTCGCGGGACTGCCGGCAGCGTCGACGTCTATCTGCGAAAGCGGCGTGCCGTCGGGAAACCTGCCGTGATCTACGGGGCGGGCCGCGGCGGAGCGCTGCTCGTTCGAGAGTTGCTCCAGAACCGGGAGATGGGAATCCTGCCGATTGGCTTCATCGACGATGACGTCCGCAAGCGGAATCTCTTCATCGAGGGCATCCCCGTGCTCGGCAGTCTCGAGGACCTGGGCCCGATTGTCAGCCGACATCAGGTATCCGAATTGCTCGTGGCCATCCGAGACATCGACGCCGGACAACTCGAGGACCTGCTGAAGCGATCCTACAGTCATGGTGTGACGCTTCGACGCATGCGCTTCAGCGTGGACGAGGTGCGGGCGGTGCCGACCGTGCTCCGGCACGAGCGGTGAGGGTCTATCGAGCCTTCTCGTCTGCGCGTCAGCGAACGTTCATCGCGGCCGGGGCACTCCGAGCGCTGAGCAGCTCTGGAGAGATCGGCATCCACCATCATCCGAACGAGACCGGCGAAGTCGACCTCTGGCTTCCAACCGAGCGTGGCGCAGGCCCTGGAAGCATCCCAATCCGCAAATGAGGTTGTCGATCTCGCGGTGGTAGTACGACACGAACGGTGAACCGACAGCCCGGCGGCACGACGTCGGTGGTCGCGTGCCGGACCAAGTCTCGGTTGCCAGACTGCTCCTACTTCGTCCTCCCGAACACGTCGTCCGAACCTCCAGAACCGCTGGCGCTGTGCATGATACGATTCTCGAAATTGCTAGGATACCGATGCGCGCATTTGTGACGGGTGGGGCCGGCTTCATCGGCAGCACGCTGGTCGATCGCCTGCTCGACGACGGCCACACGGTTGTCGCCTTCGACAACTTCTCGACCGGCCAGGAACGCTTTCCTCGAGACTGCTTCAGCTCGGCGCCAATTCGAGCTCGTTCGCGGCGATACTCTCGACTCGGCGGCGCTGGCCAAGGCGATGCGTGGCGCCGACATCGTCTTTCATCTGGCAGCCAACGCCGACGTCCGGTTCGGCACCGAGCACCCGCGCAAGGACCTGGAACAGAACACCATCGCGACGTTCAACGTCCTCGAAGCGATGCGTGCAAACGGCGTTCGCCGCATCGCGTTTGCATCGACCGGATCGATTTACGGCGAGGCCACAGTCATCCCCACGCCGGAGAACGCGCCGTTCCCGGTGCAGACATCACTCTACGGCGCCTCGAAGCTTGCCGGCGAGGGACTGATCCAGGCCTACTGCGAGGGCTTTGGCTTTCAGGCGTGGATCTTCCGGTTCGTGTCGATTCTGGGCGAACGCTATACTCACGGCCACGTCTTCGATTTCTTCAAGAGCTTGAAGGCCGATCCGACGCGTCTTGCGGGTCCTCGGAGACGGCCGTCAGCGAAAATCGTACCTCTACGTGCAGGACTGCCTCGACGCGATGCTGCTCGCGATGGCGCGGGCGACCGACAAGGTCAATATCTTCAACCTCGGCACCGACGAGTTCTGCCTGCTGAACGACTCGATCGGCTGGATCACCGAGCGGCTGGCAGTCTCGCCGGTGCTCGGAGTACACCGGCGGCGATCGCGGATGGATTGGCGACAATCCGTTCATCTTTCTCGACACCGCGCGTATCCGCGCGCTCGGCTGGACGCCCAGGCTCTCGATTCGCGAGGCCGTGCTGCGGACGCTCGACTACCTGCAGACGAATCCGGCGATGCTCGAGACGCGTGCATGAACGTCGCGGTTCTGGGACTCTGGCACCTGGGTTCGGTGACCGCCGCGTGCCTCGCCTCGGCAGGACACTCGGTCACGGCGTTCGATCCTGCACCCGAGCTACGGTTGCGGCGCTGGCAGACGGCCGGCCACCCGTCGCCGAGCCTGGGCTGGCCGAGCTGATCGCAAGCGGGCTCAGCTCGGGCGCGCTGCAGTTCACGTCGGATCTCGTCAGAGGCGGTTCGCGATGCCGATGTCGTCGTGGGTGACCTTTGACACGCCGGTGGACGAGGACGACGTCGCGGACGTGGCGTTCGTTGAGCGCCAGGTCGAGGCCGCGTTTCCTTACCTGGCCGATCGATGCGGTCGTGCTCTGCTCGTCCCAGCTTCCGGTCGGCACGGTCGGAAGCTCGAGCAGGCCTGGGCGCAAGGTCGCCGCCGGGCGGACGGTCTCCTTCGCGTGTTCGCCGGAGAACCTGCGGCTCGGCAAGGCCATCGAGGTCTTCACGAACCCCGACCGCGTCATCGTCGGCGTGCGCGACGACCGGGCCCGCGCGCGCGTGCGGGCCCTGTTCCAACCAATCACGGATCGGCATCGAGTGGATGTCGGTCGAGTCGGCGGAAATGACCAAGCACGCCGTGAACGCGTTCCTTGCCACGTCGGTCACGTTCATCAACGAGCTGGCGGCTCTCTGCGAGCGCACCGGCGCGGACGCGAAGGAAGTCGAGCGCGGCCTCAAGACCGAACGGCGGATCGGTCCGCACGCCTACCTGTCCCCGGGCGGCGCGTTTGCCGGCGGCACGCTCGCGCGTGATGTGACGTTTCTCCGCGCGCTGGGAGCCGCAGTCGGCCGGCCCACGCCGCTCATGGACGGCGTGCTCGCGAGCAACACGGCGCACCGCATGTGGGCGCGACGCCGGCTCGAGTCAGATCTCGGAGACTCTCGCCGGAGCGAAGATCGCCGTGTGGGGTCTCACCTACAAGCCGGGCACCGACACGCTTCGCCGGTCCGACGCCGATAGACTGTGCCGGTGGCTCGTCGGTCAAGGCGCCTGCGTGCACGTCCACGACCCGGCAGCGCCGGCGGCTGCCTGACGACCTCGCCGTGACGCGTCATCGACGATCCGCTTGACTGCGGCTGCAGGAGCGCGCGCGCTCGTCGTCGCCACCGGCTGGCCGATGCTACCGCGAGGTGGACGTCGATCGGCTGGCGGCGTTGCACCGCGACCTGCTGGTGCTCGACGCCAACCGGTTTCTGGGCGCGATGCTGGGCAACGATGCGCGCTTTCGGCTCGTGGCCGTGGGACAGCCGCAGGCATGAGCCAGCCGCTCGCGGGTCGCAACGCCATCATCACGGGAGCCAACCAGGGGCTGGGCCTGGCCATCGCCGACGCCTACGTCGCGGCCGGCGCCAGCGTGCTGCTCTGCGCGCGCGACGAGACGCTGCTCGAGGAGCGCCCGCCGGTCGCTGGCGGCGAAGGCAGCCGCCGGGCCAGATCGGTCGAGGCCGAGCGCGCCGACGTATCGAGCCCGGCGGACGTCGCACGACTGGCGGCGAGAGCGCTCGCGATCTTTCCGCAAGTGCACGTGCTCGTGAACAACGCCGGCGTCTACGGCCCGTTGGGTCCCAGCGAAGACGTCGATTGGGACGGCCTGGGTGCGCGCGATGGAGATCAACGTCTACGGCTCGGTGCTGCCGTGCCGCGCGCTTGCTGCCGCACTTCAAGCAGCACCGCTACGGAAAGATCGTTCAGCTCTCGGGCGGCGGCGCCACCAATCCGCTGCCCCGCATCAGCGCCTACGCCGCGTCGAAGGCCGCGATCGTTCGCTTTGCCGAGTCGCTCGCGCTCGAGGTCAAGGCCGTTCGGCATCGACGTCAACGCGATCGCTCCCGGGGCGCTGAATACGCGAATGCTCGACGAAGTGGTCGCGGCCGGCCCCGATGCGGTCGGCCGGGATTTCTACGATCGCATGGTCAAGACGAAAGAACAGGGCGGGACGCCACTCGAGCGCGGCGCCGCGCTGGCCGTCTATCTCGGATCCGCCGCGAGCGACGGCATCACCGGCCGGCTGCTCAGCGCCGTGTGGGATCCGTGGGAAGACCTCGCCGAGCCGCCGCGACGATCTCGACGGCAGCGACGTCTACACGCTGCGCCGGATCGTTCCGAAGGACCGCGGCTTCACGTGGGGGGATCGCTGAACAGACGCCCGGTGTGGCGATCGTCGGCTGCGGCCTGATCGGCCGCAAGCGCGCGGCCGCGCTCGAGGGCGCCCGGCTGGTCGCGTGCGCCGACACGGTGCCGAGCGCGCGCATGACGCTGGCGCGATCGAGGCCGCGGAGCGATCGCGACTGGATCGCTGGGAAGACGCGGTCGCTCATCCCGACGTCGATCTCGTCGATCGTCGCGACGACCAACGATGCGCTGACGCCGATTGCGATCGCCGCGGTCGAAGCCGGCAAGCATGTGCTCGTCGAGAAGCCTGCGGCGCGCACCGTCGCCGAGATCGATCCGCTGATCGCCGCGGCCGCAGCGCTACGATCGGCGGGTGAGGGTCGGGTTCAACCACCGCTATCATCCGGCGCTCCGCGAGGCGCGGCGACTCGTCGACGCGCGGCGCGCTCGGACCGCTGATGTTCATCAGGGGCCGCTACGGCCACGGCGGCCGCGTCGGCTACGATCGGGAATGGCGCGCCGACCCAGCGAAGTCCGGCGGCGGCGAGCTGATCGATCAAGGCGTCCACCTCATCGACCTGGCCGGCTGGTTCCTCGGTTCGTTCACCGAGCGTCCACGGCGTCGCGACGACCTACTTCTGGGACATGCCGGTCGACGACAACGCGTTCATGACGCTGCGAACCGCGACCGGGCAGACGGCCTTCCTGCACGTGAGCTGCACCGAGTGGAAGAACCTGTTCTCGCTCGAGATCTACGGCCGCGACGGCAAGATCGCGATCGACGGCCTGGGCGGCAGCTACGGCGTCGAGCGGCTGGCGCTACTATCGGATGCTGCCGGAGATGGGACCGCCCGAGACGACCATTCACGAGTATCCCGGCGGCGACCGCTCGTGGGCGCTCGAGTTCGCCGAGTTCCTCGACGACATCCGCCTCGGCCGCGAGCCTTCCGCCGGTCTCGAGCGCGGCGCGCGCCGCGCTCGTCGGTGGCCGAACAGGTCTACGCGCAGTCGGGCTATGATGTCGGCAGCCGCTGACGTGTTCCCGCCGATGATCATCACACGCAGTCCGCTCCGAATCACGCTGGGCGGCGGCGGCACCGACCTGCCGTCGTACTATCGCGAGCACGGCGGCTTTCTGATCGCCGGCCGCGATCGACAAGTACGTCTACGTGACGGTCATGCGGCCGTTCACGCCCGGAATCTATCTCAAGTACTCGAAGCTCGAGCACGTCGAGGCCGCCGACGACGTGCACCATCCGATCATCCGCGAGGCGATCAAGCTGCTCGGGTTCCGGACACCCCAGGTCGAGATCACCACGCTGGCCGATATCCCGGCCGGCACCGGCCTTGGCTCGTCGGGAAGCTTCACCACCGCGCTGCTGAAGGCGCTCTACGCGCACCGGCGCCGGCTGCTGCATCCGAGCGAGCTGGCGGAGCTCGCCTGCGAGATCGAGATCGAACGGCTCAAGGAGCCGATCGGAAAGCAGGATCAGTACATCGCCGGCGTACGGCGGGCTGACCTGCTTCACCTTCCACAAGGACGGGAAGGTCGAAGCCGAGCCGCTCAAGCTGCCCGATCGACGCGATCTTCAACCTCGAGGACAACCTGCTGCTGTTCTTCACCGGGTTCTCGCGCAGCGCCAGCAGCATCCTCGCCGATCAGCATCAACGCACACGCGCGGCATGATGCCGAGATGCTGCAGCAACCTGCACTACGTCAAGGAGCTCGGCGCTGCGCAGCCGCACGGCGCTCGAATCCGGCGACACGGCGGCGTTCGGCGAGCTGATGCACGAGCACTGGGAGCACAAGAAGCGGCGCACCGCCGGCATGAGCAACCCGCAGATCGACGAGTGGTACGATCTGGGACGGCGCAACGGCGCGCTCGGCGGCAAGCTGGTCGGCGCCGGCGGCGGAGGCTTCCTGATGTTCTACGCGGAAGACCATCGGCGCCTCAGATCGGCGATGGCGAGCGCCGGCCTCGAAGAAATCCGCTTCCGGTTCGACTTCGAAGGGACGAAGGTGCTGTTCGCGTGAGTCTGCCCGTCGCGATTCTGGCCGGCGGGCTCGCCACCCGCCTGCGGCCCGTCACCGAGACGATCCCCAAGTCGCTCGTCGAGGTGGCCGGGCCGGCCGTTCGCCGAGCATCAGCTCGACTGGCTTCGCGGCCAGGGCATCGAGCGCGTCGTGTTCTGCGTGGCGTATCGTGGCGAGATGATCCGCGAGGCGCTCGGCGACGGCCGTCGCTGGGAGCTGTCGCATCGACTACGTGTTCGACGGTCAGCCGCTGCTCGGAACCGGCGGCGCACTGAAACGCGCGCTGCCGGCGCTTGGAGAGGCGTTCTTCGTCCTCTACGGCGATTCCCTCCTGACGTGCGACCTCGCCGCCGTCGAGCGGGCGTTTCGTGGCGAGCGGGCGCGCGGGCTTGATGACGGTGTTCCGCAACGACGATCGATGGGATCGCAGCAACGTCCAGTTCGAGGAGGGCCGGCTGCTTCGCTACGACAAGGCGCATCAGACGCCCGACATGCGCCACATCGACTACGGGCTCGGCGTGCTGACCGCTCGAGCGCTGGCGCCCTTTCCCGCCCGATCGCCCGTTCGACCTCGCGCCGGTGTACCAGCAGCTGCTCGCCGCAGGCGATCTGGCGGCCGTCGAAGTCTCCGATCGCTTCTACGAAATCGGATCGCCCGAAGGCCTGGAGGAGACGCGCGCGTTCCTGGCCGCGAAGCGGCGGAAGCCGACGTGACATCATGAGCTACGCTCGACAGCATCTGCAGGAAGCCGCGCGCATCATCGAGTCGCTGGACGCCGACGCGATCGAGCGGGTCGCCAGCGCGCTCGCGCGAGGTGCGGGCCGTGGAGGCCGTCTCTTCTTTCTCGGCGTCGGCGGCAGCGCCGGGAACTGCTCGCATGCCGTGAACGATTTTCGCAAGCTGGCCGGCTTCGAAGCCTACGCGCCGACCGACAATGTCTCGGAGCTGACGGCCCGGACCAACGACGAAGGCTGGGACACGGTCTTTGCCGCGTGGCTGTCGGGCAGCCGGCTGCGCCGCGAAGACGCGCGTGTTCGTCTTGTCCGTGGGCGGCGGCAGCCTCGAGAAGAACATCAGCGCCAATCTCGTGCGCGCGCTGCAGCACGCGAAAAGCGTCGGCGCCACGATCGTCGGCGTCGTCGGACGCGACGGCGGCTACACCGCGCAGGTCGCCGACGCGTGCGTGATCATCCCGACGGTCAACCCCGAGACGGTCACGCCGCACAGCGAGGCGTTCCAGGCGGTCGTCTGGCACCTGCTCGTGTCGCATCCGCGCCTCAAGGCGGCGCCCACGAAGTGGGAGTCCACGCGGTGACGACGACGGCCGGCCGTCTTTCTCGATCGCGACGGTGTCATCAACCGGGCCATCGTGCGGGATGGGCGGCCGTATCCGCCGACACGGGTCGAGGATCTCGAGGTGCTCCCGGGCGTTCACGAGGCGCTCGCCCGGCTCAAGGCGGCGGGTTTCGCGCTCGTCGTGGTCACCAACCAGCCCGACGTCGCGCGCGGCTCTCTGACGGAGCAGGCGCTGCAGGCGATGCACGAGCACCTCGCCGCGCTTCTGCCGCTCGACGAAGTTCGGGTCGTGCTGCCACGACGACGCGGACGGATGCGACTGCCGGAAGCCGAAGGCCGGCCTGCTGACCCGGCCTCCCCTCTACGATCTGAGCCGGAGCGTCGTCGTCGGCGACCGCTGGCGTGATATCGAAGCCGGCCGCCGCGCAGGTTGCCGGGCGGCAGTCCTGATTGACTACGGCTATGATGAGGGGCATACGACCAGAACCGGACGTTCGTGTCCGATCGCTCTCGGAAGCAGCCGATTGGATTCTCTCGACCATGGTGAAGGCATGAACCTGACCACACTGCGCACGAAGATCTTCGGCGATGGCGCGGAGCTGGACGGCATGCTGGCGCTCTACCGCCAGCCCTACATCAAGGGGTTCACGACCAACCCGACGCTGATGCGGAAGGCCGGCGTCTCCGACTACCGGGCGTTTCGCGCACCAGGTGCTGGCGGCAATTCCCGACCGGCCGATCTCGTTCGAAGTGTTCTCCGACGAGTTCGAGGAGATGGAGCGCCAGGCGCGCGAGATCGCGACGTGGGGCGAACACGTCTACGTCAAGATTCCGGTGACGAACACGAAGCGGGCCCCCGCGTACGATCTCATTCACCGCCTCTCGCACTCGGGCGTCAAGGTGAACGTGACGGCGATCCTCACGCTGGAACAGGTCGCGAAGCGTCGCGGCGGCACTCACGGGCGGCGCGCCGTCCAACGTGTCGGTATTTGCCGGGCGCATCGCCGACACCGGCCGCGATCCGGTGCCGCTCATGACCGAGGCCGTCGACATCCTTGGCGCCGAGCCGAAGCCGAGCTGATCTGGGCCAGCCCGCGCGAGCTGCTGAACATCTTCCAGGCCGACGCGATCGGCTGCCACATCATCACCGTCACGCACGACATCCTGAAGAAGCTGTCGCTCGTCGGCAAGAGCCTCGACGATTACTCGCTCGACACGGTCAAGATGTTCTACGACGATGCCCGCGCCGCGGGTTTTTCGCTGAATGTCGTGTCGACGACCTAGCGAGGCTCCCCGCCATCCGGCCGGAGCGTGTTCGCCACGCGCACCCGGACTGCATCAAGGCAATTCGTACAGCCAGAATCCGCTGACGCGCCAGCCGGCGAGCAGCTTCATCCTCTCCGCAATTTCCGGCGGCGGCTCGCGCGAGAACGCTGCATATCGCACGCCGATATCCCGCAGCGCTGGATCGAGCGGATTGACCCTCATCCTCAGGAGGTTCGGTGGGACCTGCTCGAACACCGCCGGGCGGTTAGCATATTCCGGCTCCGCCAGCAGCCAGGCACTGCGATTCACCAGGTCGCGTTGTGCGCCTGTCGGATCGAGTACGCTGAGCGTCTTCAGGTCGGGCACGTATTTCAGGCCGTTCAGCACGTCGCACCCAACCGCTGCAAAGAACGTCGAGTCCGGCGGGGACGGCGAATAGACGACCCAGCGGTGGCGCAGGAGCTCTGGCCTGGCGCGAACGAACCGAAAGAGCGGCGCGGTTTCGACGACCCGCAAACCTCGATCGACCGGGTTCACGAGGCCAAACACCGCGATGTGGGGCAGAACCAGGACCACCGCGAGCAACCTGAACCGGCTCTCGATGACTGCCACGATCACCACCGTGAGGTAGCCCGCGGCGTGCCCAGCTCCGGCGTCGTGAGAAAGTCGGCGAGACGGCTGTTCGTCAGCAGCAGCGCGGGGTAGACAGCGGCGAAGACCGCGGCTCCCATGACGAGGCTCCACCGCCAGTCCTTTCCGGCTCGCGTGCGCCGGAAACTCAGGGAAAGCGCCACCAGCGCGACGTTGACCAGCCCCAGCACGTGAATACAGCGGCCGGCGCCGACTTTGTCCATGAACAGGGCCCGCCCGATGGCGTGCGGCACAGGCAGCGTCATCCAGATGAAGAGCAGCGCCCCGAATGTCATCAGGATCCAGTACGCCAGTTTCGGCGCGACCTCACCCTTGACGCCGCGATGGGCGAGGAGCGTGACCGGCGCCAGCCAGAAAAAACCGGCGCACTCGCAGATGTTGACGAAACGCTGCGGAAGAGGAATGCGGCGATCGCTCTCCCAGAAGGAAAAGAAGTGCGACGCCAGCGCCAGAATCGAATAGCCGCCGGAAGGTGACGATCGTGCGCCCCGGATAAAGCGTGTTGGCCATGGTCGTCAGGGCGCGTTCCGCGTCCCCAAAAAAGGCGAACATCGCCAGGCCCACGACACACCAGGCCCCGCCGAGTGCCGCGATTCGTGGGAGCGCGTAGTCGCGGGTGAAGATGATCTCTCGTTTCGCGACGACCCACCAGATGCAGAGGAACACTCCGAGCCAGACGAGCGGAATCTGATGAGGAATGTATGCGCACAACGCGAAATTCGTCGCCGCCGAACGGCGCAGGCAACGGCCGCGGCAACCAGCATCGCCGGCCGTCGCCCGACGGACATGTAGAACACCGCGCACATCACGATGCAAAACAGGCCGACCATTTCCGGCAGCAGCGACGGCCACGAGTACGTCCACTGAATGTTTGCTGAAAAGGCGTACCAGAGCGCTCCGAACGCCGCTATCCTGCTCGACTGCGTCAGGAGCAGGAGAACGGAAAACACTCCAGTCAACAAGAGCAGCGCCTTGAACTGCCAGTAGAAAGAAAAGGCATAGGCCGGCGGCAGGACGAAGAAACCCCAGAACTGCGGCCGGAATATCGTCGTGACGTGTCGAACGGGAATATTGGAAAAGAGCGACGTATGGTCGGGCCCGAGCGGTGTCGTCTCGCTCTCGAACGGTGTCGCACGATAGATCTGATGGAGAATCACGGGGGTGTGATACGCCCACTCGTCGCCGCGAATCCCTTTCCCGGTTCCAAGGAGAGGCTGCACGGGAGCGCGAGCCACGACGGTTGCGGTCGACCACAGCGACATCGATGACCCGTGAAGACCGCCCGCCACCGACAGCACGAAAAAGACCAGGATGCCGAGATAGCATCCCATCGCAAAGCGGTCGACGATGAGGAATCCGGGATCGCTGATGGCGAGCGCCAGGCGGTCGAGAAGCGGGCCGACGCGAAGCGGGCCGACGCGCGCGACCCGAGGCCGCGCGACAAAGTACATGCTCCCAGCCAGCGCGGTGATGAACACACAGACGGCAAGTTGCACCGCAATACGCCCGACCCGGCGCCAGGTCGAGGGTGAGAGGTCGATTGGGCGTCGCACGGCGATCTGGAGCATGGGATCGTTCGCGCCAGGTATCGTCGAGAACGTGAGCTCCGACCCCGTTTCGGCGCGGCTCGCGATCTGATGCAGGGAGATCGAGATCGCTCCGAGCGAAGACGCGCCGGACGGAGCCGAATGAATCTTCGACAGAGGCGCGCCGGACGGAGAATGTCCCCGCACCATTGATGGGGTCGAATCGCAGCGCTCTGATGGTGTCAGTGGGAAGTGGGAACCGCAGCGTGGTGTAGTCCGTCGACGCCGTTACCGGCAATCGGACG
This sequence comes from uncultured Acidobacteriota bacterium, assembly GCA_963771395.1. Classification (GTDB taxonomy): domain Bacteria; phylum Acidobacteriota; class Vicinamibacteria; order Vicinamibacterales; family 2-12-FULL-66-21; genus DATBJJ01. The sequence goes on along the minus strand of CAVYTY010000004.1, from coordinate 179,630 downwards.
GAATCCGACTCGGTCATCCCTCTGCCAACGTCGTAGAACAACTGCGCCACCGTGTTGGTGTCCGAACGCATGTCGACGACAAACCCCGGCGGCTGCTGCAGCTGTATTTCTACATAGTAGGTGCCGGAGACGCTGAGCGCGAAGACCGACGCCAGCAACACGCGAGCGCGTCGCGCAAAGTCGAGGAGATTTGGCACGCTGTTAGACAAGGCGGCTCAGCGGATCTGACGCGCGGTTGCTTCCTGATGAGAGCGCGCGCGGGCCGAGGTCCGGTAACGCGCTGCGAAGTCACAGTGTGTCCCGGTACAGGGGCCCCCAGCGGAACTTCAGCAGGGCTCTGATCCACGTGAGTGGATCGCGCACCATCGTGACTTTTTTCCCTTCACTCGGAGATCGCGCGCGGTAGTTGACAGGCAGCTCCAGGGGACGGTAGCCCTTGCGCAGCAGCTTGATGACGATCTCGAAGTCGAAATCGAAGCGGTTGCACTCGAACGACAGGCCGTACAGGCACTCGCGCCGCAACACCTTGTACATGCTGAAGGGATCCCTCAGACGCTGTCGGTAGATGAAGTTGAACAGCACGAGAAAGAACACGTGGCCGATATTGAAGAAGGCGGCAAGCGGCACCGAGTCGTTGAACTGCCGGATCTTCCACACTCGTCCCTTCGACACGTGCCGGGAACCAATCACGAAGTTCCTCCGATAAGCCAGCAGCGGCGCAATGAGATCGTCGTAGTCGTCGATGTCGTACTCCAGGTCGGCATCCTGAAACAGCACGACGTCTCCAGTGCACGCGGCCAGGCCCGCCCGCACGGCGTTACCCTTGCCGCGAGGCCTGTCTTGCAGGATCAGTCGCACCCTGGGATGCGCCCCGTAGCGCTCGGCCTCCTCGCGCGTGCCGTCCGTCGAGTTGCTCTCGACCAGCACGATCTCGATGTTCACCCCGTCGATCGATTTGGCAATCAGGCGGTCCATGAGCTGCGAAAACGTCGCCCGTTCGTTGTAGGCCGGAACGATCACCGATAGCGTCGGCGCAGCCGCCACCGGTTTCGCACGGGCGAGGAACACCCGTCTACTGTTCAACGAGCGGAACGCGCGTCGCCGCAGGAAGGCCGGCGTGACCCCTACCAGAAGCTTCAGGCTGAGCCGCCAGAAACCTGACGAGACGGCCGGAATCTTGGAACGGAAGTACTCCAGAGAGACCGCACTGTCGTCTCCATCGATGATCGGATCGCCAAAGCCGTTCTTGATGAGCAGACTCTGCAGGGTGTCCGCTGAATAGTACTGAAGGTTCCTGGAATTGAATTCCCACCAGGCCGACCGGAACAGGCGGGCAGTGCGACTATCGATGGTGGGCGCAATGATCATGACGACGCCCCCGGGAATGAGGACGCGCGTGAGATCTCTGAGCACCCGGGACGGATCCGGCAAGCGCTCGAGCGTGCAATAGAACACGGCCGCATCGAACGCGTGTTCCGGCATCGACTGCAGCGCGTCGCGCCCAGCCTCAGCACTGGTGATGGAAACGACATCGAGCATGCGCCGTCTCGCCGCCTCCGTCAGGAACGCATCGTTGGCGATCATGAGGAGTCGCTGCACTTTCGCGCCGGCATAGGCCATCAGCTGGTCCAGTCGCGAAGCGGCGTTCGAGGCATGGAGATCGTAGACGCTGGCGGGCATCGGCGCGGCCCCGCCGTCGCCAGTCTGCGTGTCTGCGCCAGCGGGTTGAGGATTGAGAAACAGCAGGCCGCAATGTTCGCACAGGCAAACGGGACAGCCATCAACGATGAACTCGTAGCCGAGCTCCGTGGACGCGCAGATCGGGCATTGACGGAGCGTCTGGCCCAGAGCCCGGCGAGGCGGCACTTTCTTCGTCGTGGTTGAGCTCGGCATTCCGCCCTCAGGAGCGACGGGCCACGGCGAGAATCTCGCCGATGTTGATGCGCCGGTACTTCCGCAGCACCGCGGCTGGCAGCGCGCGAGAAACGGTGTCGAGGGCGTGCGACAGCACCGGGTTCAGAGGCTTGATCTGGTTGATCAGATACTCGAGACTCAGAGTCTTGTACGCGGTTTCGACGTGGATGTCCTCGAAGCCTTCGGCGGTGAGCGCCCGCTCGAGCGCCTGACGGGAGAACAGAAACAGGTGTTGCATGGGCTGGAGCATCGGCCAGCGGGACTGCATCACGTAGCGCAGCACGTGCCCCGTGTCCGGCGTACTGATGATCAGCGTGCCTCCTGCCTTGAGCAACCCGCCACACCGTTTGAGGAAGCGCCTGGGGTCCGGCACGTGCTCGATCAGATCGAACGCGCTGACGACATCGAACAGTCCATTGTCGGGCATGCTTTCGAGCACGCCCTCGAAAATGCGTGGCCGCATCTCGGCACTGGCGGCGGCAATGGCCCCACCCGTGAACTCGACACCCTGCACGTCGAAACCACGCGCGGCGGCGACTTCCATGAAGTATCCGCAGGAACAGCCCACGTCAAGGAGGCGTCCCGGCCGGAGGCGCGCGCCGACGTCAGCCAGGCGGTCTTCGAAATGCCGGATTTTCATTGGCCTGGCTTCGACATAGTCGCGGTACGCACCAGAGGCGTAGGCGTCGTCGGCCCACTCGACCATCGAGGTCCGCGCCGGAAGGGGATGTTGAAAGATCAAATTGCACTGCCGGCAAATGAAGTAGTCGGCCTCCTGTAATCGGCAGTAGTGATCCACCTTGGAGTTGACACAAATCGTGCAGGTCGGCGGCACTCGGGCAGGCGATACGGCAGGCATCCTAATCGGGCTTCGCCGCGTCCGACCCGGCATAGACCGATTCCACCCGCGCCGTCAGGAACCGATGCCAGATCGGTCTGAACACGACAGGCAGGCCGGCGACGACCCAGGCCAGTATCCCGTAGTAGTTGGGCACGTAGGTCAGGAAACGGTCACGCCTCACGGCGTCGATGATCGCGCGCGACACGGCGTCCAGCGTGATCGTGCGGGCAGTCTCGGGCCGGTGAGTTCGGTTTCGAAACGATTCGTGGGAGAAGAAGTCCGTTTCAACGCGTCCCGGACACACGACGTGAACACGTACGTTGAAGCGAGCGGCTTCGACCTTCAACAGCTCTGCCAGCGTGACCAGGCCGTGCTTTGACGCAGAGTACACGCTGCAAGGGGTCATCGGGATGCGACCCGCAATGGACGCGACCATCACGACATCGCCGCCACCTGCTCGAATCATGTCGGGCAGCAGCTCTCGTGTGACCAGCGCGGCGCCGACGAGGTTGACCTGAAACAGCCGCTGAATCTCCTCCGACGGCATCTGTTCGAACGTGTAATACACCGCGTATCCTGCATTATTTATCAACACCTCGGGGGCGTCAAACCTTTGCCGATACGCCCTTGCCATCGCACGGACCTCATCGAGCACGGCGATGTCGCATGCGTGCGACCATACGGCGGACGAAATCTGTTTCAGCTCGACTTTCTGCGCTCCTCAGCTTCTCCGCGTCGTTGGCCACGATGCCCACGAGCGCCCCCTTGCGCAGCAGTTCGCCAGCCAGATGCTTTCCGATTCCGCTCGAGCCACCCGTAATCAGCACTCGTCGTCCGGTCCACCGAAACTGTCGAGGGTCTCGCCCGGGAACGGTCACGTCCCGCTGCTCCCGACCGCCACGAGATTGGATGTCACGCCAAACAGCCGAACCGAACGCACGGTCACGGCCACGTGCGAAGGAAACAGCGTCGCGAGCTCACGCGCGGTCAGGATATTCAGGTTCGACTCCTCGGCCCAGTGACGGTACCGCGTGCGCCGCAGCAGCGCTCGAAAGACAGACGGCGGCAGGTAGTGCAGCACCGGGAGACCGGTGTGATGCTCGAATGGAAACCAGCGGTTGGGAGTGGTAATGAAGAATCGACTTGCCGACGCGACACAGCTCGCGCACGAACGCGGCCTGTGCCGTCCGGCTCCCCACGTGTTCGAGCACCGCGTTGCTGAAGACCACGTCGAATTCGGCATCACGAAACGGCAGCGGATCGCCGGGCTGGACCCGCCTGTAGCTCAGGCCGGGGTATCGCGCGGCCAGGTGCGTTCCGTCCTCGGTGCCAACGCACGTGATGTTGCCTGGAAAGGGGTACATCTGCTCGAAGTAATTCGACTCCCTGTAGCGCTCATCACTCGTCACTCCTACATCGAGCACACGGGCGTCGGGACGAGGACGTATCGTGTCCATGAACAGCAGGAACATCTTCCGTCGGACATGAAATGAAAGCCGCGAGGCGAAGGGGACCGTGCCGGAGTCGCTGTAGTACACGGATTCGGAACTGACTCGGGCGGTGATTGGTGTGCTGCCGCTGTCTGACCCGCGGCGCGATTGGTCCATCTCCACGGGCTCCCCTGGCGTCGTCATTCGAATACCGACTGTCTTGTGAGCTCTGGAGGAATTACTCGGCGCTCCGAGGACTCGTGTAATTCTTGCGATACCGCGCGACGTACGGCGTGGTTACGCCGCCACGCATCGCCCGACGAAGGGTCCACGCACTCACGCGACGCGTGCGCTGCACCTCCCGGCGCCGCCTCAGGACTGACGCCAGGCTGCGAAGGGCGTCGAGCTTCGCCCTTACGACCACTCTGCCTTGTCCGCGCCAAGGGTAATACATCAGCGCGGCCATGTTGAGCGCGAGATGCTGGGGCAGGTACGCCAGCAGTAACGGGCCGGGCATGTCCTTGATGAACGTCCAGACGGCATTCCGCTCGCCGTGATAGACAGCGAAATCACTCCGGTATCCGCTCAGCGCCGAACTGACATGCTGGACAATGGCGGCCGGCACGTAGACGCATCGGTAACCGCGGAGTCGCAGGCGAAAGCCCAGATCGACGTCCTCGAAGTAGCAGAAATAGTGCTCATCGAAGCCACCGACTTCTTCAAAAGCTGCTTGGCGATACAGTGCGGCGGCAGCACAAGGCGCGAAAACCTCATCCCCCGCGGCTGCCCAGTCGGCAAAGGGCATGCGATGACCATTTCGCCACGCCCGCCCGGAGACGTGGTAGCTATCACCCGCCCCGTCGAGGTACGTCGGGGCAGACGCCAGCCGCATCTGGCTCGCGAATGCAGCGGCGGTCGGTTCGCGGTCCGCGGCGCACATGAGGGCCTCGAGCCACCCTGGGTCCGCAACAGCATCCGGATTCAGCAGCGCAAGCGTATCAAATCCACGTGCGGCTCTAGCTGCGACGTTGTTGGCTCTGGCGAAACCGACGTTCTCGTCGAGCCGAATCAACTCGACTTTGCGCAGACGCTCCGCTGCGCGCGCCAGCGAGTCGTCTTCACTCCCGTTGTCGACAACGATGACGTGATCGGGCTGCCGACGTTGCTGTGCGAGCGATTCCAGACATTGACTCAGCAACCCGCCGCCATTCCAATTGACGATCAGGACAGCGACGGTCATTTCTCAGCTAGGCCAAGGGCTCTGGGGAGACGCCAACGCGTGACGCACACATCATAGTCGAAGAGCTCAAGTGCGATAGTGTAATCGTTACCACGAATCTGAAGCGCCTGCGGAAACCGTCGGCCGGTTTCAGTTTTCCTTGGCTGCTAAGTTGCTCAATTTAAATTGCTTATATTGTGCCGATAATGATAAGCCCGCTGGCATATCCGTTGCTCAGCGCCTCAGGCATGGAGAAGCTGAAGATTATGCGAATCGTGTGTCTGCTCGTCTCGCTGTTGTCATTGGCTAGCGCCGCGCAAGCCGGGTCAGTAACGCTCGCCTGGACCCCCAACGCCGATGGGAACACCGTCGGATACAGAATCTACTGGGGTCACCAGTCAGGTGCGTATGGGGGAAGCGTCGACGTCGGCAACGTGTCGACGTGGGAGCTCAATGGATTGGCGGACGGAGTCCCCTACTACTTCGTGGTGCGTGCGTACAACTCGGCCGGCATGCTGAGTGGACCGTCGACCGAAGTGTCCAAGAGGATCGGCGTTCCGACGTCGGTCGCGGGCGACTTCAGCGGCGACTTCATGAGCGAGATGACGGTATTTCGTCCGTTGACTGGCGCGTGGTACATGTCAAGCGGGGGTTTCGTCGACACTGGGGTGGCGGCGGGGACATTCCTGTGACGGGCGACTACGATGGAGACAGCAAGATCGACATCGCGGTCTTTCGACCCTCGAATGGAGTCTGGTACATCCTCAAGTCGAGCACGCGAACGGGCCTCTGCGTACACCTGGGGAGGCCATGGCGATATCCCGGTGCCGCAGGATTACGATGGCGACGGCAAAGTCGACGTCGCCATCTTTCGCCGCTCGACGGGCGCCTGGTGGATCATCCAGTCGAGCACGCAAGTGGGCCTGGCGTACACCTTTGGCGGCGGCGGCGACATCCCCGTGCCGGCCGACTACGATGGCGACGGGAAGGCCGACATCGCGGTCTTTCGTCCGTCGACGGGGCTGTGGTACATCTCGCGGTCGAACACTGCAGACCGGGCTTGCCTACACCTTTGGCGGCGGCGGTGACATCCCCGTGCCGGCCGACTACGACGGCGACGGCAAGACAGACATCGCGGTCTTCCGCCCCGGCACTGGCACGTGGTACATCGTTCACTCGAGCACGCAGGCAGGCGTCACCAGAGTGTGGGGCATCCTTGGCGATACCCCAGTGCCCGGCGACTATGACGGCGACGGCAGGATCGACATCGCAGTCTTTCGGCCCTTGACGGGCGAATGGTGGGTCATGCGGTCGAGCACCGATACCTGCGATGTAGCTCGTGTTGGGCGGCGGTGGCGATATCCCGATCCCGAAGCGCCCCTAAGCCACGGGAGTTCTGCTCGCCGAAGCCGCGCCGTTCTGCATCGCTCACCAGTTCGCACCGTGTCGCCGTCGGCCGCCTCCTAGGCCGACGGCGACACGGTGGTCTTCCCAACCGAGACCCACCGTCACGCCGTGTTCGCCACCAGAAGCCCTCCGTTTTGGTGTTATCCTACCGTCTCTATTGATCCTGGATAGTCGGTCCAGATTCTCCCTGCCCACTCGTGGCCTCGTCCACAAACGGCTGCGCGCTTCCCGCTTGAGGGCGGCGGTTTCCCACGTTGCGCGAGGACTTCTCGTTCTGAACACATGATGTCGGAAATCGCACGCAACACGATCGCCGATGCGGTAGGCGATCCCCGACTCCCACGACGGCCGTCATGGATATTCAGCGCGCTGCTCGACGGCGGATTTGCGGTCGGAGCCTATCTGGGCGCCTACTGGCTCCGCTTTTATGGCGACCGCCTGGAGGCTTTTCTTCCGGGCGCCTGGTCCACCCTGCCTCTGGTGGCGCGTCATGCAACTCGCGGCGCTCGGTGCCGTACGCGCCTATGCGCGACGACCGCGTGTTGACTGGCTGCGTCCGTGTGATCGCCGGCGTGACGATCGGCACGGCCGCTTCGAGCGCTCTCATCGGTCTGTCGATTGGCTTCGAGGGCATCTCGCGCAGCGCGTTTCTGGCCGACGCGATGCTTCTGTCCATCGCCGCCCTCGGCTGGCGAGGCGTGTGGGTTCTGCGGGCACGAGCGAAAGCACGCGCCGGCGCCCTGGCGCCAGACGGCGAACTGGCCGATCGCAGCGCAGAGATGACCACGCTCAGCGCGGTCGTGCTGAATCTCTACAAGTATCGCGAGCTGCTCAAGAATCTCGTCCTCAAAGATATCAAGTTGAAGTACCGCGGCTCGGTATTTGGCTTTCTGTGGTCGCTGGCCAATCCGCTCCTGATGATGGTCGTGTACACGGTTGCCTTCACGTTCATCCTGCGGATTCGGAGCGAGGGATTTGTCTTCTCCTTGATGCTCGGCCTGCTCTCGTGGACGTTTTTTGCCAGCTCCGCCGGCCATGTCCACCGGGGCGATCGTCGACAACTCCGGGCTCCTGAAGAGCGTCCTTTTCCCACGGGCGATTCTTCCCATCGGGACGGTGCTGTTCAACCTCGCACAGTACTCTGCTGACCGTGTCCGTGTTCCTGCCGGCGATGATGATCTGGTACGGGATCGCACCGTCTGCACCGATGATCCTGTTTCCCGTGTTTCTCGCGCTTCAGGTCGTGTTCACCATTGGCATCGCGTTGATCCTCGCGACGGCGACGGCGTTCTTCCGCGACGTTCGCCACCTGCTCGAAGTCGCGCTCGCCGTCATGTTCTGGACCACGCCGATCGTCTACGAGCTGCATGATGTGCCTGAACGGCTCCAGTTGCTGATCCTCATGAGCCCGGTGTCCCCGTTCGTCGTCGCGTACCAGCAGATTTTCCTGTATCGGATCGTGGCCCGAGGCGACCGTGTGGCTCGTGGCGATGCGCTCATGCCTTCGGCGCCTTCATCGTCGGAGCGTTGCTCTTTCTGGCCTTCGAAGACCGGTTCACGGAGCAGTTGTAGTGGCAGTCATCGAAGCGCAGTCGGTTTCGAAGCAGTTCCTGCTCAGGCACAACGCGTCGGCCGAGCTCAAGGTCCGCTTCCTGAGCTTCCTTCATGCCGGACCAGCGGCAATCGATCGAAGAGTTCTGGGCGCTGAGGGATGTCTCGCTGCGCATCGAACATGGAGAAGCGCTGGGTCTGGTTGGACGCAACGGCTCGGGCAAGAGCACGCTGCTGAAGCTCATCGCCGGAATCCACCGGCCGACGAGCGGCCGGCTGCTCGTCGCGCGCAACGCGCGGATCTCGTCGATGATCGAGCTCGGCGTGGGATTCCACCCGGAGCTGACCGGACGGGAGAACGTGTTCCTCAGCGCCTCGATTCATGGCCTGAGCAGGATCGAAATCGAGAGCATCTACGACGCGGTCGTGGAGTACTCCGGCCTCGAACATTTCATTGACGTCCCGATCAAGAATTACTCGTCGGGCATGTACATGCGGCTGGGGTTCGCGATCGCGGCGAACCTCGAGCCCGACATCCTGCTGCTCGACGAGATCTTCGCGGTCGGCGACGCCGATTTTCAGCAGCGCTGCACCGCCACCGTGCAGCGGTTCATGGCCGAGGGCAAGACGATTATTTTCGTGTCCCATGCGCCTGCCGGCCGTCCGTTCCATCTGCCGGCGCGTCTGCGTGCTCGATAAGGGCGAGCTGGCCTTCGACGGGGACGTGGATGGGGGACTGGCTTTCTACGAAGAGCTGCTGGCGCACCGGGCAGCGCAGGGTGATGGCGTCTGACACCGCCATCGCGCAGCTGAACGCCGAGTGCATCATTCTCCCGTTCCGTCCGACCAGCTTGAAGAACGTGCCGTCGCCGCATTCGCCGTAGACCTCGAGGCGGTGGCCGGCAGTCGTGCGGAACGCCGCTTCAAAACCGGCCTGGGCGAGGCCCGCTTGTCCTGTCGCAGCGACGACGTCGTTTCTGGCCTTGTCAGGATGCGCGGTCGCGACTGGCGTCCCGTCGACCACGATCACCACAGATCGCGCTGGTTGCCCTGCCTCATGATCACCAGCCCACCCGCTAATCCTGATCGACGCTTCGACGCGATCGACGTGGCCCGATCCTCGCGACGTGCGGAATCCCGGCCGGGGGGGCCCAGATCGCCGGCGGGCGGGCCAGCTGCCCTGCCGGTGGCCACGGGCACATCAGGAGTTCCTCGAGCACAGAGGCCCAGAGGAGAGGAAGCAGTTCGCGGCCGTGCGCGCGTGGCATGGCCACGAAGTACCACGGCCCGGACTGGCTCCAGCGGGTCTCGTCGACAGGCGATCCGAGGATGTCGTACAGCTCGTAGCCGACGCGCTGGAAGTAACTGAAGAACTCCTCCGCCGTGTAGTCGTCCGCGCTGGACTGCAGGCCATTCTCGAACACGCAGCACGGCCGGTGACGTCCAAGCGTCTGCTCCGCCCCTTGAAGCGCGCGAAACTCCCCGCCCTCGAGGTCGAGCTTGATGAACGACACAGAACCCTGCGTCGGCACTGATGTCACTACGGAATCGATGGTGTCCACATCGACCTGGACCTTGGTTTGGTCTGGGACGAAATCGACGTACGTCCTGCTCGTGAGGCCGCTGAACTCCGGCATGTTGTTGACGACAAAGAAATCACGCCTCCCCCGCTGGCTCGACAGGGCCTCCGCCTCCAACCGGACGCGCGTGTCGAACCCGAAACGGTCCAGCAGCAATCTCAGCTTCTCGGCAGCAGCGGTCAGGGGCTCGAAGGCGATGACCAGCCCTTCGGGGCCAACCACGTGGGCGAGTGGAATCGTATGGCGGCCGGTATGGGCGCCGCCGTCGATGACGGTGTCGCCGGCGCGAACGATCTTGGTGTAGAACGATTGAGTGATCCGCTCGAACATGTCCCCCATGTCCGAACTATTGGCGCGGACCTGCGCCCAGATCCTGTCAATCGATTCGGCGAGACGACCAGGGTTCTGCGAGATCATTGATGATAGCCAGCGCGTTGGTGCACGGCAGGACCGCTCCCGGGCACCCGGCGCTCATGTCAGTGGATGAACCGCGTCGATGGTCGTCAACAACTCCCATCGTCGCCGGATCGAGATCGATGTTCAGATCTTGGGCGAGGAGCTCGTCGAACGAGCGGGCATACTCCCTGGCGACGTCTCCCCAATTGCGCAGCTGTTTGTTCGGCTCGGCGACGGGCGGTTGCGTAATGAGTGCGTGCACAGCTGCGCGCATCTCTCCATGGTCCTCCACCAGGTGGAGGTGGCTGCTGCCGACCAACTGACGCACTTCCCGGTTCACCGCCGTATCCAGTGCGACGACCGGTATGCCTCTCGCCACGGCGTCGACAATCGGAATCCCGAACCCTTCGTAAAAGCTCGGATAGACGACCACGGCTGCACGATCGTAAAGGTCGGCGATCACCGAGCGGCTCAGAGAACCGCTGGCCAGCCACCGCACGTCGGGCGCCTGAGGCTCCGTGCCGCCGATTGCTATCACTTCCGCGACCCCGCGGAGCGCGGCCACCGTTCTGTGCACGGCTTTGTGATGATATCGATTGCCGACCACGAGCACGTACCCGTCGGACTTGCCCATCGCGCGCGCGTCTTCGTGCGTACCATGATGAATGACTTCGAACGCCGCGGGGACATTGTAGAACGCTGCGAAGTCATTCTTCGAGAACTCACTGATGGTCATTACTCGATCGGCCAGTAGCGCGGCGGTCCTGAAGATCGTCCGCGTGCCCGGGCCGCTGAGATAGTCGCAGCGGACAGCGATGATGTCCTGGTGCGTGTAGGCAATCCGGCCGCCGAGCCTGACCATGCGCCGGAGCTCGGTCCACGTAAAGATCTGCGAGGGTTTGTAGACGAGATCGAATCGCGCGTCCGCCTGCCGACTCTCGTCGTAGAACCGATAACCGGTCAGCTCATGGGCAAAGAACCGTTTGGCTTCCTCGGACAGCCCCAGGCTCACGTCATATCGCGATTCGAGCAACGGGGCCAGGTGCAGCAGAAGGCTCAGCGCAAAATCTGAGGTTCCCGCATGCGTCGCCGGAAGATGAAACAGATCGAACAGGATTGTCTGGCGGTGCGGTCGCCAGAGCATCGAGAAGTGATCGATCGGATCGATGCCGTAGCGGAGATGCTCGGCGATCTTTCGCGAGTATTCCGGGTAACGCGTGTCGAGCTCCTGCCGATTGCGCAGCTCGAGCGCTTTCCGGCGCGCACCAAACGAGGATGACTCGTGATGAACGACAAAGGCCTGGTGCGCCGCGACCGCCGAGTAGCCATTCTGGTTGATCCTGCAGACGAAGTCGTTCTCTTCGTTGTAGCCCGGACTGTAGACCGGGTCGAACACGCCCAGTTGACGGAGAACCACGTTCTTGATCAGCAGGCAGAATCCGACCGCCGTCGGCACCACCTGATAGCGCGGCAGCAGGGCGCGAATCGAGTTCCAGAGCTGACAGGCGTCGTCCGGCGCCAGCTGCCCCGACACCGGAACCGAGAGAATGGTGGCGTTGTTGCTTCGGGGCGAGACGGCGCCGTGCTTCTCGTGGAGGTACAGGACCTCCCACATCTCCTCGAGAAATCCCGGCGTGACCTGAGTGTCCGAGTTGAGCAACAGGACGTCGTCGCCGCTCGGCAGAATCGAGCGGATCGCCTCGTTGCAGTTCTCGACGAAGCCGAGATTGTCCCTGCGCCGCACGTAGGTGAGCGACAGCCTCGACCGGAACCCGTTGGCCACTTCGGAAACGCTGTCGTCGGGTGTCGCATCGTCGGCGACGATCACCTGACAGCCGGCCGGCGCGTGGCGGACCAGACTCTCGAGGCAGGCACCGAGCTGCGCCGCCGCACCGAAGGCGGGAATGACGATCGTCACCGGAAGGCGTCTCCCGGTTACGCGCTTCACGTCGATGCCTTCGGCAGCGAGGGTGCGATTCATCGAATCGCTCGAATGAGCGCGCGAAGTGGAGCGGTGAGCCGCCAGGATTTCGACCGGTAGATGACGTCCAGCTCCTCTTTGAGGACCGTTCGTTCCCGGAGCCATCGTTCCTCGTCCGCTGCGAGGCGGTTCTGCAGCGACTCGTTGGTCGTATGGACGCGACGGTACTCCGTGACGACTGCCACACGTTCGGCCTGCAGATTGCGCAATTCGGCGGTCAATTGCTGACCGTGTATCCGCGTCGCGTCTCGTTCCGCCAGCGCCGCGTCTCGCGCCGCCAGCGCCGCTCTCGCGCCGCCAGAGCCGCATCTCGTTCCGCCAGAGTCGCGTCGCGTGCCGCCAGAGCCGCGTCTCGTTCCGCCAGGGCCGGGTCTCGTGCCGCCAGCGCCGTGTCTCGTTCCGCCAGCGCCGTGTCTCGTTCCGCCAGCGCCCGTCGCGTGCCGCCAAGGCCGTGTCTCGTGCCGCCAGCGCCGTGTCTCGTTCCGCCAGCGCCGGGTCTCGTTCCGCCAGCGCCGTGTCTCGTTCCGCCAGAGCCGGTCGTGCCGCCAGAGCCGTGTCTCGTTCCGCCAGAGCCGTGTCTCGCGCCGCCAGGGCCGTGTCCCGTGCCGTGAGCGCCACGTCGCACTCGGACGTCTTGGACTGAAGCGCCGCTTCGAGCGTCGCACGCTCGGTCAACTCGAGGGGTGTGGGCCCCGTCGCCGACCGCAACAACCCCACCGCTGGCGCCAGATCCTCAGAGATGCGCACTCGCGCTTCGAAAATCAGCGGCTGGTCCGCCAGCGCTTGATCGATTTCTGGCAGCAGGAACTGAGGGTCGCACCCAGTGCTCAGAAAGCGCGTCCCATCGTTGCCCGGAAGCAGCACCAGATCGGCATTCGGCGAGAACGCCTGAATCTCGCCGGTAGTGGTCCAGTCCCTGAGAGCCGCGCCATCTATTGCCCGCCTCAGTAGAACACCGGCAAGTTGAATCAGACAGGGACGCTCCGCGGGGTCCACTCGAATCCGTCCGCGCCCCGACCCCTGCGGAAGCTCGAGCACGACATGTTGCCATTCCCCTGACTCCACGGTCGTCGTGACAGCGGTGGTTTCACTGTAGCCGCCAGCCAGATTGGGAAAGACACGAAAACGTGTGTGCGCCTGGCCCAGGTTCCCTTGAGCGACGCTATTTCGCTCCAGCACCAGCGCCTGGGAGCTGTAGTAGTGCCGGAGGAATGCCTGTTCGGGTGACGATCCTGAGAAGAGCGTCCGCACGAGCTCCGAATCGGTCGGCGAACCGCCTGGCTTGCGAAGAATGCCAAGTCCCCAACTGTGCGTGAACTCAAAGTGGGGAAACTGACGCGCCGACTCTTCCCAGAGCTTCCACACCCCGAAGTCTGCGTGTCTGGCGGCAGTGTCATGCAGCAGCACGACACCGCCGGGGCGGACCTTTGGCCACCAGATCTCGAAATCTCTCCTGACCGCCTCGTACGTGTGCAGTCCGTCGATGTGCAAGAGGTCCAGGGTTTGATCGCCGAAACTCGTGTGCGCCCCGTCGAAGGTGGTTCGGAGCAGCTTCGAGAACGCGGCGTAGTTGGCCTCGTTGTACGCGTTCACCTCCTCGAACACGGACTCGTCGTAGGAGCCGGTGTGGGCGTCGCCTTTCCAGGTGTCGACCGCATAGCATTTACAGGAAACCGCGTTCTCCTGCACCGCCTGGCACATGCCGAAGTAGGATTCCCCGAGGTGGGTCCCTAACTCGACCAGGATGGAGGGCCTGATTGCCGCCACGAGGTCATTGGCGAACGGCAGGTGCCCCGACCATGCCCTGACATTGCCCGGTCCATAACGGCGCGGCATGAACGTCCTGGCGGGCAGAACCAGCATCCCCGTTCGAACCTCGGTTGGAGTCGTCAATGGATCCCACCCTTGAGAATAGCTGCCACGCTGGGGAAGGCCTCGAGGTTCGGGTTCACCATCACGTTGGCAGGCGCCAGTGCGCCCTGACGCGGACGATAGCTCTTTACCGCACTTCGCAGCGTAGCGATGGCATAAGGAGTATGCAGAACTCGGAGGCCCGTTGCATCAGCGGAACTGACCAGAGCGCCGCACAAGTTGCTCAAGGAGTCCTCGCTGACGCTCGCCAGCCCGTTCACCTCCAGCAGGCGCGAGGTTCGGAAGGCGAAGACCTGCGGTCCAATGGATGACACTCGGCGAACCACCCTGGCCTGCCCCATGTAGCCGGGTTCCGGCAATGCCAGTCCCTCGTATGGATTCACGTAGGTGCCGTCACTGAGGCAGGCCAGGCCCGCCGTCAGGACAGAGCCGTCCGCTCGCAGTGTCGTTCCGCCAACGACGCCACAATCCTCTCGAAGCGCCTGTGACGCCAGCTCCTCGAGGAAATCATGGTTGACGCTGTCGATCTTGCAATTCACGACGATCGTGACGTCGGATTGGAGCTCGTCAACGATCATCAGCCCACCCCTGTCGACACTGTCTGAACGGTGGACCGTTGAAAGAATCACTTCGAAGAACGTGGACTGCGGCGGAACCCTGCTCCGAGTGAGGGCACGCCGCTGATGGGTGCCATCACAAGCGCGGTAGAGGATCGACACTCGGGTGCCCTCGGGCAACCTGCGAACAATCCTCATCGACCCGAGAAAAAGCCCGTCCCGGACAGTGACGCATGTCGCAGATTTGAGATGACGTTCCAAAACGCCCTTCCAGGCTCGAATCGCGTAGGGCTTGGCGTCCAGGCTGAAGGCGGTGGAGTCCTCGTGCATCCGCCAATGATAGAGCGGCTTTGGAATGTGCCTGATGCGGTCCGGTTCCGTCGCCGACGTGACGCGGAGCAGGAGATCCCAGTCCTGAGCGCCATCGGAGTCGCTGCGAAAGCCTCCCACCTGACGGACGAGCGTAGTGCGCATCGCAACCAGGTGGCCGAGGTAATTGAAGGCGCACAGCAGGTCCCGGTCGAACCCCGGCTTGAAGGCCGGATAGCTGCGGAGGCCAAGCTGATCGATCTTGTCCTCGTCCGAATAAATCAGGTCGGCGGAGGGGTGGGCGTTGAGGCAGCGCACCACTTCCAGGAGGGCCGAGGGATGCAACTCGTCGTCGTGATCCAGAAGGACGATGAAATCGCCAGTAGCTGTCGTGATCGACCGATTGGACGCCGCGGAAATCCCACCCTGCGCGGTTGAGAACGACAGCCGGATCCGAGGCTCGCTCGCCGCACGCTTCTCCAGGTACAGCCGGACCCTCGGGTCAGACGACGCGTCGTCGGAGATGCACAGCTCCCAATGCGGGTAGAGCTGGGCGGTGACTGAATCGATGCACCGGTGCAGATGATAGAGCTGGGTGTTGTAAGTCGGAAGGACCACCGAGACAACAGGCGCCCAATGCAGAGCCTGGAGGCACCCCTCGAACTCAGATGTCGGCCAGAACAGCCGCGATTCGTGCGTCCGCAGCCACGTCGCGTAGTCGTTCTGCTCGGACTCGACGGGACTGATCGGTCTTCGCCACCCGATGGGGACCTCGCCAAGGATGTGCTCCACGCCCTCGTGGCGCGCAATGAAGGTCACCCGTGTCTCTTCACGCGATACCGGGAATCTCGACAAGAAGCCTGCTCGGTCCAGAGACAGCGTGTTGTAGGAGCGGGCGACATCTGGTCGGTGGAGACCCGTGAGCGCCGGGACTCGCACCCCGTCGTATTCCACCCACAACTCGTCCGGTACCAGACGGTTCTCGAGGCAGGACCAGCCCGCCACTGCCAGTTCGCGGCGCGGGTAGTTGAAGGAGAGTACGCGATCCACGGTCAACATCCTGCTTGCTCCGAAGCGCTCGTGCCCGTCACTTGTCGAGCCCGCGTGTGCCCTGCTTCCTGAGGACGAGGATGACCTCGTTCACGGAGCAAACCAGCCATTCGAGTATGAACGGCAGTCCGAACTCCGTTTTGCACTTGGCCACGAACTCGAGCAGATCGGGAAGCGCCCACACGTTGAAGTGAATGCTGTAGTGGTCGGCCAGCAACTTGCTTCCAACAGCAGGCACCTCTGACGGTGATGCGTGAACCACGTACGCGGCCCATTCGACGTACAAATCAACACGGTTCAGACGACGGCCTTGCCGGAAGGTCTCAGCCAGGCTCGCGTAGGGGGTGACTGGCCGGTCGACGTCGAACGTGAACCGCTTGTCCGGCACCGCCATGTAGAGGATCCCGCCGTCTTTCAGCACTCTCATGAAGTTCAGCAGCGTTTGAATCGGATTCTCACAGTGCTCGAGAAAGTGGTTGGCAATCACGAAATCCTGCGTCGCGGAATCTATTGTCGAGAGCGTTTCCCCATCGTCGATCACGTCAGGCGCCTGAAGAGGCTGACCCTTCAATTCGGGGTAATGGACCAGAAGGTCGGGCAACGGCAGCCGGTCGACGTAGGTGACAGAACAATGATCCGGCACCTTGAGCCGGCTCTGCAGAGCGCCCACTTCCAGACCCGAGCCGCGCAGGAACCTGGCAGCCAGTTCCCGGCGAGCATTCGCTTCGTGCGCGGCGGGCGCCACGTCGAAGGTGAACAGATCAACAGCAGGATGGACCTGCGAATCTTCGAGCAGGAACAGCCGGACCTTCTGTTCTCCACAACACCGGTCGTCAATTCGGAGAGTGCTTGCAAAGCCGCTCATCTGAAGGCCAGCGACACCAAAATGGCGCGCGACGTCCGGTCGCGGAGACCTCCGAACATCGAGGCGCGTGACGGCGCCCGTGCGGAGGCTCACGCTGTCCAGCGAGATCGCAGGCAACGCCGAAGCCGCCGGTTCGAGAAACGCCCACCCCGCGATGACGACCTCGTCGCCCGGCGCGAAGCTGAATGGCCCCGATCCCACTGGCTCATCCAGACTGTAACGCACGGTCTTCTGCGAAGTTTCAGACGCCACGGAGGTCGAAGTCTGTCTCATGAGCGGTCTCGAACGGAAGCTCGGAACGGGCCCCAAGGCATCCGACCCAATCGGCGTCGGGCTTCATGTGCAGCTGTCGAGACAACTCCCAGCGCCAAGCCAATGACGATCAACTTGGGGGACAAGGCTATCAACCACTCGACCATCGGCGACGCTCGTCCGACTTCCACTGGTTCGCGAAACGAGAGCCAGTCGTCGAGCGTCTCATCCACCGCGACGATCGCGTAAGGCCCGGTTGGACATGCAACGACTGCGCTCACCCAGCCCTCGCCGGCCAGCTTGCCCGGTTCGACCTTCTGCTCACGCCCCGACTGCAGATCCTTGGCCGCCAGGTATTGGCGTCGCAGACCCGAGGAGCCGGCCACGTGGAACTGGAGGCTGCTGCCGAACTGACACGACTCAATCGGAAGGCTTTCGAACCGTCCCCGGGCAAGAGCTCCTTGATTAGTATACGACCCCCAGGAGCGTGAGATCGGATCGCGGGGTGTCATCGGGTACGACCCGTCTGGCACGAATGCGTCGTTGGTGACGGTGCGTGGCTCGACGCGTACAGGCTCACGGACGGCTGCGGGCAGAATGCGGCGAATGTACGGCTCTTGCAGCATGGCGGCCAAGGCCTGAGCGTCAGGGTAAGGCAGTTGTTCGACCGGTCGTTTCGATGTGAACTCAGTGAGGTCACCAGTGATGACGAACCGTCGGACGTTGGAAGCTTGCGCACTCCAATACTGCCGCCAGACGCCCACAGTGGCTTGCGTTTCCGCTACGAGCCGTTGCAGGCCCACGATTGGAACGAGAAGCCAGCACACGAGCGCAGTCATTGCGACACGCCTCGCCATCGTCCCGGAGCCCATGCGGTCCAGACTGACTGCCGCCGCCACGGCGTTGGCGACGAACCCGAGGCTCAGGAAGTCCTGGTAGCGGGCCGCGGGCACCGGTGCACCAGCACCTCTCCCGTATGCAATAGCTCCTGCTTGAAGCGCCACCCAGAAACCCAGTCCGATGATGAAACGTTCCAGCACGGTCGTCTTCGACCGACGGAGTGTCATCAGGATCAGCAGCACACCAGTAGGCAACCACATCACGACGCTCAATTGCGGATGCGCCACCCACGGCCAGGCCATGTTCCGTCCCAGCGCGCCTGCGAAGTCCGACACGGTTTTGGCCCTGAACACCTCATGGTACGGCAAAGGCGACGACGCCGTCAGCAGCCCCAGCACCAATATCACTCCGGCCGCCGCGAGGGTGGACAGTGATTGGTTCAACTCTCGCCGATCGTTTGCCAACTTCAAGGCCGCCACTAGAACGATCACCAATGGCAGGAGCAGCCCGCTTGCGCCGGTAAACAGCCCGCACAATGCGCAGAGCCATCCGAGAATCCACGGGCGGGTGGCAGCGCTGTGCTTCGTAGTGAGCCACAACCCGAGGACGGAAAAGAGCAGCAGAAAATAGAAACCCGACTGAAATCCCAGGAGAGTGTTCTCCCATGCGAAGGGAAGTGCGAAGGTCACCACACCGACAAACAGCAGAAGACTCAGACGCCGCCGTTCCTGGGCAATCCAGAGTATCGCAACCACGAGAATCGCAACGAGCGAATGCAGCGCGGCATTGACGACCTGCTGGAGCCGCGGATCCCACTGGCCATTTGCCCTCAGCAAGTCAAGCGCGAGCAGACGCGAGAAGAAAAACCGGTGCTCGTTGTGCTGAGAGAACATCTGGGCCCACGACAGGCGGCATTCGCTGAACGGAAGGTACAGCACACCCGCCTCGCCGTTCCACTGATCCCAATAAGGTACTGTGACGGGGTTCTGACGCATCAGGAGAAGCTTCGCCGAAAACACTACAAGGAAGAGGACAGCCATCGACAGTGCAGCAAACCGCCCTGACGCGACGTCCGTGTGAGTCAGTCGAGTGCTCCACCCGCCGTCAAGGGCGTCTCCAGCCACAACGACGACACAGGCGGCGAGCAGCGCGACAACGGCGACGCTGACCAGCGCAAGCGCGGCCGGCGTGACGAGCGATAGTCTGTCCACCAGGGACTCGCGATCCAGACACCCCACCGCCGCGAAGACGGACGGGTTGTCGGCGGCCGCCGTGGTCACCAGGCGCGTGACCTCTCCCACGCTCGCGATCGATGCGATCTGATTCGCGGGCGTGAGACTGTTGGCGTTGAAGGCTCTGAGAAGATGGCCGTTCTGATCCAGCAATTCCATGCGCCGGATCAAAACCTCGCCGGAACCGTCGGTGGGATGGAAACGGAGCCAGCGGACCCCTTCTGACGGCAGCGAGAAACGCAGCCGTTCAAAGCCCTCGAGCCCTCGATGCAACGGAGCTCGAATCGAACGCTTCTCGTCAAAGCGCAATCCACCAGCCCAGTAGAGGCGCGATGAGGATCCTGCCGACGCGCGCATTTCGACTTCGAAAGTCCGTGGCACGCGCGCCGAGCGACCGCGACCGTCGATGAGGGCGACGATGACCACGAGCGTGACGAGACAGAGCGCCGGTATGGCGAACAAGAGTCGTCGATGGACACCAAGCCGGTTGCGCAGAGGCACAGGGGTCAAGTCCGGCTACGAGACTCGATGATGCGAGCCAAACGCCTAGTCGGGAGAAGCCGCAAATCGGCTCGGCTCATCATTAGCGTTTGGGCTCGGCAGCGTGGCCTTCCGGTAGCGGACTTCCGTCACCAGCCCCACGCCGGCCAACAGAAAAGCGCCCGCGAGGGCGGCCAGCCATACCTCCGTCCAGTGTGCAGGTCGGTACTCGAACCCGATCTCCCAGTCGCCGGCCCCGGGGATGATGACGGCCTTGAACACATGGTTCACACGAAAGTAGTCGACGGCCCGACCGTTCAGGGTGGCTCGAAAATCATTGGGCAGGAAGGTCTCTCCAAGCACCGCGATCCCCGACGTGGGAGCCCGCACGTGGAAGTTGGTGCGGTTCACGGTCAGCGCGTAGTCCGTGGCGGGTACTGACAAGACCGGAGGGTACGACCAGCTGTCGTGTGGCTTCAACCGCGCCGCTGTCTTTCGACTGAACAGCAGCAAAGGGTCTTCCGTGTTCCTTGACGCTTCGCAAAAGACCTGCCACGTCCGCAAAGGTCGTGACCCCGTCCACGAAGAAGGCCCGCGGCCATGCCGTCGTTCGTTGCCCCGCCCGCACCACGTCGCCTCCCCGCATCTGTACGGCTTCGAAGTGGGGGGGGAGAATATCAGAGCGCGCCAGCAGGAAGCCAACGTTCAACATGTCCAGCAGCGGTGTGAGGCGTTCGAGGTTGGCTGTGGTTACCAAAGTCATCCAGTACCAATCTCGCGTAATGCCCCCGGCGTCGACCAGTTCTCTGTAGGCGGCCACTTCCAGCGGGTCGGCTCCGCCGAGTCCTTCGAGCTCGTAGAGGGCCTGGCTCCCTGGAAACAGGACAAGGTCGACTCCGGCCGTACGTGTCGGCTCTGTAGCGATACGGTGCACCGAATCCACCGCGGGAGAGTTCTCGTCGAGAGCGGGCCGCGGGCGCGGCTGGAAGAGAAGCCTATCCAGTGGCTCAATCCCGGAGACCCCGTGCAGACCGCCCGGAAGCAGCAAGACGGCGACGGCCGCACCGGCCGCCGAAACTGAGAGGAGACGCCGACGAGCGCCCAGCAGACATCCCGGCAGCGCAATCGAAAGCGGCGCAATCAGGAGCACCGCCCACGGCTCGAAACCGTCGGGCTTCGCCATCGCGCTGACGCGAGCAACCAGCCACCAACACGTGACGGTCGTAAGAAGAGCGACGCCCCACGCCCGCCGCACGCCTCCCGCTAGCAGGACGTCTGCTCCTACCGCACTCAGTGACCAAGAGCAAGGTAACGGCTGCAGTCAGACAGGCGTCATCGATGTGCCCGACATTCCCAAGGAGGGGAGTTCTGACGAACCAGGATGCCGGTACCGTTCCGAACGCCACGGCAATAAAGGTGGCCGCACCAATTGCGCAGGCCAATACAGCTGGGCGCTTGACCAGCTGGCGGGGAGCAGAGAGCGCCGCAATCGCCAGCACCAAGGCGAGCATATGAAGCGCGGGCTGGGGGGTTCCCGGGATCAGCGGGCCCACGAATAGTCCTACGGCTTGCCTGAGCCCGGCGAACTGGACCCATGGGTTGTCGTAGCCCGTGATTGACGACCTCAGCGTTTGGAGAAAGATGAACCAGTGCGGCATCGTGAGCAGCACGACCGCGACGCCGGCCAAGGCACCGGCAATCAGCCGGCGGAGTCGCTCGCTGAGCGGATCGCGTGCTAACAAGACGACGAGCGTGCCGGTCGCCTGTAAACCGATTAAGGTGATCGCAGCTTCCTTCGGTGTCGGTGCCACCAGCGCCAACGAAGACGTGAGGGCCAATAGAATCGACGCCCGCACCCGCTGCCGGCGATTCGTCGCGCCCGAGAGCCGGAACCAGGACAGGAGAACCCAGGGCGCGTAGGTCAGCGAGAATATGGCGGGATGGTTGAAACGGAAGGCATGCACGCCGGTGAACGGTGCACCGGCCGCTGCGATCGCCGAAGGCAGCCATGCGCCGGTTGCCGCGAACGCCGCCAGTCCGACGCCCGCGGCAAAGACAAAGCGGTGGGCCACGAACTTCAGATCCCACCCAATCGCGGGGTCAGGACCGACGAGGGTAAGCCAGTGCAAGGGATCCATTATGAACGTCAGCCCTTGCCCCCAGAGCGGCCGCCCGGCCGCGTTGTATCGATTCCAGAGAGGCATCTCACCCTTCGCGACTGCCTCACGTTGAATCTGAGAATGCGGAACGCCCTGCCACGCCGACGCCCCGACGTCGCTGCCCCGCACGTCTTCGAAAACCAAATCCGGCGCGCCCGGCGCCATATGGGGGCCGGTCATACAACAATGGGGTGGGACCGTTACTCGGCGAGACGAAGCTTCGGCCCAGGACCAGGATGGGGTAAGTCGCGGCTGCCGTGGAGAGTAATGCGATGATCAGGAGTCCAGCGCGAGGATACGTCTGAGCGACAGCCGACAGGCGTTCCCATGCACGCCAGAGAACCGAGCCGAAGGGGCGGAGGAGCTGCTCGGCGCCGCACACCACCAGAATACCGAAAACCCACAGCGCCAGGATCCTTCCGGCCAGCGATCCCGGTCTGCCGTTGTGTGGCACGAGTGACAGCGGTGCGGCAGGCGTATAGAGCAGTTGTGGATCGTTGCTGCCGGGAGGCGCCTCGAGCACGAGGTGATCTCGCGAGCGTCGGATCGCCGCGAGATGATATGCGGGAACCAGGTCGGCCAGCGGGATGACGCTATGCGTCCTCCCTCCTCCGCACGTCCGGATCCCGACATACTCGATCATGTAGATCCCAGCACTGGTTCCGGGATCAATGCGGAGGCTGCGATAGCTCCCCGGCGCCAACGGCAACTCATACTCGCGCGATGGGCCCGACGCCTGCAACGGAGTCATGACCGACTGCTTTTCGTTGAACCCTGCGCCCGTATCGTAGAAGACTTGAATCGGGCCGCTGGCAACGGCCGACATCTTCACCACGAGCGTATAGGCTTGTCGCGGATCGATACAGCTGACAACGAGGGCAACGATGGCGGGCAGTGCAACCAGGTAGCCGAGGACGAGCCGTGAGAGCACGGCAGCATTCTATCTCGGAGTTGGGCGATGTCGCGTTCGCAACAGCCAAACCGAGAGACGGACGGCCCTGCTCTGATCTTCGCTCCCTCGAGGCCAAAGAGTCGATCAGCCCTCAGCCTCGCAACGTGCTCTTGAGGAGAACAAGGCGGCGCGAGTCGAGTTCGGTGACAGTGAGCGCCGCCGCCGCCGCCTTGCCACCACGGCGCAGCCACACGTAGAATTCGCAACCCGCCGGCGGCGTTATCCGGTCCACGAGCCAGTCCGTCTTTCCGAGGCGCGCGAGTTCCAGCAGCAACAACTCGAAGCTCGCTGGAGTGAACTGCCAGGCATGCATGTCGACGTAGTCTGATTCGTCGTCTTCGCTTGTGGTCGCGAAGGCTTCCGCCGCCTGGTCGAGTGAGTGAAAAAACTCAATGTTCCCTATCGGCGCTTGACCCCATGCGCCGGCTCCGTCGTTCTTGACGACGTAGGCCATGTGGTCGAATACGACGCTGCGCGTGTGGCGGCTGCGGCGCGCGGCGTGAGCGTCCAGCACCTTGCCCGTGGTCGTGAACGGTCGAAAATAGTCGAAGCAATAGCGCTTGTCCGGCACGGCGAGGATGACGACGCCGTCCGGAGCGAGCAATGTGGCGGCTGTGTCGAGAAACCCTATGAGATCGGGCGTGTGTTCAACAACGTGGCTCGCGATGAAGGCGTCAAAGGTGCCGTGAAGGTCGGACGGCACCGCGTCGGCCATCGGACCGCTGGTCCAGACGAAGTCCACGTCTTCGATCCGATCCACGTCAACCCCAGGCTGGCCGCGGTAGTGCGCAACGAGTGCGTCTCGAGTCGCATGGTCAAGGGTGCTCGTGTTCCAGCCCTGCGGCCTTGGGTGCGATTGGGTTATAGCTCGGTCCGATCTCGATGATGCGCGCGGACCGATGGAGAGAGCCGAGGAGTATGTCGGCTCGGCCGATTGCCGGTGGCACTTCGACTTCAGGCCGTTCGACTTAGGCAGTTCGACCGGAATCTTCACACTGGTCTCTCGGACCCGCAGCCACGGCTTGCGGCTGCGGGGAGGAAAGGCGGGTTCAGGGTGACTGCTATCGAGCGAAAGATTCGGGCTGAAAAAAGGATCGTCGGCGATTTGTTCGGGCCAACGCCGCCGAATGTACGCCACCTCGGTCTGAAACCTCGTGACCTGAGACGAAAGGTGGTCGGAACCGCGGCTCTTGGATTCCCAATGGAAGAGCTCCGCATAGGGCGTCCAGATGATCCGGTGACCAGCCTCGCGGATCCTGATACATAGATCCACGTCGTTGAATGCGACGGCCAGATTCCCCTCGTCGAAGCCTCCCACTTGCTCGAACACCGCTCGCGGCACGGCCATGCAGGCCGCTGTCACACATGAAATGTCCTGGGAAAGGTGCAGTCGTCCGAAATAGCCGTACTCGTCTCCGAGAGGCTCTGACGTGGACATGACCGGCGACGCCTCCCATCCCCAGCACGACGCCGCCGTGCTGAATTGTTCCATCCGGATAGAGCAGGCGGGCGCCGACAGCGCCGACACCGGGCCGGGCAGCGTGGACAATCATCTCCTTCAGCCAGGAGCCGTGGATTACGGTGATGTCGTTGTTGAGGAACAGGAGGATGTCGCCTGTAGCCTCGCGCGCCGCTGCGTTGTTGATACGTGAGAAGTTGAATGTGCCAGGCGCGTGTAGAACTCTGACGCCGCGACGCCCCACGTCGGCGAAAAACGCCTTCGTCTCCGGCTCGCTGCTCTCGTTGTCGACGATCAGAATCTCCAGATCCGGATAGTCCGTGTCCTGCAACAGCCCGTGGATGCAGGGTGCGAGCACGTCGACATGGTCGCGCGTCGGCACGATGATGCTCACCGACGGCCAACGGTCAGGTTCCTGACGGATGACGCGATGATAGGAGGCCACGCCCTCGGTGACGGTGACCCGTTCGCCCAAGGAGATGAGATGCTCTGCAATCGCGCGCCTTGCGGCAGCCGTAGCGCGATCGAGCTGAGTGGAGGAAAAGGTGTCCGCCCCTGGAAACAATCGCCAATGATAGAGAACGTGGGGAATGTGCACGATCGGGCCCCGGCTGACGGCCGTGGCGCGTAGTGCCAGATCGTAGTCCTGGCTGCCTTCGAAACCCGGCCGAAAGCCACCGATTGTCCGAATCAGGGATGTCCGGTAGACACCAAGGTGACTGATGAAATTCTGTGAGTAGAAGAGCTCGGCGTTCCAGTCGGGCTTGAAATAGGGATCGCAGCGGCGACCTGATTCGTCGAGCTTGTCCTCGTCCGAGTAGAAGACATCGGCATCGGGATGGTCATTGATGGCATGAGCCATCAGGTAGAGGGCATGCTCCGCAAGCACGTCGTCATGGTCCAGGAGCGCCACGAATTCGCCTGTGGCGACCTCGAGCGCCGAGTTGCTGGCCGCCGAGATGTGCCCGGTCTCGGGCCGATAGACGACCTTGATACGGGGATCCCGCCGGCGGTACCCCTCCAAAATCTCCGCCACATGCGGCTTCGCCGATGCGTCGTCGGCGATGCACAGTTCCCAATGGGGATAAATCTGCAGAAGAACCGACTCGATCATTTCGCGGAGGTAGCTCTCCTCGGTGTCGTAGGTCGGCACCACGATCGAGATGACAGGCCGACGGACGAGCGCCGCGATTTGCGCGCGGATCGCGGCGCGGTCGGCGTCGTCAAGCGTGTCGAACTCGCGCACCCATCGCTCATAG
Organism: uncultured Acidobacteriota bacterium; assembly: GCA_963771395.1. Classification (GTDB taxonomy): domain Bacteria; phylum Acidobacteriota; class Vicinamibacteria; order Vicinamibacterales; family 2-12-FULL-66-21; genus DATBJJ01. Next base: position 154,025 of record CAVYTY010000004.1, on the reverse strand, counting down.
CGATCGACCGGCTCCGCGTGCGGCTTTGGATCTCGGCCTTCCGCCCTGCCCCATTGCATGTAGTGGAGCAGCGGGTTGGCGCCGTCAGCCGCAACGTCGGCGTAGGCGGTCAAGTACCAGGCGGCGTCGAAGTCCGGACCGGGCGACCGGCGCTCTGCGGCGCCGTAAATCAAGTAATGACGCGCGGGATCCAAACCCGCTTCGGCGACATCCGGGTAGCGGCGCAAATACCAGTCCCGGTCGAAGAGGGGCGACGCGGCCACAGCGCGGATCTGGGCCTCGCGTTGTGGATCTCGACCTTCAGCCATGCCCCAGTTCATGTAGTGTACGAGCGGGTTGCACCCGCTGGCCGCAACGTCGGGGTAGATGGACAAGTACGCTTCCGCGTCGAAGTTCGGACCGGGTGACCGACGCTCTGCGGCGCCCGAAGTCACGTAGTGCCGCGCCGGGTCCTCACCGGTCGCAGCAACATCCGGGTAGCGCTGAAGGTACCAGTCGCGGTCGAAGAAGGGGGATGCGGCAACCGCGCGAATCTGCGCGTCCACTTGGGGATCGCGACCTTCAGCCTGGCCCCACTGCATGTAGTGCAGAAGCGGGTTCACTCCGCTGGCCACGACGTCAGGATAGGTGGTCACGTAGGCGTCGCCGTCGAAGTTCGGACCGGGCGACCGACGCTCTGCCGCGCCCCGTGTCACGTAGTGCCGCGCGGGGTCCGCACCGGCCGCAGCAACGTCCGGGTAGCGCTGAAGGTACCATTCGCGGTCGAAGAGAGGGGACGCGGCCACGGCGCGGATCTGGCCTTCCAGATGGGGGTCGCGACCTTCGGCCTGTCCCCACTGCAGGTAGTGCAGAAGCGGGTTTACCCCGCTGGCCGCGACGTCGGGATAGCTGGTGATGTAGGCCTCGGCATTGAAGTCCGGGCCGGGCGACCGCAGTTCTGCGCCGCCGTGAAGTGCATAGTGTCGCGCAGGGTCTTCACCGGACACGGCAACATCCGGGTAGCAGTGGAGGTACCAGTCTGGGTCGAAAAAGGGGGACGCGGCCACGGCACGAACCTGCGCCTGCTCCGCATCCTGCTCAGGGTGAGACAGTTGGACGGTCACGATCCACCGATCGACGCGAAGCGAAGCGCGCCGAACATGGTGCGCTTCGCCCTGGGAAAACGTAACGTCAAGGCAAGAGGCGGATTGCGCGCCACCCAGCCCTGACGTCGTTCGACGGCCCGGAACTTGCGCGACTCAGAATCAGGGATGAGATTAACATCCTTGCTGAAGCGATTGGACCACGCCAGACAGTCTCAAATGCGACGAGTACTGTCAAGCCAGCGCGCGCTGCTGACCCACTTACCGCTTCAGAATCGGAATGTCGCCCCCGACACCCCACGAGTACGTGAGGCTTGAGCCGTACTCGCCACAACGTACCACCCCCCGGTCGAGGGGCGAAACACCGCCATGTCCATCTTCCCGTCCCCGTCGTAGTCGCCAGGAACGGCCACATCGACGCCGCCGCCCCATACCGACGCGGTAACCGTTTGCGTGCTCGACCGCACGATGTACCAGGTTCCCGTCGAGCGCCGGAATACCGCGATGTCGGCCTTGCCATCGCCATCGTAGTCGCCAGGGACGGGCACGTCCCCGCCACCGCCCCACGTCGTCACGCTGCCCGCCTGAGTACTCGAGAGGACGATATACCAGGCCCCAGTCTCAGGACGAAAGATCGCGACGTCGGCCATGCCGTCGCCGTCGTAGTCCTCGGGCACCGGAATGTCGCCGCCGCCGCCAAATGTATATGCGGCGCCGGTCATGGTGCTCGATTTGATGATCCACCAGGCGCCGGTCGACGGACGGAAGATCGCGACGTCCGTTTTGCCGTCGCCATCGTAGTCCCTCGGCACCGGGATATCGCCATGCCCGCCCCAGGTCTGCGTGGTGCCCGTCGGCGTGCTCGACCGCACGATGTACCAGGCTCCACTGGAGGGTCGGAAGATCGCGACGTCGGCCCGGCCATCGCCGTCGAAGTCGCCCCGCAGCGGAATGTCGCCCGCGCCGCCCCACGTCTGCGCGGAGCCCGTCAGCGAACCCGACCGCAGGATGTGCCAAGCCCCGGTCGTGGGACGGAACAGCGCGAAATCGGACTTTCCGTCGCCGTCGAAGTCGCCGTCAACGATGCGGGCGCCAGCAGCCGACGGCGGCCGGACGAAGACAAAGCCCGATGTGACGGGTCCGTAGTTGCCACCGTTGGCGGACGACGCCGCTGCCGTGAGGGTGTAGGCGACCGACCCCGACGGTATCACGTCGGCCGTTCCGCTCCGACCGTTGAAGGTACCCACTCCTGCCACGGTCACGCTCGTCGCGCGCGCGACGCTCCATGCCAGCGTCGCGGATGTCCCGGCGGCGGGCACCACGAGGAAATGCGCGAATCTCGGAATGCCGGAGCTGAGTCCCGGCGCCCTGGAGGCAAGCGTCGAGCATCCGGAAAACGCCGGCGCCGTGACGAGATTGTTGGGATAGTTCACGGCGTTACAGGCATCCTCGTTGATCTGAGAATTGGGCTGAACGCCGGTGTTGTCGGCGAAGATGCTGTTCTGGATGGTGCCCGTCTGGCCGACACCGAGAAAGAGGCCGCCGCCTCTGGTGCCCGCCGCGTTGCCATACACGTTCGTGAAGTTCATGTTGATGGCGCTCTGGTCGTTCACGAAGACGCCACCGCCGTGCTGCGACGCGGTGTTGTGAGCAATCGTTGTCCCGTTGATGCTCGCACTCGACATCGTGGTGATGAGGATGCCACCGCCGTACGCCGTGTTGCCCCCGGTCACGGAGTTGTTGATGATCAGCGAGTTGGCGGTTGTGAGAACGCTCCGGCTGACGAGTATTCCACCGCCCTGGTCCTGAGACTGATTGCCGCTCACGACCGAGCCCGTCACAGACAGGCTGGATCTCTCGTTCGAGAAGTTGTCGCCTACGACCGCGATGCCGGCGCCGATCGGCGCGGCGTTGTTGCGAACCAGCGTCGAGGTCAGATTGACGATGCTCGGCGGCATCTCAGGAGTCGCGAAGTTGGACGACGCGGTGACGCCGCCGCCGAAGCCGGTCGTCGCGCGGTTGGCATCGATCACCGAGTCGACGATGTCGTAGCGGCCACGATAGGCGTTCAGCCCCCCGCCGGTACCGGCCGTATTCCGCAGTACGCGCACCCGCGTCAATGTGCCGGTGGCGTTGTCCTCGACGTGGATGCCGCCGCCTTCGGCCGGGTTTGGTTCACCGGGAAACTGGCTCGACACGTTGTCGGCGATGTCGGAGTCCTGGACGACGAGCATCGACCGGCCGTAGGGCGAGCCGAACATCCCCATGTGAAAGATGCCACCGGCCGCGAACTTCGACGTGTTGGCGCTCACGCGCGAGCCGCGCAACGTCGGCGAGGAGTCGTGCGAGAAGACCCCGCCCCCGGCGCCGTTGTTCCCGGCGCCGGCGCCGCCAGTTCCCGAAGCATTGCTGATGATGTCGCAGCCGGTGAACACCGGCCGCGACCCCAGGACGATGAACACGCCGCCACCGAAATGGGCGGCGGAGTTGTTCCGGAAGACGCATCCAGTAAACGTGGCGTTCGACGCAATCAGTGCACCACCGCCGCCATTGAAGGCAGCGTTCGCCTCGAAGACGCAATTGACGAAGGCGGGCGCAGACTCCTGGACGACGAAGCCGCCGCCGTGGGTGTTCCCCGTGGGGCTTCCCCGGCGAAAGGTCAACCCGATGAAGCGAATCGCGCCGGTGGCGCGAAGCACATTGAGAACGGGCGCGCCCTGTCCAGCAGCGTCGATGATGGTCAGGCTGGCGGCGCCTGCTCCGCGCACGGTAAAGGATCGAGGGGTATTCGCCACTACCAGCGATTCCGCATAGATCCCCGGCTGCACGTCGATCGTGGTGCCATCGGGCAGAGAGCCATTCAACACGGCATTGATCGCCGCCTGAATCGTCGGGTAATCGCCTGGCACCGTTGCCGCCTCCGCTGACCCTGCGAGCGGCGTAGCAACCAGTGCGGCGACCCCGAGGGCGACGCGAATCCAGGTGTTGAAGGCAGGAGTCATCACGCTGCCCTAGTCAGCAGGAAGCATGCCAGCCTCCGCACACACGCAACTGTGCGCGTTTAGTTGAACTTACAATCCACGGTGCGCGCGCCGCTGGGACAAGATCGGGCATTTCGTAACGGTTCAGGGGGTTGGCGGCTTCGGCAGCAGTGACGCGACGGCGTGACGACGCGGTGGGAGCGGTGAGATACATCAGCGTGTTGATCTGTCGCAGTTGACAGGTGCGCGGCATGGTTGCAAACGAGCGACGAAGCGTTCGGCCCCGGCGCTCCGATTGCCAAGAATGATTCTCTGCCACTGTACAGCGGTGCGAAGGGCCTGGTCCGCGGCAGTATTGCTCGGCTCGACGCCGTCCTTATGGGGGACAGAGGGACCTGAACTGTTACCGTGTTTCTCGTCAGTTACATTGCACACCGTTCGGATTGTGTGGACCTTACATGCTAGGCGGCGCTACTTCCAGCACAACGTGACGCCCCGTCCCTGGCGGGGAAAGCCTTCGGGCGTCTTCTCGCCCGAACGCGGCTTCCAGACGAAGCCCTGGAATTCAGCCCGCGAGAAGCCGGCCGCGCGAGCCATTCTCGTGACGCACGTCGGCCCATAGAGCCACCAGTTCGAGCCGTCGCCGCAGGTACTCGTGTTCGATGAACCAGGCGTGCTCATCGTAGCGGGGATCAACCAGCATCTCGCTCTCGAGTACCATCAGCTCCCGGGTCATCCGCGCCATGTTCGACAGGAACTGCATGGGGTTCTGCAGGTGATAGATGACGCCGGTATTGAGGACGATGTCGAAGACATCGCCGCCATCGCGGAGCGCCTCGCCGTCGCCTTGCCTGAAGTCGACGTCGACGTGCAGAATCTCCCGCAGCAACGTCGCCTGGTCGACGCAGTGCTGAAAAAAGTCGATGCCGAGCACGGACCGAGCACCCCTCAACTTGGCGGCAAATGAATAGAACCCGGAATTGCAGCCAATGTCGAGCACCGTCTTACCCAAGAAGTCTGTCGGGTACCCGAAGCGGTTGAGCGAGGCGAGCACGGCCACGGCCGGGTGCGGACCTGATGTCTGAAGAACCTGGCCGGCCTGATCCCTGATTGTGAATTGGTGGTAATAGCCTGACGGACCTCCTCGCAGCGTGATTTCTTTCTGAAAGTGCTCCAGTTGCTCGCGCGACCACACGGTGTCAACCACGAGAGCATCCGCGCTAAGCAGAGTGGGCATTCATCGCTCCTCCCATTGCGATATCGCTGTGCCGACTGATTCTACCGCGCCTGCACGCCAGACGCGGGCGCGGCTATCGTTGCGCTCAGTCCGTGCGGGTTCTTGAAACGAGTCAGGGAAGCGCATCCCCGCGGCGCGCCTATCGCTTCAGCCTCGCCAGGAAGACTTTGAAATCACTGGGGAGGGTCCCCTCGCGAATGAGCACGTTTTCGTGGTGAATGAGCAGCTCGACGATCGAGCGGTGGGATGGGTTTGCGGGATCGAAATTCGCCGCAATCCGCTGGAACACGAGATGGTTCAACGTGCCGCCCCAATTCCACTCGCCCACGACATCGAAGTACGCTTTCACGAGCCCTTCGATTTCTCCAGAACGCACCGCCTCTGATGGGTCGTGTCTCACCATGTGCTGAACGGTGGGACATTCGATCTCTGTCTTCAGCCCGCCGCTCTGCAGATCGCGCCGCAGGTCCTCTGGCAGGAGGCCCAGGACCTGATTCGCCATGTCAACCTGGCGCGGGGTCCACTGAAACCTGGACGGTCCGACGAATTCGTTGATCAACAGGAGCCCATCCGGCCGAAGCGCCCGCTGGCACTGCTCCAGCACCCGTTCGAGCGCTTCGATGTGGTGCAGGGACTGAAAGAAGTAGATGAAGTCGAAATTGCGAGCGGGCAGCTCGATCTGATTCAGATCCGCGGCCTCGTATCGTATGGCCGGCGCGAGCGCCACCTCTTCTGCGAGCGCACGCGCGCGCTCGATGGCCTCTCCGCTGATGTCGATGCCGGTGAAGGAACGGAAGCAGAAGCCGTGACGTTTGAGGATTCGATCCAGATGCCCTGCGCCGCAGCCAAGCGACAGGGTGTCTCCAGCACGGCCGTCTGAAAAGAAACGCTCACGCATCCAGTCAACCCAGTACGTCTCGCGGCTTCCGGTGATCAGATAGTTGTGGTTCAAGTGCACCTGGGGGACGCCCGTCCAGGAGATGCGCTCCAGGTCGTGCACAAAGGCTTCGGTCGCGAGCCCTGACCATCGGCTTGCGACTTTGGCGGCGTTGCCGTGGTGGTGCTGGGCGGAACCGACAACATGCCGCTGGAGGTCCTTCCAGTCCCTGCGCAGCGTCTTGAGGATGTTTTTCATGTCCTATCCAGCGAGGCTCCGGAGCCGCCTGCGCACGCGCCGATAGTTCGACAGCCAGGTGTGCCGGCTCGACGACTGGAGCCGGGCTTCGATGAAGCGATCGGCTTTCACGACTCGCGACAAGATGAACGGGTTGACCAGGAGCCGGCGCAGCCCGCGCTTCATCCGCCGTTGGACCGAGACCGCTGAGCGGTGCCGTGGCAGCAGCCGGCATACCTCCTATTTCCGCGATACGGCCGCTGAGGCTGGCCACCGCCTGACTGTCGATGGGCGCCATCATGTTCCGCATCGGCCCGAGCGCTTCGGCATTGGCGTTGAGGAATTCGATCTTGCGCATGACGCTCGCGAGCGTCTGCGCCGCTTGAACCCTCGCCGGATCCTCGACCATCGAGAACCATTCGCGAAGCTTTCCCGATGTTCGCTCGACGTCGAAGATCACGCGCAGGACGTTGTGCAGCGCGGCGCGAAGACGATCGCCGGACAGGCTCATGGACGGCGAACGCCCGGGCTGTCGATCAATGGCCATCAGCTCCTCGAGCGAGCCGGCGAGCCCGCGCAGGAGCGTGTCGGTCTGACGGTCGAAGGCTTCGAGACGATGCAGGAAATCCTGCTGAGTGAGGAGGGCGGACGCCGGTTCAACGAGGTCAGCAATCCACCGCACCTGAAGCTGCTCGTCCTCTCCGGGATGCTTCCGGTAGAAGATGACTGCCATTTCGCCGGCACCGAACTCGCGCCGGGCGAAGCTGTCGAGATCCATCCAGTGATCGTGCGCCGCGCGCGCGCTTTCCACGTAGCGGATACGAAGCCCGCGCGGCACCAGCCTGAACGCAAACTCGGAGTCTTCGAACGCAGCCCGGCGAAAGCAGGGATCGAAGCGGATGCCCGCATCGGCGGCGTCGACGAGAAACTGCCGTTTGAGGGAGATATTGCTCGTGTAGAAGAAGCGGTGGTCGAGCGCCCGTGCCTGGGGGATGTACGAGTAAGCGAACTGCAGCATCGCATCGCCACAGACATACTCCATCACGCCGTTTGGCGTCATGGTGGCCGGCCAGTCGATGTGCCCCAGGATGGCTGCTCCCGGATCTGGGTCGGCGGCGTGCGCGAGCAGGTGCTCCTCGATGAGCCGCTCGTCGGCGAGAATGTCGTCTCCGATGAAGAGGACGATCTCGCCGGCCGCCCGCTCGATCCCAAGGTTGCGCGCGGCCCCGGGACCACTGCGGTCCTGCGAGTAATACCGCAGCGCGAAAGGAAACCGACTGCCCTCCAGCGCGTCCTTCGTCCCATCCGTCGACCCGTCGTCGACGACCACGACCTCGAACTCCTGCGGCAGGACCGACTGATGCGCGAGCGCATCCAGACAGGCCATCAGCTTCTCTGTTCTGTTGTGAGTTGGCACCACCACGCTGATTCGCAGGCCGAGCCAATAAGGCGAGGGTCCGACCCCGGGTGAGGTCTCGGCCTTCGGCCGCGGGACTTTCGGCCGGGCCGCACGAAGGTCCGTCGTAATCTCAATCAGGCGGTTGGCTGCACTCGCCCATGAGAATTGCGCCAGGGCTTTCGCGCGGGCGCGGCCGCCAAGGAGTGTGTTCGCCGCCCGGTCGTCATAGGTCCGCCGCATCTGATCCCTCAGGTTCAGTGGATCGACTTCCGCCCACATCGGTTGGTTGGTGATCCGCAGAGAACGGGCATCGAGGCAGTCGCCCATCGGCACCAGCGAGAAGTTCACGGGCAGACAGTTGTCGGGCTCACAGTAGGCCGTGGAGCCGCCAAAAAGCGGGGTGATCACCGGAAGGCCACACGCCATGGCATCGAGGATCTTCATGCCGAAGCCCTCGCCGCGATGGGCCGACACGAAGGCATCGCACGATCGATACAGTCGAACAAGTTCCCGCTTGTCGGTGAACTCGCTGATGTACTCGATGCGGGGACCGTGCGTCAATTTGGCGATGATGTTTCGGATCGTCGTGTCACCCGACGACGCCCCGTAGTCCTTGATCACCAACGCGACATCGTCTTCACGGCTGAAGGCTTCCTGAAACGCCGCGATGACCGCCAGGGTGTTGTACCGCTCGAGATCGTGAGAGTTGCTGACGGTCAGGAAACGGAAGCGCGGGCTGCTGCGCTGGGGCGCATCGACTTCCTCGATTTCCCTGGAATACCCGGGATGCCAAACATGGCAGTCGCGTTCGGGCAAGCCGACTTGCTGCAGCACCGATTTGCAGAATCCGCTCAAAGGCAGCTTTTCGTGATGATTCTGCCGGAGGCATTGCAGCCAGAAATCCCAGGGCTCGGCACCTGGCGCGCCGAACTGGTAGTTGATGACGAAGAACTCCAGGTTGACATCGCCCGCGAGGTCGAGATGCAAATGACGCGGCCGATAGTGCGACCACTTGACCTGCACACCGCCAACGGGTTTTTCGTCAAGGGCCAGCGACTTGAGGCGCCGCCGGCTCGATCCCGATACGGTCGGAGAGAGCTGCGTCGTTCCGTTGACGAAGACCGGCACCCCGCAATCCTTCAGTGCCAGCGCGAGCTCGGTGTTGATCCAGGTGAGAGCGCTCCCGTCGTCCAGCTCGTCCGCCAGATAGATGCAATCCTCCGCGAGACGGCGAATGCTGGAAGCGGTCGGCCGGGCGCTGAATTCGGTCCGGTCCCGAATCAGGTATTCATCGCGGTCCGGTCTGAGACGGCCTGACCACGTGCTGGCGAACAGCCGCGCATTCTCATCGTCGGCGGCGGTACGTCCTTCCGAGATCTGGCCGTAGTGATAGATGAATGCATTGGTACAGCACACGACCTTACGACCGCGCCCGCCCACTTTCAGGCACAGATCGATGTCCTCGTAGCCATTGCGGTAGCGTTCGTCAAAGCCTCCGCACTCGGCGAAGAGCGCGCGATCGATCAGCAAGCACGCTCCGGTGACCGCCTGATACTGGCGCTGCTTGTTCACCTTGGGCAGCGATGCATCGAGATGGGGATACAAGTGTTCGGGCCTGCCCTCCGGTCCGAACACTATGCCGGTGTGGTAGATCGTGTTGGTGTACGGGAACAGCTGCTTGATGCCAACGACGCCGACGGACGCATCGGCCTGGCAGATTCGGAGCATCTCTGACAACCAGCCGGGTTGAACGAGGGTGTCGTTGTTGAGGAACAGCAGATATCGGCTGCAGGCGAGCTCTGCCCCGACGTTGTTGCCCTTCGCAAAACCGAGGTTGCTGGAGTTACGCTGGTATCGCACAGACCTCGGGAACCGGCCGACGTCGGCGAAGAAGTCCGCTGTCCCATCCGTTGACGCATTGTCGACAACGATGACCTCGTATGAGACGCCATCGGCGGTATTCCGCCAGATCCGATCGAGGCACTGCCGCGTAAACTCGAGCCTGTCGAGAACCGGAATGATGATCGAGACTTCGTGCGCCAACGTGATCAGCTTTCGCGCTGCGGCGCCGCCGCGGCCAGAACGCGCTCGACGTAGTCGCGGATGATTTGACTCGGCATGGGATCAAAGGGCGGACGCAGCGCCGGAATGAGAGACCGTGCATCGAGCTCGGGGTGCAGATACGGGTCCTCTACGAACCCCGCGGTCTGAAGATAACGTGCCAGCAACTCCATGTCCTCTGGGGAATCCTCCCGCTTTCTTGTATACGATTCGTGATGGACCAGCCGAGCGTATGGCGTGTAGACGACCCGATAACCGGCTTTCCACGCCTCCATGCACAGGACCACATCACTGAATGACAGGCGGAATCGCTCGTCGTAGCCCCCCAGCTGTCGGAACACCTCTTTGCGCATCATCTGGCATGCACCGGTGACCGCGAGGTAGTTCCGGTACGAGTCGGTGGAGCCGAACAGACCAGATGTCCCCTCCGGCGCTCTCGCAAAGATGTGGCCGACGAGGCCGAGCCCAAAGACCACTCCTGCGTGCTGAACGGCCAGATCCGGGTACAGCAGCTTCCCTCCTACGATGCCGACGTCCGGCCGCTCGGCCCAGCGTATCAGCTCGTCGAGCCAGTCGGCCTGAATCACTTCGATGTCGTTGTTCAGAAACAACAGGAAGTCGCCGCGCGCGGCGGCTGCGCCGGCGTTGCACGCCGCCGAAAAATTGAATGGCCGGTCGAATGGCACGATCCGCCCGAAGCCGTCGCGCTCCAGGGACCGGTACAACTCGAGAACCTCCGGGTCGGTCGATCCGTTGTCGACGATGACCAGCTCGCGGTGCGGGTAAGTGGTGTCGTGGCAGAGACCGCGCACGGCCTTGCCGAGCACGTCGAACGCGTTGCGGTTTGGAACGATGATCGATACTGTCGGCTGTCCCTTGATGTTCCAGGTCACGCGGGACTGGCCGAGATGTTTCGTCTTGGCAACCTGCAGGCCGAGTTCCTGACAATGATCCTTTACGACTGCCTCCGCCTGGTCGTCGGCGCTCGAAACAGTCGTGTCGTCTCTATGATAGAGACACCGAGGCAGGCGCCGGATGCGCGTGCTCGAGCGCGACAAACGCAAAAACAGGTCCCACTCCTCGGCCCCGGGAGCGACGTCACGAAAACCGCCGACTGCGGTCACGGCACTGATTCGCAGCAACGCCAAACGGCCAATGTAGTTGGACGACAGCAGCAGCTCCGGCGACCAGTCAGGCTTGAAGCGTGGAGTGTGTCGCCTCGTGCTTCCGGGCGACACGCAATCTTCGTCGGAGTAGAGGACATCGCAGGCAGGCTCGAGGGCGCCGGCCATCTCGTAGAGCGCGGCTGGCGCCAGCACGTCGCGCTCGCCCAGCAGCGCCGCGAATTCCCCGTGAGCCTCGTGCAACGCACAGTTCCATGCGGACGCACGCGTGCTTCCTGAGGGTACGCCGAGGACTCGGATGCGCTGGTCGGACCCGATTCGAGCGACAGCGCGGCTGAGATCTTGCCGCGAGTCTTCGGTCGTGACGAGGAGCCATTCCCAGACTGGATAGCTTTGCTGAAGAACGCTCGCTGCGGTTCGATGGTGACTCCAGTCGGCCGGCTCGCTCACCAACGTGATGAGGCTGAACGTTCGCGTCTTCCCCAGCGACCATTGGCGCTGGGCATTGAGGACTCGCCGCGACGGTTCCGTTTCCCGCACCCAGAGCCTATAGAGGCTGTCGGCGTCGGCATGGAATGCACTGCGCCACAGCCCACGAATCTTTCGTGGCGAGATCGCCGAGCGAAGCGCGAACCAGAGCTCGGACGCCGAACGTGGCGTCTCGATGCGGGGGTTTCCCCACAGTGCACCGAGGCCGGCCGCCGTCGCATCTTCCGAGGACCTCGTGGTTAGAACAATGCGTGCCGGGCCCGTCGCGGCTGTGTGGACGCGCAGTGCCTGCCAGCGTCGACCGAACCGCGACGGGCTCACCAGACATCGGGCGGCAGACTCGAGGCCCTGTGTTCGTACGCCGATCTCGAACTCGACTCCACCACTGCTCCGCTCTGGCGCCTCGGACGCCAGCGCGCACCACGACACAACGGTCGCACTGGACGGCAGGGTCACGTCGTACGTCACTCGCGAGTTCGAATCACACCTGAGTGCAACGTGCGCGCGCCCCCCGAGTCGGACCGCCGGAAGCCAGCGAAAGTTCTCGCTGCGCGAAGGACGATCAGAAACCATCCCGACGGGCGATATGCGTTGGAGATCCGCGCGCCGATAGCGCACCCGGCGCACGCCGTCGCTGACCTTGCTGACGAACGACACGAAACGAGCGAGGATCCGGAACAGCAGGTTCGAGCGTGGGGTCAAAGGTCCAGCAATTGTACTCAACGAGATGATAGTATCCACGGCTGGTCTCCTCGCCCACCATGAGTGCTCATAGTCCCGAAGATCTTCAACGCATCTACAACACGCGGTTTTCCTCCAACCTCGAGTACCGCAAGAAAATCTGGTCAGTCCTGATCTCTGACTGGTTTGGACGATACGTGCAGCCGGGCGACTCTGTCCTCGATCTCGGGTGTGGCTATGGCGAGTTCATCAATACGATCCGGTGCCGGGAAAAACTGGCGATGGATCTCAACCCGGACGCGCGAGGGTTTCTCACGAAAGAGGTGACGTTTCTCCAGCAGGACTGCTCCAGTCGGTGGCCGTTGCCAGATGCCTCGCTCGACGTGGTGTTCACGAGCAATTTCTTGGAACATCTACCAGACAAGGTCGCGCTCGGGCGAACACTGGACGAGGCGCATCGCTGCCTGAGATCAGGCGGCCGCCTGGTGGCGATGGGACCGAACATCAAGTATTTGCCTGGCGAATACTGGGATTTCTGGGACCACTATCTGCCGCTCACCGAAATGTCCCTCAAGGAGGCGTTGGTCGTGCGAGGATTCCTCGTCGGCGTGTGCCTCGGGCGATTCCTGCCCTACACCATGGTCACGGGGCCGCGCTATCCTATCGCCTTTCTGCGGGCGTACCTCAGAATCTCCCTGGCCCGGCGCATCTTCGGCAAGCAGTTTCTGGTCGTTGGCACCCGACTGTGAAGGGGCCGTTCTTCGAACGTGACTGCCGCATCTCGGCGAGGCAGTCTTTTGATGTCGACGGGTGCGATCGCCGCGGAATGAACGACGGCTGAAGGATCGAGAAAAGTGCAATGCCGCGATAGGTGTGTTCGCTCACCGATTGGCACGCGTCGTTGGGATCGCGAGGGTCTTCGCAAAAAGAAAGGGGCCGCTGCGCCGCGGCCCCTTCCTGCTCAGCACGAACCGCGCTCGACCTAACTCCCTCCCCCGCCAGCTCGCTTGAACGGCAGAAGTGGCACTGGAGTCAAGGCCGCCCCGGCAAGCGGATGGTCGGGCGGGACCCAGCCGCCGTTCACGCACACCCAATCAGGCGCCGGCTGCACGGATGGACAACCGGAGGGTGGTGGTGTCGGAGCCGGAGTGGGAGGGGGTGTCGGGCCCGGCGCACCCCCGGCCAGCGGGTGGTCGGGTGGGACCCAGCCGCCGTTCACACAGACCCAGTCAGGCGCCGGCCTCACGGACAGGCAATCCGAGGGCGGCGGCGTCGGACCCGGAGGGGGAGGCGGCGGTGGCGGTGGCGGGCTCGGCGGGCCACCGGCCAGCGGGTGGTCGGGTGGCACCCAGCCGCCGTTCACACACACCCAGTCAGGCGCCGGTTGCACGGTGGTGCATTCTTCTCCAGGTCCAGCCGTGACGCGCACGACGCGCCCGGGCGAGAGATAGACGACATACAACTCTCCATCACTATCGACGCCGAACGAACTGACGGGCCCGCCGCCAATCCCGTCGGTGTGCTCCACGATGTCGGCAACAGCCGCTTCACCGCTGGCGGCGATGTTCAGCCCGAGTGACCAGATGCGTCCCTTGATGATGTCGGCAAAGAAGTAACGTCCCTGGTAGAACGGGCCGAGGCTCTGCCCTCGATACACATAGCCGCCGATTACTGCCGAGCCACCGTCGCGGGGGTAGGCGTACAACGGAATCGTCGGGGGCGTGTAGGCCAGTGGCGCGCTCGTGGCGGCCGTCGGATCGGGGTTCGAGCTGAATCCTTCGAAGTTCCGCCAGCCATAATTGCGTCCGCCTGCGCCGGCGGGCTCGTAGTCGACTTCTTCGAACGCGACTTGCCCCACATCGCCAATGATCAGCGCGCCGGTACCGCCGGCCGCGGTATTGTCAAAGCTGAACTGAAACGGGTTGCGCAAACCGAACGCCCAGATTTCGTCGAGCGCTCCAAGGGGATCGCTGCCAGCGAATGGGTTGTCGGAAGGAATGGCGTAGCCACGCGAGTCAGAGTTCGAGACGTTGACATCGATACGCACGAGTTTGCCGAGCAGCGTGCGCGGCCGCTGGGCCTGATGCTGGGGATCGTTGGCAGACCCGCCGTCGCCGAACCCGATGTATAGATATCCGTCAGGCCCAAAGGTAAGTTTTCCACCGTTGTGATTACCGAAGGGCTGACAGATCGCGCGCTGCGCGGGCTGTGTGCAGTTGGAGTGGATGTCTGGCATTGCCGGCCACAGCAGATCGAATCTGCTGCTTACGTTTGCCTGGAGCCGGTCCGCTGCCGATCGGGTGAAGCGAGCCACGATGTGCGCGCCGTCCGGCAGGCGGCTGAAATGCACATAGAACCGTCCGCTGACGGGATAGTCAGGGGCCAAAGCAAAACCCAGCAGGCCCTGCTCCCCGGCGTTGAGGACGCTGGCCGAGAGATCGAGGAAAGCCTGAGCGCGAAGAGCGCCGTTCTCGATCACCCGAATCACACCGTCCTGCTGCACGACGTACTGCACGGTCGGCAGGCCTGGATCCTGTACCAACCCGACGGGCTGCGTAAGTCCCTCAACGAGGGGCTCCGAGCTGAGTAGTGGCTGTGCTGTTGCGAACGTCGCGGGCCTCAGCAGAACGGCAATGGCGGCGATCCTCAACAGTTTCGGAAAGCTGCGTAACAGAGCTTGGCTAGTGTTGGTCATCGGCGCGCTGAGCATCAACATTTGTGCCACTTCGCTCGGGCACACGAACGCCGGAGCGCCCGGCCGCTCTGCTCTCGTGACGGCCAACAGCCGATGGCGACAAGACTTCGCGACCCGTCCACGGATCGCGCGACTGTCCTGCCACGCCGGCATCAAGATGCCGGCGCCCGCCAGTTTGTGATTGCCAGTTGGTGATGGAAGATGAGGCCGAGGGACCCTGTTGACCTCGTCGATTGCCTGCGGAGTGAATCGCGTCTACTGTTTGACCCCGATCCCTACGATGCTCAGACCTCTCCATGGGATCACACCGTCGAGACGCCGGATAGCCGGCATCATGAGCTCCAACCCCTTGAGCTGAATCCTGGAGAAGGTTCGGCGTTTGAACAGCCCGCCGTTGATGAACCACGCCGGAACCGACGTGCGGTTGAAATCGAGCAACCGTTCGACGTGGAACCCGGCACGTTCGAGCGACGCGCGGAGGCCCTCGGCCGTATAGCGTTCCCGGTGTTCGAGGGCCTCGTCCAGAGAGTTGTACAGCCTGGGATTCTGCGGGACCAGGATAACCGCACGCCCTCCCTGAACGAGGGCGTTCCTGACATTCTCCAGAGCGACACTCTCGTCTGGAACGTGCTCCAGCACATTGATCATGAGCACCGTGTCGAACGACGCGCCCAGCGAGGCGAAGTCCTCGGGCCGGCCCGCGTCGACTTTCGCCACGTGGAGGTAGGGCTTGCCGACGGCGTACGACCGCAGATAGTGCAGATAGTGTGCATTGATATCGGTGGCGACGTACAGATCGCGTGGGATGAACTGGCTCGTCAAGGTGCCAATCCCCGCCCCGACCTCGAGCACGCGATCTCCGACGAACTCGCGCAGCGTGTCCGCCATCCACTTGTTGAATCGCCGGGCATCCTGCAGATCGGCCAGGATGTTCGAGCCGTACTCGTCCTCCGAATAGATGTCGTCGATGAGGAAGTACTTCAGCATCGCGCCGAGGGCGAGTACTCCATCGATCGCCCGGATCTTCTTGCCTTCGTCATACGAACGGGGGAGATAGCGGATAGGGACCTCGAAGATCCTCGCCCGTCGCTTGGCCAGCTTGAACGCCAGCTCGATCTCGAACCTGAAGTCGTTCGAGCGCAAGGGGATCGACTTCAGCAGGCTGGTGTTGACCGCCTTGTAGCACGTCTCGACGTCGCTCAGGTTCAGGTCGGTGAGCCAGTTCGACAACGCCGTCAATGTCTTGTTGACCATCGTATGGCGGTGCATCAAGGTCCGCCGATACGGCGCCGACATGTAGCGCGAGCCGAACACGGCGTCCGCGCCTTCCTCGACGAAGGGCCGCAACAACATCGGGATGTCAGCGGGGTTGTACTCCATATCGGCGTCGTGAACGACCGAGATGTCGTTCGTCGCGTGCTGGAGAGCGGTGCGAATCGCGGCTCCCTTGCCGCTGTTGCGCTCGTGGCGGTACACCCGAACCCTGGAGTCTTTCGCCGCCACCTGTTGGAGCACCGACCACGACCCGTCGCTACTGCAGTCGTCGACGGCGATCACCTCGAGGCGCGAGATGGCAGGGCTCTCGAGCGCCAGCACGCGGGCGAGACTGGCGGCGACCAGATGCCGCTCGTTGTAGACGGGGGTCAGTACGCTGAGGCTGACACCACGTGCGAGATCCGCTTCAGGGGGTAACGACTCGAGTGCCGGATCTGCAGCATCGGTCATCGAGTTGGTCGGGGCACGATGTCAACGCGGACTCCCGGTTGCGAGAGGCGCGCCATGTCCGCGTCGACCATCATCCTCACGAGCGCCGTGAAATCCACTTCCGGCGTCCAGCCGAGTTCCTTCTGCGCCTTGGCCGCGTCTCCCACCAGGAGATCGACTTCGGCGGGCCGCAGGAACTTCGGATCCAGGCGGACGTACTTCTGCCAGTCGAGCCCGACGTGCCCGAACGCGACCTCCACGAGCTCGCGCACCGAATGGCTCTCGCCGGTGGCGATCACGAAGTCGTCGGGCCGGTCCTGCTGCAGCATCAGCCACATCGCCCGGACGTAGTCGCCGGCGAAGCCCCAGTCACGATGCGCGTCGAGGTTGCCGAGCCCGAGCGACTCGGACAGTCCGAGCTTGATCCTCGCGGCGGCGTCGGTGACCTTGCGCGTCACGAACTCCAGGCCGCGGCGCGGCGACTCGTGGTTGAAGAGGATGCCCGAGACGGCAAAGAGATCGTAGCTCTCGCGATAGTTCACCGTGATGTAGTGCGCGAACACCTTCGAGACGCCGTACGGGCTGCGCGGATAGAACGGCGTCAGCTCGGTCTGCGGCACCTCCCGGACCTTGCCGAACATCTCGCTCGACGAGGCCTGATAGAAGCGGATCCTCGGGTTGACGTGGCGCACCGCTTCGAGCACCCGCGTCACGCCCTGCGCGTTGAACTCGCCCGTCAGCATCGGCTGGTCCCACGACGCCGGCACGAACGACATCGCCGCGAGGTTGTACAGCTCGTCCGGCTTGACGTCGTCGATGAGCCGGATGAGCGAGAGCTGGTCGAGCAGGTCGGACGGCTTGAGCGTGATGCGATCCAGCAGGTGCTCGATGCGCCAGTAGTTGGTCGCTGCTGGCACGGCGCACGGCGCCGACGACGTGGTAGCCCTTCTCGAGCAGGAGCTCGGCCAGGTACGACCCGTCCTGGCCCGTGATGCCGGTGATGAGTGCGGTCTTGGCCATTTCTACTCGTGTCCGATCGCAGCAGTATATCGCAGCGTCGATTCGGCGTTCATCGTGGCCCCGCGCCAATCAGCGCGTCAGGGGTCTGCCGGCAGAACCAGTCATACGTCGAGCGGAGGCCGGCGTCGAGCGGCGTGCGATGCCGCCACCCGAGCGTGTGAAGCCGGCCGACGTCGAGCAGCTTGCGGGGCATCCCATCCGGTTTGGAGGCGTCGAAGGTGATGGCCACAGCTGGCGCCACGATGTCCCGAATCATCCCGGCGAGCTCGCGGATCGACTGATCCTCTCCGGTACCGACATTGATGTGCGCATCGCCGTCGTAGCGCTCCATCAGGAAGAGACAGGCATCGGCCAGATCGTCGACATGCAGGAACTCGCGGCGCGGTGTGCCGCTGCCCCACACCACGGCCGTGGTCGCGCCGGATTCCCGGGCCTCGTGAAACTTGCGCATCAGCGCCGGGACGACGTGCGAGCTGGTCAGATCGAAGTTGTCGCCTGGACCGTAGAGGTTGGTCGGCATCGCGGAGATGAAGTCGCACCCGTACTGCCGCCGGTACGCCTGGCACAGGCGAATCCCCGAAATCTTGGCGATCGCGTAGGGCTCGTTGGTCGGCTCGAGCGGACCGCTGAGCAGGTACTCCTCCCGGATCGGCTGGGGACACTCCCGAGGATAGATGCAGGAGCTTCCGAGGTAGAGCAAGCGCGTGGCCTGCATCGCATGGCTCGCCTGGATGATCGTGGCGTGGATCATCAGATTGTCGTAAATGAACTCTGCGGGCCGCGTGCTGTTCGCGAGGATTCCGCCCACGGTCCCGGCCACGAGAAACACGTAGTCGGGTCTGTTGGCCTTGAACCAGTAATTGACTGCCGCCTGGTCGCGGAGATCGAGCTGGTCTCGTGTGGCACTGAGGAGGTTGGTGAAGCCCGCCGCCGTCAGCCTGCGGATGAGCGCTGACCCGACGAGGCCCCGATGACCGGCGACGAACACGCGCGCACTTCGCGGCATCGGATGGGCAGGCACCGTGCGAATCTATCAGCCGGCCGGGTCGCACGCAACCGCGGCCGTTCCGCCTTCTCGAGTCCTCGGCCTGATATCATTCCCTCGTGAGCATCCGGCGGGAGGCGG
This sequence comes from uncultured Acidobacteriota bacterium, assembly GCA_963771395.1. Classification (GTDB taxonomy): domain Bacteria; phylum Acidobacteriota; class Vicinamibacteria; order Vicinamibacterales; family 2-12-FULL-66-21; genus DATBJJ01. Next base: position 135,312 of record CAVYTY010000004.1, on the reverse strand, counting down.
CCCGCGTCGCGGTCGTCATCGTCAACTACCAGAGCTACGAAGAACTCCACGGGTGCCTGTCGTCCATCGACCGGGCGTGCGGAAGCGTATCTGTCGTCGTCGTCGATCACGCGAGCAGGCGTGACGCCGCAGACCTCCTGAGCGAGCGGTTCCCGAACGTCCAGCTGCAGCGCGTGGCGGGCAACGACGGCTTCGCCGCGGGCGTGAACAACGGGGCCCGCGCCTCGTCTTCTCAGTTCATCCTTCTCATCAATCCCGACTGCGTGCTCGAGCCCGACGCGGCGTGCCGCCTGGTGGACTGGCTCGAGGCCCATCCCGACGTCGCGGTCGCGGGCCCGCGCATCCGGAACGCCGACGGCACCGTCCAGCCATCGGCGCGCCGGTTTCCCGACCTGACAACGGCGGTCGCCGGCCGGAGCTCCTGGCTCACGCGGGTGCTGCCCGGCAATCCCATGTCGCGCCGCAACCTGCCGGCGCGTGACCCGGCAGACGCCACGCCGGTGCAGGTCGACTGGGTGTCCGGCGCCTGCATGTGCGTCCGCCGGGACGCGTTCGACGCCGTGGGCGGGCTCGACGAAGGCTTCTTTCTCTACTGGGAGGACGCCGACTTCTGCCGACGGCTCGAGCAAAAGGGCTGGCGGACGATGTACGTGCCGACGGCCGGCGCGGTACACGTCGGCGGGCGCAGCAGCCGGCACTCCGCCGACGCGTCGCTCGAGGCGTTCCACCAGAGCGCCCTTCGCCTGTATCGCAAGCACGCCGGCCCGGCGGGCCGGTTGCTCACACCGATCGTGTCTGCCGTCCTGAGAGTGCGGCTGGCGTTCATGAAGCGTCTCGTCCGCAGCCGGAGGCCCTGACCATGTCCAGCTCAGAGGTCGACGCCGTCGTCATCGGCGCCGGGGTGGTCGGCCTCGCGTGCGCGGCGGAGATCGCAGCCGCGGGGCCGGTCAGTGTGTGTGCTCGAGCGGCACGCCAGGCCCGGCCTCGACACGAGCACGCACAACAGCGGCGTGATCCACGCCGGGATCTACTATCCGCCTGGCACGCTGAAGGCGAAGCTGTGCGTCGAGGGCAAGCGGCTGATGTACGAGTTCTGCGCGCGCCACGCCGTGCCCCATGTCCGGAGCGGCAAGCTGATCCTCGCGCCGTCCGCGACCGGCGACACGACGCAGTTGGAGGCGCTCCATGCGCGGGGACTCGCCAACGACGTGGAAGACCTCGAGATGGTCGATGCATCGTTCGTCCACGCGCGCGAGCCGCACGTGCGTGCGACCGCCGCGCTCTGGTCCGGGTCGACGGGCATCCTCGAGCCCGAGGCGCTCGTCCGCGCGCTCAAGCAACTGTGCGACGCGCGCGACGTCATGCTGGTCGTCGGCAGCGCCGCCATCGGCGGCGGACACGACGGCGACCGGCTCGTTGTCCGCACGCCGAGCGAGAGCGTCACGGCGGCGACCGTCGTGAACTGCGCGGGCCTCTTCGCCGACGACGTCTCGGCGATGTTCGGCGGCGAGACCTTCCGGATCTATCCCTGCCGCGGCGAGTACGCCGAGCTCACGCCAGCCAGGCGTCACCTCGTGAACGGGCCGGTGTACCCGCTGCCCCACGCGACAGGCCACGGCCTCGGTGTCCACGCCACCAGAACCACCTGGGGATCGGTGCTCCTCGGACCGACGATTCGGTTCCAGGCGCGCAAGGACGACTACGAGGATGATCGCCTCGCGCTCGAGGACTTCCTCGAGCCGACGCGCGAGCTGCTGCCGAGCGTGAACCTCTCGGACCTCCGGCTGGCAGGCAGCGGCATCCGCGCCAAGCTGCACCCGCCCGAGGAGTCGTTCGCCGATTTCATGATCCGGCGGGACCGACTGGTGCCCGCGCTGGTGCAGGTCGCTGGCATAGACTCGCCGGGGCTGACCTCATGCCTCGCGATCGCGAAGTATGTGGGGGGGATTGTGGACAGTCGGTAGTCGACAGTCGTCGGTCGTCAGTCACAGTCCTCAGTCCGAGTCGTCAGTCGTCAGTTCCAGTCGACAGTCTGAGTCGGCAATCCCAGTCTTCAGTCGCGCACGGGTCTCGGAGCGATCAGGCGACTGACGACTCGGACTGACGACTGGAACTGACGACTGACGACTCGGACTGGGGACTGTGACTGACGACCGACGACTGAAGACTGACGACTACGCGATATATCTCGAGAGCGCGTCCTGCCACGTCGGCATGATGATTCCGGTGTCTTTGAGCTTCTCGTTGGAGAGCGCGCAGTAGACCGGCCGCGCGGCTCTGAGCTTGACGTCGGTCGACTTGACCGGGACGACCTCGGCTTCGCGCCCGAGCAGGCGCACGATCTCTTCCGCGATGCCGAGCCACGTCGTCGTGCCGCTGTTGACGCAGTGGTAGATCCCGGGCGCGGGACGGCTCGCCATCAGCTGCTCGGTCGCCGACGCCACGTCGTCAACGAAGCTCGGCGACACCGTCCGATCGGCAAACACGTGTACCGGCCGGCCGGCACGGATGGCGGTCAGAATCTTGTCGATGCTGCTCTTCGCCGGGCGGCCCCCGAACAGGCTCTCGACCCGCAGGACGTACGCGGCCGCTGATTCCATCGCGAACCATTCGCCGAGCAGCTTCGACATGCCGTAGGTGCTGAGCGGACGGCACGCGTCGGTTTCGACATACGGACGGTCGGCCGTCCCGTCGAAGACGAAGTCGGTGCTGTAATGGATGAGCGTGGCGCGGGTCGCGTCCGCCGCCTGCACCAGCGCCTGGACGGCGAGCGCGTTGCCGGTCAGCGCGGCCTCCGCAGCATCCTCCGCGCCCTCGACGTCGTTGTACGCCGCGCAGTTGATCACGACGTCCGGACCACACCGCGTCATCGTGTCGAGCACCGCCGCCGCATCGGCCAGATCGAGCTGTGCTCGCGTGAACGCGACGAGGTCGCAGGTCGAGGACAATCGGGCGACGAGCGCGGACCCGAGCTGACCGCCCGCGCCGGTGACCATCACACGCGTCATGTTCGTCGTGTGCCCGTCGTCATGCGCGGGCGTCGAGCGCGTCGGCCAGCGTCTGCACGACGACCGCTTGTTGATCGGCGGTCAGCTCGCCGTAGATCGGGATCGCCAGCGTCGATGCGGAGGCGGATTCGGCGGCGGGAAAATCGCCGCGGTGATGACCGAGTGACGCGAAGCATTCCTGCAAGTGGAAGGGGACCGGGTAGTAGACGTCGGTGCCGATGCCGTGATCGGTCAGAAACGAACGGACGCGGTCGCGATCGGGCACGCGCACGACGAACTGGTTGTAGATGTGAAATCTGCCGTCGGGCTCGACCGGCAGGACGATCGGCGCGCCGGGCAGGACGTCGCAAAAAAGACGACGGTACCGCGCCGCGTTCTCGCGGCGCATGGCGGTCCACGACGCAAGGTACGGCAGCTTCACGCGCAGTACCGCCGCCTGCAACGCGTCCAGGCGGAAATTACCACCGACCTGCTGGTGGTAGTACTTCGTTTCCGATCCGTGATTCCGGAGCCGCCTGATGTCGCGCGCGAGCCCCGCATCCCCGGTCGTGACGACCCCCGCGTCGCCGAACGCGCCGAGATTCTTGCTCGGGAAAAACGAGAAGCAGCCGACCGTCCCCATCGAACCGGCCTGCCGCCCCTTGTAGGTGGCGCCGATCGCCTGACAGGCATCTTCGATGATCGGAACGCCCGTCTCGCCGGCGATCGCCAGCAGCGGATCCATGTCGGCGCAAAGACCGTAGAGATGGACGGGAACGATCGCTTTCGTACGCGGCGACAGTGCCGCCCGGACGGCCGACGGGGTGAGATTGTACGTCTCGGGATCGATATCGACCAGCCGCGGGATCGCGCCCAGACGCGAGATGCATCCGGCGGTCGCGAAAAACGAGTACGTGCTGGTGATGACCTCGTCGCCGGCGCCGATGCCGAGCGCCATCATCGCCACGAGGAGCGCGTCGGTGCCCGACGAGACGCCGATGGCGTCAGCCACGCCGAGGGCGCCGGCAAGCTCGCGCTCGAGCGCCTCGACTTCGGGTCCCTGGATGAACCGCTGGCTGTCGCACACACGGATGACGGCCGCCAGCACCTCGTCGCGGATCGGCCGGTACTGGGCCTGGAGGTCGAGGAGCGGCACCGTCGTTCGGACCGTCATCTGTCCCCGGGGACGGCGGGTGCTAGCGAACGACAATCTCGGGCGCACCCCAGACCGCAAGGTCGTTGCGCAAATCCGCCCCCTTCCCTGGCGCGCTGCCGTAGGTATTGAGGATGACGTCGACCTCTTCACCGGCGTACGCCGACAGGTCCACCATCACGGGGATCCACTTGCGGTCGGTCTGATTCGCGAACGGGTTGAGGTCGTGGACGAAGAGCTCGTCGGACGCGCGGCCGTCGGACACGACCGCCTGGAAGCGGACGCCGTCGCCTTCCTGCGTCCACGCTTCCTGCTTCAACGCCACGGACACTCGCAGCCACCCGTCGTCAGGAATCCGCGTCTTGAAAATGAGGCGGCTGCCCATTATCCCGGGGCTGACGGAGATACCCTTCTTGGTCTCGCCGCTGATGGTGACGTCCTCGACCGTAAATGCAGCCGCATTCGGGCGCTTTTCGGCCGCGGCGAACCGATCGACCAGTTCGACCGCCCCCGAACCGCCCCCCCTGCGAAAGAGCCACCAACCCAGAATAAGGACGGCGACGACGCCGACGACGATAATGAGCGAGCGATTGCCTTTCATCAGAGCCCATTCCTCCAAAAAAAACATCAATCTACCACAGAGGCAGAGCTACCACAGAGGCGAGGCCTGAGGTCAGATGCCAGAGGCCAGGGACGTGGAGCCCGGCCAGGGGGCATGGGCCGGGCCGCTACCGGTTGCGGCGCTCTTTGACGGCGGCCCTGGTTTCCCGCTCGGCTTCCCGCTGCTTGATCGTCTCGCGCTTGTCGTGGGCCTTCTTGCCCTTCGCCAGGCTGAGCGCGACCTTGACGTGCCCGTTCTTGAAGTACATGCGCGTCGGCACGAGCGTCATGCCGCGCTCGACCGTCTTGCCGATCAACTTCCGGATCTCCGACCTGTGCAGGAGCAGTCTGCGGCGCCGCGTCGGCTCGTGATCCGAATAGCCGCGATGGCTGTACGGGCTGATGTGCACGTTGTAAATCCACACTTCGCCCGCCTCGACGCGGGCAAAGCTGTCCCGCAGGTTCACGTTCCCCTCGCGGATGGACTTCACCTCGGTGCCAAGCAGCGCCACACCCGCTTCGTAGGTGTCCACGATGTGATAGTCGTGGAAGGCCTTGCGGTTCTCGGCGATGCTCTTCTGCGCCAGCTCGCGCTCAGTCTTCATTTTCGCGATCATGCGCGCGCCGCCGCCAGACGGGCGGCGAGCAGCACGGCGTGGACCAGGCTGGAGGGGTCGGCGATCCCGCGGCCGGCAATGTCGAATGCCGTACCGTGATCGACCGACGTGCGGACAATGGGCAGCCCGAGCGTCACGTTGACCGCCCGGCCGAACGCCACCAGTTTGACGGGAATCAACCCCTGATCGTGATAGCACGCGATGACGGCGTCGAAGTCTCCCCGCATCGCGCGCACGAACACGGTGTCGGCCGGAAAAGGACCTTCGACGTGAATGCCTCTCGCCCGGCACGCGTCGATCGCCGGCACGAGCACCGCATCCTCTTCGAGGCCCATGAGGCCGTGTTCGCCGGCGTGGGGGTTCAGCCCCGCCACGCCGAGGCGAGGCGCCGGCCATCCGAAGAGCGGCAGCTCACGCGCGGCCAGATCGATCGTCTCCTCGAGCACGTCCCGCGTGAGCGCCGCTGGCACTTCGGCGAGGGGAATATGGACCGTCGCCAGGATCACGCGGAGCACGTCGGCATGGAACATCATCGCGACCCGGCGGACGCCGGTCAGGTGCGCCAGCAGATCGGTGTGGCCCCGCCACGGCACGCGCGCCGCCGCAAACGCTTCCTTGTTGATCGGCGCCGTGGCCATCGCCGCGATGCGGCCGTCCTGCGCATCCTTCACGGCCGCGACGATCGCGTCGTACGCGGCCTGGCCCGCACGAGCCGATACGCGCCCTGCGTCGAACGACTCGGTGCTCGGAGGCCCGTACAGCACCGGCTCGCAAACGTCGAGGACCCTGGGATCAGCCGCCGCCTTCCGCGCAATCTCCGGGCCGATGCCCGACGGATCCCCGACCGTGATGCCGATCTTCGGCCTGTCCCTGACCACATCATCGCTGGCCGCCGGGCGGCGCAGGCCGTCGGTTGCCGTCATTTGTGGCAACTTCCGCAGTTGCCGCCGCTCCCGCAGGAGCCGCATCCCCCACCGGGCCCCGTGGGGTTGTCGCAGCTCCCGCACCCGCCTTCGTCGGCGCATCCGCCGTGCTTCACACCCTTGCCGTTCGGCAGCTCATACCGAAGACAGCACTTGAGGCGGCCGCACATGCCAGACAGCTTCGACGGGTTGAGGCTCAGCTTCTGCTGCTTGGCCATCTTGATCGACACGGGCTCGAACGACTGCAGCCATGTCGTACAGCAGAGCGGGCGGCCGCACGAACCGTATCCGCCGAGCATCTTGGCTTCGTCGCGCACGCCGATCTGACGCATCTCGATGCGGGCGCGGAAATGCGCCGCCAGATCGCGGACGAGCTCGCGGAAATCCACCCGGCCTTCCGCCGTGTAATAGAAGATGAGCCGCGAGCCGTCGAAGATCTGCTCCACGCGCGCCAGCTTCATGGACAGGCCTCGCTCGCGGATCTTCATCAGGCAGATGCGCTGCGCCTCCTTTTCGCGCTGCTGGTGCTTCAGGCGCGTGACGATGTCGTCGCGCGTCGCCTTCCGTACCACGCGATCGGTCGAGTCCGCCGGCGGACACTTGAGGGCCGCAAGGCTCGGAATCCCGCGCCTCACCGTGCCGATCGCCGGGCCTTCGACCGTGTTGACCACGACCGACTCGCCGGGCGAAAACACGGTCCTCGGAATCGGGACGGTCTCCGCAGGTGTGGCCGGAACGGCGGTCTCCGAATCGAAAGCCAGATCCGGAAGCAGGAAGGTGTACGTGCGACCAACCGGCGTGAACTTGACGCTGACGAACGGTCGTTCCCGGCCTCTCGGGTTCATAAGGCCCCTATGTCAAACCGAGCCATGGCTCGGCACAGAAGAATGTCACAACAACCTACGACTCAATCGCGAAGTCCGCGAAGATCCGAAGACCACGAAGACAGACAACACACCTTCGTGAACTTCGCAAGCGTCGCCGTCTTCGCGAGAGAGCCGTGGGCCGTCCACCTACAACTGAAACGCCAGCCAATCCGCGACGATCTTCGGGCTCGCGTTTCTATCGATGGCCTCGAGCGCGCGATCGATCGCGGCAAACGCGCGCGAGAGGCGATCCTGGTCGAAGGATCCGGCGAGCCGCCGGAGCGAGTCGCGCAGGTCGGCGTTCGCCAGACACCGCTCGTCCGCCCGCGCGCCTATCACGCCGAGATCGCGCACCATCGAAGCGAGCGCCCGAAGACGACGCCGCAGATCGTCGCGATCGCCGCCGCCCGAGAGCACCTTGGCGCTCTCGAGCCGCCGGCGGGGATCGTGGGTCCCCGCGACGTGCTGCAGCACGTCGGCGGCCGCGTCACGGGCCTCGACGAGCGCGGCCGACCCGCCCTCGAGCGCCAGACCGATGCTCCCCTCGGCGGCCGACGCGGCGGCGTGAGCATCGGTTGACGAGTAGCCGTGCGATCGCATCAGCACCGCCGCCATGTCGCCGGCCGCCAGCCTCCCGAACCGCAGTCGTTGACAGCGCGACCGGACGGTCGGCAGCAATTCGTCCGGACGGGACGTGACGAGCACGAACATCGAGGCCGAGGGGGCTCCTCGAGGGTCTTGAGCAGCGCATTCTGCGCCTCGGAGAGCATCGCGTCCGCTTCGTCGACGATGACGACGCGGCGGCGCCCCTCGAACGGCCGATACGCGGTTCGCTCGACCACATCGCGTACCTGGTCGACCTTGATGACGCCCGTCTCGCCGGGCTCGACGAGGAGCACGTCCGCGTGCACGAGCCGCGCGATTCGCGCGCAGGACGGGCAGGTGCCGCACGCGTCGTTGATTGGAGAATCGGCGCTCCGTGGAGAACCGTCCGCGGCAACGGGCGCCGGACAATTCACGAGCTGCGCCAACGCCACAGCGGCCAGGCGCTTCCCCACGCCGTCCGTCCCGGCGAAGATCAAGCTCGGCGGCAGCGATGCCCGCGTCGCCGCGCCGGCCACGAGATCCAGAAGATGACGATGACCGACGATGTCACGAAACGGCATATCGATTGCGCCCGAATCCTATCACCTGAGTCACCGCTTCGCTCGCTATCCACCTGGGCGCCGCTCCGCTTTCTTCCGTTCCTCTTCCCTCTTCCGGTCCTCCCTCTTCCGGTCCTCGTCGGCTTTCTTGCGGGCTTTCTCTTCCTCTTCTTCGCCGCGCCCGAAAATGCGACCCCAGAAGCCGCGCTTCTTCTTGGGCTCCTCGACTTTCCCGTCCTTTCCCGCCTCGGCAACTTCGACCGTCGGGGTCGACGGCGTTCCCGGGGTGCTCGGCCCAGGTGGCGGCAGGCCCACGGCGTCAGCCGATACCGGGATGCCGGCGTCCCTGCCGAAGATGCCAGCCAGACGTTCCGTGAACGAGGGCGTGTGGAGCGAACAGATGTCGGCGGGCTGTGTCCCCCGCACGAAGAACTCCCCGTAGACCATCGAGCGCGTCTCGATCGTGCCGTCGCGGTTGACGACCTGCACGTTGTCGCAGCCGCCCGTCGGCAGCTTGCCGGACACCCGGCAGACGTTGAGCCCGACGACGTTGGCCGGGCGCTCGAACCAGTCGGGTTTGGCGCCGCGCGTGGCGCGTTTCATGAACGCGGCCCAGATGGGCACCGCAAGCTCCCCCGCGTAACCACCCGATGCGATCGTCTGCGGCTGGTCGAAGCCCACCCAGACACCCGTCACGAGGTGCGGCGTGAAGCCGACGAACCAGGCGTCGTTGTAGTCGTTCGTCGTGCCGGTCTTGCCGGCGGCGGGCAGCGCGAATCCGTTTTGCCGCGCGCGGAAACCGGTGCCGGCGTTGATCACGTCGGAGAGCATGCTCGACATGAGGAACGCGGTCGCTTCGCTCACGGCACGGTGCGACTTGTCCTCTTCTGTGAAGAGCACGGCTCCATCGCTGTCTTCCACGCGACGGATGAGGATGGGCGTCCGGACGATGCCGCCATCCGCGAAAGCCCCGTAGGCCGCGGTCAGCGCATCGAGCGTCACGTCGCTCGCGCCGAGCGCCAGCGACGGCACGCTCGGAGGCTTGCCGACGTTGAGCTTCTCGGCATACCCGACGGCCTTGGGAATCCCGACCGACGCCAGCATCTGCACCGCCGCGCGGTTGCTCGACGTGCGCAGCGCCGAGCGCATGGTCATCTCGTTGCCGGTGGAGTGATCGTCCTCGGGAAGCCAGGCGCCCTCCTTGACGGTCAGGATCGGATCGTTGAGACCGGTGATGAGTGAGGCCGGCGAGTACCCCGCCTCGAGCGCCGCCGCATACACGAACGGCTTGAATGCGGATCCTGACTGGCGCTTCGCCTGCACCGCACGGTTGAAGTGGCTGTCAGCGAAGTTCCGCCCGCCAACCATCACGCTGACGTGACCGTTCGCCGGGTTCATCGCCAGCAGCGCGCCCTGGAGATAGTCGGGCGCCTCGGTTGCCGCGGGCCCACCCCCCCGGCCTGCCCTGAGCCTGTCGAAAGGGCGGGAACCGCGCGCTTCGCGTGCTTGAAGCCCCGGCGGCCCTCGATCTCCTTCAGCCCGTCCTCGAGCATCGCCTCGGCGGCTTTCTGGAGATCGCTGTCGATCGTCGTGTAAACGCGGAGGCCGCCCTGGTAGACACGCTGCCATCCAAAACGTTCGACGAGCTCGCGCCGCACCTGCTCCTTGAAGTAGAGCCCGAAGGTCTCCTTGATCTCGAGCGCGTTGCTGATCGTGACCGGTGAGGACTTCGCGCGCTCGGCCGTGGCGGCATCGATCGCACCCGAGCTGAGCATCGCCTGCAGGACGACGTTGCGGCGGGCGATGGCACGATCGAGGTTCACCGTCGGCGCGTAGCTCGACGGCGACTGGATGAGGCCGGCGAGCAGCGCCGCTTCGTCGACCTGAAGGTCGGCGGCGGGCTTCCCGAAATAACCGCGGGCGGCGGCCTCGACGCCGTGCAGGCCGTCGCCGAAGTAGACCTTGTTGAGGTACATCTCGAGAATCTCCTGTTTCGAGTACAGGTTCTCGAGGTACGCGGCCACGATCACTTCTTTGAGCTTGCGCCGGTACGCCTTGCCCCGGTTCAGGAACATCAGCCGCGCGAGCTGCTGCGTGATGGTGCTGCCACCTTCGGCCCGGCGGCGTACCTGCAGGTTCTTCAGCGCGGCGCCGCCAATGCGCACGACATCGATGCCGCTGTGATCGTAGAACCGCTGATCCTCGACCGCGATCACTGCCTTGATCACGTTCGGGGAAACCTTCTCCAGAGGCACTTCGATCCGCTGCTCCTTGAAAATCGTGAAGGCAGGCCGGTCGCTCGCGTCGAAAATCGTCGTCGACTGGACCATGTCGCCCATGTCGCGAAGCGCCTGACGATTGGGCAGGCCCGTCGTCAGGTCGTACGCGAACCAGGCGACCCCCCCGCCGGTGGAGAGCACGGCGGCCGCGAGGACCGCAATCGTGGCGGCGAGCGCCCTTGGCCGCCCCGTGAACGTGCGGCGGACAGAGGTCGTCAGGCGCTCCTGGAGCTTGAGAACTGCCTGTTGGAACAGAATTAGGCGCCGATGCATGACTGCCTGCAGGAGCGACGAGAAGTCGCCCCGGATCAGCTGGCCGCGGATGGCGGCCCAACGTCTTGATTATCCGTCGCTTGCGGCCGGGGGGCAACAGGCTTTCCGGCTCAGGGCTCAGGACTCAGGGCTCAAGCAAGATCTTGGAGTAGGTGGTCGAAGGTTGGCCTGAGCCTTGAGCCCTGAGCCGTACCCATTGACCAGTGGACGGAATCCCCCCACCGCGCTAGTATGCCGACGCTGTGCGTTACGGGCGGGTGGGGAGGATCGCGCTCGCACTCATCGGTAGCATTGTCGCCGGACAATGGGCCTTCGCGCAGACTTCTGCGGACGCCCCGCTGCCCACACTCAGCGCCATCAAGGACATCCGCGCGCTGTCGCAGGACGAAGGCGCGCGCGGCTACCGCGTCCGCGTCAGAGGCATCGTCACTCACTTCGATGAAAAGGCTGACGTCAGCCTGATCGTTCACGATGGGAAGTTCGGGCAGTTTTTCATGCCGCCCGCCGATCCGACGGCCAGTTTCTGGCGCGACCTCCGGCGCGGAGACGTGGTCGAAGTCGAGGGACGCACCATCCGCGGCGGCTTCGCCCCGAACGTGCAGCCCGACCTCATCCGCGTGCTGAGACGGGGGGCGCTACCGGAGCCCAAACGAATCCCCTACGGGTCGATGATCACGGGGCGGCACGACTGCGACTACGTCGAGGTCGTTGGCGTGGTCGTGCGGACATGGCTCTCCGCCGATCCACAAGTGCTGACGCTCTTTGCCGATGTCGCATTCGAGGAGGGCGTCGTGCGCGCGACGTTCTGGGACTACGCTCCCGAAGATCTGCCGCGCCTCATCGACGCGCGCGTGCAGCTGCGCGGGAATGTCGGCACGCTCTTCGGCCGCAGCGAGCAGCTTCGCGGGGTGTCGCTCTTCGTGGGGCACACGAGCGATGTCGTCGTGCTGGAGTCGCCGCCGGATCCGTTCTCGCTGTCCACTCGGACGGTGCGCAGCATCTACAACTACTCTCCCGCGGGCGAAGTCAACCGGCGCATCCGCGTACAAGGCGTCGTGACGTGTTACATCGCGGGGCACCCGGTCGAGTTGAGCGACTTCACGAGCACCGCGAGGTTCCGGTTCGTCCGCCACGTGCTCTACGTGGACGATGGCACCGGGGCCGTCCGGGTGGAAACCGAACAGCCGCAGCGCCTCCGCCCGGGCACCGTCGTCCAGGTCGCGGGGTTTCCTGCGGTCACGCCGGGAAAGCCGATTCTGACGAACGCGGTCTTCAAGGTGGGCGGAGAGGCTCCGCAGCCGACCGCAATCGTCGTCGAAGGCGGGACCGTGCTGACACCCGAGAACGACGCCGCGCTGGTGCGCATGGAAGGACATCTGCTGAGCATGCTCATGAGCCCGAGCCAGCGGACCCTGGTCCTCAAGGTCGGCGAGACCGTGATCGACGCCGCACTCGAGAACGACGCGGACGGCACGACAGACGCGCTCGAGAGGATCCGGCCCGGGAGCGTTGTCGCGGTCACGGGTGTGTACTCCTATCAATGGGGACCGCCGCCATCGTTCCGACTCTTCCTCCGATCATCAGACGACGTGTCGCTGGTATCCGCCGCCCCATGGTGGACCATGCGGCATACGGCGGTCATGGTCGCGATGCTGGGGCTTGTCGCCCTCGGCCGGCGGCTTCTGGTTCAGGACAACCGCGCAGAGAAAGCGGCGCGAGTATCAGGCGGTGCTCAACGAGCGCAGCCGGGTCGGACGCGAATTGCACGACACGCTCGAGCAGGGCCTCGCCGGCATCGCGCTTCAGCTCGAGGCGGTCGCGGGCAGCCTTCATGCGTCGCCGGAGACGGCGCGCCAATCGCTCGATGTCGCGAAAGAGATGCTGCGCTACAGCCAGGAAGAGGCGCGGCGGTCGGTGATGGATCTGCGGTCGCAGGCGCTCGAGAGCCGCGACCTTGCCGGCGCCCTGACGGACCTCGCGCAGCAGATGACACGCGGAACGCGTGCGCTGGCCGACGTGCGGGTCGAGGGCATCCCGCAGCGGCTGGACGCCTCGGAGGAGCACCACCTGCTGCGGATCGGGCTCGAGGCGGTGACCAACGCCATCAAGCACTCCGACGCCCGGCGCGTCGACATCACGCTGCGCTTCCAATCCGAGGCCACCGACTTGATCGTGCAGGACGACGGCTGCGGTCTCGAGCAGGGGTTGCAGCAGGCGTCTGGCTGCCATTTCGGCCTGCTGGGCATTCGGGAGCGCGTGGACAAGCTCGGCGGCGTCCTGCAGATCAGCGGCGAACGTGGCGCCGGAACCCGGCTGTCCGTGACGATCCCGTCCCGACGCCACCCCGTCCTCGGATTCGAACGGGCAATCGGCGGGTGAACATGACGGACAAGCTGAAAATCATGCTGGTCGACGACCACTACCTGGTCCGCATGGGTCTCGCGAGCATCATCGCGCTCGAGCCCGACATGATGGTCTGCGCCGAGGCGTCGACCGGAGAACAGGCGCAGGCGCTCTTCCGCACCCACCGCCCCGACGTGGCGCTCGTCGATCTGCGGCTGCCGGGTATGAGCGGCACGGAAACCACTCAGACCATTCGGGAGGAATTCCCGGACGCCCGGATGGTCATGATTTCGACATACGTCGGCGACGAGGAGATTTACCGCGCGCTCCAGGCCGGGGCCATGGCGTACCTGGTGAAGTCCGTGCAGCGGGAGGAGTTGACTGCGCGCCATCCGAAAGGCAGCGGCGGGCCACCGGCACATCCCACCGGAAGTGGCGGCCCGCCTCGCCGACCGAGTCTCCGGCTCCCAGCTCTCCGCGCGCGAGGTGGAAGTGCTCCGCTTGCTGGTGAGCGGCCGGCGAAACCGCGAAATCGCCACCGCGCTCGACATTGCCGAGGGCACCGTGAAACTGCACGTGAGCAGCATCCTCGGCAAGCTGGGTGCGGTGGATCGGACCGAGGCCGTCACCCGGGCTCTTCAGCGGGGAATTGTCCAGCTGGAGATGTAACGGCGATATGTCTTTCGGCATATCTGACGCCCCCCCTTCGGCTAGTTGACGAAACCGCCATTCACCTCTACATTTCCCCAGGCCCGGAGTGTAATGGTTTTATACTAGTGCCGGTCGCCGCGCTTGGCGGCCGTCACCGTGGGAACCCGGGGGAGGAGAATCATGGTGCAAGTACGCTCGAATCAGGCAGCCCGCGTCATCTTGTGGACGCTCTGCGTGCTGCTGCTGACGACGACCCACGCATGGGCCCAGGGCTCCACCACGGGCACCATCCGGGGCACCATCCAGGATTCGAGCGGTGGCGTCCTGCCCGGAGCCACCGTCACCCTGACCAATGAAGGCACGAAGGCGATGCAGACGGCCGCCAGCGACGCCCGCGGCCAATACATTCTGAGCGGCATCTTCCCGGGCACGTACGACTTGAAGGTCGAGCTCTCCGGATTCAAGACATACGAGCAGAAGGCCATCGCCATCAGCCCGACCGACAATCGCGGAATCGACGTGCGGCTCGACGTCGGCCAGCAGAGCGAAACGGTCACCGTCACATCTCAGGTGGAGCTGGTCCAGACCGAGACCGGCGCGCGCGAAGGCCTCATCACCGCGAAGCAGATCGAGAACCTGTCGGTCATCGGCCGCAGCGCGCTCGAGCTGATGCGCATCCTGCCCGGCGTCGTCACCGAGTTCAACCAGGGCGAGTCGGTGAGCTTCGGCGGCGGCGGAAACAACACGCATGGGGTACACGGTCAACGGCATCCGCTCGACGAGCAACACGGTCACGCTCGACGGATCGTCGCTCATCGACATCGGCAGCAACAACGGCGTCATCGTCTCCCTGAACAACGACATGGTTCAGGAAGTCAAGGTGCAGAGCTCGAACTTCGCCGCCGAGTACGGCACCGGCGGCATGAACGTCAGCGGGGTCACGAAATCAGGCACGTCGAAGTTCCATGGCTCCTTGTACGACTACTGGCGCGACCACCGTTTCGCCGCCAATGACCGCTCCAACAGCATTGCGGGTACCGAGAAGCCGAAGAGCACCTATCAGTATCCTGGCGGGAACATCGGCGGCCCGATCTCCTTCGGCGACAGCTACACCAAGAACAAGGACCGCCTCTTCTTCTTCGTGGCGTACGAGGCGCAGCGGCAGCAGGTCGATTCAGGGTCGCACTTCACGCGCACCTACTCCGAGGCGATGCGGAACGGCGACTTCAGCGAGCTGCTGGCCAATCGCGGATCGAACCTGAACAGCGTCCCGCAGCTGCGCATCCCGCAGGGCTTCCCGAACGCGGGCGAGCCGGCGCCGAACAACGACATGCGGCCGTATGTTTCCGCGACCGGCCGATACTTCGCCAGCCTGTATCCGCAGCCGAACTACAGCGACCCGGCCAACCTTTACAACTACGTCTACAGCCGTCTCGAACCGACCAACCGGCACGACTTCAAGGGCCGCTTCGACTGGACGATCAGCAACAGCACCCGCGCCTACGTGCGGATCGCCAACGAGGGCGAGACGGCCGAGAGCGCGCGCGGCGTCTGGTGGGCGCCGGCCGACGTCGTCGCGCTGCCGACGCCGAACATCGGCGAGAACAAGGGCCGTTCGTACGCCGGCAACGTCGTCTCGGTCCTCAGCCCGACGATGACGAATGAAGTGCTGGTGAGCTACAGCCGGCTGACGCTCGACAATCATTTCCAGGATCCGAGCCTGCTCAACCAGGGCGCCGGCGGCATCACGTTCCGGGGGATCTTCCCCGCAGCAGTGTCGAGCCCGTATCTGCCGACGGACATGCTCCACGGGTGGGGCGGCAGCGGCCAGGTGGGTAACCTCTGGGCGAAGGCCAACGACATGTTCGCGCACAACGACGCGCTCCAGATCAGCAACAAGCTGACGAAGCTCGCCGGCGCGCATGGCTTGAAGTTCGGCTTCTCGGTCGAGCGCGGGCAGAAACAGCAGAACTTCCAGAACCTCGAATCGGGCCAACTCTGGTTCGGCACCGACAACGACACCGGAACCGGCAACTCGGGCGCGGACATGCTCGTCGGACGTGTCGGGCAGTTCAACCAGGGTACGGCGACAAATGGAGACCCGGCGCCCGGTCAGCCCGCCGGCAAGTGGCGGTACTGGAACTTCGACGCGTTCGCGCAGGACAGCTGGAAGCTCCGGTCGAACCTCACTCTCGAGTATGGCGTCCGCTTCGGTTTGTGGACGAACAACGTGGAGTTGAGCGGGCTGGGGGGCTACTTTACGCCCACGCTGTACAATCCGAATGCCGGCTCATTCCTCGACCCCGGCACGTACCAACGCCTGAACGGCGTCTGCTACGTGTACACGGGATGCGCGCCCGACGGTCAGCTGGACAACCGCGACCCGTTCGCGCTGCCGCGCGTCAACCTGGCGTGGGACATCGACGGCGAGGGGAACAACGTGCTCCGCGGCGGCTACGGCATGTTCTTCAACCGGAACATGGGCAACGTGGAGTACGACACCACGCTGCGCCTTCCGCCAAACGCCTACCAGGTCGCCACGGACTTCTGGGCCGGCGGGGGCTACGGCGGCGGGGCCGGCCTCACCTACGACACGATCAGCGAGGCGACGCTGGCCAACCGAATCGGCAGCATCGGCATCCAGACCCTGGACCCGGATTCGTTCCTGTGGCCCAAAACCCACAGCTACAGCCTCTCCTACGCGCGGCGCATTCCGTGGAACCAGGTCGTCGAAGCCGCCTACGTCGGGACTCGCGGCGAGCGATCTGGTCACCCAATCCAATGGCAACGTGATGCCCTATGGCGCGCTCAGCTCCGGCACGTTCAACGGCGTCGATCTCAGCGTGCCGGTCAACCGCGTCGCCATCGCGAACGTGGATGGCAATTTGCAAAGTCTCCGTCCGTACAACGCACTGGCCAGCATCCGCGTCCGTGACTTCCGCGGCGAGTCGAAATACGACTCGTTGCAGGTGACCTTGAGCCGCCAGACGAGCCGCAACCTCCAGTACTTCGTCGCCTACACGTACGGTAAGACGCGAGGCACCCTTGCCAACGAGTACACGATGTAATCGATCCCTACGATCCGAAACGCACCTACGGAGTCCTCAATCAGGATCGGACGCACGTGCTGAACGTCTCGTGGAATGCGTTCTTTCCCGACGGCGCGCGGGGCGCGATGGACAACCCGATCGGGCGCGGTCTGCTGAACGGCTGGCAGATCTCCGGCATCTCGTCGCTGGCGAGCGGCATCCCGTACCGGCTCAGCTTCAGCGGCGCAGCTGCGGCGGGCTCGATCTCGGCCGCCTACTTCGGGACGGCCGACGTCGTCGGGCCGGCACTATCGGGCGGCAACGGCCTCGCGCCTGTCTACACGTGCGATCCGACCCTCGGCGGCAAGGATGCCGGCGAGAAGATTCTGGACATCAACTGCATCGCGGTGCCGGCGTTCGGCGAGAATGGCGAGCTGACTCCGCCCTACAACCTGCGTCAGCCAACGAGGTCCAATCACGACCTGACGCTGTTCAAGAACTTCACCATCCGGGGTGAACAGAAGATTCAGTTCCGCGTCGGCTTCTTCAACCTGTTCAACCAGGCGTTCGCGACGACGGCCCAAGACGGGAACGACATCAACCTGGTGCTCGACACGACGTGCAACGTCATCGTCCCCAACGTTCCAAACGGGACCGGCAACCCCAGCGGACACGTGCGACCCGACGCGGGGCTTCTCGTTTACGCCGCAGACCGTCTCGAACTTCGGCAAGATCAACCTGAAGCGCGGCCACCGGGTGGTCGAGTTCGTGCTGAAGTACTACTTCTAGAACCACGGATCGCACGGATCAGTCGGTTCCAGACGATCGACATCGGGCGTTTCGGACCGGAACGAATCAACGGGGGCGGGAGCCGGGAGGCTCTCCCCCCGTTCGTGCTATCAGGCGGTATAATTCGGGGGATCCCTCGCGGCACAGCCAATGGCCCGCACATCCACATTCCCCCTTACGGTCCTCCTTGCAGCCGCGCTCCTGACTGTGTCGGGACCGGCGGCCGGACAGGTGCCCGGCACCCCCGACGTCGAACGGCTCCTTGCGCGCGCGATCGAGCTGCACCAGGCCGGCGATATCCTCGGCGCGATCGAATCCTACAAGGCTGTGCTCGCCATTGCCCCCGACCGCGCCGACGCGCTCTCGAACCTCGGCGCTGCCTACGTCCGGCTGGGGCAGTACGACGACGCGATCGCGCAGTACGAGCTGGCGGTGAAGGCCGATCCGGTCAACTCGTCCATTCGCTTGAATCTCGCGCTGGCCTACTACAAGTCGGCACGCCCAAGCCTCGCAATTCCCGAGCTCAGGCGCGTCGTGGCGTCCGAGCCCAGCGCGCGCAACGCCTATCTCGTGCTGGCCGAATGCTACCTACAGACCGGCCAGGACCAGGAGCTCGTCGCGCTGCTGAAGCCACGCGCGCAGATGTTCGGCAACGGGAACGACCCGGCCTATGCCTACCTGCTCGGGACGGCGCTGCTCCACATGAACGAGGTGATCGAGGGACAGAAATATGTAAATGTCGTCTTCGGCGCCGGCGAATCGGCCGAGGCGCATCTGCTCATGGGAATGGCGTATCTCAGCCAGCAGGATTTCCGCGGCGCGAAAGCCGAGCTCGAGCTGGCGGTCAAGCTCAACCCGCGGCTCCCCACGGCCCAGTCGCTGTACGGGCGCTCGCTGCTGGCGCTCGGCGAGCCGGACGCCGCGGAGCGCGCGTTCCGCCGGGAGCTGGATCTGAACGTCAACGATTTCGAAGCGAACCTGCAGATGGGCCACATCCGGCGCAACGCCCAGAAACTGGATGACGCGTCGATCTATCTCGAGCGAGCGAACACCATACGTCCCGGGGACCTGACCGCTCGTCAGCTGCTGGCGAGCCTGCGGCTGCAGACCGGCAAGACCGACGAAGCCGTCGTGATGCTGGAGGCCATCGTCAAGGACGCTCCCGAGCTGATCGAAGCGCACGTCCAGCTGGCGACGGCGTACGGCCGCCTGAAGCGCACCGGTGATGCGCAGCGGGAGCGCGAGATCATCGATCGCCTGACTGCCGAAGCGCAGGCCAGGCAACCCGGCGCCAAGCCAACGGGCAAGAGCGGAGGGTTGCACTGATGAATGTGCGGTTCTTCGATTGGTGTTCCTTCGTTCTCATCTCAATCTGCGCACTGTGCTTCTGACACCAGCTGCGCCATCGCTCGCGCAGTCGGCCGGCAAACTCCCGCCGGCGAAACAGCCGTCCGCACAGGCGCCGGCCACCAAGGCCCCACCGAAGGCCAGCTCGGCGGAGCTCGACAAGCTCGTGAAGGCAGCGACCGAGGCGCGGCTGGCGGAGCGCTGGGAAGACGCGATCGCGCTTTACGGCAAGGCGGTCAAGCTGAAGCCCGACTACGTGGAGGGCTACTGGTATCAGGGCACGGCCTACTACACGCTCGACAATCACGCACAGTGCCGCGATGCGTTTCGGAGAGTGCTCGCGTCTGGCGCCCAAGAATGGCGCGGCCCACGCGTTTCTCGGCCTGTGCGAATTCGGACTGAAGGAGTACGACCGTTCGCTGCAGCACCTGCTCCAGTCGCGCATCCTCGGCGTGGGCGATACGCCCGAGCTCGGCGACACGGCCCGCTATACCGCGGCGCTCCTGATGACCCGTTCGGAGCAGTACGAACAGGCGCTCGAGACGCTCGGCGAGTTCGCCGCCGGGGGCAACGACAATCCCCGCGTGATCGAGGCGATGGGGCTCGCGACGTTGCGCATGGCCCTTCTGCCGACCGAGGCGCCGCCCGAGCGGCGGGAGATGGTGCTCATGGCCGGCCGCGCGAGCTACATGATGGCCACGCGCAACACGACGGCTGCCGAGAAGGGATTCCAGGCGCTCGTGGCCCGCTATCCCGAGACGCCGAACGTGCACTACGCGTTCGCCGTATTCCTTCTTCAAGAGCAGCCCGACAAGGCGATCGACGAGTTCAAGCGCGAGCTCGCGCTGCAGCCGGAACATGCCTGGTCGCTGATGCAGATCGCATACGAGTATGTGAACCGCGGCGACGCGCAGGCCGCACTGCCGTGGGCGAAGCAGGCCGTCGCCGCGGCTCCCAACTCGTTCGCGGCGCGCAAGGCACTCGGGCAGGCGCTGCTTGGACACCGGCGACGTCGAGGGCGCGATCCGCGAGCTGGAGCTCGGCATCACGCTCGCGCCGCAGAGCCCCGGCCTGCACTTCACGCTGGCAAAAGCCTACCAGCGCGCGGGACGACTGGATGATGCCGCGCGGGAGCGCGCGGAATTCTCGAGACTCGATCGGCTGGCGCGTACGCAACGCAGCGGCGCGCAGTCCGTGGGGGGGAAATGACCGCATTGCGAGTGCCGTTCGGGATCGCCCTGCTCATCCTGCT
The DNA here is from genome assembly GCA_963771395.1 of uncultured Acidobacteriota bacterium. Lineage (GTDB taxonomy): Bacteria > Acidobacteriota > Vicinamibacteria > Vicinamibacterales > 2-12-FULL-66-21 > DATBJJ01. The sequence continues at coordinate 115,058 of CAVYTY010000004.1, read as the reverse complement.
CGCGACCCCGTCTGGGTCGGCCCAGCAACAGGCGACACCGCAGCGGGCCGGGTCTGTGAGCGAGGGCGTGACGGCCGTGCTGGTCGACGTGGTCGTCCGCGACAAGCGGGGACTGCCGGTCCGCGATCTCGCTCCCGCTGATTTCGAGATCCTCGAGGACGGCGTGATCCAGAAGCTCGGGTCGTTCACGCCGGTCTTCGAGAACGCGCCGGCGCCAGTCGCGCCCGCGCCGGCTACGCCGCCGACTGCCGCGGTCGGCGCGAACGCGGTTACGCCGACGGCCGTCAACAACGGACCGATCGTCACCGCGCTCGTCTTCGATCGGCTGAGCCCCGAAGCGCAGCGCCTGGCCGTGCAGGCGGCGCAGAACTATCTCGGCACGAAGGAGGAAGCGCCGAACTACATCGGCATCTTCGGCGTGGATCTCGCGCTGACGCCGTACGCGCCGTTCACGCGCAACGCGAACACCCTGCGCCAGGCCCTCGCCAAGGTGGGAGGACGAAGCTCGTCGGCTTCGAACAGCCCCGAGCGGCAACAGGCCAGGGCCAATGCGGACCGTGTGGCGGCGGCGGCGGCGCAGACAGCGGCGAGTGCGCGCAGCGGCCGGCGGCCCAGGCGCCAGCGCGGCGATAGGGACATCCCCCGCCACGGCGCAGCTCGCGCAGATGGAGTCGCAGATGATCCGCGACTTCGACGCCATGGAGCGCGACCAGCAGGGCTACTCGACCACCAACGGATTATTCGCCGTGATTGGCGCGCTCCGGCAGCTCCCGGGTCGAAAGAGCCTCGTCCTCTTCTCGGAAGGCCTGGCGATTCCACCCGCCGTGCAGCGCCTGTTCCTCGGCGTGATCGACGCCGCGAATCGCGCCAACGTGACCATCTACACGATGGACTCGGCCGGCCTGCGAGCGGAGAGCAAGCAGGCGGAGACCCGCGACAAGGTGAATCAGGCCGCTGGCTTTGGCATCAACACCGCCTATACGGCCGCAGGCGGCGGTGATCCGCTGACGAAGAGTCTCGAGGAGAACGAGGCCGTACTCCGCGAGGATCCCCACAGCGGCCTCGGACAACTTGCCCAGTACACCGGCGGCCTGTTGTTCGAGAACACGAACAACCTGCGCCAGGGCTTCGAGCGCATCGAGGACGACCTCCACAACTACTATCTCCTGGGATACTCACCAGCCAACGACGTCTACGACGGCCGCTTCCGCAAGATCGAGGTGAAAGTGAAGCGTCCGGGCCTCACGGTCGCCTCCCGCAAGGGCTACTTCGCGCTTCGGGATCCGGGCGGCGCACCAGTCAACCCGTGGGAAGCGCCTGCCCTCGGCGCTCTCGAGCAGAAACCACTGCCGAACGCCTTCCCGGTGCGCGCCGGCGCGCTGCGATTCCCCGAGCGCGACCGCCCCGGCCTCGTCCCGGTCGTCGTCGAGTTCAAGACCGAGGCGCTCACGTTCCAGCCGTCGGCGGATGGCAAGACATATACGTCTGATTTCGCCGTGATCGTTCGCTTCCTGGACAAGGACAACCAGGTCACGCGCAAGGTCAGTCAGCACTACGAAGTCAACGGCCCCATAGCCGACATCGGCTCCGCGAAGCAGCTCGAGGTGATCTTCTATCGCGAGCCGGAGCTCCCGGCCGGCGTCTACACGATGGAGACTGTCGTCTTCGACTTGCCGTCAGCCAAATCGAGCGTGCGGTTGTCGACGGTCGAAGTGACCAGGGCGGATCCCGGGACGTTGCGAATGTCGAGCCTCGTGCTCGTCAAGCGCGGCGAGAAAGTTCCGGAGAAGGATCGGCGCGCGGACAACCCACTGCTCGTCAAAGACGTCGTGGTTTCTCCGAACCTCGGCGATGCCGTGAGCAAGGCGTCGAAGGAGGTCGGGTTCTACTTCGCCGCCTACCCCGTCCAGGGCAGGCCCGCGCCAGAATCGATGATCGAGCTCCTGCAGAACGGCAAGCCGATGGCCCGGATTCCGATGACGCTTCCTGCCGCCGACGCCGCTGGCCGTATGCAGCAGGTCGGCCGGCTGCCCATCAGCGAGCTCGCACCCGGTACCTACGAGCTGCGTGCCGTCGTCACGCAGGGCACCGATCAGGTCGTGCGGTCGAGCATTCTGAGGATTGTGGAGTAGCGGCTCGCGGTTTTCGGCCCGCGCCCCGCGGTTTACGGCTGGAAGCTGACAAATGAAGCCCATCCTGCCTGTTTCGGTGGCGATTGCACTGGCGCTGACCAGCCAGACAGGACTCTCTGGCCAATCCGATCGGCCCCGGGCATCTCAGTCGTTCACCGCGACGACGACCGCCATCCTCGTCGACGTGGTCGTGCGCGACAGGAACGGACGGCTCGTCATCGACCTCTCGGCGGGCGATTTCGAAGTCGCCGAGGACGGCATCGCGCAGCAGGTGGATTCGTTCACGCGCGTCACGCGTGGCGGCGGCATCGGCGTCAACGTCGCCTGGCGATCGCCCGACCAGACGACTACCGTTTCGACAGTCACTTCCACGGCCGCGACTGCAACCGAGCCGGCCGACGAAGAATCGACGATTGCGCTCGTCTTCGATCACCTCTCGTCGGAATCGCTGGGGCTGGCGCAGCGCGCGACGCTCGACTACATCCCTTCCGGCGGCGAGTCCAGCGCGCGCGTCGGCGTGTTCGCGGCCGCTCCGGGCATCCGCGCCGTGCAGGGGTATACGACCGACCGCAGGCTGATCAGACAGGCCGTCGCTCGAGTGATCCCGTCAGGGACAGCGGCCGAGGAACAAACGGCGGATCGCACGGACGAGCTCGTCGCGCGCCGCCGCACGCTCCAAGCCGGCCAATCCAGCAGCAGCAGCAGCACGACGGGTCCCGCCCAGGCTCGTAGGGCAGCGGAGATCGGGCAACGCGAGACCGAGCTGCGCATGGTCCAGCAAGAGCTGAACATGATCCGCGCGTTCGGACAGATCGATCGCGATTACAAGGGCTACGACATTTCGCAGGGCCTGCAGTCGGTCGTCGACTCGCTGGCGCCGTACTCCGGACGCAAGACGATCGTGCTCTTTTCAGAGGGTCTTCCGGTATCACCGGTCCTCTCGGCGCGGCTCGACTCGCTGATCGAGGCGGCCAACCGCGCGAACGTCACTGCGTATGCCGTCGATGCGCACGGCCTTCGCGCCAGGAGCACGGCCAACAATATTCGGAAGGAGATGGAGGTCTTTGCCGAGGAGCGCCTCATCCAGAACGCCACCGGCGTCACTCGCACCGAGCAGCCACTGACGATGTCGCTGGAGCGAGTCGAGGACATGCTGCAACTGGACTCGCGCGCAGGGCTCGCGCGCCTGTCGGCGGACACGGGGGGCTTCCTCGTCGAGGGCTCGAACGACCTCGGGGCGGCGTTCCGCCGGATCGACGAAGACAACCAGTTCCACTACCTGCTCACGTACTCGCCGAAGAAGGCCGCCTTCGACGGCAAGTTCCGCGCGATTCACGTGACGGTCCGCCGCCCTGGCGTGCAGGTCTTCGCACGGAAAGGTTACCGGGCCGTCAGCTCGCCTCGACTGACCGACACCGTCGACTACGACGTTCCTGCCGTGGCACTGCTCGATCGCACGCCGCTTCCGAACGCGTTCGCCGTCTATGCTGCCGGTTTCAGCTTCCCCGATGCCGCGCGCCCCGGGCTCACACCGGTGCTGGTGCACGTGAGCACCGATGCGCTCCGCTTCGACGTGGACGCTCGACGATCCACGTATTCGGCGCAGGCGGCTATCGTCGTCCGCATTCGCGATGGGCAGGGCCGCGAGGTGCAGAGAGTCAGCCAGCACTACCTGTTGACGGGCGACGTGAAGGACCTCGAGGCGGCCAGGCGTGGCGAGATTCTGTTCTACCGCGAGCCGGATCTTGCTCCAGGCGTGTACACCATGGAATCGATCGTGTTCGACGTCGCCGCGCACAAGGGCAGCGCGCGCATGGCGACGCTCACGATTCCTGCTCCGGAACCGTCCACGCTCGGCATGAGCAGCCTGGTGCTCGTCAGCCGGATCGAGGACGTCGGAGACGCGTCCGCGCCATCTTCACCCGTGGTCGCGCCGCTCTATGTCGGCCGGACGCTCATCTACCCGAATCTCGGGGAGCCGATCACGAGATCGGCTTCGAGCGAGCTGCCGTTCTACTTCACGCTGTACGGCCCGCTGGAAGGGGTCCGAGCCCATGCACAGCTGCTGCGCAACGGCCACACGCTGGCGGAGGCACCCATCGAGCTCCCACCGGCGAACGGCTCGCGCGTCCAGCACGTCGGCCGGTTCCCTATCGGCGCCCTGCCGGCGGGAACGTACCAGCTGCGCATCAGCGTGACTGATGGCCGGCGGGACGTTTCGAGGACCGCGTTCTTCACGCTGGAGTAGGTAGCGCCGAGGTAGCAGCTAGCGTCCGCGCGCTTTCAGCTGATTCGTCCACACGTCGACCCATCCTGGCGCTCGCGTCTCGGTGATCCAGAAGTTGCCGACGACGATGTCGATGTCCCCGTCGCCGTCGATGTCGCCGACGTCGAGCGTCGCGTGGCGCGGAATGCCCATCTCGATCGTGTGCCGCACGAACGTTCCCGGCGTCGTCTGCTCCAGCCACACGAGCGCCGGCAGGGTCTTCTCGTCCACGTCGGAGCCGCCGGCGAGGAGCGCGCACGCGACGATGTCGAGGTCGCCGTCGCCGTCCATGTCCGCGGCCTCGGCGCGATGCACGCCCGGCATCTGCGCGAGCGTCCGCTCCGACGAACGGATAAGCCGCCCTTGTTCTCGAGCCACTGAATCCCGTGGTACGGCTTCACGATCCCATCGTCGAACGTGTCGCCGTGGGTCAGCAGCACGTCGAGATCGCCGTCCTTGTCGAGGTCGACGAGCTGGATGCCGGACGAGCCCCAGTTGGGGTGGGGCGCGGCGTAGATGACCTTCTGGTCGAACGAGAAGTCGCCGTTCCCCCTGTTGATGTAGGCCAGCACGGTCTCGTGCTCCTGCGCGAGCAGGACGACGAAGTCCATCTTTCGCGTCGCCGTTGAGGTCGGCGGGAATCATGTGGATGGCGCCGGAGCGCTTGTCGATCGATGTGGTTGACGAAGACGGCTGCGCCGGGTTCGTCGTGCGATTCTCGGCGATCGTGACGTGTCCGGTCGTGCGCCAGCCGAACGCGGCGATGGCCAGATCGTTCTTGCCGTCGCCGTTGAAGTCGGCTGTCTCGACGTCGGCCACGCGCGGCCAGTCGTCGAGCCACAACGCGGCGCTGAACTTCCCCTTGCCGAGGCCGCGCAGCCAGATCACCGGCCCTTTCTTGTGATCGGCGGGAAAGAACGCGCCCATGTCGCCGACGAGCAGATCCTTGATGCCGTCGCGATCCAGGTCGACGAACGTCGCGTGCGAAGGATACGGAATGCTCGCGACGACCGACAGATCCCCGCCCGCCGGCGACGGGCGGCCCGTGAAGACCACACCCTGACGCATGTCGGTGCCGAGGACGTCGAGGCGGCCGTCGCCGTCGAAGTCCACGAGCGAGACGTTCGAGACCGCCGGCAGTCCGGGCATCTCCGGCATCGTCAGGCCGTGCCGCACGAACCGGACTGGCGTCTCGCCCGGATCCGGCCAGGCGTCAGGCGCCGGCAAACGCTCGGGCGCACGGGCCACGTAGAACGACAGCACCTGGGCCATGTCCGGTGGGAGCTGAACCGAGCGGTAGACCGTCTCCGGAGGCCCGATCGGCGGCAGGCGGTTTTCGCGGATGAACATCATCCGCACGAACTCGTCGCGCCAGCGGTCGCGGGGAAGGATCTCGGGGGGCGGGAACGCGTGGCACCCGGCGCAGGTCACGCGCGCCAGCTTCTCGTCGTCCTGCGGCGCCTGGCTGGACTCGCGAGCGCTCGCACCGAGGAACGAGGCCACCAGCGCGACACCTGTCAGGAAGCAGGTCTCGGGCGCGGATCGACCGACCGGCAGCGCATCGGTCGATGCTAGCACACGGATCGCGCGGCGCCGGCCGCGCCGAATCGGTAGAATTGGGGCACGCATGAGCCGTCATCCCATCCTCGATTCCGTCTCGTCGTGATGTCCTTCGCCTCCTGACACTCGCCGGCGCCTCGGCCCTCGGCGGCGTGTCAGCTGTTCGCGCGCATGCAGTCGGCGGCAGGCGCCCCTCTTCGAAGAGATCCCGCCGAGCGCCAGCGGCCTCACGTGGGTCCACGAGAACGCGATGTCGGCGGATCGGCACCTGCCCGAGACGATGGGCCCGGGGGTCGCGTTCTTCGACTACGACAACGACGGCTGGGTCGACATCTTCATGGTCAACAGCGGCGCGAGCGACTTCTACAAGCCGAAAGCGCCGCTGAAGAACGCGTTGTACAAGAACAACCGCGACGGCACGTTCACCGACGTCACCGACAAGGCCGGCGTCGCCGGCGGGCGCGAGTTCGGGATGGGCTGCGCCATTGCCGACTACGACAACGACGGCTATCCCGACATCCTGGTCACCGCATACGGGCGATGCACGCTGTACCACAACAACGGCAACGGGACGTTCACCGATGTGACGGACAAGGCGGGCGTCGCCGCCCCCGGCTGGACGACGAGCGCGGTGTGGTTCGACTACGACAACGACGGCCGGCTCGATCTGATGCTGTGCAGCTTCGTCCAGTTCTCGCTCGCGACCAACGTGTTCTGCGGCGACAACAAGCTCGGCAAGCGCTTCTACTGCATCCCGCGCGTGTTCAAGCCGACGCCCAGCCTGCTCTATCACAACAACGGCGACGGCACGTTCACCGAGGTCAGCGCCGGCACCGACATCCAGCGCGCGCTCGGCAAGGCGCTCGGCGTCGTGGCGACCGATATCAACGGCGACGGGCTGATGGACCTCTTCGTCGCCAACGACACGGTGCAGAACTTCCTGTTCGCGAACCGCGGCAAGGGCAAGTGGGACGAGATCGGGCTCGTGTCGGAAGTCGGGTTCAGCATCAACGGCCGGCCGCGGTCCGGCATGGGCGTCGACGCGGCCGACGTCAACGGCGACGGCAGGCAGGATCTGTTCGTCGCCAACGTGGACCAGGAGATGTTCTCGCTCTACCAGAACGACGGCAACGAGTCCTTCTCCGACGTTGCGGCATTTCACGGCGTCGCGCAGGCGACGCGGCTCCTGAGCGGCTGGGGGCTCAAGTTCTTCGACTACGACAACGACGGGCTCGTCGATCTGTTCCTCGCCAACGGCCATCCCGACGACATGATCGAGAGCTACTCGCAGCAGGTGCGCTACAAAGAGCCGCTGGTGCTGTTCCGCCACGACGGGAAGAAGCTGTCAGAACGTCAGCGCGCAGGCGCGGTCCGGTGTTCACGAAGATGTTCCCCGCGCGGGGCCTCGCGGTCGGCGACTTCAACAACGACGGCCGCATCGACGTGCTCATCGGCAACAACGGAGAGGCGCCCGTGCTCCTCAAGAACAACGCCGGCGACGGCCACCACTGGCTGGGCGTGAAGCTGCAGGGCACGAGCTGCAATCGGGATGGCGTGGGTGCGACGATCACCTGGTCGGCCAACGGCACGAAGCGAAGCCGATACAAGTCGAATGGCGGGAGCTATCTCTCCTCGCACGACATGCGCGAGGTCCTTGGCCTCGGCCCCGCCACCGAAGCTCGACTGGATCGAAATCAAGTGGCCGCCGCCCAGTGGCCGCGTCGAACGCATCACCGATGTTCCCATCGACCGCTACGTCACCATTGTCGAAGGCAAGGGCCGGGTTGAGGGCTGAGAGGGACGCTCGTTAGGCCCGTGACGACGAGGAGACGGCCGGCTACAGCGTCTTCAAATACTCGATGAGCGCCTTCTTCTGTGCCGCGGTGAGCTCGGTGCCGTAGAGATGGCCGGCGTTGCTGTTGCCGGGCAGGCGCGTGTCGTAGAGCATGCCCGTGCGTGTGGCGGCGTCGCCTTCCGACACGAAGCCGACGCGGGCGGGATCGAAGACGTTGTAGCCGCGATAGAACGTCGCTCGCCGTGCCGCTGGCGGATCGAAGAGCTCCTGCAGCGAAGGAACGGACCCGTTGTGCAGATACGGCGCGCGGAGCCACACGCCGTCGAGCGGCATCGTCACGTAGCCGCTGGTCTTCTTGAACCCCGAGAACGCCCACGGGTACCCCTGGGCGAACTTGTTGTAGGCCACCGGGGCGGCAGGCGTCCACATGTCGAGGCGATGGCGATCGGTCCCGACCTCGTCGACCGGAACGACCGTCCCCGTCCGCGCCCCGCCGGGCGCGTGGCACTGCGCGCACTGCTTATCGTAGACGGCACGTCCCTCGCCCGCGAGCGCCTTGTCGACGTCGTACGGATACGTTGGCGGCTGAACCTCCATCAACCACTGCTCGATGCGCGCGAGGCTCGCCAACTGGATCGACTTGCGGCTCGCGCCGTCGCCAAGCGCGCTGCTGAGCACCACTTCGCGCAACGATGCGCTCAACCCGTCCCAATGGAGCGACATCCCCTGGCGCGCCTTCATGTTCCAGATGGGCACCATGTCCGAGTTGCCGATGGTCGCGTCCACGGGCAGCTTCAACATCCCGAACTTGACGGGATTGAACGGATCGATGCGGCCCGGTCCCCACTCGGGATTCTTGTACATCCAGTCGTAATCGCGGCGCTGCTTCTTGAGCGCTCGCTTCGCAGCGGGAATCAGCAGGAAGCGATACTGCATGCGCTGCCGCCACGAGAGCCGCGTGAGGCCGGCGATCGCGTCGAGGAGCGCGCCCGAGTCGAACCGCGGGTCCTCGGCCACCGCCTGGAGGAACTTCACGTAGGCCTGCGGGTTGATCTGGTTTCCAGGGCCGGCAGCAATGATCCGCGGCGGCTCGAGCTCGCTCGTCCGAACGGACGCCGTGTGGCAGAACGCGCAGTTGATCGCGACGCGGGGACCGCCGTAGAGGTCCACCTTCGAGAACCCGACGGGCAGCTCTTTTCCGGGCTCCCACAGGAACCCGAACGCCGCATACCCGCCCGGGACGGGGCAGCTTGTCGGCGAACACGCGCGGCAGCGACCTGCCAGATCCAGTACGGGATCCCCTGTTCGGACTCGCCGCCGATCGAGCCGTACTTGAACTGATCCTCGACGCTCTCGAACTTCGGGAGCGACTCGGGCCGCATCCCTCCGGTGGCGCACGCCAGCAGGAGCGCGCACCAGCACGCGACGACCACGCGAAGCATCAGCCGCGCGCTCATAGCGTCTTCAGGTACTCGAGGAGCAGTTCCCGCTCCTGCCGGGAGAGCTTCGCGCCGTAGACGTGACCGGCGTTGCTGTTGCCCCTGAGCGAGGTGTCGAAGCGGACGCCGCTGGCTTCGGCTTCCGGACCGCTCGAAACGAACCCGACGTTGGTCCAGTCGTAGACGTCGTAGCCGCGGTAGAAGACGGCCGGCCGCTCATCGGGAAAGAGCAGCGCGCGCAGCGTTGGCACCGATCCGTTGTGCAGGTACGGGGCGCGCAGCCACAGGCCGTCGAGCGGCATGTTGGCGTAGCCGATGCGTCTTGCGGAAATGGGTGAAGCGCCATGGCTTTCCTTCGCCGATCGTGTTCATGCCTCGCGCCAGCTCTGGCGTGAAGGAGTTGAGCCGCTCGGGATCGGTGCCGACGTTGGCGAGGCTGGTGACCTGCCCGACGAGCGGGCTCTCGACCGAGTGGCAGCTCCCGCACGCCTGCTCCCACACCCGACGCCCCTCGCCGGCGCGCGCCTTGTCGATGCGCGCCGCCGGGTACGGCGGCGGCTTCAAATCGAGAATCCAGTTCTCGATTCGCTTCATCGAATCGAGATCCAACGAATCGGGCGATGCGCCGGCACCGATGGCCGCGCTCTTGTTCCGTTCTTCCACCGAGTCGTTGTTGCCGTCCCAGTGCAGCCACAGCCGCGCCCGCATCCGCTGGTTCCAGAGCGACGGCAGATCGACGGTCCCCACTACATCGTCGATGGGAAGCTCGAGGATGACCTTGTAGGGATTGAAGGTGTCGACGCGGCCGGGCCCGAACGGAGGACGCCGGTCGAACCACGCGTTGTCGCGCGCACGTTTGAGGATGCCCTTCTTCGTGGCGCCGACGACGAACAGCTTGTAGAGCGTGCGCTCGACGAATCCGATGTCTGGATTCTCCTTGCGGATGGCCGCCATCAACGTCCCGTAGTTGAAGCGCGGGTCGTTGGCGCACGCCGTCAGGAAGTTCGCATAGCCCTGCAGGTCCATGTGAATGGCGGGCATTCCCGACACGAGCTGGCGGGGACTCGTCGGGCTTTCACGATACGTGCCCACATGACAGGTTGCGCAGTTGAGTCCGACGCGCGCGACACGACCGGGCTTGTACGACGTGCCGATCGGGCGGAGGTGCCGCTTCTCGTCCATGAGAAAGCCGATGCGCTCCTAGCCGACCCCGGGACGCTTCGGCAGCTTGTCTTCGAAGACGATCGGCAACACCCTCCAGATCCAGTACGGAAGGCCGACGTTCTCCTCGGTGCCGATTGAGCCGTACCTGAAATGATCGGTAGCGTCGGGGAACGAGTCCGAGTCGAGCGTGGCGGTCTGCGCCCTCAGCGCGATGGTGCACAACAGGGCAAGGAGCGCCGCGGCGAGACACGGAATCCGAAGACGAGACATCGTTTACTGTCCCTCCTGTGAACGGTGGAGGATCGAAGACCGACATGATCTGGCGGATCATCTCGTCGTGCGACGCGAAACGCTCCACTTCGTAGCAGCCGAGCGGGTTCTCGACCGCGTTGACCAGGCATTTGTTGCAGTAGGTGCAGGGCTTCACCGCCTTCGGCGCACCCGAGGCAAAGGTCTTCACCAGGTCGTTGTTCGCGATGAGGGGCCGGGCGATGGTGACGCCGTGGCACAGTCCATCGGTCAGCGCCTGCTCGATGACGGTCGCGGTCTGGAATCCGCCGGTGCACAGCACCGGAATGCTCACCGCCTGCTTGATCCGGTGCGCATCGGGCAGGTTCATCCCCTCGATGTGCCGGAAATCGCCTCGGGCCTCTTCCCATCGCCGCTGGAAGAACGCGCCGGTGAGGCGGCCCTTGAAGAGCAGATAATTGCGACCGGTCAACAGTCCGCTCGAGATGAGCGTGTCGTAGGTCTTGCGCAGCTCCTCGATGGGCAGGGTGCCTGCCGGGTTGCGGGGGTGCGGGAAGAAGCTGCCGCTCGACACGTGGATCGCGTCGACGCCTTCCGCCTCGAGCAGCCGGCAGACCTCGATGGAGTCCTCGAGCGTATTCCCTTTCGGCTCGTCGTCGAGGAGTGCATCGTTGTACTCGATCGCGCTGATCTTCATCTGCAGGTGAAAATCACGTCCGACTTCGGCGCGAATCGCGCGGACGATCTCGAGCACGAAGCGCGCGCGGTTCTTGAGCTCGCCCCCGTACTCGTCCTTGCGGTCGTTGATCCCCGAGCTGAGGAACTGCGTGATGAGATAGCCGTTCGCCCCGTGCAGCTCGACGCCGTCCGCGCCGGCATCGCGCGCGCGTCGCGCGCCCCTGGCGAACGCGGTCGCGACCTCCTTGAATCTGCTCGACGGTCATCCGCTCGCACTCGAAACCGTGCAGCGGGTCGGCATCGTCGGTCGAGCTCAGCCCCTTGGCGTACTCGATGCCGGGAACGTCGCGCTGACGACCGCCGTGGCTGAGTTGCAGGATGTACTTGCAGTCGCTCTCGCCGTGCACCTGCTCGACGAGCTTCTTCCAGAACGGCACGCCGCGTCCCGATCGATCGTCGCGTAGTTCGGCATGATGCGGCCACGCATCGCCACGGGCACGAACGACGAGATCACGGCGCCGACGCCGCCACGCGCGAACTTGACCTCCCAGTTGATCCGCGCCTGGTTGCCCGACTGCCGTCGTAGTTGTCGAACCGCCCGGACACATTCGATCGAAACACGCGGTTCTTCACCGTCAGGTTCCTGAACTTCAGCGGTGAAAAGAGCTGCGGATAGAGCGCGAGCCCCGGCCCCGTCAGCGTCGCCGGCTGCGTCGGCGGCGGAGTCTCGGCCACGGGCCGCGCCCCTCCCGCCCCCGGCCGCGCCGCCACCGCCGCCGCGGCCATCGTCTCGAGCACCCGTCTGCGAGAAATCATGCTGCCCCCCCGTCCCGGTCGTTCCAGTACCCCGGGGACACTCAAGGTTGACTGTCCCCGCACGTCTGGCCGCAATTCTTACAAATCTGTAACCGGGGACACTCAACCTTGAGTGTCCCCGCGGCGGCCCCTACATGGTCTTCAGGAACTCGATGAGCGCCCGCTTGTCGTCGTCGGACAACTCGGTCCCGAACAGGTGCCCTCGGTCGAGCACGAAGTCGGGCGCCTGGTTACGCTGAATGAGGCCGCGAAAGAGCGCTTCATCCGAAAGGATATTGAGCACGGTACGGTTCTGCACGATCGATGGCACCTCCCGCGGATCGACGCGCGCGATGAGGTCGACTGGCGTGCCCGCGGGAATGCGGATCGGCCGGTCCCGGCCGGGATCCGTCAGCTCCGTGTCAATCGACGTGACGATGATCGATTGCACGCCCAGGCGTCGTTCGGGCCACAGCAGCTTCTCGGTCGAGTCGTAGAACGAGAGCAGCCGGCCGCGCACGGATGGATCCTTCACGTACATCCCCAGCATGTTGTTGTGGAGATACGGCGCCGTCGCCCACATCGAGATGAGCGTCGGCGTGCGATAGTAGCCGCGCCCACCACCCTTCAGGTCCCACTCGAGCGGCTTGTCGGGATCGCGCGGATTGTAGAGCCCCTTGATTTTGCCGATCGCCGGCAACTGCTTGAAGGTCTCTGACGAGAACTCTGCCCAGACCTGCCCCGCGCCCGGGTTGGTCCCGGCCGCGCGCGCGATATTGGTGCCGAGTTGATAGACGGGATAGCGCCGATCATCGGACAGGAAGTTCTTGTCGAGAAAATCGGGGCTGAGGACCGACTCGCGGTACCACGCCTCGACCTTGACGCGGTCGGTCGCGATCTCCTGCGGCGGCTGCTTGCTCGAGTGGCAGCGCGCGCATTTGTCGGCGAAAGCCACCTTGCCGCGGCGCAGCGTGTCGGCGTCGGCGGTCAGGTGCCCCCCGCCGCCAGGCGCATCCCTCAAGTGCATCGGACCGAGGTCTTGAGGAACGCCTCGGCGTTCTCCATCCGCGCCTCGGTGTTGCGCCAGTCCTCGCAGTTCTTTCGCGCGTAGTCCATGCTGAACGGCTGCTGCGGCTTGCGCCCCATGACCGGGTCGTGCAGCGTCAGCCAGTAGTCCGAGCACATCCCGATGTTCACGTAGACGCGAAGCGACGCGCCGGCGACACCGATCGAATCCGAACCGTCCTTGAGGATGTGGTGCACCTGCCGCGTCGTCCCGTCCGCCATCGTTTCGGGCGCGGTCGGCCGGTAGGCGAGGTTGAAGACCGAGTTGATGGCGTTTGGATTGTTGATGTGGTCGGTCGCGAAGCGCGACGTATCGGAGGTCCCCGGCGGCTGCCGGTTGCCGACGTGCCAGCGGAAGTCGGTCGGCGGCATCCGCAGGTTGAACAGCCGCCCTTCCTCCCAGGTACTGGTTGCCGATCGCGCCGGCAAGATTCGACCATCTCGGCGCTTCGGTATTCTCCGGCGGGTAGAGCGGATTGAAGCCGACGTGGCAGAACCCGCACGCCATCCCGATGAGGTAGGGCGGCTCGGTCTTTCCCGGGTGCTTGAAGTAGGCCTCGGCGTTCCAGTTGGCTTTGTCGAACTTCGGGTTGGGGAATCGCCGCAGGCCGACGATGCCTGAGGGATCACCTGGGACGCCCGGCACGGCGGGCTGGTCGCACTGATCCATCCACAGACCGTATTGGTCGGGCGCCGTCGCAGCACGACAACCCGGCTGCGTGATCGCGCCGAGCGTCGTGAATCGGCGGCCGTGGAGCCGCGAGTCCACATACGCGAGCAGGTTGACGTTGCCCTCGGTGAGCTCCGCCATCTTGACCCAGAACTTCTCGTTGCCCCCGGTCCAGAAGTACCAGGTGTCGCGGCCCGCGCGCTGCGGCGTCGGTCAGATTCCGGTTGCCGTAACCGTAGTCCGACTCGTCCGGGGTGTAGGCCGGCGTCTGCGCGCGACCGCTGACGTCGCTCCCGACAACCGCGAGCAACGCGAGCAGCCACGCCGCTCCGCTCGCCGTGACGGCCACGATGGCCATGCCCTGGGGATTTCTCGCTGACCTCTTCATCGTTGTCCTCCACGGGGACGATGCGGGAGGCGTGAGGCAAAGAGCCGCCCACAAGGGAACAGAAGACGGCACGAGGGCAGGTCACGCCTCGTTGCGTGTCACAGAGGATAACGCCGAGTCGGCTGAAATTGAACGCGTATCCTGCGCAAAAATGCTCGACTTTTTACTGCTGAGCTTGGTCGAGTCCGGCTAGGTCGAAGAGCACGGTGGCGAGCGCCGAGTAGTCTGTCTCGGCGTGGCCGGCGGCCATCAGCGCCGTCACGAGCTGCTGCACCACGGCCGCCACCGGTGCCGGCGTCTGGTATTCGGCGAGCGTGTCGGAGGCGATCCCGAGATCCTTCGCGAAGAGCTTGGTGCGGAAGCCGGGGGTGTAGTTCGACTGCAGGATGCGTTCGCCGTGTGCGTCGAGCACGCGGCTGCTCGCGAAGCCGCCGAGCAGGACCGTGCGGACGCGCGCGGGATCGACGCCGGCTTTGCGCGCGAGCGCGAAGGCTTCGCTGACCGCTGCGAGCGTGCCGCCAATCACCATCTGGTTGCAGACCTTGCAGAGCTGACCCGATCCCGACGGGCCGATGTGCACGATGCGTTCGGGATTACCCATCGCTTCGAGCACCGGACGCGCCCGCTCCACCGCAGCCGCGTCGCCGCCGATCATGATCGACAACGACGCGCTCTTCGCGCCGACTTCCCCGCCGCTGACCGGTGCGTCGATCATTGCCGACCCGAGCTCGGCCGCGCGAGCCGCGAGGCGGCGCGCCACGGCCGGTGCGATGGTGCTGCTGTCGACAATCAGACTGCCAGGCTCGAGCGCCCCGAACACCCCGTCGGGTCCTTCGAGCACTGCCACGACATCCGGCGAATCGGGCACCATGGTCACGATCACCTTCGCCTGACGCGCAACCGCCGCCGGCGTCTCCGCGGCCAGCGCACCGGAGGCGACCAGCTCGTCGACAGGTCCGCGGCTGCGGCTGTGCACGACAAGACCGAATCCGCGCGCGAGGAGATGTTGCGCCATCGGCTTTCCCATCACGCCGAGACCGATGAACCCGATCCGTTCGCTCATGGAACCTCCAGATGTGTCGGAAGGAAGCCTACAGCAAAAATGAAAACGCCCGGCATCCTGGTGGATACCGGGCGTTCGCTCTCCGGGGAAGGTGAGCGATGCTGCGTGCGAGGGCAAGCTCGCCGCGGTGAGAATTAGCGACCCGACGCGAGCGGAATCACCGTCTGGTTCTTTTTCGTGGCTTCCATGGGTTGTCTGGGGGCTTGTCGACAGCATCAACCGCAACTTCAAGGCCACCGGCCTCGAGCGCGCCCGTCTGCACGCGCATGCTATCCGGGCTGTGTCGCTAAGTGCGTGAGCTGCCAGCGTCTGGGAGGTCGCAGGTTACCCAGTTGGCAGGGCCCGAACGCTCCAAGTTATTGTACGGATAACACTTCCGTCGGAATGACCTGATACGAAGACCATCGGAAGGAGGACTTTTGTCGCGGACTCGGGGCTCCGGGCCCCGCCATCGGTGGCGGTCACCCGACGCGACGGACCTGCGGCCTGCCGCCAAGGGCGCGCGCCGGGAGGCGAATGAGCGCGCCAAGAAACTCGAACACCCCGTCCAGGACGATGCCGACGAGCCTGAACGGGAGCAGCAGAAGCCAGACGATGGGGTAGATCAGGAGGGCGAGGAGTGCGAGCGGCCAGCAGACGACCAGGAGGATCAGCCAGAGTAAGAACTTGACCACACCTGTCTATACGATCACGCGGCGTCTCCGGTGCGGGCAGCAGTCAAGGTCTTGGTTTCCCTTCGGAACGGGGCCTGATCAGCGGCGCCCCATCCCTGCTCCGGCACGCGAGTAGCCCGTCACCTCGCGACGCCGCCCGGCGTTCCACACGTCACCGCAGGCGCCGCACCTCCAGTACGTCGCCGCCGTGACCACCTTGCTGACCGTGCTGACCTCGGACGAGCGACAGGTGGGGCAATTCGACGGGACGGTCACTGGCGACGCCGCCTCAGCCGTCTCTGAACTCGGGGAGTATCTCATTCCATCCCTCGTGACCCTTCGCTGACGGGCACCGCTCGGGCGACGACCGGAGAGGGTTCATTGAGCAGGATGAGCATCGCCGCCGGACAGGCGAGTCCCACGAGGATTACGAAGACGCCCATGGCGACCGACGGCGGCGACCACAGCAGCGCGACCAACCCGAGTACGACGAACCAGGCAGCGGTGATGGCCGTGCGGTTGAACGGAACGAACATGGTGCTCACCGTGGGGGCCTAAGGAGTGCGACCAGATGACCTGACTTAGGTCAGGGGTCTGAAGACTGCAGGGGGCTCCACCAGTCTATTAACCACTATGAGTTAATGGAATGACCATTGTCAAGCATATGCTGCCATTCGATCTCACAAAATGAACCAAATTAAGTTAAGCTTTAGAAAGCCGTGGATTTTCGACTCCTCATTCGACAGCGACTCAAAGAGCTGGGGATCGGCCAGAAAGAACTGGCGGCCGCCACCCAGGTGACCGAGTCGTACGTTTCTCAACTGCTGACGGGCAAGAAGCCTCCCCCAGCATCCGAGCGAACGGACATGTACGAGCGGATGGAGGTCCTGCTGAAGCTCCCCGCCGGTCAGCTGGCGTACGCTGGCGGACAGCCAGCGGAAAGACGTCCTGAAGAGAAAGCTGGCCGACCCGCCGGCGCCGCTCGTTCAGGGACGTGCGGGAGTTGATCCTCCGCAAATGCGCGCCGGACGCGGAGAAGGCCGTGCGGGCGATGTTCGAGAAGGAGCCCTTCGGCACGCTCGAGCGCCTCGTGACGCAGAAACTGCTGGACGTGGTGAAGCGCGTGACGAAGACGGAGCTCGAGGATGAGGGCTGGCTAAGGCGCGTGGCGCCGCGGAGCGATCGCAGCTCAGGAGGAGCTTCTCGCGATCGTGCGCGAGTTCCTGGCGACCGACATCTTCAACATCTCGGCGGACAACTGCGCCACGTTTCTCGATCCTCTGATTGAATCGTGGAACATCGATCTGGCGACGTTCGGGATGGAGATCGTGTTGAACCGCCGACTCGCGCCCGAGCACCTGACGACGATCGAGTTCGTGGAGCGGGAATCGTCCGGCACGGCGGACAACTGAGCCGGGCCTTCAGGCGTTCCTGCAGGATGCGTCTCTGAGCGGGGATGTCACGGCCGAGGAGCTTGCGTTTCTCAAGTCGCTGAAGATTGCGCGCCGACGGCCCACGCCGCTCTACTACTACCGGGAGCTACAGAACCTGCGCGACCCGCTTCACTTCCGCCGGGGCGTATAATCAAGGTTCTTTCCTGAGCCTCCCGGCCTGCATCAGCCGCCAGCCTCATCAAAGTGGTTCGGCTGGGGAATCTCCCGCGGTCCAACTCTCGTCTTCCGCGAATGGTGCCAGAGACTGGAAGGTTCGCTTGCGCGACGTGCTGATGCTGCTCGGCGTGATCCTCTCCATTCCGTTCGTCATCCTGGCTTTCGGATTGCCTGTCGTTCTCGTCGTGCAGCTCCTGCTGTGGATGGGCCGGCTCGTCTGACGCGCCCCTGCCGCCTTTCCCCACGAGGAAGCGGGATGCGACTCAGTCGTGCAGGACGACGCTCAGGAGCGAGTTGTCGATCTTGAGCCCGCCGTTGTATTCGATGAACCCGAGCTTGCGGAACTTGTTCATGAAGAAGTTCACGCGCGAGCGGGTCGTGCCGATCATTTCGGCCAGCAGCTCCTGCGACAGCTTCGGCAGCACGCGCTGCGGCCTTCTCGCGCTCGCCGTACCGCGCCAGCAGCAGCAGCGCCCGGGCCAGTCGCTTCTCGCTCGAGTTGAACAGCTGATCGACGAGGTCCTCTTCGATGCGGATATTCCTCGAGAGCATGTGGGACAGGAAGCGATCCGAGAACTGGACGTTGTCGTGCAGCCGCTCCACCATCTCCTGCTTGTCGAGGATCAGGATCTTCGTCGGCACGAGCGCCGTGGCAGTCGCCATGCGCCGGCTCTGGCCGGCCAGGCATCCCTCCCCGAGGAAGTCGCCGCTCTTGAGCAGCCCGACGACCGCTTCCTTGCCGCCCCTGGACACGACGGACAGCTTCACCGCGCCCCGTTTGATGAACATCACGCTCGTGCCCGCGATCACCCTGCGCGAAGATGGCAGCGCCGGCCTTGTAATCCGAGGCGTGGCTGGAGACACCCGCCGACTCGAAGAAGTCGTCTGCACGGACCACTGCGTGGCTTTTTTCGCGTCTTCGCCATGGGGCTTCCTCCGCGCCGGGGTCAGCCCGGCAGGGCGAACGTCTGACGTCGCTACCGGACCGATCACGAGGATCGGCGTCGGTTGGTCAGGAGATTGACTCGGACGGGGGCACTCGACACCGGCAGCGGCGTGCGCGTCGGCTCCCGCACGACCAAGGGTCCATTCGCGTATTTTAGCTGAGCCGCTGCATAATGAAACGGAATTTGAAGGGTCCGGCAGAAGGTGCCGTGTGCTGTTCTGAACAGGCGCGCTCCTGCAGAAGGACATATCGTGACCCCGATCGAGACGGCTGAGTCGAGGGGCATGACAATGGCTGGCACGTCGCACGGAGACCGAAATCGGCCGAAAACGGCTTGATCGAGGAGCTGCGCGAGCTGATCGACGCGCTCGATAGCCGGCTCCCTCAGCTCGAGCGAGAGGGCGAAACCCGAATCGCCGGCGAGGCGGCGGCGCTCAAAGAGCGGGCGGTTCAGGCGAATCGCCCAACTCGAGGCCTGACCCCGTCGAAAAGAACACCACTTTTGGTCAGCTGGGCTGTACAATACGGAACAGTGCCCACCACAGGGTCGGCGTACAGTGCGGTGGAATGTCCACGACGCGCGTCCAGCCGACCAATATGACCGTTCATCTCGTAAATCCGAGCCACCTGTCGTTCGGCGTCGGGGTGATCACGCCCCGTTGGCTGTTTGTCCTGGCTGGCGCGACCCCGGCATCCCATGGCGATCCCCGCATCACCGATGAAACCCTGGAGCCGTTCGACTTCGAGACCGTGCAGCCCGGGCGACGTGGTGGGCATCGGCATCCACACGGGCAACGCGCTCCGAGGCTATGAAATCGGCACGGCGGCGAGAGCCAAGGGGGCCGTGGTCGTCTACGGCGGCATCCACGCCACGCTCTATCCCGAAGAAGCGCAGAGCCTCGGCGGCGCCCACGCCGTCGTCAAGGGCGACGGCGACCAGATCTGGCCGGTCGTCCTGGACGACGCGGTCCGCGGAACGCTGCAGCCGATCTACGAGGCGGGACGCATCGACGCCGACCAGTTCGTGCCGGCGCGGTGGGACCTGCTCCCCGAAGGGCCGCTACATGTGGGGCTCGGTCCAGACCGTCCGCGGCTGCCCCAAGCACTGCTCGTTCTGCTCGGTCTGGCGCACCGACGGCCAGAAACCGCGGCAGCGCGGCGTCGATGCGGTCGTCGGCGAAATCGTGGATCTCCGCCGGCGGGGCTTCCGGTTCGTGGCGCTTGCCGACGACAACTTCTACCCGGTGACCCTGACCGATCTCGCGATGGCCGAGCGCCAGGGCAATACCGGCCCGCATCGAGCAGCTGCGGGCGCTGCGTGCGGAGCGATTCGAGCTGATGGACCGGCTGGCGCAGCTTCCATCGGACATGGTCTTCTTCACGCAGATCACCATGGAGGCCGCCGAGGATGACGCGTTCCTCGACGCGATGAAGCGCGCCAACATCAAGGGCGCGCTCGTCGGCGTCGAAGCGGTCACGCCCGAAGGTCTCAAGGACGTCTACAAGGGATTCAACCATTCCGGAGAAGCGCTGGTCACGCGCCTGCGCATGTTCCGCGAGCGCGGCGTGCATGTGCTCGGATCGTTCATCTTCGGGCTGCCGAGCGATCGCCCCGCGACGTTCGAGGCCACGGCCGACATCGCCGATCGCGCCGGCCTGACCTTCGCGCAGTTCGTGATGCTGACGCCCTATCCGGGCACCGTTGATTTCGCCGCATGGGAAAAGAGCGTCGGGGAGCGACGCCGCGCAGGTTGGGGGCATCCCCGTCACGCGCCACTGGTTGATCCCGCAGGAGCAGCGTCCCAAGGTGTACGCGCCCCATCCGGTGATGTCCCCCGACGAGATCCGGACGCGGACGCAGGGCGTCTGGGATCAGTTCTACAGCCTGCAGGCGCATCTGGGCGCGGTCCCGGTGCACGCCGAGCCTGCGCGCGCGCGTCGCGTTCGTGTTGATTTCGAAGTTGTACAGGCAGATGTACGCGAACACGGGAATTGCGACCGACAGCGCGCGCGTGAACCGTGCGAACCGGTGGGCACGCGCTGATCGCCAAGCCGTGCCGCCGCCTGTTCACCGCGCAGCCGATGCCCGATCTGACGATTCCCAGTCGTATCGCCTGAGACATCCTGACGGGACGTTCATCAAGCACCAGCGAAGATGATCACGGCCCGGCGAAGTACAGTCCCGGCCAGCTGGTGGCCCCTCCAACGCGAGGGCCTGGCGCCCGGGAGGAGGGTCATTGCAACGGGTCACCGGCCCGTCGCGGGCGGATCACGGCAGACAAAACTCGCCGCGTCGTTCGTGTCTCCCTTCCCTGAGTACACCGCGACCTTCGGGTACGCGCACAACGGACGCAACCGGTCGACCACACCGTTGACCGACCTGGTCGCGACCACCTGTTCCGGCGCGACGCCACGTTCCACCCACTGCTCGAGCGCCGTCTGCATGTCGAAGGTATTCGGGCCAGGCCCGCCGGAACAGTGCGCCATCCCCGGAGCCATGAACAACCGGTAGAAGCTCTGCACGTCGCCCAACGTCCGGGTTCGATCCTGACCGGCTCCGAAGAACGCCAGGACGCTCTCGTAGTAGTCGATGCTGTTCTGGGGCGAGATCAGCTGGTCGTTCCAGCCGTGGTGTTGGAGCAGCTTTCCCCCGCGCTGCCGGAACTCGCGGAGGTTCGGGATTGGTCGCGTTGAGGATCGGGGCGAACTTCGCTTCAGCCTTCAGTGCGCCTGGTAGTCGGCCGGATCGGTGAACTGAAACGTCTTCCAGTCCCAGTTGGGATCGGCGAAGACGAGCCACTTGTAGTGCGCGAGTGGAATGGGAAATGGGTTGGCGGCATCGCGGTGGGGCCAGAACGGCTCGCTCCCGGGTGCCAGGCCTGGATAGAGTTGAGCGCCCGTGTTCGGATCCTTCAGACCACGGTAGACTCGTCCGGCCGCCTCGACCTGTGCGGGCGTGAGACACGTTGCCGGAGCCTGACCCGCGGTGCACGTCAACGTCGCGGGATCGAACTTGCACCGGCGCGGGTCGTCGAGCACACCGTCCACGACGCCATCGGAGCTGTCGCACGCCGCGAGCGCCGCGCGATGCAGCAGGCCCAGCGCCGAGGGTGGAAGGTGGCTCGCCGGATCCTGCAGCACTGCGAGGACGCCGTCGAAGTCGCCCGCCATGAGCCGCGTCCAGTTGTTCGCCGGCGCCCCGGCGACGATGCCGTCGTAGTCGGTCGGGAACCGCTGCGCCTCCATGAGGCCCTCGTATCCGCCAGACGAGCACCCGATGAAGTAGGAACGTTCGGGAGCTTTTCCGTAGAACGCCTGCGCCAGAGCCTTCGCCTGTAGTGCCGTTTCGTGATGCGACCGATACGCGAAATCGATCAGCTGCTCGGGCTTCTCGAATGCGAACCTGGCGGCGTTCATGCCGGGCGCGCCCTCGTGACCGGTATTCGTCGAGGCGGTCGCATAGCCGCGCCTGAGTTGTTCGCCGAGCGGGCCGAAGGAGACGCTGCCCGCCCACCCTCCGTTGCCGACGCCGGCGAACTTGCCGTTCCAGTTCTGAAGCGGCAGCCAGACCTCGAAGACGAATCTGCGATTCAGCCGTGGGCGCGATCACGCCGGCGACACGACAGAACGGCGGCAGATTGGTCATCGCGTTGGTCGAGCCGGGAGGCGTGAACGATCCGCCCGTGACGGTCTGGGCGGCCGAGATCGTCGTGTTCGCAAGCCGCTGCTCGGCCAGACGCTCGCAGGCCACGGCCGGAGCCGTCTGCGCGGCCGCTCGCGTGACGAAGGCGACGACGAAGGCCACGGCCAGCATCACGGCCGCCGGCGCGGCGAGGCGCTCTGACAATCTCATGCTGTTTCTCTCCGCGCCGGATTATATGCCCATGCCGGCAGCGGGACCGATTCGGTCGCGCCAATCAGAATCGCCTCCCTACGCCAAAGCTCCATTGCCGGTTCCGAGTGGTGAAGCCCGCCACCGACCGAAGCGGTTCGATACGCGACGAAGAAACAGCGCGCGCGTTGTAGGACACGAGAGTGTCAGCAAGATCGAAACGGACGATCAGGCCTCTCGACGTGTAGTACTCGACCGCGCCGCCGAAATCGAACGCCGGTTCCAGGCTGTGGGCCCATCGTGTCTCGAACAAGGTCGAGCCCGCCTCCGCGACACCGAACGGGTCCTTTGCGAAATAGATGAATCCCGGCCTCACCTTGGCGAACAGCCCGACCCTCCTGAACCGAACACCCGCTTTCGCTCCGAGGAATCCCTGGACCCGGTGTCCGCTCACCCCCGCATTCGGATGGAAAGCCATCTCCCCATCAATGTCCAGATGGCGCAGGAGACGCCACACGATCCTGCCTCCCATCCCAATGGCCGAGGTGCCCGTGCCGTGGTCCGTTGTACCGATCTCTTCGAGCAGTACATTGGTAAAGAAGATTCCGGCCTCCAGACGCTGCTCACCCTGCTGCGCCCAGGCGAGCGATGGAAGTGTCAACAGCAGCGCCACGAGCAAGGCTTTCGTGATCATCGCACCAGACCTCCATGCCCCAGGAATGCGCGAAGCGAGGTCAAGCGGGCTCGACAGGACGCCGAAACCGACGCGCCTCAGGTTCGTGCAGCCCGTCATGGGTCGGACGATCGGCCAGGTGCTTGCAGCGTCCGCGGAGCGTACTTCGCCGACTGGCTCGTTGCTGAATATAGATGCTCGGAATCGAGGCAGCCCGGCGAATGTGCGGCTTTCACTTCTGTCACTCGGTGACGCTTTTGTCGCTTGGCCGTGTCAGGCGCGTGTCCCGGGGACTCACAACTGATGAGGCGCGCGCTTGAACAACCCGGACCTTCCCAAGGACACCACGCGGCGTCCGCGCATCGGCAAGCTGGTGCGCATCTCCCTGCTCGTGGCTGCCGTCGCCTGGGCGGCGACATTCGCCTGGGCCAGCACGCGAGACGCGGAATACGAGTTCTTCAAGAAGGCATATGGCCCCGGCGGCCATTCAGAACATGCCGAAGAGTGGATCGTTCGTGATTTCTTCCACGACCAGCGCGAACGGAGTCTTCGTGGACGTTGGCTCGTACGACTACAAACACTTCAGCAACACGTACTATCTCGAACAGGTACTTGGATGGTCAGGCCTGGCGATCGACGCGCAGGAGGAATTCGCGGCCGACTACGCAAAGTATCGACCGCGCACGCGGTTCTTTGCCTTCTTCGTGAGCGACAGCTCGGACGGGCTCGAGTCACTGTTCGTTCCGGACGGCAATCGCCTGGTGTCGTCTTCGAACAAGGAGTTCTCCGATCGCTACGATGCGTCGGGAAAAGAGCGGAAGGTCAAAACCATCACGCTGGACGATCTGCTGGTCCGCACTGGCGTCACCAAGATCGATTTCCTCACGATGGATATCGAGCTGGCGGAGCCGAAAGCGCTCGCCGGCTTCGACCTCGTGCGCCATCGGCCGCGTCTGGTGTGCGTCGAGGCCCATCCCGACGTTCGCCAACACCTCATCAACTACTTCGCCGACCGGCAGTATCGTGTGGTCGGCCGGTATTTGAGAGCCGATCCCTACAATCTCTGGTTCGCACCCGCTGATTCAGCGCTTCCCGGCGGTGTCCACGTCGCCGACGTACACTGAACCCGCAGTTCCCTTCAGTTGGTCCCGGCTCACGGCACCAACACGATGAGCACGATGACACGAGGCACACGTGCGAAGAGGATCGTGGGTCAGCGGAAGCTGACCCACGATCTGATTTACAGCCGCGATCCGATCACCGGCGCGGGAGAATCGGGATGTCGCCGGACAAGCCCCACTCGATCGCCACGGTCGTGGGGAAGGGGCCGCTCGACTCCAGCAGGAACCACGTGCGGTTGCTCTCTCGCCAGACGGCCAAATCGATCTTGCCGTCGCCGTCGTAATCGGCAGGGACCGGGACGTCCCCGTCCAGCCCAAACGGGATCGACACGTCCGCGTAGCCCGCACTGGACACCAGGATGAACCACGTGCCATCGGACGGCCGCCACACGGCGAAGTCGGTCCGGCCGTCGCCGTCGTAGTCGCCAGGGACGGCGACGTCCCCGTCCAGCCCAAACGGGATCGACACGTCCGTCGCGTAGCCGGCACTGGACAGCCGGATGAACCACGTCCCATTGGACGGCCGCCACACGGCGAGGTCGGTCTGGCCGTCGCCGTCGTAGTCGCCAGGAACCGGGACATCGCCGGGGAGGCCCCACTCGAATGACACGTCCGTCACGTAGTTCGTCGTGGACAGCCGGATGAACCACGTCCCGTTGGCCGGCCGCCAGACCGCGAAATCCGCTACGCTGTCGCCGTCGTAGTCGCCGGGGACGGGAATGTCGCCGTCGAGACCAAACTGGAACATCGCGGACGACACGAAGTTCGTGCTCGACGTACGGAAGTACCACGTGCCGTTCGACGGCCGCCACACCGCGAGGTCGGTCTGACCATCGCGATCGTAGTCGCTCGACACCGGGATATCGCCGTTCACTCCCAACTCGAACGTCGTGAACGCCGTGTAGTTCGTCTTCGACTGGAGGTTGAACCAGGTGCCGGCCGAGGGACGATACACGGTGAGATCCGCCCGGCCATCGCCGTCCAGATCGGCCGTGCGCATCAGGTTGGCGACGGTCCGCCTGGAGATCGCGACCGCGTTGGCGACGGCCACGTTCGTCACCGGAGTGTCGCCGGTCAGCCCCAACTGATACGACGCGAACGTGCCGTAGTTGGTCGACGACACCGAGATGAACCACGTCCCATTGGACGGCCGCCAGACCGCGAGGTCCGTTTTACCGTCGCCATCGTAGTCGCTGGGCACCGCCGTGTCGCCGGTCAGGCCAAATTGGAACGACACAAACGTCGTGTTGGCAGTCGTAGACTGGAGGATGAACCACAGGCCGCTGGCGGGCCGGTACACCGCCACGTCGGCCCTGTCGTCGCCGTCGTAATCGCCGGGCACCGGCAGGTCGCCGGGCACGCCCCACTGGAACGTGGAACCGGCGGTGAACCCGCTGATCGCGGTCCGGGTGGTCCAGATGCCCGTGGCCGGGTGATAGACCGCCGCATCGGTAGTCCCGTCGCCGTCGTAATCGGCGGGCACCGGTATATCGGTGCTGGCCCCGAGCGTGATCGTCAGCGTCGTCGCGTAGCCGCTGCTCGACGTCAGCACGTGCCAGACGCCGGTGGACGGGCGGTAGACGGCGGGGTCGGTTTTCTGGTCGCCGTCGTAATCGCCCGGGACCGGAATATCCGTGCCCTTGCCAAACGCGTACGACACGTCCGTCCCGGTGCTCGAGTGCCGAATGTGCCAGGTAGCGGTCGCCGGCCGGAAGACGGCCAGGTCGGACCTGCCGTCGCGATCGTAGTCACCGGGCACCAGCAAATCGCCCTTCACTCCGAAATCCGTCGACGGGCCCGCGGTGAAGAGGGTACTGGACTGGCGGGAGACCCAGGTTCCCGGGGGGCGACGGAAGACTACCAGGTCGGCCTGACCGTCGCCGTCGTAGTCGTTTCCGATCTGAGAGATCAACGGCATCGGATTGATGACGTTGACCGCTTCGATCTGCAGGAAGGCCACCGATTGCACGCCCGGGGAGGCGATGCTCCCGTCCGGAGGCGTCCTGTCGCCCGAGACGGGGCGCAGCTCCGCGTTGTAGTTGAGCGTATCCGCGCCTGCGCCGCCTCTCACCGTACTGGGCGGAGTACCGCTCGCCAACGCTCTGACATTGAAGACGTCATCGCCGTCGAACCCATTCAGACGCAGCGTCGCCAACGACGCCACGCCGGTCAGGGCGTTGACCGTGAAGGAGTCGGCTCCGCCTATGCCGTTGACGGTCAACGTCTCCACGGTGCCGATGTCGAGGCTGAACAGGCCGAGGTTGGTGCGGTCGAAGCGTAGACGTGTCCCGTTTGCCGAGACCAGGAAGATATCTGCCGCCGCGGTGCTGCCGTTGACCACGACGGTATCGCTGTCCGCACCGCCTTCGTCGACGTCGGTGCCGTCACCGTTGCTCCACACGAGCGCGTCCGCGCCCGCGTCACCGTTGAGGGTGTCGTTGCCGGGACCGCCAACGATCCAGTCCGCGCCGGCGCCGCCGTTGAGGATGTTGACCAGGTTGTTGCCCACGAGGCTGTCGTTCCCCGTCCCTCCGGTCGCGTTTTCAACGCCGGTGACGCTAGTCACACCGCTGGCCGTGCCGGCCGTCAGGTTGACGTTGCCTCCAGAAAACAGCTGACCGCGGATGGCCCCGCCCGGAAACACCGCGGTGTGAATGTTGACGTATGTGCCGCCGCCGAGGAATGCGGCCTCGTTCACGGCCGGGAGCGTCAAGCCCACCGCGTTGAACGTGAAGCCGGTCCCGGCGGGGACGAGCGGGGCAACCCCGGTGAAATCGACGATGATCGGCCCGTTCACGCCGACCGCTCCCTGATGAATGTGAAAGCCGGTCACTTCGGCAGGCGTCAGGCCCGTAACAGTCACCACGATGTCGAAGGTGCGTGTGGCGATGTTGTAGTTGGTGACGGCCGCCGTGGCCGTCGCGGTGTGGGTGGTCGGCGGGTTTTCCTGGTCGGCGCCGAGCGTCGCGGCCAACCCCGTGGTTCCGAGTCCGAGGTTCGCGCGGACGGCGGTCGTGGACGCCGAGTAGTCAATCGTGTCGATGCCGGGGCCGCCACGGGCGTTGACGACGATCGTACCACTCGGGAGCGGAACAACCGAGATGATGTCATCGCCTTCGAACCCATTCAGGCTCAGTGTCGCCAACGACGCCACGCCGGTCAGGTCGTTGACCCTGAGGGTGTCGGCTCCGCCTACGCCGTTGACGGTCAACGTCTCGACGGTGCCGATGTCGAGGCTGAACAGGCCGACGTTGGTGCGGTCGAAGCGTAGGCGTGTCCCGTTTGCCGAGACCAGGAAGACATCGGGATTCGCGGTGTTGCCGTTGACCACGACCGTATCGAGGTCCGCGCCGCCTTCGTCGACGTCGGTGCCGTCACCGTTGCTCCACACGAGCGCGTCCGCGCCCGCGTCACCGTTGAGGGTGTCGTTGCCGGGACCAGC
Source organism: uncultured Acidobacteriota bacterium (assembly GCA_963771395.1). GTDB lineage: Bacteria > Acidobacteriota > Vicinamibacteria > Vicinamibacterales > 2-12-FULL-66-21 > DATBJJ01. Next base: position 87,517 of record CAVYTY010000004.1, on the reverse strand, counting down.
CACGATCCAGTCCGCGCCGGCGCCCCCGTTGAGGATGTTGACCTGGTTGTTGCCCACGAGGCTGTCGTTAACCGTCCCTCCGGTCGCGTTTTCAACGTTGGTGACGCTGGTCGCGACCGTGGCAATGCCGGCCGCCAGGTTGACGTTGCCTCCAGAAAACAGCTGACCGCGGATCGCCCCGCCCGGAAACACCGCGGTGTGAATGTTGACGTATGTGCCGCCTCCGAGGAACGCGGCCTCGTTCACGGCCGGAAGAGTCAAGCCCACCGCGTTGAACGTGAAGCCGGTCCCGGCGGGAACGAGCGGGGCAACCCCGGTGAAATCGACGATGATCGGCCCGTTCACGCCGACCGCCCCCTGATGAATGTGAAAGCCCGTCACCTCAGCAGGCGTCAGGCCCGTGACAGTCACCACGATGTCGAAGGTGCGTGTGGCGATGTTGTAGTTGGTGACGGCCGCCGTGGCCGTCGCGGTGTGGGTGGTCGGCGGGTTTTCCTGGTCGGCGCCGAGCGTCGCGGCCAACCCGGTGGTTCCGAGTCCGAGGTTCGCGCGGACGGCCGTCGTGTACGCCGAGAAGTCAATCGTATCGATGCCGGGACCACCGTCGATCGTGCCACGTATATTGATGCCGTCGCCGAACGCGATCACGTCGTTTCCGTCTCCGGCATTGATGTCGATGATGCCCGTGGTGCTCGACACCGTCTGATCGCCAGCGACCGCGGTGTCGAAATCGAACACGCTGTTGAACCCGGGATCGACGGGGTAGCGGTTGTGACTGAAGAGACCGCCTGCCTGCGTGATCGTCAATGTATCGCCCGCCGCATCTCCCGTCATCGTAGCGGTTGAACCCACGACCGACGAAGTGTACGCAGCGTGAACCGCCGCAGGAGTGGCCAGAAACAGCAGAACAGCCAAGACGAGCATTGTGCGTGAAGCAAACCGCATACTCATACGCCTCCAAGTCTTCGCGATTGGGTCATGAACCGGCCACCTTGGCGACCTGCGACCGAGAACCGATCACAAGTCTGCCGATGTACTGTAACGGTCGTGTCAAGTGGTAACGGGCCGTTAGTCAAGTCAGGGGCGCAGCAGGGGCTGAATTGCGTCGCCGGGGATGGTCGAAGGGGGGACTGACGCGAACGCGGACCAAAACCCCGGCTCATGTCCGCGGAACGTGAAGACGGCCGCAGCGTATTTTTGCTGTACTTACTGCAGAGCTTGAGAGTCGGCGCTCAAAGCTCAGGGCTTTACTTTCTCGAAGTACTCACTGAACACCCTCGGCAGCGCGGCGCCATACGCACGCCAGTGGGTACTGGACGACGGCTGCTTCAAGCCCTCAATCCAGTTGCAGTTGAACTCGTGCACCGCAGAGTCGATGCCGTAGCGCAGCAGCCAGCCCTCGCCGAGCGTGCCGCTGTTGCGGAACGACGGGCTCGTCGTGCCTTCCGTGAACCACGTGTGCCGGCGCAGCGACGCCTCCAGGATCGCCATGCGCGAGAGGTGTCGATCGAGCTGCGGGACCGGCGGCCGGCTGATGTGCAGCCGCCCATTGCCGTCGTTGTGCAGCTCCAGCGCCAGCTGGGGCTTGCGGTTCCGAGCGATCTCGCCATCGAGCCAGCGCTCGAGCACCGCGTTCTCCGGTGACAGCTCCGGGTCGGCGGGCTTGTCCCAACCGCGATTCAGATCCATTCCGCGAAGGTTGAACCGTGTCCCGCCTCGCGCGACGCCATCCTTGTTCGTCATCGGCAGCACGCTCACGTTGTAGACGCGCAGGAAACGCCTGATCTCCTCGTCGTCTGTGAGCAGGCGTTCGATGAGGCCGTGCGCGACCCAGTTGCTGCCGGCTTCCCAGGGATGCGCGCGCGCGCGGACGAAGACGCGATTCGCCGCAGCCGGATCGCCGACGCGGACGATCTCGAGCTGCCGGCCGGCTGCGGTGCGGCCGATCGGTTCGATCCGCACGAGGCGATGCGAGCGGATCGTGTCGAGCAGACGCTCCAGGTCCGACAGCCGATACGGCTCCATTCGCGCGACATGCAGGCGCGGCCCGGTCATGGCCACGCGCAGCTGCACCCGGTCGCCGGGCAGACTGTCGGTCGGCACGGTCCTCCACGCCTTCCCGTCCTCGGAGATCACGACGGTCTTCAGCTCGCCAGCGACCGAACCGGGTTGGCCGTTCCACACGTTGTCCAGATTGCGGAACTCGAGCGTGAGCGACGCCCCTGGGCGTGCGTGCAGCACGAAATGCACATGACCGGCAGCACGATTCGGCGACGAGCGCTCGTGGTCGTAGACCAGATTGATCCGGACGACGTTGTCGACGATCTCGTACCACAACGGAGAGCCGTTCTCGATGCTGGTATCGATGAAGTCGAGCGCCGCGGAAGGCACCTGCCGCGTGGAGACGGATGACGAGGCGTCGAGCAGCGTGCCGGCCACTGCGATAGACAAAGCAATCAACCTCGGCATGCATCCTCTCGATCTGAACGACGTGTCGCTGAGGCGTGGCGAGAAAAAGAACAGTCGACGCGATATCGTCCGGGCGGCTGAGCCGTCGCCTCAACCCGCGCTTGTATGGTAGATGGTAAGACACAGATGTGGTCTTATACGATCGCCCGAGGCCGTAGCCAACCGTCGTGATTCGATACCGCTTCCGTGATTTCACGCTCTCGCCCCGCCGCCGGCTCCTCCTGCGCGAAGGCCGCGAGGTACCGCTCATCCCGCGCTATTTCGACCTGCTCGTCCTGCTGGTCGAGCTGCGTCACGAGGCCGTGCACCGCCGCGACATCTTCGATCGTGTCTGGACGGACGTCATCGTCTCCGACAGCGCGCTGAGCCAGGCCGTCCGGACGCTCCGCCGCACCCTCGGCGACGATTCACGAGAGCCGCGCTTCATCCGCACAGTCGCGCGCCACGGCTACCGGTTCGTCTTCGCGGATGTCATCGAAGAGGACGACGATGGGGTGTGGCCGGAGCCGGTGACGGTCTCGCAGCCGCTGGCTGTCGAAGCGCCGCAGGCCAGCGATGCCCCGGCTGGTGATGCCTACGAACCGCTGCTGGATCGTCTCACCCGTGCCGGTGCCAGCGAGGACGATCGCCGCGAGGCGGCCGAGCTGCTGCACGCGCTGGGAACGTCGGATGCGCTCGGCCGGCTCGGCACCCGCCCCGGTCATGCCGGCGCGCGCGCGCTGCTGCGCGATGCGCGCTGGGATGCGCCCGGCGCGGGAGAGGTGCCGGTGCTCGGCGCGCCCGCGCCGTTGGCGGTCGCGCGCGAGCTGCTGCGGCTCCGGCTGCGCCACGCCGCGCGAATCGCCGCCAGGCGCTGGGCAGGCGCCGCAGCGGGCAGTGGTCTGGCAGGCGTCGCGGCCGGGGCTGCCGGAGGATTGATCCTCGCCGCCGCCCCGGGAAGTGCGGCCCCGGTGGCCATCGCGCCGGTCCTGGCCGTCATCGGCGGCGTCTGTGGCGCACTGGGCGGCGCCGGGGTTGGAGGCGGACTGTCGCTGGCCGAGGCGGGCGCGCGATCGCTCAAGGCGGTCGCCCTCGTCTCCGGCGCGTCGCTCGGTGGCGGCCTCGTCGGCCTCGCCGTCCAGTGGGTCGCCCGATGGAGCCTCGAAGCGCTCGTGGGGTTGCGCATCGGGATCGGCGGGATGCTCGAGGGATTCGTCATCGGTGGAGCCGCCGGGATCGGGTATGCCATCGCCACGCGGGGATTTCAGGGCGGTATGGCGGCGCCTCGAGGCCGGCGGTTGCTGCGTGCCGCCGCGATCACCGCGGCGGTGTGCGGGCTGGCCGGGCTCGTCCTTTCGCTTGCCGGACGTCCGCTCGTCGGCGGCACCATTCACGTGATTGCCCGCACCGCCGACGGCTCCCGGGCGACGCTCGAGCCGTTGGCAGGCTGATCGGGGAACCGGACTTCGGCCGGGCTTCCCAGGCGATCATTGCCTTCGGCGAGACGTCGCTCTTCGGACTTGGGCTGGCGCTCGGCCTGATGCGCCGTCACAGACACTGAACCGCGCATTCCCCTGAATCTCACCGACATCTCACGCAACCCTCACCTGCGCGTGAAGACTCCAACGGGCCGTCCGGGCGATCCTCTCGCATGCCGCCGGTCCCGATCGGCCGGTGCGCGACCCGGGACTTGTTCCTTTGGAGATGCTTTGTGACACGAAGTAGCTTGGATTCGCGATGGCGGGACCCCGAACCATCGGAACCAGCCGGGATCCCCGAGCGAATGGGCGGAGGCCGAGACCGATTCCATGTCGCGATCAATATGGATGGGAACGGCCGCTGGGCTCTCCTACGCGGTCGACCCAGGGAGGAGGGCCATGTCGCCGGAGCGGCGGCGGTCCGACGAACGGTGGAGTCCGCGCCGGCGTTGGGGATCACCACTCTGACGCTCTACGCTTTTTCCTCGGACAATTGGCGCCGTCCGCGGGGCGAAGTGGATAACCTGATGTTTCTGCTCCAGAAGTACCTGGACTCCGAGTGCGCCCACATGACGGACAGCGGTGTGCGCTTGAGCGTGATAGGGCGTCGGGACCGGATCCCGGGTTCCCTCAGACGCAGCATCGCGCACGTCGAGGAGCGTACGAGCGAAGGAACCTCTCTCCACCTCCGGGTTGCGATCGACTATTCGGCCCGCGAGGCGCTGTTGGCGGCGGCCGGCCGTGTCGCCAAGGGGACACCCCCGACCCGCCAGGCGTTCGAGCGATCCCTTTGTGAGGCCATCCACGCACCGAGCGGTACGCGTGACGTGGATTTGCTCATCCGCACCGGCGGAGAACAGCGATTGAGTGACTTCTTGCTTTGGGAGTCGGCCTACGCTGAGCTCTACTTCACCGACGTCCTGTGGCCGGACTTCACCGAGGCCGATCTCGCTTCCGCCGTTCAGGCTTTTGCCGCTCGTGATCGGCGATACGGAGGAATCCTTGGCAACGCGATCGATAAGAAGGCGAGCACGTAGGCGAACCATGCGGCGCTTCCTCGTCTGTATCCACGACGCCACTCCGGCCTACGCCCGTGAGACTCGGGTGATGATCCGGGACCTCGCGCCCTTTCTCGGGCGTCGTCTCTCCTTCGGGGTGGTCCCCAACTGGCACGGCGAGTGGCCACTGGCGGCGCATCCTGACTACTGCCGGCTGGTCCGGGAGAGCTCCGAGGAGCTTCTCCTTCACGGCTACTTCCATCAACGTCAGCGAGGCTGGGGACCGACCACGTTGCTCACCGAGAGCAGCGACGAGATGAACGGCCTGGATCCCGAAGAAACTCGACGCACCCTCGAGCGCGGACAGCGTGTCTTCACCGAGGTCTTCGGGGAGCCGGCGCGAGGCTTCCTCGCACCGGCCTGGCAGCGGGGACACGTGCGCTTGGGCGAACGGGAATACCCTGGGGCTGGAGCACGTCCTGGGCTTTTTCTCCCTCGAGTCACGCGCGGGCCGAAGGGTTCCCCTGGCGACCTGGACCTGGGACTGTGGTCGCTGGGGCTGGCTCGGGCACGTCGGCCATGGGATCGGGTGGCTGCTTCAGTCCCTGGATCGTGGAGTCCCTACCCTGGCGATTCATCCCAGAGATCTGGAGCGGGGTTTCTGGCCGAAGATCCTCCGGCTCACCGAGGAGCTCCTCGAGACCGGGTACGAACCGAGCACACCGGCGGGGTTGCTCGAGGCGAGTGATGTTGAAGTCGATATTTGACGCCGTCATGGAACGGCGCGCCCGTCAGCTGATGGAGCAGGTGGGTGCATGGCTGCCGACCGAGGGACCCGTGCTGGACCTCGGCTCGGGGACCGGACACCTCTCGGCCCGGTTGGAGCGGGAGCTGGGACTCGAGGTGGTCACCGCCGACGTGAGCGACATGCATGTCGTGGGACGGCCGCCGGTCCTGATCGCCGACGGGGTCCTTCCGTTCGAGGAGGGAACGTTCTCGGCCGCGCTTCTCTTCTTCATGCTTGCCTACCCGAACGACCCGGCCGGTGTCCTGGCGGAAGCGGCTCGCGTCACCCGCGGACCCATCATCCTGGTGCAGTCCCTTCATTCGGGTCGCCTTGGTTACGCGTGGCTTCGCGTCCGGGAGTTCCTCTGGACCATCGTGGCATTCCACGTTTCGAAGGTCCTCGGCTACGTCCCTCCGGATGCGAAGTTCACCATGAATACGCGGCGCTTCTATACCGCCCAGGAGCTTCAGCGGGACGTGATGGCGGCCGGGCTGCAGATCCGGTCGCGGCGGGAGCGGCCCGTGCTGCCCGGCCGCTCCCTGGTGGTCGCCGGGTGGATCCTGGAGCCGCGATGACTGAGACTCGTCTCTCCTTCGTGATCCCTGCGCGAAACGAGGAGGCGCTGATCGGCGAGGCCCTGGAGGCCATTCTCGCGAGTGTGGCTCGAGCTTCGGGCATCTCCCGGAACGATCTCTGGCTCCCGGATACCTCCTTCGAGGTCATCGTGGCAGACGACGGGAGCGAGGACGCCACTGCGGCCATCGTGGGCATCTTCGCCGATGACGTCGGCGTGCGACTGGTCCCTTGCGTCGGCCGGACCTGCGCCGCGGCGCGCAACGCCGGGGCCGCGGCCAGCTCCGGGCGGGTGCTCTGCTTCGTCGACGCGGACACCATCGTTCCGGAGAACGCCGTCGACCGCATCCTGGAGCTCCACGAGGACGAGGGCAGGTGCCTGGTGCTCTATCGGCTCGCCTCCCGGGAGCCCGGGATCCGAGCCTGGCTCTGGTGGAGCTTCTGGGGGCTGGCGCGACGCCTCCCCCTGGCGAGGGCCAAGTCGATGCCGGCGTTCATGAGCTGTGACCGGGCGCACTTCGAGAGCTACGGCCCCTTCAACGAGTCCTGGGCGATCGCCGAAGAGTGGCCGCTGACCGGGGCGGCCTATCGGTACCACCATGAGCGCTTCCTCTATGATCGAAGCCTCACCGCGCGCACCTCCAGCCGGCGAATGGAGCTCCAGCCCTTCGGATACGTTCGAACATTCCTGAAGTGGGTCTCGGTGGTCCTCTTCCCCTGGGCGCGCACCTCGCTCACCGATCGGATTCGACACGAGACAGGCAATCGATGATGCAAGGAAAGACGATGGTCCTGATCCTGGGTGCGGTGGCGTTCTCGGCGGTGGACAGCTCTTTCTGAAGTCCGGCGCCCAGCACCTGGCCGGGCTCGGCCGCCTCGAGTTCCTGCTCGCCGCCGCCCGGGACGTGCATGTCCTGTCGGGGCTCGGCAGCGTGGACCGCTTCGACGGTTTGCTGGCTCTACGTTCTCCGAGTCGCTCCCGTTGTCGAGGGCGTACGGGCTGACCAGCCTCACCTACGTGCTCATCCCCCTCGCGAGCGTCTACGTCTTCGGCGAACAGCTTCGCCGCCTGCACGTCGTCGGCATGGTTCTGATCCTCATCGGTATCGCCTGCGTGCTCTCCGGGGATTGACGGTTCGTGAGGGAGCTGGCGGAGCGTGCCTACTTTGTCCTGTGCCTGGCTCTGGGGCGGCTGCTCCGATCCGCGAGGTACTCGAAGGCTCGGATCGTCGACCAGGACGGCGAGCTTCAGGTGCGAAAGTACCGCCGCTTCTACGCGCCTCTCCTGGTCTGGATGGGTGGTCCGCTGCTCAGGATCCTGGATACCGGCGTGCGGGTCCTCCCCCAGCGGGATTGGGAGGAGCGGGAGCGCCGGATCTACCGGAGCCTCCGCGGTACTTCGATTCGGATCGATGCCGACGGCATGCTCGTCCTGCCTTGCCTCGCTGGAGAGACGCTGGCGACCTTGCTGGAGGATCCGGCGCTGGAGGAGTCGGTCCGGAAGAGGGCCATCGAACGGGCGGTCGTCGCCCTCGCCGAGTTCCATCACCTGGGATTCACCCACGGGGACGCCATGGCCGAGAACGTGCTGGTCGACCTCGAGGCCGGAGTCGCCCACTGGTTCGACTTCGAGACCATTCATGACTCGAGTCGCCCGATGGCCTGGCGACGTGCCGACGACGTGCGAGCACTGCTCGTCACCTGCCTGGTCCGCACCGTCCCCGAGAAGCTCGCCGAGACCCTCCAGCTCATCCTGGATGTCTACGCGGACGAAGGAGTAACCCGCCTTCTGGCCACGAGCTTCACCTCGGTATGGCGGCGCCCGCTCACCTTCCACCTCGCCCAGGCGGGGTTGTCGTTTCAGTGTTTCCGGGAGATCGCCCGGTTGCTGAGAGAGCGCCTCGGCGAAGCGGAGGAGATCAGCCGCGCCTGAGCCCTCTCCGTGCCCGCCTCACCGACATCTCACGCAACCCTCACCTGCGCGTGAAGACTCCAACGGGCTGTCCGGGCGATCCTTTTACACGCCGCCGGCCGAATCGGCCGGTGGGCGAGAGGAGAACGGCCCATGCAGACACTCGTGCCATCGGCAACCTGCCACCACGTCCGGATCCGCGTCGCGACCGAGCACGCGATGGAGTTCATCGACCTGACGGAGCGGATCGAGGCGCTGGCCGCGGAGGCAGGCATCCACGCCGGCCTCGTCAACATTCAGAGCCTGCACACCACGACGGCAATCGTCATCAACGAACACGAGCCGCTGCTGCTCGCGGACTTCGCGGCGCTGCTGGCGCGGGCGGCGCCGAAGGACGCGCGCTATCGGCACGATGACATGGACGTCCGGACTGCGAACCTGGCCCCGGGTGAACGCGCCAACGGCCATGCGCACTGCCACGCCTTGCTGCTCGGGTCGACGGCGTCGCTGAACTTCGCGGAAGGTCGCCTGCAGCTCGGGCGCTGGCAGCGTGTCTTCCTGGTGGAGCTCGACGGCCCGCGCGTCCGCGAGGTCTCGGTTCTCGTCCTCGGCGAGGGCGTGCGCTGAAGGCGCCGGGGGCGCCGCGTGCGACAATGCGTCATGTGCTCTGACCCCCGGGCGCTCGAACGACATCGCGCGGCGGTTCGCGCGCGGTTGCTCAGCGCCGGTGCCGTCCGGCCGGATCCGGGCACCGTCTCCTGGAAAATCAATCGCGAGGTCATCGTCATTGCGGGGTGGGGCCGCGCCGTTCTTCTGCATCTCGCGCATCCGCTGGTCGCAGCAGGTGTGGCCGATCACAGTTCCTTCCGCGGCGGCCTGACTACCAGCTTCAAGCGACTCACATCGACGGTCGGTGCGATGCTGTCGCTGACCTTCGGTACGGACGAGGAAGCAATCAGCACGGCGGCTCGAATCAACTGCATCCACGATCGCGTCTCCGGACGGCTTGGCGAGCCTGCGGGGGAACTCGACGCCCGCGAGCGCTATTCCGCGCACGATCCGGAACTCTTGCGCTGGGTGCATGCGACGCTTCTCGAATCGATCCCGATGACGTACCGAGCTGCTTGTCGGCCCCCTCACGATGGAAGAGCGCGACCGCTATTGCGCGGAGGCCGCGATCATGGAGCCGCTGCTCGACATTCCTGAGGAGTTGCTCCCCCGGGATTCAGCCCAGCTCGAGGCGTATGGGCGAGAGATGCTCGACAGCGGCCGCCTCGTCGTCAACGCCAGGAGTCGTGAGCTTGCGCGGGCGATTCTCTTCCCTCCAGGCTGGCGGCTTCTGTGGCCGGCCTTCCGGGTCCTGCAGCTCGTCACCATCGGGCTGCTGCCACCTGCAGTCCGCGAGGGCTACGGTTTCCCATGGACGGCGCGCGACGTACGCGCGCTCACGCGATGGACGGCCGCGCTGCGCCTGCTTCATCATGCGGTCCCGCCCTTTGTCCGGGAGTGGCCGGCCGCACGGCGTCGCAGGAGCCTTCGGCCGGCCGGCCGGCCCACACCGTCGACTGCTCACCAGTAACCGCCGTCGCGGGCTGAGGACCAAACGGTCCCGACGGTCCGGTGAGCAACTATGGAATTACCCATTCGCGACCTATCCAAGACCTGTCCGAGATTCGTATACACATTCCGGACAACGCCGAATGCACTCGCGTCACCAACTGATCGATCTCGGAGCGGGAAGTATCGAGATCGTGCAGGAGTGGTATCCTCTGGCCGAGAATTTTCACGTCCGACGGCGGCGGGAGCAGGCGTAGAATAGCCACGGCGCGGGGTCAAATCTTGTATTTCAACATTTGCTGAAATACAAGATCCGACCCTCAAGAACAGCAGCCGTCTCGCGCGACCGGCGACAACGTTCTCAATCTTTCACATTCGACGCCATGCGGATCTTCATCGGCTACGGCTACAACGAACGCGACGCCTGGATTGAAAAGCACGTCTTTCCAATCCTTCATGCGATGAACATCGAGACGGCCGATGGCAAGGACGCCCATGGCGAGGAGCTGCAGCAGACCGTGAAGGACCGCATCAACCAGTCCGACGCCATCATCGGCTTCTGCACGCTGCGCCAGGGCCAGGAAGCCGCCGAGATGAACACGCACGTGTGGGTCCGCGACGAGTTGAGCTACGCGCTCGGCGCGCGGATGCCATGCGTGGAAGTGCGCGAGAAGGGCGTGAACACCCTCCTCGGCCTTTTGGGCGACCGGCAGTACATCGCGCTCGACCCGGGCGACAAGCTTTCATGCGTGACCGAGCTGGTGAAGGCAGTTGCCGGCTGGAGCATGCGCCGGCTGCTGCTCTGCCCCTCCGAGCCGCCGCAGGCGCGCCGCATCCTGAAGGCGCTCACGGCCCGCACGCTGCAGGTGCAGTACCGCGCGCGCGTGAATGGCCTCGTGAAGCAGCCGCGCGACGGCCGGCTGGTGAAAGAGAATATGGGGCTCTACCTCGACGCCGTCGGCCTCCCGTCGGGATCGTTCGTGGAAGTCGAAGGGTCGACAGCGAGCGACGGCGTGCTGTTCAACACCGGCTGGGTATCGGCGGATCTCGTTCGCATCGAGTTCTAGGCAACGTCGAGTGGCGCGATGGCTCCAACAAACCTGCGCATAGCGCAATCGGAACACTTCGAAGGAGACGACTGGTGGTCGTGGGCCGTGTGGCTCGACGGTCCCACCGAAGAGCTCGACGCCGTCGACCGTGTCGAGTACACGCTGCACCCGTCGTTCAAGCACCCCGTGCGCGACAGCACGGACCGCGCCGGCAACTTCAAGCTCGAGACGGCGGGGTGGGGCGTGTTTCCCATCCACGCGCGCGTCATCTGCAAGGACGGCACCGAGCAGCGTCTCCGCCACGAGCTCACGCTGCACTATCCCGACGGTCGTGAGAACACCGCGTAACCCCACGGTCACACGGGGTCACGCCAACCGATCGCCTTCCCCTCGCTTCAGCCGCCTGCTGGCCGCGTTGCGGCCCCCGCTGGGAAGAGACGTCATGAACCTGGGCGGTCCACGGTGGTCACCGCGCCGGAAACGTCTCCAGGGAATCAGCCGCAGGTTACGTAAACAACGCAGATGCGGACGAGAGCGCTACCAGCACCGGACGCCGGAGGTACGCACCTTGAACCGTGAATACCGTCGGTACCGCACTAGGCGAACAAAAAGCGAATATGATAGGCTGGACGCGCCGTGGCGCTTTCGGACGTGCACGGTCAGCTTTACGGGTCCGTCCGGCGTTCGGCACTCGGTTGAGGTGACGGCCGAATCGATCTAAGAAGCCGCCGCTCTTGGCGTTTTCGGCGCTGAAGAACAGCGGCTGGGCCGACGCAATCGCACCGGGAACCGAGCTCGAGGTTCAGGTGCGCGAGCCGGCTACCTGTCATCGGCTCACCGTGCGCACCAGATTCGTCGCTGGTGCGATGGCGTCGCGGTCAGCCCTAAGGAGACGCTGAAGAAGCGACGATTGAAGCAACTGCTCGCTTAAGCGAGTGCGCTGCATCGAAGCGGCGGTGGCGTAATCAGTTCCGGTCGTGGCAAATGGTGCTAGCCAGTCCTTCCGAGCCGCTCTCGCAACTCGAGGTGCTGGTGGTCGACTGCCAGGCCACAGCCGCCGCTCCACGAGGTCATCTCCTCGAGATCGGCTGGGCCCGCGTCCTCGGCACGACAATCACGCACGCGCATGCGTCGTTGATCGCGCTGCCGGATGGCGAGCAGATTCCGCCAGCTGTTGCGCGGATCACTGGGATCTCCGAGCACATGATGCGGTCCGCTGTCGACGGACGCTGCGCCTGGCGCGAGCTGACCGACCAGGCCGCGAGTCTCACGCAGCAGCCCGCGCCGACGGTCATCCACTTCGCTCGATTCGAGCAGCCGTTCCTTCGCACGTTGGCCGCCGGCGTGTTTCCGCTCGACGTGGTCTGCACGCGGGATATCGCCAGGCGCCTTCTGCCCAATTTGCCTCGGTGCAGCCTGCGCGCCCTCGCTGGATACTTCGGTCGCGCGGTTGGTGCGCTCCGTCGAAGCGCCGATCACGTCGAAGCGACAGCGTTCGTCTGGCACGAGTTGGTCGGCCTGCTCGACAGGCACGGCGTGTCGACCTGGGGCGCGCTCCACGACTGGCTCGCCGGACCTGCAAAACCGATGAGGCGCCGACGCCGCATCTGGCCGATGCCGCGGGACGTGCGGCTTTCATTGCCGACTGCGCCTGGGATCTATCGCATGCTTCGGACGGACGGCAGCGTCCTGTACATCGGCAAAGCAGGGTCGCTGCATCATCGGGTCAACAGCTACTTTCGGAAGCAGGCCGGCGTGCCCGAGCGGTTGCTCGAGATGCTGTCGCAGGCACGCGCGATCTCGTTCGACGTCACACCAAGTCCGCTCGAGGCCGCACTCCTCGAGCCGGATGAAATCAAGCGGCACCGACCGCCTTACAACGTCGCGCTGACGACTGCGAGTCGCGCGTTGTGGTTCACGTCGCTGGATCTCAGCGCGCGTAGTCGACAGCCGTCGCCACACTGCCCGTTCGGACCATTTGCTTCGGCCGAAACGCTCGATCAATTCGCGGCACTCGCCCGGGCTGGGCGCGCCGCTCTGACGCCCGGTTCACGAGGCCCAGATGACCGCACGTTCACCGCCGGTTACGACCGGCTGTGCGCAACGCATCCTGAACTGTCGCGCGTCGACCTCTCGGACTACGCGAAGCTGCTGCGGCTTGGCACACGCCTGTGGCGAGAAGGTCGACGAGACCGCGACGTTGATGAAGACGATGCCAACGACACGCGTCGTGGTGTGACGGTCTGGACCCCGGAGTTCGTGCAAGTGTCGCTGGAGTGGCTCGCCTTGCGGGCGGCGCTCGCCCGCCGCCGCGCGATCTGGTTGACGCGGTTGTTCGATTCGAGCGTGGTGTGGCGCGAGCCCGCTGACAGTTGTGCGCGGCTCATTGTGATCGAGAACAGCGAGGTGGTGTTGAGCGGGGCAGTGGACGCAAACGCGACGCCACCGATTCCACCGGGTTACCGCCGTCCAGTGGCCGCACGTCGTGAGGCCTTCACCCTCGGCTCCTTCGATCGCCTACGGGTATTGACTACGGAGCTGAAGCGCTTGATTGCAGCTGGCGCTCCAGTGGCGCTGCGCCTGGGCGTCGGACCGGCACTCGACGAGTCGCGACTCGCGTCTGCGCTGTGGTGGGTGTGATGCGTGGCTGGCAGATGGTCGACCGAGGCGAGGAGTCAACGAGATGGGTTCCACAGCCACCATTCTCCACGCGGACCTCGACGCCTTTTATGCGTCGGTCGAACAGCTGCTTGACCCTCGCCTGCGCGGCAAGCCGATTGCGGTCGGCGGCGGCGTCGTTCTCGCGGCCTCCTACGAAGCGCGGGCCTTCGGCGTACGAAGCGGCATGCCTGGACGGCGCGCGCGGCAACTCTGTCCCGACCTCGTGTTTGTCGGCGGACATTTCGACGAATACCAACGGCTCGGCGACGCCGCCATCGGAGTCCTGAGCGATTTCACGCCTTCCATCGAGCGCATCTCCATCGACGAGGCCTTCGCCGACGTTGCAGGGTGCACGCATCTCTTCGGTTCGCCGGCAGAGATCGCAAGGACGGTTCGGGCTCGCGTGCGCGCCGAGCTTGGCTTGCCGATGTCAATCGGCGTGGCGCGTACCAAGCACCTGGCCAAGATCGCATCGCAGGTCGCGAAGCCGGATGGATTGGTCGTCGTCGATCCAGATACTGAACTCGAGTTCCTTCACAAACTGCCCGTCGCGCTCATGTGGGGCGTGGGCCCCGCCACCGAGGCGCGGCTCGCCAAGATCGGCGTCACCACCATCGGTCAATTGGCTGAGAGCTCTCCTGCAATCCGTGGAGCGATTGCTTGGGCACGCGGCGGGAAGAAAGTTGACGGCACTCGCGTGGAACCGCGATCCGCGGCAAATCCAGACGCGCCGGCGCGCGCGCTCTGCCGGCGCACAATCGGCGCTCGGACGACAGCCTGCGATCGAGCGCGTCTTCAAACCGACGCTCCATCATCTCGCCGACCGCATCGGCGCGCGGCTCCGCGCCAAATCCCTGGCGGGCCGGACGATCACGGTCCGCGTGCGCTTTGCCGATTTGCGCTCGGTCACGCGCTCGCTCACGCTGTCAGCGCCGATTTCTGCAACGAGGGCTCTCGCTGAGATCGCCGAGGACTTGGTGCGCGGCGTCCTTGCGGATCACCGTGACGAGAGGACGATCTCGCTGCTGGCGATCTCCGTCTCACATCTCGAAGCGCATGCGATCGTGCAACTGGAGCTGCCGCTTGGGCTTGCCGACGAAGGACGCCGTCCTGGCACAAAAAAGGGCGTGGCGCGATCGCGCGCAGACCGGGCCGTCGATGCGATCCGCAAGCGTTTCGGAGGACAAGCGGTCGATTATGGGTCAGCGATGCGGGTTGTGCGCTCCGTCCCTGACGAGTTCCGACGCCTTGCTGAAAGAGAGCTGTGAATATCGCCAGCGCCCGCTGCAATGGAGACCGCCGCTGATCGACGTCGAGTTCCTCGGTTCCGCGGCTCTGCAATAAGGCCATCCCGCGGACTCCGGCTTGTTCGCAAGCAGGCTCCCGCCAGAAACGGAAACCCTTTATTCTCTGAAGGATAGTTGGCGGGGTCGACGGGACTCGAACCCGCGGCCTCCGGCGTGACAGGCCGGCGTTCTAACCAACTGAACTACCACCCCGTTTGAACCTTGCGGCATTGCGAATTCAGTCATCTCAAGTGACTTCCGAATCCCTTCAGCATGCGCATTACGACTGTCGACTGCTGGTGGGCGGTACAGGATTCGAACCTGTGACAGCCGGCGTGTAAAGCCGGTGCTCTACCACTGAGCTAACCGCCCGCCTTCGCGCTACGCGCTTCGGCCCGGCAAGCCCTCGTTCGCGCTGCCGCTTCGGCGCGGCAGGCCCTGTCGCGCTGCAGGATAGGGCGGAACGCTGCCCTGCCGCACACGCCAACTGCTCACCCAAACATCGATTATAGGGCCTTCCACGCGAGCAGCGCAAGCGCCAGCGACCAGGCCCGCCACGGCGCGGTACTCGCGGTTCCGCCACTCTTCGCCAGGCTGAACGCGCACGCATCGGCTCCGCGCTGCGGCCCCGCTTGATACTCGGGATACGCCGCGCCGAACTTCTCCGTCAGGTGCGCCTCCTCGCCCCGGATGGCCGCGGCGATAGTCAGCGCCAGGTAGCCCAGGACGAGCAGCGCAGCCGCGACGCCGGGCGGATGCGACGGCAAACCCCAGCGCGATGATTGCCGAGCCGACATAAAGTGGGTGGCGGCTCAGGCGATAGGGACCGGAGGCCGTGACTTCGCGTCCCTTCTCGAGATGGCCGGCGGCCCAGATCCGGATGCCTTCCCCGACCGCCGCGAGCGCGGCGCCCGCGGCGAGACTCGCCGTCGTCGGCCGCGCGAGCCAAAGCGCACCAACCGACACGATGAACCCGAGTCGCACGCGGTACCGCGCACGAGCAGCCGCACGAGATCAGGCATCACGTCAGGTCCGATCAGGCACGCCGCGACCGAGCCGCTGCTGTATCCCGGCCGTGCACTTCGGCCACGCTGACGCTCTCCAGACACCACGCGACCTGCGCGACACTTCCGCTCGTAGTGACAGCCGCACGCGTCGAACCTCGACACGGTCACATCAGCCGGCGCCCACGGCCCGTTCGCTCCGGGGATTGGTCGGACCGAAGATCGCGACGGCCGGCGTGCCCACGGCGGCAGCGATGTGCAGGGGGCCCGTATCGCCCGACACGATCAACGCCGCCTGCCGCGACAGCGCCACGAGATCGGCCACCTCCGTCGGCGGAGCGCACCTGGCCGCGCCGCCCGACGAGCCGACGACCGACTGCGCGAGCGCCTGCTCGCCGGGTCCCCACAACACGACCGAGGGCAGGCCCCTCACGTCGCGAAGAAACGCCGCCACCTCTCCGAACCGCGACGGCGGCCATCGTTTGTTGGGCCACGCCGCGCCGGGGTTGAGGAGCGCGAAGGCGCCGGAGCCGACCTCGCGCCGGACCTCGTCGAGCGCACGGGACGCCACGTCCGCGATCGGAAACTCGACGCGCGAGGTGTCGATTCCCACCAGGTGGAGGAGGTGGAGGTTCTTCTGGATGACGTGTCCGCCCTCGTCTTCGCCGGCAGTGTCGGTTTCCGAATAAAAAGGCCGGGCACTCTTCTCGCGCAGGTGCCAGATCGAGAATCCGGCGACGCGCGCGGCGCCGGAGGCCCTCGCCAGAACGGCCGACTTCATCAACCCCTGAAAATCGAACGCGACATCGTACCGGGCCTGGCGCGCGCGCCGGACGACATCGGCCCAGGCCCGCCACGTCCGGCCCTCGAGCGGCACGGCGTGATCGATGGCAGTGACGAGATCGACGATGGGCCGGTGCTTCGCGTCGACCATCCAGTCGATGCGCGCGTCGGGCAGCGCTCGGCGCAGCGCCGCGGCGGCAGGAATGGCATGCACGATGTCGCCGAGCGCGCCCAGGCGCACGATCGCGTAAGGGAGAGGCACAGACACGAGGACACGATGAGACGGTGAACAAGGGAGCATCACTGCCCGAGTATCCGCGCCAGCAGGTCGCGCGTCGAATGGTCCTTCGGATCGCCCACGATGGCGATGCGCCCCCCGTAGGCGCGCACGGTATCGCGCTCCGGCACGGTGTCGATCGTGTAGTCGGTGCCCTTGCAGTGGACGTCGGGCTTCAGCAGCATCAAGAGCGGCGTCACGGTGGGCTTCGGGGAAGATCACGACGTAGTCGACGCCGCGGAGCGCCGCCACGATCGCTCGCGCGATCGCTCGCCGTCATGATCGGCCGGCCCTGCCCCTTCCCCGCCGCCGCCGCCATCGTCGTTCACGGCCACGATCAGGCGATCGGCCTCGGCAGCCGACGCCTGAAGGTAGCGGATATGGCCGACATGGAGGAGGTCGAAGCACCCGTTGGCGAACGCAATGTACGCCCGCCGCCGGTCGGCGCGCACGAGATCGATCGGCTGTTCGACGCAAGCACGGCTCGGCCCTTGGAGGCCCACCCATCCGCCGTCGCGCAGCCTGTTCGGCCCATCGCGCTCGGCCGAGCGACGTGTCGATCGCCGCCCGGAGCTCATCGGCGCGACACGGTCGCCGTCCCGCGCTTCATGACGACGAGGCCGCCGGCGTAGTTGGCCAGGTGCGCGGCCTCGTGGAAGCGTCGCACCGGCGGCCAGCGCCAGCGTCATCGTCGCGATCACGGTGTCCCCGGCGCCGGTGACGTCCGCGATCTGGTCCGACCCGAAGATCGGGATGTGGATCGTCGGCCGATCGCGCTCGAAGAGCGCCATCCCGCGGCTGCCGCGGGTGACGAGCACGGCTGGCTGCGCGTGCGCGCCAGGAGCTCGCGGCCCGCCTTCTCGAGGACCTTGACGTTCGTCGCCGATCCGGATCGCCGAGCAGCTGCTCGACCTCGGATTCGTTCGGCGTGCAGGCGGTCATGCCGCGGAAACCGAGCAGCGCGTAGCGCGAGTCGACGAGCACCGGTGGACGCGCGCCGGACCGCCGCGGCGAGCCTGGCGCCCGCGCGCGCGATAGCGGCGGGCGTCACCAAGCCCGTGCCGTAGTCGGAGACGAGCAGCGCGTCGGCGCCGCGCGCAGCCTTGGGCGAGGCGTGACTCGATCGCCCGGCGCTCGGCGTCGGTCAACCGTCGGCCGCGTGCCGCGATCGATGCGGACGACCTGCTGCTTGGCGGAGTGCACGCCGCCGGCGAGGATGCGCGTCTTGGTCGGCGTCCGGTACCCGGCGGGACGGCTCGATGCCACCGACGTCCACGTGGCGCCTCATGCACCTTCAGCAGCCGCCGGCCGGCCTCGTCGCGGCCGGCGACACCCACGGCCACGGGAGCACCGCCGAGCGCCGCCACGTTGCTCGCCGCGTTCCCGGCTCCGCCGGGCACGATCTCGGTCGAGTCGTAGTCGAGGATGAGGACCGGCGCCTCGCGCGAGACGCGCGACAGCTCTCCGTAGATGAATTCGTCGACGATCAGGTCGCCGAAGACGGCGACACGGGTCTCGTCGAACGCGTCGACCAGGGCCAGGAGACGTCCGGCATCAACCACGTCGGTCAAGCGGGGAGCTTGCGCTCGGAGCGGCGTCGGGTCACGGTTGGCGCAGAATCCATGAAACGGCGGCCATCAGATTGTCGGTGACCGCCGCGGCGCCATGATCCGACCGTTCGGCGTGGCCGCCGTAACCGGTCCGGACGAGCACGCCCTGCGCGCCGACGGTGGTCCCGGCCGCGATGTCGTGCGGGCGGTCGCCCACGACGAACGAACGACCGAGGTCGAGTTGATGATCGGTTGCCGCCCGCCGGAGCAACCCCGGCCGGGGCTTCCGGCAATCGCAGGCCTGCCGGTAGGACTCGATTGCCGCGTCGGGATGATGCGGACAGACATAGAATCCGTCGACGCGCGCGCCGCCGGCCGCGAGTGCAGCCGCGAGAGACCGATGCGTCGCCTCGACGAACGCCTCGTCGAACATCCCTCGAGCGATGCCCGCCTGGTTCGTCGCCACGATCACCACGAAGCCTCCGCGGTTGAGCAGCCGGACCGCGTCCACGCTGTAGGGAAAGAAGCGGACGCGGTCGATCCGATCCAGATAGCCCACTTCCTCGATGAGCGTGCCGTCACGATCCAGGAACACGCCCCGTTTCACGTCCCCGCCTCCGCTGAGGCCAGCCGAACCGACCCGAGCCGCCGGGTCACCGAAGAGACCACCGAGTCGACGGTCACACGCTTCATGCACCGGTGATCGATCGGGCAGTCGCGCATCATGCAGGGCCGGCAGAACACGGGATGGGTCAGGACGTCGGGCGTCACGAGCTGGCCGGACCTGTCGGGACCGCCCCGCGGCGACGTCACGCGCTCGTCGGTCGGCCCGAAGATCGCGACGACCGGAACACCGAGCGCGGCTGCCAGGTGCATGGCCCCGGAATCGTTCGACACGAACGCCGAGCACCTGCTGATGACGCCAGCGAGCAGGCGCAGGTCGGTACGCCCGATCAGGTTCACCGCGTGAACGCCGTGCGGCAGCAACGATTCTATCTCACGCCCCGAATCGCGGTCTCCGCCAGTTCCGAACATGAGGCACCGGACGCCCGCCTCGCGCGAGAGGCGCACGATTGTCTCGGCCACCATGGCGGGCGGCCAGCGCTTGGCGTGGCCGTATGCGGCGCCGGGGGCGAAGCCGACCGAGCGAACGCCATCGGCATCGGGTCCGATGCCGTGAGCCGCCAGCAGCGTGTCCGCCCGCGCGAGCGTCACGGGACCGACGACGACGCGCGGCCACGGATCACCCTCGGGGATTTCAAGTCCCCTGACGAGATCGAGATAGTAGGTGGATTGATGCACGCGTCCGCGCGGCCGGCGGACAGGCCGCGTCAACAGCCATCGCCGTGCACCGGCCGAGTAGCCCCACCGCTCCGGAATCGACGCGCGCCGTGCCGACCACGCCGAACGAAACGAGTTCGGCAGGAGCACGATGGTGTCGAACCCCCCCGCCCTCAGCGCGCGCACCTCGGTTGCTGGATCGGGGACCGGAATCACGCTGTCCTGTCGGGCGCTGGTCTCTTCGTCGAAGAGCGGGGCGATGGACGGGATCGCGGCCACCGCGACATGTGCCCCGCCAAACGCGGCCCGCACCGCCCCCATCGCGGGCAGCGCCATCACCACGTCCCCGAGCCAGTTCGGGGCGCGGATGACCAGGCGATTCACACTGGAAGCCATCTCACCAGCCCGAATGTGTCACGGTAACCATCACGAAGGACACCAAGACCACGATGGCCACGAAGAAGAACCAGTGGGTATTCCTCGTGATCTTCGCGGCTTCGCGATCTTCGTGCCGCCGTCGTGGCAGCGAACACTAGACATTCTCCTCACTCGAAGCCGCCGGGAACATGCCGCCAATCCGGTCGTCCTTGGCCTCCGGGTCGCGCCAGCGGCGGTGCATCCACAGCCACAGCTCCGGGTAGCGCCGGACATACATCTCGAGGACGTCCGTGCAGCGTTGCGTGAACTCGCGGATGGCGTCCGGATCCTCGGCCGGCGGTGGATCGACGGCGTGCTCGTACACCATGCGAAAACGGCCGCCGGGCAGCGGCAGAGCGAACACCGGTACCACCGGCGCCCCGGTGCGGAGCGCGAGCGCGGCGAGCGCCGACGTCGTCGCGGCGGGCCGGTTGAAGAAATCGACGTAGACCGCGTCGGCGGTGTGGATGTGCTGGTCGATGAGTACCGCCACGGCCTCGTTCGACTCGAGCGCGCGCAGCACCCGCCGAATCGCGCCACGCCGGTAGATCACGGCGTTCCCCGTCTTCATCCGCGTCGACTCGAGCAGGCGATGGAGCAACGGGTTGTCGAGCGGGCGCGCGAGCACCGACATCGGATGGAGCGCGACGGCGTGCACGAGCGCGTTGATCTCCCAGAAGCCGAAATGCCCCGTGAAGAGGAGCGCGCCTTTGCCAAGCGCATGTGCCGCGCGCACACGCTCCTCGCCTTCGAACGTGACGCGCGCGAGCATCTGCTCCGGCGTCATCGTGCTGAACTTCAGGAACACCGTGAGCAGCCGCCCGAAGTGCGAGAACATCCCGCGCGCGATCGCCCGGCACTCCGCGCGGCTCCGCAAGGGAAAGGCGGCCTGGAGATTGCGCATCGCCCGGCGCCGGTGGGGTCCGTCGAACCAATAAAAGGCCCGGCCGATGAGCGACCCCAGCGCAAGAACGGCCCACATGGGAAACAGACGAACACCAGCCACCACGCTGATGACCGCCAGGTACTCGACGCGATGCCGGAAAGACGGGGGCTTTTCAGTCAACGGGGTCTGGCCAGAGGTCCCGGGCGCCGGCGAGCGCGCCGGCCAGCCAGCGGCGGAACTCGGGCAATGGATCCGGCTCCATTGTAAGGGGCACCCACCCGACCGGCATCGCAAATGGCCGGAACGGGAGCAGGCGCACGTAATCCTTCTCTGTCGTCAGGACGCGGACGGCCCCGGCCGCACGCGCCTCCCTGACGACACGGTCCAGGTCGCCGCGCGAATAGCGGTGGTGGTCCCGAAACCCGCTCGTCCCGACCAGGTTGTGCCCGCCCGCGCGGAGTCCTGCGAAGAATTCCTGCGGCCTGGCGATGCCGGCCATTGCCAGAGACGGTACAGCTGGCCCTCCTTCACCGGCCCTCGAGTCGGGCAGGACATCAGGGCCCATCGTTCGCCGCGTGCGAAAGATCTCGAACGGCGCGTGGCGGGGCCTCGGGCCGAGCGAGAACACGCGTTCGTCGGCGGCGAGGACAGCGTCGGCCGCCAGCAGCGTGTCTGGCGGCTCGCGGAGGCGGCCGCCGGGCAACGTCCGCGCGCCGGCCTCCAGATCATCCCCCGCGACGATCACCAGATCGATGTCCCGATCGAGCTCCAGATGCTGGAACCCATCGTCAAGGACGTGCACCGTCGCGCCGAGGTGGTGCTCGGCGAGACGGCCCGCCAGGTAGCGATCGCTCGACGAGAGGACCGAGACCCCCGGCAGCTGCCGCGCCAGCATCAGCGGCTCATCGCCGGACCGATCGAGATCCGCGCGGATGCCGTCGGCGTCGCGCACGACGACCACACCGTCTTCAGGCTCGCGGCGCCCGTACCCGCGACTCAGGACCGACGGCCGCTCGCCCATGGCGAGCAGCTCACGCGCCAGGCACGCCACCGTCGGCGTCTTGCCTCGCCCGCCGACCGCGAGGTTGCCGACGCTGATCACCGGACGACGCAGCCGTCGCCGCCGGTCCGGCCGCGCCGCGTAGTACTCGCGGCGCCGGCGCGCGATGGCCGCGTAGAGTGTGCTCAGCACGCAAACGTCCAACCGTGGCTGTCACGGGCCGACGGCTTCCTCACGATGGCCACGATGACACGATGGTCACGATGGCATGCTGGAAACCGCAATTTCATCGTGTTCATCGCGTCATCGTGCCCATCGTGGAAAAGCCGTCGGCCTCGTGACACGAAAACGCGGTGCATCAATGCACAATCCGGAAGGGCCTGACATTGCCCCCGCTTTCCGGCGGCAACAGATCGGCGAGCACGCCGAGGCTCTTGCCGCGCGCGCCGCGATTGGCTTCGACGAGCGCCCGGGCGGCAGCGCCCAGGCTGGCGCGGCGGACCGGATCGCCGAGCAGCGCGAGGAGCGTGCTCTCGAGCTCGCGACCGGAGCGCACCTGCACGGCGGCCCCGTTGTCGAGAAAGGTGCGCGCGATCTCCGCGAAGTTGTCCATGTGCGGACCAAACACGATTGGCTTCCCGAAGACCGCCGGTTCCAGGATATTGTGGCCTCCGGCGTCGACGAGGCTGCCGCCGACGAACACCACCGTCGCGACCTGAAAGAGCTGCGCGAGCTCGCCAATGGTGTCGAGGATGACCACGTCGTGGCGCGGCTCGGTATCGACGCGCAGGTCGTTTTTCCGGCGCGCCACGTTCCATCCCGCCCGGCGGACCAGGCGTTCGACGTCGTCGAAGCGCTCGGGCTTGCGCGGCGCGATGATGAGCAGCGCGTTGGTCATCGTGGCCCGGATCCGCTGGAAGGCTTCGAGCACGTGCTCCTCTTCGCCCTTGAGCGTGCTGGCGGCGATGACGACAGGCCGATTCGGGCTGATGCGGAAGTAGCGAAGGACCCGCGTCCTCCCCCGCTGGTGCACGTCCGCGCTCGCGGTGGAGGGAACGATCCGCGGGACGCGGCGTCGGTAGTGGGCGGAAAGTCGAGTGAATCGAACTTGAGCGAGCCGGTCACGACGACACGATCCCGCGCGGCGCCCATCTCGATGACGCGGCGCGCGGACTCCTCGCTCTGCATGCAGAAGCGATCGACGTCGGCGAGCACGCGCCGGAAGAAGAACCGCGCGAAACGGTACCGGGGATACGACCGGTTCGAGATGCGGCCGTTGACGAGCGCCGTCTTGACGCCATCCCGATGACACGCGCGCAGCAGGTTGGGCCAGATCTCGGTTTCCATCATCACGAAGAGCCGCGGCCGCACCAGCCGCAGCGTCCGATTGACGATGAAGCCCAGGTCGAATGGAAAGTAGAACACCTCGTCCACGAAAGGCAGGTTGCTCCTCGCCACCTGCTGTCCGGCCATCGTGGTCGTCGAGACGAACAGGCGGAGCCTGGGGTAACGCTCGCGCAGTTGCGGCAGGAGCGCCCGCGCCGTGAGGACTTCGCCAACCGACACCGCGTGGATCCAGATCGACTCGTCGCCGTCGAAGTTGAAGGACACCGGAGATACCCATCCGCTGGGGCAGGCTGACGATGTACTTACGGTATCGAATGGCCTGGTAGAGCAGGTACGGAGAGACGACAAGGAAAAGCGCCACGATGAGGACGCTGTAGGCCGCGTACATTCCTGCAACCGAGTAAATGTAACACGTTGACCATTGTGCGAGCGGTTCACTAGAATCAAGGGTTTACACGCGTCGCTGGGACCCAGGGCAATTGTCTGTAGAGGGAGAGACCTGAGAATGGCCGTCAAAGTAGGGATCAACGGGTTCGGCCGGATTGGCCGGAACATCATGCGCGCGGCGATGGATGACGACTCGATCGATATTGTCGCCGTCAACGACCTGACCAACGCCGAAACGCTCGCCCATCTGCTGAAGTACGACTCGATCCTGGGTAACCTGAAGGCGGACATCTCGGCCAAAGGTGACCGGATCACCGTCGACGGCGACGAGTTCCAGGTCCTGTCGATCAAGGATCCGGCGCAGCTGCCGTGGAAATCGCTCGGGGTCGACGTCGTGTTCGAGTCGACCGGTATCTTCACGAATCGCGATGGCGCGGCCAAGCATCTGGAGGCCGGCGCAAAGAAGGTGGTCATCACCGCGCCGGCGAAGGGCCCCGATCTCACCGTGGTCCTCGGCGTCAACGAGGACAAGTACGACGCCGCGAAACATCACATCCTCTCCAACGCGTCGTGCACGACCAACTGCCTGGCGCCGTTCGCCAAGGTGTTGGACGAGTCGTTCGGCATCGTGAAGGGCTGGATGACGACCATCCATTCCTACACCAACGACCAGCAGCTGCTCGATCTGCCGCACAAGGATCTGCGTCGCGCTCGCGCGGCCGCGTTGTCGATGATCCCGACGACGACTGGAGCCGCATCCGCTGTCGGCGAAGTACTGCCGCAACTCAAGGGCAAGCTCGACGGCATCGCGATGCGCGTGCCGACGCCGAACGTCTCGGTCGTCGACCTGGCGGCGATCCTGAACAAAAAGACGACGAAGGAAGAAGTGAACGCCGCGTTCAAGGCGGCGGCCAACGGACCGCTGAAGGGCATCCTGCAGTACGAGGAGGCTCCGCTCGTCTCGATCGACTTCCGCGGCAATCCGCATTCATCGATCGTCGACGCCGCCTACACGAGCGTGATGGACGGCGACTTCGTCAAGGTCCTGTCGTGGTACGACAACGAGTGGGGCTACTCGAGCCGCTGTGTGGACCTGCTGCGATTCATGGTCAAGAAGGGGCTGTGATTCGTGGCCGCGCGTAGTGTCACGGACCTCGACCTCTCGGGCAGGAAGGCGTTCATCCGGGTCGATTTCAACGTACCAATCAAGGATGGCCGGATCACCGAGGACACGCGCATCCGCGCGTCCCTCCCGACGATCCAGTACGCCCTCGAGCAGGGCGCGACCGTCATCCTCGCGTCGCACCTCGGGCGGCCGAAGGGCAAGCCGAATCCCGAGTATTCGCTCCGTCCCGTGGCGACGCGGCTGGCGGAGCTGCTCGGGCGGCCCGTCGTGTTCGCGGAAGACTGCATCGGCGAGCCGGCGGCGCAGGCGATCGCGAAGGCCGGCAAAGGCGGCGTCATCCTGCTCGAGAACCTGCGGTTCCACGCCGAGGAGGAGAAGAACGACTCCGGCTTCGCCAAAGCGCTCGCCGCGCTCGCCGACGTCTACGTCAGTGACGCGTTCGGGTCCGCGCACCGCGCGCATGCGTCGACCGAGGGCATCGTCCATCACGTCACGGAGGCTGCGGCCGGCCTCCTGATGGCGAAGGAAGTCGAGTACCTCGGAAAGGTGCTCGAGGATCCCGAGCGGCCGTTCATTGCGATTCTTGGCGGCGCCAAGGTGTCGGACAAGCTCGAGGTGATCGAAAACCTGATCCCGCGTGTGGACGCGTTGCTGATTGGTGGCGCGATGGCCTACACGTTCTTCAAGGCGCGCGGCGTGCCCGTCGGCAAGTCCCTCGTCGAGGCGGAGCTCCTCGACACGGCTCGCGATGTCGAGCGCCGGGCGGCGGAGCGCGGCCTCCGGTTCGAGCTCCCCACCGACCACGTCGTGGCGCCGAAGCTCGAGGCGGGCGCCCCGGCGGAAACGCTCGAGGTCGGCGATCCGGCCATCGGCGACCGGATGGGACTCGACATCGGCCCGCGGACGGTGCAGAGTTACCGGGAAGTCATCGCGGGGGCGAAGACCGTCATCTGGAACGGCCCGATGGGCGTCTTCGAGATCGACGCTTTTGCGAACGGCACGCTCGAGGTCGCCAGGGCGGTCGCGGACGTGAAGGGCACGACCGTCATCGGCGGCGGCGATTCGATCGCGGCCGTCGCCAAGGCCGGCGTGACCGACCGCATCACCCACATCTCGACCGGCGGCGGCGCGTCGCTGGAGTTCCTGGGTGGACGGAAGCTGCCGGGCGTGGAAGCGCTGAATAGGAGCTAGGAGACAGGAGACAGAGCTAGGAGAACCTGGCCCCTGAATCGGTGAACCTATTGAACCTTGAATCTCCTGAACCCTTGAACACCTGAACCTCTTGAACCACGTGAGCCTTCGAACATCTGAACCATGAGAATCCCCTTTATCGCCGCCAACTGGAAGATGCACAAGACCGTGCACGAGTCGGTCGTGTTCGTCAAAGAGTTCCGCAGCATGGTGAAGGACATCATCGACGTCGAGATCGTCGTCGCGCCGCCGTTCATGGCAGTGCATGCCGTCGCGGAAGCGGCGCGGAACACGAACGTCGGCGTCGCCGCGCAGCACCTGCACTGGGAGCGCCAGGGCGCGTTCACCGGCGAGGTCAGTGCCGAGATGGTGTGCGAGGCGGGCGCCGAATACGTGATCATCGGGCACTCGGAGCGCCGGCGTCTCTTCGGCGACACCGACGAGCTGGTCAACCGCCGGCTCGTGGCGGCGCTCGCCGCCAAGCTGACGCCGATTGTGTGCATCGGCGAGACGCTCGACGAGCGTGAGGAAAACCTGACGTTGAGCGTGCTCGACCGCCAGATCAAGGTGGGGTTCGACAGCATGACCAGCGGGCAGATCGGGGGGCTCGTCATCGCGTACGAGCCGGTGTGGGCGATTGGCACCGGGCGGAACGCAACACCGGAGCAGGCTGGTGAAGCGCACGCGCACATCCGCCAGCGGATACGGCAGTGGTTCGGGGGCGACGCCGCGGACCACTGCCACGTCATCTACGGCGGGAGCGTCAAGCCGGACAACATCCACGAGCTCGTCGCGCTGCCGGACGTCGACGGGGCGCTCGTGGGCGGGGCGAGCCTCGAGGTCAAGGGTTTCTACGACATTGTGGCCAAAAGCCGCGCCCGCGCGACCAAGTAGCAAAGCCCCGCCAGAGCGCGGTATAATCGCACGTTATGCTCTATTACTTGCTGGCCATCCTCTACGTACTGAGCTGCCTGTTGCTGCTGCTCGTGGTGCTCCTGCAGCAGGGCAAGGGCGGCGACATGGCGAGCGCGTTCGGCGGCGGCAGTAGCCAGACCGCGTTCGGCGCCCGCGCCGGGGCGACCGTTCTGACGCGTGCGACGAGCGTCCTCGGCGTGCTGTTCATGATTGGCGCCATCGTGCTTGGCATCATCGGCCGTCAGGGCCCCGGATCGATCATGAGCGGCGTCGCCGGCCCGCCGCCCGTCGCCGCGCCCGCGCCCGTGATCCCGGCCCCGACGCCCGCACCGGCTCCGGTTGAATCGGCGAAGCCTTCGGCGCCGAACGGACAGACGCCGGAGAAGAAGTAAGGCCGCGGTCGACGCGGCGGCTCACCCTCGCGAAAGTGGCGGAACTGGCAGACGCACCAGCTTGAGGGGCTGGCGCTCGCAAGAGCGTGGGGGTTCGAATCCCCCCTTTCGCACCATTCGACTCGCCCGCCGGCCCGCCTTCGGCGAGCCTTAGACGGTGCCTCGCTGCGACTCAGCCGTCGATAGGCGTCATCGCTGTCGCGACAAAAGACCCGGCGCCGGCTCTGCACACGGCGTCGGCACAGCTTGTGCCGGCAGAAGCTGACGCCACTGCCTCTGCGCCGTCTCGAGCGGAATGCGGCTACACGCTTCGGCGATCTTGTCGGCCGTTCTCCAGCGATGCCGTTCGACGACACCGGTGCGCCCTCCGCCTTCGACGCGCAGCGCCGCGATGATCGCGTCGTCCGCCTGAAATTCGATGGCGCGAATCTCGCCGCCGATATCGAGCTGTGCCACGGGGTTCAGCGTCGCCGCATCGAGCACGCGTAGAGAATGAAGGCCGACGGCGAGCCATCGGCCATTCGCGCTGAACGCTACGGGCCCGGGGTCGGCTGTCACAGTACGCCGGCTCGCGGCAGTCGGCAGATCCCACACGTGCACTTCCCCATTACTGCCCACAGTTGCGAACTGGCTGCCATCGCGTGAGTAACTGAAGGCAATGGTGGTCGCCTCGCTCGGGCGGGACACGACGGTGCGGCCCGGGGCAACATCCCACACCGCGAGCGCGATGGCGGGAGGCAAGCCGCTGAGGGGCGCTCGCGCACCAAAGTGACTCGTCACCGCGAGATAGCGTCCCGAATCGTCGAAGTGCAGGCCGCCAGCCGCGGCATCGATGGTGCGTTCCAACATGGCATTGCCGGTCGCGACGTCCCACACGCGCAGCGACACGTCGGCGGCGCCTTTGCTGAGCGTGGCGATGCGATGAGCATCGCGAGTCACCGTGAGGGCCTTGATGTTGCCGAGATCCTTCGACCACGACGCTTTGCCGTCTGGAAGCTGACGGATTGAGAGTGTTCCGGGCTCGTCGGTACGCAGCAGCGTCGTTTCCGAAAGGAACTGCAGGTACGGCTGCTTCTCCACGACTTCGTGGGAGGCGACCCGCGCGGACCCGGTATCCCAGAGTCGCAGGGTCTGGTCCGCCGCACGGTAGGTTGCGACCTGCCGGCCGGAGGGCGCGATGGCGAGTATCTCGACGCTCCCCTTGGAGCGCATGCTCCAGAATCGCGTCCCTGACACGCGCTCCAGGACAGTCGCCTCGAGCCGCGCTTGCAACGCGTCCCAGTCGATCGGATCCGTGTGCGCCAGGGTCGCCAGCGGCTTGCCGCTGTTCACGTCCCACACGTGAACCGTGTCGAACGGCACCATCGCGGCGGCCACTCGCCCGTCCTCTGTCGTGACTGGTGCGACCCCCGCGCCAGCGGGCCGTACCGGCCAGCAGTGCCTGGCGACGCCTGTCCCTGCAAAAGTGAAGACGAACACGTTCTCTAACTCGCAGCCGGAGCGTGAGACCTCGCCTGCTCTCGACATGCTCCAGATGCGAGCCGTATGGTCGGCACCGGCGCTCACGAACAATGACCCGTCCGCACTGTACGCGCCGCTCAGCATCTCGCGCCCCTCGATCTTCGCGCCCGTATACAGATACACGTGGGCGAAGCGATGGGTACGGCCGCCAGTGGCCAACGACCATCCCAGACAATTGCCATCGGACGCGCAACTGATGGCCTCGCCGCCGGTGCCATCGAACGACAGGGTGTGCGTGTCATACGACTCGCCATGCCCGACCGCTACCACCTGCCGCCACGTCCCGACTCTCCAGATCGATCCCGTGTTCAGCAGACCGACCGCGCCGAGGTACTCGCCGGTCGGATCGAACTTGAGATCCTCGATCCGGCCAGGACCCTCGTTGTGCGCTTCGAGCTGCCTGCCCTGGCCGGACATCAGGTCGTACACGACCACGTCGGCCGCGCCGCTGGCGGCGAGATAGCGGCCGTCCAGGCCGAAGGCGAGCCGGTGGATGGCGCCGATCCGCGGGGTGAGCTTGCGCACGACGCGCCAGTCTTTCGGATCGTAGATCTCGATTTCCTCGGCCAGCGCCACGTACAGCTCGCCGCCTGGCGCGAATGCAATCGCGGTGGCGTTCCCCCGCGTCGTCGCGTCGTATCGGAAGCGCTGCTGCTTCGATTCGAGGTCGTAGACAACAAACGAAGGAAGGACGGCGCGGATGCCGATAGCCAGCCACCGGCGGTCGGCACTGAATGCGACAGTCCCCGGGGTGCCGAGCAGCTCGCCATTGGGAGGCTTGAGAAACACTTCGCCGGAACGTGTCCAGACCGTGACGCCTTGACAGCATCCGGCGACGAGCTGGTCATCCGACGAGTAGACCACCATCCGATTGGCGCCGGCGAGCGGCGCGATCGGCTTGGCATCCTCGACGCTCCACAGGATGCCCCCCGCGCCTCGTGCTGCGGTGGCCACCTGCTTGCGATCCTTGCTGAACACCGCCGCCATGACTTCGCCCGTGTGCGACAGCACCGAGAGCGGCCGGGGCAGCGGCGCGAGCGAGGCGAACAGCGTCTGCTGTGCCTCGATCGAATCCGGCTGCGCGCGTGCCGCCTGGGCGGCCATCAAGAGGGCGAGGGGCAGACGATCCGGCTGCTGGGCACGCAACAGTTCCGACTGCGCCATGAGCTGGCGCGCAATCGCGATGTCGCGCTGATGTTCGGCTTCGATGCGCTGCTGGTTGGCAACGATCGCCTGCCAGATCGCCACGACGGCCGCGAGGGTGATCGCCGCGATTCCCCCGCGCACCAGCAATCGGTTGCGCGCGAGTTGCCGCAGGTCCGCGCTATCGAGCTGGTCCTTCGGTATGCCGCGGATCGGCGCGGCAACATTGATGACGACTTCGCGAAATTTCGGGCTGCGCAGCGACAGCAGATCCGAGCCGCGCGCCCAGCGAAGATCGACGTAGAGTGGCTCGTCTGCGCAGCGCCGCTCGAGCAGGCGTGGAAGCGAGTTGGTGCGAGACCAGTCGAAATCCTGCGCGGCCGCGTCCCACGTGATGTCGCCGTCGGTGAGCAGCATCAGCATCCGATTGGGCGAGCGGTTTTCGAGCCACCATTGCACTTCCTTGCCGCACCAGACGGAAGCTGCCGACGTGGGGCTCGCAAGAAACAAGAACCAATCCGACGCCGACAGATGCGTGACGATACTGGGCCACAGCGCCGGACTCGCCGTGAGGCTGCTCTGATCGCGAAACACATCGAGCGCATGCAGCTTGAGGAGCGGCTTGGCGAGCTTCTCGAGTCCGCGCTCGAGTGCCTCCGCGACCGGACTGTCCGCGGCGTGGCTGTAGGAAATGAACGCGTCGTGCCTGAGCGCCATTCTGATCACAGATGCCCGGCGAGCTCGGCGTCGTGAATCTTGGCACGGCCGTCGATCAGGGCTGAGCTTACACCTGGGGCGTGAAGTTGTCTATTCATCCGGAAGCGTTCGATACAACCGCGCGTTGAGTTGCATGAAGCCCGGCCTCCTTGACGTGCCTGCCGCTGGTATTCTCGCGCGTCACACTCACCAGATTCCGGAGGCCTCGATGACGACCTGGCGACTACGACGGCGACGGGAAAACCGACATCGCGATCTTCCGCCCCTCGACGGGCGCATGGTGGATCATCCAGTCGAGCACGGGGAGCGGGGTTGTGCGGACGTGGGGCGGCGGCGGGGACATCCCGATCCTGAGGCGCTCTCAAGCGGGGGGCGGAGCCATCCCGCCACGCTCCAGAATTCATTGACCCGGCGGCAGGCTAAACCTGAGCGTATCGCGCTCACTCAGACGGCGACGTAAACGTCGCTGCTCACCGCTGGACGTGTACCCCTCCGTGGGGACATAATGCGGCGATCAGTGACCAGTAACATTCCGACCCAGCGGGGCGATGTCCTCATTTTGTGGACGTCGCGGTCGCTTAGCCTCTATTCGGTGGGGCCGGTCTCTAGCGCCGGTCAGCAAGACCTTCGAGGGCAGTCGGCCGTGCGCTGCGCACCGGACCGCCGCGAGGCCCTCGCGACGGCGAAAATGTTTGTGGCCCCAGGGCGACGTCTGTTTTTGCGAGACATCGATACCGGCAACTGGTGTGACTGCACCTCTGAGCACTGAGCGTCGCGGCAAGATACCCACAAATCCGTTGTGCCGCTCCTTCCGAGGTGTTGAAGTGGACGCGTGCCCGTCGCCGTCATCGCCGGCCATCCCGCAGTAGGCTGCTGTCAGCTCCGCCGGGAGTTCGCTCGTCTGGATGTCATCGGCTGGTCAGACATGGCACGGTCGACGGCATGACTGCCGCGGCCTTCTTATTCAGACCACCGGAGAGTCGACGCGATAGAGCGCCAGCCCCTTGACAGTCTCGGCCGTCCGCTGTCCTCGTTGCTGTGTGGGCACGGCATACCCGGCCCTGCGCAGTCGTCATGCGGTAGTGTGGAACTTTTTCCGACCCCGAACAGTTCACGTCGTTCCGACATGGTGTCCTCGTCGTCGACGACGGTCTCATTGTCAACGTGGAAAATCAAGGGCGTGTGAAATCCGCTGTCAGCGCATCGCGGCGGCGGCGTTCCGTGCGATGAGTCCAAAGCCCTGCGCCGCCGCATCCTTTTGCACGCCGGCAATGCGAGCCAGGCCCGCGCTTGCGTTACCGGCCTTCTCCAGTTCGCCGAGTGCAAGCGCCGCGTCCAGTTGCAGCTCCTTCAATCCCATGGCGGTCGTGTCGGCGACAACCTTTTTCAACGCGTCCACTGACCTGGCGACGGCGCCGGCGTCTTTCGCCGCCGCGTGAAGACCTGCGCTCGCGATGGCGACGGCCGCGCGGACGAATTGATCCTGGGTGGTGCGCGAGTTCTGCACCGCGACGGCAATGGCCTCCTGCGCGGCGCGTGATTTTCCCTGCGCCACGAGCGTGCGCGAGAGAAGCGCATGCACGACCGCGATGCTGTCGGGTTCCTTGAAGCTGCGGTAGGTTGCAACGGTCTGCCGCGCGAGCGACTCGCCTTCCGCGAACTGGCGTTCTTCGATGGCCACCTTCGCCAGATCGAGGTTGCTGTCTGCGACGCCGTTCTTCACGGCCGCTTCACGGATGGCGAGCGCCTCTTTGTACCGGCTCTTCGCGTCGGCGAGGTTGCCCTGCGCGAACAGCACGTGACCGAATCCTGAATAGGTCTCGGCAATGAGCGACTTTTCACCGATGCCCCGCGCGATCTGCAGCGCGTCTTCATAGCGCGTGACCGCCTGCGCAAGCTCGCCCTGATGATGCAGAGCGTTACCGAGGTGCTTGAGGGCGTAGGCAATTTCCCGCTTCTCACCAATCTCGCGGGTGAGCACCACTGCTTCCTCGCACAGCTTTCTGGCGGCCGCGACATCGCCTTGTCTGACGGCGACGAGGGAGAGGTTGCCGAGATTTCTTGCCATCGTCGTCTTGTCGCTGATTTCGCGCGTGATGGCGAGCGCGTCCTCGTAAAGCTTGCGTGCGCGCGCGAGATCGCCGCGCGGCAGCAGCAGATTCGCCATATTTCCCAGCGCGTTGGCGACCTGCGCCTTCATGCCAATCTCGCGCGCGATGGCCAGCGATTCCTCGTATCGCGCCATCGAGCCTTCGAAGTCGCCCTGCTGGCGAAGGATGATGGCGATGTTGTTGAGCACGATGGCCATCCCGCTTTTACGGCCCACCGCGCGGAAGCTGACCAGTGTCTCCTCGAACATCTTTTTCGCTTCGGGCAGGCGCCCCAGACGCATCAGCGTGTTGGCGTTATTGCTCTTCGCGATGGCCATGCCCGCTTCGTTCCCCATCTCGCGCCAGATCTCGTACGACTGTTCGTACAGCTTGATCGACTCCGCCGGATCGCCCTGCAATCGGCGCACCACGGCCATGCGGCCGATAGCATCGGCGACACCGGCGCGATCGCCCGCAGCGGCGTAGATTTTCCGCGCCTCCTCGAGCGGCGCCACTCGTTTCTCAAGTTGGCCGAGACCACCCAACGCGTCCTGCTGCTGCAGGCGCGCCTGCGCCAACAGCACCGGGGTGCCACGCGCCACGGCTTTCTGCGCGGCACGGTCGGCGGCAGCCAACTGCTGATTGAAATCCGAAAGCGATCCAGCGGCTCCGGCTTCGGCCAGATCGATTCGCGGATCCTCCTGCACGATCGCCGGCAGCTTCCGCAACCGCTCCGCCGTCGCGAGCGCGTCCTTGCCCTTGCTCGCCGATATCTGCGCCGCCGCAAGACGAAGACCGTAATCCACATTGTCGGGAAAGAAATCAAAGAGCGTTCGATAGATGTCGATGGCTTTCTCACGCGCGCCCGTAGACTCGCGATAGCGCCCCTCGATCCAGAGCCGCTCTTCACGCGACAGGTTGGCCGACAGCTCGAACGCGCGCGTCGCCGACTCGCTCGCTCTCGCGTCGTAGCCCAGCGCCGACCAGGTGGCGGCCAGTGCTGAATGCGCGAGTGGAAACTGCGGCTCCGCTGCAATCGCCTTCTCGAACAAATCACGGGCGGCGAGATTCTCGGACACGCGCAGCTTGGCCAGGCCCTCGCTGTAGAGGCGCATGACATCGGGATTCGACGGGAACGAGGCACGGACGCGCGCCGCGTCAGTAGCTGACAGTTCGCCGATCCCGAGCCGTCCGCGCAGCGCGGCGCCGGTGCGCGACACGAGGCTGAGAAGCTCGTCCTCGGTGCCGGTGTCGGTGACCGACGCAATCGTTTCGCCGGCGACGGCATCCTGCACGCGCAGGTCGAGACGGATGCGCTCGCTGCCTCTTTCGCCCAACGCGATATAGGAACCAAGCACCACGAGATCGGTGCCGAGGTTCTTGCGGATGCGCGCCAGCGTGTCGCCCGCAAAGCTCTCAGCATCGGCGAGTTGCAGGTCGAGCTTCATGCGGACTACCTGCTCGCCCGAAACCGTTCGCAGCTGCTCGCCGGCAGCCAGTTCCGTCGTCAGCATGTCGGAGAACGCGGCCGACAGCCACGCCGCGTCGGAGCGTTGCGACAGATTCTTGAAACCGAGCACGGCAACAGAGCGACGCACTTTCAGCGATGTTGCCGGAGAGCGCGGCGCCACCGACTCGGAAGGCACGCGCGTCATCCATGCGGCGAAGGCTCCGATGCCGACGGCCATGGCCGCCACCGCTGCAACCGCGACGGCAAGCTGGCGCGTGCGACGCCGCTGCACGCTCGGCACCGGAGTAAGCTTTTCCTCGCGGAACGCGTCGACGACATCCGACGCGCGCGCAAGCCGATCCGCCGGATCGCGCTCGAGACAGCGCAGGATGATGGCTTCCCAGCGCGCATCGAGATCCGGGACGAGCGCGCGCGGCGACTCTGCCGGTCGTCGCAGTCGCTCGAGGACGGCGCTGAGCGGCGTGTCGCCGGCAAACGGCAACCGCCCCGTCACCATCTCGTACATCACGACGCCGAGCGCGTAGATGTCGGCGGCCGGTGTGGCGGCGCGATTGTCGAGCACTTCCGGCGCGATATACGCGGGCGTGCCGACAATGTCGCCGGTTCCGGTCAGCGCGAGCCGCGCGCTGCAGTCAGGCGCGCTCGTTTGTGCCAGCCCGAAATCGGTGACGACCGCGCGCACCTCCTCGGAGTTCTCCTTCGTCGGCACGAGCACAACGTTGCTTGGCTTGAAGTCACGATGGACGATGCCTACCTGATGCGCGGCGTGCAGTCCCTCGGCCATCTGCGCGACCAGCGGCAGTAATTCGGTGGGACTGATGCGTCCCGTCCGCCGGAGCCGCTCGGCGAGCGTCTCGCCGCGCAGCAGCTCCATCGTCACGAACATCATCTCGCCGCCGCTGGCCTCTGTACGATGGTGGAACAGATCGAAAATGCGGCAGACGTTTGCGTGCGTGACTTTTCGCGCGAGATAGATTTCCTGCTTGAACCGTTCGTTGGTGCGCGCGTCCGCGGCGGTTTCGGGACGCACCGTCTTGAGCGCGACATGACCACCAAGTTCCAGGTCCTCGGCCTCGTAGACCGCGCCCATGCCGCCTTGACCGATCAGCCGAATGATTTTGAAGCGGCCGCTGACCAGCTCCTCGCGACGAAACATCGGATAGCGAGCGCCGCCGTCATACGGCGTGGCACCTCCGGTGAGATCGTCGGCAGGAACCGGGTCTGACGGCATCGTTAGGCTCCAGGGCGCGGCACGTGCCTCGATTATGCCACGCCTTGGCGAACCGATCGCCGAGCGTCTGCGCGACGTCGAACATCGGCTCTGACTTTCGCTGGACGAATCAGAGAGACTGATTGTCGCCTCGGGATACCAGTCTGCCAATCTGAAATCGTCGAGAGCTACTCCTGCGCGCGAACCGAGAAGTCGACGAACATAGGAAGGAGGTCCGGTGTAACGCGATCCATCATGCCGACCAGGGCGTTCTGACAGTTGGTGAGGTCGAGGGACAGCTAGGTAAGCGAATCTTGCGAGAGGCGGGTGTCGAATGACGATTCGCTATCCGATTGTCCTCGAGACCGAAGCCAGCGGCGCCGTGAGCGGCTATGAACCGGGGCTGCCCATCTATGCCGCCGCAGTCGAGCGCCTCGCGAATCAACTCCGCCGCCGGGCGATTGTGTTGCTTGGACCGGCTGGAAGGTTCTCACCTGCGGTTCCGAGAGAAACAGCAGATACCCTTCACGGCCGAGACGATACGCGATTTTGATGTATGCCTGTGTGCGGAAGCGACGTCATCTTTCGCTCCAAGCGCATCCGCGGCCCGCATAGCTTCAGCCACGTGGAGATGATCCCAAGTCTCCACAGCCAGAAACCCGGCGAGCCGGTGATCAGCGAGAAGTCGGCGAAG
The DNA here is from genome assembly GCA_963771395.1 of uncultured Acidobacteriota bacterium. Lineage (GTDB taxonomy): Bacteria > Acidobacteriota > Vicinamibacteria > Vicinamibacterales > 2-12-FULL-66-21 > DATBJJ01. Next base: position 51,366 of record CAVYTY010000004.1, on the reverse strand, counting down.
CGCAGATGCCGGAGGCCCTGGATGACAAGCCAGGGTATCCGAATCAGCTGGAGCAGTATCGGGTGCGACGCCTGTGGCTCTCCGTACGCGCGCACGCGCGCGAGGAGGCGATCGAAGACGGGGCGCGGCGGCCGCCACATGGTCAATAGATACAGGGTAACGTTCGCCAATGTGGGCCGCAGAACGTGGTAGTTCGAGTTGATCCGTTCGATGTCGACGCCGGCCTCCTTCATCTGCGTCTCGAGAACCGTGTTGGGAATCAGGCGGAGCGAGAAGATGTTGAGGGTGAACGGCCGGGCCAGACGGTAGAGGAGTTCCAGGGTGTCGACGACGTCCTGACGCGTTTCGATGGGATTGTCGACGATGATGTCAAAGGACGGGTTGATGTGGTACCTCGAGAACTCGGCGATGACGGCGGCGGCGCTCTCGACCTTGGCGATCGGCGTGGGCCGCTTGTAGAACTTGAGCAGGCGCTCGCTGCCGCTTTGGATGCCCATGCGTACGCGATTCATGCCCGCCCACGTCAGCACCTCGAACTTGTCCCGCTGCACATAGGTTGGGATGACGCCGTAGACCGAGAAGGTGATGCCGACTTCCTCGCGCCACTTGACGGCGAACTGCTCCAGATCGCGGATGGGGATCGCCATGAAGCTGTCGTCGAAGAACATCGCCGTCACCGACATGCGGGTGCACCAGGCGTGCGCGCTTGATTTCTCCGACCATGTAGTCCGCGCTGGGATGGCGGATCTTCACGTAATTCGCGTCGTTGGCGATGAAGGCGGTGTTTCCGCAGAACGTACAGTGAAGCGGGCAGCCGATCGACCAGATAGCGGGGTATGCCAGCCCGTTGTTTGCGAGGTAGTGGCCCTGAGTCACCGGAACGAAGCCTTCTCCGGGGCTGTAGATACGCTCGTCGCCGCCGTACTTCGGAAAGGGCAGGGTGTCCATCTCGGCCGCTGTCATCAGCGGGCGGAACGGGTTGCGCGTAATCTCGCCACCTCGCTTGAACCAGAAATTGCGCGTCTTCGTGAAGTCCACGCCTCGTTGGAAGCCGTCGAGGAACTCCTCGAAGGCGAACTCGCCCTCCCCGGTACAAATGGCGTCGACGTCGGCTTCGATCGCATCCTTCGGGTGGATGATCGGGTGCAGGCCGCCCCAGACCACATATGCGCTCGGGTTGATCGTGCGGACGCGCCTAATCACGTCCTTCGTGAGATCCGAATAGCCCGTCATGCTCGACAAGGCGACGATATCGGCATCCGCCAGACCGTGGGCGACGCCGTCCAGATCGGTAGGACCCAAAGGAGGCGCCTCCCCGAACTTCCTGGTCACAGATTTGATGAAGCTGCGATAGCGTCGCGTCGTGACGTATTTGATGTGCGTTTCGGGGTTTAGCCGCTCGGCGTAGGCGGCAAACTTGCGGAAGCCGGTGGCCGTGATTCCGTCTTCGAGCGAAACGAGATTGATCTTCACCGCAGCGCTTTTGGCTTCGAGGGTCTATAGGTTCAACCAGCATGGTGAGCCTATCGCGCGGGTATACGTGTGTCAATGTCCCTCGCAACGTCACGAACGCGCGCGAACGCTGTCAGTGCTCGCGCCAATACACGACGTTGAGCTCTCGCAGCACGCTCACGAAGGAAGAGATGCTCCGGAAGGGTGACCTTCGTCCTTCGCTAGCCAGCCGGGATACTCGTAGGTGACCTGCAGCGTGTCAGTCCAAGGAAGAGTCCTTCGCTTGCGCGTACTGTTTGTACAGCTCTGCGAGCCGGGCCGGCGACCAGCCGGGATGCATGATCACACGGTAACGAAATCGGACGTGCGCGCCTGGCTCGATCGTCAGGCTGCCATTCTGTGTCTTGTCGTTGAGGAAATCGCTGACGCCGAACGGATTGATCGAGTGCAGGCCGTAGCCGCGGGAGTGCCAGTAGGTGGGATGCCTCGGATTACCCGGATGATCCATCATCACGACGCCCACGTCTGCTCCATCGATCCGACCCGAGTAGTCCACCCATTCCGACCGCTTGCCCCACACATTCGCCTCCCCCTCGCCGCCCTGGGCATTCACCAGTTTGCCGGTTCGCACGGGCGCGCCCGGCTTCTCTTTGGGAGACGGTTCCTCGAGCACCGTCGCCATGCGCATGGCGAACGTGCCTTCCTTGGTGTCACGGAAGACAACCTTGTCGATGGCCGCGAAGTCGAAGTCGAAATCGATGATGCGAAGCTCGGGGTGAGCGTGGAAGGTCGTCTTGCGGGTCTCCGTCAACAGCGCCTTGCCGTCGGGCGCCAGCCACGTCAGAACGACGTCGACCGAGCCCGACTCCTTGCCGCTCCTCACTGACGCGACTTCCTTCAGGACGATGCGTCCCATGGTGGCGCTGGCCTTCGCGGGAGGTGTCGGGACGTTCTCGATGGCCCAGTAGTTGTACCCATTCACATCGCCGTGCCCGTAGAAGAGGCCCGCATGGTGCGGATGATCCGTCGTCTCTCCCGGCAGCTGGCCGGCAGGAAACGAGCGGTTGACGATCCTGCCCGACGCGGTACGTAGTGGATGGAGATAGGGCCTGTTCAGACCCGCGCCACCGATGTAGAAGACGGTGAACGGCTTGCCGTCGATTTCGACCACGATCTGTTCCCGTGTCTGGGTGAGCTTTACCTGTGCCAACGTCGGGAGCGCCGTGCACAGAGAGACGATGACAAGAAGCGCCACGCGCTTCACCGGTATGCGGAATTCGGCGACCTGCATGGTGAACATCTCCATTGGCAGCGGCGACACGCATGCGTGTCGCATCCAGTGTGGCGGGGCTGCGCCCAGAAGCTAGGGGATGCGGCCTGGGAAGTCAAGCTCACGGGCGAAGACGGGAGAACGCCGCTCGAAAACCGAGGCCGTCGTCCCGGTTGTCGGGAGTGTTCCTGCCGCGGGAGGCAGCACGCAGGCCGCCCTCGGTACCGAGGTACAACGCGCCGCGCAACACCCGCATGATGTGCTCCGGAGCCTCGAGGTTCTCTCGTTCGGCATCCCCGGGCTCGTAGGGATAGATGAAGGACGGTTTCTGCAAGTCCTGTCCCCACAGGCTCCGCGTCCACTCCCACACATTGCCGCTCATGTCCAGGGCCCCGCACGGGAGAGGCGCCGTCGCGGAACAGCCCCACCGCGCTGGTCCGGCCGAAGCCCTGTGTCGGCGGCCGTTGGCGTTCGACGCGTTGAACGCATCGCCCCAGGGATAGATGCGCCCGTCGTTCCCCCGCGCCGCCTTCTCCCATTCCGCTTCGCTCGGGAGCGTGATCACCCATCCATCCGCCAGCCGTTCGCGCGAGCGGCGCCGGCGTGGACGCCATCGCCCGCAGCCTGTCGGTCAGCCAGCGGCAGTACGCGAGCGCATCGTGGAACGACACACGCCTGACCGGATGGTTCGGCGACACCGCGGAGGCAGTCCGGGTCCGTGAGCCGGAACTGCGCGTCTTCGACGAACGCGCGAAACTGCGCGACCGTGACCGGATAGCGCGCGATGTAGTACTCGGGCAGGTCGACGATGTGTTGAGGCTGCTCGTCTTCTCCGCCGAGACGATCCTTCCGGGGTCGCTCCCCATCGTGAATGGACCCGCCTCGACTTTGATGAACCCCAGCAGGTCCTCGTCCGGCAGCCACCACCGGTCCGCGCGAAAGCGCGGATCGCCGAGGCGGCCGAGGGCTGAGGCCACGTCGGCTCGGTCAGCGACTGGCGCAGCGCCGGTCATGGCCTCGAGGAGCACCCGCTGCAAACGCTGGAGGCTCTCTGCCCGCAGCGTGATCCCCTTGCCCGTGAGCACCTGCGCGGCGTCGGCGAGCACCAGCAGCAGGCCGGTGTCGCGTCGCGGTGGCGACCGAGAGACGCGCCTCCAGCAGGTCGATCGCCTTCTTCGGCTCCGAAAACATGCCCACCAGCCGCCCGAACAGGAACGACAGCGTGTTGCGCCACTCGGGCGTCGCCGCGCGATCACGGAACACGTCGGCCAGCCGTGCCTCGTCCACGTGAACCGAGCGCTGGGCCGCGAAGAACTCCTGGAACGACAGGTGCGCGAAGCCGGCGCGGTCTCCGGCCGTCGAGACAAGCAGGCCGCTCTGCGACAGGAGCGCCTCGCGCGCCTCGAAGGCGCTCGGCCTCGGCCCGCTCGGTGTAGTCCTTGAGTTCCTGATAGTCCTGCAGCCACCGCTCCACTTCGTGGAAGGTCGCCTCGGCCTTCGGCGTGGCCCGGCATCTCGTCGAGCCCGGACCCGGTGTGCATGCCGTACGCGATGACGCCCAGCTCGCGCTTCACCTTGTCGATGTCGGCGGGAGTCTGGTAGCGGCTGTAGAGCACGGTCGCCACGACGCGCTCGTACAGCTCGTGCTTGTCCTGCGGCAGCCGCTTCCCCTCGTCGAAGACGATGCACATGGCGGTGAGGAGCAGGGGGTTGGCCGCGAGCTCGACGAGCCAGGGCTGCGAGTCGATGTTGGCGAACAGATCGGCCGCGGTCGTCGGCGCCGGCCTCGGGCGTCGCCCGAGAGCACGGCGAACCAGCGATGCGCCAGCAGCGTCTGCAGCTCGCGCGGCAGCGGCTGCAGCGGCGCTGGACCGAGTCCGGTGCTCGCCGGCCTGCTTCCGCGGTGAGACCGTAGGGTCGGCTCGTGAGCAGCAGCCGGTTGCCCGCCTCGCTCCATGCCGGGCACGCGTCGGCGAGCGCCGAGAGCAGCTGCTGGCGCGGAAGCCACTTGCCGCCGCTGGTCATGCTGCTCGACGGGCACTTCGTCCATGCCGTCGAGGATGAGCAGCGCCGAGCCGTGCGCGAGGTGCGCGCGAAAGAGGTCGGAGTCGAGACCGTCGGGACGTTTCTTGTCCACCCAGCGGCAGATCGCGTCTTCGAGCTCGGACACCGTCAGTCCCGCGCCGGCTCGCGGCGGCAGGTACTCCCAGAACTCGCGCAGCCGGAGCAGCACGGGCAGCCGGCCTTTGAGCCCGTCGTCCAGTGTCTCGGCAAACTCGTCGGCGGGGCGACGTCCGAGCGCCGGCATCGCGCCTTCGGCCACCAGCCACGCCACCCAGCGGCAGAAGGTGGACTTGCCCGTGCCGGGCGCGCCGGACACGTACAGCGATTCGTGCGCCAGCCGGTTCAGGGCCAGCGTGTGGCGGTCAATGTCAACGTCAAGGTCAAGACTCATCGTCACGTCGACGTCGCTCGAGACACGCCTTTGACGAAGCACAAAGGCTGGCTCGTCCGGGGCGGACGCCCACGTCGTGGTCTGCGGCACGTAGATCGCGCTCAGCGACGGCGGTCGACCCTTCTTCAGCTGCAGGCCGAGCAGGTCCACGCCGCCGTGCTGCTTCTTGACCCACTCGCGGTAGGCCGGCGGGAACCTCAGGCGGCCGACCGCTTGTGCTGCCGTTTCGGCCCTTTGCGCTCATCAGCCTCGCCGGTCGCTGTCGGCGTCCTCCTCGTGAAGCACCTGCTGCAGGTAACGCTCGACGTCCTGGCGGAGACGCGTGAGCAGGTCGCTGATTGTTGCGTAGGTGGCGTGCGATCGCTCGATCGCGCCGCCTTCGCCGTCGAAGCTCGCGAAGAACGCGTCGACGCGCCGCTTCTGCGCGAGCTTTTCGTCGAACTCCGGATCGTCGGGATCGAGCAGCACCTTCTCGGAGCGCCGATACACGAGCACCGGCTTGTTGGCGGCGAGCGCGTTCTCGAACTCCCACTCGGTGCCGGAGAGATACGGCGTGCCGTCGGCCTTCGTCTCGGTGAGCGGCGTTCCCATCCGGCCCCACAGCAGCACCACCGTGAGGTCGCACTCGGCGGGCGTCGGCAGGCTCCGGTCCACGGCTTGCTGCGGCGTGAGCCGCGCGTCCATCTGCGCCGGACCGTGCGGGTCGTCCCAGCTCACGACGTCGATGTGGACGCGGCCCGCGCACGAACGGCCCGCGCGCCAGGCCCGAGCAACAGGTCGCGCGCCTGCGCGCGCTCGGCGGCAACGTCGCCGGGCGACGAGAGAAAGATGCGGAATGGGCGCACCATTCGGGAAAGTCTAACCCGCGTTCAGCGTCACCGGTGAACGCTAGGGCCGACCGTCAGGGTCAGTCCCGGATGCGTTGGTTGCGTCTCGGGTTGCGTCACGCCGCCAATTATCAGCAGCTCATCAGTTGAAGTCCGAAGCCTCCGTACCGGCCGGACCACTTTGGAGGCAACCATAAGCGCGCGCTCAGCTGTAACTCTGAGGAAGCTGCGGACGACGGCCGGACGCTCGATCGCACGCCGAGCGACAACAGTCGCAACGTCATCCGGCGCTGATCGCTACACGACAGAGCGCCCTACCGGGATAGTAACTTGGCCTGATTTGCGAGGATCTTGGTCTGGTTCGCCTCGATCGTCTTCTGGTTGCGGAGCACCTGATCGAGCTTGCGCTGGTTGCCGATGATCGTGGCCTGGTTGGCCTTGATCTGCTGTTGATTCTTGATCACCCGATCGAGCTTGGCCTGGTTGGCGAGCAACTTCGCCTGGTTCCGCAGAATCTTCGTCTGGTTGGCAAGCACTTCACGATCGCTCATGAACGACTCCCTCTGGTTTGCTGTCGATGACTCAGACGCCAAGGACCCGGCTCGCGAGCCCGGTGCCCTCGACGCGCGCCCGGATCTTCGCGAACGCCGTTTCTCGCGCCGTCGACGTGTCGTCGGCGAACGGCGCGAAGCCGCAGTCATCCGTGGTGCCGTGCATCGGGTAGGTGGCGAAGCTCGGCTTGGTCTGCTCGCCGTCGGTAACGACGGGCGACCCGGTCGCCTCGAACGCGGCGATGGTCTCCCGAACGGCCTCGTCACCCAATCGGGCGAGCTCGGCCTGCTCGAGGCGTCCCGCCGCAAACGCGCGCATGGCGTCGATGAGAGCGGGAGGGCGCGGAATGCTGCCGATGGGTTCAGTCGGGAGGTTCATGGTGGACCTCGGATCGGTATTGTCAGATGACGCTGCCGAGCCTACCGAGCTGGCGCGACAACACACAATAGTTCAATTGCACTAGTGGCCGCCGCGGGTCGATCCAATGCTAAATGCTGAATGCTGAAATGAATTCAGAATCTTTGAAGTTCGAAATTCAGCAGCCACTTCAGCATTCAGCATTCAGCATTGCTCGCTACCGCCGGTTCCATCGTATGTCTATCCCCTCCGCAGTGCCGAGCGCTGTGCGCAGGAGATTGAGGAGGTGATCCGTCGCCCGGCCATCGCCGATGACGTCGATGGTCGCCGCATCAATGTAGTAGTCCGTATCGTCGGAGGATTCCTCCTCGAGCGCGTCAGCGAGCACTTGCAGGTCGGCCTCGGTGATGGACCCCAGCAGCTCATTGGTGGCTTTGTTGTACACGTCGATCACGATGTCGCTCCTTCACTGCGCGGACTGCGCGCCGCGTTACCGATCGCCTTGTCCCCTTCTTCGGGGCGGTGACCCTTGACAGTATTCTCCGACGCGCGATGGCCGGGGGCGATCCTCAGGCATCAGGGACCAAGAGCTGCGCTGGTCAAGAACCACGCGATGACAACGGCCCCAGCAAACACCGCAAACACGAGCAGCGCACCAGCCGCCATGGCCCAGAGGGCTGACCGCTTGGTTGCCCACCACATGAACCACGATGCGACGATGGCGAGTCCGCCTGCCGCGACGATGACCAGAATCGCCAACATGCTCAGTCCTGCAGAGCGATCGGAATCAAGACCGCCAACACGCAGCCGGTCAAACGCCACACGCCGTCACCCAGCTGCCTCCTGCCCTCGTTCGACCGGATTGTAGCAGCGAGACCTCAGGCCGGTGGGCTCCCCGTCTGTTCGCGCCCCGTGAAGACTCGGTTCGACTAGGCGTTGCACACGATTTCGTGGGTGGGCGAGACGAAGGTCCTCGGTTGCGCGGCTGTTCAGAAGTGGCAGGCTCGTGCAGCGGAACGGTTCAATCCGACGGGCCGCCACAAGTCCGTTTACCGTCCTCGCACGCGTACCGCCGTGTTCGCGTCACCCGTGCATGGCGGCTCCGACCGGACGACGATCTCGTAGTCGCCCCCGGCTGCGTACCGGTGCGAGAGTCGGTGCGGCAGGACCTCCGTCATCTCGCGTGATTGTCGGTCGCCGAAATCGACAGTGAACCGGCACGTGCCGGAGCCGCCGATCGCCACCGTAATCACCTGACCCGGCCTCGCGGTGCGCGGCTGAATGTCAACGCGTGAGACCTGGCCGCCGGGCCCGGCTCCAATCACGTTTGTCGATCGCAGCACGCCCGTGCATGGCGGCACTGCGGTCGTGACGATGGTGTAGCGGCCGGCGGCCGGGTAGTTGTGCCGCACGACGTCAGGCAGCGCGGCGTTGCGGGCCTCGGTGTTGCCGTCTCCGTAGTCCAGCGTGTATGCACAGGTACCATCACCGATGACCTTGATCTGGCGCATGCCGCCGGCACCCGGCGCGACAGTAACCTCAATGTCGACGAGGCGGGGAGCTTTCGGCGTCTCCCCGACGGCGAGCGTTGCGGTCAGCCGGTCGCCGCACGAGGTCGCCGGTGTGGCGACGATCGCGTAACTACCAGCAAGGGCATACGTGTGTCGGACCGAGAGGGGCAGCGCGCCAGCCAGGTCCTGAGCGTTACCGTCGCCAAAATCGACGGCGACGCGGCACGAGCCAGTCCCCTTGAGCGTGATGGTGACCGGCGTCCGCGGCGCTGCGCCCGGAGGCGATAGCTCGATCGCGCTCAGTCGCGGCGCAGGGGCCGGCGGCGGCGGGGGCGGTGGGGGCGAGGGAGGAGGCGGGGGCGCGGTGATCGTGATCACCGCCGTGGCCTGTCCATCGCAGTTGCCCATGCCCTGGGCGCGAAGCGTGAACGTGCCGCCCGCCTGATACACGTGAGACTGCGTCACGGGGAGCGACGTCGTGGCATAAGTAATCGCCGTGCCGTCGCCCCAGTCGATGTGCACGGCGCCGCAGAATGGTCCGGTCCCTGTGGCGGTCGCGCTGACGCTCGTGCCCGTCCGCGCCGCGGCCGGTGTCACCGTCAACCCGGTAACCGTACCCGCATGGGCCGGAGTCGCAACGGCGGCCATGAAGCTCAGCGCGAGAACGGGCAGAAGCAGCGACGTCGGACGGAAGAGCTGCCACATGAAATTGATCCCTCCGGGGCCAACGACTGCAGTACTTGTTCCCGGCCGGGTCTCGTGATTTCGCGCCTGTTCTTCGCAGGCGTGCCGCAGGGCCGACGGCGATTTGCCGATTCGCGCGGGCCAGGTGGTAGGCAAGGTGCATCGTGCCGGGCGGCAACATAGTAGCTAGGAGTCAGGAGTCAGGAGTCAGGAGTCAGGAGTCAGGAGTCAGCAGGAGGCGGAGAAAGGAGACAGGGTCACTTGTGCGAGCCGAGGTTCCGATGATTGTGCCCTGGAGTCCTATCGGCAGCGCCTGCGGCCTGAGCGCGGCCCGAATGGGCCGCGCGAAAGCGTTGGGGGTGGGGCCCCAACGCATTGAGAAAAGAGCCCCACGACAACTGAGAAATGCTGACAGAACGCACGAGTCAGCTGAAAAAGCTCGAACCAGAAACCTTGCCTCAAAACGGGTAGGCTTCACCGGGCTTCGTCGCCGATTTCGCCCAGCGGCCATGGAGGCCTGGTCAACGAACGGCCCGATGCATGTCGCGTGCGTCTAAGCGTTCATGACCAGCCTTCTTCCGTCGCATCGAGCGTTCGTTCTGCTTTTCGTCACGCTCTTCGTCCCGGCCGCGGCCTCGGCGCAGAGCTCCGGATCGATTACCAACGGACAGATCTTCGAGGCCATCGGCCTGCGCGATGGCGGCACCGCGTGCGAAATGGGCGCGGGAGATGGCGAGCTGACGCTTGCCGCCGCGCGAATCGTCGGCGCGCAAGGTCGCGTCTACACGAGCGAGCTTGGCGACGATCGAGTGAAGGCGCTCAGGGAGAAAGTCAGCGGCGTCACGCAGGTCACCGTCGTGGCCGGCGACGCCGTCAAGACGAACTTCCCTGATGCGGGTTGCGACGCGGTGGTGATGCGCAACGTTTACCACCACTTCGCGGATCCTGCGGCGATGAACGCGTCGATCGCGAGGGCGCTCAAGCCGGGCGCCCGCCTGGCGATCGTGGATTTCTCGCCGCCGCCGGGCAGCGAGGCTCCATGCCCCGCCGATCGCGGCAAGGACGGCATGCACGGCGTCACCGCGGACACACTCTCGCGCGAGATGAAGGAGGCCGGCTTCGAGCCGGTGTCGTCTGACGTCGGCGCCCGACGCTGGTTCCTGGTCGTCGTCTCGAAGCCGCAGAACAGGAGCTAGAAGCTAGGAGTCAGGAGAGAGGAGACAGGAGTCAGTCAGGAGGCAGGAGGGCAGGAGAGCCAGGGGCAGACAGAAGACCCAGGCGTGCTCCAAGCAGGCTGTGGCTTGTAACCACCGGCGCGAGCGCAAGCGAGCGCTGGCAGCGTCGTGGGGGTGGGGCCCCACGACAAACTGAGAAATGTTGACGGAACGCCCGAGTCAGCTGAAAAGCTCAAACCAGGAGCCTTGCCTCAATCGCCCGCGCCTCAGGCTATCATCCGGTGAGCAGCAGCGACACGGCGCGCGGCGAGACGAATGACGAGCGCCGCGGCTCACGTGTCCGGCTCGCGGTTTCTCCGAGGCGATGAACGTCCCCCTCAGCAATCGGCCCCGTCGTCAGGTCCGCGTCGTCCTGTCGTCCACGGCGCTGCTGTCGTTCATGTCGGTGCGGAAGGCGGCCGCGCTGGCTGTCGCACAACTCGGGGTTGCCGCATTCTTCGTCGCAGGGACCACGCGGTCGGCGCTCGGGGACTCCGGCGCCTGGTTCGTGCTCGCGGCAGCGGTCATGGGCGCATTCGTCCGCGCCATCGACATCGAGAGCTGGGCACTGCTCATTCCCGGCGGCGCCGTGGCCCGGGTCCATCAGGCATTCGGGGCTCGGGCAGCCAAGGCCGCGGCCGCGGCTGGTCTCGTCGAACGGCTCCTGCTCGCCGCGCTCGCCTGCGTCGTCATCGGCCAGTACGCCTCGACTGTCGCGTTGACGGCGATCGCGGGATGGCGCCCGACGCGTTGGGTGAGACCGGAAGACTTCGCAACGATCGTTGCGGTGTTCCTGGTCGGGCTCCTGTGGCTGCGCGCCCGGATCGGGTTGGACCTGACCCCCGACCGGATCGCGCGGGCCGTGTGGATTGCCGTCGGCATCCTGACCCTCTTGACGGTCTGGGGGCTCGTCAGCCTGGCGCGGGGACCTGTGCCGTGGGACGTTCTCGCGTCGCCGCCTCCGCCGTCGAGCATCACGGGCTGGCGCCCATTCGACGTCGGTACTGGTCTATCTCTTCGGCTTCTCGCTGGCGCTCCCCACCATTGGCGGCGGTGACGCGGTCGCACGGGCGGCGCACGAACTGCGGCCGCCCCGCCTTCAGGCGCTGCAACGGACGAGCCTGCTCGTTTCCATCTTCACGGTTCTCGCCACCGTGTGCGGCGCGTTCCTGTTCGTGCTGCTCGTGCCCGGGGCGGACCGGCACGTCTGGGCGAATGCTCCCCTCGCGGGGCTGGCTCAACATCTTGCAGGACCTTGGTGGGCGCGAGACATCGTGGCGGTCGCACTCGTCGGTGCCGCGGCACTGCTCCTCGTGCCGGCCGCGCACCTCGGATTGAGCGACGCCGAACAGATGCTCCAGCGGTTGTCGGTCGAAGGCTCGTTGTCGGAGCGGCTCGTCTTTCTGCACACCAGGTTCGGCACGCCGTCGCGCGCCATCGATGTCGCCGCCGCCGCCACCATCCTCGTCATGTTCGTCAGCAGCGGTCGCGTGGGCTGGCTGACGCACGCCTATGCCATGGCGATCGTTGCCACGCTGGCCCTCAAGATGGCGGCTCTCGTCAGGCTGCGGCGACTGCGTCCGGCAACGAGACCCTTCCAGGCGCCGTTCAACCTGCATACCGGCACTCACGAGATTCCGTTGGGGCTTCTGGGCTCCATCCTGCTCATCGCTCTTGGAGCAGCAGCGATGATCATCACCCGCGATGGGCCGGCGATCGCGTCGGTCGCGCTGATGGGCAGCCTCTTTCTGCTGTTCACTGGGGTCGGCCGCGAGAGCGTGCCTCTTGCAGACGCTGCCGAGCCTGATGCATTCGATGTCCTGCCGGCGGGCGACCTCTCGCTCGACCAGATGGACGTTCGTCCGGGCGGCGTGCTGGTGCTCGTTCGCAATCCGCATTCCCTCGCTCATGTGGCCGCCGCGCTCCAGACACCACCCGATCGAGACGTGGTGGTCATGACGGTACGGCTGCTCGGCGTCGACGTCAGCGCCGACGGCTTCAGCGACGCGCCTCCCACGCTGCCTGAACGGCGAGTGCTCTCGGAGGTCTCTGTCCTCGCCGAGCGGCACGATCGCCCGGTGCGTCTCCTCGTGGTCCCGGCCCACGACGTCTTCGGCGCCATCGTCGCGACGATCCTGCGCTTGCGGTCGTCCGACGTGCACGTCGGCGAGTCGTCCACGCTCTCGGCGGACGAACAGGCGCGATTGCTCGGCGACGCGTGGGAGAAGGCCGCCAGGACCGAACCGCTCGACGTCCGGCTCGTCGTCCACCACCGCACCGGACGGACCGACACCTATCATCTCGGCGCCCACCCGCCGTCTCTCTCTCCGGGCGATCTCGATCTCATCCACCGCGTCTGGCTCGATGCGACCAAAGCCATCGGACCACATGTCCATCATCACGACGTCGTCAGGGCGGCGCTCACGCAAATGGAACAACAACTGAACGGCCAGCAGCGCGACGAGGCCCTCGGGGCCATTCGCCAGACGGCCCGGCGCGCCGACGAGCTGACGCCCGTCCTTCGCGCCCGCGACTACGCGCAGCTGCGGGACATGATGCGCAATCGCCACGCGGTCGACGTGGCGACGCTTCTGACGGAGCTCAGCCTCGAGGACCAGGTGGTGGTGTTCCGCGTGCTCCCCCGCAAGGATGCGGCCGCGGTCTTCGAGTATCTCTCCCAGGACGCCAAGGAAACGCTCCTCAAGGCGATGGCCAAGGACGACGTCGCGGCGCTGCTCAACAACATGGCGCCCGACGACCGCACGATGTTCCTCGAAGAACTGCCAGCGACCGCGACGCGCGAGTTGCTGACCCTCCTCACACCCGAGGAGCGGGCCGTCGCGATGACGCTGCTCGGCTACCCCGAGCGCTCTGTCGGCCGGTTGATGACGCCGCACTATGTGACCGTGCAAGAGCACTGGACGGTCCGCGACGTGCTCGACCATGTTCGAAAGCACGGGCAGGACAGCGAAACCCTGAACGTCATTTATGTCGTCGACGAGCAGGGGTTGCTGATCGACGACGTCCGCATTCGGGAGTTCCTCCTGGCGCCGATCGAGCACCTCGTCGCGGATCTCATGGATCGCCGGTTCGTCGCGTTGAAGGCCAGCGACGATCAGGAAGAAGCCGTCGCCGTGTTCCGGCAATACGATCGCGTCGCCCTGCCCGTGACCGACACGGCCGGCATGCTCATCGGGATCGTCACGATCGACGACGTGCTGGACGTGGCGGAAGCGACCGCCACGCGCGAAATCCAGCGCATCGGCGGTTCTGAAGCGCTCGACGAGCCGTACATGGAGATCGCGTTCGGACGCATGATCCAGAAGCGCGCCGGCTGGCTGACGGCGCTCTTTCTCGGGGAAATGCTGACCGCCACGGCCATGGGGGCCTTCGAGGCGGAGATTTCAAAGGCCGTCGTTCTGGCCTTGTTCGTGCCGCTCATCATCTCGAGCGGCGGCAACTCGGGGTCTCAGGCGGCGACCCTGGTCATTCGAGCGCTCGCGCTCGGCGAGGTCGGGCTGCGCGACTGGTGGCGCGTCATGCGCCGCGAGCTCTTGGCCGGCCTCACGCTGGGCGGGATTCTCGGCGGGATCGGCTTCCTTCGTATCGCTCTCTGGTCGGCGTTTTCCGACATGTACGGCGCCCACTGGCTGCTCATCGCGATCACCGTGGCGATCTCGCTCGTCGGTGTGGTGTTGTGGGGCACGCTGACCGGTTCGCTGATGCCGCTGGTCATGCGCCGATTGGGCTTCGACCCGGCGGCCTCGTCGGCCCCGTTTGTCGCCACGCTCGTCGACGTGACCGGCCTCGTGATCTATTTCACCGTCGCGATGGTGGTGCTGCGAGGGACGCTCTTGTAATGCTGAGTGCTGAGTGCTGAATTCTGAATGCTGAAGTAAAGGGTGAAGTCGAGCATCCTACTTTGGCACCAGCGCCACCGCACGCAGCGGGCCTCCGGATCCTCCTTCGATCTTCATTGGCAGGGCGATGACTACGGCGCCGCGCACGGGCAGCCGATCGAGGTTGGTCAGGTTCTCGAATCCCGGGACGTTGCGCGCGGCCGCGATCCGATGGACCTGAAAGTCGGTCGAGCGGCCGTAGTCGATCGACGCGGTGTCGATGCCGAGCGCGGCCACGCCGCGGTCCTCGACGAGCAGCCGCGCCGCGTCGGCACCGTAGGACGGGAACGACAGCTTCGAGGCGTCGCCTGGCGTATCGTCGCCGAGGTACGCCTTCGCGTTCGGCCAGTGCCGGCTCCAACCCGTCCGCAGCAACACGATCGTGCCGCGCGCGATCGTCGCGTTCGTCTTCTCGAACTGCAGCACGTCGTCGCGGGTCAGGCGGTAGTCGCGATCTCTCGCCGCCTGCGCGGTCACGTCAACGACCACCGCCGGCGCGACGAGCTGCTCGAGCGGGATCTCGTCGGTCGTGCGGCCGCTTTCAGAGAAATGGTGCGGCGCGTCGAGGTGGGTTCCACCGTGCTCGGGCGTGCTCAGGGTGCCGGCGGCATAGAAGAATCCGCCGACCGTCGGGCCGCTCGCCTCCTGATTGAGCTTGAACTTCGACGTCGACGTCGGCCAGTAGAGTGTGCTCGCACCGTAGCCGTGCGAGAGATCGACGATCTGGTATCTCGACAGATCGAGGGTCTGGGCAGTCAGAATCGCCGACGCGCAGACGACCACGGGCACGACGAATGTCAGGTTTTTCATACGGGCCGCCTCACCACTTTTTCCAGCAATCGCTCCAGACAGGCCGCGGGATCGCTCGTGCGGCCCGTGTGAACGGGGGACGTCTGGATCATCGTGCTGCGCGGCGACACCAGCCAGCGGAAGCGGCCTCGCTGCGGCAGCTCGCCAATCGGGCCGGCCTCCGCGCCGCCTCGACAGACGGCCGGGATCGTCGAAAGATTGGCGCGCATCGTGTCCAGATCGACCTTCGGATCCAGCGCGAGCAGCCGGCCCTCGTCGAGCTCGATGCGCGCGTCGAGGAAGCTCAGGTCCGGGCAGGACAGGATCACGCCAACGTTCATCTGTTCGCCCCGTTCGACGCGCGGCACGACGCGGACGATCGCGTAGTCATAGGTGTACTCAGCGGGCACGCACCGCCTCCTCGAGAAACGGCCGCGGCGGCGCCAACCTGTCCATGAGGTACCGGCCGTAGGCCGCGCGCACCTCCGCCGGCGGCATCGCGGAAACGTCGCTCCTCAGCCACTCATCCGGAACGGCGTCGAGGATACCCGCAATCACCTCCCCAGTCAGGGCGCCCGCGAGCGAGTCGTCTTGCTCGTGCAGCATCGTCGCGTGCTTCAGGAGCACGTGGTCCTTGATCGCCGGGAACCGAACGCGGGCACGGGCCGGCTCCGATTCCCATCCCGGCGAATGGTGAAAGTACAACGTGGCGCCATGATCGATCAGCCACAGCCTGCGGTGCCACATCAGCATGTTCGTGTTGCGGACGGTCCTGTCGACGTTGGTCACGTAGGCGTCGAACCAGACGATGCGCGCGGCGAGATCGCCGGGGGGGTTCTGGACCACGGGGTCGTAGGTCACCGATCCCGGCAGAAAGTCGAGCGCCAGATTGAGCCCGGCGCTGTCGTGGATGAGCGCGTGGATTTCCGGGTCCGGCTCGGTCCGCGCCAGGTCGGCGTCGAGGTTCGCGAACACGATCTCCGGGACCTGCAACCCCAGCGCGCGGGCAATCTCCCCCGACACCAGCTCCGCGATCAAGGCTCTGGCTCCCTGCCCCGCGCCGCGAAACTTCAGCACATACAGCCCGTCATCGTCGGCCTCGACGATAGCGGGAAGCGACCCGCCTTCGCGCAGCGGAGTGACGTAGCGGGTCACTGAAATCGCACGGATAGCGCGCACCGCGCAATTGTGCCACGCATCACGGATCGCCGCGGGGCGCGGGTCTGATCTCGACGGGACGCGGATCACGCGGATGTTTATTGCTACGGGACGCAGATTACGCGGATGCCATTCCACGGGACGCGGATTACGCGGATTTCGCAGATCTGCTTTTGACGGGACGCGGATTGCGCAGATTTGCTTTTGACGGGACGCGGATTGCGCGGATCTCGCGGATCTTGTTTGGACGGGACGCGGATCTCATTCCTAACGGGGCGGATACTGTGCCGCAGAGATGAAATCCGCGCGAATCCACATCCCTTGGAAGTGAAATCCGCGTAATCCACGTCCCGCAAAGCAAGATCCGCGAGATCCGCGTAATCCGCGTCCCGTCCAAAGCAAAATCCGCGAGATCCGCGCAATCCGCGTCCCGTCCAAAAGCAGATCCGCGAGATCTGCGTCCCGCGCACCCCTCCGCGATCCGCGACGAACTCAACAAACGCGAGATCCATTGACCTGCAGCGATCCTTTGGCGTTCAATGTCCTTGTGTCAAAGAAAACACTCCACATCTCGCGTCGGACCTTCGTCAGAGACTGCGCGGCGATTGCGGCGGCCACCGGGTTGCCGCTCTGGTTCGTGGAACGCGAACTGTCGGCATCTCAGCAGGTCCCGGCGGTCACGTCTCCCAACGATCGGCCCGGTATCGCGCTCGTCGGCTGCGGCAGCCAGGGCCGCGGCGACACGAAGAGCGCCAGCCGGTTCGGCGACGTCGTGGCGGTGTGCGATGCCGACGAGAACCGCACCGCCGCAGCGGCGAAGGAGTTCACGAAGGGCGAGAAAGTCCCCGTCCAGTTCACGGACTTCCGGAAGGCGCTGGAGCGGAAGGACGTCAACATCATCGTGCAGGCGACGCCGGATCACTGGCACACGTTGATCAATCTGGCGGCCGCCGCCGCGAAGAAGGACATCTACGCCGAGAAGCCGCTGACGTTGACCATCGACGAAGGCAAGCGGATGGTGAAAGCGGTGCGCCAGCACGGCATCGTGCTGCAGACCGGCACGCAGCAGCGCAGCCACAAGCTCTTTCGCCTCGCGTGCGAGCTCGTCCGCAACGGGCGCATTGGAAAGCTCACGCAGGTCTCCGTGTTCGTGCCGGCGGGCCTTCGCGAGGGCCCGTTCACGCCCGTGCCGGTGCCGGAAGGATTCCACTGGGACCTGTGGCTCGGACAGGCGCCGCAGGTGGACTACCTCAAGGAGCGCTGCCACTCGAACTTCCGCTGGTGGTTCGACTACTCCGGGGGCCCGGTCACCGACTGGGGAGCGCATCACAACGATATCGCCCGCTGGGCCATCGGACTCGACGGGCCCTCGGATATCCAGGCGCGCGCGCTCATCGAGCCGATCCCCGGCGGCTACACCACGCCCCCGCAGTTCGAGGCGAACCTCAACTGGGCCAACGGCGTGAAGCAGCTGGTCAAGACGACGCCCGACGACAGCCCGTACGGCGCGATCATCAAGCCAGATGGCCAGCGCAACGGCGTGAAGCTCGAAGGCACGAACGGGTGGATCTGGGTGAACCGCAGCACCATCGAAGCGAGCGATCAGGCGATGCTCGACACGCCGATGGAGAACCCGGCGGTGCGTCTCGAGGTCAGCGCCGATCACATGGCCAACTTCTTCGACGCCGTCCGCAGCCGCAAGGACCCGATCAGCCCTGTCGAGGCCGGTCACCAATCCGCCGTCGTCGGACACCTGATCGTGATCGCGCTCCGGACGGGGCGCACGCTGCACTGGGACGCCGCGACGGAGACATTCGTGGGCGAGGGCGCCGCGGAGGCGAACGCCCACCTGGCGCGCGAGCCGCGTAAGCCGTACGACTACAGCTTCGCCGGCTGAACGGCCGTGCCGTCGGTCAGTCCAGGTGTGACGCTCGGGCTCTCGCGGACGGTAGCGCGAACGCGACGACCTTCGAGCCGGGCTCGGATCTGAGAATGCCGCCACCGCCGGCGGCTATGGCGACGTACTGCCGTCCGTCTCTTCCGAGGAACGTCATCGGCGTCGCGTGAGCGCTGGCCTCGAGCGTCGTTTCCCAGACGAGCGCACCGCTATCCGCGTCAAACGCCCTGAAACGTTTGTCGATCGTACCCCCTACGAAGACGAGGCCTTCCGCGGTCGTGATCGTGCCGCCCATGCTCGGCGTGCCGGTCCTGTCGAACCCGCGCGCCTTCAGGTCGTCGAAGACGCCGAGCGGCACGCGCCACGCGATCGCCGCCGTGTTGACGTCGACGGCAACGAGCTCGCCGAACGGCGGCGCCGAACAGGGGATCCTGGTCTCGAGGTTCCAGAAGCGCCCAATCGGCCGCTTCCACGGAGTTGTTCGCTCGAATGTCGATGTGCCCGTTCCGGCATCGGTCCGCCGTTCCATGCGCGCGAGCTGCCCGAGGTTCATGATGTTCGTGAATACGAGGCCTCGTCCCGGGTCGTGCGACAGCCCGCTCCAGTTGCCACCGCCAAGCGTGCTGGGGAACGTCACCATCGTTCCCTCGAGGCCGGGCGGGGTGAAGATGCCCTTCGTGTACATCTTGTGCGTGTCCCACAGTTCCTTGCAGTAGGCGGCGTGCTCAGGCGTGAGCGTATAGAAGTCCTTCGCGGGATCGAACGTCGTCCGGGAAAGCGGTGCGGGCTTGATCGGGAACGGTTGCGTGGGCCACGTCGCCTCTCCAGGCACGTCGCTCTGCGGCACGGGCCGTTCCTCGATCCCGAAGAGCGGTTCGCCGGTCTCTCGATTGAAGATGAAGAGCAGGCTCATCTTGGTGATCTGCGCGACGGCGGGCACGCGGCGGCCGTTCTGATTGACGTCGAGGAGCATCGGCGCGGCCGGCAAGTCCCAGTCCCAGATGTCGTGGTGCACCAGCTGCTGGAACCACTTCAGCCTTCCCGTCGCGGCATCGAGCGCGATCAGGCAGTTGCCGTAGAGGTTCTTGCCCTTTCGATCGGCGCCGTAGAAGTCGGATGTGGGTGATCCCGTCGGAGCAAAGACGAGGCCGCGCTCGACGTCGACGGTCAGGTACGACCACGCGTTCGTGCCCGACCGGTTCTTCCAGCTCTCGCCTTCCCACGTCTCCACGCCCGGCTCGCCCGCACGCGGCACGGTGTGAAACGACCACAACAGTTTCCCGCTGCGCGCATCCCACCCGCGAATGTCTCCATAGAGGCCGGTACCTGGGCGAGCCCTCGCCGTTGCTGCCCCCGGTGATGACGATGTCTTTGTAGATTACCGGCGGCGAGTCGAGCATGAAGGCGCCGTCCACGTCGCCGCGAATGCTGCTCTTCAGGTCGATGTAGCCGCGCTCGCCGAAGCCGGGCACCACGGCACCTGTCTTCGCATCGAGCGCAACCATCCGCCCCTCGCGCACGCCCGAGTACAGGCGTGCCGGAGTCTGTGCGTCGCCCGGCCAGTGCGCCACGCCCCGCTTGCTCACCGGTCCGCTGGACTCGAACTTCCAGACCTCGGTGCCGGTCTCCGGCTCGAGCGCAAAGACTGTCGAGCCGCCCGTCAGGTACATCAGACCGTCGATGACGAGCGGCGTAACCTGAAGGTCACGGCTGCCGGTGTCGAACGCCCAGGCCTGCTGCAACTGAGCCACGTTCCGCCTGGTGATCTGCTTCAGTGAGGAAAACCGCTGCGCGCCCGGATCGCCGGCGAAGGACCGCCAGTCGCCATCGCGGGGCGACTGTGGCGCCACGCCAGTGATCGATACAGCCACGACGAGTGCGGGGATGACCAGCGATGGCTTCAGCATGTTCTTGGTCGGACGCTGAGTGATGCCGCCCCCATCCCACGAATTGGCGGCGACGGTGCAGAAGCTATGCGGCGTCGGGCGCCTGCAGCCGCGAAAGATCCGGCAGACTCTGGCTCATCAAGATCAGCTCATCGCCTTCGTGCAACGGTCCCGCTTCCCCGTCAACCGGATTGAGCATCATGGCTTCACCGCGATAGAGCCCGATGAGAAGGCACGCCTTCAGATTCGTGCGATCGGGCAGGAACACGCTTGCCGCTGCGACGAAATCCATCCCGACAAGTTTGGCAGGCACCGGCACCAAATACATCTCGTTGGCGTCGCGCCGGACCGATAGTAGCTCTTGATAAACGCGCGTCATGCCATGGAAGAGCGAGGCACGTGCCATCAGCCGCAATCCGAAGTCGGCGGCCGAGATGACTTCATCGGCACCCGCCTTGCGCATGTGCGCCCGGTATTTCGGATCCTGGCACTCGGCCACGATGTTTGGCTGGCGCTCTTGCCCGAACACGTTCTTGACGGCAATGCAGCAGACGATGGTTTTTCCGTCAGCGTGCTGGTGCTGGCGGTCATCCGACAAGATGACGACGGAATGGGCTTGCGCAACCTTGGCGCGGCGCAGGATCACTTCGTTGGCCGGGTCACCCTTGACGATATAGACGTCGTTGAAGGCGGCTTCATCCAGTTTGTCAGGCAGCACAACTTCGTCGGGTGTGTCGTGAACGATCACGACTGGCCGC
Source organism: uncultured Acidobacteriota bacterium (assembly GCA_963771395.1). GTDB lineage: Bacteria > Acidobacteriota > Vicinamibacteria > Vicinamibacterales > 2-12-FULL-66-21 > DATBJJ01. The sequence goes on along the minus strand of CAVYTY010000004.1, from coordinate 30,657 downwards.
TGGTCGGTGACGATACCGCTGTGTACTTCGCGTATCCAGTCCAGCGCTCGCGACGACCAGTTGCACAGCACCAGATGGCCAGACATTTCAAGATTAGTCACCTCACGACTCCTTAGTGAGCGTTCGATCAGGATCGACGCCACGCTGGCCGTGAACAAACCGGCCAAGGCGACACCAACGATAAGCACGCCGGAAACCACGAGCCGCCCAAGAGGAGTGTTGGGCGTGGTGTTGAGTCCGCTGAAGAGAGTGACCCCGACGTTCCAGAGGGACTCGCGCCACGTCGCGAACGCGGGATTCGTGCCACGCTCCGCGAAGTAGAGTGCAGTGCCGCTGAGGATCCAGATCACCACGATACTGGTCAGGACTTTCCAGACCTGGTGGCGGTTCCACGCCGCCAGCACGCTCAGCAAGGTGTCGCGCCACGACGCCTTGCCCCGATCGGGGCCGGGCTCGCTCACAGCCGAGCCTCTGTGCCGGAGCCATGACTCATGCCATTTCCCTGGGCGAGGCGGTCACGCTTGGGGCGACAGGATCTTGACCTTTTGCCTCGAGGTCGAGCGCCGTCAGCGTGCCCCGCTTCTCGCCACCGTCGAACGTCTCAAACCGACATTTCCGATTCGACGACCGTTGATCGGCCACATCCTACAACACCAGCCCGAGCTTGGGTGAAACGTTCTGGGTCAGGGAGATCTCGCGTCGCAAGACTCGCCCGGTGACGCAAATCGTGGCGGGGCGGCAAGACGCCCGCACGTTCTCTGACCTCTCCCGTGTGCGCGCTCTCTTCGGGCAAGAATCTCCGCCGCTCCGTTTGTGTAGACACGCTACGCATGCGTAAAGTAGAATCACTACACAACATATGCCCAGAACCAACGCCCGGATCGACATTCTCCAGGGGACGCTCGACCTCCTGATCCTGCGCACGCTCGTGTTCGGCCCCTCGCACGGTCACGCGATCGCCAAGCAGATCCGCAGTGTCTCGGAAGACGTGCTCCACGTGGAAACCGGGTCGCTCTATCCGGCGCTCCACCGGCTCGAAGCCCAGGGTTGGATTTCGTCCGAGTGGGAGACATCCGAGAAGGGGAAACGAGCCAAGTACTACACGCTGACGAGGACCGGCCGTAAGCAACTCGTGGCCGAGCAGTCGAAGTGGGACCAGTTGTCGAACGCGATGTCCCGCGTCCTCAGACCGGCAGAATAGGTGCGGGGACGTGGCATTCCGCTCGTCGACCGCGTCCGGGCACTCCTCCGCTGAAATGTGACTTCAGTGCGAGCGTGCGACCCGCGAGGAGAGAGACGACAGGGTTCGCGGCCGCCCGCTGCTTCGACATCAAACGCCTTCACCCCCGAGGCGTTCAGTGTTGAGGTCAGGAGGTCCCTCTACTGACCAGGGGTTTGAGCAGCCAGGCCGCGAACCCTTCGTGCCATGTTGCTGCAATGAGGCCGCCAAGCGCAGACCCGCTCAAGCAGCGCACTTTCAACAAGAGGTCGCTGCTCAACCGTCGGATTGCATTACAGCCGGCGCGTTTCTACACACGCAACGCTCGTGTTTTCCAGCTCGGCCTCGACATTGCTGAGCCGGGCGTCGAGAGAGATAGATCAGCCGAAGTCCTTCTTTTCGCAGACTTTCACGTCTCCCCTTGCGCTTCGACAAAAGACGGTGTATCTTCCTGTCGAAGCGTCAGGGGAAGTGGCTGCATGGTTGAAAAACGGATAGTTCTGCCGCAGGGCACGCTCGATCTGCTCATCCTCAAGGTCCTGTCACTCGGTCCTCAGCACGGATGGGCTATCTCCGAGCGACTGGGCCAGGTCTCGACGGGAGCCGTGCAGGTCCAGCAGGGATCGCTCTATCCCGCCCTGCACCGGCTCGAGCGTCGAGGCTGGATCAAGGCCGAGTGGGCCCCGTCCGACAACAACCGCAATGCCAAGTACTACGAGCTGACGCGCGCGGGCCGCAAGCAGCTCGAGACCGAGACCGCCGCATGGCGGACGCTCTCGCTGACCATCGGCCAGATACTGGACATCGCCTGAGGAGGCACCATGCCGAGCATGTCGACCATGTTCAGCGACCTCAAATACCGGCTGCGAGCGATCCTCCGTCGCCAGTCGATGGAGAAAGAGCTCGCCGCGGAGCTGCAGTTCCACTGTGAACAACAGGCCGCGAAACTCGTCGCCGCCGGCGTGCCGCGAGACGAGGCCCTGCGGCGGGCCCGGCTCGCGATAGGCGGCGTCGAGCAGGTCAAGGAGGAATGCCGCGATTCTCGTGGCGTCGCCGCGCTGGAAGCAACGGTCCAGGACGTGCACTACGGTCTGCGACAGCTTCGCCGGAAGCCAGGTTTTGCAGCGGTCGTCGTCATCTCGCTGGCGCTGGGCATCGGCGCCAACACCGCAATCTTCAGCCTCATCGATGCGGTCCTGCTCCGCATGCTGCCGATCGATGATCCAGCCGGGCTGCAGCTGGTGTTTCCCCAGCAGACCGATGGGGGCACTCGCGGGTTCGAGTATCCGGAATTCAAACGGCTGCGCGCCGCGAACCCGGTGTTCGTCGACGTAGCCGCCTACGGCACCGCCAGACTCAACGTCAGCGTCGATGGCAGCGTCGAACCAACAGCCGAAGGACAGCTGGTCTCCGGAAGCTACTTCCAGCTCCTCGGCGTCAACGCAATGGCCGGGCGCACGATTGCCCCCAGTGACGACGTGAACCCGACTGGCCATCCGGTTGCCGTCATCAGTCACGGGTATGGGAGAGGCGATTCGGACTCGAACCATCGGTCATCGGCCGGACGATCCATCTCTCGGGAACGCCGTTCACAATCATCGGCGTCGCCCCGCGCGAATTCTTCGGGCTCGAGGTCGGACGGGCGCCGGATATCTGGGTGCCGACCATGATGCAGCCGACCGTCATGCCGGCCGCCGAGAACTGGCTCGGCGGCGAGTCGATAGCGCGAACGTTCTGGCTCACCGTTGTCGGACGAATGAAACCCGAATACACGGCACCACAGGCGCAAGCGATCGTGGCCGGCCTGGACGTGCTCCTGCCCATGTATACGAAGCCGGCCAATCGTGGCGAGCACCCCCAACTCATCCCCGAGCGGCTGGGGCTCGGCCCAGCGGCCACCGGGATTTCGAGCCTGCGCCAGCAGTTCTCGCAGCCGCTCCTCATCCTGATGGCCGTCGTCGGGGTCGTCCTCCTGATTGCCTGCGCCAATGTCGCCAGCCTGGTGCTCGCCCGCGCGGCATCGCGATTGCCGGAATTCTCGATGCGCCTCGCGCTCGGCGCGGGTCGCTGGCGGCTCGTCCGCCAGCTGCTCGTCGAGAACGTGATTCTCGCCACCCTCGGGGGCTTCGCCGGCCTCCTGCTCGCGCGCTGGGCGACGGGGCTGCTCGTAACCTTCATGTCGTCGGGCCGGACACCCATCGTCCTGCATCTCGAACCTGACGCGAGGATCCTGGCGTTCACCGCCGTCGTCTCCATTCTCACCGGTGTCTTGTGTGGTCTCGTACCCGCCCTGCGGGCGTCGCGAGTAGACGTGGTCTCGGGCATCAAGGGCCAGGCACGCGGCTCGATTGGCGGAAGTCACTGGCTCGGTCCCGGGAAGATTCTTGTCGTATCGCAGGTGGCGCTCTGCCTCCTTCTCCTGTTCGGGGCGGGCTTGTTCGTGCGCAGCCTGCGGGCGCTCGACGGACAGGATGCCGGTTTCGATCGGGATACCGTGCTCATGGTCCGGGTCGAGCCACGCGGCAGCGACCAGCGCGGTGTCCCAGGCGCGTCCGAGCGGCTCGATCGGACCTATCGCGATCTGCTTCAGCGGGTCGAGTCCATACCCGGAGTGCGCGCCGCCAGCCTCGCTCACTTCAGTCCGACCAGCCGCATTGGATACGCAGGCCCGCTCCGGCTCCCCGACGGCACAGTTCAGCGCGTTCCGCAGATGATGGTTTACCCGAACTACTTTGCGACGATGGACATCGCATTGCGGGCGGGGCGCGACTTCTCGGAACGCGACCTCGACGCGAGCTCGCCGCTCGTGGGCGTGGTCAACGAGGCGTTCGTGCGGCAGATCATGGGCGGCGAAAACCCGATCGGCAGGCGGATCTCCATCGAGGGTGGAGACCGGACTCGGGAAATCATCGGCGTCGTGAACGACACCAGGTACGCCAGCCTCAAGGCAGACACTCCTCCCCTGATGTACCAACCGTTTCTTCAGACCAATACCGGCCGCGGTCAGATGACGCTCCACGTCCGCGTCACGGGCACTGCACCTGGCGTGATCTCCAGGATCAGGGAGGAGGTGCAGCACATCGACAAGGACATGCCGCTCTTCGCCATCCAGACGCTGGCCGATCAGATGAATGGACTGCTGAGCCGTGAACGTCTAGTCGCCTCCCTGTCGACGATCTTCGGCCTTCTCGCGCTGCTGCTGGCCGCTGTCGGGCTCTACGGCCTCATGGCCTTCTCGGTCGTGCAGAGGACCAGCGAGATGGGACTTCGCATGGCCCTCGGGGCGGCGAGGCCGAACGTGGTGCGGATGATCATGCGAGAGGCGATGGTCCTCGTTTTCATCGGCCTTGCGATCGGCGTGCCTTGCGCGCTGATGACCGGGCGCCTGGTCTCGAGCCAGGTGTCCGGCCTGCTCTTCGGGTTGCGCACTACTGACCCGGTCACGATGGTGGGTGCGGTGCTGGTGCTGATGGCCGTCGCCGCGGTCGCGGCCTACCTCCCTGCCACCCGCGCCGCGGGCGTCGATCCGATGGTCGCGTTGAGGAACGACTAGAAACGGTTCTGCGACGCCGCGCGAGAAAGACCGAGCGGGGTGAATGCGTCTCCATTGTGAGATACGATTCGCCGAGCTCGCATGCGCGCAGTCGTGGGGATAATCGTCCTTCTGATGTTGGCGGCGTGCCGCAGTGGTGGTACGGCAAGTTATCCGAACCGCAGCCTCACCTACCTCATCGGGTTCGATCCGGGCGGCCAATCCGACCGCGAGGCGCGGCGCCAGCAGCCGCTCCTCCAGCAATACCTTGGGCGCACGGTGGTCATCGACTACAAGGTGGGCGGTGGCGGGGCCCTCGCGTGGTCCGAGGTCGCGCGGTCCAGGCCTGACGGGTATCTCCTGGTGGGGATCAACATACCGCACGTGATCCTGCAACCCCTTCAGCAGGACACCGGTTACGAAACGAATCAGCTCCACCCGGTCGTCCTTTTCCAGCGCACGCCGATCGCGCTCGCCGTATCAGTGGACAGTCCATACAAGACACTCGATGCCTTCGTGAGGACCGCGAAAGCGAACCCGGGAACGATGTCCATTGGCGGCTCGGGAACGTTCACGCCCCCGCACCTGGCTGCCGTGCATCTGGATCGGCTGACCGGGGCTCGGACGACCTACGTGCCCTTCTCCGGTAGCGCCTCGGCCATCACGGCATTCCTCGGCGGGCACACCACGGCGAACTTCGCGTTTTCGGACGACCTGACCAAGTTCCGCGACCGCATGCGGATCCTGGCGATCGCCACCGAGGCACGTTTTCCCGCCTTCCCGGATGTACCAACGTTTCGAGAGCTCGGGTTCGATCTCGTGGACGCCGTGGATCGCGGAGTCGCCGTGCCCAGGGGAACACCTGATGCGGTCGTCAGGAAGCTCGAAACGGTCTTCCTGCAGATCGCCAACAACCCGGACATCCAGACTGCGCAGCTGCGCGACGGGTTTGTACCGATCGCGATGGGGAGTCAGGAATCCTCGGATTACATCGCAGTGCGAACGGAATACTACAAGCAGCTCCTGAAATGAGATGGCGCTCTCTTCGCCTGGCGGATCTTGTCGCGGCCGGCACTCTCTGCCTGCTCGGCCTGGCCGTCCTCATCGGTGTGAGTCAGATGCGCGTCGGACTCGCGGCGCAGTTTCAGCCCAAGCTGTTTCCCTCGCTCGTCGGGTGGCTGGTCCTCGTGGCGGGCGGAGCGCTCGCCCTCGCCGCCTTACGAACGCCGGCGCATCTGAATGTCGAATGGCCGACGCGGCACGGAGCCATCCGCGTCGCCATCATGCTGGCAAGCGTCGCGGGGTACGTGCTGTCCATTGGAGTACTTGGTATGCCCATCTCGACATTCCTGGTCGTCGCGTTCGAGGTGTGGTACCTGGGCGACTATCGCTGGCCCATTCCGGTCGCGGCGGGGCTCGTCTCCACAGCTGTCCTCTACCTCCTCTTCATGCGCGCGCTGGGACTGACGTTCCCGGCGGGTTTCTTCGAACGCTGATCGAGAGACCGCCCCGCACATGTCTGTGTCGCTCGATCTCCTCGCGCACGGCTTCGCACAGGCGGTCACCCCGGAGAACCTGGTGTATGCGCTCATCGGGTGTCTTGTCGGGACGCTCATCGGCGTCCTCCCGGGGATCGGTCCTACATCAGGCATCGCGATTCTCCTGCCGGTGACCATCGGGCTCCCGCCGACGTCCGCCGTCATCATGATGGCTGCCGTCTACTACGGCGCCATGTACGGCGGATCGACGACGGCGATCGTCGTCAACATCCCGGGCGAAGCCTCGTCGGTGCCCACTGCCATCGATGGATACGAGCTGGCAAAGCAAGGGAGGGCCGGGGCGGCGCTGGGGATGGCGGCGATTTCTTCTTTCGTGGCCGGGACGCTCAGCCTCATCGGCCTCACTGTCTGTGCGCCGCTCCTGGCCGGCGTCGCGCTGGCCTTCGGACCGCCCGAATACTTCGCGCTGATGGCGATGTCGCTGATCCTGGCCGTCAGCCTGTCGGAGCGGGCGCTGCTCAAGGGTGCGGTCGCGCTGGCCGTCGGTATCCTGGCGGCGACGATCGGCCTCGATCCCGTCACCGGCTTGCGGCGGCTGACGTTTGGATCCGTAACGCTCATGGCCGGGATCAACTTCGTCAGCGTTGTCATCGGCCTGTTTGCCATCAGCGAGCTGCTCCTCAACGTCGAACAGTCGGCCCGGTATATCTACGAGACCAGGAGACTCGGGACCTGGCTTCCCACGCGCGAGGATCTTCGGGATTGCATGGGGACGATGGTGCGCGCGTCCGGCATCGGGTTCGCGCTGGGCCTGTTGCCGGGGTTCAGCCCCGCCGTCACCACATTCATCGCCTACGACGTCGAGAAGCGCCTGGCAAAGGACCCGTCGCGATTCGGCCGCGGTGCGATGCAGGGTGTGGTCGCCGCGGAAGGCGCCAACAATGCGACCTGCAGCGGCGGCTTCGTGCCGTTGTTCGCGTTCGGTGTGCCGTCCAGTCCACCACTCGCGGTTCTCCTGGGGGCGCTGCTGATGTTCGGGCTTCAGCCGGGCCCGCGCCTGTTCCAGGAGAATCCACAGTTTGTGTGGACGGTGATTGCCAGCATGTATGTCGGGAATGTCATCCTGCTCGCGCTCAACCTGCCGCTCGTCGGTCTGTGGGCGCGCATCGCGTTGATTCCGTTCCCCATCCTGGGTCCGATCATCCTGTTGTGCTCGGTGATCGGGGCCTACAGTGTTCGCTATCTGCTGTTCGATGTCTGGATGGCGGTGCTGTTCGGGATCATCGGCTACGCGCTGCGGAAGACCGGTTTTCCCCTTGCCCCGATCGTCCTGGCGTCGGTGCTGACGCCGACACTCGAGACCTCGCTCAAACAGTCGCTCATCCTGTCTGACGGGTCGGTGTCCATCTTCGTGACCCGACCGCTGTCAGCAGCGATCCTGCTCGTGACTTCGCTGCTGGTCGTCACGACGCTGCGGCGGTCGTGGAAGGCGAGGGGTACACCGCGGTGCCGCTCGACGAATAGGGCGCGATCCTCGGCGGCACGCCAACTGAGCCATTGCCAGTCTCACGGTTCAACGCATCCGCGCGTTCGGGGACACTCAACCTTGAGTGTCCCCGGCGGTTTACGGCACGGTTCTTGCGGTCGGGAGTGTCATCTTCGGTGCCGCTGAACTGATTGGTGATGAGATTCCGTTAGGAGACCTTGCAATGGCGTCTACGAATCGCATTGGTGTCGCCGCACTGACAATCGGCCTCACAGTGATGGCGGCTGGCTGTGGCGCCACGACCATCAACCAGCTACGGGCCGACCCCGCGAAGTACCGCAATCAAACCGTCACCGTGCAGGGCACTGTCGATCAGAGCGTGTCCGTCGCCGGGCGTGGGGCGTATCGGATTGTCGATCGCGAACAGGACCTGTGGGTCGTGACGTCGAGCGGCGCGCCCCGCAAAGGCGCGCGCGTGAATGTCACCGGCCGCCTGCAGGACGGCTACGACCTCGGTGCGTTCGCCGGCATTCTGAAACTGCCCGGTGGAATCGAGAGCGGCCTGGTATTGATCGAGTCGTCGCACAAGGCCCGCGACTGACCAACCAGATCACGATGCGCTCGCGGCTTCACGGCTTCGAGCGGCCGGCCCACCGCACGGCGTTGACGAGCAGCGTCTTGAATGGTTCGAGATCGTGCACGCGCTGGTCGTGGCCGAGCGTGATGCCGACGATACGCGCTGTAGGGTGGCTCGTGACCCAGACCGCGGGGTGCGGCTTCATGAACTTCACGCTCGGCGAGGTCTCGGCAAGAACTTCGATCGCGGACGTGCCCTGCGGAACCTTGTCCGCCTCCGCGTTCAGGTAGTAGAGCTCGTCCTCGACCGTGAACGACGCCGGCACGCCCTTCATGATCGGATGATCGGGCTTCACCGCGTTGACCGAGTACGCAGCGATGCGATCGTGTCCGCGCGCGCCGCCGCCGACGATCGTGGCGTTCAGCTCCGGCCACTGCGGATAGCCGTACCACGTACCGGGATGCAGCATCACGAGCCCCTTGCCTGCGGCGGCGAAATCGAAGAGCGCCTTGCGATACTCGGGTGTGTCGAAGAACTGCCGGTTGACGCTGACGACCGCCACATCAGCCTTGCCAATCTCGGCCGCGGCCTGATCCCGATCCTCGGTGTAGTTCACGCTGAAGCCGGCGGCGCTGAGCGTCGCAGAGTCCGTCACCTCGAAGAACTGCCCGAAGTTGTGGTCTTTGCCGCCGCCGATGATGAGGACCTTCGTCTTCCCGGGCGCCCAGACGATCGGCTTCGTTTCCGGCAGGGGAGCATCGCCGCGTCCGCCCGCCTTCGGCCGGTCACCCGCGGGTGCCGCCGGGGCCTGCGCTGCACCTGTCGCCGGAGTCTGACCTGTGCCTGTCGAAAGGGACTGCCCCGAGCCTGTCGACGGGGCCGGCGCAGAAGAAGACGACTTCACGGCCGCCGGCTCGGTGCTGGCCGTGATGGCAACAGTCACCGGGACGATGTCGTTGTCGAGACTCTCGAGCACGATCTTCGACAGCGTCCCCTTCTTGCCGAGATTCAGCGCGAAGTATCGCAACTGGCCGCGGCGGGTGAAATCGCCGGCGTCGCTGCTGAGCGGCACGTCGGCCCGGCCGAACGTGTCGGCGAAGTGCTCGCCGTTCTTGAGCACGTGCTCCTCCGTCGTACCGTCGGCGAAGGAGACTACGACCTTCATCGCCGCAGTGCCGCGGGTCCCATCACCACCCGTCGGCCACGCCCACCCGCCGACCCCGCCCAGGAAGTGCAGGCTCGCCGCGGTGACGGCCGTCGGAATCTCGACGCGCCGGGGGAACTCTTCGGAGAGGTTCGCGCTCCCAGGCCCGCCCTTGAGGGCGACGAGGTTCGCCCCGTTCAGCGATCGCACCGGGTCCATGACGAAGAACGGAACGCCGGCAACCGACACATCGCCGAACCGATGCAGCGTCACGGTCTCGTCGCGCTCGTCTTCGCGGCGCAGGCCGCGACGGCTGTCGGCGGTATACGCCTCGCGCAGGTCGATGATGCGGAACTTCTGCTCGTCGCCCGCCCCACTCGACACGATGAACGTGAGAATGTCGCGCAGCGCCTCGGCGCCAATCGCCTCGAGGCCTTCGGGCATGAGCGAGAGGCGTGTGTTCTCGCGCGTCGCGATCTCTTCCTTCTTGATCTCGACGTCTCCGTTCGTGTTGCGAAGCGTGAGGCTGGACGCGTTCTCACTCGCGATCACGCCGGCGAGCGTCTCGCCCTTCTTCGTCGTCACGTTCCACTGCCAGAAGCTCGGGTCGACCTCGCGGTTCGGGTCGATGATCTGGCTCAGGAGCCCGGCGCGGCCGTGCGCGCCCATGCCGTTCAGCGGCGGTCCGACTTCACTCTTGCCGATGGCGCCGAGCTTGTGGCAGCTCGCACACGTGCCGGTGAAGAGCGCTTTGCCTTTCTCGACATCGCCTGGCTTCTCGACCTCAGGCGTGAGCGCGGCGATGATCTCGCTCTTCGCCTTCCCCGCCGGGCTGAGCGTATCGAGGAGCGCCGCCGCCTGGCGCGCCACCGGCCGGCTCGGATGCGCGCGCAGTCGCGCGACATTCGCCGGCCCGAGGGTCGCGGGTGTGACCGAGCCGTCCTTGAGCGCGGCGAGCAAGGCCACCGATGCGTCCGGACGCCTCAAGATCTGATCGAAGAGCAGCGTCGAGCGCGTGCGCGCGAACGCCGCGACCATCACGGTGTCGACATCGCTGCCGGCACTCTCGCCCAGCGTCGCGATGATGCGGCCCTTCAGCGCGTCCGACACCCCTGCATCAGCGAGTATCGGCGCGATCGTCTTCAGGGCTTCGGCTCGACGCTGGGGAACGGCCAGGAGGCTCGCGGCGAGCTCGGCCCGGCGATCGTCGCTCGTCTTGGCGTCGCCGAGCTCGGCGAGCAGGGCGCGTCCGTAACGCTCGGCGCTGGCGCTGAACGCCCCCGCCTTGTCCCACTTCGCAACGATCGGAAGCGCCGCCGCCGTCGTCGCCGGATCGTCGAGCAGCTTCTGCAGGGCCGCGGCCGTCGCCGCGTCCATGGCGATCGTTCCCACATCCATCCGGGCGATCCCTCGGACGACCGTCGCCTTGAGAGCTGAGGCCTGAGGGCCGGCGCCCGCGGCCGAGACGAGCAACCGGCCGGCAGTGGCCGGCGTGGCGGCGGGCATGAAGCCGGCGACGAGATCGGTCAGCGCCTGCGGACGTTCGTAGGCGAGCGCGCTCACGACGTAGTTCGGCACCTGCTCGGTCGCCGCCGCGACGATGGCCGATTGCGTCCAGGTGTCGGTCGCCTTCGCGAAGGCGTCGAGCATGGCTTTGCGCTCGGCTGCGGTCGTTGCGCCGCGCGCCCGCTCGTAGAGCGCGAGGGCGCTGCTCCCCATCGGCTTCTTGATCTTCGCCAGCCGCGCGTCCGAGGCGTGGTTCTCCTGCGCGAGCCGCCAGGCGGTCTGCCGGACGAGCGCATTCGGGCTCGTCTCGATCGCGCGAATCAGCCCGGCGACGTCGGTGCGGTTCAATGCCGGCACGTCGAGCTTTGTCGCCTGCTTGTGCTGCACGCGCCAGATCCGGCCGAAGTAGTGGTCGCGGTCGGGGCGGACGGCAGCGTTGGCGGGGCCGTGCTGTGGCCCGCGCGTGTCGTTGTGGATGACGGCCTGGTTGTAGAAGTCGACGACGTAGAGCGCGCCGTCCGGACCGATGCGCGTCTCGACGGGGCGGAACCACATGTCGCCGCTGCGCATGAACTCGGTCTGCTCGCGGCCTGCTTCCTTCTCGGTCGTGTAGCTCACGCCGTCCGGCTTCACGAACTCGTGGTGCACGATGTTCAGCGTCGGCTCGCCGGTGAAGTAGCTGTAGCGCCACCGGGCCGGCCACGCGCCACCGTCGTAGATCGCGCATCCAGCCGCGGCGGTGAACTGGCCGACCAGATCAATCTGAACGTAGGCCTGCTCGGGCCGCGACATCCGCGGATACGTGGCCTTCCCCGTGATCATGCCTTTCCACGAAGTCGCCGCCGGAAGCTTGCCTTTCGCGAGGACCGATTCGGGCAGCACGGTGTGGAAGAACACCGTACCGCTCGTCGGCTGCGTCCAGAACACCTGACCGTCCCAGGTGATGTCGAGGCCCCAGGTGTTGCCGCCGCGGCTGCTGTACTGCTCGAAGGCGCTCCCGTCCGGCTTGAAGCGCACGACGCCGCTCCCGTCGCGGCCGAAGGCCTTCGTTCCATCCGGTGAGGTGACCGCGCCGACGCTGTAACCGTGCGTGGCATAGACCCAGCCGTCGAGACCCCAGCGAAGATTGTTGATGACGGCGTGCGTGTCGAAGGTGCCAAGACCCGTGTAGAGCTTCGCGCGCTTGTCGGCGACCTCGTCGCCGTTGGTGTCCTCGAGGTACCAGATGTCGGGTGACGTCGAGGCGATGACGCCGGCCTTGTAGAACACGAACCCGGTCACGAGCTCGAGCTTGTCGGCAAAGACGTGCTTGCAATCCATCACGCCGTCGCCGTTGCTGTCGGACAGAATCGAGATGGTGTCCTCCGGGTCGCGAGCCTGCCGGGCAGGCTTGAGGGAACTGGTGTCCCTCCCGGGTGGCACGTTCGGCACACGCCGGCCGTTGGGATACTCGGGCGTTTCCGAGACCCACAGCCGGCCTTTCTCGTCCCAGTCGATGTTCATCGCCTTGGCGATCAGAGGTTCGGCGGCGACGAGCGTCAGATCGAACTCGGGGTGCACCTCGATCTTCGCGGCGGCCTTCGCCGGGGCGGTCGGCCCACCTTCGGGATAACGGAGGGCATCTCCGAGCTCCTCCTTCTTCACGAGCTCGTCGACATTGGCCCGCCTGCCGGCCCACGCGATACCGCGCAGCAGGATCGTCCGGTAGTTCGAGCGGTTGAAGTTCTCGTAGAGATGCCCGGGAATCGAGGCGAAGGCGCGGTAGGGCACGCGGCCGCCGTCGACGGTGCGCTCGTACGTCCACATCTGCGGCTGGATGTCGTAGACGCCCACCTTCTTGCCGCCGCCCGTCAGCTCCGCGGCGCGCCGCTCGAAGTTGGCGTTGCGCGCACCGGCGGCTTTGGGCGTATAGGCCGATGCGAGGATGCGGGCCTCGGGCATCATCTCCAGGTCGTAGTAAATCTCATCGTCCATTTCCCAGTTCGACGCCCCGTTCGAAATCGGGCTGTCACGGTCGGTGAAGTAGAGCTGCATCGGCCCCTCGAGCCACTTCGCGGTGCCGTTCCGCCACGAGCCGCCGACGATCGTCTTGAACCAGTCAGGGTCACGTGAGACGAGGCCGGCGTGAATCACGACGAGGCCGCCGCCGCGCGCGAGATACTCGTTCAGATTCTTCCGGTCCGCCTCTTCGACGTTGCCCGCTTCCTGCTTGTGGAGGATGAGAACGTCGGTCTCGTCGAGCTGCGCCTTCGTGGGAAACGTCTCCGCACCGGTCGCTCTCGCGCCGCGCTCGTTGAGCAGCGGCACCCACTCCTTGAGGTACCTCGGATAGTCGTGCGCGCCGGGCCCATGCGACTTGGGCCCCGAGCGTATGAACACCCGCAGCGGCTCCTGCGCGGCAGCGCCGACGTGGGTTGGCGAGAAAACGTGGCCCGACATGATGCCCGGCATGATCCCCGACATGATCATGGAAGCGATCACCGAGCTCACCAGCGCGACTGGGAGGACAGAGCGGTTCATGGTCACCCTTTTGACATCGGACTATACCGAGCAGCACGACCTGTGGTCAAACCGGTTCCACATCGGTTGTTATTGGATATAGTGAGCCTCGCCGTGCCCACGGTCTTTCTCTTTGCCACGCTCGACACCAAGGGCCGCGAGGCCGCCTACATCCGCGACCTGCTGACCTCGTGGGGCATCCCGGTGACGCTCGTGGACGTCGGCGCCCTCGGCAGCCCGACAGTTGCCGCCGAGGTCCCGAGGGAGCGCATCTTCGAGCTTGCGGGCACAACGCTCGAGGCGGTGCGGAAGAAAGCCGACCGCGGCCAGGCGGTGACGAAGGCCGCAGAAGGCGCGGCGCGGCTCACGCGCGAGGCGCACGCGCGGGGCGAGGTGTCCGGCGTCCTGGCCCTGGGCGGCTCGGCGGGAACAACGATCGGCACAGCAGCGATGAAGACCCTGCCGCTCGGCGTGCCGAAGGTCATGCTGAGCACGCTCGCCTCGGGCATGGTCCGGCAGTTCGTCGGCGACAAAGACATCTTCATGCTCAACTCGGTCGTCGACATCGCGGGGATCAACCGGGTGAGCCGGCCGGTGCTCTCGCAAGCCGCGCGGGCGATGGCCGGCCTCGTGACCCGGCCCGCGCCCGCGCCCGAGGCTGATGACAGACCACTGGTCGCTGCCACGATGTTCGGCGTCACGACTCCGTGCGTCGAGCGCGCGCGCGCGACGCTCGAGCGCGCGGGGTGCGAGGTCCTGGTCTTCCACGCCACCGGCAACGGTGGCCAGGCCATGGAGTCGCTCATCGGCGAAGGCCTCGTTGCCGGCGTGCTCGACGTCACGACGACCGAGCTCGCAGACGAGCACGTCGGAGGCTTCCTCAGCGCCGGGCCCGGGCGTCTCACGGCGGCCGGCAAGGCCGGCATTCCTCAAGTGGTGTCCACCGGTGCGCTCGACATGGTCAACTTCTACGCGCCGGAGTCGGTCCCCGCGAAGTTCAAGGATCGGACCTTCTACACGCACAACGCGAACGTCACGCTGATGCGCACGACGCCAGAGGAGAACGCCCTGATCGGGGCCGACATCGCGCGGAAACTGTCTGCGGCGAGGGGGCCGGTGTCGGTCCTTCTCCCCGCACGCGGCGTGTCGGCGATCGACAAGGAGGGACAGCCGTTCGATGATCCGATCGCGCGGCGGGCGCTCCACGACGCGATCCGGCGCGGCCTCGGCGGCGTAGAGGTCGCGGAGCTCGATCTTCACATCAACGATCCGGAGTTTGCGGAGGCAGCGGCGCGCAAGTTGCTCCAATTGATGAAGCGTGCCGACTCGGTCTCCTGAGAAGCTGCACGGGGCCGACGGCACTCGGCACGATGTCCACGATGACACGAAGGACACGATGTCTTTTGAGTTTTCCTCATCGTGCCCATCGTGTCATCGTGTGGCATCGTGACTTCGCCGTAGGCGCGTCACATGGACTCGACTAGCAGAGGGGGAACTTCGTGGCCGTCGACAACTCCAGGCAGGGCATTCTCAAGCGATTCCGCGAGCAGATCGCCCGCGGCGAGCCGATTATCGGGGGCGGCGCGGGCACCGGCCTCTCCGCGAAGAGCGAAGAAGCCGGCGGCATCGATTTGCTGATCGTCTACAACTCGGGCCGCTACCGCATGGCCGGCCGCGGGAGCTCCGCCGGCCTTCTCGCGTACGGGAACGCAAACCAGATCGTCAAGGAGATGGCGTACGAGGTCCTTCCCGTCGTGAAGCAGACGCCGGTCCTCGCGGGCGTCAACGGGACAGACCCGTTCATCATCCCGAAGCTCTTCCTCGACGAGCTTCGCGCGCTCGGCTTCGCCGGCATCCAGAACTTCCCTACCGTCGGGCTCTTCGACGGCGACATGCGCCAGGCTTTCGAAGAAACCGGGATGAGCTACCAGCTCGAAGTGGACATCATCCGCCTCGCGCGCGAGCGCGACATGCTGACGACGCCCTACGTCTTCAATCCGTCGGAGGCCGAGCGCATGGCCGGCGCCGGCGCCGATCTCATCGTCGCGCACATGGGCGTCACGACAGGCGGTTCGATTGGCGCGAAGAGCTCGAAGACGCTGGACGACTGCGTCACGCGGATCCAGGACATCGCGGATGCGGCGCGGGGCGTGAACCCCGACGTGCTGGTGATCTGCCACGGCGGGCCCATCTCGGAGCCGCCAGATGCGGAGTACATCATCACGAACTGCCGCGGCGTCGACGGTTTCTACGGCGCCAGCTCCGTGGAGCGCCTGCCGGCCGAACGGGCGATTGCCGACCAGATCCGGACGTTCAAGAACATCCGCAGACCGGCGAAGGGAGACGTCAGATGACCGCAAAGGCGGCGCTTCGTTTCGTGACATCGCAAAGCGCGCGCGTGGAGCTCGCCCCGTGGGGCAAGCACTGGTGGCTGTCGGAACCGGCGCTGACCGGAACGAAGCTGCTGACACTCGTGCGCGTCACGATGCGGCCGGGCACCGGTCACCGTTTCCACTACCATCCGACGCGCGAGGAGATCATCTACATAGTCGACGGCGTGGCGGAGCAGTGGGTGGACCGGAAGAAACAGAAACTGAAGGCGGGCGAATGCGCGTTCATCCCGAAGAAGGTGGTGCACGCGATTTTCAACTCGTCTTCGAAACCGATGACCTTCCTGGCGATCCTGTCGCCAGCCAAAGCGAAGGGCCCGTTCCTGATCGACTGCTACGACGACGAGCCGTGGCGGAGCCTGCGTCGTTCGGATAGCTCCCGCGCCGTGCGTTGAACTCTGGAAAGAGGTGCCGGATGACGCTCCGAGTCGCCGTTCTCGCCGCTGTGGCAATGGCGGGAGGCGTCCACTCTGCGTTCGCGTGCTTTCTCCTGCGGGGAGATCCTCACGCCTTGGTCAGGGACGCGGACGTGATCGTCCGGGCGCGCGCTTCGGCCGTTGGTGGGGTCATCGGCCTTGGTGGGGTCAAATCTTGTATTTCAACATTTGCTGAAATACAAGATCTGACCCTCGAGGAGAGAGCGGCCCTTCACGCGCGACCGGCGAGAGCCGCTTTCACCCGCGCGGCGGTGAACGGCACCCGGCGCAGCCGCACGCCGGTGGCGTCGAACACGGCGTTCCCCAGCGCCGCCGCCACAGTCACCGTCGACGCTTCGCCCCCGCCCCACAGCGGCTGGTCGCGCCGTTCGATCAGGATCACCTCGACCGATGGGGCTTCGGGGAACTTCAGGATCGGATAGGTCGTCCAGTCGACGCTCGTGACACGGGATTCATCGAACTGCACTTCTTCGTGCAACGCGCGGCTGAGCGTCTGCACGATCCCGCCCTCGATCTGGTTCCGCAGCGCGTCGGGGTTCACGACGAGGCCGCAGTCGTGGGCGCAGACGACGCGCCGCACCACGATCCTGCCGCTCTCTGGATCCACGGCTACCTCCAGGAACGTCGCAATGTAGTTCTCCGCCTGCTTGTACCTCGTGTAAGCCACGCCGCGCCCCACGAGGAAGCCGTCCGTCGGACCTGCCCGATTCGGGGATGGCCTCGACTGCCAGCGGAACGCCGTCGACGCGCTCTTCAGGACCTCGAGCGCACGGGGATCCGTGAGACGCGACGAGCGGAACTCGACCGCGTCGACTCGGAGTGACACGGCGATCTCGTCGGCGAAGCTCTCGACGGCGAACACGTTCGCTGGCTTCCCGGGCGCGCGCAGGTTGGACGGGTTGAGCGGCGTGTCGCGCATCCAGTGCGCGAGCACCCTGACGTGATCGGCGGCATAAGCCGGATCGCCGTTCTCGAAGATCCCGGCGGCGTCGCGCCCATTGTCCTGGGGGATGCCGGCCGACTGCGGCGCGAGCAGAATCCTCGCGCCGCGGCGATTCACTGGAATCCACATCTGCGTGTCCCAGGCGACGAGCCGGCCCGACGCATCGAGACCCGCGCGCAGGTCCAGCAACTGCTGCGGGCCCTTCGGATCCCACGCGTGCTCGTCCTGTCGCGACCACTGCACCCGCACCGGCTTCCCGATGGTCTTCGAGACGAGCAGCGCGTCCGCCGCGGCATGGTCGGCGCCATTCGTGCCGTACAATCCCGATCCTTCCATGAAGACGACGCGCATCTTCTCGGGCGTGAGTCCGAAGACGCGCGACAGCGTGGCGCGCAGTCCGTAGGTGACCTGTGACGAAGTCCAGATCGTCGCGACGTCACCGCGAACGTCAGCCACAGCGCAGGAAGGCGCCAGCGACGCGTGGCTCTGACACGGCCAGAAGTAGGTCGCCGCCATCTTCGTCGTCGATGACGCGAGCGCCGCCTCGAGCGCCGCGCCGGACTGATCGCCGTCGCCGATCGGGCCGGACGGCCCACGGTTCACGATTGCCTGATCGCGCTCGACGACACCGTCGCGAAGGTAGCGCTCGAGGTTGTCGTGACCTGGAAGGCCGCGCCACTCGGTCCACGTCGCCCGGAGCGCGCGCGAGGCCCTCTCCGCCGCCCACTCGTCTTCCGCCACGACGGCGAGGAAGCTCTCGATGCGGACCACGCGGACACCGGGAATCCGCGCGATGGAGGCCTCATCGACCGACACGAGCGTCGCGCCCATCGCCGGCGGCCGGATGACGCGGCCGTGGAGCATGCCCGGAACGGTGAAGTCCTGGATGAACTGATAGCGCCCGGTGCACTTGGCGGGGACCTCAGGCCTGGGCGGGGACTGTCCGACGCGTGCGTATCGGGATGGAGAGACAAGCGGCGCCTTGGCGTCGACGGGCACGGCAAGGCGTCGACCGCCAACCAAGGCGCCTATCCCGACACCGGGACCACCAGCTACCGGCCGAACCTCTCCGGCGACGATGGTCAGATCCGCGGCGGGACGCTTCAGCTGCGCCGCCGCGAGACCGAGGAGCGCCTGGCGCGCCGTCGCCGCCGCTTGACGAACGGCCGTGCCTCCGCGTGTGAGCCCCGTGCTCCCACCGGTGCCGCCCGTGTTCGGACATCGCGCGGTGTCGCCGTCGACCACGGTAATCCGCGCCGTGTCGACGCCGAGCTCCTCGGCGGCCATCTGCGCCATCGCGATCCGCATGCCGGTGCCGACGTCCACCTTGCTCGTGTAGATCGTGACCGAGCCATCCGGATTGATCGACAGGGCGCTGTCGACTTCCTTGGGATCGAGCGTTCGACCGTCGCTGGCGAGCGCGCCGGTCGCCGCCTGCTCGCCGAACGCCGGCAGCCCGCTGAAGGTGAAGCCGACGACCAGCCCGGTCGCCGTCTTCAGCCAGTCGCGCCGATTCATCAGTTCGGCCATCGCCGCGGATCGGGTGTCAGTCACGCGGACAGCAGGATATCAGGAGGCAGGAGGTCAGAGAACAGAACAGACACGTGGCAAGGTCAGCACTGCGCGACCGTCGATTGCCCGAGCGGGCTTCGAGCGGAGGCGAGGATCCGGTGATCTCGCCTCCGTCCCGTCGTTTCATCTGGCCGACATCGCGGCCTCGCCCTGCCACTGTTGCCACGTCGCGAACACGTGGTCGTAGAAGGCGTGCAAGAGCCAGAAGATCGGATCGCTCGGCGACACGCGTGGATCGACCATGTCGCCGCCGATGAGGTCGTGCGCCTCGTTGTGATGGGCTTCGACGAGCTGTGAGAAGGCATCGTAGCCAAGCCCTTCGAGACCGCCACCCATGCTGAGCTCAGGTGGAAGCGGCATCGCCGGGATCGAGGCGTTGTGATTCTCCCGCCTGTACTCCATGGGCATGGGGTCGTTCGGATCCCAGAACGCGAGCGGGATGAAATCGCTGGCGTTGCGCAGGCGGGTCAATTGCCATTCTTCGAAGCGCTGCAGAAACGCCCGATGCCAGGGGAGAAAGCCCGGCGTGCCGTGCACGTGGCCGTTGGTCCGGTGATAGCCGACGGGGTCTTCCGGGCTCCGGATGTAGTCCCGGATGCGACCGAGCAGCTTACGACGAGCTTCCGGCGTCAGGTTCTTCTGATTCTGCCGGGCGACGACGGCCGTTCCTTGGGCAGGCAGTTCCCCGCCCTGGCCTTCGTAGCCGCTGGGTTCCTCTGGTTCGACGTAGTCGTGAGGGGGATGGTCGCCGTGCGGCGTGTGTTCCCCACCCGGATCGGGCGCCGGATATGTGGGCGGCCGATACCCGCCCGGACGAGGTTGTTGAGGTTGCTGTAGATAGTCCTGTTCCGCGGGGGGTGGATAGTCCGGCTCGGGTGCCGGCGGATACTCCGGTTCGGGTGTGCGAGGGTACTCTTGGCTCGGGCTTCCGCGGGTACCCTGATTCGGGCTTCCCTGCATATCCCGACTCCGGCTTCCGTGGATATCCCGACTCCGGCTTCTGTGGGTATCCCGATTCAGGTTTCCGTGGATACCCTGATTCAGGCTGGCTTGGGTACTTGGGCTCCGGTTTTACCGGCGGCTCGGGCCTGACAGGATACTGACTTCCGGGAGCCGGGCGCGGCCGGCCCTTGGCCGGGCCGTAGTCGTCTCCGTACCCTTCCGGATCCGGCTTCGGCCGCCGCGGTGCGTAGCCGGGCTTTTCGTACGTGGGTGGCTTGGGCGCGTACGGATCTCGAGCCTCGTATGGGCTTGTTGGCGGATACGCCGGTGGGTACTCCGGGCGGGGCAGCTTCTCAGGTCCGGCGCCGTAACCGCCGTAGTCCGGAGGCGCTTGCGGCGGTCTGCCGTAGCTCCCTCCCGGTTTTGGGGGCCGCGGATACGAAGGGCGAGGTTCATACCCTCCCGGCTCCGGACGAGGAGCGTATCCGGTCTGCGGTGGTGGAGGGTAGCCAGTCTCCGGACGTGGAACGTATCCCGTCTGCGGTGGTGGAGCATACCCGGGCGGCGGCTCGTATCCGCCGTGTGTATGGGAGCCAGGATGCGCGTGTTGACCGCCAGCCCCGGCACCACTGCCACCCGGCACCGGGTTTCGCGTCCCGTCCTGCGAAGCGCCAGGAATGGGAATGGGCTTCATTGCCGACCTCCTTCTCTGGTCAGAGTGCGCGAAGCACTCGTCGAGTGACCTGTCGATGATGACGATCGATGCCGCCTATCGAGGCTGTCCCTCGCTGGGTTTTCCTGATTGCCCGCGGCGGCGGCTCTGTCCCCTGCCGGGGGCCGGCGCCGGCGTTTCCTCGGCAGGCGCCTGCACCGCTGCTGCCTGGTTCGCAGGAGCCGGCGCGGCAGCCTGTGCCTTCTCAGGCTGTGTGTTGGCCACCCGCGCGGACGCAGGCGCCTCGGCCGCCGGACTGTACGATGCCTGGCTCAGGTCGTCCTCACATGTTCTCCACTCGGACGCATGGCTCACGACTATGCGGCGATATCCGCAGTTACTTATAGAAACGACGGTTCCGTCGTCAGCGAACTCGACCCGCGCCAGGACGACCCACGGGTCCGATGGACAGGGTGCACACTGCGGACATGTGGTTGATGAGCCGGCGGCCGGCGTCTCGGTGTACTGCTGACCATCGCCGGATCCAGGAGGCGGCATGTGGGACTCGGGCGGTTCAGCCAGCGCGCCGAGCTCATAGCCGTCACGCCAGCGCGAGTACACACACTGGTTCTCGTCGCAGCCGCAGCCGACCGGCGCCACGCGGACGGGCCGGGTCAGGATCTCCTTGTACTTGACGGCGATGTAGACCGGGCCCTCCTGTTCCTGCACGATCACGCTGCACCAGGGATCGGGACCATCGAGCGGCGGCTCTCCCGTGACGCCCGACGGACCACCGGTGCGCACGTCCCAGGTCCGGGCGCAATCGATGACGATTTCATCTCCGTACGGTCCGAGGACGTAGCCGGGCTTCACGGTAATCGTCCAGGGATCCGGCGCCGCGCCGTTCTTCCGCGCCGGAGCGCAGACCTCGGCGCCGCACACGACGCCCCAGCCATGGAGGAGCCGATTGTGCCGCCGCATGCGGTCGCGAAAGTACGTCTGCTCCAGCGTCATCTCGCCGGGCGTGATGATCTGGCGAGGATAGTATCGAGGCCGTTCGAGGACGGCACTATCGCACTCCCCGTGGCTTCGCTCAGTCACGGACTTCATAGCGCACCTCATTCATTTTCTTGTCCCGAGCCATGTTCCGACTCTGCGCCGTGATGGCAGCATTCCGCCTGGCACAGCAAGAGGTCGAAGAGCAGCCGGTTCGTGTAGGCGATCCGCCGCACCGTGATGTCGATGTCCTCGCGCCGGCAGTGGTGTCCTTCCTCGCCGGCGAGCTTGATGTTCGCGAGCGGGATGCAGGGATCATCAGGCAGCTTCGGACACGGCCGGCTGATCCAGCGCGCGAGCGCGCAGTGGTCGATCCTGCCGTCCGAGATCACATCCGGAATCCGGCACTCGTGATGGATTGGTGGCAGCCCGCCCTGCCGAAACACGATGCGGTACTGCTCGCGGATCGAGCCCGCCTCGCAGCTCGAGGTGCTGTCACAGTCGCCGGCAAGGACCGGCACGGGATCGCTGTCGCACTCGTGGTAGCACAAGAGTACGTGCAGGCTCGGCCCGTTCTTGCCGTGCTCGTACTCGCGCGAGTGCGCCGCGTCGTAGAGGACGTCGGGCGGGATGGTGATCGGCGCGGTCTCCTTCGGAATGACGATCTCGCGCCCCCATCGGTCGATGGCGACTCCCGGCGTGATGACGATCTTGTTCGGCTCCTGACCGCACTCCACGTTCAGACCGCACACGACCCCGGACCCGATGACGAGCCGGTTGAGCAGCCAGCGCTTCGTGTTGAGATAGTTCGTCTCGAGCTCGCAGTGATACACGTCGAGCAGCTTGCCGTAGAAATACCGGTTGCGAACGGGTGTCTGCAGTTCGGCCGGTTCCATCGTTGCGGTGTGGCTCGCCTTCATAGGCCCTCCGATTGGTAAACGCTCATGTGTGCTCTAGCGATCGCCCAGCCGCGCGGTCCGGCCGATCTCGGTGCTCCTGCCGACGGCACTCGACTGCGGCCCTCCGAGCGTCAGGCCGGACACGAACACGTCCTGCCGGCCGAGCGCCGCTGGCGGCGCCTGTCCGGCGACAATCGTGTCGACGCCCAGCCTGGCCTGGAACCCGAGCCGCATCCGTGGCTCCACGACGCACACGTGGAAGGTCGTGTGCGCCGGCTTCTCGCGCTCGATCACATCGGTCACGTCCTGTTGCGTCCGTTGGCTGTAGGCCTGTCCGCGATAGAGCTGGACGCTGAACTTGTGGGCCACGTCCTCGAACAGCGGCGTCCCGAATTCCTCCTGCGTGATCAGGTGCGACTGATCGAGGATCGCCGTCGAACCGGCAACCGCGCCTTGTGGCTCCGCGGCGGCGAGCATCGTGGTGAATCCCAGCATCGACGTCTGTGCCTGCGCGGCGGCATCCGCGTCGCTCGCCGGCAGGACCCAGCAGCTCGCATGACGGACCGGTTCATCGATGCGCGCATCCACGCCGGCAAAGAACTTGAGGGCACGCCGCAACCCGTCCGGTGTGCCACGGCTCGCGTAAAGCTCGAACGCCGTCGCAATCGCGGCGCGCTGCTTCTCCTCG
This sequence comes from uncultured Acidobacteriota bacterium, assembly GCA_963771395.1. Lineage (GTDB taxonomy): Bacteria > Acidobacteriota > Vicinamibacteria > Vicinamibacterales > 2-12-FULL-66-21 > DATBJJ01. The sequence continues at coordinate 7,676 of CAVYTY010000004.1, read as the reverse complement.
GGCCACTCATCCTGCAAGTCGAGCGCGAGCCAGCCGGCAAGCCAGGCGAGAAACTCAGCGGGGCTCGCGTGCGGGTCGTACGTTTCCGGAAGGCTGCCAATCTTCCACTCGGTATCGGCGAAGAGACTCTCGAACAGGGAGAGAAACCGCTTCAGGAACTGGCGCGACTGCGGCTCCTCTCGATAGATGGCCGGCAGATAGGAGATGTAGCCCTGGTGATCGAAATCCAGGCGGGCCTGCTCGACGAGAGGAGTCGTGAGCCCTTCACTGCTCAACTCCACGCCGACCCAGACTTTGTCGAGAGACAATCCGGGGAACACGCATTCCGACACGTCGAGCGGTTGCGGGACCCAGGCCGGCGCGCCGAACGGCGTTTCGCCCGAGACATCGACAGGGGGCGGCACGCCGTCGCGTGACGTCGACAGATGGAGTCGAAGGTGCGCGCCGTCGACGAGCGGTCCGGCGGAGAGCCTCAAACGGTGCATCTGCTCGCTGCGGGCGCTCAGATTCTCGAACGGACCTCCCCAGAAGCACCCATGGGTGGCGTAGCCTCCATTGCGGTCGAGCGCGATGGGTGCCGCGCTCGAGCCGAGATGAACCAGCAATTCGTCGTGCGGTCCGACCGCGAGGCCGGCCACCGGTCCTTCGAATCCAACCGCCGCTCCGGCAAACGTGCCGTCGAGGCCGTAGGTGAAGATCTGGCGTTGCCCGATATCGCCGACGTACACGGTGTGGGAGGCGACCGCCAGCCCGAGGGGACGCGGGAGATCGCTCTCCTGATCGAGTTGCAGCGCGAACGACCGGCGATGGTGACCGTCAGCATCGACGACGACGACCTTGCGTGCGCGGGCGTCGAGAATGAAGATTTCCGTCAGGCCGGCGATCGTGCCGACGGCCAGTTGAATCGGCTCGGCGAGGTAGATCTCGCTCGACAGCGTGCGCGAGAACGCGGGCAGCAGAGTGCCGGAGATGTCGAACTTGTGAATTCGACGGGCAGCGTGCTCCAGCACGTAGACGCTGCCGGCCGGATCGGACGCGAGGGACCACGGCTGTCTGAGGGGCCCGCCGTCGACGCGGCTCCACGCCCCGACGAATTGAAACGTGCGCGCGTCGAAGAGCTGAACGCGCTGGTTGAAGCTGTCGGCGACCAGCAACCGATCGCGTTCGGCGTGAAAGAGCACGCCGCGGGGCTGAATGAACTCGCCCGGCTGCGAACCTTCCCCGCCGAGGATGGGCACCGGCGTCCGGCTCGCATCGCAGGATGCGATCATCATCACGCGATGCGTCTGGGGATCGGCGTAGTACACGCCTCCGTCCGGACCGACGGCGATGCCGCACGGTCCATCAGGATCCGGAAGCGCGCTCATGTCGGCAATCGGCGCGCGGAGGAGAGGCCGGGACAGGAGTCTGGCAACGCCGTCGGCGCCGACCTCGATGCCTCGCATCGAGAAGTCCGCCCAGCGGTTGTCCCGGTTCAAGTACAGGAAATCGCCGTCCATCGCTATCCTTCCACGCCGATCCACTCGACCTTCCAGTGCGAGATGAGCGCCTGATTGATCGTGACCGAGAACGCTCCTGATATTCGCTGCGCGATCAAGAGCGCCCGGATCGAGAAGCCCTTCGGTCCGGCCCCTGGGAGAATGGTCACAATCGCATCGAGCAGGACAACGATCTCGTCTTGTGTCTGAGCCGAGCCGGCGGAGACGACCCGGTCGCCGGAAATGCGCGCCGAATAGCAGGGGGTCGCGGCGAAGCCCGCCGCGTCGGTCCGAATCTCCGCCGTGATGGCAATCCGGGTGACCGGTTCTCCGTCCTCGTCGTCGAATGTCACATCGGATTCGGTCGGAAAGACCCACTCGGGCGACTCAATCCCGCACGCGATCTGAGGCTGGCGGCTCGGCCTCGCGTTGCGGCGCTGGGCCAGGGAAATGTCGCTCTCGAGCTGGCAGTTCAGGACCTCGGTGCGCGCGAGGACGATGGCCAGCCCGTCGAGAATGCGTTTCTGAAGCGTGGCGCTCGTGACCTCGAGGTTGCCGCGGTCGTCGCGCTGCAGCCGCACCCAGCAGAGCACCGGCTCTTCGCGCAATCGCACGGCCCCTCGCGTGTCGCACACGCCTTCACGAAACTCCGCTTCCTCCAGGTCGTCATCGTCCGGATACGAGACCGCGAGATCGTAGAAAACCGAGCGTCCGTCGTTCTCGCCGGCGACAGGAGGTATGGGCAGCGGATCCGGCGTTTCGGTCAGCACAATCTCGCGACCGAGCGAGTCGATGACGTAGCCGGGCCCGATCGTGACGGTGCGGTCGCCCTTCTTGCCATACACCGCGAAGCCGCTGCCGATCCCCGGTTGGTGCAAGCTCCGGTTGTGGAGCCAGCGCATCTCGCGGTTGAAGGCTTCGATGTCCTGGAGATCGGCCGCAAACAGCCGCTGGCCGTTGAAGAACTGCAGTCGCTCCACGAATCGCGTGTCGTCGAGAACGCCCATGGATATGCCTCGGTTACTGAGCCACAACGCCTGAGTCCTGAGAGCCGGCCTCGACCGCCCACCAGCGGACGAAGAGCTTCGCCCTTCGCGCGGCAGTGGCCAGACTCGGAACGCTCGGGACCGAAATCGCCAACCCGCCCCCGCCAGCCGACCCTCGCACGAAGGCGGGCAGATAGAAACGAAAGACGAACCCGCTGCTCGACGTCCGGTCGACATGCTCGAGAAAAACGGTTGCCAGGCTCGAGCCGATGATCTCGCTCGCTGCCAGGCCCTGCAGCGAGGCGACGTAGACGGGTGTACGGATGAACCCTGCAGAGGACGTGTCGACGTCCACCTGCAGCCCAATCGTCGTGACGCGCGGACCCGCAGTCCAAAGCCGCCACGCCGTGCTGCCGGGAACCGTGGCGCCGGTAGCGATTCGCGGGCGGGCCAGCAGCCGGCTTCTCGGGACCGCAAAATCGATCTGCGAGGCCTCGAACAGCTCGAAGATGGCTTCTCTGTACGCCCGCAGATTCAGGCCGTTCAGGCCCTCGTCCCCGAACGGCAGGTCCAGAAGCGCGTCGCGCTCGTCTGGCTGCATGACCCCTTGAAGGGTCAGGACGCCATCCGCGAACGTGAACCGCGGCGATATCGGCTTGAAGATAGCCACCACCGAGGGCGGCATGGCGATACGGACGGCCGTGGTAAACGCGCGCCGGCACACGGCCACTCCATCGCGGATCGTGAGGCCTTCAGTCGCTTTCCAGGTGAGCTCCGGATGACACGCAGGCTTGGCGCAGGGCGCACGCGCTCCGCTGGAGCTCGCCGTGCCGGATGGCGTATCCGGATATCGAAGCACAAGCGTCAGATTCCTGTCGACATCGGGGACGGGTATGACCGTATCCTGCGCGAGAACGAGTTCACGGCCGAAGCAGTCGTAGGCGATGCCCCGCGTGAGGCGCACGGCGGATCGTCCGAGCCCTGTCGTCAGCGTGGCCGCCAGGCCATCGACGATGCCGAAGGCATTGTGCAGCGCGCGATTGTGCCACCAGCGCAGCTGCTCATCGATGGCGGCCTGGTCGCGGAAGTCGCGGCGGCGCAGCCGCTGACCCTGGCGGTAGCGCAGTCGCTCGAAGTCGGTCGAATCAGGAAACATCACGATGCTTCACCACGCTGATCTGATGCTGGCCGACCGCGACGAGTCCCATCGCGCCGATGCAGATGTTGCCGCACTGAGGTGTGCCGCCGTCGGCAATCAGATCGAGCGACTCGACGTGATCCACTCCCGGTGTACGGTCGATGACCTGCAGAATCTCGGACCGGTAGACGTCGCGGCCAAACGGCCAGCCGGTCCCGTCCGGACCGCCGGTGAGCGGATCGAGAAACTGGTTCAACGCCCCGGCGATTTGCGCCGTCAGCGCAGTGCCGCCGACGCCTGCACACGATTCGACCGTCGCCCGTACCGCGACTTCCTTGTAGAGAGGACCGGTCACCTCGACGCGTGTGCCAATGCTCCGCAACCGATTGAGGCGCCTCGTCACGGACTGCAACAGTTCCCGGCTCGGCACAGGTCTGCCCACGGGGAGATACGGCAGCACGATGACGGTGATTGATCCCGGCGCTTTGAGGCACGGGAATGCCGGATGCAGCAAGGCGCGCGCGGCGACGCGCGCAAGGCGGACGCCTGGGGTGCTCTTCGCAAGCTGCTCGTAGTCGGCGAGCGTCACCGCACGACGGGGCCGCTCCATTTCCTCGAGCACGCGTCCCTGCGCCTCGGCGACCGTCTCGGCTGCCGCGCCATCGCTCGCAGCGATCGGATTGCTCACGCGCCGGAGTTGGCCGACGACGGTCGCCAGATCGGGAACGAGCGCCACATTGTGCGCCGCTCGGCGCGACGCGGTCGATCGCGCCCGCAGGCAGGTTGCCTTCCGCTGCTCTCGTGCTCCGGTAGCTGGCGACGACCAGGGCGCCGCGCGGCACCGTCCGCCCGCGATCGCCGCTGCCGAAAGTCACGACACCCGTCATCGCATCGACCACGAAGTGGCTGTCGGCGCGCCCCGACGAATCCAGATCGGAGCGGCGTGTCCACTCGCGCCATTCGCCGGCGGCGACGGTGAACAGTCGAAGGCTCGACGTCTGAATGGGTGCCTGAGACGTCACGAGCTGCTGGGCGGGACGGCCCGTGCCCTCGCCCAGACGCTCGGTCTCGACGTCGGGCGCCCCCGGCGCGGTCAGCGCGAGGTCGCCGGCCGGCACCATCTGTTCCGACATCACCGTGTTCATGACGATTGCTCGCGCCATCGGCGCGGCGTCGAACGACCCGGATGTGAACCGGCAGCGGACGTAGTAGAGCGGTGTCTTGACCGTGCCAAACACGCGCGCGCCCATTGCTGAGGGCGGGGTGATGAGCACTCGCCCATCGCTGGTGAAACTCTGCGTCTCGTCGACGATGGCTCCGGGAGCGGGAGCCAGGGATCGCCAGACGCCCTGCTCGTTCAGGAATTCCCATCGTGTGCGGACCGAGTGATGCCGGGCCACTCGCGGCGAAGCGGCATCGTCGTTTCCGTCCGCCCCTGCACTGGGATTCGGCGTCGTGAAATACAGGCTCGACACCTGATCCGGTGGCAGCGCGTGGCTGAATCCCAGGTACAACGCAAATCCCGGTCGAGGATCGTCGCCATACACGAGCAAGTCCTCGCCCCGTCGCCAGCGTCTCGTCAGGTCGTAGAACCTGTCGCTGTCGCGGCGCTGCACAGCCTGGAGCTCGGCCGGCAGAACCGTGATCCCGTCCAGCAGCCGAAAGCGCGCCGTGCGGCCAAACGGATCGCGTCCTTCACATTCGAGCGTTGCCGGCAACCGCACGTAAGGCACGTGATCCTTCAGTTGAAAGCTGACCGGCACGCGAGCGCCACGAGGCGGCTTCGGCTCGACGCCAATCAGCTGGAGGAACTTGCGCTTGTGGCGATCGGACACGCGGTTGAGCTGGTAGCAGTCCATCTCCGCGATCCACGCGAACAGCTCCACCAGCGTGATGCCGGGATCGTGAAGATTGTGGTCGGTCCACTCGGGCGCGTAGAGAGGAATGAGCGCGCGACCTTCTTCGACCAGGTCCGCCCAGCGCCGATCGTCGAGATTGGGAAGAGGCAGCGGCATACTACGCGGACGCTCCTTCGCCCAGAAGCAGCTTGAGCCGGATATCCCCCGCGACGGCGGTGCGATCGTCGGCCACCCTGAGGCGATTGCCCTGCAGCTGGCGATCCCGAAGCAGCGCCAGCTCCTTCACGTAATCCACTCCTTCCACGCCCTCGAGCACCGACGCGACGTCGGAGATGAAGACGTCGCGGCCGAGCGCCCACCCGCGCCGTTCGGGGCCGCCACGCAGCGGATGAAGGAACGTCTCCAGGGCTTCACGCGCGCGTGCTTCGACCGCCCCGGCTTCCGTCGGGTCGACGGGAACGATCGTGGCGTCGACCTCGATCGACTGGTACTCCGGGCCAGTGACATGGATCCGCTGGGCGGCGACCAGATCCGCGGGTGCGCGGCCTTCGATGAACCGGCGCACGTGCTCCCTCAGCCCGAACGAAGGCCACGGCCGTGGCTCGTCGCTCGCCGGAATGATCACGACCGTCACCCACCCGGGCGCCGCACGGCCGCTGCGTCGCGGCCCGAGATAGCGCGAGCGACCGCGACCGCCGGCGATGACTCGCGCGCGAGCGTTTCGTAGTCGCCGAGCGTCAGCGCGCGGCCTCGGTGCCGGAGCGTTTGCGGGCCACGCGTCGCAGCACGTTCGATGGGCTCGGCGTCCGCCCCGCCTTCGGCGGCGCGCGCGTTGAACACCTGCTCGAGGCCTCCCAGCGCGCCGAGGACCTGATTGAGCGCGCCTTTCTTGACGTTGCCAACCAATCCCCCACCGGTCTTGTCCTGGCGCGCCGTGACCACGGCACCGAGCGGTGGAACCTTGCCGCGAACGCCATCGCCGAAGAAATACTGGCCCTGCGCCCGCTCGAGCACGTAGTGGCGGTCGTTCGGTCCGGAGTGAAAGAGGTGCGGGCGCGAGTGCCATCGCACCCACACTTCGCTGACCCGCTTGTTGCGGTCGCGACGCAGGCGAAGGTCCCCTTTTTCAGGATCGACCTGCGCGCCCTCTCTTGCCAGCATCGTCTCGAGCTCCTGCAGCGCAGCGACGTCTCCCGCGAAGAGCTCCATCGCGACGATGCGCCATTCCACGTTCGCGCGGAGTCCCGTCAGCTCCCGGATCTCGATGCGTTCCCCCTCGAGGATGGGAATCTGGCGGGACACGAAGATCTGGCTCGGTTCGCCCGTGCTGTGCCCAGCGGATTGTCGGTGACCGTCTGTCGTCTACCGCCCAGGTTGCGTTCGTGAAGAGGCCGGCGATGACGGGCTCGCCTGGCGGTCCGTCCTCCTTCAGCCGAGCGCGCACCCAGTGCAGCGGCGTTCCGAAACGGGCGAGCGCTCGACTATCGGCGGGACCGATGAATCCCGACGATTCCCGGTACCCGGAATCGTCGTGTTTCGTCCTCGACGGACAGGTCCTGCCAGGAGACACCGTCGAAGGCCTGCCAGAGAAGCGCGGGCCCCTGGGTGTCGCCGCGCTCCTCTTCGACGTCGACGAACATGCCGAGCCGATCGACCGGCAACTTCCGGTCGAAGCCGAAGTAGAGCGTCGGCGTGACGTCGCCGACCGGCGTGAACGGCTGAAACGTCCGGCCCGGCCAGGTTGTTTCCTCGGTCCGGTCCTTGTACCCAAAATCGTTGTAGGCCAGCACGCGCTCGGGAACCAGCGGACCGAACCGCCAGTCGTACCCCAGACGAAAGTCCGCCAGCGCCGGCGGCCGCACGATGACGACGGGAAGCTGCGTCTGGCTCTGGCTGATGACCGAGCCGCTGATGGGAATGAGCTTCGTCTCTCCGAATCCGCCGCTCGACGAGCCGCGCCCGCATCCATCGCCCCTCGACGTCGTTCGCTTTTCGTCGTGGCCATGTCGAGCGGGACCTTGAAATCGATGGTCTCCGTCGTGTCCAGGTCCTTGGTCGGCGTGTTGCCTCCGAATCGAATGAAACAGCGCGACCCACCTTCGTCCGTTCCAGGTCCTTCCACGCGACCACGTGCGACAGCGCGCCGCCGCTGCTCGCGGGCTGTTGCCTCGCCGCGCCCGACTGGTCTTCGTCCTGTGGCGTCTGCGCCCGTACG
>CAVYTY010000003.1:0-104565 GCA_963771395.1 uncultured Acidobacteriota bacterium | reverse complement strand
ATCCGGATCGCCCTGGAAGGGGTTTAGCGGCGCGCTCTGGCAGCGAGAAATCAACGTCCGCGCCTTCATTCAGCAGAACTACACGCCCTACGACGGGGACGCCACGTTCCTGGCGCCGGCCACCGCTCGAACGAAGAAGCTCTGGGAGCAGCTGACGACGCTGTTTGTCGAGGAGCGGAAGAAAGGCGTCCTCGACGTTTCGCAGATCCCGAGTTCGATCACGGCTCACGGACCTGGTTACATCGACCGGGACAACGAGATCATTGTCGGCCTCCAGACCGAGGCGCCGCTCAAGCGCGCCATCATGCCGAACGGCGGGCTCCGCATGGTCCTGAATGCCCTGGAGGTGTACAGCTACACCCCGGACTCCCACGTGGTAGAAGCGTTCACGAAGTATCGGAAGACGCACAACGAAGGCGTGTTCGACGCGTATACCGCCGACATCCGCAAGTGCCGCAGTTCGCACGTGCTGACTGGCCTGCCGGACGCCTACGGCCGCGGCCGGATCATCGGCGATTACCGGCGTGTGGCCCTGTACGGGGTGGACCGCCTGATTGAAGTCAAGCAGCAAGAGAAGCTGGCGCTCGATTCGGAGCCGTCCACCGAAGGAATCATTCGGGACCGTGAAGAACTATCCGAACAGACTCGGGCCCTGCAGGAACTGAAGAAGATGGCCGCGAGCTATGGCTGCGACATTTCCGGCCCGGCGCAGACGGCTCGAGAGGCCGTGCAGTGGCTCTACTTCGCGTACCTCGCCGCCGTCAAGGAACAGAACGGCGCGGCGATGTCGCTCGGCCGCTGCTCGACATTCCTGGACATCTATTTCGAGCGCGATCTTCGGGGTGGCCGGCTGACCGAGGAGCAGGCGCAGGAGATCTTCGACGACTTCGTCATCAAGCTTCGCATCGTCCGCTTCCTCAGGACCCCGGAGTACGACGAGCTCTTCGCCGGCGATCCCACCTGGGTGACGGAATCGATCGGCGGGATGGGCGATGACGGCCGCTCGCTCGTCACCAAGTCGAGCTTCAGAATGTTGCAGACGCTCTACAACCTCGGCCCGGCGCCGGAGCCCAATCTCACCATCTGGTACTCGGCGCGCATGCCCGACGGCTTCCGCAAGTTCGCGGCCAAAGTTGCCATCGACACCAGCGCACTTCAGTTCGAAAGCGACGAGATCATGCGTCGCGCCTGGGGCGACGACGGCGCCGTGGCGTGCTGCGTGTCACCGATGCTGGTCGGCAAGCAGATGCAGTTTTTTGGCGCCCGGGCCAACCTGGCCAAATGTCTGCTCTATGCCATCAACGGCGGCCGCGATGAAGTGAACGGCAAACAGATCGGCCCGGCGTCCGAGCCGGTGCAGGGGGAATACCTGGAACTGGACGACGTGGCCGTCCGGTTCGAAAAGATGATGGATTGGCTGGCCGGCGTCTACGTCAATGCCATGAACATCATCCACTACATGCACGACAAGTACGCCTATGAGCGCATCGAAATGGCCCTGCATGACTACGCGCCGGTGCGGACCATGGCATTCGGTATGGCGGGTCTGTCCGTCGTGGCGGACAGTCTCTCCGCGATCAAGTTCGCCAAGGTGAAGGTCGTCAGGGACAAGACCGGGCTGGTGACCGACTTCCAGACCGAGGGGGAGTTTCCCTTCTACGGGAACAACGACAATCGGGTGGATCAGATCGCCACGTGGGTGGTCAGCACCTTCATGAACAAGCTGCGAAAACACCCGACGTATCGAAACGCGCTCCACACGCAATCGATACTGACCATCACGTCGAACGTGGTCTACGGGAAGGCGACCGGGAATACGCCGGATGGCCGCCGCAAGGGCGAACCTTTTGCGCCGGGCGCCAATCCGATGCACGGGCGGGACAGCCACGGCATCCATGCCGCGGCCGCATCGGTGGCCAAGATTCCGTACCGCGATGCCGCGGACGGCATCTCACTGACGGCGACGCTGGTGCCGACGGGACTCGGCCGGATCGCTGAAGATCAGATCAAGAACTTGACCAGCATCCTCGATGCCTACTTCACCGCCAGCGGTTTCCACATCAACGTCAACGTGCTCAACCGCGACACGCTGCTCGACGCCATGGAGCATCCGGAGAAGTACCCGAGCCTGACCATTCGCGTCTCCGGCTACGCCGTCAACTTCGTGCGGCTCACGCGCGAGCAGCAGATGGACGTGATCAACCGCACGTTCCACGGAGAGAGCGATGTCTGAGGCGCCAACGGTCGCCCTGGAGGCCAAGAGCCCCTTTGAACTGCGCGTCCATCTGGGCGACTCCGTGCCGGAGCAGAGCGTGCGAGAGGCGCTCGCCACCGGCGACATGGGGTTCCTCCACTCCTATACGACCGGTTCGACGGTGGATGGGCCCGGTGTGCGCGTCGTGGCGTGGACAACGGGCTGCATGTGGCGTTGCCAGTACTGCCACAACCCGGACACCTGGACTATCACCAACGGCAGACCGGTGTCGGTCGCGAACGCCGCTGAAGAGCTGCGGAAGTACCGGCATGGTCTCAAAGTCATGTCCGGCGGCTTCACGCTGAGTGGCGGTGAGCCGTTGATGCAGGATCGCTTCGCGGTCAAGCTGCTGACCGCCGCGAAGGGCATGGGCATCCACACGACGCTCGAGACCAATGGTTTCTACGGCGACAAACTCTCCGACGCCGAATTGGACACCATCGATCTGGTGATGCTCGGGCTGAAGACCTGGGATCCGGTCCGACACCTCGCGTTGACGCGACAGCCGGTGGAACCGACGATCGCGTTTGCCCGCCGCCTGGCCGCGCGGCGCCGGCCGATCTGGATTCGCTTCGTGCTGGTGCCCGGCCTGACCGACGACTTGGACGATCTGGCGAAGACCGCGGAGTTCGCGGCCGGGCTCGGCAACGTGGAGCGCGTCGAGGTGCTGCCGTTCCACCAGCTGGGACGGTACAAGTGGGAGCGGCTCGGCCTCGACTACAAACTCGGCGATGTCGCCGCACCGACCGCGGAGCTCGCCGAGCGGGCGTGCGAGGTGCTGAGGAAGGCCGGACTCACGGCATATTAGCCGCCACGCAACGCGACGAAAGGAATCGCGGCGCCTGCGTGCGTGCACGAAATCGATCGGAAACCTTTCAGTCAGGAGAAACGTTATGTTGGAAAGAGACGCCGAGAGAAACGATGCCCCGCCACGAATTGCTCGATCCCGCGGCGCAGGTGCCGGCGGAGATTCCGGCCGGCTTCGACCGCCGGCGGTTCATCATGCGCAGCGCCGTGATCTCGGCAGCCGCGGTGTTGACCGGCTGCACGAGGCCGGAGACGGAAAGCAAGGCGCCGGCGCCGACTCCCGCCACTTCGACTACCGCGGCCGCGCCGGCAGCCTCCACGCCACCGCTGGACCCCAACCTGAACGTGGTGAAGAAGGGGCAGGGGCCCGTGATGACGGTGGTGGACGAGTTCTACAAGGTGGGGCCGGGCCCCTCGAGCTCGCACACGATCGGGCCGATGCGCATTACCTACGACTTCTACCAGCGGTGCACGAAGCTCCCGGCGGATCAACTTGCCAAGGCGACGGGGCTCAAGGTGCACCTGTTCGGCAGCCTCAGCGCCACCGGACAAGGGCACGGCACGGAGCGCGCCGCGCTCGCGGGGCTGCTCGGCCAGGAGCCGGCCACCGTCGATCCCGCCTTTCTCGACAAGATGCGCGACGAACCCAATCAGTCGTTCCCGTTGAAGCTCGGCGACAAGACGTTCAACCTGACGCTCAAGGACGTCGTCTACGACGCGACGAAAGGCGACTTTCATCACCCCAACACCATGACGTGCAAGCTGCTGGCCGGCGACACCGTGCTCCTCGAGCAGGAGTACTACTCGGTGGGCGGCGGCTTCATCGAGTGGAAAGGCTACACGCCTCCCAAGAAGAACCCGCCGAAGTATCCGTTCAGAACGATGGAGGAACTGCGGAAGCACGCGGACACCAACAAGCTGACGATCGCGCAGGTGATGCTGGCCAACGAGATGTCGATCTCGGGCAAGAGCCAGGAGGAAGTCTATGCCTTCATCGACAAGATCACGGGCGCGATGGTGGCCATCGTGAAGTCCGGGCTCAACGCCCCGGAAGGCGTCTTGCCGGGCCCCATCAAGCTGAAGACCAAAGCGGGGACGGTCTACAAGCGCGCCCAGGATGAGGCATATCAGCAGGACCGCAGTATCGGCCTCCTGTCTGCGGCCGCACTGGCGGGGTCGGAGGAAAACGCGCGAGGCCATCTCGTGGTCACCGCCCCGACGGGGGGTTCCGCCGGCGTCATGCCGGCGCTCGTCTACGCCCTGGGCGAAGGCGGCCGCAAGCTATCGCCGGCCAAGATCCGCGACGGGATGCTGGCGGCGGCGGCGATCGGCTACCTCTGCAAACACCACGCGACGTTGTCGGCCGCCGAAGGGGGCTGCCAGGCGGAGATCGGGGTGGCGTCGGCGATGGCTGCGGCGCTGGTCGCGACAGCCCACGACGCCCCCTCCCGCGTCGTCGAGAACGCCGCCGAATCGGCGCTCGAACATCATCTGGGGATGACGTGCGACCCGGTCGCCGGGTACGTGCAGATCCCGTGCATCGAGCGCTGCGCTTTCGGGGCCGTCAAGGCCTGGACGGCCTACGCGATTGCCAGCAACGAGGTCGCGTCCAGTCATCGCGTCAGCCTCGACCAGACCATCATGGCCCTGGCCGAGACGGCCAAGGACATGAACAGCAAGTACAAGGAGACGAGCGAGGCCGGACTGGCATTGTCGGTGACGCTCTGCTGATGGAACGCGAAGTGATCCTGGAAGCTGTGCTCATGAACCAGACGCTCGTTCCAAGGTGCGAGCGAGCATCGCGAGCGAGCCACGCGACCGGAGCGCGCCGGCGAAGCGGCGCGCGAGAGAGCGTGTAGGGGAGTTCGAGGGGCGAAGCCCCTCGAATAAGATAAGAGAGTTACGTGGAATTCGTCACGACGCTGCTCGAGCAGCAGCCGCTGATGGCGCTGTTTCTCACCATCGCCATCGGGTATATCGCGGGCGAGATCAACGTCAAGGGGTTCTCCCTCGGCGTGGGTGCGGTGCTGTTTGTCGCGCTCTTCATGGGCTGGTTCGCGCCGAAGTCGGTGCCGGCGCCGATGGTGGGGACGCTGGGGCTCGCGCTCTTCCTCTACGGCGTCGGCGTGCAGTACGGCAAGCAGTTCTTCCTCGGACTGACGACTGCTCACGGGCAAAAGGCGAATGTGATCGCCCTGGTCGGCGTGCTGCTGGCGGGTATCGTGAGCATCCTGCTCGTGAAAGCGATGCAGATGAACATCGGCTATGGACTGGGCCTGTTCGCGGGATCGGGGACGAGCACGCCGACCCTCCAGGCAGCCATCGCCACGCTCGGCAACGACGATCCGGCGGTCGGCTACTCGGTCTCCTATCCGTTCGGCGTGGCGGGGCCGATCCTGCTGCTCTACATCTTCTTCATGGTGCTCAAGCCGAAGATCGAGGCGCCCTCGGCCAAAGGCCTCGAGCTGCTCGAAATCGCGCTGCGCAACCCCGGGCTGTCGGGCACGACGCTCGGCGACGTCAGCGCGACGCTGCCGGCCGGCGTGCAGATCGCGGCGCTCCGGCGGGCGGGCCATACCCAAGCGGCCACCCCCAGCATCGTGATCGCCGAGAACGACGTCGTGCTCGCGGTCGGCACCAGCAAGGACGCGCTCGCGCAGGCGAGGCGGAGCCTCGGGGAGGCGGCCGACGGACGGCTGCTCACGGATCGCCGCGACCTCGACTACCTGCGCGCCTTCGTCTCCCGCCCGGGCGTGGTGGGCCGGGCGCTGGACGACCTCGACCTGCCGGGGGGCAAGGCGGCAGTCCTCGTACAGGTGCGGCGCGGCGACGCCGACATCATGCCCAGCCCCGATCTCGTGCTCGAGTTCGGCGATCGCGTCGGTGTGCTGGCCCATCGGGACAGTTTTCCCGCGCTGCGCAAGTACTTCGGCGACTCGATCAAGGGCACCGCGGAGTTCAGCTACATTTCCATCGGCATTGGCATGGCGCTCGGCTTCCTGCTCGGCGCGATCCAGTTTCCGCTCCCCGGCATCGGCAAGCTCGCGCTCGGGCTGTCGGGCGTGCTGATCGTGGCGTTGGTCCTCGGCAACCAGCGGCGCACCGGCGGCATGAACTGGACCATCCCAATGTCTGCCAATCTGGTCTTGCGCAATTTCGGGCTGACGCTGTTCCTGGCGCAGGTCGGGATGGCCTCCGGCCCCAAATTCGCCGCGACAGTGGCGGACACCGGATTCGTGATGCTGGGTCTGGGCGCCGTCGTGCTGCTGGCCCTCGTCCTTCCCATCCTGGTTCTCGGGTTGTTCGTGTTCCGGATGCCTTACGACGAGGTGGCCGGCATCATTGCCGGCGCCTGCGGCAACCCGGCGGTCCTCGCCTATGCGAACAGGCTCGCACCGACGGACAAGGCGGACATCGGCTACGCGATGATCTTCCCCGGCATGACCATCGTCAAAATCCTCTTCGTGGATATCGTCCCGGCGCTGCTATGAAAGCGGACGCGCGAACCGTGTCTGTGGCGGGTTCGACGAAAGAACGAACGGCACAAACGACGTGACCGGGACGAGGCACCCTTTCGGCGCCAGGCTCTCCATCAGAGAGGGTCAGACGGTGCTCTGACCGATCGTGTGTTAGCATCCGGGCGCCATGATTGATGTCGCGGCGCGGCCCTCACAGGCGTCGGCTTCGGCGCCGGCGGCTGGTCCCCAGGTCAGCGTTGCGCGCTTGACGTCGCTCGACGTCTTCCGCGGTATCACGATGCTCTTCATGGCATCGGAGATCCTTCACATCCCTTCTGTCGCGCGGAAGTTTCCGGACAGCAGCCTGGCCCGCTTTCTCGCCGACATGCTGGACCATCGGGCCTGGGTCGGCTGCGTGCCCTGGGACCTGATTCAACCCGCGTTCATGTTCATGGTCGGGGTGTCGCTCCCCTATTCGATCGCGAGCCGGCGGGCGAAGGGGCAGTCGTTCTCCCGCATGCTGGCGCACAGCGCCTGGCGGGCATTGGTGCTCATCGCGCTCGGCATCTTTCTCCGGTCGCAGGCGCGTGCGCAGACGTACTTCACGTTCGAAGACGTGCTGACCCAGATTGGGCTCGGGTATGTGTTCCTTTTCCTTCTGGCATGGACGCGGCCGCGCACGCAGCTCGCGGCCGCCGTCCTCATCCTCGTCGGATACTGGGCTGCGTTTGCCCTCTACCCGCTGCCCGCGCCTGGATTCGATACGACGACCGTTGGTGTCCGCGCCGACTGGCCGCACCACGTCACCGGCTTCGCGGCGCACTGGGACAAGAACACGAACCTGGCCGCCAGGGTTGACCAGTGGTTTCTCAACCTGTTTCCGCGTGAGCGGCCCTTTGTCTACAACGGCGGCGGCTACCTGACGCTGAACTTCGTTCCATCGCTGGCGACGATGATCTTCGGGCTGCTCGCAGGCGGTGTGCTGCGGAGCGCGCGCGCGGGACCTGAGAAACTGCGGGTGTTGATCGCCTGGAGCGTTGGCGGGATCGCTGTCGGCGTGGCGGTTCACGTGCTGGGCCTCTGCCCGATCGTGAAGCGGATCTGGACGCCGTCGTGGACAGTGTTCAGCGCGGGGTGGGTCACGCTGTTTCTCGCCGGGTACTACTACATCATCGACCTGAAGAACTATCGAGGATGGACGTATCCTTTCATCGTCGTCGGCGCCAACTCGATCGCGATGTATGTCATCGTGCACGTCGCAACCGACTACGTCACGCGATCGCTGCTGATCCACTTCGGCGCGGGCCCGTTCAACGTGTTTGGTGCGGTCTTCGCCCCTGTCCTTCTCGGCGCCTGCACGCTCGCCCTGTTCTGGCTCATCCTGCACTGGATGTACAGGAACCGGGTGTTCGTGCGGATTTGAGGGGTGGAGGTCTGACGGAGCTCGCAGCTCGCGGCTCGCGGCTCGCGATTGCAGAGAGACCCCCTCTTGCTGCGAATCAGCTGCAGCTAGCCGCGAGCTGCGAGCAGCGCTGTTAAACTACCTGGATGGCCCCGCCCGGGACGCGCCCCGCCTTGCGCGTTGCCAATCTCCGCAAGACCTACAAGGACGTCGTCGCCGTCGACGGCATCGAGCTCATCGTGCCTGTCGGGCAATGCTTCGGCCTGCTCGGTCCGAATGGCGCCGGCAAGACGACGACGATCGAGATTTGCGAGGGGCTCACGGAACCGGACTCGGGAGACGTCGAAGTCCTCGGGCTCCGGTGGGCGTCTGATGCTCAGGCGCTGCGTCAGCGGCTGGGCATCCAGCTGCAGGAGACGCAGCTGTCGGACAAGCTGACCGTCAGCGAGACGCTGCGCCTCTTCCGCAGCTTCTTCGATCGCGGTCCCCGGACGGACGACGTCATAGCGCTCGTCCAGCTCGAGGAGAAGCGTGACGCGAGGGTCGTTGCGCTATCGGGTGGACAGAAACAGCGCCTGGCGCTCGCCTGCGCGCTCGTCGGGGATCCCGACCTGCTGTTCCTCGACGAGCCGACCACCGGACTCGACCCGCAGGCGCGGCGACAGTTGTGGGACCTCATCGAAGAGTTCAAGAAGGCGGGACGGACGATCCTGCTCACGACCCACTACATGGACGAAGCCGAGCGCCTGTGCGACCAGCTCGCGATCATGGACCACGGAAAGGTCATCGCCCGCGGCACGCCGGCGGAGCTCGTCGCGTCGATCGGCGCGGATCATCTCGTGGAGCTCTCGACGAGCGGCGCCTCTCGGCCTGTCGATCTCGCAGCACTGCGGCAAGTCGAGGGTGTGCGCGACGTCCGCGCGGAGAACGGGAGTATTCGCATCCAGACGACCGAGCTGCATCGTGCCGTGCCGGCGCTCCTCGAGGAGCTGCGGCGACAGGGAATTCCGCTGACCGAGCTGAGCACCCACTCGGCAACCCTGGAGGACGTCTTCGTCTCGCTGACGGGACGTCACCTGCGCGATGAGTGAGCAGGCATCTGCCCGGGTCGACGCCGGACGACGCACCGTATCCGGTGAGCGCGCGTCGCTGCTCGATCATCCGCTCGTCCAGCTGACGCTCGTCCGCGTCCGCGAGTTCACGCGCGAGCCGGAAGCAGTTTTCTGGGCGCTCTTCTTCCCCATCCTGATTACCGCGGGATTGGGCGTGGCGTTCCGGAGCCGTCCGGCCGATGTCCTGAAGGTGGCCGCCTCGGGTCCCGCGATCGCCCAGGCGTTGCGACAGGAGCCGACACTCGACGTCGCCGACCTGGATCAGCAGGCCGCCGAACAGCTGCTGCGAACCGGCAAGGTCGCGCTGCTCGTGGAGCCGGGATCCGCAGGCGCCGTGGTGTATCGCTACGACGACACCAACCCCGAGGGGCGAACCGCGCGTATGCTCGCCGATCGTGCCATTCAGCGGGCGGCCGGACGCGCGGACCCGGTGCCGGCGACCGACCGGATCATCCGTGAAGCAGGCTCTCGTTACATCGACTTCCTGGTTCCCGGCCTCGTCGGCCTGGGCATCATGAGCAACACCCTCTGGGGCCTCGGCTTCTCCATCGTCGATTCGCGGCGCCGCAAGCTGACCAAGCGCCTGATCGCGACGCCGATGTCGCGGACGTACTACCTCTTGTCGTATCTCCTGTGGCGGATGATAGTGCTCGTCATCGAGGTCGGCGTGCCCATCGGTTTCGGTGCGCTGGCGTTCGGTGTGCCGGTGCGTGGCGGGTTGTTCGACCTGGTCGTCGTCTGCGTTCTCGCGTCCCTCGCGTTCAGCGCGCTGGCCCTGCTCATCGCCAGCCGGGCGCGGACGATCGAGGCGGTGTCGGGGCTGATGAACCTCGCGCAGGTGCCGATGTGGATCCTCTCCGGCGTCTTCTTTTCGGCGCAGCGGTTTCCCGACGCCGTGCAGCCGTTCATCAGCGCGCTGCCGTTGACGGCGTTGATCGACGCCTTGCGGGCGCACATGCTCCAGGGTGCTGGACTCGTCCAGCTCGCCCCGCAACTCGGCGTGCTCGGCGCCTGGCTGGTGGTATGTTTCGCGCTCGCGCTGAAGCTGTTTCGGTGGCGCTGAGCGGGTCTGAGCGGCGTCTGTGGTCAGCGTGCTCTGAACGCGAGGTAGGCCACGATGACGACGATCACGAGTAGCGCGAGCCGTGCGACGCCCATCAGTCGGGTGTGAGCGACGTGTCGCGTTCCCTTCGGCTTGATGCCGGTGATTGCCGCAATGGCGGCGATGAGGACGGCGAGGCCGAGCCATGCGAGCCAGGTCATGACGAACGACAGCATACACCGGTGGCTGCCCGGTGACGCGCCTTGCCCCGCGCAGGAAACCCTCGCCCGCTACTCTTTACCTCGATCCTCGGTCCGGCCGCAGGTGCCATTCGAAGAACGTCCAGGTCCTGTTCCACGAGTCGCGCTGATCGGGTGAATCGTCGCGCTCGAGCGTCGTCGGGTTGACGCGGCGGTTGAACGTGTGGCCGCCGCTGGCCGGTCCGGTACCGGATCCACGTAGACCTTCGTCTCGGCCAGGTCCGGCTTCCGCGACCGCAGCGCATCGACTATCTGCTGATCTTCGACGAAGTCCACGTCGGTATCGTTGGTCGCGACGTGAACGAGCAACGGGACCTGAAGTTTGTCGACGTGATAGAGCGGAGAGCGCTCGATGTAGAGAGCACGCTTCTCGAACGGCAGTCCCTGGATCCTGGACTGGGTCGAGAACTGCCCGCTGGTAGCCCGGCCCCTTGTAGGACAGCCGGAACACGAGATTCGTCACCGGCACCATCGCCGCTGCCGCCTTGAAAGGATGCTTGTCGCGGAAGACAGATAGCAGCGTGATGTAGCCGCCGTGGCTCCATCCCATCATGCCCAGTCGATCCTGATCGACGTGCGGCAGCGTCTTCAAATACTCGACCGCACTCATGGT
This sequence comes from uncultured Acidobacteriota bacterium, assembly GCA_963771395.1. Taxonomy (GTDB): domain Bacteria; phylum Acidobacteriota; class Vicinamibacteria; order Vicinamibacterales; family 2-12-FULL-66-21; genus DATBJJ01. The sequence goes on along the minus strand of CAVYTY010000003.1, from coordinate 93,617 downwards.
GTCGTCGACTTCATAGCCGCCGTAGTCGATGGCGTTGTGATGGGCTTCGCCGTAGCCGGTGCTGCCGCGGTACTCAGGGCAGATGACGACGTAGCCGCGTTCGACGGCCTCTTTGACGAACGGGAACATGTTCGCGCCCCAGTTGCCGTGGACGCCGCCGTGCACCCAGATCATCGCCGCGTGCCCCTTCGCGCCTCGCTTCTTCAGCGGCTGGAAGAGATACGCGGGGATGTCCATGTCGCCGACGCTGCTGCGATAGGTCACCTTCCGGTAGTCCATCACGCCCTGACTGGCTTTGGCGTACTGCGCGTCGATTGCCGCCTTCGCGTCCATGTCGCGCTTGAAGTTGTATCCCCGGGCGTGGTCGGCAGGGTCCTTGCTGACATAGAGGTCGCGCGCGCGATCGGGATCGATCGGCGTCTCCGGACGCTGCCGGCCCGCCTGCGCGGGCTGGCCCGCCGCGGGCGGCGCCGGTGCGGCGGCGCCTGCTGAGCCGACGGCGTGGCCGCCGCGACGACAATCGCCGCTGATGTCACTGTTCGAACAATGCGCTGGACCTGCGAACGACGGAGCATCAGCAATCCTCCCTCTAGACGAACTACAACAACCCGTCGAGCCGCTTGGGATCGACGAATGGCGCGGAGCCCGCGGCGCATCTTCCGCCATGTGATCGGGGTTCCCCGTTCCGGGGATGACGCAGGTCACGGCCGGGTGCGCCAGGACGTACTTCAGCAGCAGCTGCGACCATGTCCGGCACCCAATCTCCTCAGCCCAATCGGGCAGTGCTCGCCCGCGCAGGCGCCTGACGAGATCTCCCGCCGCCGAACGGCCTGTTCACGATCACGGCGACGCCGCGGTCGGCGGCGAGCGGCAGCAGTTCTCTGGCCGCTTCGGGCTCCTCGAGCGAGTAGTTGACCTGAACGAAGTCGAGCGACTCGGCTCCGCAGCACTGCCGCAAGTTCCGCGTGCGCGCTCGCCGTGTAGTGGGTCACGCCATGGTAGCGGATGATGCCTTCGGCCTTCCAGTCGCGAAGCGTCGCCAGGTGCGTCCGCCAGTCGAGCAGATTGTGGATTTGCATGAGGTCGAGCTGAGGCGTCCCGAGGAGCGCCAGCGATCGCCGCATCGCGTCGATTCCGGCCTGACGGCCTCGCGTCCACACCTTGGTCGCCACAAACGCGCGGTCGCGCGCCTCGAGCGTGGAGAGGCACTTCCCCACTACCGCTTCGGCCCGTCCGTACATGGGCGAGCTGTCGACCATCGAGCCCCCGGCGTCGAACAGAGTGCGCCAGAACGTCGGCCAGCGTTGCGGCGCGGCCGCCGTCGGGCGGGACATCGAACGCCTGCCACGTGCCGCAGCCGACGACTGGCAGCCGCTCACCTGTTGATGGAATTGGTCGGCTGTCCACTCACTCGTCCCTGAGCGCCACCTTCGGATCCACGCTGGCCGCTCGCCGGGCGGGCACGAAGGACGCCAACAGCGCGATGACGATGAGCATCGGCACGACGACGAAGAACGTGCGCGGGTTGTACTGCTGGTTGAGCGGCACGAGCGAGGAGAGCGCGCGGGTCGTGGCGCCGCTGAGCGCGAGGCCCACCACCATGCCCGCGCCGGCCGGCATCAGTCCCTGAACGAGGATCATGCGCAGTACGCGGCCGGACGTTGCGCCGATGGCCACGCGGATCCCTATCTCGCGCGTCCGGCGGCTGACCGAGTACGAGACGAGGCCGTAGAGGCCGACCATCGTGAGGGTCATGCCCATCAGGCCCATGCCGCCGATCAGGCGGGTCATGACCGTGCCGATCGTGGTGACGCGGGCCGCGTAGAACGACTCGATGGTCTGCGCGTCGTAGGCGGGAACGGCAGCGTCGAGACCCTGCACCATCTCCCGCAGCGGCGTCAGAGGCGACGCGGAATCGCCGACCGTTTGCGCCAGGAGCGCCATGTTGCCGCGAGGCACCTGGCGGAACGGGAAGTAGACCATGTCCTGCGGCGGCTCGGCGAAGTAACCGTAGGCGCTGGCTCGCGCGACCCCGACGATCTCGACCCACGGCTGACCGCTCGCGCGCCCGGGTTCGCCGTCCATCTGAAAGCGCTTGCCGACCGCGTCGCGCCCGGGCCAGTACCGCTCGGCCAGCGTCTCGTTGACGACCGCCACGCGCGCGCTGTCCGCGTCGTCGCTCGACGAGCAGCCCGCGTCCCGACAGCATCGGAATCTCCATCGTCTTGAAGTAGCTCCTCGTCGATGCTGTTCGAGTACGAGCGCACGCTCGTCTGCCCTTCGGGCAGGTGGTAGCCTTCGGGGACGATCAGCGCCGACTCGAACGAGAAGAGCGGCATCGCCGAGGCGACGGTCGCGGCCTGCACGCCGGGCACGCGCCGGCGCCTGTTCCACGGCGCGCTCGAAGAACTCGCATCGAGCCCATCTTCGCCGTAGCGAGCCTGCGACGGATCGATCGTGAGCTTCGCCATCCTCGAGGTCCGGAAGCCCGGACCCGCGCGAACGCCTTCCCGACACGTCGAACGCCCAGCACCGCAGACGCTCACGAGGACGAAGGACAGCGCGACCTGCAGGGCCACCAGCAGATTCCGTCCGCGTCAGGCGCCGCCGCCGTCGTCGTATCGATGTCGCTCGTTTTAAGCGCCGTCACGAGGTTGACGCGCGTGGTTTGGATGGCGGGGCCCAACCCGAACAGAAGCGCGCTCCCCATGGCCATGGCCATGCTGAAGACGAGCGCCCGCCGATTGATCTCGAGGAGCGGCATCGACGCCACTTCGGTCGGGAAACGTAATCTGCCGGAGCAGGACGATGCCGACCTGACCAACGGCCAGCCCGCAGATGCCGCCGGCCACGGCGATGCCGACAGCTCTCGGTTATCAGTTGGCGGACCAGCCGGCGCGCCCGCGCCGACGGCCATGCGCAGCGCGATCTCGCGCGCGCGGACGGGCGCGCGGCTGGCGAGGAGGCCTGCCACGTTGGCGCACGCGACGCACAGGACGGCGAACGACGAGCGTCGTGACGACCACGATCAGCCAGGAATCCAACGGCCGCCGCTCGAACCTGCACCTCGAGCTCGGTCTGGGCGACGATCGGCCTGCCTGGCGTTGGTCTCGGGTACGCCTGCTCGAGCGCCTTGCCGATCGCCGCCAGCTCGGCCTGGGCCTTCGAGAGCGTCACGCCGGGCTTGAGGCGGCCCTTCACCATCAGGTAGCGGAAGTCGCGCGCGGTCGAGCGGGTCGACGTGCGGGAAGCTCATCACGCGCGGCCACATGGCCAGTGGCACGAAGGCCGCTTCGCGAACGTACGGGTGAAGGCCGGTGAACGACTCCGGCGCCACGCCGACGACGGTGAACTCGATGCCGGCGATCTGGACCGTGCGCCCGACGACCGACGGGTCGGCGGCGAACTCCTGCTGCCAGGTCGCGTGGCTGAGCACGACCACGGCGTCTCGACCGGCCACGCGATCCTCCTCCGGCAGGAAGCCGCGACCGATCGCCGGCGCGACGCCGAGCATGCGGAAGTAGTCGCCGTTCACCATGGTGACGAACTTCACGTGCGGAGAGGTCCCCGCCTCGGTGCTGAAGCCGACCGTTCCGGAGAAGTGCGCGAGTAGCCCGCTGAAGCTCGTGGCCCGCTCGCGGATGTCCACATAGTCGGGATAGGACGCGACGTTGAGCGTGACGATGCCGCGTTTGATGCGGGAGCCGACGGTGACGAGCTCGCCCGGCCGAGGTACGGGCAGCGGCCTGATGCAGCAGCGATCGGCGAGGCTGAACATGGCCACGTTCGCACCGGTGCCGAAGGCGATCGAGACGATAGCAATCGCGGTGAAGCCCGGATGCTTCGCGAAGACGCGCGGCGCCATGGCGCACGTCGCCCCAGAGACCCGACAACCATGCCAGTGCCGACTGTCGGAAGATGGTGAATGCTCCAGCCAACGGTGGAGGATTCTGTGGGTTTCGGCAGTTCGCCGCGCATACAAGCTCAGCGTCTGCGCCCGCCGCCGCCTCGCGAACCACCGCCCCCACCTCGGTAGCTGCCGCCCGTGCTGCGGGGCTGCGGGGTGCTCCGGTAGGCGCCAGTGTCGCGCGTCCGCTGCGAGCCCTCGGTGCGAGCGGCCGCGTCACGATTCAGTTGATCCATCGTGCTGCGATCGACCGAGCTTCGATCTGTGGTCGTCGGGCGCTGACCCGACGTCGACCGATCGCTGGGCGTGGGCCGCTCGCCGCTCGGCTGGCGGTCGGTGTTCGACCAGCCGCCGTTGTCGTACTTCTGCCACGTGCCGTCCTGCTTGCGATACGCGTTGCCGTCCTTTCCGGCGTAGACGTCACCGCCGCTCCCAACGGCGACCCGTCCGCCGTCGGAGCCTTTGCGCGTGACCGCCCCGCCCTCATCGGTCCTGACCGTCCTGGTCGTCGTACCGGTCCGATTATTCGTGTATCGATTGGTTTTCGCCCAGTCGTCGCCGCGCTGCACGGACGTCGAGCCCCAGCTGCCGTAGACGTTGGAGCCCTGCCGCGTCTGCGCGTAGGTGCCGGTGCGAGGGTTGTAGGCCTGCGCGACGCCGCGCGCGCCGTAGGGACCATATGCGGCTGCGCCGCGTGCATACGTGCCGGTTCGCGGGTTGTATCGCGCGCCAACGCCGGCGCCGCCGTACGGGCCGTAGACCCCCGCGCTGCGCCCATACGCGCCCGTGTGCGGGTTGTACCAAGCCGAGTAACCGTAGGTCGGGAAGTGCCCGTAGTAGTAGGGATACATGCCACCGTATCCATAGTACGGCGGGTAGTACCACCCGGAGCCCCACATCGTGCAGCCGTACGCGACCATCATGCCCGTGTAGCCGGCCGCCGCGGCAAACACGACCCAGTCATCGTCATTGTCTTCCTCGATCGTGACGTACGTCACGTGGTGCGCCGGCGAGCTGACAGGAATCTGGTAGATCTCCTGCGGCACGGACTCGGCAACCTCCCACGGTCCCGATGCCGTCTTGCCGGCGAACCACACGCCCTGGTAGCACATGTAATAGACGTTGTTGATCTTGAAGACGTCCTTATCGGTGTTGACCGCACGCTCGACCGTGGTCTTCTCGATCGGGGTGAACTGCGGGTCGCCCTGGAAATCGACGTCGGGTGCCTTGACTTCCTTCTTGCTGACGCGCGCGGTCTGTGGAATCTGCGCGAGCAGGACTGCCTCGGCGGCCTGATCGGTACCAGGCACCGACGCGAGCACACGTGAACGTTCGTGCTCGAGTGAGATCTTCTTGAAATCCGCGGGCAAAGTCGGCGTGGCGAAGGTCCACGGGCCGCTAAAGTCCGGCGCCGAGAACCAGCGGCCGGCGACGAGATAGTAGACAGGACCGGTCTTGCCCATCCGGAAGACATCGCTCTCTGTGTTGCTCACCCACAGGAGGCCTGTGCCCTGTACCGAGAAGATAACTGGGCTCGCCGGTCAACAGAATGAGCTCCGCCGGCTGAGAGCTGACAAATACGCGTGGCGCGGCCTTGGCCGGCTTGCCCGGCAAATTCGCTTTGACGTCCTTCCAGTTCTCCTCGGCCGGCAGCTTCTTGAAGCTGTCGGGGAGCGTCCCGGCGGCTGACCACGGCCCCTTCACGTCGGTCGCTTTCAGCCAGGTCTCGTTGTTCCGCAGGTACAAGGTGTTGGTCGGGGCGTGCTGAAAGAGATCCCAGTTCGTGTTCACGGCGAACTTCAGATCGTTGTCCTTGATCGGGCTCCAGATCGGGTCGCCATCGAGGTTGACGATTACCGCCGGCGTCTTGCTGAAGAAGATGGTCGGAGGATCCGCCTTGACGCCCTCGACATTCTTCGGAATCACCTGGCTCTTGTCGAGATTCGCCAGCACGCGATCGAGCGCGATGATGCGCTCATCGTCGGGCATCGCCTTGTCGAGCTCCGCGGTGATCTCTCGAACCGGTTCCTTTGCCAATGTCGGGAAATTGGCTTCGACGATGGTCATCTTCTGGAAGCTGACGAGGCGCTCGGCGCTCGAGACGCTGGTCTCGGCTTCCATCTTGATCGTGCCGACAGCCGGCTTGTCGCCGGCTTTCGTCCGATACGACACGGCACTGAACGCCACCAAGTGCTGCTGTTTGTCCCAGCTCGCGACCTGCGGCTGATAGATCAGAATCGTGCCCCCGCTCGGAAGGTCGTAGAGACGCGGCCAGCCGCCATCGACGGGTGCGGCGGCGGCGGGTTTCGCCGTTGCCGCCGGCGCAGCGGATGGCGCCGCGGCTGGCTTGGACGTCGCCGGCGCCTGCGGCTTGGCCGCAGCCTGCGCTCGAAGCCCGATCGGCACGACCATCTGGGTGAACAAACTGACCGCCGCCACGGCGGCCACCACCCGGATTCCTGGATTCGCGCGGGTCATTGCATCTTCCTTTCAGAGGTTTGCAGGCACGACAACTACGACGTCAGCCAGGCGCGGGCCTCGTCGGTCGACGCCGGCGGGCCAGCGAAGAACTCGACAGGAGCCCGCCGCAGATCGGCGCCGGCGAACATCAGAGCCTCACTGCGCCATTTTTCTTCACCGACGATGGCGATGCGCTCGATGAGATCGCCATGCCCGGCGTAGAAAGTGAGATCGCTCCAATTGTCGCCGGGTTCCCACCCGTCGAAGCGGTCCAGGACGAACAGCAGGCGGACAGGCCCGAGACGTCGCATTTCCGCGGCAAGCTCGACCTGACACCGATCCATGTCCGCTTTGCGTAGCGTGCCCTGGAGTTCGACTCGGAAAACATTACCGCCAGCGTGGGTCAGGGCGATCGGCATTGTCATCTGAATTGCAGAGACTGTGCCGGACAGCAGAGATTGAACCCTGGAATCTGAGACGACCGATTGCCGCGAAGCGTCCCAGTAATCACGCTATATCGTGGGCGAGCCGCGGTCAGGCCACCGAACGCCGTCTCCGACCGGTCGGAGGGGCCTCCGGAATGCCGGGGGGGCCCGGGCGTTGCTGCGCCTGTTTCAGGTTGATTCGAGCAGGGCCGCAGGGCTCGACAATTGCACTTCGTCTGCTGCCTGAACCCGTGTACGAATGAAAGGATGACACCCATGTACTCGAGACTCGTGACCGCAGGCCTCGTCGCCCTGCTCCTTCCCGCGGCCGCGTTGGCGCAGAAGGTCAGCTACGACTACGACAAGACCGGGAACTTCGCCGCCTTCAAGACCTACGCCCACAAGGACGGCACGAAGGTCGGCCAACCGCTCATCGACGACCGCATCGTCGCCGCCATCGATACAGAGATGGCCGCGAAGGGATTCACCAAGGTCGAGGCCAATCCGGACGTGTTCGTCGTCTATCACGTCGCCTTCGACAAGCAGAAGGACATCTCGACATACAGCTCCGGCTACAGCGGCGGCTACGGCGCGTACGGCTGGGGATACGGAGGCGGCTGGGCTGGCGGCGGCTCGAGCACCACGACGGTGCGCGACATCCTGGTCGGCACAGTCGTGGTCGATATCGCCGACGCCAAGAAGGGCCAGCTCGCATGGCGCGGCATGGCGGTCAAGGAAGTGGATACCCAGGCCAAGCCCGAGAAGCGCGACAAGAGCATCAACAACGGGATGAAGAAGATCTTCAAGAACTACCCGCCGAAGCAGAAGACCTAGGGGCATCCGTGCAGCCACGACTGACCACCACACTGGTGCTGCTCCTCACCTGCAGCCTGCCGGGGATTGCCCAGCAATCCCCGGCGCCGCAGGTCAGCGAGCAGCAGACGAAAACGCTGAACCTGAGCGCCTACGCCGAGCTGCTGCGCAGCGACGTCCGGGCGCAGAAGGTCGAGATCCTCACCGAGGTCATGGGTTTCACCGAAGCCGAGGACAAAGCCTTCTGGCCCATCTACCGGGAGTACGACCTGAAGATGGCGAAGCTCGGAGACGAGCGCGTGGCGATGATCGGCGAGTACGCCAAGAACTACTCGCAGTTGACCGACGATCTCGCCGGCTCGCTGATACCAAGGCAGTTGACCTGGAGAACCGTAGGACGGCCGCCCTCGCCGCCTGTGTCGATCGCGTCAGGACGGCGTTGTCCCCCAGGATGGCGCTCAAGTTCCTCCAGGTCGAGCACCAGTTGCTCCTCATCATCGATCTGCAGATTGCGGCCGCGCTGCCGGTGGTCAAGTGAAAGGTCCTCCCATGTCGAACGAGAGCTCCGCATTCTGCCGCCGATTCACGCCTTGGATGTCCGTGACGCTCGTTCTGCTGACAACCGTGTCCTTGTCGGCCGATCGCGTCAAGCTCCGATCGGGCAAGGTCATCGAAGGGATGTTCATGGGCGCGGACAGCAAGTCGGTCCGCGTTCTGCTCGACGACGGCCAGGTGTCGGAGGTGCCGATCACCGACGCCGTCTCCGTGGAGTTCTCGGCGCGGAAGCCCGCACCGCCTCCGTCTCCGCCGGCTGCGAAGCCGGCTCCCAAACCGGCCGCCGCGCCGTCACCGGCGCCGGCGCCCAGGGCCGTGACCGTGCCGGCGGGCACACCAATCAACGTCCGCCTGACGCAGGCGATCGACGTCGACAGCTCGCAGGCCGGCATGAGCTTCAAGGGCGTCGTCGACGATCCTGTCATGCTCAGCGGGTCGATCGTCATTCCCCGTGGTTCGTCGGCCATGCTCCAGGCGGTCAAGGTCGAACAGTCTGGAAAGATGAAGGGCAGCGACAAGATCACGCTCAAGCTGAACGCCGTCGGCTTCGGCGGCATGGTCCACGAAGTAGCGACGACCTACGTCGAAACCAAGGGGAAGGGCGAGGGCAAGAAAACCGGCCGCAAGGTTGGCGGCGGTGCCGGACTCGGCGCGATTGTCGGCGGCATCGCCGGCGGCGGCGAAGGTGCGGCGATAGGCGCGGTGATCGGCGGAGTCACCGGTGCGGCGGTCTCGGCGGGAGGTGAGGAGCACCTCAAACTGCCAGCCGAGACACGGCTGCAGTTTCAACTGTCGGCAGCCGTCACGATTCGGTCGTGATGTACGGCGGCGAATTTCTCGAGGACTCGCCCGCTACGACGGTGCACGGCGCAAGTCGTCGCGTGAGAGCGCGCCGTCGGCCCGTGACAGAAGTTGGTCTACTGCTTGTTGAACACCGTCGTCGCCGCGAATCTCGCCCTGCGACGACTTGAACGCCCGCACGATCGTCAGGACCTTTCCGTCGTCGGACAGCTTCCACGAGTCGTTGATCTCGACGGCATTCCCCTGGATGTCGATCGTGAACGCCGTCGCGAGCGTCTTGCCATTCCACTTGCTCGTCGACTTCACTTCCTGCGGATTGGGGCCGCCCATGCGCACCTTGTTGACGTTCTCCTTGCCGTCGGTCGTGAGCAGCCGTTCGTTCGTCGATTCGCCCTGGGCTGACTTCTGCGTCGTCACGACCTTGATGTTCGGCTCTTTGTGATCGATCACATGGACGACGGACTCGGGCGGTGGCACCGGTCCGAAGTCGCTTTTGGCGATGTCGATGCTCCACTTCCCTGTGAAATTTGGCGTGGCGTCCTGCGCCCGCGCGGCGGCAGCCACGGGGAGCACGAGGCATAGGACGAAGGCGGCCGACAGGATTCTCTTCATGGCTGCGAGACTACCACGGTCCGGGGCGGACGTCTCCGTCCCCGGACCGTGGCGTGCCCGCAGAACAGCCGAGTTATTTGCCGAACGCCACGCCACTGACCCACGACCGCAGCAGACCCAGAGGTTGCTAGTGACAATCATGGACACCACGATTCGGCCGGCCACGCCAGACGATGCGGCGGGAGTTGCACGCATCTACAACCAGGGCATCGAGGACCGCGGGGCCACATTCGAGACCGAACCGCGCACGCCGGCCGACATGGCTGCACGCCTGGACGAAGGTGACCGCTTCCCCGTGCTTGTCGCCGAACAGGCGGGTGCGGTCGTTGGCTGGGCAGGTCTCGAGCAGCTATCGATCGCGAGCCTGCTATGCGGGCATCGCCGAATTCTCCATCTATCTCGATCGGACCGCGCGGGGTCGGGGCATCGGCCGGGAGCTGCTGACGGCGCTCGTCGGCGCCGCGCGCGAACGCGGCTACTGGAAGCTCGTCTCCCGAGTCTTCCCCTTCAATGCAGCAAGCCGGTCGGTGTGCCGCGCGTGCGGCTTTCGCGAGGTCGGCGTGTACGAAAAGCACGCCCGGCTCGACGGCGAATGGATGGACGTCGTCATCGTCGAGCGATTGATTGTCGAGAACATGAGAGGGTCCGGCACGAGCGCGGCCGCGCACAAGACGTCAGGAGCTATCGAATCACGCTGAGGGGCGTCAGCGTCACGGGGCCAAGGAGGCCGGACTCGAGCGGGTCCCAGCCTGCCGCGGTGAACAGGCCGTCGGGACCGCGGTTCTGCGGAAGGCGCGGCGGGAAAGTTGACGTTGTAGAACTTCTTCCACAGGACGCCTCGCCGATCGAGATCCCTGATCCGATTCGCAGACAGGTTCGTCACGCTGACCTCGAGGACGTTTGTCGCGGTCAGGCTCGCGCCATCGACCACGATGCGGTATTGCGGCCCGATGAGCGACGCGACGTCACGGCCGTTCAACCGGACGCGTGCGCTCTCGCGGACCTGGCCGAGATCGATCTGCCAGGCGGTGGCGGCGGCGGGCGGGCGCGCGAAGGTCGCGGTGTAGCTCGCGGTGCCCGAGAAGCTGGCCGCGTCCTCGCCGTATGACCGTCCACGATGTCAGGCGGTCGATCGTGCGCGCCGGCGGCAGCGTCGGGCCGCCCTTCGACGAAGCGCAGCGTCCAGGGCCCGGCGACCGGCAGCACTCTCCCCTGCCGCGCGGAAGCTCTCGAAACGTTCGCCCGACGGCGTGCGCCAGACGCGGCGACCACGAGCGATCCGCCGGGCGGCATCTGGAGATACACCTCCCGCCCTCCTGCCGCGCTCCGAACGAGGGCGTTTCCCCGCCTGCCGGTCATCGGATCGAAGATCTGCATCGATGGTGCGGTGCTCTCGAACGGCACCCACCCATCGATCGCATGCTCACCGGTGTTGCTGACGAAATAGAAGCGCCCGCGCGCGTCGGCGCGGCGCGCGAACTGCAGCCCCTGGTCGACCATGCGCTCGCGCCGAACGCCTGCGCGCGCCAGCACGCGCGCGATGTCGTCTCCGCTGAAGAATCCGTCCACGTCCGACCCCGGCCTCGCGGACGCCGTCGGCGTCGGCCGGACCGAACTTCACCGCGTCGGCGAGACTCTTCAAGCGCGCGCGTTTCGCCTCCAGGTTGGCGAAGCCGGCGACGTCAGACGGCCAGCTCTTGAACGATACGATCGTCGCGCCGCTCCGCGCCAGAGTCAGCACGTACTCGAACGTCTCGACGGGGATGTATCGTGCCGACGGCAGCACGACGAGACCGTAGGACGCGCCGCCGCCGGTGACGAGCCGACCACCGTCGACACGCGTCCGGCGAATCTGCCGATCGGAGATGAAGTCGTAGGTGAACCCGGCGCTCTCCAGCCGGCCGGCCGCCTCTTCGAACGCAGTGCCCTGTGCCGGTGGGTTCGCGCCGCCGAAGTGCGTCAGCAGCGCGTTTCCGCGCACGGCCAGCGATTCGTAGAGCGGGTAGTACAGCAGCACGTCCTGGTCGGGTCGGCCGGCCTGCAGAAACGATTGGACGCGCGCCACGTATCCGTTGAGCGTGCCGAAATCGTCCCACCAGGCGTTCTGCGGGCTGAACTCGACGGCCGCGTAGAACAGCCAGCCGGGCCAGGGTTCCCGCTGCGGCGAGTACGCCGTGCCGTGATAGAAGACATGGTTGACGCCGGCGACGAAGAAGCGATTGACCGCCGCGCGGACGTCGGCGAGCGTCGAGCGGAAATGCTCGCCGAGCCAGGTCGCGGCTTCGGCGGAGACGAGCGGCCGACCCGCGACGTGGGCGGCGGAGGTCGCCCACTTGAAGCGCTGGATTTCGGCTGCCCTCGGTCTCGGGGATGTCGCTCGCGGCGTACAAATCCAGCAGGCTGCGCCGGTGCGCCGTGCGCCTGGTTGCGCACCTGGCGCTTTCGGCCTCCCGCCCACGCTCCTCCACTCCGTCGTGAACGTGTCGAGCAGCAGATCCGAGACGGTCTCGCGATAGTCGGCGAGCACGCGCGCGTTGAGGTCGTCCTGTGTCGCTGCCCGAAGAGCGCAGGCAGATGACGGCGCAGGTCGTATCCGCGCCGCTTCTGGAACTCCTCGAAGAGCGACGGTGTCCAATCCGCCTGACCGGTCGCGTCGTCGACTTCGTACGAATCGTTGAAAAACGCGCGCAGTCCGGTCAGGGGGCGGCCTTCGAACGCCCGATCGAACGGCGCGAGGTAGGCGCGGATCGCCATCGCGGGAGAAATGGTCGATCACGTTGCCTTCGCCGCCGGGCGCCGCGCGCTCGACGAGCTTGCCGTGCCATCCGAGAAAAGCGCGTAGAGCGTCCACCTGCCGGCAGGGGCCGTCCAGTCGAGGGTGCCGTCGGCTCCGACCCGGGCCATCAAGTCCAGGGCGTCGCCCGAATCGCCGTACGCCATCAGCGCGCGTCAACGGCAGATCGCGCGGATACTTCACCTGCTCGAGCGCCAGCGCCTGGAGGTTCTTGTTGGCCGAGACGGGATCGGCGAGATCGGTGATCTGGAGCGCCCGCGCATCCGAGCGGATCACCGGTTGCGGCGACGTTCCGGCGCGCGGCGGATCGCCGGGGGCGCCTTCGTTGACGACGTGGATTTGATTGCCGAGCGCACGGACGAGCGGCGCCTGACGCAGGCGAACGGGTTCGGTCAACCGCTCGCCGGCGCCCAGCACCCACGTTCTTGTGCGCGATCGATCGCGGCGAGATTGTCATCGTCAACCCACGGCCCGCCGAACGGCCAGCCGGTGCCCGGTGGCCATGTCGACCCCGAGATCCAGCCGCCGCGCTTCGCGAAGCGTGTGATCGAGCATCTTCATCCACGTCGTCCGACAAGTACGGGATGAAGCGATCCTCGGCGCCGCGCACGCCGTAGATGGGGGTGATTTCGACGCCGCCGATGCCGGCGGCCTTCAGTGCCTCGAGCTGTGCGGTCAGCGAGTCGGGCTCGACGGCGCTTCCCTGCCACCACCAGCGGGTCCAGGGCTTCGTCTCGCGCGTGACCGCGGCCAGTCGCGCGCGCTGGCTCCGGCGTCCTGGCTCGCGAACGCGCCGTTCCATGCCTGTCGCAGAGAGCTAACGCCGCAACGGTAGCAGCGGCGAGCCAGGCAGAGCCCGGCAGCGGAGCGGGGCGGACGAATCATGTCGGATCGGCCGCCCCGAGGACACGCGTCAGCCGAGGTCGACGGCCATCATCGTCCGCCGATCCCGGATATACAAGCGAGTTCCCACGAGCGTAGGCGGTGTCCATGAGAGATTCGTCAGCAACGGCGCCTTCGCCGCGACCTTGAAGCCTTCCGGAGAAGGATACGCGATCATCAGGTTGCCATCCTGATCGAGCGTGACGAGCTTCTGATCGGCCCACACGAACGTCGCCTTGTCGATGCTGCGTTCCTGCCAGAGAATCTTGCCGCTGCGGACATCAACCGCGCTCAGGATTGCCTGACTGCCCTTCCCTCCGCTCGTGAAGTAGATCGCGTTGCCGATGCGCATGGCGTTGCCGTGATGCAGCCGCAGCCGGATGTTGCTCCACACCTCGGTCGCCGTCGTCTGCAGATCCGTTCCGTTTCAGCTCGATGACTCTTCGCGCCGCCATCGTATTCCGAGGACACGAAGAGCAGGTTGTCGGGGCCCCAGACCGGCGTGGCCACGGCGATGGAGTAGTTCGCCTTGAACGGCACCTGCCACTGGAGATCGCCGTTGAGAGGATTGACGGCCAGCATCGCCCCGTCCATCAGCGCGGCCAACTGTTCCAGTCCCCCGACGTTGATCAGTATCGGCGACGAGTAGACGTTCCCGAAATCCCCCTTGCCCCACGCGACCTTGCCGTCGGCCTGCTGGAATGCCATCAGGGACTTGCCCGCGGCCGCCGACGGGACGATCACCGTGTCGCGGAAGGCGATGGGACTCGATGCGTAGCCGTACATCATGCGTGAGCCCTGATGGTCCGCCCAGAGCTGCTGTGTCCAGAGGACCTTGCCCGTCGTTCTTCTCCAGGCATTGAAGGCGGCCGGCCACGCCGGTTGTGAACAAGCGGTTGCCGACGATCAGGGGCGTCGAGTAGGGGCCGTTCCCCATTTCAGCTGCGGCGTCGCTCTGAAACGTCATCGACGCCGACTTGTTCCCAGAGGGTGGCGCCAGTCTCGGCGTTCGCGGCCATCACGACTTCCTCGCCGCGCTTGCCGTACATCGTGTAGAGCACGCCGTCCTCGACTACGGGCGAGGAATAGCCTTCGCCGAGCGGGCGCTTCCAGATCACCCTGGGGCCCGCTCGCCGGCCACGTGTCCTTCAGGCCGCTGGCCTCGGTTTGAAATTGCGGTTGGGGCCGCCCCACTGCGTCCATGGGACGCCTTTCGGACCGACTCTGCTGTGGTCTGGTTTTGGCGCGACGGTTTCTGGGCTTGGGCGAAAGCCTGGTGCCGCCAGAGCGATGGTCAAGAACGTGCGTCGATCCATGCCGGAGTCCTTTCCACGAAAGGATTTTTGTGCCGCAAACGTGACGGGAGAAAGCTACAAACACCGTGCCGACAGCTACACATCGACTTTCCGGCGATGCCACACGAGGCATCGGTCTTGACTGTCCGGAAGCGGAAACACGTGTCCCGGACGCGAACAGCTCTCGGCACCGACTTACGCCGGCCAGACGTTGTGAAGAGCGTCGTCGCCGGCCGCAATCCTCAGGGTCGCTGTGCCTTGCCATGAATAGGCGCGCGCCTGGATGCGTAACCGAACGCCACCGCCATAGTGAACGCGATGGTGGCCATCACCTGAAACATCCGTGGGTATCCCACCGCCGCAACGAGTACTCCAGCCAGGATTGGGCCGAGCGCGTCGCCGACGTCGTAGATCGTGCCGAAGACGCCGTGCGCAGCCCCGTAGCGCGCCCGCCGCGTCACATCGGTGATGTAGGCGCTCGTGGCGGCGGTCGTAGTGGCCACGCCGACGGCGTACGCCGTGACCGCGCCGACGATCACGGGCAAGGTGGCCGCGATCGAGACCAGCAAGACGGCCGCGCAGCACAACATCAGTCCGGTCGTAATGACCCAGCGGCGGCCCGCGCGATCCGACACGATTCCCACGAGGGGCCGCACCGCGAGCGTCGTCAGCGTCTGAGCGCCAAACAGCCACCCCAATTGCGTCACGGACAATCCCAGCACCTCGTGCCCGTAGAGCGGCACGAACGCGTTGAGCGTGCCGTTCAGCATGAACTGCGCGGCCTGAGCACCGCTCGTGAGGAGCACCAGGCGATCGCGCGCCACTTCGGCCACGCCTTGTTTGAACTCGTGCCACCGTGCTCGAGTCGGGCCGGGCCCTGATCCGCTGCGCCAACGGGCCACGATGAGCGGGGCTGCCGCGCCGATCACGCCGGCGGCGAGAAAGGCGAGATCGAAACGGCCGGCGGCGATGAGGTAACCGGCCAGTACCGGGCCCAAGGCCTGACCGGCGCCTTGCGCCGTGGAGTACGTGCTCAGCCACGACCCGCGCCGCGACGGCGGGGCGACATCGGAGAGACTGGCGGCCGCGACTGGTCCAAAGATGGCCGTTGCGCTGCCGTGCACGAATCGCAGCAATACGAGCGCGGCCAGCGTGGACACACCGAGGTAGGTGAACGGCAACGCCGCGAACACGACGGCGCCGGCGAGGAGCAGCCGGCGACGGCCGAAGATGTCGGACAGTGCGCCCGCCGGGAGCTTCACGAGCACCCCGGTCAGCGTCGAGGCACCCATGACGAATCCGATGAGCGGAGGGCTCGCGCCAAGCTCTCGGGCGAAGAGCGGCAGCAGAGGCGTCCGGCAGATCGAGTAGCTGAAGTACGCCACGAAGCCCGCGGCACAGAGCCGGACGAGGGTATTTCTGACGCCGGCGGCATCCGGCGCCGGCGTGGTTTCTCCCCCGTAGACTGACCGACCTGCTCCTGCCAGTACCGCCATCTCGAAACGTCCGCGCTACCTGTGGCGCCGTCGGGCCTGGGCGGGCTGAGCTTTGAAGCGTGGCGTCATGGACGACGTGTCCTCGCTGTTCGCAGGCGGCTTGACGATGTAACGTTAGTTGCAGAGTATATGAAACACGTTACAACAGTCAACCCCGGGGCCCCTGAATCGTTGCACGTGTGGACGCGCTCGTCGGGGACGCGAGAGGCAGCGGTGAGGGGTTCGGGGGCCTGCCATCGTTCAAGAGGATGGAGGGATCCGTGCGCCAGCTTGCGTGCTTTCCCCTGCAGACGCGCTCTTCGTCGCGAGCGCCAGGAGGGACGTGCGGTGTCACTCCGCTGTCCGCCGGACCGCGGCGCGGTCGATGAGACTGAAATTCTGCGGGCTCGAGCCGCGCCGCCAGCATCGAACAATCTGATTGTCCGAAACAGACCACAGCCGGGCATGATTCCTGTCGACATCCGACGGGTCCACGTTCCACTGATCGTGCGGGTAGCAGAAGGCCCCAGTTGCCGCAACCATGATCGACCAGGCGAGCGCCGCGGCGGCTACCAGCTTCGCGCTTCGCGCGCGTCGTGACTCGGCCATGGCAACGGCGGCGAGAGGGACCGCGACCGGCAGCACATCGAGCAGGTATCGCGGGCCGTAGGTGTGCCCGCCCCACCACACCGCGTAGCTTCCGTAGAGCGCGTACTGAGCCACGAGGGCCAGCAGACACCATCTCGGCGCCGATCGCCATCCTGCTGCGAATGACCGGGAAATGCCGGCCGCGGCGACGAGCACGACGGGGCTGAAAACCAACAGGCCCCGGCTCGGTGAGATCAGCAGGCCCACGAACCCCTCGACCTCGAGGCCGAACGACGCGCGTGTCCGGTGCACCTGGGCGTTGAGCTCCTGGAGCAGCGGCAACGCGCCGAGCGGATGCCCGAACCACTGCAGATTGGCGGCGCACGAGCCAGCAACGAAACTGGCGACGAGTGCTGTCGCGGCGGCGGCGTGTCGCGGGTGGGCCCGCGCCCATGTGCCGGCGAGCAAGACCGCGACGATGGGCGCGAGTTGCGGGCGGGTCGCTCCCGCCAGCCCGAGACCAAGCCCGATCACCGCAGCGCCCCGGCCGCTGATGCGTTCGCCCGGCGCGGCGAACGCGAGCACGGCCAGGCCGAGTCCGAACACTGCCGTTTCCGTCTGCCAAAGCGTCTGGCTCGCTGTGTTCCAGAAACCGGTCCCCAGGCCGAGCCCTATCGCCAGAAGCAGCGCCCGGCCGCGCGGCAGCGACTGGCGCGCGTGCAGAAAGGCGAAGGTCACCGCCAGGGACACCAGGACGGATGCCGTGAGGACGGCCATCAGACCTGGCGCAAGCGGCGCCCGGATGTCGATGAGCCCCGATTTCCACAGGGGCCAGGTGACGGCGGCGGCCATCAGCGAGGGGACCGGCGAGTAGATCGACCGATAGTTTCCGTCCGCCGCCAGGATGAAACCCCAGCGGCTCGCGTACTGCGGCGTCGCCCCGACAATGTGATTGAGACTCAGCGTGCCCCGGAGCAGCAGCTCGCGCGCGGCGAACTTCGTCGGCTGGGTGTCGTAGCTGCCGATCTCCCGCCCGTTGCTGTTGTAGACGAGCAACAGTGTGACGAACAAGCCGGCAGCGGTCAGTCGATCATGTCCGCGATCGGTCAGAGTGCACTCGATTCGTGATGCAGAGATCAGCCGAACGGGCAGTAGCATACTATCCGTCAGTGCCTCTTGTCGCCACCGCCCTCACCGTGGAGCTTGCGCCATCATGAGCGCGCGGAAGGGCACGAACCGGCGTCGTGGTGCGTACGGCAATCGGGAGCTTCAGGCCCTCCAGCGACATACGTTCAAATACTTCTGGCAGGAAACGAATCCCTCGAACGGGCTGATTCCGGACAACACTTCAGGAGAGGGCGTTCCTGCCAGCATCGCCGGTGTGGGATTGGCACTCTCCACCTATCCGATAGCGGTCGAGCGCTCGTTCGTGCCCCGCGCCAAGGCCGTCGCGCGCACGCTGGCCACGCTGCGCTTCCTGTGGAACGCTCCGCAGGGCCCCTTGCCGGACGCGGCTGGGCACCAGGGCTTCTTTTACCATTTCCTCGATGTGTCCACGGGCAGGCGCGCCTGGCGCTGCGAACTGTCGACGATTGATACGACCATCCTCATCGCAGGCGCGTTGACCGCGGCGGCCTACTTCGATCGGGAGACCGAAGATGAGCGTGACGTGCGGAGGCTCGCCGACGCCTTGTACCAGCGAATCGATTGGCAGTGGGCGCAAAACGGTGGAGCGACCGTGTCACACGGATGGACGCCGGAACGCGGCTTCCTGCGAGCTCGCTGGGAGGGATACAACGAGGCGCTGATTCTGTACGTCCTCGGCCTTGGCTCGCCGACACACCCCTTGCCTGACGAGAGCTATCCAGCCTGGACGTCGACCTATCGCTGGAAGAAGCTGTACGGCCACCAGTTTCTCTACGGCGGCCCGCTGTTCATGCACCAGCTCTCGCACGCGTGGATTGACTTCCGCGGCATCCAGGATGCCTTCATGCGCCGGCAGGCCATTGACTACTTCGAGAACAGCCGTCGCGCCACCTTCGTGAGCCAACAGTACGCCATTCGGAATCCGAAAGGCTTTCGCGGCTATGGCCAGCACGCCTGGGGCATCACGGCGAGCAACGGCCCAGGTCCGACGACCCGACGCGTGAGAGGAGTCACGCGGCGCTTCCTCGGGTATGTCGCGCGAGGCGTGCCGTATGGTCCCGATGACGGCACGCTGGCTCCATGGGCGATCGTCGCGTCGCTGCCGTTCGCTCCAGAGATCGTGCTTCCAACCCTGCAACACTGTTCCCTGACCTATCCGGGGACGGAAAATGATTACGGGCTCGTCTGCAGCTTCAATCCGACGTTTCCGAGTCAGCGTACCGGCGCCTCCGGTTGGATCTCGCAAGACCACTTCGCGCTCGATCAGGGGCCTGTCCTCCTGATGATTGAGAACCATCGTTCCGGACTGATCTGGCGGCTCATGCGGAACTGTCCCTACGTGGCAGCGGGTCTGCGCCGGGCGGGGTTCAGCGGGGGGTGGCTGACCAGGCTGGCGCCAGAGGGTCACGAGTCGCGCGGGTCTGCCCCACGGTTCTCGCTGTCCAAGAGCCTTTCACCGCCGAGGACGCCGAGCACGCAGAGAACAAGATAGTTGTCCGAATGCTCGGCGACCTCTCTCTGCGGTGGAAGGCTTTTGGACAGTGAGAAGCCCTGCCGTGGGACTGTCGACTCTAGGTGGGGACTCCGAGCACGAACTTGGTGTCGATGCCCGCGCGCTTCAGCAGGCCCTCGAAGCTCACCCTGTCGACGCTCTTCGCGTAGGCTTCCTCCGGCGCGACGAGCTTCTTGGTCACCAGTTCCATCAGCGCGTCGTTGAGACCCACCATGCCGAGCGCTTTGCCCACCTGCATCATCGAATTGATCTGAAACGTCTTTCCCTCGCGAATCAGGTTGCTGATTGCCGACGTGATAATCAGCACCTCGAGCGCGGCGAGACGTCCCCCGCCGATCTTCCGGCACAGTGTCTGCGAGATGACGCCGCGCAGCGACTCCGACAGCATGACCCTGATCTGCGACTGCCGATCGCTCGGAAACTGATCGATGACCCGGTCGACGGTGGAAGCCGCGGTGGTCGTGTGCAGCGTGCCGAAGACGAGATGCCCCGTTTCGGCGGTCTCGATCGCAATCGCCACCGTCTCGAGATCGCGCATCTCGCCGACCAGGACGATGTCGGGATCCTCGCGGAGCGCGGCGCGCAACGCGCCCTTGAACGAGTCGGTATGCGTCCCGACTTCGCGCTGGTTGATGAGGCACTTCTGGTTCTCGTGCACGAACTCGATCGGATCCTCGATCGTGATGATGTGGTCGTCGCGTTTCCGGTTGATGTAATCCACCATCGCGCAGAGCGTCGTCGACTTGCCCGAACCGGTCGGTCCGGTCACCAGGACGAGGCCCTTCGTCAGGCCGCACAACTGCAGAATGACGGGCGAGAGGCCGAGCTGCTCGGCGGTGAGGATCTTGCTCGGAATCACGCGGAAGACGGCGCCTGGCCCCTTGCGATCCACGAAGACGTTGGCGCGGAACCGGGCGAGCCCGACGATCTCGTACGCGAAGTCCGTGTCATGACGGGCGGCAAACTCGCTGGCGTTCTTGTCTGGAATGATCGGCCGCAGCAGCTCCCAGATGGTCACTGGATCGAGCGCCGTCGCGCCGTCCACGAGCGGCTGTATGCGGCCGTCCTTGCGGATGAGCGGCGGCATCCCGACCGTGAGGTGGAGGTCCGACGCGCCTGCTCCCGCCATCGCCCGGAACAGCTGATCGATGGGAGGTCCTGCGGCCAGGACGGTCGGCGGCGACGCGGCGGCTGGTGCCGCTGCCGCGGGACGGACGGGCGGCGGCAGTGCGGCCGCCGGAGGTGTCGTACGGACGGGCGGAGGCAGTCCCTGCTCCGCCGCCACGGCCGATGGTGAGGCCAACGCGGGTGCGGGAGCGCCAGCGGACTCCGCCACAAACGTCACGATCAAACGCTCGCTGTCGCGGGCGATCGTCACCTTGAATGGCCCGACCGAGGGAGACGTGTAGTCGAAGGTGACGGACGGCTCCTTCGGAAGCTGGCGCCGGGCGTCATCCGGCACGATGGGACCGACGATCGCCAGGATCTCCTGACGGCTCAGCACCCGTCCTGAGAGATCCTGCGAGGTCCCATCGGCGCCGAGGACTCGCGCGGGGTTGCCCGCCTCGAGCCTGAGCGTTCCTCGATTCCGGCTCCCGAAAATCTTCAGCAGCTCGTCGATGTGGCCGAAGCTCTCGGCGACCGTCATTCGACAATCTCCAGGAGCTCGATGACGTGAGCGAAGTTGATGATGAGCGTGTGGTCGGCGGTCTCGAGGTACCGAAACACCGCCCCGATGTGAGCGTAGTCGCTCAGGCGCTGGTAGCCGATCGGCTGCACCAGCGACACGGTGCCGACCACGCGCGTCCCGGTGGACAGCAGGATCGAGACGCGCCGCCTGGACGCGAGCTCGTAGCCGGGGTCGAGCTGGGCCTCCATGACGCTCGGCGGAAGCGCAATCGTCGCCACGTGCGCGCGATTGTAGAGCACCGTCCGTGAACTGCCGCTGCCGGCCAGCTCGAACGGGAAGAACCCCTGTTCGTCGTTCAGCAGATCGCCCACGCGCTCCGGTCCAACGTGCCCGGCGCTCGATCCCGCCAGGAAGAAGGCGCCCTTGACGCGAGTGCCGGTCGAGAGCGTCAACTCAGCCTCCGCCCGGCGTTTTTCGATTCGAAACTCTGACATACGGCCTCATGTCGCGGACAGAAGCCGCGAGCGCAATGACGTGCCCGCCGCCGAGGGTCGGGCTCCTTGAGTCGGGCATCCTGGTCCGGCTGACCAGCTTCCCCTGAAAAGCTAACGACCAGCCTTGGCGAAGGCGGAAGCCGGACACTACGTTTACGCGTCTTCTGGACCATGGCTGGCAGGCCGCCGAGAAGCCCACGCGCATGGCATCAAACCCTACGACACCCGGCCCGCTCATTCCAGTATCACGCGCCGCGACGCCTCGGACTCATCCGCGCTCGAACACAACGGTCTGCGCCGACAGATTCACCTTGGCGGTCCTGCGGGCCTTGGTCCACGAACGAGCCTGAGCCGACGGAGCGCTGTCGGCGTCTCCGTTCGCCCACCACTCCTGCTGCACGCGCGCGACGTCGGGCAGCGTGAAACCGAGGAGGTCTTCGATTTCAGTGAACTTCAGCACAACGGTGTCCGCGTATCGGTCATCCAGGTACTTGTGCAGAGGTCGGTACTGACCCGGTACCGCGAATCGTTGCAGATTGGCTGGTTCCAGCGCCACCTCCCGATCGCGAGTGGTTGCCGTCCAGCGCCACCAACTCATGAGCCGGTCTTTCTCACTACTTGGGGCATTTCCTTCCCACGATGTCTTCGTGTATCGAAGCTCCGGTTGTCTCGCGAGCCCGAGCGCTCTTGTCGGATCGCGAGTGCGTGCACGTCTACTGTACGCCCGCTGTCTTGTGTTCTCCTGTTCCCGATTGCACAGCGGGGGCCTGCGGTGTGCAAGTCAACCGACTCTTCTGTCGACGGATCGGCCAATCATCGGTTGTTTTCGCAGGTCCCTCAGGCAACCTTTCCGGCTGTCCGCCGTCTAAGCTGTCGAACATCGACATGTCGACACATAAGACTGAAGTGCCGCACGGCACTCTGGACCTTCTCATCCTGAAAACCCTGGACACCATGGGGGCGATGCACGGCTACAGCATCGCCAGACGGATCGAGCAGGTAGCGGAGAGTCTCGTGCGATTGAGCCAGGGTTCGGTCTAT
The DNA here is from genome assembly GCA_963771395.1 of uncultured Acidobacteriota bacterium. Lineage (GTDB taxonomy): Bacteria > Acidobacteriota > Vicinamibacteria > Vicinamibacterales > 2-12-FULL-66-21 > DATBJJ01. The sequence continues at coordinate 71,186 of CAVYTY010000003.1, read as the reverse complement.
CCGGCACTCATCCGCCTGGAGCAGGCCGGGTGGATCCAAACGGAGTGGGGCGTCTCGGAGACGAACCGCAAGGTGAAGTTCTACGCCCTGACGAAAGCCGGGTCGAAACAGCTTCAGGTCGAAGTGGACAACTGGGAAAGAGCCACCGCGCTCGTGGCCAGGTTTCTGGAGGGCAGGTCGTGAAGCTTCGATCGCTCATGCATCGCCTGCTGGCCCTGACGCGGGCACGGCGTCTCGACGGTGAACTGGACGACGAAGTGCTGGCGCATCTCGAGCTGGCGGAAAGGGACGCGCTGGCCGCCGGATTGTCGCCGGAGGACGCGCGCACTGCGGCGCGCCGCCATTTTGGCGGGCTCGAGCAGATGAAGGAAGTGCATCGCGACGAGCGGAGCGTCCGATGGCTCGACACCTTGGCGAAAGACTTCCGCTATGGACTCCTGCTGCTGGTGCGGGATCCGGGATTTGCCGCAGTCGCGATCGGCGTGATGGCGATTGGCATCGGCGCCAACACGGCGATGTTCAGCCTGGTGGACGCGGTGCTCTTGAAGCCACTTCCTTACTCCGAGCCGGATCGCATCGTTCGAGTATGGGAAGCGCCAACCGCGACGTCACGCAACGGAATTGCGACCCTGAATTTCGTCGACTGGAAGCGGCTGAGCACGTCATTCGAGGCGCTGTCGGCGACGCGCGGGCTCAATGTCGCCCTGACTGGTCAAGGCGAGCCGTCACGACTATCAGGCACCCTCGTGTCGTCCGACTACTTCGCGGTCTTCGGGGTGAAGGCGCTTGTCGGACGCACGTTTGCGCCAGGCGAAGACCAACCGGGCGCGGCGCCGGTCGTCGTGCTGAGCCACGCGACATGGCAGACGCGCTTTGGCGGGGATCGGTCCATCCTGAATCGCGACGTCATGCTCGACGGCGAGCCGCACCAGATCGTCGGCATCCTGCCGGCCGGGATCTTCGAGCGAGAAGACACGGGCTTCTGGAAACCGCTGGTGTTCACGCCCGAACAGCGCACCCGCTCCTACCACTGGCTCGGTGCAGTCGGCCGGCTCAAAGCGGGTGTCAGCCTGGAACAGGCCCAGCAGGAGATGCGCGCCGTGAGCGCGAGCCTCACCGAGCTCCAACCACCCTTCAAGAAGACCTGGAGCGTGACCGTCGAGCCATTCGACCAGACGCTCGTCGGCGACAGCCTTCGCACGTCAATCTACGTCGCGTTCGGCGCGGTCGTGATGGTGCTGCTCATCGCCGCGGCGAACATCGCGAACCTGCTCCTGGCGAAGGGTGTCAGCCGGAGCAAGGAAATGGCCGTTCGGGCTGCGCTCGGGGCCAGCCGCGGCCGGCTCGTCGCACAGATGCTCACCGAGAGCCTGGTCCTCTGTGTCCTCGGAGGCGTGGCGGGGGTGGGGCTCGCGTACCTGCTGATCGAGGCAGCGGCGCCGCTCCTTGCCCCGTCGCTGCCGCCGACCGCGAACGTCGGCCTCGATCTGAGGGTGCTTGGTTTCGCCGCCGCCGTCGCCGTGGGAGTCTCCGTCCTGGTCGGCCTCGTGCCGTCCCTGCAGAACTCGTCAGGCCGGCTGTCGCAGGCGCTGAATCAAGCCGCGCGAGGATCGTCAGGGTCCCGAGAAGGCCTGCGCCGCGCGATCGTAGTCGCCGAAGTCGCCGTGTCCCTGGTGCTGATCTGCGGGGCAGTGCTGATGTTCAAGAGTCTGCTCAAGCTCCAGCGCGTCGACGCGGGCGTGCGCATCGACAACGTCATCACGATGTCGGCCGATCTTTCCATGACCACCTACCCTGACGCCGACCGCGCCACCCGATTCATCGACGCCGTGGCGGAACGGCTGCGGGCAATCCCCGGCGTCGAGCAGGTCGCCGTGTCGACTGACGTGCCCCTCCTCGGCGTCAGGCAGGGCCATGCGTTGGGCGTGCCGGGCGCGGAGGGCGATGTCGGCGTCCGCTTCAAGCGGGTCGACCCTCGCTACTTCGACACACTCGACATTCCGGTGCTGTCGGGCCGCGGGTTCACCGATCGCGACCGCGCTGGCGCGCCTCGCGTCGTCGTGGTGAACGAGGCCCTCGCGGGACGGCTGGCCGAACGGTTCAAGATGACCAACCCCGTGGGGCAAATCGGCCGGCTGACCGCGCCCGCGTACGAGAACCGCGGACAGCTCGGCCGGCAGGAGAACGTGGAGATCGTCGGCGTCATCCGCAACGAGCGAGTGAATGGCTTGCAGACCGCCGTGGAAGAGGTCATCTATGTGCCGTTGGCCCAGGCGCCGCGGCGCGAGCTCAAGCTGATCGTGCGGACGCGTGGCGACGCGGCGGCCGTGATGCCGGCCGTCCGCGAGGCCGTGCGGGAGATCGATCCGCGTCTCCCGCTGGGTGACGTCCGCACGATGAAACAGGTCTGGCAGCGCAGCCTGGCCGGAACGAGCGAGCCCACCTGGGTGATCGGCGCGTTCGCCAGCATCGCGGCGCTGCTCGCCGCGCTGGGTCTCTACGGCGTCCTCTCGCACACGGTGAACCAGCAACGCCGCGAGATCGGTATCCGCATGGCGCTCGGTGCGGGCGCGGGAGACGTGCTCTCGCAGGTGATCGGTCAGGCCTTGGGATTGATCGGCGTAGGACTGGCAACGGGACTTCTGGGCGCGCTCGCGGTGACGAGGGTCATGCGAACACTCCTCTTCGAGGTCTCCGCGCTCGATCCGGTTGCGCTCACCGCGGCCGGCGTCTCGATGGCGCTCGTGGGCATTCTCGCGGCACTGGTTCCCGCCCGTCGGGCCACACACGTGAACCCGGTCGCGGTGCTTCGCAGCGAAGGCTGATGTCCAGCGTCCGGTGCTGTTGACACCGGCCGGCGGAGAGGGCACGATCTCGTTCTGCCCGGTTCCCTCCGCGCCAGCGTCTGCGGGGCCGGACTGACAGGCAGGTGCGGTATGGCGTGCGCAGCGAGGGTTTGCGCGGGCGTCTTTCTTCCGTGGCTGCTGGCCGGGTGTGGTTCGAGTCCAATCAGCCTCGGTCCCACGCCGCCCAACCAGGGCATCGTCATCTTCATCCATGCGGACTTCGCGGGCTCCTCTCAAGCGGTCGACGTCGACGTGCGCGATCTGACGAAAACTGAAGGGCCCTGTTCGAGTGGCGGGGAGGGCGAAGTGCCGACCTGGAGCAAGTGCGTCTCATCGGTCCGGGTGTTCCCCGGATGGTCGGCGACCCTGTATCGTGATGAGGACTTCAAGGGGAGAAGCGTCACCCTCACGTCGGACGCTCCCAACCTGCGCAACCTGCCCGGACCGTGCGACGACAGCTTCAACGATTGCGTCAGGTCGATTCGCGTGACGAAGCAATGACTGCGTGAGACGTTTCAGGGGCCCCGGGTGACGCGGGAACTGCCGAATCCGTCAGCGTGATGGCGTCTTTGTAACCGCGAACGCTCATCTGGGCCCCCGGACGCTGCGACAGGCCTCTCCTGACGCCGCCATTCGCGGTATCTCCCTTGCAGCCGTCACACGGACATCCATGGAGATCCCGCAGCCCACAGCCCATCAGGCGACAGCGCTCGAACAGGTATTCCCAGGCGGAACCGGGACCGCGGCACGCGAGCAAACCGGAGGCGCCGCGCAGTCCTCGCTCATCGTCCCACTCTTCGCCTCGACCATGTTCTTCAGCGGGTTCCTGCTGTTTCTGGTGGAACCGATGGCCGCCAAGATGGTGCTGCCGATCCTCGGCGGCGTGCCGATGGTCTGGAACGGCTGCGTGGTCTTCTTCCAGATCGTGATGCTCGCGGGATACGGGTATGCCTTCGGCGCATCGCGGTGGCTGCCTCTGCGGCATCATGTCGTCCTTCACGCGCTGGTGCTCGCTGCGCCGGCCGCCGTACTGCCCTTCATGATCCAGGCGGGATCGGTGACGCCGCCGAGCGGCAACCCGCTCGCCTGGCTGCTGCTGTTGCTCGCTGGCAGCATCGGGCTTCCCTTCTTCGTGCTCTCGACGAGCGCGTCGGTCTTCCAGCATTGGCTGTCACGCACGGACCACCCTTCGGCCCGCGATCCGTACTTCCTCTATTCGGCAAGCAACCTCGGGTGTCTGCTCGCGCTAGCGTCGTATCCGACCGTCGTGGAACCGGTGTTCACGCTGCGCGAGCAGGCGCATCTCTGGACCATCGGCTACGCCGCGTTCGCCCTGCTGGCCGGTGCGTGTGCCGTCTTTGCCTGGCGGCGCACCGGGACGGCCGGCCTTCACGCGGCGGCACCGGTGGCCGTCTCCCGTGAACTGGCCGGTGCGCCGGTCACGACGTTGCGTCGCGTGCGGTGGGTGGCGCTCGCGTTCATCCCGTCGAGCCTCATGCTGGCGGTCACGAGCTATGTGTCGACCGACATCGCGGCGGTGCCGCTCCTGTGGATCGTGCCGCTCGCGCTGTACCTCCTCACCTTCGTGCTGGCCTTCGGCCGGCACTCGGCGGCCGTGGGAGCCGTGGCGAGGCGGGCGCTCCCGCTGCTCGTCGTGCCGCTCGCGCTCTTCATGATCTTGAAGGTGCAGGCCCCGCTCACGGTCATCGTCCTGCTGCACCTCGCGGCGTTTGGCGTGCTGGCGCTCAACTGCCATGTCGATCTGGCGAAGGATCGGCCCGAGCCCTCGCGCCTCACCGAGTTCTACTTCTGGGTGTCGTTCGGCGGGATGCTCGGCGGACTGTTCAACACGCTCGCCGCGCCAGTGCTCTTCGACAGCATCGTCGAGTATCCGCTCGTCGTGCTGCTGGGCTGCCTGATGTTCCGCGTGTCTGATGCCCCGGCCGCCTGGCGGCGTGTGACGGCCGACGTGGTCGTGCCGCTCGTCGTCGGCGGATTGACCATTGGCGTCTTCGTCGCGTTGCGCGGACGCGGCGCATCGCTTCCCGTGCAGCTGGCGGCGCTCGCCGTACCGGCGCTCCTCACCTTCGCCCAGCGGCGGCAGTCGATGCGGTTTGGATTCTGCATGGCTGCGCTGATCCTCCCGAGCTTCGCCTTCGGCAACGCCGGCGAGCGCGTCCTGCATGCGACGCGCACGTTCTTTGGCGTCTACCGGGTGAGCGAGGATCTGGCGGGCCGCTACCACGGGCTGGCGCACGGGACCACGCTGCACGGCATGCAGGCCCTCGCGCCTGAACGCCGTGGCGAGGCGCTCACCTATTTCCACGAGACGGGGCCGTTCGGTCAGGCGTGGAAGGCGCTGCCGCGCCTGACTGCCAGCCGTGAGATTGCGGTTGTCGGGCTCGGCGTCGGCAGCCTCGCCACCTACGCGCGCCCCGCGCAGCGCTGGACGTTCTTCGAAATCGACCCGGCCATCGAGCGGATCGCGCGGACGCGCGAGTATTTTTCGTTCATGGAGGCGTGCGGCGATCGGTGCCAGGTGGTGCTCGGTGACGCACGCGTGTCGCTCAATCGCGTGCCCGAGCACACCTACGATCTTCTGGTGCTCGACGCGTTCAGCTCCGACTCGATCCCCATGCACCTGATGACGCGCGAGGCGATCTCGCTGTATCTGTCACGCCTGACGCCGGACGGTGTCCTCGTGATGCACATCTCCAATCGTCACTTGCGCCTCTCGCCGATCGTCGCCCGCCTCGCGGCCAGCCAGGGGCTCTTCGCGCTGCAACAGGTCGAATTGACCAAGCCGGGCTGGCCTGAAGGAAAGAACGAGTCGAACTGGATCGTGATGTCCCGCAACCGGGCGGACCTCGACGTCCTGAGCGGCGACGACCGATGGTCTCCGCTCGTGGCCTCCACGGACACGCCGCTCTGGACCGACGACTTCTCGAACATCCTCAGCGTCCTCAGCGTCCGCTGACCTCCCTTGAAGGGCCCGCGTTTGCGGCTGAGGCGGGCTTGTGCCTTATCATCGTTGGCATGATTCGAATCACCGCGGTCGGGTTGATCGTGCTGTCTCTTTCGTCGGCGGCTGTCGCGCAGAAGCGCGCGTTCACGCTGGAAGACGTTTTCCGGGGTCGAACCGTCGGCGAGGTGCAGGTGTCGCCAGACGGCGCCCGCGCCGCCTACACGGTGGCGACAAACGACCTGTCACGCGCGAAGCGGACGACGCAGATTTGGCTCGTCGAGCTGGCAAGCGGCCAGACGCGAGCGCTCACCTCGGGCACCGCCACCGACCACTCGCCGCGCTTTTCGCCGGACGGCAAATCGCTCGCGTTCGTGAGCACGCGCGACGGCGACGCGAACATCTATCTCATTGCGCTCGACGGCGGCGAATCGCGACCGGTCACCCACATCTCGACCGGTGTGTCGGATCCGGTCTGGTCGCCAGATGGGAAGTGGATCGCGTTCTCGACCGATGTCTACCCCGAGTGCGCGGCAGACGAGGCCTGCAACAAGCGGACTGCCGAACGATGGCAGAAGGGACCGCTCAGGGCGCACATGGCCGATGCGTTGCTCTATCGGCACTGGACGTCCTGGAAGGACGGCACGCGGACCCACATTTTCCTGGCCGACGTGGCCTCGGGCGTCGTCCGGGACGTGACGCCCGGCACCGTCGACTCGCCCACCTTTCAGCTCGGCGGCCCGATCCAGTATGCGTTCGCCCCTGACAGTTCCGAGTTGTGCTTCGTCTCCAATCACGATCCCCAACCAGCCCTCTCCACGAACAACGATCTCTGGCTGCTGTCGCTCACGAAGCCCGGCGACCAACCTCGAAACATCACGGCCGGCAACCCCGCGTACGATGGCAGCCCCAAGTACTCGCGCGACGGCCGCTACATCGGCTACCGCACGCAGAAGCAGCCCGGGTACGAGTCGGACCTGTTCCGCCTCGCGGTCTACGAGCGAGCCTCCGGAAAGTCCGAAGTGCTGACGGAGTCCTTTCGCAATTGGGTGACCGATTTCGAGTGGCGGCCTGATTCCAGGTCGCTCGTGTTCCAGGCGGAAGTGCAGGGACAGACGCCGCTCTACCTCGTCGACTTGGCGACGAAAGCGATCACCCAGGTGCTCGCCGACAAGACGATCGACTCCTGGAAGCTCGTGCCGGGCCAGTCTCGACTCGCCTACATCCGGCGTGGCGTTGCCGAACCGTCCGAGCTTTTCGTCGCCGACGTGACGGGCGACAAGGCATCGACGCCGCGCCAGCTCACGCACGTCAATGACGCGCTCGTCAACGAGGTCGATCTCCGTCCCGTCGAGCGGATGTGGGTCGCCGGAGCGCTCGGCGCGAAAGTCGAAGTCTTCGTCGTGAAGCCGCACGGCTTCGATCCGAGCCGGAAATACCCGCTCGTCCTGAACGTCCACGGTGGGCCGCAGGATCAGTGGCGGGATGCGTTCCGCGGAGACTTCCAGCTCTACTCAGGGTCTGGTTACGTCACCGCCTTCGCCAACCCGCACGGGTCGGTGGGGTACGGCCAGGACTTCACGGAGCAGATCTCCGGCGATTGGGCGGGGGCGGTCTTCGAGGATCTGATGAAGGTCACCGACGCGCTCCAGAAGCTGCCCTACGTGGATGCGAGCCGCATGGGCGCGATGGGGTGGTCGTATGGCGGCTACATGATGAACTGGTTCGAGGGCCACACGGATCGCTTCAAGGCGATCGTCTCGATGATGGGGCTCTACGACTTGCGCTCCATGTGGGGCGCCACCGAGGAGCTCTGGTTCCCTGAGTGGGATCTCAAGGGCCGGCCCTGGGACAGCCCGCTGTACGAGAAGCTCTCGCCGTCGACCGCCGTCAGGAACTTCAAGACGCCGGCGCTGGTCATCACCGGCGAGCGCGACTATCGCGTGCCATACACTCAGTCACTGCAGTTCTTCAGCGCGCTTCAGCGCATGAATGTCCCGTCGCGCCTCATCGTGTATGAGAACGCCGGGCACTGGCCCAGTTGGTACGAGATGGCGCTCTACTACACCGCCCACCTCGAGTGGTTCCACAAGTACCTGGGTGGTGGCAAGGCTCCGTGGACCACGGAGCAGTTCCTGCAGAACGCCGTGTTCGACAAGGACGGGAAGAGGTCGAGGTGACCATGGTCGATCTGAGCCGAATCGTCAGCATGCTGGAACGGAAACGGCAGGAGCTGCTCCAGCAGCTGGACGCTGTTGACAATGCGATCGCAGCGCTGCGCGGTGCACCGGCCGGCGACATCGTTGCCGAGACCGTCGAAGACCAACCGACGGCGGAGGTGCCGGCCAGCACGAGCCGGCCGCTCGTGCCAACGCGCGTCAAGCCGAAGCGTGTTCTTGGCGAGGCACACAAAGAGGCGCTCGCGACGGGGCGGCGGAAGGCACGGGAAGCCAGGGAGGCGGCCGCAGGGCGCGCGCGGGAAATGCCTGACGACTCGTTCGTACCGGCCATCGCGGCGCCACGCGCGCACCAGCCGCCGCGGCTCGTCAAGAAGCCGCGGGACCGACCCTGAGCGATTTCGCGAACGCTGAACCGCTCCTTCGACAGGTCGGGCTCATTTGGGTCCGGCGGCTCCGTAGATCTGCTCGCGCGTATGAAACTTGTCGCTGATGATGATCTGGTCGATGAGGTCCTTGTGGACGGAGATTGGCGTCAGCAGGAGCGCCTGCACTTCCTTCAAGCCGTTATTGACCGTTGACGTCCCTTCGACCTTCTCACCCTTGGCCATCTGCACCGCCGCGGACGCGGCCCCGCGCGCGAGCGGTCTGAGAGGCTTGTAGACGGTCATCGTCTGCGTTCCGGCGACGATCCGGCGCACGGCGTCCAGGTTCGCATCCTGACCCGACACGAAGACCTTGCCAGCGAGGCCGTGTTTTTCGAGCGCCTTGATGGCGCCGCCCGCAGTCACGTCGTTCGACGCCACCACCGCAACCACCTGATCTTTCGCCTTTTTGAGTGCCGCCTCGGTCAGGGTCGTCGCCTCGTCGGCCTTCCAGTCGGGGGTCCACGGGTCGGCCACGATCTCTGATGTCGCCGCGTTTGACGGCGTCGGCAAGCGCGGCCATCTGACCTTCGCGAATGAGCTTGGCGTTGTAGTCGGTGGGTGCGCCCCCGAGGAGGACATAGTTTCCCTTCGCTGCCTGGTTGCGCAGGGACTGAGCCTGCTGCTCGCCGACCCTCCGATTGTCGTAGGACAAGTACAAATCGACATCGGCCTTCAGGATCAGCCGGTCGTAGCTGATCACGGGAACCTTGCGCTTCTTCGCGGCTTCGACAATTCGCCCTGCCGCTTCCGCGCCGTGAGGGACCACCACCAGCGCCTGCACGCCACGCTCGAGCAGCGACTCGGCCTGCTGCAACTGCTTCGCATCATCGCGTTCAGCGGCCTCGACGAGAACGTCGGCGTCCAGCTCCTTGGCGCGCTCCATGAACAGGTCTTTGTCGCGCTGCCAGCGTTCCTCCTGCTGCAGCGTGTCCATCAGGAGGCCGATTTTGGGTTTTGGCTCTTCCGCCGGCTGCGCGGGCCTGTTCGCCGATGGGCCGCAGGCAATGAGGACCGACGAAAGCATGCCGAGGACGACGGCCGAGCCATACCTGATCATAGGATCCGCCTCTCTGATGCTGGGGCCGACGGGCTGATCGCTGACGATGCCGTGGCGGCGTCTTTCACTCGACGGAACATTGGGTGTTCCTGTCGGCTGTGGATTCCGCAGGCCGTCTGCCGCGTCCGCAGGCTGGATCATGCCGTTCCTGCCCGAAACGGCCAAGAGTCTATCACCAGTGGTCGCTGTTTCACCGCGGATCGGCGGTTCTCTACGGGACGCGGGATCGCACGGATGGGTTCTGAGAGGTCGGCGGAACGCCGAACGTGCCATCGACGACTTCGACGAAGTTCCTTTCTTCGCGGAGGATGAGTCGCTTCGACTGTGCCATGGCGAAATTCGCGCACGCCTCTGGATCCGATTTGAGGCGCGTCCGGTAGGTTTCATAGGACGCCAGGCTGGCAAACGCGATCAGCCCCCACGCGACGTTGTTTGTGCCTTCGTGCGGGAGAAAGTACCCGACCAGGTGGCCGCCGCAACGAGGAATGATGCGGCCCCAGTTCCCGGCGTATCCTTGAACGCGTCTCGCTGAAACGGATCAATCTCGTAGCGGATGATGCAGGTGATTGTCATGGTGGCCCCAGTCTGAACGTTGTCCGACGGGCACGCTTCGTCTAACATCAAAGTGTGAATGTCAGCCGTACGGACATCACGGTCTCGAGGATTGCTGCCGCAATCGGCGAGCCGGCCCGTGCCCGCATGCTCTACTGCCTGATGGACGGGCGCGCTCGCACCAGCACGGAGCTCGCGGTCGTCGGTGAGGTGAGCCCGTCGACCGCGAGCGTGCATCTGAGCCGGTTGAGAACGGAGCGGCTGGTCGAGATGATCGTCCAGGGAAAACACCGCTACTACAGCCTGGACGGACCCCATGTGGCCGCCGCGCTCGAGGCCTTGAGCGTCGTCGCCGGCCGGCCGCGCGAGATCTGTCGTATCCCCCACGCCCAACCGGCTCAGGATTGCGCGAACCTGCTACGACCACATGGCCGGCACGGTCGCCGTCGCGTTGCACGACCGCCTCAAGGAACGCGAGTGGCTGTCAGGCGCGTCGTCGGGCGCCAACGCCTACGAGTTGACGAGCGCCGGGACGACGGCGCTTGCAGCGCTTGGAATCGACGTCGCCGCGACCCGAGCGCTGCGCCGGCGATTTGCGTTCCCCTGCCTGGACTGGAGCGAGAGGCGGCCGCACATCGGGGGCGCCCTCGGGGCAGCGATTCTGTTGCTCGCGCAGAAAAAGAAGTGGGTGGTCCGCGATCTGGATTCGCGCGCGTTGAGCCTCACGCGCGTGGGACGGCGGGAACTGCTGATGCGATTCGGCGTTCGAGACTGAGACGGCCGCCCTTGCGACCGTAGCTTCAATGACTGCGTCACGTCGATTCGCTTGACGAAGCTATGATCGAGGGTGAGTTGGCGGCTACTGTCTGGCGATCGCGCTCGTGCCTCCTCGAAGTACGTACTTCTGGATCTTGCCCGTCGCGGTCTTCGGGAGGGCTTCGACGAAGTGAAATGCGCGGGGCACCTTGAAGTGCGCGAGGTTCTCCCGGGCAAACGTGCGCAGGTCATCGGCCGACGCGGTCGCATGCGCCTGCAAGACGACGAACGCATGGGGCGATTCACCCCATTCCTGGTCCGCCATGCCCACGACCGCGACTTCGAGCACGCCCGGATGCCGGAGGAGCGTTCCTTCTACTTCGACCGACGAGATGTTCTCGCCGCCGCTGATGATCACGTCCTTGAACCGGTCGCGGATCTCGATGTAGCCATCCGAGTGTACGACGGCGGCGTCGCCGGTATGGAACCAGCCGTCGCGAATCGCCGCGGCTGTCGCGTCAGGGTCGTTGTAATAGCCGGCCATGACGACGTTGCCGCGTGCAATGATCTCTCCCATCGTCTGGCCGTCGTACGGCACCTCGCATCCTATCTCGTCTGCGACTCGCACCTCGCCGGACGTGACCAGCTCGACACCCTGTCGGGCTTTGATCGCGGCCCGCTGTTCGGCGGGCCGATCGGTGTGTTCCGCGCGCGGCTCGCAGACGGTGATAAAGGGTGATGTCTCGGTCAGACCATAGACCTGGGTGACAGCCCAGCCGAGGTCGCCTTCGATGCGCGCGATCGTGACGGCCGCCGGCGGCGCACCAGCCGTCAGCACGCGCACGCCTGGAGGCACGTCGCCCCGGAGATCCGCCGGCAGATTCGCGAGGCCGATGAGCACCGTCGGCGCTGCGCACAGCGTCGTGATCCTCTCGCGCCTCACCTGCTCGAACACCACCGGTGGCTCGGTCCTGCGGAGGCACACATGCGTGGCGCCGACAGCCGTGACCGTCCAGACGAACGTCCAGCCATTAGCGTGAAACATGGGCAGCGCCCACAGGTAGCGGTCCGCCGATGTCATGTGCAGGTGAACGAGCGTTCCGACGACGTTCATCCACGCGTTCCTGTGCGTGATCATCACGCCCTTGGGGCGCGAAGTCGTGCCGCTGGTGTAGTTGATAGTCAGGAGGTCCCGTTCCTGAATCTGAGGCAGACTCGCGGGCGGTCCGGCGGCTGCCACCGCGGCTTCGTAGTCCTGCCACCCGTCACGCGCGCCGTCGAGCGCGACGAACTGGCGGACCTGCGGCAGATCGGTGCGGATGCTGTCCACCGCTTCGAGATAGGTGCCGTGGGCGCAGACCACCGACGCGCCACTGTGATTGATTACGTAGCGAAAATCGTCGGCGATGAGACGGTAGTTCACCGGAACCAGTACGGCCCCGATCATCGGAACGGCGTAATAGGCCTCGAGATGGGCGTGCGTATTCGGCGCGATGTAGACCACGCGGTCGCCCGGCCTGACGCCGGACGCCTGCAGGTGCGCAGCCCACCGCTCGCATCGTGCGAAGAACTGCTCGTACGTGTAGCGGACGTCGCCGTCCACCACGGCCTCGCGTGAGCCATAGAGGCGACGGGCACGTCGCATGAATTCGAGCGGCGACAGGGGAACGTCGATGCGCCGAGTGTAGCGCAGCGCCGGGCCGGTGGCCACCCCGAGCCGAACCCGCCGCGGCCGTGTCAGCTGATTTGACGTGCCACCAGTGGTTCGACTCGACGTGGCCGAATCTGACGCGTATGATTCATGGCATATGCGTGTGCGCCACGCCCGCAGGGTCGCGGCTCTGGTCAGCCTGGCAGGTGCCCTGGCAGCCGGCGGCGTCATCTTTACGGTGCAGGCACAGCAGTCCCCTGCCACGGGCCCATCGATTGGCGCCCCGCGCGGCGCTCCCCACCTGGTGTTCGTCGAAGACTACTGCGTGACGTGCCACGACGAGGAGGAGAAGAAAGGCGGACTGTCGCTCGAGATGGTCTCGACTGACGTACCTCAGCACCAGGAGGTGTGGGAGAAAGTCGTCCGCAAGCTTCGCGCGCGCCAGATGCCGCCGGTAGGACGAAAGGAGCGGCCCAACGAAGCAACCTACGACACGACGATCCGCTACCTGGAGACGTCGCTCGACCGCGCGGCCGCGGCGCATCCCAATCCCGGCCGAACGGCAGCGATCCGCCGGCTGACCCGGACCGAATACCAGAACGCCATCCGTGATCTCCTCGCGCTCGACGTCGATGTGGCCTCGCTGCTCCCCGCAGACGAGTCCAGCTATGGCTTCGACAACGTGACGGTCGGCGATCTCTCGCCGACGCTTCTCGATCGGTACATGTCAGCGGCGGAGAAGATCAGCCGCGTCGCGGTCGGCGGGCCCAGCCGGTCGCCCGGCGGCGAAACCATCAGGATGCCACCGGACCTCACTCAGGAAGAGCACCTCGAGGGCCTTCCAATCGGTACACGCGGCGGTGCGGTGCTCCACTATACGTTTCCGCTGGACGGCGAGTACCAGATCCAGGTTCGGCTGATGCGGGACCGCGACGAGCACGTCGAGGGCTTGACCGAACCGCACGAGCTCGAACTGCTGCTCGACAAGACGCGCCTGCAGGTGTTCACCGTCAAGCCGCCGCAGCGGGAGCCGGAGCATGCGACGGCGGATCAGCACCTCAAGGTCCGAGTACCGGTGCAGGCGGGGCCGCGCGCGCTCGGCGTGGCATTTCTGAAGAAACCGTCGCTGCTGCTGGAAACCGCGCGTCAGCCCTACCAGGCGCATTTCAACTACTATCGGCATCCACGGGTCCAACCGGCCATCTACTCGATTTCGATCGTCGGTCCCTATAGCGCGCAAGGTCCCGGCGACACTCCCAGCCGCCGCAGGATATTCGTTTCGCATCCGGCGGATCCGGCCGAGGACGACCGCTCCGCGCGACAGATCCTGACCTCGCTGCTGAAGCGGGCGTACCGGCGGCCCGTGACGGACGCGGACCTTCGCGGCCCGTTGGCGCTCTACCAGAAAGGCCGCGCCGACGGCGGCTTCGACCAGGGGATCGAGATGGCCCTGTCGGGCGTGCTGGTGAATCCCAACTTCCTCTTCCGCCTCGAGCCCGATCCGGCCGGCATCGCGCCGAACACTCCCTATCGCGTCAGCGATCTCGAGCTGGCTTCGCGGCTCTCCTTTTTCCTCTGGAGCAGCATCCCGGACGATGAGCTGCTGAACGTGGCGATTGCCGGCAGATTGCACGAGCCGCTGGTACTGGAGCGAGAAGTCCGCCGCATGTTGGCCGACCCGCGGTCGCGGGCGCTGGTCGACAACTTCGCGTCGCAGTGGCTGCACCTGCGCAATCTCGCGTCGATTACGCCCGACATGCGTCTCTTTCCGGCCTTCGACGACAATCTCCGCCAGGCGTTCCGCCAGGAGACCGAGCTCTTCTTCGAAAGCGTCCTCCGCGAGGATCGCAGCGTGCTCGACCTGCTGCGCGCCGACTACACCTTCGTCAACGAACGCCTGGCGAAGCACTACGGCATCCCGCACGTCTACGGCAGCCACTTCCGGCGGATTGCGCTCGACAAGGACAGCGAGCGAGGCGGGTTGCTTCGCCAGGGCAGCATCTTGACGGTCACCTCGTATGCGACGCGGACCTCGCCCGTCGTTCGCGGCAAATGGATCCTCGACAACCTGCTCGCCGTACCTCCCCCGCCGCCGCTGCCGGACGTCCCGACGCTCAAGGACAACACGGTCGATGGCAGCCTGTCGGTACGCAAGCGGCTCGCCGAGCACCGGAGCAACGCCGTCTGCGCGTCTTGTCACAACCTGATGGATCCGATTGGTCTGTCGCTCGAGAAGTTCGATGCGGTCGGCCGCCGCCGGAACGTCGAAAATGGTGTGCCGATCGACGCGTCCGGAGGCTTTCCAGACGGGAGCACGTTCGTCGATGTCGACGGTCTCGAGGCGGCGCTGCTGCGACGGCCGGAGTTGTTCGTCAGCGCGTTTGCCGAGAAGCTTCTCACCTATGCGTTGGGACGAGGAGTCGAATACTACGATGCGCCCGCGGTCCGCACGATCGTGCGGGACGCGCGGTCGCAGGATTCCCGCGTCTCCTCGATCGTCCTCGGAGTGGTCAAGAGCAAGCCGTTTCAAATGAGGATGTCACGATGATTATCACCAGGATGGCGCTGCCGCGCCGGACGTTCCTTCGCGGCCTCGGCGCGAGCGTCGCGCTCCCGCTGCTCGACGCGATGGTTCCGTCGATGACCGCCCTCGCGAAGACGGCCGCGGATCCGGTGCGCCGCCTGGGCTTCGTCTATATGCCGATGGGCTGCGACCTTCCCCGCTGGACGCCGCCAGGCGAGGGTCGGCTGACGGAGCTGTCTCCCAGCCTGCAGTCGCTCTCGTCGGTGGTGGATCAGCTCACGGTCATCAGCAACCTGGAGTTGAAGAACGCGTACCCCGGCACGCATGCCACCTCCAACGCGTCGTTCTTGAGCGCGGCGAAAGCGAAGTGGACCGAGAGCACGGACTACCACCTGGGCACCACGGTCGATCAGGTCGCGGCGAAGCAGCTCGGGCAGCAGACGCTGCTGCCATCGCTCGAATTGTCGATGGACCTGCTCCAGATGGTCGGCCAGTGCGACAACGGCTATGCGTGCGTCTATCAGAACAACCTCTCGTGGTCGTCGCCGACCACGCCCCTTCCGGCCGAGGCGCATCCGCGCATCGTCTTCGAAAGGTTGTTCGGAGAAGGCGGGAGCGCCGCCGATCGTCGAGCGGCGCTGCAACGAAGGGCCAGCCTCCTCGATTCGGTTCGCGACGACATCACCCGGTTGCAGACGAAGCTCGGGCCCGAGGATCGCGCCAGGGTCGGCCAGTATCTCGAGACTGTCCGCGAGGTGGAGCGTCGTATCCAGAGGGCGGAGGCCGGCACCGCCGACCAGCCACTGCCCGATCTCGACCGCCCCGTCGGCGTGCCGGCGGCCTACGCCGACCACGCCAGGCTGATGTTCGACTTGCAGGTGCTGGCCATGCAAGGCGATGTCACCAGGGTCATCACCTTTCAGCTCGCTCGCGAGACGAGCAACCGTACTTACAGCGAGATTGGCGTTCCCGATCCGCATCACCCGCTCACCCACCATGGCAACGATCCGGACAAGATCGCGAGGATGGCCAAGATCAACGCCTTCCACGTGTCGCTGTTCGCCTACTTCCTCGAGAAGCTGAAGGCCACGCCGGAGGGCGACGGGTCGTTGCTCGATCACGGGTTGTTCCTGTATGGCAGCGGCATGGGGAATCCCAACGTGCACGATCACGTCAACCTGCCGATACTCGTCGCCGGCGGCGGAGCGGGCAGGCTCAAGGGCGCCCGTCACATCCGGTACGCGGAGCCGACGCCGCTGGCGAACCTGCACCTGACGCTGCTCGAGCGAGCAGGTGTTCGTCTCGATGCGTTCGCCGATAGCCGGGGCAAAGTCGATGAGCTGCTCGCCCTCTAACCGATCATGACCATTTCGCCACACATCGCGAGCGTCGCTGCTCTAGTGCTGTTGTCAGCCGCTGCTTCGACGAGCTCAGCGGAGCAGGCTATTTCAGTCAGTCTCGGGAGGCCTCCGGCAAGCTCCAGTGATGTGGGGCGAGGTGCGCCGCTCGCCGATGCGACGGAGAAGAACGATCGGACGCGGACGAGCGCGCTCCTGAAACAGGGCGCAGACGTGAACGCGCCGCAGGCCGACGGCATGACCGCGCTGCATTGGGCGGTGTACCACGACGATCCGCAGATGACGGCGCAGCTGCTGCGCGCCGGCGCCAGCGTGAAGGCCGCGACCCGGTATGGAGTGACGCCGCTCTCGCTTGCCTGCACCAATGGCGGCGATGTGCTGGTCGAGATGTTGCTGAAGGCCGGCGCCGACCCGAACCTTGCTCTGCCCGGCGGAGAGACCCCGTTGATGACCGCGGCGCGGACCGGCGCGCTCGGGTCAGTGAAGGCGCTCGTGTCCCGTGGCGCGAGCGTCGACGCCAAAGACGCGTCGCGCGGGCAAACCGCCCTCATGTGGGCCGCCGCGGAGGGCCATGCCGACGTGGTGCAGGAGCTCATTGCGGCCGGCGCCGACGTGCGCACGCGTGTGCCCTCGGGCTTTACTCCTCTCCTCTTTGCCGTGAGGGAAGGCCGTCTCGATGTGGTTCGCGTGCTCCTCAAAGCCGGGGCCGACGCGAACGAGACCATCCCGCTCGAGGGGCCGCGTCGCCGGTATGGAGGTCCGCTGCCGCGGGCAGGGGTCAGCGCCCTGCTGCTGGCGGTGATGAACGCGCACTTCGAGCTGGCGGCGGCGCTCCTCGACGCGGGCGCGAATCCCAACGCGGATCTGACTGGGTACACGGTGCTTCACGCCATCACCGTGGTCCGCCGGCCCGGCGTCGGCGACAACGATCCGGCTCCCGAGGGCTCCGGAACGCTAACCAGTCTGGAGCTCGTGAAGAAACTCGTGGCACACGGTGCTGACGCCAACGCGAAGATGACGAAGAAAGTCAACTTGAACAACACGCGTTTGAACGAGATCGGGGCGACACCCTACCTGCTGGCGGCTCTCACCGCGGATGCCGAGTTGATGAGGACGCTGGCCGCGTTGGGCGCCAATCCCCTTCTGCCGAATGCCGACAACAGCACGCCTCTGATGGCCGCGGCCGGACTCGCCACGCGTTCCCCCGGCGAGGACGCCGGAACAGAGAGTGAAGTGTTGGAGGCAGTGCAGGTGGCGCTGGATCTCGGCGCTGACGTGAATGCGGTGGACAACAATGGTGAGACCGCCATGCATGCCGCAGCCTACAAGAACCTCCCGAAGGTCGTGAAGTTCCTCGCTGCCAAGGGAGCCCGGATCGAGCTCTGGAATCGAACCGACAAATTCGGTTGGACGCCGCTGGCCATTGCCGTCGGCTACCGGTTCGGGAACTTCAAGCCTTCAGCCGAAACCGAGGCGGCGGTGCGTGAAGTGATGATCGCGGCAGGTGTCACACCTCCCAAAACTGTCGTCGCCAAAACGCAGCAGATCTATTAGTTCTCCTCGCAAGACTAACAACCATTCAATCGCCTGGCGCTCGATTGCTGTCGAACGTCCGTACGATATGCGTGTGTTTCATGAACGGAACACGCATTGCTAAGGACATGGCCACGAAGCAGTTACGGCAGCTTTAGACACCAATAATGTCGTTGGGTGTCTCGATACGACGCAGATGAGTTCGCCGTGGCGCCGGCTCGATCGGTCGGCGCATCCATTCACAAATGGCTTGTTAACGGGAACGTCGGGCGTCAATCGAGCCAGTCTGAATCGTGCGAGTTCAAGTGTTCTCAGGGTCCCCTTATGCCTTGCCGTCAGCTCGTGGCCGGAAAGATCATCGGCTTTCTCGCCGTCGTCGCTACCGTGGTCGCATTCTCATCCCCTGGGCTGCTGGGCTCGCCGGGGGTCGTCAAGCGCGCGCACCTCTCCTCTGATCTCACCAGACATCAGGCGCGCAAGACGACCGCGCGCACGCGCGTCATCGTACACGGGACAAGTCGCGACCTCAGTCTGCTGGCCTTGCGGCACCGGCTGCACGTCGTCAAGAGGATGAGAGGCGCGGCAGTGGTTCTCGCGAACAGCGCGGAACTGAACGCTCTGTCGCGTGACGAGGCCGTCGATCTGTCCGGCGATTTGTCCGTGCGCAGCGTCACGATGATCTCGGACGCGTCGACTGCGGCGGACCAGACCCGCGCCGGAAACGCGCTGCTGGTCGGGCTGCTCGGCATCCCAGGAGTGGACGGGCAGGGCATCGGCATCGCGGTCATCGATTCCGGCATCGCGCCACATTCGGCGCTCGGGAACCGCGTCGTCGCGAACGTGAGCTTCGTGGACGGCGATACCGAGATGACCGATGCCTTCGGTCACGGCACGCACGTCGCCGGGATCATCGCCGGCAGCCCAACGCCGGCCAACGGCGTCGTGGCGGAATATGCCGGCGGCATCGCACCCCGCGCGAAGCTCATCAACGTCAAGGTGCTCGGTGCTGACGGCTTCGGCTTCACGAGCGACGTCATCGACGGCATCGAATGGGTCGTCGCCAACCGCGTGCGCTACAACATCCGCGTCATCAATCTGTCGCTCGGCCATCCGGTGACGGAGTCCTGCTCCACCGACCCGCTGTGCGAAGCGGTCAACCAGGCGGTGCAGGCCGGGATTGTCGTGGTCGTCGCCGCCGGCAACGACGGCCAGGCACCCGACGGCCGCACCATACTGGGGGGAATCACCTCGCCCGGTAACTCACCCCATGCGATCACGGTCGGCGCGCTCAACACGTGGGGAACGGTTGGTCGATCGGACGACACCGTGGCGAAGTTCAGCTCCCGCGGTCCGACGGCGTACGACCTGGCGGTGAAGCCCGACATCGCCGCGCCCGGCGTGAAGGTCCTCTCGCTCGAGGCCGACGGTGCGTTCCTGCCGACCATGTATCCGTCGATTCATGTCGCGGGCAGCGGCAACAATGGCTACATGTATCTGAGCGGCACCAGCCTCGCGGCCCCGATGGTCAGCGGCGGCGTCGCGCTGCTCCTGCAGGGATCGCCGAGTCTGTCTCCGGCACAGGTGAAGTTCGCGTTGCAGAACGGCGCGACGGCCATGCCGGATGCAGGCCTGGTGGGCGCCGGCGCGGGCAGCGTGAATTTCTGGGCCTCGCGGCAGATCACGGCTTACGGGCCCTCTCCGGCCTCGGCGGAGTCAGCACCGTCGCTCGGTGCGGCGCAAGGCTTCGCGGTGCTGGGTGCCTCGACGGTCACCAATACCGGTTTGAGCGTCATCACCGGCGCCCTTGGCGTCAGCCCTGGCACCGCGGTGACCGGCTTTGGTCCCGGGCTCGTCGCGTCGGGCACGATACACAGCGCTGACGCCGCCGCGTCTGCGGCCCAGGAGGCCGTCACTACGGTGTACAACAGCCTGACCGACATGGCCTGCACCCAGGATATGACGGGTCTCGATCTGGGCGGGCAGGCGCTCACGCCGGGGGTCTACTGCTTCTCCTCCTCGGCTCAGCTGACCGGAACGCTCACGCTCAACGCCCAGGGCAACCCCAACGCGGTCTTCGTTTTCAAGATGGGGAGCACGATCACGACGGCGAGCGCCTCGTCGGTCGTTCTGACGAACGGCGGGTCTGCGGGCAATGTGTTCTGGCAGGTCGGCAGTTCGGCGACGCTCGGGACAGGCACGTCGTTCGCGGGAAACATTCTCGCAATGGCGAGCATCACGGCGACCAGTGGCGTGCGCATGAACGGCCGGGCGCTGGCTCGAAACGGCGCCGTCACGCTGGATACCAACGCCGTCACCGCCGCCGATCAGATGTCGGCAGGCACGACAACGGTGGGCGGCGCGCAGACCACCGGAAGCGGCCTCTCGTTCTGGGACCTCGGTACGCTCGTTGCCCGTCTCGAGGCGGGCATTGGCACTCGCGCCCTCTCGCCGACCGACGCATCGCTCGTGTGGGTGAATCCGTGGTTCCTGACGTTCGGCGACCTCAACCTGCTCGGCCTCACGAATCCTGTGGGCGCGCTCGCACCGAGCCCGCTCATCTGGGGTGAGGTGGCATCGTGGACGACGGCGAACCATGTCATCTGGGGCTCGAACCTCTATAACCCGCAGGGTGAACACGTCATCTGGGGCTCGAATGCCACTTCGGACTCGACCAGTGAAGACAACCATGTCATCTGGGGCAGCTCCGTGCTCGTCTCACCTGACGCCCGCTGAAGCACGATGACTTCACCCGTGCAGGCGCCTGCGAGCTCGGCGGCCAGATCACCGGCCGCGCTGCGCCTGTACGTTCAGATCATGGTCGGCACCGGCGGCCTCATGGTCGTGCATTCGATTGCCTCGCTGCCTTTCGCACCGCACCCGCTCGAGTGGACGGCGTTTGCCTTCCTGGCGCTGGTGACCGGGTCGTTCACGATTCGTGTTGCCTCGGTCGAGGCGACGATGAGCGCGTCCGACACGTTCGCCATCGCGTCGGCGCTGCTCTTCGGGCCCGCGCCGGCGACCGTCGCACTCGCGGTCCTCAGCACTGTGATGTCATGGCGCCGAGGGCACGGCTGGACCCGGCTGAGCTTCAACGCCGTCGCGCCGGCGCTGTCGCTGTGGGTTGCCGCGCAGGTCTTTTTCTTGATCGCGCGCGTCGCGCCGCTCTCGGAGAGTCAGCCGTCGGCCGCCGCGCTCATCGTTCCATTGTTCTGCTTCACCGTCGTCTTTTTCGGCTTGAACACGGGGCTGACGGCGATCGCCATCGGGCTCGAATCGAAGCAGTCGCCAGCAATCGTCTGGCGGCGGCACTTTCTCTTGCTCTGGCTCTCCCTTTCGTATCTGGCGGCTGCTTCGGTCGCCTTCTGCCTGATTCTGCTGGTTCGGCAGATGAGCCTCGGCGCCGTGGCGGTGATCCTGCCGGTTGTCGCCGTCTTTCATCTGACGTTGCGGGCATCGTCCGGGCGCGTCGAGGACGCCAACCTGCACGTGGCGCAGGTGAATCGCCTGTACTTGTCCACGGTCGAAACGCTCGCGATGGCGATCGACGCGAAAGACGACGTGACGCACAGCCATGTCGTCCGGGTGCAGGCGTACGCGCTCGGCCTGGCGCGGGCGCTCGGCATCACGGACGAGCTCGAGTTGAAGGCGATCGAGGCGGCCGCGCTCCTGCACGACACCGGGAAGCTGGCGGTGCCCGAACACATCCTCAACAAGCCCGGCAAGTTGACGGACGCGGAGTTCGAGAAGATGAAGCGCCACGTCGACGTCGGTGCCGACATCCTGTCGCTCGTCCAATTTCCATATCCGGTCGTGCCGATCGTGCAGTGCCATCACGAGTGCTGGGACGGCACCGGCTACCCGCGGGGCGTTGCCGGCGAGGACATTCCGATCGGCGCCAGAATTCTGTCGGTCGTCGACTGCTTCGACGCGATCACATCGGATCGGCCGTATCGCGGCCGGATGACGGAGGCGGCGGCCCTGCAAATCCTGCGCGATCGCAGCGGCACCATGTACGACCCGCACGTGGTGGCCACTTTCATCGAGGTCTACCAGCGTATCCCGATTGCCCCGGGCACGATGGTGGCCGGACATGAAGTGCTCCAGCGGATTCACCAGTCGCGGCACGAGATCGACGCGCCGCCCGAACCGGTCCCGGACGTCACCGTCGAGGCATCGACGAATCTGCTCGCGTTCGTGAGCCTGGCGCGCGCCGCCGCCGGCGACGCGAGCGTGGCCGACGTCCTGGCGCTTGCGTCGAGGCTTCTGGCCGACCTGATGCCCGGATCCACGGGCGCCTGGTTCCTGCCCGATGCCCCGAACGATCAACTCGTCGTCACAGAGGCCTTCGGCCCGGCTGCGGCGGCGCTTCGCACTACATCGGTGCCGGTCGGCGAACGGCTGAGCGGATGGGTGGCGGCGAGACGCCGGCCGATCATCAACTCGGATGCGACGCTCGATCTCGGCGCGCGCGTGGATTCGGTCACACCGCCGCTGTCGCGATGCAGCAGCCTCCCGCTCATGGTGGGCGACGCGCTCGTCGCGGTGCTCACGCTCTACACCGCCGCGCCCGACGGATTCACGGCCGACCAGGGGCGGCTCGTGCAGATCGTGGCGCCTCAACTTGCCAGGGCGATTGATGCCGCGGTCCGCACAGAGAGCGCGAGTCGCGGGATAGGCCCCCAGGAAAAGCCGGGCCCGCGGGAGCTTCGCCTCGTCGCCTCGCGCTGAGATCGTCCCCATTCCAGCCGCCCCCAAGCACGCCCGGTGCGAACGCGGCGCCGGTCGTTCTCAAAGATCCCGCCCGCGCTGTTGCGACCATGAGCCGTCTTCGTGTAAACCATACTGACTCTACCGATGAATCTGTCAATGGCGCCTTCGTTCCGGCTATACCAGCGCGCGACGGGTCGAGCACTGATTGCGGCGTCGCTTGTCGCAGCGTATGCCGTGGCGCCGGCGCACCAGGCCGTCACCGGAGCGGTCTTCATCGATGCGAACCGCAATGGCACGCGCGACCAGGGGGAACGCGGAGTGGCAGGCGTCGCCGTTTCGAATCAGCAGCAGGTGGTGCGTTCTGCCGGTGACGGCACTTATGCGCTCCCCGACGCGGGCTATGGCGTGGTCTTCGCCAGCCTCCCCGACGGCTTCGACGCGAGCGGGACGTTCTGGCGGAAGGCTGTCGACGGCGTGGCGGACATCGGACTGGTGCCCCGCGAGACGCGCAGAAGTTTCTCGTTCATCCATGCATCGGACACTCACGTGAGCGCACAGAGCCTGCCGCGGCTGCAGCGTCTTCGCGCCATCGTGGACGAGCAGAAGCCCGACTTCGTGATCGTCACGGGCGACCTCGTGCGCGACGCGCTCCGAGTGGGCGAGGCCGAGGCCACCAGCTATTACGACTTGTACGTGACCGAAGCCCGCCGGTTCGTTGTTCCCGTGTGGAGCGTTCCCGGCAACCACGAGAACTTCGGCATCGAGCGTCACCTTTCGCTGGTCAGCGCGAAGCATCCTCTCTACGGCAAGGGAATGTATCGTGCCCGCCTCGGGCCGAACTACTACTCGTTCAACTACGGTGGCGTTCATTTCGTCGGCCTCGATTCGGTGGACATCGAGGATCTCTGGTACTACGGCCACGTCGATGCAGTGCAGCTTGCCTGGCTGCGCGCAGACCTCGCGGACGTCGCGCCGGGCACACCGGTCGTCACGTTCAACCACATCCCGTTTGTCAGCGCCGTCGAGAGCGCCAACGGCTTTCGGGACGAGGGAACGGCCCCATCGCTCATCAAGGTCGGAGGCAAGGCGGTTTATCGTCACATCGTGTCCAATTTCGGCGAGGTGCTGGCCATCATGAGCCGGCACGACTGGACGCTGGCGCTTGGAGGGCATCTCCATACCCGGGAGACGATTCGGTTCGAGTCGCCGACACGCACGCGCTTCTTCCAAACAGCGGCCGTCGTCGGACCGACGGAAGGACCGGTACCAGCCATTTCCGGTGTCACGCTGTATAGAGCCTCGTCGGGCACGATCGACGATGGAACGTTCTTGGCCATCGACCAGAAATGATGAGAAATCATGGGAAATCAGATCTGGTAGGCTCCCGCTCATGAATCAAGGCCACCGAGAGAGGCGCCTGAGGGCGTTTACGATTGGCGTACTCGTCATCTACGCTCCGATAGAGACGTGGTATTCCATGCCGGAGCTCTGGGATCCCTTCTACGTTGTCGATTTCGCGGGGATCGTGCTGCTCTTCGTGGGGGTAGCGGGCTTTCGTCGCGACTCGCTTCCGCGGCGGATGGGGATGCTCATTGCTGGATATGCGTGGACGGCCGCCAACTTCTGGCGCGGGTTGTTCGGCCGCGTAAGCGAAGTGGCCGGCGGCGGCGTGCTCGATTACGGATGGGCCGAGCTGTGCTTCACTGCCTGCATCCTGGTTGCCGCCCTCGCAGGTCTTGTCTGGGCGCTTGTACTGAACACCACACCGTCCGGGCCAGCAGTGGACGCGTCTTCCTTATCGTGAGTCGAAGGATTGCCGGCAGCCTCGAGGAGAACGCGCCACGAGGCTGAAGCGTCAGGCATCGGTCCTCAGCGTCTCCGAGCCATAATTAGTCATGCGAGCGGGCTCGCTGGCGCAGGCTGGCGGGCACTGAATAATCAGTAGCGCGAGCATCGGCGACCAGCCCCCGGGTCACTTCCGAATCGCGATGAACTCCCGTGGCCCCTCGCGAATCACCAGACGGGCCACACGGCCGGTCTCGTCGCGTTCAAAGCGGCCGCGGCCATCATGGTACCGAGTGAAGAACTCGGATTCAGATGAGGCGAGCAGAAGGTCGCGCATGTCGCGCGTCTTGCTGATCAGACTCTCGCCGTGCTGCTCTATCACAATGGGCTCGCCGTGCCGGGCCTCGACGACGTACCGGCCCACATATTCCCGACGCAGCGTCGGCGCGAGTGGGATCGTCTTTCGCAACAGCCGCTCGAGCAACAGCCGATCGGCCATCTGCACGAAGCCCCGGCTGGTGAGCCAGGCCGTGAGGTCGGCAGCGGCGGGCGCGACCAGCGTGACGGACGTGCCGTCATGTTGAGCGAGTAGACACGCGAGCATTGCGCTCGCCAGCCCGTGTCGCCGCTGATCCTTGCGCACCAGAACCATGTTGAGTCGCAGCGTATCCGGCGCGACATCGTCAGCCGACGCGGTCATCAGCCCCAGCAGCCGCCCGCCGGCCGTTGCCACGATGCCATCGCGTTGCGCTCGCAGGCTGCGACCTAACGCGTCTGGATGAATAGGAAGGAACACACTCGCTGACGGATCGTCGGCAATCGCGTCCGTGACGAGATTCAGCACCGCGTCGAAGAGCGCCGGGTCGCGCGGAACCGCTTCGATACCTCTGAAAGTCCAGCCGCCATGTGATGATTGCGATGCCGCGAGGGCGGCACAGCCCGTGGCCTCGAGGCGCCAGTCCTGCGCGCGTTCGACGACCTGGAATCCTCGGGCGGACAGGAACTCGACAAGCGCCGCGCGCCGCGCGGATGTACGGGTACTGAAGGGTGATCGCGTTCCTCGCGATCATGTCCTGTACGACCTGCGTGAGCAGCACGTCGCCCGCGTGCCTCTTCAGCGCGTCGTCCCCGATCGCAAGATGCAGGTCATAGACGGGTCTGAAGATCGTTTGCCGGGCGGCGGCGTAGGCGATGGGCGCCCCTGACGCTGGGTCTTCGACGAGGTACGCGCATGAGGGCGCCGGCGGCGCGATGCGCGATACGCGATCGAGACTCAGGCGGCCCGTCAACCGGGCGATGCCGGCGGCGTCGTCGGGTTCGGCGGCGCGAATGCGCGCCGAGAGCTCCACCAGGAAGGACTTGCTGGCGTTTCTTCTTTCGGCGCGAAGTCCGCCCGACAGCCCGTCAAGGGCGTGCTGGCGCACCCGGCGTTTCGCGTGCGCCAGCCGGCGCGCTACCGTCGTCACCGGCACGCCCAGCCACTCGGCGATCTCTGCGTGGCTCCGCTCGCAGCCATAGAACAGAATCAGCACCAGCCGATCATTGGGAGTCAGCTGCGCCAGCGCCAGACGGACGAGCGACGCGTCACCGGCCCTTTCAACGTCCGCCGCCGGGTCATTCGTCGCGGGTACATGTCGCGCGTCGTCTTCGGGGCGAAGTTCGAGCCGCGCACCACGCAGCCGGCGGTGGCACTGTGTCAGGGCAAGGCGCCGGATCCAGCCTGGGAACGCCGCGGGCTCGCGCAGTTGATCGAGACATTGCCAGGCGAGCAGGAACGTGTCCTGCGCCGCATCCTCCGCAAGGGCGGGATCTCGCAGCCTTGCATAGGCACACGCGGCCACCAGATGCTCGAAGCGACGGACAATTTCCTCGAACGCCTGGTGGCGTTCGGGCATGGCCGCACCCCCGTCCCGCGCCAGTTCGATCAACGTGCCCAGGGTTGGATTCGTTTTTGCCATCGCCCCGCGAGAACGGAAGACGCGAATATGAGATGCAAGAGCTCGCTCGTCACCCGCGAAGGCCGATGCTCGATGAAGACGTGCGTGCCCATGCCTCCGACCATCACGACGATGATAGCCGCCGCGCCATAGGCCGCGGTACGCGGCCAGAAGAGCATCAGCGCTGCCCCGATCTCCAGCGCGCCGATCAGAAGCCGGAACCAGACGGGAAAGCCCCAGAAGGTAAATGCCCTCGCCCACCCGCTCGACGAGTCGAACTTGTCCCACCCGGCGCGTACCGAACACCATGATCAGCATCGCCGACAGGGCCCACAGGAGGACCTCCAGGACGACCAGCAACCCTCGGTTTTTTGGGCTCATGCACCTAAGAGCCATGATCCCGGGGTCGATGACCAGGCCGGCGTCCGGGCCCGGCTTCCAACCATTTTGCTTCTGTTGACGTCCAACATGAGCAGACGAGGTGCTCCTGTTGATGTCCAACTGGACAGACGGAAGACGGGAGCCGGAAAAGAAGGGACCCGTGTGGCTGACAAGACCGACGTGCTCCAGGGCACGCTGGACCTGATGGTGATGAAAACGCTGGACTCCATGGGTGCCCAGCACGGCTACGGCATCGCCCAGCGTCTGCAGCAGGTTTCGGACAGCTTGCTGCAACTGAACCAGGGGACGCTGTACCCGGCGCTCCTGCGGCTCGAGCAGCGCGGATGGATCTCGTCGAAATGGGGGACGTCGGAGAACAACCGGCGCGCGCGCTTTTACACGCTGACCCGCGCGGGGCGCAAGCAGCTGCAGCGGGAGGCGGACGACTGGCACCGCATGGCGGCCATCATGGCGCGCCTGCTCGGAGGCCCGCCGCCAAGTGAGGACCTGCCATGAATGTTCGTGAATTGCTGGAGCGCATCCGGGGCGCGATCGGACTCGGCCGCAAGGACCGCGACCTGTCGCAGGAGCTCGAGTTTCACCGCGACATGCTCGAGGAGCGTCACCGCTCCCGCGGACTCGCGCCCGAGGCCGCGCGCCGCGTGGCGCGGCTCGAGCTGGGGGGTGACGCGCAGATCGCCGAGACCTGGCGCGATCAGCGCGGCTTGCCCGCCCTCGACGTGCTCAGGCAGGACGTGCGCTACGGCTTCCGCATGCTGCGACGCACGCCTGGTTTCACCGCCGCCGCGCTCCTCACACTGGCGCTCGGCATCGGCGCCAACACCGCGATCTTCACCGTCGTGGATGCCGTGCTGCTGCGTCCCCTGCCCTACGCCGATCCGGGCCGGCTGGTCACGGTCGGCGATCGCACGCCGGACGGCTTCTCGTCCAACGTCGGTTTCGCAACCGTCCTCGACTGGCGCGAGCGGAGCCAGACGATCGAGTCGTTCGCCATGATGCGTTCGTGGCTGCCGACGCTCGTGGCCAACGGCGAAGCGGAACGTCTCCCGGCGGTGCGCGTGAGCTGGAACTACTTCGACATGCTGGGCATCCGGCCGGCGCTCGGCCGCGGGTTCACCGCCGACGACGACCGCCCGGACAACTGGCGGGTGCTGCTCCTGAGCGATCGGCTGTGGCGCCGCCGCTTCGGGGCGGACCCGTCCGCCGTTGGCCGCACCGTCGTGATGAACGACCGCGAGTACCGCGTCATCGGCGTGATGCCGGCGACGTTCGAACCGCTGGACGCAGAGCGGTTCTTCAACGCATCCGCGGAGCTCTGGGCTCCGATCGGGTACACCCTGACGGCCGATTCGTCGTGCCGGAAGTGCCGGCACCTCCGCGGCTTCGGGCGGCTGAAGCGCGGCGTCACAATCGCGGACGCCACCGCGGAAATGAGCACGATCCGCGAGCAGATGCGCAGGGAGCATCCGGCCGACTACGACACAGGCGCGATCGCGGTCGTGCCGCTCCGTGACGCGCTCACCAGCAACGTGCGTGCGGCGCTGTTCGTGCTCCTGGCGGCAGTGACCTTCGTCCTGCTCATCGCCTGCGCGAACGTTGCCAACCTCCTGCTCGCGCGGTCGGTCACGCGCCAGCGGGAGCTGGCGCTCCGTGCCATCCTGGGCGCGGGCCGCGCCCGCATTGCTCGCCAGTTGCTCACGGAGAGCTTCATGCTGAGCGCCGGGGGGGCGTTTGCCGGCGCGCTGCTCGCGATAGCGGCCGTGGAAGGGCTGGCGACACTGGCGCCCGTCTCCCTCCCGCGAATCGACCGGATCGCGGTGGACGGCCGCGTGCTCGCGTTCACGGCTGCGATGGCCATCCTGACCAGCCTCGTCTTCGGCCTGGTCCCCGCCTTGCGTGGCGGCGCCGCCGGCGCCCAGCGGACGCTCGCGATCGATTCACGCGGCAGCGTCGGCGGCCGCTCGCGCGCCCGCTCCCTCCTCGTCGTCGCCGATCTCGTCCTCGCGCTGGTGCTGCTCGCCGGCGCCGGCCTGATGCTCCGTACCGTCTCGCTCTGATGCACGCGAGCCCCGGATTCAACCCCGAGCGGATCCTCGCGCTGCAGTTCTCGCTCGTCGGCAAGGCCTACGCGGAGGATCCGGCAGTCGTGGTGTTTCAGTACCGCACGCTCGAGAAACTGCGTGCGATTCCCGGCGTCGAGGCCGCCGCGCTCGCCGGGCAAATTCCCTTCGGCGGCAATGGCGACTGCTGGGGCTTTCACGCGAACGGGCGCATGAAGGCCAATCCCGTTGACGATCCCTGCATCGAGCGCTACGGCATTACCCCCGGTTACACCAGCCTGATGGGCATTCCCCTGCTCGCCGGGCGCACGTTCACGGGCGCGGATACGGCGACGGCCCAGCCCGTGGTCGTGATCTCCGAATCCACGGCCCGGACAGTCTGGGGCAGCGACAATCCAATCGGCGCTCAGGTGCGCCTCGGGAACCACGCGGCGGGCCCGTGGCGGACGGTGGTGGGTGTCGTGGCCGACGTTCACCACGAGGACCTCACGGCACCGCCGACCGCCGCAATGTATACGCCGCAGACGCAGATCACCGACTCGTACCTCGTCGCGGTCGTGAAGTCCTCGACACCCGACGCCGCGCGGCTGGCGGCGCCGGCGCGCGCGGCGCTGCGCGCCCTCGACGCGTCGGTGCCGGTGTACGACGTCGCGACGCTCCCGTCCCTCGTTGAGAAGTCGTCTGGTCAGCAGCTCTTCGTCATGCAGCTTCTCGGCGGGTTCGCCGTCGTCGCCGTGCTGCTCGCCGCGGTCGGGCTTTACGGCCTCGTGTCGTACGGCGTGTCGCAGCGGACGCGCGAGATCGGCGTTCGCGTGGCGCTCGGCGCCCAGCGCCGCGATGTGCTCCGCCTGGTCCTGGCGGGCGGGTTCAAGCTGGTGGCCATCGGCGTCGCGACCGGCCTGGCCGCCGCGTTCACGGCCACCCGGTACCTCGGGGCGCTGCTGTTCGGCGTGAGCCCGGTGGATCCGCCGACCTTCGCCACCGCCGGCGTGCTGCTGACACTCGTCGCGCTCGTCGCCCACTGGGTCCCGGTCCGCCGCGCGCTGCGGATCGATCCCGCCGGCGCGCTTCGCGCCGAGTAAGTGGATGGTGAGTCCGAGGATGAATTGACCTCGACGGCAGAACCAAGCAGCGTTTACTGGTGGACAGGACCTCCCAGGTAGTCGCAAGCTTGGAAACGTGACGCGGATCCGCGAGGACATATACGACATGAACACGCTCCGATTCTTCGAGAGCATCTGGCAGGACCTGCGCTACGGCGTCCGGCTGATCCTGCGCAATCCGACCTTCGCCGCTATAGCGATTCTGACGCTCGCGCTCGGCACAGGCGCGAACGCGGCGATCTTTCAGCTCGTCAACGCAGTACGCCTTCGCACCCTGCCGGTCGAGAGGCCGCAGGAGCTCGCGTCCATCGGTATCAACACCCATGACAAGGGGCGGACGGGGCGTTTCATGAGTCGCCGCCCGTTCTTCTCGGAGCCGCTCTGGCAGGCGATCCGGTCGGAGCAGCAGGGGTTCTCATCGGTGTTTGCCTGGGGCATCACAGCCTGGAACATCGCGACCGACGGCGAGTATCGCGCCGCGCAGGGGATCTATGTGAGCGGCGGTTTCTTCGACACGCTCGGCGTCGAGGCCCACATCGGGCGCGTGCTTACGGAGGCCGACGATCAGAAGGGTTGCGGTTCCCCGGGCGCCGTGTTGTCACATGGTTTCTGGCAATCGAGGTACGCCGGGAACGCGGCGGTGATCGGCCAGCAGATCATGCTGGACGGACGGCCATTCGGCATCGTCGGTGTGACGCGGCGGAGCTTTTTCGGCGTCGAAGTCGGTCGCTCGTTCGATGTCGCGGTGCCGCTCTGCGCGGAACCGCTCGTCCGGGGGACCCAGTCTGCACTCGGCAAGCCGGACGTATGGTTCCTGGACATGATGGGCCGGTTGAGGTCGGGATGGACACTGGAGCGCGCCGAGGCGCAGCTCGCGGCGATCTCTCCAGGAATCTTTCAGTACACCGTCGCACCGCGCTACAAAGCCGAAACGGCCAAGAACTATATGGCGTTCAAGCTCACCGCGACGCCGACGCCGACCGGCGTCTCCGGACTGAGAACGGCCTACCAGACGCAGCTCTGGGTGCTGCTCGGTGCCACCGCTCTGGTCCTGCTCATCACCTGCGCCAACCTGGCGAATCTCATGCTGGCCCGCGCGACTGCGCGCGAACGCGAGATTGCCGTGCGCCTGGCGATCGGCGCGTCGCGACGCCGGATCGTGCGTCAGATGCTGTCGGAAAGTCTTCTTATCGCCGGCTTCGGCGCGCTCGGCGGAGCGCTGCTGGCGCAGTGGTTGAGCCGGGTGCTCGTGGCCTTCCTGAGCACTGACAGCACGCGCCTGTTCGTGGATCTCGCGCCTGACTGGCGGCTCTTCGCGTTCATCGCCGCGCTGGCGGTGCTCGCGTGCCTCCTGTTCGGGCTGACGCCGGCGTTGAAGGCCACCGGCGCAAGTCCCGGCAAGATGATGCAGGCGAGCGGCCGATCGTCGACCGATTCGCATGAACGTTTTGCGCTGCGGCGCGCCCTCGTCGTCGTGCAGGTAGCGCTCTCGCTCGTATTGATCGTCGGCGCGCTGCTCTTCGCACGAAGCCTGCGCAACCTCATCACGCTCGATCCGGGATTCAGGCAGGACGGCCTTCTTGCCGTGAACGTCGACGTGCGTCGATCACCGGTTCCCGAAGACGCGCGCCTGCAGCGGTACGCGCAGGTGATGGAGCGTGTGCGGGCCGTGCCGGGGGTGCGGTACGCGGCCGAGGCCTTCATCGTTCCGATGAGCGGCTCGGGATGGAACAACAGCATCGTGATCGGCGGCGCGAAGAAGGAAGGCATCGTCAACTTCAATCGCGTCGGGGGGGACTACTTCCGGGCGATGGAAACGCCGCTTTTATCGGGCCGCTCGTTCGCGCCCGAGGACAGGCTGGGCGCTACCGAAACCGCCGTCGTGAACGAGTTGTTCGCGAAGCGCTACTTCCCTGGAACGAGCCCGATCGGCCAGTCGTTCCAGATCGAGGTGCCGCCGGGACAGCCACAACCGTTCTACCAGATCGTCGGGCTGGCGAGGGACACGAAATACACCGACCTGCGCGAGGACTTCACGCCGATCGCGTACCTGTCTGCGGCGCAGGAGACAGAGCTCGGTCCCTTCCTCGACCTGGTAGTGAGCTCCGACATGGCGCCTGGTTCCCTGACGTCAGCAATGACGCGCGCGATACGGGAGGTGGCGCCAAATTCGACGGTCGCGTACGAGACGGTGCGGACCTACGTTCGCGACTCGCTCGTCACCGAGCGCCTGATGGCCAGCATGTCCGGGTTCTTCGGCGTTCTGGCGATGGTGATCGCAACACTCGGCCTCTACGGCGTGATGACTTATATGGTGAGCCGCCGCAGAGTGGAGATCGGTATCCGGATGGCGCTCGGAGCTGATCCCGGCAAGGTGGTCAGGATGGTGCTCGCTGAGTCCGGTGCGCTCCTCGCCTTAGGCGTAGTCATCGGCGCCGGATTGGCGTTCGTGCTGTCGCGCTGGGCCGCGAACCTGCTTTTCGGACTGAAACCGTGGGACCCGGCGTCCTTCGTGCTGGCCGCGGGCGCCCTGGGTCTCGTGAGCCTGCTCGCCGCCTGGCTCCCGGCGCGCCGTGCGTCGCGACTCACGCCGACACTCGCGCTCAGGGAGGACTGACAGTACCGGGTCAGATCTTGTATTTCAACATTTCCTGAACGGCACCTGACCCGTTCGCGGCAGAATGTTGAAATACAAGATCTGACCCCTCAAGCCGGCAGGGCGTCCGAGTCCTACTCCGCCCGCAGCGCGGCAATCGGATCCAGCTTCACCGCGCGTCGCGCCGGGATGTAGGCGGCGGCGGCCCCTGCGGCCAGCAGAACGGTTGCCGCGCCAGCGAAGGTGAGCGGATCGAGCGGGCTGACGCCAAAGAGGATTGTCTGCAGCGCTCGGCCGGCCGCCGCAGCTCCCAAGAGACCCAGCACAACGCCGAGCGCAGCCATTCGCGCGGCGCGCCAGCCGACAAGGGCCGTCACCTCACGCGCGCCGGCGCCGAGCGCCACGCGGATCCCGATCTCTCGCGTGCGCTGCGCGACGAAGAATGCCATGAGCCCGAAGAGCCCCACGGCCGCGAGGGTGGCCGCAACCGCCGCGAACGCGCCGAAGAGGAAGAGACGAAAGCGCGGCTGTGACACGGAGTCCGACATCAGGGCGTCGAGCGGCTGCAGATCGTTGACCGGCATCTCCGCATCTACCGAGCGCATGCCCGGCTCGTACCGATCCAAGCACCGCGCCCGGTTCCCCGGTCGTCCGCAGCGCCACGTACAGTCCGCGCCCCCACGTCGTCAGGAAGTCGGGATCCATCTGCTCGTAGGGAAAGAACACTTCTGGCCGCACGTCCTCGGCAGGACCGGAGTGATGGACGTCGGCCACGACGCCGACCACGCGCCGCCACGGATCCGCCGAATCGGCACTGCCCATCTTCACCCGGCTGCCAACCGCTTCCCGGTGCGACAGGGTACTGGCGCGCGAACCGCTCGTTGACAATCACCACGGGCTCCGACCGCATCGTATCGGCCGCCTGGAAGCCGCGACCTGCGCGCATTGGCGATCCGATAGCCCTGAAGTAGTCGACATTGATCGCGCGCAATCCGCCGAGAACACCCATCCCTGGTGGCGGTTCGTGTCCGTCGACGGTGAATCCATTCTCGACGTTCTGTCCGCTCAACGGAAGGGCGGTCGTCGTTCCGACCGCGCTGACGCCCGGTCGCGAGCGGAACGCTTCGACGATTCGATTCGCCACCCCCATCATGTGGGTGGCCGAGGGATACCGCGAGTTGGGAATGACAACACTGAAGGTGACGACGCCTTCGGCGTCGAAGCCGGCGTCAATCGCCTGGAGACGCATGAAACTTCGAGCGACCAGTCCTGCAGTGACGAGCAGCACGAGCGACAGTGCCAGCTGTGCGACCACGAGCCCGCTTCGTGCCCGGTTCGTGGCTGCGCTCGCCGTGGTGGTGCGCGTTTCCGAGCGGCGGATGCTGCGTGCGGCCAGGCGCAAGGTGGGGATCGCGCTGAAGAGGACCGCGGGAATCAGCGTGACGCCGGCCGCGACCAGGAGGACCTGGCCATCGAGCGCGGCTGCACTCAAGCGCGGCACGTCTTCGGGTCCGAAGCGCCGGACGACGTCGAGCGCCCACGATGCGAGCAGGACGCCGGCGGTGCCGCCGATCGCATATAGCACGAACGTTTCCGCCAGCAGCAGGCGTGTCAGGCGCCAGCGGCTCGCGCCAAGCGCGGCCCGGACCGCCAGTTCGCCTGCTCGAGCCGCTGCACGCGCCAGGAGCAGACCGGTGACGTTCGCGCAGGCGATGAGGAGCAGGCACACGACTCCCGCAAAGAGCAGCACCAGTGCGGGCCTGGCGGGGGCCGACACCGCCTCGGCGAGCGGCTCGAGGCGCAGCGAGAAGTTGCCGTGCGGATGTGCCGCGGCAAAACGCGCCGACAGCGCGTCCAGCTCCTGCTGAGCCTGCGCCATCGACACCCCGGGCTTCAACCTCGCGATCGCCTGGATGTAGTGGGCGGCGCGATTAATCGGCGGGCCATCCGCCGACGCGCCGCTCATCGGGAGCGGTGTCCAGAGGGCATACCGCGCGTTCGGATAGTCGAACGCTTTCGGCATCACACCCACGATGAGAAAGCGCCTGCCGTTGATCGACACGCCTCGATTCAGCACCTGTGGATCGCCGCCGAAGCGCCGTTGCCACAGTCCATGGCTGAGGACGGCCACCGCGTCGCGCCCCGCCTGGTTCTCGTCCGGAGTGTAGGAGCGGCCAATCACCGGACGGGTCTTCAACACGTCGAACATCCCGGCGCTCGTCAACTGCCCGAGCACCATCTCTGCGTCGCCATCCCCGGTAAACGTGTAGCCGGTGCCGGTGTGCGCCGCGATGCTTTCGAAACTGCGGGCATTCGTTTGCAAGTCGACAAAGTCGAGCGCCGTCAATCGGGCCTGCCCTTCCTCCAGCCGTTCTTTGATGAGCGCGAGCCGGTCGGGCTCTGCATAAGGCACAGGCCGGATGAGCGCGGCCTGGACGACGCTGTACATCGCGGTCGTCGCACCGATACCGAGCGCGAGCGTCAGAACGGCGATCGCCGTGAATGCAGGTGCGCGCACGAATGCGCGGACGGCGTGTCTCAGGTCGTTGAACATGGCTGCCTACTCCGCCCTCAGTGCCGTAATGGGATCGATGCGAAGCGCGCGGCGCGACGGGATGTAGCTGGCGATGAAGGCCACGAGAAGCAGCAGCACCGCCACGCCCGCGAACGTTATGGGATCGGTGGCTTCGACGCCGAAGAGGAACGTCGACAGCACCCGAGTCGCCGCGAACGCCCCTGCCAGGCCAATGATGACTCCCGCGAGCCCAAGCGTCAGTCCTTCGCGGACGACAGGCCGCATTACCTGGGCGGGCTTCGCGCCGAGCGCGACCCGGATGCCGATCTCGCGCGTGCGCTCGGTCACGGAATAGCTGATGAGTCCATACACTCCCACGGCCGCCAGCAGGGTCGCCATCAGCGCAAACGCCCCGAGCAGCATCGTCCGGAAGCGGGGTTCCGCCACCGAGTCGCTGACGATATCGCGCATGGGGACTGCGCGATCCACTGGCAGATCGGGATCGAGCCGCTTTACCCGCTCCCGAATGATTGAGGCGACCACACCAGGTCCCGCGGAACTGCGCGCGACGATGCTCATGAATGGCAACGGGAAGTTGTGATACGGAATGTACACGAGCGGCGTCGGCGCGGCGTCGAGACCGACATTCCTCGAATCGCTTACGACCCCGACGATCTCCATCCAGCTATCGCCGTCTTCCCCGAAGCGCACTCGCTTGCCAATCGGATCCCCACCCGGCCAGTGACGTCTGGCGAGCGCCGTGTT
Organism: uncultured Acidobacteriota bacterium; assembly: GCA_963771395.1. Taxonomy (GTDB): domain Bacteria; phylum Acidobacteriota; class Vicinamibacteria; order Vicinamibacterales; family 2-12-FULL-66-21; genus DATBJJ01. The sequence goes on along the minus strand of CAVYTY010000003.1, from coordinate 35,469 downwards.
GACGATGACCACGGCCGGCGCGGGCTTGCGGTCGCGTTCGGTGAAGTCGCGTCCGCGCACGATCTGGATGCCCATCGTGCGGAAGTAATCCGGCGACACCGAACCAATCGACGCACGCGGACGATCGGCGCGCGCCCCGGGCACGGGTTCACCCTCCACCGAGTAGCCGCCGCTGGCGCTGCGTCCCCCGAGCGGGCCGGGGAAGAGGATTGCCGCCGACGCGATCTCGGGTCTCTGCCTGACACCTTCAACAAGGCGCTCGTAAAAGGCCGCCTGGAGTGCGCCGTCCGTGTATTTCGACTGCGGCAGCGGCAGCGCGACGAGCGTGACGTCATCGCTCTTGAACCCGGGATCCACCCGCTGCAGGCGCAGGAAGCTGTTGGCGAGGAGTCCGGCCGATACGAGCAGCACCAGCGTCAGCGCGACCTCCGCCACGACCAGCACCGCGCGGGTCCGCGTGCGCCGGCGATCGCCGGCCGACCCGCGATCGCCGGATCGCAGCACAGTCGACGCGTGTGTACGGGACGCCTGCAGCGCGGGAACGAGTCCGAACACGAACGCGCTGGCAAAGGCGATCGCGATGGCGATGGCCGCCACGGTAAGGTCGAGGCCGATCTGTTCCGTGCGGGGCGTGCCGTCTGGCAGCATCGACACGAGCAGGGCGACCGCCCATCCACCGGCCAGAAGCCCGGCGATCCCGCCGGCGAGGCCCAGGATCAGGCTTTCGGTGATCAGTTGACGCACGAGGCGCCCGCGTCCCGCTCCGAGCGCAGCTCGGATGGCGAACTCGCGCTGGCGGCCCGAGGCACGGGCGAGCAGCAGGCTGGATACGTTTGCGCACGCGATGAGCAGCACGAGGCCGACCGCACCAAGCAGGACGAACAGCGCGCCGCGCACGTCGCCGACGATGCGCTCGTGGAGTGGCTCGAGGAAGAAGCCGCGGCCGCCGCTGGTTTCCGGGAACCGGCGCGCAATGTCGCCGGCGATCGTGCCCAGGTCCGCCGACGCCTGCGCGAGGGTCACCCCCGGTTCGAGCCGGGCGACTGCGCTGAAATACCGGACGTCGCGTGCTTCGAGCAGTTCGCCCTTCACGTCGAGCGGGGGTAGCGGGACCGGCCGCGGCGAGAGCACCCACACCTTGGCGCCAGCCGGATAGTCGAAGCTGTCCGGCATGATGCCGACGACGGTGTGAGGTACACCGTTCAGGCGGGCGCGCTGGCCGACCGTTTGTGGGCTGGCGCTGAAGTGCTGACGCCAGAGCTCCTCGCTGAGGACGACCATAGGTTCGTTCGTCGCCGCATCGGCCGAGCCGCTGAATGACCGGCCGTGCAGTGCCGGCATGCCGAACACGTCGAAGTAGCCGGCGGTGACGATCGCGCCGGTGATGCGCACCGGGTCGTTGCCGGGCGTTGCGACGGTGACGGCGTCTTCGCGGTAACCCGCGAGCGCGGCCAGCGACCGCTGTCCGCGCCGAACGTCCATGAAGTCGCCGGCCGCGTGGTTGCCCTTCGGCGAGTCGGGACTCGTGCTCCAGACCTCGACAATCGTCCCGGCGTGCGGGTATGGCAGCGGCAGCAGGAGGACCCCGTTGACGACGCTGAAGATTGCGGTGTTGGCGCCGACGCCAAGCGCGAGCGTGAGGATCGCCACGACGGTGAAGCCGCGGTTCTTGATGAGCATCCGGATCGCGTAGCGAATGTCGTTCATCACAGGTGTTTCTCAGTGATTCCGCGAGTGCGCGTCACCGAGTACGGCACCGCCGTAGAGGTCGAGGGCGGCCCGGAAGGGCGGCAGGCCGCGCAGAGGCCGAGGAGCTTGAAAAGGTCGTTCGCCACAATTGACTCGAGGCGAGACAGAGCCAGTATGCTGCCAAGGCGCCCGCCGACTGCAACTGCCTGGTTCTAAGGCACTAGCGATTTCACGGTGGCCCGACGCCGAGCGGGACCTGTTCGGCCTTGGGACAGGCCCGTCCCGAAATCGGTCCCAGGTACCTACTTCATCGGCATGCTCAACAACGGCCTGTACCTGTTCCGGTCAGCTCCTGCCTGACGATCACCTCATCGTCAGGGGCGCGCGAGGGACAACCGGAACGCGGCCATCTCCTCGCCGTTGCGAACGAGCAGAACGTCGCCGACCAGGACCGGGTGGTTCCAGGTCTTGCCTTCGAGGGCCGCCGGGTATCGCGCGACTTCCGTGAACTGGTCGGGCATCGCCCTGACGAGCGCCAGCTCGCCATCCTCCGACAGGACCAGGAGCACGTCCTCTTCCGGCAGCAGGACGAGCTGGCCGTTGCCGTAGCGTCCACCCTTCCACTTGCGCTGGCCGTCCGCCAGGTCGATGCACGAGAGGATGCTGCCGTCGAAGCCGAAGGCATGTCCCTTGTGCACGACGAAGTCGCTGAAATACGGCTTCAACCCGCGCGAGGTCCAGCGCTCCTCGATAATCCATCCCCCCGGCCCGCCCCGAGCCAGGTCGAGGGGCCCGCGCGCCACATCGATGCGGCGCATGCCGATTCCGCCCATGGCGTCGGCGGTGGTGAGCAGTACGGCGTTCTCCGCCAGGGCCGGCTGCACGATTCCGACGCCTGCGACCCATTTATGCTCCCAGAGCAGACTGCCGTCGGCCGGCGCGACGCCGATCGTGCGGCTTCCCCTGAGCAGCAGGATCTGAGCGACGTCGTCGATCGTCGCGAAGTGCGGCGAACTGTAGCCGGCGCCGCCCGTCGGACCCAACCAGCGTCGCTCGCCGGTGGCGGCGGCGTAGGCGACGAGCTGGCCGGAGGCGGCGACGACCACGAGGTCGTCGACCACAAGGGGCGAGCTGGCGAAACCCCAGACCGGGATTTCCACACCGGTGTCGGTCGCTGCGTTGCGCGACCAGATGAGCGCGCCGTTGGCGGCGTTCAACGCGTTGACGATTCCGGTCGCGCCGAACGTGTAGACGCGGCCATGGCTGAGCGTTGGCGTCGCGCGTGGACCGGCGCCGGCATTCGACTCCCAGAAGCGCACCGCGTCACGGTGTTGCCACACCGGCTCGCCGGTGCTCACCTTGTACGCCGCGACTACTTCCTGTTCACCGCGCTGCTCCTGCGTGTAGAGGACGTCCCCGTCGACGGCGAAGGAGGACCAACCCGGTCCGATCGGCCGGCGCCAGAGCGCGACCGGCGGCAACTTGGACCAGTCCGTCTCGATCCGCACGCCGCGAACGATGGAGTCGCGCTCGGGTCCGCGAAACCCGGGCCACTCCGCGCGCCTCGATCCGGGATCGACGACGGCGGGCGCTTTGGCTGCCGTCGCGGCGGGTGCCGGAGTCTCCGCGGCCTTGGCTGCGGCCGGCGCGGCCGGCGCGGCTGGATTGTCGGCCGCCTTGGTTGCGACTGGTTCTTTCGGACTCTCCCCTGCCGCGGCCGGCGTCGGCGCCGGCGGATTCTCTGTGGCCTGGGCCAGGAGCCTTTGCTCGGGAGTCGGCGTCCATCGCCAGTGGAAGCCCGAACCGACGATGTCGCTGGTGACGCCTTCGGTGCGCAGGAGCGTCCATACTCCGCACGCGAGCAGGATCGCCGCAACGATTGAGGCGCGGCGGGATCTGCTGGAGAGGCGATGGCTCGCGGCGACGGAAGCCACCAGGGCGACCCCCAGTGCGGGGATCGCCCACACATAAAGCAACGCGCCCATCGCGCCACCGGTAATCGACTCGTGGACGAGGCGTGATGTCGCCAACAGCGCGACGATCATCAGCGCGGTGACGCCGAGGCGCTCGGACCAGGGGGCGCGGCTGAAGAACAGCCACCACAGGAGAATCACCAACGCGGCGACGACCGCGCCAATCATCGCGACCGGCATGGACTCCAATGCGACGATCGGGACGAGAAACCTGACGAGCACCAGCAGCACCGCAGCGACGACGCCCGGCCACAGCCGGAGCGGCTTCCGGGGAGCCGGTTCGTTGGTGTGAGTGTTCTTGTCGATGCTGTGTGTCATTCAGATTGTCTCAGCTATCCAGATCTTGACTGCCGACTGACTCGACTGCCGACTGCGACTGCCGACTGCGACTGCCGACTGCGACTGCCGACTGCGACTACCGACTGAAGACTGACGACTAACGACTGAGCTATCGATGCCGCAGCGCCGTCAGCGGATTCGTCCGCGCCGCGCGCCAGGCTGGAACGAGTGTGGCGACGAGCACGATCCCCAGGACGAGCACCAGCGCGCGCGCGAAGGAGACGGCGTCGGTCGGGCTGACGCCGAAGAGCACGCTCGCCAGCAGCCTGGTGACGCCGAGCGCCGCACCGACGCCGACGGCCGCACCGATCGCCCCGAGACGCAAGCCTCGTCCGAGGAATCGACGAACGACCGACAGGCCTGACGCGCCGAGTGCCATGCGGATGCCGATTTCGTGCGTGCTCTGTTTGACGGTATACGACACCAGCCCGTAGGTGCCCATCGCGGCGAGCGCCATGCCGGCCACACCGAAAACGAACAGCATGGTTGCGGTCAGGTCATAGAAAATCAGCGCCCCGCGCATCTGGTCGGCCATCGGTTTCGCGACGAGAATCGGCAGATTGCCGTCGAGCGCCATGACACGCGCGCGCGCCTGGTCGACCAGCCGATCGACGGACGCTGGCCTTGTCTCGAGCGGAGTCGAGAGAGCCCGGGTGTGCAGGACCATGCTCGACCGGTACGCCTGAAAGAACGGCAGGTAGAAGTACGGGCGCGGCGCCTCGTTGATCCGCGAATACTTCACGTCCGCTGCCACGCCAATCACGGTCCGCCACGCGCGGTCGCCGACGCGGATCCGCTGGCCAATGGCGTTCGACGCGCCGCCCCAGAACCGTTGCGCGAGCGTGGCGTTGACGACAGCCACCGGCGCTCCGTTCTCATCGTCCCTGTCGTCGAACTCTCGACCGGCCAAGAGGCTGATCCGGAGCGTGCGGAAATAGTCCGAACCGACGGCGTTCGACATGAACGCCAGGTCTTCACCCTGACGGGGTTCGTAGCCCTCGATCGACACGCGCTGCACACGCGTGTCGAGCAGCCCCATAGGGATGTACGCCGCGAGGCTCGCTGATTCGACGCCGGGATCGGCTCGCGCGGCGTCCAGCAGTTTGCGATAGAAGACGCGCCCGCGCGGCTCGTCGTACGCGTTCTGTTTGACATCCAGCTCAATCGCCGTCACGTGGCTCGCGTCGAAACCGGGATAGGCGCGTCGCGCCGCGTCGACGCTGCGCGTTGCCAGTCCGGCGCCGACGAGAAGCAAGAGAGAGACCGCGACTTGCGCCACGACGAGACTGGCGCGCATCCGCCCTCGCGCCGCGCCGCGTGGTGAGGCGTCTTCGTTGATGACCGACACCAGATCGACCCGGGAGCTTTCGAGCGCCGGGACGAATCCGAACACGAGCGCGCTCCCGCAGGCAACGAGCGCCGTGAAACCGATCACCATGCCGTCCACGTCGATATTGAAGAAAATCCGCTGAGGCGCGGCGAGACGCTCGACGTAGGAGACAAGGATAGGGAGCGCGCTCTGCGCGAGCAGGACCCCGAACAGGGCGCCGGGCACGGCGAGCACGAGGTTTTCGACAACCAGCAGCCGGACGATACGTGTCCGTGTCGCGCCGAGCGCCAGACGCACGGCGATTTCTCCGCGTCGCGACAGTCCACGCACGAGGACGAGCCCCGCGATGTTCGCGCACGCGATCATCAGCACCAGCAGACCCATAGGGCTCAGCACGCTCAGCGTCGGCAGGATGAACGTCGGGCCGCTGCCGGGCGTTTGCCAGAACCGGACGACTTTCAGCCGCTGCGCAGAATCCGTGAGCGGCCGTTCACGCGAGAGCGTGGCCCACACCGCATCGGCTTGCGCGGTGGCGCTCGCGAGCGTTGTGCCCGGACGCAGGTAGCCCTGCGGAAAGAAGACGCCGGCGCGCCGGTCGGAGAGAATCCCGGACGGCGTCGTCTGCTGGCTTCCGAACGTGAAGCCAAGCTGCGGCCCCATCATCACCGGAATGAACAGCTCGACGTCGTAGGTAACGATCGTCCCGTGGAACGTGGGATCGGCCACACCCACGACCGTCAGGACGTGATTGTTGATCTCGAGCGTCTTGCCGACGATATCGGGATCGGCGCCGAAGTCGCGTCGCCACAGACCATCGCTGAGCACGACGACCGGATGGCGGCCGGGCGCAATCTCGTCGGACGGCAGGAGCGTCCGGCCACGCTGCGCGCGGACGCCGAGCACCGTGAAGTAGTTGCCCGTGACCAGCTCCGCCCAGGCCTGACGGGCGTCGCGGCCTCTGCCCAGGTTGGTCGTGGCGACGATGGAACCGAAGAGCTCCGAGAACGAGCGATCGTGATCTCGAAGGTACTGATAGTCGGGATACGAGACGCGCAGCTGACGTCCCGTACTTGTTTCGCCGAAGATGACGGCGAGCCGGCCCGACGCGTCAACGCCCGCGAGCGGGCTGAGCGCCATGCCTTTGAGCATGGTGAAGACGGCGGCGTTGAGGCCGATGCCGAGTGTGAGGACGCCGACAACGGTGAGCGAGAAGGCCCGGTTCTTACGCAGCGCACGGACCGCGTAGCGGACGTCGCTCATCACATCCCGCAGCGACTCGAGCCACCACGGGGTCCAGACGCTGCGGGCCGCCTCCGTCGTCAGCGTGACGTTGCCGAATTCCTTCAGCGCCGCATAACGCGCATCTGTTCGATCGGTACCATCGGCGACCTTCTCGTCGATCGCGATCGCCAGGTGCGCGCGGACTTCTTCTTTGAAATCGTCTTCGTCAAGTTCAACTGGCCGGCGGCGCGTCAGCCACGACAGGATCCCCATGGTCAGTCCTCGGTGTCCGGCGCCTGGGCGCCCCGCAGGAGTGTGCGGAGCACGGGCATGTCGAAGGTGCCCTGAAGACGCTCCAGGCGCCGATGGTCGGAGGTTCTGGTCATAGTCGTAGAGAGTCTACGTCCTTAGACGTAGGATGCCTACGGCTTGTTCCAGGGCGCAAGGACCGAGTCCGAAGCCCAACGGCCACTGGTCTGGCTCGGGGTTCAAATCGGGGGCGTGCAATCGCCGGTACTTGCAGTGGTGGTCAGGAGCGGCGCCTCGCCCTTCGCCGGAGTCCCTCCGAGATCCGTAGGTCTTCCGGCAAAAACCAGCAGCACGACGCCTCGATCGGCCGTGGGGCCTCGAAGGCATCGCTCGGCTGGAGCGGCGACTGTGTTGTTGCGAAGCGGCCGCGCTTACGGGAGCCGCGCCGGCAGGTCGAACGCCAGCGCCACTTTCTCTAAGCCGGCCTCGACCGAACTCCATGCGGTCTGCGCCACGGGCGATAAGGCTCGCCCTGACGAGGCGGCGGCTCCGCGTATCCTGGCGGCACGATCGAACACTGCCTTGGCCTCTCCGGACGCTGGCCGCCCATCGTCGAGGGTCGAGGCCAGCTTTTCCGCATCCTCCTTCAAGCCGTTGACTTCCTTGACGGCGGCGTCTTTGGTCGGCTGGTCGATGATCGTGTCGGCCTTGAGTGCGGACTCTAGATCCTTTTTGAACTGTTCTGCACTCTTCGCGAGCTCGGAGGCAGCCTTCTCGACCTCGCGATCGTTGAATCGCCGTGCCTGTACGCCTTCAGGAAGCGGGAATGTCGTGCCGTAGACCTTGGCCAACTCGCCGAGGCTCGACGCCAGCCGGTTCCATTCGCTCGCGCCGTCGAACGCTGGTGGCTGTTGCGACATGAAGCGCTGGATGTCCGAGCCCTGACGGAGCACTGTCGTGGCCTCGGCACTCGCCGCGTAGTCTGATTTGAACCGATCCTTGAGCCGGCCCACGTTCTCCTGCAGATCGTCGAGGAAACGCTCGACATGCACCTCACCGCTTGCGCCGCGGAGGATGCTGCTCTTGATCTTTCCGTCGAGCTGGTCCTCGAAGCGGTCGCGCTCGTTGTTGATTCGTTCGAGTAGGGCCTTGACGTCCTTGTCGGGGAGTCGGTCGGCCGAGAGGGCGGGCATCGCGACCAGGCCCGCGACGATGAACGTGCCGGCAGCTGTCATGAGCCGGAAGGGTGAACGACGGCGCACTCGCATTGTGTCCGGGGCGATTGTGTCTTTGCTGACGGTCATGAGAATCTCCTCCGACGGTCTACTTCGCCGTCGCCATGCTCGAACCGCGTAGGTGTGCACGTCATAGAGAGTCAGGCCACCGCAAAGACACGGCCATACGCCCAGCGCTCCGCGCAGGTCCGCTGCAAGCCGCTAAATTGTTCTGCTGGTGTGCCTTGAATCGTTCGCTGCGAGCGGACCGCGCGGAATGTGTCAGTCGACGAGCACCGTTGGCAGTGGGGGGCCACGAAATACCAGAGGCAGGCTCATGCGGCCGCCTTCCAGCGTATGCGGATGAGGCACGCCGCTATCAGCACGGCACCAACGCTGCTCGCGCTCAAATTGACGAGGCGGATGTAGACCGTGCGCCCCAGCAGGTCGAAAACCATGAAACTCGTGAGCAGGAAGCCCAGCAGCGCGACCGCGCGCCAGCCCGGCGACAGATCGCGCCAGCAATCGACGAGACACATGTACCCGGGCAGCCCGAGCAAGAGCACGTAGTCCCATCCTTGCGGCGATAGAAGCGGGATCAGCACACAAAAGTACGCCGCCTCCAGATAGTTCGGCTCGGCCACGTGTCGGCGCCACAACATGAGAGCGCCCCCCGCCGCGACAGCGGTCACCGCCGAACCGAGCGCCAGAGCGCTGGCCAGAGGGCCCGGTCCGATCCACTTCGCCCACATCGAGGCGAACGAGATGTTGTCGACAGAGAGAAGGTTGGGTCCCGTGGTGTCGGTGACGGTGCGATACCACTCATGCAGCAACGTCAGGTTGCCATTCCAGCCGTAGGTGACGGCCGGCAGGATGAGGCCGGCCGCCATCACCACCGTGAACGGGACGAACGGCCGCCAGCCAAACGTTCGGGCCAGCCACGGCACCAGCACGAGGGCATACGGCTTGACGAACACGCCGGCGGCGATGGCGGCTCCAGCCGTGGGCCCCCGCCCGTGCTGCGCGGCGATCACCGCACCAATCAGCAGCAACCCGACCGGCAAATTGAATTGTCCGAACGCCAGCTCCTTAACGAAGAACTTGCCGGTGAGGAGAACCGTGAGCCACACGAGCACCCGCGATGACAGTCGCCGATCGGGCAGGGCGATGAGCGACAACCGCACGAACGCGAAGGCCATGGCGGCCGTCAGCGTGAACCAGGCGGCCTCTGCGACTTCCTTGGACACCCACGTGAAGGGCACCATGAGTGGCGCGAACGCCGGCAAATACTTGTACTGGAAATGACCATCATCCGGCCTGTACAGCGGCTCCTGGGCAAGGAAGCGCACAGCCGCCTTGCGTGGCACGACGAAGTCGACAAGCTCCGCGCGCTTGAAGCGTACGAGGCCGTAAGCACCGGCGACGACGAGCACGACCGCCATGGCACGAACGAGCGACCACTGCCGGGTCGGCACGCAGACAGCGTATCTCACTCCTCCATGCGGCGCTCGGCCGCTGGGAGGAGGCCCTCACGGCCTCACGACTGCGACGCCTTGAGTCCGTCGAGGTAGGCACGCAACGCGGCGTTCGCCGCGTCGACCTTGCCGAGCCCTTCATCGCCCTGGCTGTTCAGCTTGTCAGCCGCAGGCTTCAACGCGGTCATCGCCGTCGGGGTCAAGTCGCTGCCCAGGAACGTGATCTGGTCGGCGAGAGCCTTCCGGAACACCTCGAGGGCATCCCCCGCCGCGCGCAACGACTCGAGGACGGTGTCGAAGTCCTTCCTGCTGGTGGCCAGGCGGGTCGCCGCGCTGCTCTGCAGCTGCTGATCCTGGATGGCCTTGTTCGTCGTCTCGCGGCCGGTGAAATAGGTGTCACCGGTCGCCCGCATGTTCGTGATTTCCAGCCTGGCGTCGGCGACCTCCTCGTTCATGTCGTCCAATGCCCCCATCAGCTTCCTGTAGTCGCCCTTCATGTTCTTCGTCGGCTGGGTGACGAGCTTGTTGTACCTGTCGAGCGTGTTCTTCGCCTCGAGCCGAGCATTCGCGATCGACGCATGGGCGTTGTTGCCGGCCTTGACGAAGCGGTCCGTCTCCTTGATGCCCTGGGTGCGGCTCCTTTCGGCACTCTGTGCGGGCGCAGTCTGCGCGGCCGCCATCAATGGGGTTGCCAGCAGGGCGGTCAGTAGGACTCCCGCGGTGCGGGCGATCGTGACGTGCATGGTTCTCTCCTCTTCAAGGACTGGACTGGTGCCTGAGGGCAAGGGCTGGGTCGCCGACGCCCTGCCACTGTCGCACCGCCTCGGTGGCCGTTCCCAAGAATATACGCTCATCAGGGCGGCTCGGGCGCGTGTATGAGGAAGATGACGCAAACTGCGCTACGTTCTGCTAACGGCTATCATTGACCTCGTGACAAGCCGGATCCGCTATCGTTCGGTCGAGGATCGACATCAATGATTTGTAGTGCGTCGTCGCCGCTCTCACCTCTCGTGCCCGGGCCGAGCTCCGAGCGAAACGTCAGCGACGCGGGAGGCGAGGGCGTGGGGACCAGCGTCGCGGAGCTGGCAACGGCCGCGGGCCGCGGCGAGATCTGACGTCGATGCCGTACCGTGCAGCAGCGCACCGGCAGGGGCGTTTTGCCGAGTGGTTCTTCGAGGGGGTACAAGAGCCTGAGGGCCCGCATTCGGCGCCGTCGCAGGTCCACCAGTCCGCCTGGTGGAGGGTCATGTGCCTCACCGGCGTGGACTACTTCTCGACGCTCGGATATCAGCCCGGTATCGCGTTCCTGGCGGCCGGCGTGCTGTCGCCGCTTGCGACGCTGGTCCTGTTGCTGTTGACGCTCTTCGGCGCGCTCCCGATGTACCGGCGCGTGGCTGAGCTGAGTCCCAACGGCCAGGGTAGTATCTCGGTCCTCGAAGAGCTGCTCCCGCGGTGGCGCGGCAAGGCGCTGGCGCTCTGTCTCTTGGGGTTTGCAGCGACCGGCTTCATCGTCACGATCACGCTGTCGGCCGCCGACGCGACCGCGCATCTCATCGAGAACCCTTTCGTGCCCGGTTGGGCGAGGCATCCCGTCCTGATGACGCTGGTGCTGCTGAGTGCGCTCGGGGCCGTGTTCCTCAAGGGGTTCCGTGAAGCCGTCGGCGTGGCGGTGCCAATCGTTGCGGTCTATATCGCTCTGAATCTGGTCGTGTTGGGGTGGGGTCTGCACTACCTGTGGCTCCATCCTTCGGCGGTTTCGATCTGGTCGGCCACCGCGACTTCCCGCTACGGAAATCCGGCGACGATGTTTCTCGTCGCGCTGCTGCTCTTCCCCCGCCTCGCGCTTGGTCTTTCAGGGTTCGAAACCGGTGTCGCCGTCATGCCCCTGGTCCGGGGTGACCCCGACGACACCGTGGAGAATCCGAAGGGCCGGATCCGAAACACGAAAAAGCTCCTGACGGCGGCTGCCCTGCTGATGAGCGTTCTGCTCGCGGCGAGCAGCATCGTGACCACACTCCTCATCCCCCCGGCCGAGTTTGCCGAGGGCGGGGCCGCGTATGGCCGGGCGCTCGCCTACATCGCGCACGAACATCTTGGCGAGGCCTTCGGGACCATCTACGACATCAGCACCATGGCCATCCTCTGGTTCGCAGGCGCGTCGGCGATGGTCGGGTTGCTCAACCTGGTGCCGCGGTATCTTCCGCGGTACGGCATGGCGCCGGAGTGGGCCAAGGCACACCGGCCGCTCGTGGTCATATTCACGGCCGTGACGTTTCTCGTGACCATCCTGTTCAAAGCCGACGTGAACGCGCAAGGAGGCGCGTACGCGACCGGCGTCCTCGTGCTGATGGGATCGGCAGCTCTGGCCGTCACGCTCGCGGCGTGGCGCGACGGCCGCCCGTGGCTGGGTTACGGCGCTCTCACCGTCATCTTCGTCTACACCACGATCGTCAACATCGTCGAGCGTCCGGAAGGCATCAAGATCGCGTCGATCTTCATCGTCTCGATCGTCATGACGTCGATGATTTCGCGAGTGCTGCGCTCGACCGAGCTGAGGATTCATTCGGTCGAGCCCGACGACCGGGCGCAGGCCTTCATTCGTGACGCCGCCGGGGCGCCGCTCCGGGTCATCGCGAACCGGCCGGACGTCGGGGATGTCGCAGAGTACGAACACAAGCTCCGGGAGGCACAGGACGCGCATCACCTGGCGCCTGACGAGCGCGTCCTGTTCATCGAAGTGCGGCCCGGCGACGTCTCCGCGTTCAGCGACAGGCTCTGCGTGTCTGGCGTCGAGGTCGGCCGGCATCGATGTGCTGCGTTGTGTGAGCCCGGCAATCCCGAACGCGATCGCCGCGCTCCTTCTATATTGTCCGCGACGAAACCGGGACCATCCCTCACGCGTACTTCGGCTGGACCGAAGGCAATCCCATCGCTTATCTGCTGAAGTTCCTTGCCCTCGGCGAAGGCGACACGGCGCCGGTGACCCGCGAAGTCCTGCGCCAGGCCGAGCCCGACCCGATGCAGCGGCCGCGCATTCACCTGGGGTGATGTGATCCGGCTACTTCGCCGCGGCGGCTGGCGCCTTCGCCTCGACCGGCTTCAGTCGCGCCGAGTACGCCGCCGCCTCCGCTGGCTTCTTCCACTCGGTATAGAGAGTGACGAGCCACTTGATCGTCCGCTGGTTCGCCGCGTTGCCTTCTCCGAGCGCCTTCACGTTGATGTCGAGGGCGCGCTTGAGGGCGGCCTCGGCCTCCGAATACTTCTCCAGCTTTCTCAGCGAGTCGCCCATGGCCCCGAGGATCGTCCCGACATCGGGATGCTCCGGCCCGAGCTTTGCCGACAGCCGCTCGACCGCCTCGCGGTAGTTCTTCACCGCCGCCTCGTCGTTCCCGGCTCTCTTGTAAACCGTCCCGATGTTCGCGAGCGTCCGCGCCACGGGCTCCGCATCGTCGCCGAGCGCCTTCCGGCGCAGGGCGAGGACGATCTCGAGGTTCTTCGCAGTCTTGTCCAGCTGGCCTTGTCGGAAATACACGTTTCCGAGGTTCTCGCGCATAGTCGCGAGCTCCGGGTGGTCTTCCCCAAGGAGCGCGCTGGCCAGGTCGATCGCTTCGAGATACGAGCGCTCGGCGCCGGCAAGATCACCCGTGTACAGCTGGCCGAGGGCCATGTCGTTCAGGGCCTGCGCGACCTCGGGGTGGCGGTCTCCCAGCCTCTTCTTCGAGAGCGCCAGACGCTCGCGGCCCATGGCGAGGGTCTTCTCGAAGTCCTCCTCGGCGAGGAAGGCCTGCAGCAGGATGAGGAGCGCGTCGGTCTCGACTTTCGCGGTCGTCGTTCGTCCGGCCGCCGCCTGTCCCACGGCGCCGGGCCCGCGCACAATCCGCAGCATCTCCTCGGCGGTCGCCTTCGCGTCCTTGGTCTTTCCGCTCCCGGTGTACGCGTTGGCGAGGTTGTACATCGCCGCCGCCGCCTCGACGCTCTCGGCGCCGTGAATCCCGCGCGTGATCTCGAGCGCCTCGCGGGCGTACTTCTCGGCCTCCTCGAACTTCTTCGACAGCGAGTACATCTCCGAGAGCGCGGAGAGCGACTCCGCGGCCTCGGCGCTCTTGGCGCCCGCCGCCTTGACGCGCAGGTCGAGCGACGTCTGCAGCGGCTTCTCGGCCTCGGGGAATTCCGCGAGGTTCGAGAACGTCGTCCCAATCGTCTGCAGCACGGACGCCTCGATGAGCGGCTGGTTCACGAACGACGTCTTCGCCCTGTCCTGTGCCTGCCGCAGGGCGTCGAGCAGCGAGACATTGCGCGAGCCCTTCGACCACGGGTCGGCCGCGCCGAGCGCATCGAGGAGGAAGGCGTTGATCGCGCTCGCCTTCGCGGCCTCGGCCGTCGCCCGGTCGCCCTCTCTCCTGACGCGTCCGGCCTGCACGACCATCGTCACGCCCAGCGCCACGAGCAGCACCGCGATCGCGCCCGCTGCCGTCACCATCCCGCGGTGCCGCGCGACGAGCTTCTTGAGGTGATAGATCGTGCTCGGCGGGTGCGCGAGGATCGGCTGGTTGTCGAGGTACCGCGCGACGTCCTCGGCGAGGGCCGCGGCGCTCTGGTAGCGGCTGTTGGGCTCCTTCTCGAGGGCCTTGGCAAGGATCGTCTGCAGGTCCGCGTTCAGGTCGAGCGGTGCCGGCGGCTCCTCGCAGATATTGCGGATCGCCTGCACGACCGAGACGCCGCGCGTGTTGTACGGGAGCTTCCCGGAAACGAGCTCGTAGAGGACGACCCCGAGCGAGTAGACGTCGGTCCGCAGGTCGATATCGCGGCTGTCGCCGCGGGCCTGTTCCGGGCTCATGTACGGGAGCGTCCCCTGGATCGCGCCCATCGCGCTCATCACCGTGGCCACGTCCGCGTCCGTGATACGCGCGAGGCCGAAGTCGAGGATCTTGGCGCCGGCGTCCGTGACGAGGATGTTCGAAGGCTTCAGGTCGCGGTGGATCACGCCGCGCTGGTGGGCGTAGTTGACGGCCTGGCAGATGGTGACGAACAGCCGCAGGCGCTCGCGGACCTGCCCCGGACCGGGCGCGTCGCCGCCGAGGTGCTGCCGCGTCCACGCGGCGAGCGTCTCGCCGAGGGCCAGCTCCATCGTGAAGAAGTGCTGGCCGTCGTTCGTGCGGCCTGCCTCGTAGAGGGCCGCGATGTTCGGGTGCGTGAGGCGGGCCAGCGTCTCGATCTCGCGGCGGAACATTCGGAGTTCCTGGTCGTCGACGAAGTGCCCGCCGCGCACGATCTTGAGCGCCACCTTACGGAAAGGGTTCTTCTGCTCGGCCTCGTAGACAATCCCCATCCCGCCCTCGCCGAGCTTTCCGAGGATGCGAAAGCCGCCGATCTCGTGCGGCATCCCTGCATGATCCGCAGCCGCGGGCAGGCCCAACGGGTCACCCTCGCGAGTCAGGTCTCGGTCGGGCGGGAGGCCGCCTGCGTCGTATGTCGTCATTGGTGTGGATTGAGTGTATGACGCGGGGGACGACGGCGACCAGCGACTTATGGTGGGGAGAGCCCGCGTGGCGTCCGTCGCGGTAGTGCTGACCCAAGTCCGAAAGTCGCTACGATGAACGAGCGGACGCCGTGTCGCAATGGCCGTCGCCCGCGGCACCGCCGCCGCTAGGCTCTCGGCGCGGCGATCCACCGGATCTCTCTCCACGGATCAGGATGGCCTCAGGAGGCTTCGATGAGCGCTTCGACATGGCACTACGGCGTGGTCGCCCGCTGGTGGGCCGAGTTCAAGGACTCCGGCCCGGAGATTGCCTACTTCCAGAGGTACGTCGAAGCGGGGCAGCCCGCGCTGGACGTCGCATGCGGCACCGGGCGCCTGCTGCTTCCGTACCTCCGAGCCGGTCTCGACGTCGACGGTTGCGACGTCTCCGAAGATATGCTCGCGCTCTGTCGCGAGGCGGCCGCGCGTGAAGGCCTCACGCCGACTCTCTACGCGCAGGCGATGCACGAGCTCGACCTGCCGCGCCGCTACCGGACGGTCGTCGTCTGCGGTGGGCTCGGGCTCGGCAGCAACCGGGCAAAGGATCTCGTGTCGCTGCGACGGCTCCACGAACACCTCGAGCCGGGCGGCGTGCTCGTGCTCGACAACGAGGTGCCCTACGCCGACGACGCTTTGTGGCAGTTCTGGCTGAAGGAGAAGCGTACCGAGCTGCCTGGGCCGCGAAAGCCCGCGGGAAAGCGCATGGCCGCGAAGGACGGCGCGCAGTACGAGCTGCGTTCGCGGGTCGTCGGCTTCGACCCTCTGGCCCAGCAGGCGACGCTGGAGATGCAGGCCTTCATGTGGCGAGACGAAGAGCTGGTCGCCGAGGAAGAGCACGTGCTGACGATGATGCTCTACTTCAAGGACGAGCTCGTGCTGATGCTGGAGCGGGCCGGTTTCGCAGACGTCAGCGTCCGCGGCCCGTACAACGACGCGGAGCCGAAACCGGACGACGACTTCCTCGTCTTTATCGCGCGGAAAGCCGCATGAGATGACGCCTCTCCACTGAGACGCTCCTTGCCGATTTCACGTTTTCGCGTTGCACCAAGGGCTTTGGCGCGCCTACGCGTCCGCGCGCAGCATCGCCGAGGGATCGAGCCTGGCGGCCCGTCGCGCCGGCCCGTACGAGGCCAGCGCCACGGCGGCGGCGATCACGGCAACGCTGGCGGCAAAGGCGAGCGGATCGACGACCGAAACGTTGGCGAGCCGCACGAACCGGCTGAGCAGCTTCATGATTGCGAAGCCTGCCAGCAACCCGAGTACCGTGCCGGCGCTGGCGAGACGCGCCGACTGTACGAACACCATTCGCTCCACCGCCGACCTGCTCGCGCCAAGCGCCATCCGGATACCGATCTCCTGTTTGCGCTGGCCGAACGTGTAGGTCAGCACCCCGTACAGCCCGGAGATGCTGAAGGCGAGTGCGATGGCGCTCAGAAGAGTACCGATGTATGACGCCGCCCGCATCGGGAACAACTGCAGGTCCACCATCTCGTCGATCGGCAGGACGTCGAAGGCCAGCGGGTCCGGGCTGACGCGCTGCAGCGCCGTTCGGACGGCGTCGAGCGGCAGCGGCTGAGGGCGCCTGCGCACCAGCAGCGCGCCCGCCTGCGAGCCGTTGACGTTCGTGGGCAGGTAGAGATGACCGTTGTCCACGCCCTGGTAGACGAAGCCGTTGACGGTGTCTGATGCGACGCCGACGACCGTCATTGGCACCGCCGCATCGTTCAACGCTTTGACGCTTCGCATCTCCCGGATCGTGTCGCCAACCACGCGGCGGCCCGGCGGTTCGATGTAGACGCGGACCGTCTTCCCGAGAGGATCCTCGTTCGTCCACAACCGCCGCGCGACCTCCGCGCTGACGATGATCACGGGCGCCTCGGTCGCCGCTTCCTCGTCGGAGAATCCGCGCCCACGGACGATCGAGATCCCGAGCAGGTCGAAGTAGTTCGGCGACACGAAAGCGTAGGTGGGAACGTGCATGCCCGAAGGCTGCCGCAGCGGCACCCGCGGCGCCTCGCCAAACAGCGGACTGCGGCTCGCCACCGCCACCGAGCCCACGCCGCCGGCGCCGGCCAAAGCCTCGTAGCTGTTGCGGAACAGCGCCTTGTTGCCGCGGTTCTCGCGCACCGAGATCACGCCCGCAGTCTGCATCCCGAGATCGATCCCCCGAATCGTGGCGCCGTTCTTGAGGATCGTCGTCGCGACGATCAAGAGGACCAGCGAGACGGTGACCTGCCCGGTGATCAGCAGGCTGCGCAGGGTGCCGCCGCGGATGGCGCCCGTGAGCTGGCCGCGAAGCGCGTCGGTCAGCGCCACGCGCGTGGCCTGCAGCGCGGGCAGCAACGCGAACAGGACCGTGACGGCGCCGGCCAGGAGGCACGTGAACAAGACGACGCGCAGATCGAAATCGAGCGGGACGAAGCGGACGCGGGCGGCTACGGTCGGCGGCAGCATCGCCACCATCAGGACGGTCCCGAGCCGGCGCATCACTGCAGCCAGCGCCAGGCCCCCGACCCCGGCCAGGAGCGCGAGCAGCAGTCCTTCGGTCACGAGCTGGCGAACGATGCGCCCGCGGCTGGCGCCGATCGAGAGCCGGATGCCGATCTCGCGATGGCGGGCATTGGCGCGGGCGAGCATGACGTTCGACGCGTTGGCGGACGCGGCGACGAGCACGAGGCCGAACGCGATGAACACGGGCGACAGCAGCGCCAGGCCCGACCACGTCATGCGCACCGGCGTGGCTCGCTGCACCAGCTCGGCGCGGACCGGATCGCGTCGGCCGGGAACCCGCGTTGCGAACGGCTCGAGCGCCACCGCCGCCTGGGCCTGTGCCGCCGTCATGTCGTGCCGCACCCTGACGGTCACCTGGACGCGGCGCTCGCCGGGGTCGAACGGGTTCTCACCGAGCAGCGCTCGAAACATCGTGATCGGCACCCACGCGTCGCGTGGCACTTCGTCCATGCCGGAGAACTCGGGCGCCATGACGCCGACGACGACCAGCGGCACCCCGTTGACGTCGAGCTCGCGGCCGATCACCGTGGGGTCGCGATCGAACAGGCGCGACCAGGACTCATGCGTCAGCACCACCACCGGTTCGCTGTCTGGCGTGCGCGCGTCGGTATCCACCAGGCCGCGGCCGAGGGCCACGCGGGCGCCGAGGCTGTCGAAGTAATTGCCGGACACGAAGCCGACTGACATCGGCCGGCCGCGCGTCGTGACGGTCCGCCGCGACTCGGCGATCGCGCCGGCGAACAGATCCGCCCGGCCGCGGAAGTCTTCGTAGTCGCGCCAGCGAAAGGTCGTGCCGCTGGCTTCCTGGGCGCTCCACCTGATCAGGTGCAGGCTGTACGGATCCTGCACGGCGAAGGGGCGCAGCACGTAGGCATTGAAGATCGCGAAGACGACGAGCACGAGCCCCATGCCGGCGGCAAGCGTGAGCACGGTACTGGCAACGAAGGCGCGGCTGTGCGTCAGGCCGCGCCACGCGTAGCGGAGATCGTGCGCGATCTGCTCGAACAGGATGAAGCGGCGCGACTCGTAGAAACGCTCGCGCGTGCGGGTGACGCTGCCGAAGTGGCGCAGCGCCGCGGCGCGCGCCTCCTCGGGCGACAGGCCGTCGGCGATCAGCCGCTCGGTCTCGTTCGCGAGGTGCGCGCTGATCTCGTCGGCGAAGTCTTCGTCCGATCGGCGCCGCTTGCCCATTGCGTTCGAGATTGTACTTCTCTTGGGTCGAATGTCAACTAGAGCAAAACCGAGGCCTCGGAACGAGCGCATGCAGGGCCGTGCGAGCTAGAGCGTTTTGAGCGCGGTGACGGGATCGACGGCGCTGGCCCGGCGCGCCGGCAGGAATCCCGCGAGCAGCCCAACGGCGCCGAGCACAGCAGCCGCCGCGGCGAAGGCGGTCACGTCAGTCGGGGCGACGTCGTGCAGGAGCGCCGTCAGCACTCTGGTCACCGCCGCCGCGCCCACCATCCCGAGGGCGACGCCGGATGCGGTCAGCACCAGCGTCCGGCGGATCACCATCGCGACGACGGTTCCCCGATCGGCGCCGAGCGCCATCCGGATACCGATCTCGCGCTGGCGCTCCATCACCGATGCGGCAAGCACGCCGTAGATCCCGATCGCCGCGAGGACGAGGGCGAGCGCCGAGAAGATACCGACCAGACTCGTCTGGAACTGCGGTTCGGCGATGCCGTTCGCGAGTGCCGCGTCCATAGACGACATCGATTGCGGCGCCTGATTCGGATCGACGGTCCGGAGCGCTCCCCGCATCATTTGCACGAGTGCCGCCGTGTCCGCCCCATCGTCAGTCCTTCGCACGACGAAGGCCATCCGGCTCAAGAAGCGGGGACGCCTGACCTGAGCGTATGGCTGGTAGACGGCGGGCACGACCGGCTCCATCACGCCGCCCTGCCTGATGTCTCCGGCGACGCCAACCACTGTGAGCCAGTCCCCGGGCTGTGGCTTGCTCTCGAGGGACAAGCGCTTGCCGATTGGGTCCTCGCCCGGCCACAACTGCCGCGCGGCGGCCTCGCTCACGATCGCCGCACCAGGGCTCCCGGCACGATCGTCGTCACTGAACTCGCGTCCGCGAAGTGGAATGCCCATGGTGCTGAAGTATCGCGGGCTGGCCGCTGCCTTGGTGACGGTGTAGTCGTCTGGTGCGGGGCGACCTCCGTCGAGTACGACGTCCCCGCGCAGCAGCATGTCTCCGAGGGGCAGCCAGTTGATCGCAGCAGCCGAGCGAACGTTCGGCAGCGCCGAGAGCGCCGCGAGCAGCCGGCCGTGGAAATCGTTCAGCGTCTGGGGCGTCGTCTCTTTCGTCATCGGCAGATCGAGCGTCATCGTCGTGACGTACCGAGGCTCGAACCCGGGTTCGATCGAGCTGACCTGCAGGAAGCTCTTCGTGAGGAGACCGGCGCCCACGAGGAGGACGAGAGCGAGCGCAACCTCCGCGACGACGAGCGCATGACGGATGCGGTGAAGGCGCGGGGTCGAGGAGCTCGATGTTTCACGCGTCACGGGCGACAGGTCCTCGCGTCTCGCCTGGAGCGCCGGGACCAGGCCCACCACGATCGCCGTCAGCGCCGAGAGTGCGACCGTGAACATCAGAACCCAGACGTCGAGATGCACCTCGGCACGGCGTGGGAGCTTGCCGGGCGGGATCAACGAAAGCAGCGTCGGCTCCGCGAGCACCGCCAGCGCGACGCCGAGCACGCCGCCGCCGAGCGCCACGAGCGTGCCTTCCGTCATGAGCAGGCGGATGACGCGCGCGCGGCTCGCGCCGAGCGCCAGCCGGGTCGCGATCTCCTGCCGGCGGGCAATCGCGCGCATCAACAGGAGATTGGCGACATTGGCGCACGCGATGAGCAGCACGAAGGCCACCGCGCCGCTGAAGATGAGGAGGGACGCGCCGACGTCGCCGACGACAGCATCCCTGAGTGGAATCACGCGCGCAGCATACCCGTCCTCCGGCGAGCCCTGCGACTGCGCCTGAATGATGGCCGCGAAGGCTGCCTGCGCCTGCTCCCGGCTGACATCCGGCTTGAGCCGGCCGATCACTGGACGGCTCAAGCTCGTATTGCTATTGAGGCGAATCGCGAGCGGCGTCCAGATCTCGGTTCTTCCCGGATATGTGAAGCCGGCCGGCAGGATGCCGATTACGGTGTGAGGCTCGCCGTCGAGTGTGATCCGGCGATTCACGAGCGCGGGATCTGCGCCGAACCGTGCGCGCCACAGCGCATCGCTCACCAACACGACGCGCTCGCTACCATCCTGAACGTCCTGTGGAGTGAACGAGCGCCCGGCCGTCGGGTTCACGCGGAGCACGCGCAGAAAATCCGGGGTCACGGTGGTGGATGCGACGCGCGACGCGTCGCCGCTACCGGTCAGCGTCAGGGGCTCAGGCCCGAACGTGGCGATCGCTTCGAAGGACCGATCCTGGTCGCGGAATGCCACGAACTGGCCGTCCGACATCCCGGGATACAGCCAGGACCTTCTCCCTTGCTGTGCGTGCGAGATCACGTGCAACCGCTCTGGCTCGGCGAACGGCAGCGGGCGCAGCAGCACGCTCCGGACGATCGTGAACATGGACGTGTTGACGCCGATCCCGAGCGCGAGCGTGACGAGCGCCAACCCGGTCGCCGCAGGCCGGCGCGCGAGGCACCGCAGCGCAAAGGCGACGTCCTGGACGAGTGCCTCGAGCGCCACAACGATGTCGGCGTCCCTCGTGGCGTCGCGGTACGCGGCCGGCGCGCCGAAGCGGCGGAGTGCGTCCCGGCGTGCGTCGGCTGGCGTCATCCCGGCGGCGATGTTGTCGCGGATGCAGGTCTCGACGTGGAACTGAAGCTCTTCGTCGATCTCCGCGTTCAGGTCCCGGCGTCTGACGAGATTCGACAGCCGATTGAACCAGGACATGTGCCACTCCTAGGCATGTCTGAGCACGCGCGCGACGGCGCCGGTCAGCTGTGCCCAGTTCTTTTCTTCGTCCGCGAGTTGACGCCGGCCGGCGGCGGTGATGGTGTAGAAACGCGCACGCCGGCCGTTCTCGGATGAGCCCCAGTCGGTGCTGAGCCAGCCGGACTGCGTCATGCGATGCAGCGCCGGGTAGAGCGAGCCTTCCTGCACTTGCAGGCGGCTCCCCGACAGGGCGCCAATCTCGATCGTGATCGCGTAGCCGTGTAGTGGCCCGCGCGAGGCGACCGTTCTCAGAACGAGCAGATCGAGCGTGCCCTGCAGCCGATCGTTGGTGTGTTTACCGCCGCGCTTGTCTCCCATAGCCAGCTAGGAGAAGCGTAGGCCCTTCCGGGGTTGCGAGTCAAGGCTCCAATTTGACGGCGACTGGCGGAGTGATATATGTATGACTCCGATATATGACCACACCCGCCGGGGAACATGCACTCAAGAAGGGTACCGCGGAGCTCCTCGTGCTCGCGCAGCTGGAAGACGAGCCGCGGCACGGCTATGACATCGCCGTTCGCATCGAGCAGCGATCGAACGGTGCGGTCGTGTTCAACGTGGCTTCTCTCTACCCGATCCTCTACCGCCTGGAAGCGCAAGGCAGCATCTCGGGCCGGTGGGTCGAACGCGCCGGCCAGCGCCGGCGCCGGTTCTACAGGCTGACGTCAGCAGGCCAGCACCGGCTGATGCAGCAGCGCAAGGCATGGGGTGTCTTCATGTCGGCAGTTCAGCGCGCCGCCGGGCTCGAGTATGCGTGACTTCGGGGCCTACGTCCGGCAACACCTTCCCCGCCGCCACGCGTCTCTGAGCCGGTACGACGAGGTGGTCGACGAGCTCGCATCGGAGCTGGAAGCCCGCTACACAGGACTCATACAGCGCGGCGCGAGCGACGAAGACGCCTGGCGGGACGTTCAGGCGCAGGTTCCTTCATGGCCGGCGCTGGCCGAGGATCTGGCATCGGTCGGCAGCGGTGCGGACGCCGCCACTCGCGCGTCCTGGCTGCGCCCTCTTCTCGCCGTCGAACTCTGGACGCGGGAACTGGCCTACGGCCTGAGAGTGCTGCGGAAGGACCGCGGGTTCACGGCCACCGCGATTGTCACGCTCGCCGTCTGCCTGGGCGGGCACACCGCGATTGTGGCCGCCGTCAATGGCATGCTGTTCCACCCGTTGCGCCTGCCGGAACCGGACCGCGTGCTCCTGATGGCCAATCAATATCCGCTCGTCGAGTCTCGACGCGGCACGCGCAGCTCGACACCCGACTACGGCGACAGGCTCCGGCACGTCACGGTCTTCGAGGAGCAGGCGCTCTACAACTTTTCGGGGGCGACAGTTGAGACTGGCGGCGTGCCGACGCGCATGCGCGGCATGGTGGCCACGCCATCGCTCTTCCGTCTGTTACGCGTCAATCCTGCACATGGGCGGATTTTCAGCGACGATGAGGGCGAGCCTGGCAACGACACCCGCGTCATCCTCACCGACGGGCTCTGGCGGGAGCTCTTCGGCGCCGATCCGACGGTCATCGGCCGGACCCTTCGCATGACCGGACGTGAGCTCACGATCGTCGGGATCCTCCCGCGTGGGTTCGCCTTCGGCGATGCCGACGCCCGCTTCTGGATGCCGCTCGCCCTGACCGCCAGGCAACGCTCCGACGATGCCCGTCATCGCAATGGCTGGTTCAGCGTCGGACGATTGAAGCCGGGGGCGACGATCGAGCAGGTGCGGGATCAGCTCCAAGCGCTGGACGCGGCGAACCTGGAGCGCATGCCGCCGCAGCTGCAATCGATTGCCGGCACGACGGGGTTCTTCACTGGCGTCGAACCGCTCCAGGACGCGCTCGTCCGCGACGTGCGAGGTCCGCTCTCTCTCCTCTGGGGCGCCGCGTTGGCCGTGCTGGTAATCGGAGTCGGGAATCTCGCCACGATCGCGCTGGCGCGTTCCCGCGCCCGTCTCAACGAGATGGGGACACGGCTGGCCCTCGGCGCGAGCCGATTCGATGTCGTCCGTCAGCTGCTCGTCGAGGGGCTGCTCATCGGGGCCGCCGGCGCCGCCGGCGCGCTGGCACTGGCGGCGTGGATGCTGTCTGCGGTCCGTCTGGCGTTGCCAGGCACCGCACAACTCGGCATCGATGGCGCCGCGGCTGGAATCACCTTCGCTCTCGGAATGCTCGCCGGCGTGCTGGTGGGGATCGTTTCGGCGTCGCCGCTCTACACGATCAAGCTCGGACCGATGCTCCATGAGGGCCTGCGAGGCGGAACGGGAGGCCGGGCGGTGCGAACCACCTGGAGAACTCTGGTCGTCGCACAGATGACAGGCTCGTTCATCCTGCTCGTGGGTTCTGCCCTGCTGTGGGTCAGCGTCCGCAATCTCCTGGCGGTGGACCCGGGGTTCAGAACCGACAACGTGATCAGCGGGGCCATGAGTCTGTCTGGCCCGCGCTACGCCGTGGCCGACGCGGCGCGGGCGTTCATGAGTCGATCGCTCGAGGCGATCCGGCAGTTGCCTGGAGTCGCCGCCGCGGGCGCCACGACGATCGTGCCGATGACCGGCGGCTATCAGAGCGGGGTCGTCATCGCCGAAGGATACGTTCAGAGACCAGGCGAACCCATCGTGAGCGGAGTGCGTAGTGTCGTCACGCCAGGCTACTTCGAGACGGTGGGCACGCCGCTCGTGCGTGGCCGCTATTTCGACGAGCGCGACGAGGTCGCCGCCTCGAAAAGCATCGTGGTCGACGAGCGGCTGGCGCGCCGATTCTGGCCCGATGGCGACGCCGTCGGCCAACGGATGTTCTGCCCGATGGATTCCACCCAGCTCGCGAAGATCGACGCGAACACACCATGGCTCACCGTGATCGGCGTCGTCCGCACTGCCCGTCTGAACGGACCGGCGGTCGAAGAGAGCGCGAGCGGAACGAGCGGGACTTACTATGTCCCCTACGCCGCGGCCGCGCCGCGCGACGTCGGCTACGTCATCCGGACCGAACGGGAATGGACCGGCATCGTGCGCGATGTCCGGTCGGCTCTCGCACGCATCGATCCCGAGATCCCCCTTTTCGATATCCGGACGCTCTCCGAGCGTACGGAGCTGGCGCTCTCGTCACGGACGAATACGATGCGCCTGGCGATGTTGTTTGCGGTCGTGGGCGTGTTCCTGTCGGGGCTCGGACTCTACGGCATGCTCGCCTACCACGTCACCCAGCGCACCCGGGAAATTGGTGTCCGCCTGGCCGTGGGAAGTGCACCGGGCGCGATCGTCGGGTTGATCCTTCGTGAAGGACTGTGGCTGGCGCTGCTGGGGATCGCGCTCGGCGCCGCTGCGTCGCTGGCGTTCGGGCGCCTTCTCGCGTCGCACCTCTTCGGAATCAGGCCCTCAGACCCCTCCGTCATGCTCGCGATGGCTGCGACGCTGGGCTTGGTCGCGGCAGTCGCCTGCATCATCCCGGCGCGCCGCGCCGCGCACCTCGATGTGATGCGGATCCTGAGCGCGCCATGAGCCCTCGACAGGCTTTTCCCCGGGTCGCCTACTACCGGGGCTCTAGATGCTGGTCCCAGTGCCATACACGATCGCGATAGTCGCAACTGTTTTGGTTTACGTGTGGTTTCTCGAAGGGGCCTTGCCGCGCGAGTTCGTGCTGGTGCCGTCTATCGTGGTCGTCGCCCTGACGATTCGTCATAACTTCCGCCGCGGCCACTGGGGATTCTCGTGGTCTGCTCTCGGACCAGGCTTGTGGCGCGCGCTCGTCATCACGTTCGGCCTGGCACTGGTGGTGCTGGGCGCGGGCGCAGCACTCGGCACGCTGCACGACCGTCGCGACTTCCTCGGCAGCCTGGCCCCTCTGGTCCCCTGGGGAGGCGCCCAGCAGTGGGTCCTGCAGACTGTCGTGCTGGGCGAGGCGCAACGCGCCACCTCGCCACGGCGCGGCATCTTCCTCGCGGCGCTGCTGTTTGGCGCGATCCACCTGCCGAATCCGTTTCTCGCGCCGGTCACGGCGGTCGCGGCGCTGGTGTGGTGCCGCCTTTACGACCGCTACCCGAACATCATCCCATTGGCGTTGTCACACGCACTCGGAACGCTGGCGGTGCGGTATGCGTTCGACGATGTGATTATCGGACGGCTGCGAATCGGCGCGTCATATCTGCGGCTGGATTTGTGAGGGCATGCGCGAGGCGTTGGCGCCGGAGATTCACCCAATCGTGATGACCGGTCCCCTACTGGCGATCTCAATCAGGTGTGCCGGAACCGATTTCTCCACATCTGCCCTGGGTCAACGCCGTCTCGCGACAGCGGTGAGAGATTTCCGCGCCGATCCATGACGGATGAAGTAGCATACTCGCCTTCTACGGCAACTCGTTCAAGCCACGTATCGGTGCGCTCGTGAGACTCCGCTGCGGCTGCGTGAGCGCAGGCAAGGACATCTGTCCTGATCCCTGTTGTCGTGAGCAGTCGACCGCGCATCCCGCCGCGCAGATGTGAAGTGGAGAGCACATGACCCGCCATCACGGATTCGTTCGTTCTATTGCGATCGCCGCCGCCGGCACCGTCGGTCTGGGGCTCGGCCTGCGTGCTGCCGATCCACCGAACTTCAAGCCTGACGGAGTCTTCAAGGGCTCCGCGCTCACGGGCTGGCACGTTGTCGGCGACGCCGCCTGGACCGCGCAGAACGGCGAAATCATCGGCAAGGCCAAGCCCGGCACCAACGGGGGCTGGCTCGTTCTGGATAAGGGCTTCCAGGACGTGCAGCTGTATCTGAATTACAAGTGCACCGGCGAGTGCAAGTCTGGCGTGTTGCTGCGAGCGAAGAAGGCCGCCGACGGCAGCATGACCGGCGTGTTCGTGTCGCTCGCGGACGGTGACACGGGGTACTACTCGGTGGGGCTCGATGCGGGCGGCAAGGAGACGTCGCGAGACCGGCTGTCCGCGCCCGGTCGTGGCGGCGGCCCCGGCACAGCGCCGGCGGCCAACGCCGCCCGTGGCGGTGCGTCGGCACCCGATGCCGCGAGTGCGGGCCGTGGCGACGGTCGTGGGGGGCGCGGCGGCGATGCTCCAGCGCCGGCCGCACAGGCCACGCCGCCTCCGGCGCGCGGGACGCAGGTCGGCAGCGGCGGACGCCCACGCCCGACCCTGAAGGCCGGCGAATGGAACGCCGTCAACATCACCATTGGCCAGGACGGGCCGGCTTCGGGAAGTCCCGCCGGCGCCCCTGGCCCGATTAGAGTGCTCTCGACCTTCGGCCCCACGGCCACGGCCGCGGTCGACGAGAAGAACGCGACGGCGTTCGGCGCGATCGCGTTGTACGTCGGCGGCTCCGGCGAGGTCCGCTTCAAGGATCTTGCGTGGAAGGACCTGATGCGCGTCGTCACGAACGCGGAGCAGGTCTCTCCCCGGTACACCATTCGCCGTGTGAGCACGAGCTACTACGGCTGGGGGGCGATCACCAGCGACATCGATCACGACGGCACCCTGGATGTGATCTCCGGTCCGTTCCATTACCTCGGTCCGAACTTCACCGAGCAGCGGAGGTATCGCGACGGACCGATGTTCAACCCGGAGAATTCATTCGCGCCGGACATGGTGAATCTGTCCGCGGACTTCACGGGCGATGGATGGCCTGACGTGCTCTCGTCTCTGGGCAATCGTCACATGGACTTGTATGTGAATCCGGCCGGCGAATCGCGCCGCTGGGACAAGTTCAGCGTTCTGCCGACGATCTCGAGCGAAATTGTCCTGATGAAGGATCTCGACAAGGACGGCAAGCCGGAGATCATCTTCGGCCAGGCTGTCGGTAACGGCGGCTACGCGTGGGCCAAGCCCGACCCGGCGAATCCAACGGCGGTGTGGACCGCGCACTCTGTCTGGGCAGCCGGCCAAGCCGTCAACGGTCACGGGCTCGGCGTCGGCGACGTCAACGGCGACGGCCGTCAGGACGTCGTCGTGCCGACCGGCTGGTACGAACAGCCCGCAGCCGGCATCAACACCAGCCCCTGGCCGTTCCATGAAGCCGAGCTGGCCGACCCGGCCGTGTTCGGCAGTGGCGGCGGCGAGATGGGGGTCTACGACGTCAACGGCGACGGCCTCCCGGACGTCGTCGCGGGGACCGGCCACAACTGGGGCATCAACTGGTTCGAGCAGAAGAAGGACGGCACCTTCGTCCGTCACAATATCGCGCAGGATTTCTCGACTGCCGGCACGAACATGGGCGGCGTGGTGTTCTCCGAGTCCCACGGCGCGCGCTTTGCCGACATGGACGGCGACAAGATCCCCGACATGATCACGGGCAAGCGTTACTGGTCGGAGGCCGGGAACAATGTCCTGACGCACAACGATCCGTCAGGAGATCCGGTGCTCTACATCTACAAGACCGTGCGCGATCCCAAAGCGCCTGGCGGAGCGCGGTTCGTGCCCGAGCTGGTGCACAACAAATCCGGCGTCGGTTCGTCCTTTGACGTCGTCGACCTCAACAAGGACGGCAAGCTGGATATTGTCGTGGGGACCATTTTCGGGACCTTTACGTTCACGAGCAAGGCGGGTGCCCCGCCCGCCGCGCCGAAGAAATAGACGGCGCCGCGGCAATTCAGAATTGCGATCAGCCAGGTAGCAGATCTTTCAAGCTCGCGTATTAGAGTCGGCCGTAGAGGATCTGCAGGCGCTCAGGGGCAAGCGCGTCTGGGTCGAGGACGAATCCATCATGCTGCTGCAAAAAAGCCACGTGCCCGCAGCCCTCCGCTCGACATTGAGGCTTGTGCTTCGGGCACTGGTTGAAGTGGCAGAGCCGACCGAGATACTTTCCCGTCACGTCGAGAAGGAAGATGTCGACTTGATGCTGAGCGACGCCCATCTCCTCGTCCTGCCACAGTCGATTTAGCGCTTGCGCCGTTAGCTTGCGCAGGGCGTTAAGGTCGGTCCCGCCATCGAGCCAAACGGCCAAATCGACATCCTTCGGTTCGTGAAGGCGGCCTCGTCGCCCGTAGCGTGATTCGATCGCTGGAGATGAGGCCACGGAGCCGAAGAGCGCCACGCGCGTCACCGCCGCTACGCCCGCAAAGGCGGCTGCAACACGTGCGGCCGCCTCACGGAAATGCTGATATCGGATCAGCGTGTACCGTTCGTCACCGTCGAGACGCTGTTCGGATCCTACTGGAATAAATGATATGGCTGACCATCTTGGAAACTTCGAACTGATGGTTCTCCTTGCCGTGTTGCGGCTGGACGAGGACCAGGCCTACGGCGTTCCGATTGCGACCGAAATCGAGCACACGACAGGTCGCCGCGTAGCCCTTGCCAGCGTCTACGCCGCTCTTGAGCGACTGGAAGACAGGGGCTGGGTCTCGTCGCGCGTCGGCGAATCGACCGCACAACGAGGAGGTCGAGCGAAACGACACTTCCGTGTGACCACGAAGGGCGTCCGTCGGGTCCGTGAGGCGAAGCGCGCTCTCGTCAAGATGTGGATGGGCATCCGTGAGCTCCAGGGAGGCACAACGTGAAACCAACCAATCCGCCCTCACTAGCTACGAAACTGCTGGAGTCGCTTGTCCCGCAGCGAACGTCTGAAGCACTGGTCGGTGATCTGATTGAGCAATATGAGGGCGGCCGCTCGCGGACATGGTATTGGCAACAAGTACTGCTGGCGCTTGTGATTAGTGCTGGTCGTGAAGTTCGGACGAGCAAACTCCAAGCGGTTAGCGCTGTCCTGGTGGGCTACCTTACTGGCGCGTCGCTCTTCTACTTCACGACGTCGCTGGCTGCGCGATTCGTGGGGGGCTACCCGGCCTACCTCGTATTCTTGCCGCTTGCTTTCGTCAGCGCCGCGGCCAGCGGCTGGATTCTGCGTCGATCACATCCCAGGGCGATGGTGCTTATCTTCTCCGGTTTCTGCGTCGTCGCGAGTGTCGTGGCCTTTGCGGTGTATGCCTGGCTGCCCATTTCTGACCGCGCGCCCGCTCCGATCGTCGCGTTTTTTGTGGTTGTCGACTTCATCATCTGGCCGCTCGGCGTGTTGGCGGGAGGGCTTTCGGGTTCGTCTGGTGCAAACGATGCCGTGGCGTCGCCGAGCCTCGGTGCTCCATAGCTGCCTTGTCCCTTTTGCCTTGTGCCTCGTCACGATCGTTCTAGAATCTGCGGCAGATGCCCATCGCGACGCGTGCGCTCGACGCCAGCCTGGTCCTCGACGTCGTCCGAGGTCTCGTAGCCGAGCTGAATCCGGAACGGCTCGGGCGAACGATTGGCCTCGACGATTCGTTGACCCGCGAATTGGCCCTCGGCAGCCTCGAGCGCGTCGAGTTGCTCCTGCGCCTCGAGCAGGCGACCGGCGTGCGCCTCGACGAGGCGGCGCTGGCGGACGCCGACTCGCCGCGGCAGTTGCTCGCTGCGCTGACGGCCCACGCGGCCGCGCGGGGATCAGAACAGGACTTCTCGACGACGGAGGCCGCGCCCGCGAGTCAGGGACCAGGCCGCGGCGCGTCCACTACAGCGCGCACGCTCGTGGACGTTCTGCGGTGGCATGCGGAAGCGACACCGGATCGCGTCCACCTCCACTTGCGGGAGGAAGACGGCCGCGAGCGGCCTGTTACGTACGGTGGCCTGTGGCGCGATGCGGCGGCCGTGGCGGCAGGCTTGACGGCACGGCGGGTCGCGCCCGGCGATCGCGTGGCGCTCCTGTTGCGGACTGAAGTGGCGTTCTTCCAGGCGTTCTTCGGCGTGCTGCTCGCGGGCGGCGTTCCCGTACCGCTGTATCCGCCGTTTCGCGCCGACGGTCTCGAAGAGTACGCCCGACGGCAGTCGGGTATTCTTCGCAACGCCGGCGCGCGTCTCCTGCTGACGTTCGCCGAGGCGGAGCGGGTCGCGCGCCTCCTTCGTCCGCTCGCTCCCTCACTGTCTGATGTGATCACGGTCGAAGGAGCCGGGCACGACGTGCGTGCGCTTGCGGTGCCGAACATCGATGACGCCGATCTCGCCCTCGTCCAATACACGTCGGGCAGCACCGGGATGCCGAAGGGCGTCGCGCTCTCGCATGCCAATCTGCTCGCGAATATCCGCGCGTTCGGCGACGCGTTCGACATCAATGCGGATGACGTCGGCGTGACGTGGCTGCCGCTCTACCACGACATGGGGCTGATCGGAACGTGGCTGGGCGCGCTCTATCACGGCATTCCCCTTGTCGTGATGTCGCCACTTGCGTTCCTGTCGCGCCCGGCGCGCTGGCTGCAGGCCTTCCACACACATCGAGCCACGCTGACGGCGGCACCCAACTTTGCCTACGACCTGTGCGTGCGCAAGATTTCCGACGAGGAAATCGATCGCCTCGACTTGAGCTCGTGGCGCTGCGCGCTGAATGGCGCTGAGGCAGTTGCGGCTTCCACGATCGATCGCTTCTGCGATCGATTCTCGCGTTGCGGATTCCGCCGCGAGGCGATGAAACCGGTGTATGGGTTGGCCGAGGCGAGCCTCTGCGTCACAGCGCCGCTTGCCGGTCGGGAGCCGCGCATCGACCGGGTGGCCCGCGAGCCGTTCGAGCGCGCGCGCCGGATCGAACCCGCCACGCCCGCGGATACCAGTCCTCTGATGTTCGTCAGCTGCGGACGGCCGCTTCGAGGCCACGATGTCCGCATCGTTTCGGCGCGTGGCGACGTCCTCGGCGAGCGCACAGAGGGCGCAATACACTTCCGCGGTCCATCGGTGATGCAGGGCTACTTCCACAACCCTGAAGCAACGGCGGAAGTGGCGCGGGGCGACGGGTGGTTCGACAGCGGCGACCTCGGCTACTGGGCGGACGGCGATCTCTTCATCACCGGCCGTGTCAAGGACGTCATCATTGCCGCCGGCCGCAATATCCATCCGCAGGAAGTCGAAGAAGCCGCCAGCGACGTGCCAGGCGTTCGCCGCGGGTGCGTCGCCGCGTTCGGCATCGCCGATCCGCGCACCGGCACGGAGCGGCTCGTCGTCGTTGCCGAAGCGCGCGACGGGTCCGCCAGCGCGCGGAACGCACTGAGCGATGCCATCGTGGCGCGCGTCGCGGATGCGATTGGTATTCCGCCCGATCAGGTCGTGATCGCGCCACCCGGAACAGTTCCGAAATCATCGAGCGGCAAGATCCGCAGGAGCGCGACGAAACAGTTGTTCGCGAGCGGAACCCTCGGCCGCGGTCGCACGACGGCGGCGTGGCAGCTCGTCCGGCTGTCGAGCGGCGCTGTCGTTTGGCGTCTGAAGAGTGCACTGCGCTGGCTGGGACCTCTTGCGTTCACCGCGTGGGCGATTCTTTGCCTTCTCGTGCTGATTCCTGTGGCCTGGGTCGCGGTGCGGTTTGCCGGGGATGTCACAACTGCGCGGCGCAGAATTCGCACTACGTGCCGGGTGCTCCTTCGCGCCAGCGGCTTGACGCCACGCCTGCGAATGACGACGGCGGACGCGTTCGAAAAGCCCGCCGTGATCGTCGCGAACCACGCCAGCTACCTCGACGTCGTTCTGCTGTTGGCGACGCTTCCGGTGACCGTGCGCTTTGCCGCAAAAGCGAGGCTGACGACCTACCCGCTTCTCCGCACATTCATTCGGCGAGCGGGCTATGTCGAGGTCCAACGCGGCGCCACGGCTGCCGCAGCCGACCTCGCTCGGACCCTCCGGACGGGTGAGTCGCTTTTTGTCTTCCCTGAAGGCACGTTCGTGCGTGCTGCCGGCGTGATGCCATTCCGCCTCGGCGCATTTCACACGGCCGTCGATACCGGCACGCCGGTCCTGCCCATCGCCTTGCACGGCACGCGCGCGGTGCTGCCCGACGAACGCTGGCTGCTGACGCGCGGACCGCTGGAAATCAAGGTCGGACATCTGTTACGGCCTGACGGTCTGGGATGGTCCGAAATGGTCAGGCTGCGCGATCTCGCCCGGGCGTGGATCGCGAAGGAATGCGGCGAACCGGCCGTCGATCGCAGTTCAATCATCGTCGACGGAGCTATCCGCGCATGAAGGCGGAAACCTTTCCCAAAGTTTCCCGAGTCAGTTCGCGGCAATTTCAATCCTCAAAGGCCCACCGGGGAGTTGCCGTTCCGGCGGCGGCCGCACCTGGATGTCCCGGAATCGGCGGATGCTAACACGCATGGTCCTGACTAGCGATTCACGGTGGACCTGTTGATCTCTGCCCCAGGTCGCTATAATCGCCGGGCTTTCCCGTTGCCTGTCGAATCTGGCGCGCCTGACGGGGCCGTATGAAATTCTCCTCAGTACTTAGTGGCAGCGACATGAATGTGTGCGACCGATGCCGGTGAATCCCGGTTCACGCATAGGGCACTACGAAGTTGTCGGGACCATTGGCAGCGGAGGGATGGGCGAAGTCTACCGCGCCCACGATACGAAGCTCGGCCGTGATGTCGCGCTGAAGGTCCTGCCCGACGCGTTTGCGCACGATACGGATCGGCTCGCACGCTTCAAGCGGGAAGCACAAGTCCTCGCGTCGCTCAATCATCCACATATCGCACAGATTTACGGCATCGAAGAATCAGGGCCTGTTCGAGCCATTGTCATGGAGCTTGTCGGCGGCAGAACGCTGGCGGAGCTGATCGCCGGCGAGACGCGCACGAACCAGGTTCCTGGGAAAAGCCAAGGGCTCGGCCTTGCGGACACGCTTCCGATCGCACGTCAGATCGCCGAGGCCCTGGTCGCGGCGCACGACCTCGGGATCATTCATCGCGACCTGAAGCCCGCCAACATCAAGATCACTGACGACGGGACCGTGAAGGTCCTGGACTTCGGCCTGGCAAAGCCGACGGGAGATGACGCGAATCGAGGCGGCACGAACGTCACCGATTCCCCAACCCTGACCTCGCCGGCAGCGACGGCGCTCGGCCTGATTCTCGGCACGGCCGCCTACATGGCGCCCGAGCAGGCAAAGGGTCAGCGTGTCGACAAACGCGCGGACGTCTGGGCCTTTGGCTGCGTGCTGTACGAGATGCTGAGCGGTCGCCGCGCCTTTGAGGGAGATGACGTGAGCGATACGCTCGCATCAGTCCTCAAGACTGACCCCGACTGGCGTGCGCTGCCCTCCGATCTGCCCGGCCCCATTCGGTTGCTCATCGAGCGCTCGCTCGTGAAGGATCGCCGGCGGCGCGTGGGTGACATCTCGACAGCCCTCTTTGTCCTGAATGAGGCAGCCGTGCTGGCGGCGCCGCCGTCCTCATCCACCCCGGCCGCTCCCCGCCGCGCGATCGGATGGCTCGTCGCTGGCGCCGCCGTGTGCCTCCTCGCCGGCGCCGCGCTGGCGACCATCGGGTGGCAGACGTTCGGTCGCCTGGCGCCGCCTGCAGTGCAGCGCGTCTCGTTGGCCCTGCCGGCCGATCGCCCCGTCGTCTTCTTTTATTGGCCGAATCAGTCGCTCGCGATTTCGCCCGATGGCACGGAGGTCGCCTACGTCAGTGCGAACCCAGGTGCTCCGCCCGAGCGGAGCAGTCAGCTTCGTGTCCGTTCACTCGCCAGCCTCGCGATCCGCGATCTGCCCGGGACGTTTCTCGCGCACAACCCCTTCTTTTCGCCGGACGGACAATCCCTCGCGTTTTTCACGAGGAACGGGGAACTCAAGAAGGTCGCGCTCTCCGGCGGCAATCCCGTGACGCTCGCTGACAAGATCAATAGCAGCCGATTTACATTCGGCGTGTGGCTCGCTTCAGGCACGATCGTCTTCGGTGGGGCAGGAACGGCCGGCTTGAAGCAGGTGCCGGCCGACGGTGGCTCGCCGACAACGCTCACCTCCGTCGACGTCGCTCGAGGAGAGCTCGGCCACTACCCGGCGTCCTATGCGCCCGAGGCGGGCGCTGTGGTCTTCACCACGGCGTTCAGTCAGCTCCGCAGTTCGCGGCTGGAGGCCGTGATCCTGCAGTCGGGCGAGCGTCGCGTGATCACCGAAAACGCCCGTGCCGGCAGGTATCTTTCGACAGGGCACCTCGCGTTCACGCGCGGCGACGCGGTGCTCGTCGCGCCGATCGACGTGAATCGCCTGACGCTCGTCGGACCTGCGGCGGCGCTCTCCGACGACGTCCGACGGGACGGTGCGAGCTCGGAAGGGACCGTCCTGCAGCTGACGGTGTCGTCGAACGGCACGCTCGCGTATGTCCCGAGAGCCGACGCCTCGGCGCGGGTGATGGGGCGTGTCGGCCGCGCCGGGGCATTCACGCCCTTCGGACTGGCCGCTGGTCCGAACCGGCGGCCACGCGTCTCGCCCGACGGTCAGCGTGTGGCGTTCGAATCGCCCCGGTCTGGTGGTGATGCGGCGTTCGAAGGCGCCGTGCACGTGCACGATCTCCGCCGCGGCACCGTGACCAGGCTGACGGAGGCCGGGGCCGAGTCGCAACCCGTGTGGCGGCCAGATGGCAGCGCCGTTGCCGTCTACGCCAGACGCCCGGATGTATCAGGCATCTACCTCAAGGACCTCGGCGGGCAGGAGCACCTCGTCTTTCGGAACGATGATGCTGGGGCCCCCTTCAATCCTGAATCATTTTCGCCCGACGGCGCGGTGCTCGCCTTCTCGCGCCAACAGGGCGGTCGGTACAGTATCTGGCTGCTGACACTCGGTGAGAAACCGGTGGCACGGCCGCTCACGAGCGCCGCGGCCTCCGAATACAGTCCGAAGTTCTCGCCTGACGGCCGGTGGCTGGCATACGTCGTCGACCAGCAAGAGCGATCGGAGGTGTACGTCCGCGGCTACCCCAGCGGCGAGCCGATCCCCGTGTCCGCCTCCGGCGGAGTGGGCCCGGTCTGGAGCCGCGACGGGAGGACCCTCTTCTACGAGAGTGCGCAGACGGGCGAGCGCACGTTGATGTCGGTTCCGGTGCCGGTGGACGGCGGTACGCTGAAACTGGGCACGGCCTCACGCGTGGTGAGCCTCGCACCGGCCGCTGGGGCCGAGTATGGTCAGAGCGCCTATTCGGGTCCGCAGTACGACGTGTTTCCGGACGGCGACTTCGTGATGCTGCGCGGTCCCGGCCCTGGGAGCGCTCGCGGAGATCGTCCTCGTGCAGCACTGGTTCGA
>CAVYTY010000002.1:0-161456 GCA_963771395.1 uncultured Acidobacteriota bacterium | reverse complement strand
GCCTCGGCGACGAAGTCGATCACGCGCTTCATGACCATTGCCCGCTTGGCGAGCGCCTCACCGCCGGCGGCGTGCACTTCGACCACCAGGGCGCGGCCCCAGTCGGGCTCCGCGTCGAAGCGCTCGAGCAGGGCGCCCAGGCCCTCGCGCAGGCGCCCGCGCCAGGTCTCCTCCAGGGCGATAGCCCCCGCTATCGAGCCTTCGATCTCGGCGACTCCGAAGTCGAAGGCCTCCAGGTAACAGGTGTGCTTGTCGGCGAAGTTGTCGTAGAAGGCCTGCCTGTAGAGACCGGTGCGGTCCAGCACGGCCCGCACCGAAGCCGCGTCGTAGCCGACGGCGCCCACCGTCTCCAGCATTCCGACCAGGATCTTCTGACGCTTGGAGGCGTCCTCTGCGGGTGGCGGTGTTAAGCCCATTTGCCCAGCTTGAATTTGCCTACGTGGCCACTAACCTGAGTCGGTGGCTCAACATGCTCCGCGGGCGACGAGGACCTCGTCATCGAAGAAGCCTCGCCCCCACGAACTCGTCGCCCTCCAGCAGCGCGAGCGAGACCATCCTCGCCTTCGCCGAGGAGGCCAGCGAGAAGGGCTACCGGAGGGTCACCGTCACCGACGTCGTGCAACGCGCCGGGATTGCCCGCAGGACCTTCTACGACAACTTCGCCTCCAAAGAGGCCGGCTCCATCGCCACCTCTGAATTCGGCGTCAAAGAGGCCTTGCGGCATGTAGTCGACGTGGCGATCCAGGTCGACTCCTGGATCGACCGGGTCCAGGCCGGGCTCGCCGCCCTGCTGCGCTACCTGTCGAGCGAGCCGGCGATAGCTCGAACCTGCATCGTCGAGACGCTGGCAGCGGGCCCGGCGGCGGTCGGGCGTTACGAGCATTCGATCCAGGCTTTTGTGCCGCTCTTTCGGATGGGCCGCAAGGTCGCCTCAGAGGAGTTACCAGAGCTTCTCGAGGAGACGATTGTAGGAGGGATCTTCTGGACCCTCTACCAGCAGATCATGTTGGAAAGGACCGAGCGGCTCGAGGAGCTGCTGCCAGAATTCGTCGAGTTCTCGCTCACGCCCTACCTCGGCGCCGAGGTGGCGCGCATGGTCCTCGATAGCTAACCCGGTTCCGTCCTCTGTATATACGAACATATGTTCGTATATGAAAGTGGCCTGTGTTCTGATCCCCGAGTCTGCCCTGCTTGCCGCGGGCGATAGACGGTCGCTGCCCTCCGTGGACCTATGGGAAGAGGCCCTGTGCGCGCTGGAGGGGATCGGGCGGGGGTGGGAGTCGGAGCGGCCCGGGGAAGCGTTCTTCGCCGTCGAGGGCCTGCGCGCGGCATCCACGGCGGCACCGTCGCGGGTGTGATCGCTGCCGCGCGGGCGGCGCTGGAGGGGGTGGGGATGCCGGTCCGCCTGGCGGTCGCGCCGACCCGCTTTGCCGCCTTCGCCGCGGCGGCTCTCGGCGACGAGGCCGCCGTCTCCCCGGCCCACCTGCGCGCCTTTCTGCACCGACTCCCCGTCTCCGGCGCCGGCGCCCCGCTGTCTCAGCCTGCCCGAGCACGAGGCGGACGACTTGGTGGAGACGATGGGGGAGCTGGGGATTGCGACCCTGGGGGCGCTGCGGAGGCTCTCCCTGGATCAGCTCGCCGATCGCTTCGGCCCCAGCGGCGGTCGCGCGTTTCGCCTCGTTCGCGGCGAGGACGCCGGTCTGCAGCCGCGCCATCCGCATGAGGAGCTGGTCGAGGAGATCGAGTTGCCGGAGGGCACGGCCGGGCGCCAGCTGGAGCGGGCGCTGGAGCTGCTGATCGACCGCCTGCTCGCCGCCCCGCGGCGTCGGGAGAGTACCATCTTCTCGCCCTGCGCCTCAGCGCCCTTCTTCTGCGGCGGCGGGAGCCTGGAGCGTCGATCAGGGCCGCATGGAAATACGGCGTCCAGCCCCGATTCATCACTGCTGTCTGGGGGCTCGATCGAACTTCGGGCGGTTCGCCGGCGTGCGTCCGACGATCCCGGCGCTCGCCACGCTCGCCTACGATCCGCGACGCGCGACGCTCTTCCGCAAGGAGTTGTTCAGCGCGCTCGAATCGTGAATCGCGGCGATATCGAGCTCGAGCGGCTGAAAGGCTCGTGGGCCGGCGCCCTGGGTCAGCCGCAATTCATGCCGTCGACGTATCTCGAGTTCGCCCAGGACTTCGACGGCGACGGCCGGCGGGACATCTGGAGCTCTCAGGCCGATGTCTTTGCTTCAGTCGCACATTACTTGAAGGAGCACGGCTGGTCGGACGACGCCACGTGGGGCCGGAGGTTAAGGTCTCGAAGGCGCTCAAGCCCAAGCTCGATGCCGTTCCGCGCCGGACGGAGGGCTGTCGTGCCGAGCGCGCACTCACCGCGCCGCGCTCTCTCAAAGAGTGGACGAAGCTTGGCGTCCGCACGACCGCCGGACCGCGCTGCCCGGCGGCGCGCTCGATGCCTCGATGGTGACCGACGGCTCACGCTACTTCCTCGTCTATCGCAACTACGAGGCGCTGCTCGCCTACAACTGCGCCACGAGCTACGCCATCAGCATCGGGATGCTGTCGGATCGGTTGAAGTAGACACGCCGCTTCGGCGGCTCGGTCGCTTCCGCACGTTCTTGGCTCGCACTCACAAATCGGATGACAAAGACCTGTCACCATAGATCGCTGCTCACGGAAAGAGTCATGACCACGGCAAAACATCGACGTATTCCATGCTCGCGATCGCGCCGTGCCGCGACGCTTCGCGCGCAGACGCCGGCGCCGCCGCCCACACTGGACATCGCCGGCTCGCTGAAGCTGCAGCATCAGAGCATTCGGCGCAACATCGCGGCCGCCGCCGCGAAGATGGCTGACGGTGACTACAATTTCCGGCCGCAGGGCGCAGCGCCAGAGGTGATGACGTTCGGGCAGATCGTCGCGCATCTCGTCGATACCAACTACTTCTACTGCGCATCGGCGAAGCCCGAGCCGGCGCCGAAGCACACGGCCAACGACAAGGAAATGCAGCCCAAGGCGGACCTCGTGAAGATGCTCACCGAAGCGCTGGCCTACTGCGACGCCGTCTACGACGCGCAGACCAGCGCCTCGATCAACGAGATGCTGAAACGACCAGGGCCGAACAACACGACGCTCGATCGCGCGCGCGGCAACACGCTCATCAGCAACATCGCCCACAACAACGAGCACT
This sequence comes from uncultured Acidobacteriota bacterium, assembly GCA_963771395.1. Classification (GTDB taxonomy): domain Bacteria; phylum Acidobacteriota; class Vicinamibacteria; order Vicinamibacterales; family 2-12-FULL-66-21; genus DATBJJ01. The sequence goes on along the minus strand of CAVYTY010000002.1, from coordinate 158,263 downwards.
ACGGCAACCTCGTGACCTACATGCGCGCCAAGGGCATCGTGCCGCCGTCGAGCGAAATGCGCTGACGCGGATGCCGGGGATCAGCGATTGGGGTCCAGGGATCAAGGATCGGGATCAGGGTTCAGACTGCCCAGGCGTTGATGCTGTATCCCCCCGACCCCGATCCCCGACCTCAGAATCTCACCGAATACACCACCTTGAAGTTGCGCCCCATCTCGGGCACGAAATCCTTGATGAACGACAGGTGGTTGCGGTAGAGCTCGTTGGTCGCGTTGTCGAGCCGCGCCGTGATCGTGTTGACCGCGCTTCCCGCCGCCGAACGAGTACGACGCGAACAGCTTCAACAGGTTGTAGCCGTCGGTCGGCGTTTCCTCGCCGAACACGCGGTCCTGCTTCGCCGCCCGCGACGATCTCGCCGCCGGCCTGGAACGCATTCCTCTGATAGCGCAGGCCGCCGATGAACCGCGTGGGCGGAATCCGCGGCAGCGGTTCGTTCGTCTCGCGCAGCTCGGCGCGCACCAGATCGAACCCGAGCTCGGCGATGAACCCGCCGCCCAGGTCGATATCCGCGTGCGCCTCCACGCCCTGAAGAGACTGTCGCGCGCGACCGCCTCCACGAAGGGGAACCCTTCCGGCTCGACGTCCGGGAAGCGCGCGACGAATTCCTCTTCGCTCATCGGGTTCGCGGAAGATGTAGTCGTCGATGCTGTTGCGGAAGTACGTGACCTCACCTGAGAACCGGCGGTGGCGCCATCTCACCGACGCGTCGAAGCCGAGCGCGATCTCGGAATCGAGCTCCGGGTTGCCAATCTCGAACGCGAAGTTGCCGGGATGGGTGCCGAAGAAATACAGCTCTTCGAGCGCCGGATTGCGCGCGGCCCGCGCGAGGTTGAACGCGAACGTCAGCTTGTCGTTGGCCGCCGCCGGCTTGAACAGGATGCCGACCGATGCCGAGCCGTCCGTGAAGTCGCGGTCGGGCAGGCCGCCCTCGGGCGTGAACCACGCCCAGTTGACGCGTCCGCCGAACTGCACGGTCACATGCGGCCAGGTCAGCTCTTCGTAGAGGAAGAGCGCAGTGGCGTTCTCATCGACAGGCGGGGAGAGCGCTTCTGCGCCGGTGGCCGCTGAACGCGCGCGTCAGGAACGACCCGCCGATCGTTCCCGTCAGCCGGCCCACGCGCGGTGCTTGGCCTGGACGTTGAGATCGGTGGTGTTGTTCTTGAACTGCGTTCCGATCTCCTCGCCTTCGAGCTCGTCGTGCTGGTACTGCCGGTCCGAACAGGACGCGGAACGACTGAACGCCCCATGAGATTGTCCGCCCCCGCGCGCAGGCCGAACATCTGCCGGCGCGGAGTCAGTTGGATCTGTCCCTCTTCGACGAAGGGCATGCCGTACTTCGTGTTGTCGTAGCCGTAGCTGCCGCCGAAGTAGCTGTGCTCGCCGGTCCAGGCGAGGCCGACCGAGGCGAACCCGCCGCGCGACTGGCTGTTGTCGATCGTGCCTTCCGGCGTGTCGACGTCGCCCGATCGGCGGCCGCTGCCGGAGGCGTGCACACGCCCATCGGTTGTTCCCGTACAGCACGTCGCCCGCGCCTCCCACATCGGCGGCCGCTGTCCCGAAGTCAGCCGTCATGCCGCCGTGCACGCCGTTGATCGCGTCGTCGGGATCGTGTCCGAAATCACGTTGACGAGACCACCGATCGCATTCGACCCATAGAGCAACGTCGCTGGACCGCGCACGACTTCGATCTTCGAGGCGCCGGCCGGGTTGACGATCACTCCGTGGTCGCCCGACTGACTCGACAGATCGCCGATGCGCTGGCCGTCCTCGAGGATGAGCACGCGATCGCCATCGAGGCCACGGATGACCGGCCGCGACGGGCCCGGCCGAACGATCGCTCGGCCACACCTGGTTGCGTCGCCATCGTCGCGCCGATTGTCCCTCCGAGTTGCTTGGCCAGATCCTGCCCGGCGAGGACGGTCGTGGGTTGATAGGAATCGAACTGATTCCTCGCATCGGGGCCGACCGAGACGACTTCGCTGTAGTGCAGCTCGGGATCGACCGCGACGTCGAGCGTCACGCGCCGTCTGCGCGACAGTCAGCTCCGACCGCGCGGGGACGAAGCCCTTGGCCATCACCAGCAGGTGGTGAGGACCGGCGGGCACGTTGGGAATCGAGTAGGAGCCGTCAGGCCCCGACTTGGTCTCGAGCGTCGTCCTTCGATCGCGACGGTCGCGCCCGCGATCGGCTTTGACGAAACGGAATGATAAAGACGGCCGGAAACCGACACGCCCTGGGCAGCCGCGGTCGCCACGAGCCCGAACACGATGACGAGCGCCAACGCGAACACGCGCGGCGCGAGAGACGCGACAATACATTCTCTGGCATGAGTCCCTCCCGAAAACTAACGAATACACTGATACACGTGCGCAGAGCAGTCCTGCGCGCCGACTGGCCGCCGCGGCCGAATGGGCTCCACGATGCAACGAATCGAGAACGTGATCAGGCGGGAGGCGCGCGGGCGGGCAGCCGATCGAACGCAGGCGCACGACGGGATGCGTCGGCGAACGCATCGACACCGTGTTCGGCCGTCAGGAGGACGGCCGCGGGTCCGCAGTCCGAGAGGGCGGTGCGGAAAGAGCGGATCGAGTGGCAGATGACGCAGTGGTGCGGCTGCCGATCGGCCCCACTCGCCGTCGTCCAGCGGGCCGGCGCGTCCGGCGACGCGCCAAGAGGCGCACACAGCAGGTCATCGTCTCCCGCGTGGGGAACGAGCCAGCGGCGACAGCCAGGCCAACAGCAGAAGTGCCGCCAGCCACTGCGACCACCGACGATGACGACGGAGGATCCGGAACACCTGGAATCTGAGCGTAGCCGGACAGGAGCGGGCGGTCAAGGCCCGAGCTGGAAGCTGGCAGCTGGAGCGGAGCGGAAGCCGGAAGCCGGAAGCTGTACAGTGTCGCGCCATGATCCTCGCCCCGCTCGATTGGGTGATTGTTGCCGTGACGCTCCTCGTCTGCTTCGTGCCGGCGCTGTTCTTCGCGCGGCGGGCGGGCCGCAGCACCTCTGAGTTCTTCGCGTCGGGACGCGCGGTTCCGTGGTGGCTCGCGGGCCTGTCGATGGTCGCCACGACCTTCAGCAGCGACACGCCGAACCTCGTCACCGACATCGTCCGGCGGAACGGCGTCGCGGGGAACTGGGTCTGGTGGGCGTTTGTCCTCACCGGCGTGTCGACCGTGTTCTTCTACGCCAGGCTGTGGCGGCGATCGGGCGTGCTCACCGATCTCGAGTTCTACGAGATTCGCTACTCGGGAAATGCCGCGAGCGTCGTCCGCGGGTTCCGCGCCGTCTACCTCGGCCTGCTGTTCAACTGCATGATCATGGCGACGGTCAACCTGGCCGCCTGCAAGATCGCCGGCATCCTCTTCGGCCTCGAGCGCTGGCAGACGCTCCTCGGCGTCGGCATCCTCAACGTCGTCTTCGCCGCGCACTCGGGCCTCTGGGGCGTGCTCGTCATCGACATGATTCAGTTCTTCATCAAGATGACCGCCGTGATCGCCGCGGCGTGGTTCGCGTTGAAGGCGCCGCAGGTCGGCGGCCTGACCGGGCTCATCGACAAGCTGTCGGTCACGCGCGGGCCGGGGGGCATCGACTATCTCGCGGTGCTGCCCGACTTCACGAACAACTGGGACATGGCCGTCGCGGTGTTCATCATGCCGATCGCCGTGCAGTGGTGGGCGGTGTGGTATCCCGGCGCCGAGCCCGGCGGAGGCAGCTACATCGCGCAGCGGATGCTGGCGTCGAAATCGGAGAAGGACGCGCTCGGCGCGGTGCTGTTCTTCAACGTCGCACATTACGTGCTGCGCCCGTGGCCGTGGATTCTGGTCGCGCTCTGCTCGATCCTCGTCTATCCGGAGCTGTCCGACATTCAGCGCGCGTTTCCCGAATCTCGATCCGCGCCTGCTCGGCCACGACATCGCCTACCCGGCGATGCTCAAGTTCCTGCCGGCGGGCTTCGTGGGGCTGATGGTCGGCGGCCTCATCGCGGCCAACTCGTCGACGATCCTGACGCATCTCAACTGGGGCGCGTCGTACCTCGTGCACGACTTCTACCGCCGTTTCATCCGGCGCGACGCCGACCGAAAAGCACTACGTGATGGCGGGCCGGCTCGTCACCGTCGGCTTGTTCGTCTGCTCGTCCTGCGGTCGTCTATCTCCTCGACACGGCGAAGGACACGTTCGACATCATCCTGCAGATTGGCGCCGGCACCGGCCTCCTCTATCTCGTGCGCTGGTTCTGGTGGCGCGTGAACGCCTGGTGCGAAGTGGTCGCCATGATCAGCTCGTTTGTCGTATCGGTGCTGCTGCTCGTGCTCGCGAAAAACGGGGTCGCGATGAGCACGCACGCCGGCGCTCCTCATCACGATCGGCGTGACGACCGTCTGCTGGGTCGCGACCGCGTGGCTCGGGCCAGAAACGGATCGCGCCGTGCTCGTCGAGTTCTACAGGAAGGTCCGGCCGTCAGGGCCGGGCTGGGAGCCCATTCGCAAGGCCGCCGGATTGCCGTCAGACCGCGGCCAGCGCCGACAACATCCCTCTGGCGATGCTCGGCTGGACCGCCGGCTGCACCGCGATCTGGTCGGCGCTCTTCACCGTCGGCAATCTTCTCTACATGCGGCCCGTCGCCGCCGGCGATCCTCTTCGCCGTGTTCATCGTCAGCGCGCTCGTCCTCGCGAGCGTCACGCGGACGCTGTGGGGACAGGGCGGGCTCTAGGCTCTAGGCTTTGGGCTTTAGCAAAACCTTCGACCACACACTCGATGATTTGCTAGAGCCTAGAGCCGAAAGCCTAGAGCCTGATTTCACCGCGTCTTCGCGCTGAACGACTTTTCGAAGATCTGCCCGTCGCGGCCGAGCACTCCCAGATCCTTTCCATCGACGACCAGACGGAACGCGCCGGCATCCCCGGCGCGGATGGCTATCGCCTGGTCGGCGCCGAACGACATCCGTTCGTCGGCGGCGATCAATCGGGCGAGGGCGCGGCGGCCGTCGACCGTGACGCGAGTCCACACCGGGCCGGACGGCGATGAGCTCGATGTTGAGCGCACGCGGCGGTCCGGCGGCGGCGTGCTGGCACGGACGCGGCCGGCGCTGACGGCACCGGCGAGTCCGGTGCGGTCGACACGGCGCGAGCGCCGGAGGAGACCGCCTGAGCGGCTGGTCCTCACGGGCCCCGTCGCCGAGCGCCACATGAGCACGGCGACCACTACGACGGCAAGGGCGGCAAGGCCCACGCCGACGTAAGGCGCGCGCAGCCGACCCGCCGCCGGCAGAGCGATGGGCTCTAGAGGATCGGCCACGGCCCACGGCGCGCTCTCGGGGACACTCGCGGACGTGCCGAAAAAGCGGCCGGCGACGCCAGCATCTGCTACCGGCTCGCGACGCAAGCGTCGGCCGCACCGCCACCACCGGGAGCCGATCGTCGCGCGCGGCGTTCCTCGCGCGCGCGCAGCGGCATGGCGGTCGTCGCGAAACGTCCGGACGAAGGCATCGAATTCAGCGACGGCCTGTGCCCGCTGACGCCTGGACAATTGGATCTTGTCGGCCAGCTGCTCGAGCTCCTCGAGGGCCGACCGCTCATCGAATGGTTGAGGTTCTGAGGAATTTGTCACCGTGACTGAGTAGTTGACCCGGTTCGCGCGACGCGGTCAAGAGTAATGACAAACCTGGCGGCGCCGGACTCGAGACGATCCTGTTGGCAGTGGCAAAGTTGCACGGCTGACGCATCGGGCGTCACGATCCGTCACGCGATACTCGCGCTTTTCAGCCAGCTTCTGAGAAGGTCTTGCTCTTGCAAGTGACCGCCAGCCTTACCGTCATCAAAAATGGAGGGCCCGTTGTTTCAGCTCAGCCTGGTCGATCACATCCGCCTGAGTTTCGGAAGCGTCGCCACGAGCTACCGGGCCATGCGCGAGCGGCTGAACGGCTGGCGGCCCGGGCCAGGCAGTCGCGCGTCGTCCTCGTCGCGCTCCTGGGCCTGGCGACAGGCGCCAGCCTGCTGGCACTGACCGGCGGGCGGCCGTTCCAGATTGCCGCCGCGGCGTTGTCGGCCACCGCGCTCGTCGGCCTGGCGATGGTGCACTCGCTCGAATTCGAGGCGCGCGCGTTTGCGCACCGGGCCTGCGCCGGGCAACTCTGGCTGATCTGCGAAAAATACCGGGCGCTCCTTGCCGATGTCCACGACGCGCTCATCGATCTGCCGGAGACGACCGCGCGGCGCGACAGCCCTCATGCGCGAAGTGCAGAACGTCTACGAGCACGCGCTTCCGGCCGATCGCGAGGCCTATCAAATCGCCCGCGAGGCGCTCGGCGCCGGCAACGGCACCCCGTCCGATCAGGACATCGATCGGCTCCTGCCCGCCTCGCTCCGCCAGGCGGCCGGGATCTCCCCGACATAAATGTCACCTCTACAATGGCCGCGCGATCGACGTAGTATTGGTGAGACAGTGGCCTCTCCTTCCGGCTGCGACGGATCGAGGTGCCGACGGCGATCCGAGCTGGTGCGCCTGCTCGACCGCCGGCATGCCGTCCTGATCATTCGCATCGGAGGAAGCGCGTGGTCGAACCGGAGGCGTCCAGAATACTCGAGGATTGCCTTGCCAGAATCCGGCAGCTCGAGGAAGAGAACGCGCACCTGCGCGAAGCCGCGAAGACGTTCGGCGATCTGGCCGAGCGGCTGAAGCGGGCGCTGGACGCGGAGCTGCGGAGTGACGGGCAATCCGGCCCCCGTCCGGGATCGGCCTGTTTCATTGGACATTCCCGATACCGGCCCGGCTGGGCTCGCTAAATAACCCCACGGCTGCTATTCTAGAGACACACGCACGTCCTGGCAGGCCGTTTCTGGGGAGGGATCTGACCGAATGCGCTTCTCTGTCGCGCTCGTGCTTTCGGTCGCAATGGCCGGCCTCGTGGGTCGGGCGACGTCCTCTGCCTCCCCTTCGGAATCCTCGAGCGCGCGCGCGTTCGCCGGCGCGCGGTCGCTGGACGGGACGGTGCTGCGCCTCGCGCTGAACGCCGCCGCATGCGCCCGGGGCACCGGCGCCGTCGCCAACGACGGCCTGCTCACCATCATCGACTACTCGAAGGCGTCGACCGAGCCCCGCCTCTGGGTCCTCGACCTCGAACGCGAGCAGGTGCTGTTCGAGGAGCTCGTCGCGCACGGGCGCGGGAGTGGCGAGAACTTCGCGACGCGGTTCTCGAACGCGGAAGGCAGCCACCAGACAAGCCTCGGTCTCTTTCGCACGGCGGACACCTACGTCGGCAGCAACGGCTACTCGCTGCGCCTCGACGGACTCGAGAGAGGCGTCAACGACCACGCGCGGGACCGCGCCATCGTCATGCACGGCGCGCCCTACGTCAGCGAGGATCATCTGCGGACCGTGGGTCGGCTGGGCCGCAGCCATGGGTGCCCGGCGCTCAGGCCGGCCATCGCGCGAACGGTGATCGACACCATCAAGCAGGGCTCGCTCGTGTTCGCGTATTACCCGGACAAGCAGTGGCTGCGGGGGTCACGCTTCCTCAACGGCTGTTCCTGAGCCAACCCCTTCATCGCCTCCTCCGTCTCGGCTTCTGACCAGGCCGGCTGACGCGCTAGAATGCGGTCAATGCCCTCCTCCCGGACGAGCACTCCGAGCGCGCCTGCGGCCCGAGCGCGGCGCGAAGTCGCCGCGCGAGAGCGAGCGACAGCCTTGAGCCGACGTGAGCGCGAAGCGCGAGCGGCAGCGCTTGGGGGTGGGGCAGGAAGTCGCCGCGCGCCGTGAAAGAGCGAGCGACAGCCTTGAGCCGACGTGAGCGCGAAGCGCGAGCGGCAGCGCTTGGGGGTGGGGCCCCAAGCGCAGTGAAAGATGTGGGGCCCCGCGAGCGCTGATAAATGACAGACATGCGCCGCAGCTACGCTCGCGTGCTCATCGTGTGGGTCGTCACGCTGCTCGCGCTCTACGCCTTGCAGGAGTACTTCTCCTGATGCCGGCCGGATCCCGCTGAATGCACCCCATCGACTGGGCCGTCGTCCTGGGCTTTACCGCATGGATTGTCTACGACGGCCTGAAACGCACGAAGGACAGCGCGCACATCGAGGGGTACTTCCTCGCGAACCGCTCGATTCCCTGGTGGGCGGCCGGGATCTCGGTGATGGCCACGCAGTTGAGCGCGATCACCCTGATCGGCACGACCGGGCAGGGCTACACCGACGGCCTGCGCTTCATCCAGTTCTACTTCGCGCTGCCGCTGGCGATGGTCATCCTGTCGCTCACGCTGGTGCCGTTCTTCTACAAGTCCGGCGTCTACACCGCGTACCAGTACCTGGAGCGCCGGTTCGACGCGAAGACGAGAAGCCTCACGAGCCTGCTGTTTCAGATCTCGAGAGCCATGTCGTGCGGCGCGGTGATCTCGGCGCCGGCAGTGGTGCTGTCGCTGGTGCTCGGCTGGGATCTGACAGCCACTGCGCTCGCGATTGCGATGCCGGCCGTCGTCTACACGATGTTCGGCGGCGTGCAGGCCGTGACGTGGACCGACGTCAAGATCATGGTTCTCATCGTCTTTGGTCTCGTGGCCGTTATCGCGACGGCGATCATCGGTTTCCCGTCCGGCGTGGGCGTGAGGGACGGCTTGAGTATCGCGGCGGCGACCGGCCGGCTGCAGATCTTCGACTTCTCGTTCGACCTGACGAACCAGTACACGTTCTGGTCGGGGATGATCGCGGCGCTCTTCCTCTTCTGCTCGGTACTTCGGCACCGATCAGAGCCAGGTGCAGCGATATCTCACGGCGAGGTCGGTGGATGAGGCGCGGCACTCGCTCCTGATGAGCGCCTACTGGAAGATCCCGCTGCAGCTGCTCGTGCTCCTGCTCGGCGTGCTCGTGTTCGCCTTCTACGTGTTCACGCTCCCGCCCCTCCTCTTCAGCACGGCGCAGACCGAACGACTGCGGACCGGCGACTCGGCGCCGGCGTACGCCGCGCTCGAAGCCGAGTTCCAGAAGACGTTCGACACCCGGCGGGCGGCGGCCGCTGAATTCGTGGCGGCGCGTCACGCCGGCGATGCCGGGCGCATTGAGGCAGGGAAAGTCGCCGTGCGCAACAGTGATGCGGCGGTCAACGAGGTGCGGAGCCGCGCCGCCGCGCTCGTGCGCGAGAACAGCAGCGATCGCCGGTTCTCCGACGTCAACTACATCACGCCGACCTTCATCCTCACCGAGCTTCCAATCGGCCTGGTCGGTCTGCTCATCCTCGCGATCATCATGGCCGCCACCGATACCATCGCCGGCGAGTTGAACTCGCTGTCGACCGCGACTGTCATCGACTTCTACAAGCGACATTTCCGGCCCGTCGGAGACGACGCGCACTATCTCAGAGTCTCGAAGATCGTGACGGGGCTGTGGGGCCTCTTCGCGTGCGGCGTCGCGGTCTGGGCCGCCGAGCTCGGGTCCCTCATCGTCGTGGTCAACCAGATCGGGTCGTTTTTCTATGGTTCGATTCTGGGTGTGTTCATCCTCGCCGTGGCCGTGCCATTCGCGACCGGCACCGGCGCGTTCGTGGGCCTCATCGCGGGCATGGCTGCGGTCGCCTGGGTCGCCTCGTTCACGAGCGTCGCCTTTCTCTGGCACAACGTCGTCGGCGCCGTGGTCGTGGTGGCCGTGGGGATTGTGGTGAGCCTGATCGAGCGCGCAGCACGCGGCTCGCCGAAGATCTGATCCGAGACTCATCGGATACGCCCGTCTTACATCGCGCTGCTGCCCAAAGCCTCTCACCGCGGAGGGCGCCGCGCACGCTGATCCCTTAGTGGTGTTGTCTCTGCGCCCTCAGCGATCTCCGCGGTGAGAAGCTCTTGGACAGCGAATCACTTGGTTGGTCCCGTTCCCCACCACGTCTTATGAGACGGCTCAAAACCGATGCAGGTACGACGCTTTGAAGAACAGGCCGCGGTGGCTCGTTGCATAGTCGCCCTCGCCGGGTATCCACTGTCCGTCGACAAATCCGCGCTGCTCGATGAGGGATCCATAACCGGCGTAGACGACCGTGCCTGGACGAAGCTCGTACCGAGGACAGGAAATCGGTGAGCACCCGAAAGCGGGAGCTGTCGAACTGCACGATGCCGCGGACGAAGAACTGGCGGGAGAACTGATACGTCGTGCGGCTGTAGATCAGATCCAGGTCGTAGACGTGCTCGCCGGTCGACGCACGATCGAACGAGATGCGCCGGTAGTTGAAGGCCTGTGAGAGCCGGCCGCTCGGCTGCAGGGTGATACCGAGACCTCCCTCGTGGCTCCTGCCCAGATACGGATCGACCGGGTCGTAGAACACCGCGTTGCCGAAGAAGTACTGCCCCTCCACGTTCAACCAGCGATACAGCTGGACACCGCCGAACATCCGCCATCGTCCGCGGTCGAAGCGCTGACCGGCCCATGCCTCGAAGCCGTCGAACCGATCGAACCTGAAGTTGCCCTGACGGCTGAACTGCATGCGCACGCCCGTCACCTGAAGCAGCTCGTTGCCTCCGGCATTCTCGTCGTGTCCGCCCTGGGTGAACGAGAACGGCGCCACCTTCAGCAGCCACTCCTTGGTCTTGGGCGGATAGAAGTTGTATTCGGCGTATCCCCACGCGCTCGTGATGCCGACGCGGTTGATGAACGCCGTGTCCATTCGGAAGTCGGGATCGTAGTGTTCGGCGTAGCCAATGAGATTGAGGCGCCGCGTGTTGTACTCGTAGCCGGCCTGCGCTCCGACGCCGGTCGTCGACTCGTCCGTGTCAGGATCTCTCGAGGACGAACCAAGGACGAACCCGCTGACCCGCTGAGTCGAGTTCACGCGCCACGACAGATCCGCACCGACGACGCGGTTGTAGCCGCCAGAGAACTCGGTGTCGACCGCAATTCCACCGACGTAGTTACTCGGCCCGAGGCTGTACTGCACACGGCCGATGTTGAAGAGCCGATCCTTATCGGTGTCCGGGTGCCCTTCTGGCAGATTGTGGCCCGGGAACTGGTCGAGCGCCGACAGCGAGCCGAACGCCCATCGCCCGAGGCTCCCGGTGACCTTCGCGCCGAACACGGGATCGACGATGCGGCGGGTGTGGACGGCGGCTTGAAAGCTGTTGTCGTTCCCCTGGCCGGCAAGCGTGAAGACGCCCGAGCCCTCCATGAAAAACGGACGCTTCTCCGAGAAGAACGTCGGGAAGCGTTGGTTCACTTCGACCTGGAACGCATCGCTCTCGACCTGGCTGAAGTCGGGGTTGACCGTGGCGTCGAGCGTCACCGTGGACGTGATGCCGTACTTGCCGCTGAGCCCGACGTCTCCCTGATTGTCCGCGCCAGCCCACTGTGACGGCGCGGCGCGCTGCTCGTTCCGTACATACGTCGTCGACGGGATGAGCTCGCGAATCAGCCGCGGTCGCGAGATCGCCGAACCCGAGCGAGGCGTGCTTCTCGAACACCCATTTGCCAGGTTCGAGCGGGGGCCAGACGACCGAGACGCCCGCGCGGCTGACGCGACGCCAGAAGAGGATCCCCATGTACACGTCGGGACCGCCCTTGAAGCGAATCGTCTGGAGCGGCACGCGCATCTCGGCGGCGTAGCCCTGAGCGTTCCTGCGCCCGGCGCTGTCCCATATGTAGTCGGGCGATTGGTCTTCACCGCCCGACACGGTGTTCAGCATGTCGAGCTGCACACCGTTGGGGTTGACCATCAGGTGATAGGAGAGCTGCCCGGTGCCGAGCGCGTCGAGGCTGATGCCTACCCAGTCGTCGGACCAGATGTTGTCGCGGCGGGTGATGGAGGTCTTGATGGCGGACGGGTCGGGATCGTCGCACTGGAACGCGAAATAAAGGTAGTCGCTGTCGTGCCCGATCCAGACCTTTGTTTTCTGCGGGACCGCCGAACCGTAGAGCGGGTTGTACGACAGCCACTCACCCGTCTCGAGCGGTCCCTCGCGCCATGCGTCGTCGTCGAGCACACCGTCGATGGTTGGCGGTTGCGTCACGCGATGGGAGCGCAGCGAAGGTTTGACCGCCGCGGGCTGGGCCGGCTGTCCGTTCGTGGCTTGCGGGCTCGCCAGCACGGGCGCGGCGGCCACGAGCGGCAGAACGGCAAGAACCGAGAATCCCACTCCGCCAAGAAAGGACGTCGCCCCGAGACACACGCGCATAGGCCTTTAGACGGGGCCGCGTGCGGGACTGTTGCTGGATTTTTCGCACTCGATCTGAAGGTGATGGAGCTCAGCCGTCCCAGGCTCATCCCTTCGCGACTTCAGTCCTTCTCGGCCATCAGCACCTTGCGCGCCTCGAGCAGTTCGGCCTTTTTCTCCTTGGTCAGCGTCGGGTACTTCAGGTTCAGATCATTGAGGGTCTGGTACGTAATGGCCGCGACGGCCAGGCGCATGAACCACTTGTTGTCGGCGGGGATGATGTACCAGGGTGCCTTCTTCGTGCTCGTGTAGGTGAAGACCTCCTCGTACGCGTGCATGTAGTCCTTCCAGAACGTGCGCTCCTTGGCGTCGTTCACCGAGAACTTCCAGTTCTTCTCCTCGAGATCGATGCGCTCGAGAAACCGCCGCTTCTGTTCCTTCTTCGACACATGCAGGAAGAACTTGAGGACGACGATGCCGTTGTCCACGAGATAACGTTCGAAGCTATTGATTTCCTCGAAGCGGCGCTTCCAGACGCCGTCCTTCTTGCAGTCCTGCGGAAGCTGCTGCGACGCGAGGATCTCGGGGTGCACGCGGCACACGAGCACTTCCTCGTAGTAGGAACGGTTGTGGATGCCGATGCGTCCCCGTTCGGGCAAGGCCTTTGTAGTCCGCCAGAGATAGTCGTGGTCACGTTCCTCGGCCGAGGGTGCCTTGAAGCTGAACACCTGGCACCCTTGTGGGTTGACACCGGACATCACGTGCCGGATCGTCCCGTCCTTACCGGCCGCGTCCATCGCCTGGAAGACCATCAGAAGCGAATACGTGTCCTGCGCGTAGAGCTTGTCCTGATGCTTCGCGAGCTGCTTGACGCCGTTTTCGAGGAGCTCGAAGGCTTCCTTCTTGTCCTTGATCGACCCCGTCCATTCCGGGTCGTAGTCCTTGAGCGAGATTTTCTTCCCCGGCTTGGCGACGAGCCTCTCCATCAGCTTTCTGATCTTCTTGTTCATCGGTGCCTCATGTAAGACATCAGTGTGAAGCCGAAAGTCACGGGCGTTCAGCTCTGACCGGCGGCGGCACGCAGCGCTGCAACCACCCCCGGCGGAATCGCAACGGCGCACATCGAGCCGTCGTCCTGGCGCGTCGCGCATGCGGTCGTCAGCCACCCCGTGCCCACGGCCGTGTCGCCTCGCGTGAAGACGAACGAGTACTTGATCGTGCGCTTCGTGACGGCATGCACGCGCGCGACGACGGTCAGCTCATCTTCGAAGAACAGCGGGCTGCGGTAGTCGAACGTTGCCGATACGCGCGGATAGCCGAGCTCGGCCCCGGCGCGATCGACGGTCAGCCCGGCCGCGCGCCAGAGCGCGTGCTCCGCCTCTTCCATGTACCGGAAATAGCAACTGAAGTGAACGACTCCGGCAAGGTCGGTCTCGTAGAAGAAAACCTTGCGGGTATATCGGAAGCCTGGCTCCGCGGCGTCAATGCTGTCTGGGGGCATTCGCTGACATTGTAATGCTGAGTGCTGAATGGAATTCAGCATTCACTTCAGCATTCAGCACTCAGCGTTCAGCATTTCTCTACTCCGCGCGCAGCGCAATGACGGGATCGACGCGCGCGGCGCGCCGCGCGGGCACGAAGGCCGCGACGGCAGCCGTGGCCAGCACGATGCCGACCGTGACGGCGCCGACGAGCGGGTCGAGCGGCTGGACGCCGTAGAGCAAGTGGGCGAACGACTTCGTGGCCGCGTAGGCAAGCGGTAATCCCAGGGCGAGGCCGACGCCGGCCACGAGCAGGCAGCGGGCAACGACCAGCACGCGCAGTGATCCGGGACGGGCGCCAAGCGCGAGCCGAATCCCAATCTCCCGGCGACTGCGAATGACGGCGGCTGCCATCGTGCCATACAAGCCGATGACCAGCAGCGTCAGCGCCGCCGCGCCGAGGATCGAGCCGATCGAGGCCAGCACCCGCTCCTGGCCGAGGGCACCGTTGGCTTCCTCGTCGAAGGTCACGATTCTGTCGACGAAGAGTCCGGAATCGAACTGGAGCGCGTGCTGCAGGAGCCGATCGCGCGTCATGCGCTCGCCCTGGCGCGCGCGCAGGATGAGCGTCAGATCGATAGGTTCGGTCCCGCCGCTGACGGTTGGCGATTCGTCCTCGCCGCGGGGGATCTGCGCGAGCGGAAAGAATAGGCCGTCTGGCGCCGCTTCACGAAGGTGTTCGTAACGGAGGTCACGCACGACGCCGACGATCTCGATGTCGAAGGTACCGGCCCTGGCGAACGATACCCGGCGGCCGATGGGGCTGGACTTCCCGAACGCACGCGCGGCCAGCGTCTCGTTGACGATCGCGACGCGGGGGGTTCCGGCGCCGTCGGCGCTCGTGAAATCCCTGCCCTGGCGCATCGGCAGCGCGAGTGCGGCGAAGTATCCCGGCGTGACGTAGTTCTGGCTCACAACCCACGGCTTCTCGAGACGGACCCCGCGTGGCGGCGGCGGAGGCGGCGGACCCCACGGCATCGGCTTGCTCTCGGGAACGGTGCTCATGCCCTCGACATAGAGCGGACCGCGTCGAATGGACGCGAGTGGCCGGCCGGCGCTCAGCCCCACCGACTCCACGCCGGGCATCGATTGGAGATGGCGACGAAGTCGATCCTGGAAGTCGGACAACCGAACCGCTGGCCTCTGGGAATCGTCGAAAGACACGTCGGCAAACCAGACGCGCTCGGGCGCCGAGTCCTGGATGCCGAGCTTCAACTGCTGCACGGTCTTCACCAGCAGTCCCGCAGATGTGAGGAGGACGGTCCCGAGTGCGACCTGCCAGGGAATCAGCCACCACAGGCCGGTGGAACGGAACAGTCGCGTGAGGCCCGCGGTCTGGCCCTGCAGCGCCGGAAGCGTGTTGACGCGCGACCACCTGAGGGCCGGCATGACGCCGATTGCCGCGGCAGCGGCGAGCGACACGCCGCACGCGAAGAGCACGACATTCAGATCGGCGGACACATCCAAATCGCCGGGCGTGAACCGGCTGGCCATGAGCGGAGCCAGCCCGCGGGCCATCAATGACCCGAGGAGTCCTCCCGCCGCTCCCCCGATCGCCGCCAGCATCAGATGTTCGGCGAGCAACTGCCGCAGCAGCCGCAAGCGGCCCGCGCCAAGCGACGAGCGAATGGCGAGCTCCTTCTGTCGCGCCTGGATGGTCGTGCCGAGCAGCGTCGATACATTGAGGCAACCGATCGCGAGGATCAGCACCGAGAACAGGCCGATGAGGCGCAGGCGGCTCTCAGGAGCGGGCGTGTACCACTGATGGCCGCGAGGAATGGATCGCACCACAGCAACGTCATCGCGACGCTCCGCCTTCCATCGGCTGTTGAGTGCCGCAGATACCGTTGCCCGGGCATCAGGACCTTCGAGGACACCGGCGAGCCCCAACCAGGCCGACGCCTGTCCGAGCATGGCGGTGTTGCCGTCGATGAGAGGAGCCTGTGTCAGCGGGACCCAGATGTCCGGGCTGTAGCCGATTTGCGTGCCCGTGAAACCCGCCGGGGCAACGCCGACGATGGTGAAGATCGCGCGATGAAGACGGATCGTACGCCCGATTGTGGAGCTGTCCGAGCCGAAGCGCTTCCGCCATGCTACGTCGCTCAGAACCACGACCGGCGGCCGCCCTGGCTCGCCGTCCGCTTCAGTCAACAGGCGGCCTCGCGTGCCGGCGCCGACGCCGAGCGCAGCAAAGTAGTTGGCCGTCACCATGTCGATGACGACGCGCTGACGGGATCGCCCGTCCTCGACCGGTGCACCGAGTGTTGTCGACGTCCGCCCGCCGGCGATGAGCGCGTGTAGTCCCGGCAGGTCGCGCAGCGCGAGATACTCGGGGTAGGTGAAGGACCCTCCCTCTTTCGCACTGATCGACACGAAGCGATCGGCGTTCGCGATCGGCAGCTTCTTGAGATAAGTGGCGTTCAGCACGGAAAAGACCGCCGCGTTGACGCCGATGCCGGCGGCGAGCGTGAGCACGACTGTCAGTGACAGGAGTGGATGCCGCCAGCAGAACCGCGTGGCGGCGCGAAGGTCCGTTCCGAGACCATGGCGATCCTGCATGAGCGCCCTCCTCACCGTAATCCGTTCCGCAGGCTCCAGCGCAGACGCAGCGGGCTCGCGGAGGCACGCCACGATCGACGCCATCGCCTGCCGCCTGTACCACCGTCGTGCCGCGCGCGCGCCGAGGCGTGGCACGACGAAGCAGGAGAACTCCTCGTCGAGATCGCCGACGATAGCGGAACGCGCCGGGCCATCGAGCGCGCGGCACAACAGCCAGCGCGCGAGCCGGGGCGGTGCGAGAGTTCGATCGGCGGTCATGAGCGTTTTGGCGCGCGTCCCAGATCCTGCGACAAGCCGGTCAGTGCGGCTTCGGCCCTGGCGAGCGCCTTCTTCCCCGAGGCCAGCACGCGGTAGTGCCGCTTCGCCTTGCCTCCGCGCTCGGCCGTCGGCTGCCCGAGCCAGGACTGCACGAGCCCCCGCCGCTCGAGCCGCGCGAGCGCCGTATAGATGGCCCCGACCGCGATGTCGCGCCCCGTATGCTCTGCAAGCTCGCGCCGAATCGTCATGCCATAGGCGTCGTCGCCCAGCCGCACGACCGCCAGCAGGAGAAAGTGTTCGAATCGCCCGAGATGGTCGCCACCCATTGCTACTTCTTTGTAGTAAATATCGAGATCATTGTCAATGGCTCCCGGCTTCAGGCTCTCGGCTCTAGGCAAAACCTTGACCACGCAATCGATGCGCTTGCTAGAGCCTAAAGCCTAGAGCCTACGGCCTCCGGCCCTCCGGCAGCACGAGCTCGTTGGCCTTGTTCCCGGCCTCTTCGGGCGTCGTCCCCGCGTGCCAGGGTGGAATGATCTTGTGTGCCGGCCCGTAGAGCGACTCCATTGGACCCCACACCTTGTCCACACGCGTCGTGAAGAGGTCGCCGATGAGCAGATCGGTTACCGTGCCGCGCAGCTCGGGATACTGCCGCACGAACGCGCCGAAGCTGAAGCCATTGTAGTACTCGCAGACGAGCCGGCGCATCCGATCCACGCCCTCGTTGAACCCCGGCCCCCACTTCCCGAGCTGGGCCCCGCTCACGTCCCCCGCTTTCAGTCCTTCGGCAATCGCGTCTGCCGCCATCTCTCCCGAGCGCAGCGCGAGCAGCACGCCCGACGAATACAGCGGATCGAGAAAGCCAAAGGCGTCGCCGACGAGGACCCATCCGTGGCCGGCCACTTCCTTCGCACGGTACGAGTAGTCGCGTGTGGCGAAATACCCGGTGGCGCGCGTCGCCTTCGACACCCGATCCTTGACGACCGGGCAGCGCTCGACCTCCTCGTGATACGTCTGTTCGTGCCCGCTGCGCCCCTTGAACAGGTAGTCGAACGGCGCCACCACGCCAACACTGACGATGTCGTCGTGGAGCGGGATGTACCAGAACCAACCGTTCTTCGTGACGGTCTGGAGCACCATCGTGGCGCCCTCGTCGCGGCCGGTGTCGCGATAGGCCCCCTGCCAGTAGGTCCAGATCGCGCCCTTGTTCAGCATTGGATCCCACAGGCGCAGTTTGAAGCGGTTCTGCAGCAACGCCGCCTGGCCGCTCGCATCGACTACGACCCTGGCGCGAACGTCGCGACGCCCATCCTTGTCGTGAATGCGGACGCCGCAGGCGCGATCCCCCTCGAAGATAACGTCGACCACGTGGACGCCGTCGAAGGCCTCGACGCCGTGCTCGCGCGCATTGTCGAGCATCATCTGGTCGAACTCGCTGCGCACCACCTGCCAGGTCTGCGAGCACGCGTGCGGCTTGTTGTCCCAGAAGTAGAACGGCGCCGACAACTTGCCGTTCGCGTTGACGAACTGCACGCTGTGCTTCTTGACGAAGTGGCTCCGCTGCATCTTCGGCAGCATGTTGAGCCGCTCGAGCACCCAGTAGGTCTCCGGGATGAGCGACTCGCCGATGTGGAACCGAGGAAACGTCTCGCGCTCGAACAGCCCGACCTTGAGGCCGTGCTGGGCCAGGAGCGTCGACGTGGTCGACCCCGCCGGGCCGCCGCCAATCACAACAACGTCGTAGCTGGATGAAGACATGGACATGGACATAAACGCTGACACAAAACAGGATCGGGGATGCAGGGAGCAGGGATCAGGGAGCAGGGATCAGAAGAGCTTTGAGATCCCATGCGAAGGCTGGTGAGCCCGGCCGTTCGGCTATGCCCCAGTCCCCTGGCCCCCTGATCTCTGAGCCCTGGAACTCCTACGTATATCGAATCCCCGTGTGCTGCGGGAGAAAGAACCGCGGCAGGAGCGTGTCGACGCGCAGGAGCGCGTCCCGCGTGATCGCGATGACATCCTCGCCGGCCGACGCGAGGAGGCCTGCGGCCTGGAGCGACGCCAGCTGGTCGCGGAAGCGCTCCAGCACGTTCACCCGGTACTTGCTCTTGAAATACGCGGGGCGCACGGAGCCCCGTTTGAGCTGCAGCACGAACTCCCGGATCATGCGCTCCTCGGCCGTGGGGCGATACGCGCGACCGAGCGGAATCTCGCCCCGGTCGATTGCGGCGCTGTAGGCCTCCCACGTGTCGACGTTCTGCACGTGGACGCCGTTGATGTGGCCGAACGACGCGACGCCGAGCCCCACCATGTCGGCGCCCTCCCACAGCCGATCCCGATAAAGAAAGCGCGCCTTCGCCGGATCCCTGACCGCGGTGTAGGCGCTGCCGATGGTGTAGCCGGCGCGCTCGAGCGCCTCGAAGGCCTCCGCCACCCAGCGCCGTTTGACCGACCACTGCGCGACCGGATCCTCGAACTGGCCGCCGTGTTTCAACAGGTCCCTGCTGATCGTCGTGTTGTAGGGCAGCTCCATCTGGTAGATGGTCACGCTGTCGGGCGCGAGATCGACGGTGCGCGCGACGCAGTCCGTCCAGTTGGCGTCGGTTTCCCCCAGCATGCCCGCGATGAGGTCGATGTTGATCTGCGGAAAGTCCAGGTGGCGCGCGTCCCGGTAGACGCGCGTGATCTCCGGCGACCGATGCGCGCGGCCATTCAGCTCGAGGATGCGATCGCTGAAGTTCTCGACGCCGAGACTCAGCCGGGTGACGCCAATCCCTCGAATCGCGGCGAGCTTGGGACGAGTGATGGTACCGGGCTCGCACTCGAACGTGATCTCTTCGGCGTTCGCCCACGACCGGCTCGCGGTGACCCGCCTGGCGAGGGTCTCGAGCTGTCGAGTCGACAGAAAGGAGGGCGTGCCCCCGCCGAAGTAGACGAAGTTGAACGGCCGCGCTGCAAGAGCAGGCTGGCCGGCGTACAGCTCCCACTCCCGGCCCAGCAGATCGAGATACTGCTCCACTTCCTTGGCGTTCTTGTCGGTGTACACCCGGAAGTAGCAGAAATGACAGCGCTTACGGCAGAACGGGATGTGCAGGTACAGCCCCAGCGGCGTGCCGGACGGCGCCGGCGACGCCAGCGCAACCTTGGCGTCCGTGCCGACCGCGTCGGAGGTCCAGACGGAAAATGGCGGGTAGTTCGCGACAAAGTAACTGCCGACCTCGGTCTGCTCGAGGTCGGCCACCGGCGACGGGTCGGACATACCTGGACTATACCGGCCCACACGGCTGATCGCTTACAGGTTCAAGGGATCACAGAGGTTCAAGAGGGTTCAGGGGTTCATTCGGTTCAAGGGTTCTCGAACCTAAATCGGCAGCTCATAACAAGCTGCCTCGGTATCAGTGCGGACGATCAGGAAGCGTCCGGCGAGGGCGGGGGGGTTCCAGAACTTCTGAGCGAACGCCGTGAAGCGCGCGAGCTCTCGATGCGCGTCGGGGCGCGCTTCGACGAGCACGATGTCGCCGTCCTCGGTCGTGACGATCAGGCGATTGCCGACGAGGATCGTCTGGCCGTGGCCGTATCGCCCACCCTTCCACCGCCGTTCCCCGTTGGACGGATCCAGGCACACCAGCACGCCATCGTCGAGTCCGTAGACGAACCCGTCGTACACGACCGGGTTGGCGAACTTCGCCTTGAGCCGTGTGCTTTCCCAGACGAGTGTCTGACTGACAGCATCGCCCTCGCGTGAAATCTGCAGGAGGTGGCTGCCCACGCCATACCCCGCCGACAAGAGGACCCGATTGTCAGACACGATGAGCGGGGCGGCGACGGTCGGCGCCGAGCGCGGCCACGGATGATTCCAGAGGACGCGGCCTGTCACCGGATCGTGGCCGGCAACGCTCGACTGGTTGAGCACGACGATCTGCCGCACGCCAGCGAGCGTCGCGAGAACCGGCGAGCTGTAGCTCGCGAGATCATCGCCGGCTCGCCAGGCTGGCTCCCCCGAATCGCGATGGTAGGCGACAAGCGAACGGCCAGGCGCCCCTCCGGCGCTGACGACGATCAGATCGTCGACGACGAGTGGCGAGCTGCTCCTGCCAAAGTCTGGCTGACCCGAATCGTTGTCGGCGCCGATGTCGCGCCGCCAGATCGCTTTGCCCGTCTCCAGATCGAGGCAGTTGAGCAAGCCCGTGGACCCGAGCGTGAAAACGCGCCCGCGCGAGATGGTCGGCGTCGCGCGAGGCCCCTCGCCCGCAATCGTGGACTCGTAGTGCGCCTCGTCTCCGTGAGACCACCTCGGCGTGCCGTCAACGAGGCTGTACGCGACGACCATCTCTCGGCTGCCGCGCTGCTCCTGCGTGACGGCGAGGCCTCGGGCCACGGCAAATCCCGACCATCCGGCTCCGATCGCCCGGCGCCACACGAGCCGCGGCGGCCGGGCCGCCCAATCGTCGGCCAGACGAACACCAGTGACCGTCCCGTTGCGGTCCGCGCCGAGGAACTGCGGATAGTCGCCGGCGGCTGGTGTGGAGGCTGTTGGCTCGACCCGGGATGGAGTGGAAGCCATCGGTGATGGTGTGTCGCCCTTTGCCGCACTGGCGGGAGCGGCGGCGGGCACTTCGCGTGGCTCAGGAAGGGCCTCGCGCAGCGGTTCCAACTTCAGGGCGGGCGGCTCGCGGGACGCCCAGCGCCATTCGACGACCGGCACGAGGTCACCGGTGACGCCGCGAATTCGAGTGGTCGCCGCGGCGGCGGCGATCGTCATCACCACCGCGCCAACTGCCCAGAGGCGACGCCTTCGTGGAAGGCGCGAAAAGAAGACCAGCCAGATTGCGAGGAGCAGCAGCGTCGCGAACGCGATCGGGAACGTGAGCATGACACGTCCCTGTCCGTCGCGGCCGTCCGGCAGCCAGACCCAGCCGAGGGCGACTGCGGACGCCACCGCAACGAGCGCAGCGGGCCACCAGCGGATGCCGCGCGCGTGAGTGGTCATCGTGGGACTCGATTCCCACGAACCCAGGTCGACTCGAGCGAGCGCGTGTTACGGATGTCGTCGAGCGGGTTGCGGGCGAGCACGAGGAAATCGGCTTCGAGGCCAGATTGCAGCGTGCCGACCCGATCGGCGACGTGCATGCAGCGCGCGGCGTCGCTCGTCGCGGACACGATCACCTGCATCGGCGTAAGTCCGGCAGCGACCATCTGTTCGAGCTCGAGGTGCTCGAAGTAGCCTTGAAAGCGCCCAGCGGGTCCGGTATCGGTGCCCATCGCAATGCGAACGCCGGCGTCTTTCAAGCGCTTGAGGTTGGTCTTGGCGACCTCCAGGGCTGCCTTGTATCGGACCGCGGACGGCGTGCGGTTCGACGCCTGGTACTTCGGCGTCTGAAGGGCGCTGACCGTCTCGACGTCGGCCTCCCGCCTGAAGAACGGATCGTCGAAGAAGGCCGGACGGGACTCGTAGATGAACGTCGCGACGTCGCGCATGAGCGTCGGACAGACGCACGCCTCTCGCGCCTGAAGCTCGTCGATGAACGCGCGGTCGACCGGCGCATCGCGCACGCTGTGCGCGATGAAGTCGCCGCCGGCGCTCAGGATGTCCTTCGCGTCCTGCAGGTAGAAGATGTGCGCCGCCACCTTCAGCCGCTGTTTGCGCGCCTGTTCGATCACGGCGCGGTACGCCTCGGCCGGCATCTTCTTCCCCGTACCCAGGTTATCGTCGACGCGGATCTTCACGAGGTCAGCGTTCATCGCCTTGACTTCGTCCACGGCACGCCGCGCGGCCTCGGGATCGGACGAAGAAATCACCGGCCCGGCAACAAAGAGGCGCGCCATGCCTGCCGGTTTCTCGTCCCGAACCTGCACGCCGACCGGACCGTCGCCACCCAGGCTGAACACCGTCGTGACGCCGTAGCGGGCGTAGACGCCGAGCTGATGCCTGACGTATTCGGGCGTGTAGAACTCCGGGCTGCTCGTGAGCCCGCGCACGTTGCCGACATGCCCGTGCGCGTTGATCATCCCCGGCATGATCGTTTTGCCCGAGACGTCCACGCGCGTAGCGCCGGCGGGAATCTTGACGCTGGCCGCCGCCCCGATGGCCGCGATCTTCCCGTTCTGCACGACCATCACGCCGTCGGCGATCGGCGCCGCCCCCGTGCCGTCGATGATTCTCGCTCCGACAAACGCGAGGTGCGTGGGCGCTGCTGCGTCCTGAATGCCGGTAGGAGCGACCTGGGACGTCGCGGCCAGCAGACCGATGAGAAAGCAGACCATCACCCGCATGCTGAGTCTCTGCATCGAAAGTGTATCGCAGCCATCGAGAGGCTGGCAGCCCGGGCTGGTGGCACGCGGCCGCGCGTCAGACAACCGTAGCGATTCAGGGTGACGGCTTCCTCATCAACGGCCGGCCAACGTATCAGGGCCGGACCTGGCGCGGCGCCGGAAGAGCGGAGTCGGCCGGGCGCCGGCGATACGCGGCTGGCGGCGCCCCCACGTGGCGACGAAACGCACGCGTGAAGTGGCTCTGGTCGGCGAACCCGCTGGCCGCGGCGATCTCGACGAGCGACTGATCGGTCCGGTCCAGCGCCTCGGCGGCCCAGTCGAGCCTCAGCCGGCGCACGTAGGTCGCGGGCGACTGTTTGAGCGCGCGCCGGAAGGCTCGGGTGAAGTGTGCGGGATGGACGCCAGCCAGGCCGCTCAGCCTGGCAATCGTCGGACAGTCGAGGAAGTGCGCGTGGAGGTAGTCGAGGACGCGCGGAAGCCACGCCGCCTGGACGTCTTCGGCTGATCCCGCCGAGCTCACAGCTCGTGCTCCGATCGTCAGGAGCTCCAGGCACGCGCCCTCGATGGCGAGCCTTGACAGCGTATCGGGCCCGGCAATTTCGGCGCACATGCGGCGCGCAAGGGCGACGGGCTGGGGCTGAGTGACACGATGGATCTCGGTTAGGAGCGGGCCGCACCGGCCCAGCAATTCCTCCGCCGTGGGATCGGGCTGAACGACAACGATCCTGGCTCCCGATGTGCCGAATCGGTTGCTGTGAGAATCGCCCGCGGGCTCGGTGTGCAGCGTGCCCGGCTCCAGGCCAACCTCCCGCGACCCCAGTATCGAGTTTCCTCTCCCCTGCACGGTGACCGCCACGACCGTGCGGTCGTGGTGGTGGCGTGGCAGGAAGGCGGCCGGAGGGAACCAGGCATGCGTGACAAGAAACGCGCCGGCCTCGACAGTGGCGAAGCGTGGAGAGCCGAACGAAACAGGATTGCCGAGGCGACGCACGTCGCGGAGGATAGCAGCCGGACGGAAAAGGGACAAGTCACAGACCAGTCACAACAGAATGCGCGCGCGCTTGTTTTGTTCCAATCCGCAACGAACGTGCAAGACGTGCTCTCCGGCACCCGTTAGTCTCTCCGGCGTGGCCGCGAGCGCAGTTGCCGGCCGGGGAGGGATCATGAAACGGCGAGTCTTGCTGGCTATCACTGGTGCGCTCGCGATCGTGTGGCAGGTCTCTGCCCCGGCCGCTGTCGTGCCGGTAACCTCATCGCCTTCGCTGCATTCGAGCGGCATCATGGCAACCGCCGGCGCCGGTCATTACCTCCTGCAGGACGCCTTCGACGTGCGGTTCGTTTTTGTCGCACTCCAGTTCGGCACGGACCGGGCCCTCGGTCACTTCCGCCACCGCACCGAGGATGAGACCGGCACAATCGACTTCACCGGCGAGGTGACGTGCCTGGCCGTCGATCCACTGAACCGTCGGGCGTGGATTGGAGGCGTGATT
This sequence comes from uncultured Acidobacteriota bacterium, assembly GCA_963771395.1. Classification (GTDB taxonomy): domain Bacteria; phylum Acidobacteriota; class Vicinamibacteria; order Vicinamibacterales; family 2-12-FULL-66-21; genus DATBJJ01. The sequence goes on along the minus strand of CAVYTY010000002.1, from coordinate 133,966 downwards.
ACGGCCAATCGATCCACGAGCCCCAACTTCAACACGCTGGACATCCATCAGGTCGGGCACGACATCTGGTTCCGTGTCCTCGACAACGATCCTGACAGCGATGAACCGGATCGCTCGACGTTCGTGGGGTTCGAGAGCGCCGCGATCCCCTCGTCCGAAGCGTATTGCAGCATGCGAATCTGGCCCGATGTGCCGGTGACGAACGCGCGGACCTGGCCAGTGACGTCCGGCAACCTGGTCGTACACCCGTAGCGGTGAGGCTCACATCCCGCAGATCTCGTAGACTTACGCAGATCGTGACTTGCGCGCCCTGTCACGGCGCAAAGTGGGGGTGAGGCCATGAATCGCCGCTCGGTATTGAAGGCCCTGGCCGCCGCGATGGTCGGTGGCACGTCCATGCGAGCCGCCGCGCGGCAGACAACCGTCGCCATTCAGGGTGACGGCTTCCTCATCAATGGCCGGCCGACCTACCAGGGCCGGACCTGGCGCGGAATGAAGATCGAAGGGCTGCTCATGAACTCCCGCATGGTGCAGGGCATCTTCGACGACCTGAATCCGGAAACGCGGAACCTGTGGGCCTATCCCGACGGGAAGCAATGGGACCCGGAGCGCAACACACGGGAGTTCCTCGCGGCAATGCCGGAGTGGCGCCGACATGGCCTGCTCGGCTTCACGATCAATCTGCAGGGCGGAAGCCCACAAGGCTATTCCCAGAAACAGCCGTGGCACAACAACGGATTCCATCCTGACGGGACGTTGCGGGCCGATTACCTCGCCCGTCTGGAACGCATTCTCGACGGCGCCGACTCCCTGGGAATGGTCCCGATCGTCGGCTACTTCTACTTCGGGCAGGACCACCGGCTCGACGGCGACGCGGCCGTCAGAAGGGCGGTGCAGGAAGCGACGACCTGGCTGCTCGGAAAGGGATACGCCAACGTGCTCGTCGAGATCGCCAATGAGTGCGACAACCGCGCGTACGAGCAGCCGCTCATCCAGGCGCCGCGCGTCCACGAGCTCGTCGAGCTGGCGAAGTCCATCACGGTGGATGGACGCCGGCTGCCCGTGAGCGTCAGCTTCAACGGCGGCTCGATTCCCACCACTCGCGTCGTTGCCGCCTCGGACTTTCTGCTGCTCCACGGCAACGGTGTCGGCGACCCGGATCGCATCGCCCGCATGGTCAGCGACACCCGACAGGTCGCCGGATACCGGCCGGTGCCGATCCTGTTCAACGAGGACGACCATTTCGACTTCGACAAGCCCCGCAACAACTTCGTCTCGTCGCTGAGCCAGTACGCGTCCTGGGGGTACTTCGACTACCGCCTGTCCGGCGAAGGCTTCGACGACGGGTACCAGAGCGTGCCGGTGAACTGGGGGATCAGCTCGACACGCAAGCGCGGGTTCTTCTCGCTCTTGAAGGACGTGACTGGCAGCTGACGGAAGGGCCTCGGTGCGACGTTTGTTGGGGTCGAGGTGGTCGCTCGAGAGGGGACGGAGGCAACGGGTTCAACGCGAAGGACCGAAGCTGACGCCGGCGGGAGACGCACGACGAGATCCGGGTTGCTTGAGGATTCTGTGGCTGGGCACGTAACCATCCGAACCAGCTCGATCTCTTCGTGCGCCTCCAACGTCCCAGCCACGGTCAGCGGCCCGCCGGCGCGGCCGTTCCGGCGACGTCCTTCTCCCACGCGTCGAGCATCTCCTTGAGCCGCCGCACGCGATCGGAATGCTGGGCGGCCAGATCGTCTCGCTCCCCAGGATCGCGAGTCACGTCGAAGAGGAGCTGCTTGGAGCCGTCGAGCACGAGCTTCCAATCCCCGCTCCGCACCGCGCGCGGCTGACCCGATGCGGGTCCGACGCGCCAGAAAAGCGTCCGCTCGATGGGTGGCGCGGTTCCCCGGAGGATCGGCAGGAGATCGATGCCTTCGAGCCGGTTCGCCGTGGTGGAACCGCCCGCAAGCGCGACGAACGTCGCCGAGAGATCCATGGTGATGCCAACCTGCGACAGCGTCCGGCCCGCCGGCAAGGTACCCGTCCAGCGGAAGATCGCCGGCACTCGAATGCCACCTTCCCACACCGTGTCCTTGCGATGGAAGAACGGCGCGTTGCGCGACAGCCACTCGCCGCCGTTGTCGCTCACGAACACGACGAGCGTCTTCTCGGCGAGGCCACGAGCCGACAGCGCCTCGAGGATCCGCCCGACGTCCGCATCCAGATCTTCGACGATTTCGGCGTAGTCCTTGCGGCTCGGCGGATCGGCGTCCGCCGGCTGCTGCAGCATCGACCCGTTGGGGCGCGCCGCGGTCGACGCACGGTGTGGGGACTGGAAGGGCCAGTGCGGCGCTCCGTACGCGACTTCGAGAAAGAACGGGCGGCTGCTGTGCTCGGAAATGAACGACACGGCACGGTGCGTCAGCTCGTGACCGAGATAGCCGTCGTGCCGGGTGGCCGCGGCGTTCTCCCACAGGTCAGCGTGACCGTCGCCCCGCACGTGCGCGTACCAATCGACGTAGCCGGCCAGATAGCCCCAGAAGTAATCGAAGCCGTGGCGATTCGGATGGAACTCCGGCTTGAAGCCGAGGTGCCACTTGCCGACCAGCCCGGTGGCATACCCCGCGTTCTTCAGGAGCTGCGGCAACGAGCGGCCAGTCGCCGGGAGGCCAATGTCGAGACCGGTGCCAGGAGTCGCGGCGTTGGTATCAATTGGACGTTCGAGCGGCACGCGCTGCTGATATCGGCCAGAGAGAAGTGCCGCCCGCGTCGGCGTGCAGACCGGCGCATTTGCGTAGAACTGCGTCAGCCGGACCCCGTCGCGCGCGAGCCGATCGAGATTCGGCGTCCTGATGTCCGGCGCGCCGTAGCTGCCGAGGTCGCCGTATCCAAGATCGTCGGCGACGATGAGCACGATGTTCGGTCGCTCCTGCGCCTCGGCACGCTCGGAAAGGACCGGCATCGTGGCGACGAGAAACGCCGCGAGGAAAAGTCGAAAGGGCACGAACGCTATCGTTTCACAACCGTGACCGTAACCTTCGACGGGTACTGCTTGGAGTGGTGGACGACGTTGTGCGCGATCACGCCTTTCACCTCGTCGTAGTTGTTGCCGCCCGTGTTGAGGTTGCGATCGAAGCGCGGGAAGTTGCTGCTCGAGACTTCGATGCGGAGACTGTGCCCCGGAGCGAAGTAGTTGCTCGTGGTCAGCGGTTGGAGCGCGACTTTGACGACCTTGCCGGGCTCCATCCACACGAGCGGCTTGTCGTAGCCGTCGCGATACCTCAGGCGCTGGATCGACTCGTCGAGGTTGTAGGCGCGGCCATCAGGATAGACGTCCAGCACCTTCACCGTGAAGTCGGTGTCCTTGGCGTCCGAGGAGACGTAGAGCGTCGGCTCGATCGGACCGCTGACCTCGACACCTTCCTTGAAGGGCTCCGAGGTGTAGACGAGAATGTCCGGCCGCGCCTCCATCTTGCGCTGATCGAACGACCCGGCAGTGATCGCCGTCCCGGTGCAACAGACGTTGCCACCGTAGGAGGTCACGGGATTCATGGGATCGTAGGTGAATGAGTCAGGCTTGTTGTCGGCCGGTGGCGCTGACGCCAGGATGCCGTCGCCTTTGAGCGTGTTCGCCCTGCCGCCGCTCGCGAGGTAGAACGTCATCGGCTGGGCGCCCTTCGGCGGCCATGTATCCGAGGACTGCCACTTGTTCGAACCCATCGTGAAGTACGTGACCTTGGGCAGCGTGTCCAGCCGGGTTGTCTTGTCGCCCTTGAGCAGGCGATCGAAGAACCCGTACGTCACCTCGGCATAATCGAACCGTGCGTCGCCCATGCTGCGCTCGCCCACGACCGTGTTCTCTGCCGCGCGCGTATACGCGCAGTGGCCGACTGGCGCGATCACGGCCCACTGTTGACTCGCGACCTCGGGCCTGGCGCTCTTGCGCACGTGGTTGTAGAGCGCGAGGTTGGGACCGACCGAGACGTCGTACCACGACATGTACCAGAGCCCGGGAACGTTGAGCGGCATGTCGTCGTGATACAGGCCGCCCTTGTACCACGCCGGATCGTTCGGCGCGCGCTGGATCATGCGGCCGCCGGTGCTCACCGGCATCGCGTCGGCAAAGATGCCTCGCGGGCCGTCGACGGCCTTGAGGATGTCCTGCACAGGCAGGTGCCAGAGTGCCTTGGACCAGTCCACTGGGGGCAGTTGCTGCGCGAGGTCGAACGCCTTCGCGGCGCGGACGAGATCTTCCTGCGACGCGTCGCGCGGGAACATCGGCCGCACCTGGTTCTGCTGGCCATAGATCCACGTGATGAACAGCATCTGCACGGCCCCGCCCCGATACCAGTTGCCCTGTTCGAAGTACGGCGCCACGCGCCCCACGCCGGCGCCGAATCCCTGCACGTTCATCGCGGCGTACGCCGGATGGCCGAGCGCAGCGACACCCATCTGGTACTCAGCGGTCGACGAACACCCGGTCGTCCCGACCTTCCCGTTGGACCACGATTGCTTCGACAGCCACGCGAGCGTGTCGTGGCCGTCCTGAGGCGAGCCAAGGATGTCGTAGTTGCCTTCGGAGAAGAAATGGCCGCGCTCGTTCTGCACGACGTACGCGTAGCCCCGCTTGACCGCCGTCAGCGCCGCCGTCATGTCGCTCGGCACGCCGTTTCGCACGTCCCAATAGTTGAAGTTGTAAGGCGTGCGCACCCAGATGGTTGGAACCTTCGTCGCTGCGTCCTTCGGACGATAGATGTCGGTGGCGAGCCTCACCCCGTCCCGCATCGGCATCATCAGCTTTCGCTCCACGACGGCAATCGACTGAAGCTCCTTCTCGGTGTCCCAGCGACGCGCCGCCTGATCCGGCGCCATCGCCCCCCCGCGCTGGGCCAGCCCGATGGCGGTGGCGCCGACAAATGCCACGGTTATCGCACAGAGGACAAGGCGCGTGGAGTTCTTCATCTTGTTCGTTTCTCCGCTGGGGCCAAAGACTCAGGGTCCTTGGCGTTTCGCCGCCACGCCGGCATCACGAAGATCGCGAAGTCCCGAAGACCGCGAAGACTATCTCGCCTGTTCTTCTTCGCGGTCATCGCGAGCTTCGTGTTCTTCGCGATTCCTGCCGTGGCAGCGTCGGCATCTGTGAGAGGCTCTACTCCGCCCTGAGCGACACCATCGGATCAATCCGCGCCGCCCGGCGCGCCGGCACGTAGCAGGCGGCGAGCGCCACGAGCGTCAGCGTCACGGCGATCGCCGCGAACGTCGCGGGATCGCTCGCCTGCACGCCGAAAAGGAGCGCACGCATGAAGCGCGTGAGGACGAACGCACACGCCAGGCCGAGCGCCAGCCCCGTCGCCGCGACCAGCATGCCCTGCTGGACGACGAGCACGAGCACGTCGCGCGGGGTGGCGCCGAGCGCCAGCCGAATCCCCAACTCGCGCGTCCCCTGACTCACCAGATACGCCATCACTCCGTAGATCCCGATCGCGGCGAGCCCGAGCGCCAGCACCGCGAAGAGCGACAGCAGCAGCATCGAGAACCGGCGCTCCGCGAGCGATGCCTCGACCCGCTCGCCCATCGTCCGCATCTTGTAGATCGGCAGGTCGGGATCGAGCGCGCGGATCTGCGCGGTGACCGCCGCCGCGACACCAGACGGCTCGGTGGCGCTGCGCACCACGACGTTCATCGCGCGCGAGGGCGTCTGGCCCTGGAACCGGTAGTACGCGATGCGCGAGTCGGCGTCGAGCGCATCCTGTTTCACGCCAGCGACGACCCCCACGATCGTCATCCAGGGGGTGTCGGGCGTGACATCGAAGCCGCCGGTACGGATGCGCTTGCCGATCGGATCCTCCCCGGGCCAGAACTGGCTGGCCATGCGCTCGTCGATGACGACGACGCGGGGAGAGGTGCGCGTGTCGTGCTCCTGCGAGAACAGCCGCCCCTGCCGGAGCCGAATGTCCATGGCGCGGAAGTAGTCGCCGCCAACGACCCTGATGTCGGCGTTGATGAACTTCTCTCCTTCCGGCGCCGTGCGGCCCTCGATCGTGATCGGGCCCCACGCCATCATCTGGCTGAGAGGCAGCGCGCTGACTGCCCCGGCGGCCGTCACTCCGGGCAGCGCCGAGAGCCGTTCCCAGAGCTGCTTGTAGGTCTGGAGCACCGCGTCCGCGTCGTTGTACTTGCGGCCCGTCATCGTCAGCTCGAGCGTGAGGACGTTGGCCGGATTGAATCCGGGCGACACGTGCTGCAGCTGCGAGAAGCTCCGGATGAGGAGACCCGCGCCGATGAGGAGCATCACCGAGAGCGCCAGCTCGGCGACGACGAGCAGGCGTCGCAGGTTCTGCCCACGCCCCCACACGGCGCTCGCGCCGGCTGAACCGCGGCTCGCGTCTTTCAGGTTGCCGTGAAGATCGAGTGTGGAGAGGCGCAGCGCCGGCGCCAGGCCGAAGATCGCGCCGGCCAGGACAGAGATGGCCAAGGTGAAGAGCAGGACGCGCCAGTCGATGGCAATCTCGTGCAGACGCGGCACGCTCGCTTCGCCGAGCGAGCGGATACCCTCCAGGCAGAAGAACGACAGTAGAAGGCCGACGAGGCCGCCGGCGAAAGCGAGCACGAGGCTCTCGGTCAGGAACTGCCGGACGATGCGCCAGCGGCTGGCGCCGAGCGCCAGGCGCACGGCGACTTCCTTCTGGCGCGCGAGCGCGCGGGACAGAAGGAGGTTGGCGACGTTGGCGCACGCGATGAGCAGGACGAACGCGACCGAGGCTGCCAGCACGAGCAGGGCGAGACGCACACGGCCGACCGCCTGTTCCTGCAGCGGCAGCACGCGGAACGTCAGCCCGCCGTTCGGCGGATAGAAGTCGGGGTGCTCGCGGCGCAGCCGCGCCGTCAGCGCGTCGAGCTCCACTCGAGCCTGCGCGATCGCGACGCCAGGCTTGAGCGTGGCAATGATGTTGTAGTCCTCGCGATTGCGGACCTCGGCAGCGTTGGCCGCGAGCGGCAACGGCAGGACGACTTCCGCGTCGTCGACGACGCCGAGCGTGGGCATGACCTCGCGCGGCAGCGAGAACGAGGCCGGCAGGATGCCGACGACCTCGTAGGGCTGGCCGTTGAGCGTCAGCGCCCGGCCGATGACATTGCGATCCCCACCGTAGCGAGCCGTCCACGTGCCGAAACCGAGGAGCGCCTTGCCGGTCTTCCCGGGCCGGTCGTCGTCGGGGCCAAAGAGATCGCCAATGAGCGGGCGCACGCCGAGCAACGGCAGCAGGTTGGACGATACGCGGATCGTGCCGACGCGTTCCGGTTCTCCGTCGCCGGTCAGGTTGGAGTTGGCGCCAATGGCAATGGCGACGTCCTCGAAGCTCTGCGTCCCGTTCCTGATGTCGAAGTACTGCGCGGTGGAGAACCAGTCCTCCACGATGCCAAGGCCGGGAGAGGTATTCCAGAGGATGACCTGGCGATCGGCGTTCTTGTAGGGCAACGGGCGGAGGAGGAGCGCACTCGCGACGCTGAAGATCGCCGAGTTGGCGCCGATGCCGATGGCGAGCGACAGGATCGCGACGATGGAAAATCCTGGGTTGGCAAGCAGGACGCGAATCGCGAAGCGGAGGTCCTGCGCCAGCGTGCTCATGAGGGAAAAGCTTACCTCAGGCGCAACTTCACGCGCCTCCTTCTTCCGTCCACTTCAGAAAGTCCGGCCGGCAAGCTCGAAGATTATTCGTACAACCTCCCACCGGTGCCCCACGCCGATGATAAAGAGGCCAAGGAGGGTCATCGAGACCACCGAAAGCCAGAACGCCAGCGGCTGTGTCGCCCGGTCGAGCGGACCGTCGTCTGAGTCATAGAACGTTCCACGCACTATTGCGACCGCGGCATAGAGCATGAACCCGCCTCCTACGAGCGTGGCAACGCCGCGAAGCAGGTTTTCACTTCCCATGTTTGAGATCCTGGACCTAAGGAGCCCCGTCGCGAATACGCGCTTGACATGCATCGCTACGCGATATAGTTTGCCACGACGTAGTAAAGATGACAACTTCGCAACGCATCCCTTCCGAGCTCCTCCCGCTGACGTCGGCGATGTTCCACGTCCTCGTGGCGCTCGCCGACAGGGACCAGCACGGCTACGCGATCATCAAGACCGTGGCCCGCCACACGGGCGACAGGGTTGTCCTCAGCACCGGCACTCTTTACGGCATCATCAAGCGGCTGCTCGCCGAAGGCCTGATCGTCGAGTCGGCCAGGCGCCCGGCTGCAGCGCTGGACGACGAGCGGCGGCGCTACTACCGGCTCACCGATTTCGGGCGTCGTGTGGCCATGGCCGAAGCGGAGCGGCTCGAGCAGATGATCGCCGTCGTGCGCGCGACCCATCTCCTCGGCGAACCCGGCACTGCGTGAGCTGGTCGTTCCTGGCGTGATCCGTCGGTGAGGTGACCAATGCGTGGGAGATCGCGCGCCGACCGTGTGTTCCGTCTGTTCCTGCGGTTGTTCCCGTCGGAGTTCCGCGGGGACTTCGGCGACGAGATGTCTGCCGTCTTTCGTGACGAGCGCGCGGATGCGGCGGCGGCCGGACGGCTCGGGATGGCGCGGTTGTGGTGGCGAACGCTCCTCGGCAGTCTCAAGACCGCTCCGCGCGAGCACCTGGCGGTGCTGGCGCGAGATGCGGCGTATGGCCTGCGGCTCATGCGGAAGTCTCCGCTGACGACCGGCGCGGCGATCCTGACCATCGCGCTGGGGGTCGGCGCGAACACCGCGATGTTCACCGTCGTGAACGCCGTGCTCCTCCAGCTGCCGTTCGAAGACCCCAGCCGGCTGGTGAGCGTCCTGCGGCACGATGGCCAGGGCCGTTCGGCGGCGATTTCGCTGACGCAATTTCGAACCTGGAACGGGCGTGTCGATGCCGTCGAGTCGCTCGCGGGCTACACGATGTCATCGCCTGTGTTGACGGGCACAGGCGCCCCCGGCAGTCTCAGGCTCGAGTGCTTCTCGGCCAACATGTTTTCCATGCTCGGCGTGTCGCCGGCCATGGGCCGGACGTTCGACGCGCAAGACGACATCCCCGGCGCCCCGCCGGTCATGGTCGTGAGTTATCCCTTTTGGGCCGGCCGCCTCGGTCGTGACCCTGCCAGTATCGGCCGCGCCCTGACGCTCGATGGCGTTCCGGTCACCGTGATCGGCGTCATGTCCAAAGAGTTCGACGGCCCGCGCGCGCTGAGACGGCTCGACGGATGGATCCCGCTGACGCCGTGCCTGGAGAGCATTCGTACACAGGGGCGTCCTGCCACCACTATCAATGTGTACGGCAGGCTGAAGCGCGGCGTCTCCGCACAGGTCGCCGAGGAGCAGATGGACGCCGCCATCGACCAGCCCACGCCCGCTCGAGACGGCTTGCGCGTGCACCTCAGTCCTCTGACCGAACAGATTTACGGCGACGTCAAGAAGCCGCTGCTGGCACTGCTCGGCGCCGCCGGATTCGTGCTCCTCATTGCGTGTGCGAACGTCGCCAGCCTTTTGCTCAGCCGCGTGGACGCGCGCAGAAGGGAGCTCGCCGTTCGTGCCGCGCTCGGCTGCAGCCGGTCGCGCGTCGTCCGCCAGCTCCTGACGGAGAGTGCGGTGTTCGCATTGGGTGGGGGTGCCGCCGGCTTGCTGATCGCGAACTGGAGTCTCGGCGTGCTCGTGTCGTTGATGCCGGGAGGTATCCGCCGCATCGACCACATCGCGCTCGACGGCTACGTCCTGGCAGCGTGCCTGGCGCTGTCGACAGGAACAGCACTGCTCTTCGGGCTCTTGCCGGCACTCCACGCCTCCCGCCTGGATCCCGGCGCTGCGCTCAAGGACTGTGCGCTCCTGACGACGCCGTCTCGTCTTCGCATCCGCGGCGCCCTGATCGTTTCGGAGGTGGCTCTTTCGGTGGCTCTTCTCACCGGCGCCGGGCTCATGATGAAGACCTTTCTTCACCTCAGGCCCGCAAATCCTGGCTTCGAACCTGAGGGCAAGTTGGCGGCGACGATTTCGCTGCCACGTCCACAGTATGCAGCCGGCCCGGCGTGGACGGCCTTCATCGAGAACCTGCGGCAGCGGCTCCTCCTACGATCGGGCGTGGAGGCGGTCGTCGCGACGAGCTACGTGCCGCTATCAGGTTTTGTCAGCTCCGCGGAGGTTCAACACGTCGGAGGCGACGGTTCCAGCGTCACGGTGTACTCGCCGCGCGTCACCCCGGATTATTTCAACGAGATGGGCATTCCGGTACTTCGAGGGCGGGCGTTTACGATTCGCGACGGTCCGGGAGCCGGTGTTGCGATTGTGAACGAGACGATGGCGAGCCGCATGTGGCCAGGGCAGGACCCACTGGGCCGGCAACTCGTCTTCAGGGGTGGCTTGAACCCCGCGTCGACCAAGACGATCGTTGGAGTCTCACGTGACGTGCGGGATACCGGCAGTCGGCTGACTGCGCGTTCGGAGCTCTACGTCCCCTTCGCGGATGAGCCAGTCCCCGTGATTCGAATCGTCGTCAAGACGGCCTTCAGTGCGGAGCAGATGGCGCCCGTCATTCGGCAGGAAGCCGCAGCCATCGATCCGCGTCTGCCCGTGGGCGATGTCGAACCCGTAACCGCCATCGTCGCGCGATCGGTGGCGACCTGGCGCTTCGCGGCGTCGCTGCTGGCAACATTCGCCGGCATTGCCGCGACGCTCGCAGCGGTGGGCCTTTTCGCGGTCGTCGGTGGCTGGGTCACGGAACGCACGCCCGAGATTGGCGTGCGCATCGCTCTTGGCGCCGGACGCGGTACGGTGCTGCGATTCTTCCTGGCGCGTGGCGCGATGCTGACCCTTGTGGGCGTCACGTGCGGCCTCGCGCTGGCCGCGCTCACCACGCGCTTCCTGGCCGCGTGGCTCGTCGATGCCAGCCCACTCGATCGTCCGACGTTCGCGGCGGCCGCTGCCACAATGGCGGGTGTCGGCCTCCTGTCAACCTACCTCGCCGCACGACGTGCCACGAGCATCGATCCGTTATCGGCGCTGCGGTCGTAGGCGCGCAGTAGCGAGTCTCCGACGGGGACGGCGATTCCCCAGGATTGCTCCAAGGGCAGTCAACGACCGCCCACATCGTCGAAGGAATGGCCCATTAATGGCTCGGGCATCGCAGTCCTATCACTGGCTCTCGGAATTGGCGCGAGTCGACCTTCGTCTCACGCTGTCTGCAGCTCCGGCTGCTGGATCGCGAGCGGCAGCGCCGGATCCATCAGCCCGCGCCGCCGTCCACCGCGATGAGCTGGCCGGTGATCCATCCGGCTTCCTTCGAGCAGAACAGCGTCACGGCGTTGCCGATGTCGGCCGGCGTGCCGAGCCGGCGCATCGGCGTCCAGCCGTTCCCGTGATGATCGCGGATCATCTGCACCACCGGTCGGGCAGCGTGTTGAGCACGCTGTCCTCGATCCAGCCGGGGCTGATCGCGTTGACGGTGATGCCGCGCGGCGCGAGCGCGACGGCGAAATAGCGCACCAGCGCCTCGAGCGCCGACTTGGCCGCGCCCATCGCGACCCACGACTGCCAGCTTCCGTAGCGGCCGCCCGGGCGCGTAGGTGATCGCGATGACGCGGCCGCCGTCCGGCATCAGCGTCGCGGCCTCGCGGACGCCGACGAGAAACGCCTTCGCCTGCGAGTCCATGGCCGTGTCCCACTTGTCGAGGCTGATGGCCATCGGCGGCTCGTAGAACGTGCCGACGTCGGTGCGCGCGTTGGCGACGAAGATGTCGAGGCTGCCGAACTCGTCGCGGACGCGGTCGAACAGCCGCTCGATCTGCTCCGGCTGGCACACGTCCGCCTGCACGATGAAGCCGTCCGCGCCGCGCGCCCTGACCTGCTCCAGCGTCGCTTTGGCCGACGCTTCGTCCTTGAGGTAGTTGATGGCGACGTGCACGCCGTGCTCCGCGAGCTTCAGCGCGATGCCGCGGCCGATGCCGCGCGACCCGCCGGTGACCAGTGCGTGTCTGGCTGTGATCGTCATGCATCCCTTCCTCCTTTGTGCAGGTGCCAGCCCGCTACACAATCGGCCGGGCCGCAGTGCGTCTGCGACAGGCGGCCGCATCAATCTAAGCGGGCGTCAATACGCCATCAATGGGACCGTCGTAAGATGCACGTCAGCTTGCCGTCATGAAGCAGTTCTACGAGTTCGGGCCGTTCCGGATCGATGTCGGCGTTGAGCCGCCTGGAGCGCGGCGGCGAGGTCGATTCCGCTCCCGCCCAAGGCGTTCGACCTGCTGGTCCTCCTCGCCCGCAACCGCGATCGGGTCCTCGCCAAGACCGAGCTGATGGAGGCGCTCTGGCCGAACACCTTCGTCGAGGAGGCCAATCTCACGCAGCACGTGTACACGCTGCGCAAGGCGCTCGGCGACCAGCCGAACGGCCAGCCCGTACATCGAGACGCGTGCCGCGCCGCGGTTATCGCCTTGCCGCGGTCGGTGCGCGAGAGTGATCCGCTCGACGTCGCCATGTCGAGCGCCGGCGCCTTCACAACCGGCCGTCCGCGGCGCCGGCCGCCCCGGCGACCGTCGCGGCCGTTCTCGAGGGCGAGCGGAAGCAGGCCACGGTGCTGCATTGCCGCATCGCCGAACGCTGCCGCGATGTCGTCGAGCGGCTCGGGCCGTCGGGGCTGCAGCGTCTGATGGCGCGCCTGCTCGCGCATCGCGGCCGATGAGATCGCGTCGATACGAGGGCGTCGTCAGCCAGCATCATCCGGATGGCTTCGTGGCGCTGTTCGGCGCGCCGGCGTGCACGAAGACGACGCCCGGCGCGCGATCCTGGCGCGCCTCGCCGATCGCAGCGATCGCTTCGCGAGCGCTTGTGCCGCCGGCTGCACGCTGGCGACTGACGAAGAGCGCGTCGTCTGCAGATCGGCATCGACACCGGTCCGCTCGTGATCAGCCGCGCGGCCGATGTCGCGGTGTCGAGTATACCGCCGTCGGCGAGACGATGCGCACGGTCGCGACCTGCTGCAGCAGTTCGCGCGAGCCGGGTGACGATCCTCGATCGGCGAGCCGACGCGGCGCGTGGTCGATCGGCACTTCGAAGCGCGAACCGTCCGATGTCCGTCGCCGGCCGGAGCGACCGCGTTTCGGGTCGCCGGCGTGCGCCGACGGTCGTCGACTGGCGGTCGAGACGCGCGCGGCCGCTGGCGCCGTTTGTGGGCCGCGAGCCACGAGCTCGCGCTGCTCGACGGATGCTCGCGCTCGGCGCTCGCGGCGGCACAGGGCAGGTCGTCAGCATCGTCGGCGAGCCCGGCATGGGCAAGTCGCGGCTGCTGCACGAATTGCACGGTCGGCCGCGCGATCGACGAGGCCGATCGACGGTCCTCGAGGCGCGATGCGTGTCCTACGGCAGCCTCATCCCGTATCTGCCGCTCGCCGATCTGATTCGCGCGCAGTGCGGCGTCGAGCGACGGCGATGCGCCGGAACCGATTCGCGTCAGGCCATCGCGCGGACCGTCGCGCGACAACGACCTGCCGCCGGATGCCGGCGCCTGGCTGCTGCGCCTGCTCGGCGTTGTCGACAGCCAGCGCGCTCGACGCGCTCAGTCCGGAAGCGGTCAAAGCCCGCACGTTCGACGCGCTGCGCACGCTGTTCCTGAAGGCGGCGCCCGCCGGCCGCTCGTCATCGTCGTCGAAGACATCCACTGGATCGATCGCACGTCGGAGGAGTTCCTGGCGACGCTCGTCGAGCGTCTGCGTGGCGGCCCGCGCTGCTGATCGTGGCGACCCACCGTCCCGGCTATCGCCGCGCCCTGGCTGCGATCGCTCGTACGCTGACGCAGATCACGCTGACGCCGCTCACGCGCGGCCGACAGCGCGCGGCTGATCGACGTCGGTCGCGCCGAGAGCCGACCGCTGCCTGCCGACGTGTCCGAGCGCCATCCTGTCGCGCAAGGCGAGGGCAACCCGTTCTTCCTCGAGGAGCTGGCGCGCACCGTCCTCGAGCACGGTGCCGGGCGACCGAGACGATTCCCGACACGGTTCACGGCGTCATCATGGCGCGCATCGATCGGCTGCCGGACGATCGCGAAGCAGCTGCTGCAGACGGCGTCGGTCCTCGGCCGCGAGGTGCCGCTCAGGCTGCTGACGCGCGTGTGGAACGGCGCGCGGACATCGGCGCAGACCTCGATCAGCTGTGCCGGCTCGAGTTCCTCTACGAGCGCGCGGCGGGCGACGAGCCGGCCTTCGTCTTCAAGCACGCGCTGACGCAGGACGTCGCCTACGACAGCCTGCTGGCGCGCAGCCGCCGCGACCTCCATCTGCGCGCGGCGCGGGCGCTCGAGGCGCTGCTACGCCGACCGGCTCGACGACATGGCGGCGACGCTCGCGTATCACTACGCGCGCACCGATCTCGTCGACGAGGCGGTGACCTGGCTGACGCGCGCCGCCGATCGGGCCGCGCGCGTCTACGCCAATGCGGAAGCGATTCTGCATCTCGATCTGGCGGCCCGCCGGCTGCAGCGCCTGCCGGAAGGTCCGGATCGCGACCGACGCATGCTGGACGTGGCGCTGCGCCATGCGCACTCGCTGTACTTCCTCGGCCGATTCCGGGAGAGCGTCGACGTGCTGCAGCCGCACGAAGCGCGCCTCGTCCGTCTGAACGACCCTGCGCTGACGGCCGCCTACTGCGTTCTGGCTCGGCACACATGTACAGCCGCCTCGGCGATCAGCGCCGCGCCGCGACAGCGCGCATCGCGCCATCGCGGCGGCGACCGCAGCGGGCGACGCCGCCACGTCGGCAAGGCGCACGGCGTGCTCGCGCTCGAAGGGCATTGGGCCGGGCAAGCCGCAGACGGCATCGCGCACGGCGCGGAGGCCGTGGCCTTGCTGCGCCGGCCTGCCCGACCAGCGCTGGTGGCTCGGGCATGGCGCACTTCTATGTCGCCTCAACCATCTGCTGGCCGGCGATTTCGAGCGGCGCTCGCCGAGGCGTCACGAGCGCGACGCGGTCGGCAAAGAGATCGGCGACCCGCGCCTGCAGACGTATGCCGGCTACATGACCGGTTGGGTCGAAGCGACACGCGGAAATCAGAGCGGGCGATTGCGCTCTGCCGCGCAGCCTGGAGCAGGCGCCCGATCGCGTCAGCCGCGCGTACGCCTCGCTGTTCCTGGCATTCGCGCTGCTCGAGCAGGGCGAGCACGAGGAGGCACTCGAACGGCTGCACCCCACGCTCATGGAGCTCGAGGGTTTCGGCTTTCCGCAGTGGCATGGGCTGGCGTCCGTCCTGCTCGGTGAAGCCGAACGGAGGCACGGACGGCTGGACGAGGCGTCATCCTGGATCGCCCAGGGAATCGAGATCGCCGGCGCGGCCAACTATCGGTTACGCGGTTGCGGTCGGCGAGCGGATCATCAGTCGCGTCGAGCGCGATCGGGGCCACGACGATCGCGCCGCCGCCGCCCTCCAGCGCGCCGTCACCGTCTTCGATTCCATCGGCGCCGCCTTCGAGGTGGACCGCACCCGCGCCGAGATGACTCGCGGTTGACTTTTGTGACCGTCTTGACGGCGCGCCGACGCATCCTGGCGCACCCCCCCGCAACTACAACCTGATGATGCAGGCGTTCAGCGAGACCAAGCCCGTTCTCAAGCTCAGGTTCGATGCAGGGAGTCCGATTGGTCATCGGTGAGCACGAGCTCCCGCCGATCTCGTGACCAGACGGGATCACTGTCGAAACCGGTGAACGTGAGTCTCGTCGCGATGCCGGTTGCGACCTCCAGCAGCGTCACGCCGCGCCGGCACCGCTACGCTCCAGCGCCACACGCTTGACGTCTGGCGACAACCTCACAGTGGCATACTCAGCGGCACGTGGGACCGCCCCCGGCGCTGGCCGGGCAACCGCGGGTGCCCCAGCCGCGGCGGCTGGTCGCGGAGGTGCCGAAGGCGGCCCCCTGGCGGTGGGCGAAGACACGGTCGACTTAGTCAAGGCATTTCAGGCCGCCAAGATCGGTGGCCTCAAGAACTACTTCGTCGAGCAGGGTTGGGATGTTCTACTTCGCCTTCGTAAAAGTGCCGAGTGGCCCATACGTGCGCGTCCGCGTCGAATCGGCGGGTGTGATCAACATTTCCACGTCCGCACGTGCGCCGCCGGTGGCGCGAATCAGATACACGCGAGTTCCCCCGTTCCATGGTCTGCGTTACCGTTAGCGCTACCTGTTCCGTGAAGAACGGCCGTGGCGCGACGTACACGTCGGCCTCGACGGCCGCCTCACGGCCCATCGTCACCATGACCTTCCCGCCCTCGAGGGCGATTGTGAAAGATTGGGGCCCAAATGGCGCGGTCCTCGGAGGCAGTGGCGCCGGCGCAGAGACCGACCACGTGCCAACGAGTGGGGCCGCCGGGTTTGGGGCCTGGCTCTGCAGCACGAACAAGAGCAGCGACATCGCGAGTGCGTTCATGGGGCCTCCTGACGAGTGCGTCGATCACTGCGCCTTGAGCACGACGATAGGATCGGCATGAGAGGCGCGGCGCGCGGGAAGCCACGCCGCCGCGGCCGCCGTGACGATCAACATGCCCGCGACGGTTGCGTAGTAGAGCGGCTCGCGCGCGTCCGTTCGGAACATGAATGCCTGGACAAAGCGCGCCAGCTCCGAGGCCGTCGCGAGCCCAATGCACGCGCCGATCGCGGTCGGCAGACATGCGTCACTGAGAATGAGTCGCCTGACGCGCCCTGGTTCGGCGCCCAGCGCGATCCGCAGCGCCATCTCGTGAGTGCGCGACGCCGCGTCGTAACTCGTCACCGCGAACAGGCCGGCGGCAGCCAGCAGGAGCCCTGTCAGCGCGAGCGCGCCCAAGAGCACCGCGCGAAATCGCGGATCGCCCAGGGTCAGGTCGACCGCATCGCGCTCGTAGCTGATCGAGACCTGCACACCTGGAAGGCGCGCCGCGACAGCACTCTGAAGATCCGCCACACGCAGGACACGGCCGGGCGCGACGCGAATCAGGACACCCTGCAACGACGTCGGCTCCAACCCGAGTGGCACGAAGACCACCGGGTCCGCCTCCGGCTGGCCGTAGGTGCGCTTCGTGTTGGCCGTGACTCCGATCACGGACATGGAGGAGCCTGGCGACGCTTCCCATGCCCGGCCGATGACCTCCCGCGGTGCAGCGCCAGGCCAGTGCAGACGTGCGGCTGCCTCATTGAGGATGACCAATCTCGCCCGCGCCGCCACTTCCTCCTCGCTGAACGGACGGCCCGCCAGCACCGGCGTGCCGAGCGCAGCGAAATACCGCGCCGATACCTGCACGAGCGCGCCTCGTCGTCCATTGCGCGCAAAGCCACGCTCAGGAGCGGCGCCGCTCGTGGGAATCCAATCCCCGACGCCGGCTGCTTCGACGTCGACGAGACGCCTGGCCGCGTCGACGACCTGCCGCATGCGATCGAGTTGCTGCTCGAACGGCAACCGGGCCGTCCCGCTGATCCTCGCCACATAGAGGCCATCGACGTTCAACCCGAGATCGTCGTGCGTCAGCATGGAGAAGCTGCGCAGTGAGAGCACGGCGCCCAGAACGAGCACGGCGCCGACTGCGGCTTCGACCACGACCAGGGTTCGGCTGCCCACGACACGGCGCCGCCGGGTGTTCCAGCTGCCGCGTTGAAGAAACGGTAATGGATCTTCGCGCGCCAGTCTCAACGCGGGGATCGCTCCGGCGACGACCGCCGTGGCAAACGTGGCCAGCACGGCGAAGCCGATAACCCGCAGATCGCCGAGACCGGCGTTGTAGCGACTGAACATCGGCGGCAGCACGTGCGCCAGCGTCGTTTGCACCGCGGCCAGGACCAAGAGCGCGAGTCCGGTTCCGACGGTGCACACGATGAGCGCCTCGAAGAACGATATGGCCACGAGACGTGACGGCGAGGCGCCAAGGGCCTTCGAGATGGCGCCGACGCGCTCGCGCGACCGGCTACGCGCGAGGAACAGGCCGGCGAGATTGGCGCACGCGATAATCAGCACGAGCCACGCCGCGGTGACGACGAGCCAGACGTACCGCCGCACGCGCGAGAAGAGAGCTGTCCCGAGACGCTCGACCCGCAAGTACTCCGCCGGCGTCGCGACGTCGGCCGACCGGCTTGACTCGGCGAGCGCATGAACTTCGGACTGCGCCTGGGCGACGGTCACGCCCGGCTTCAATCGAGCGAACGGCGCCATGGAACGGCCCGACGGCGAAATGCCGGCCCACTCGTTGCCATCGTGGTCGACGACCAGCCCCGCCCATCCGGGATTCGGCGCGCTCCACGCTGGCGGGATGAAATCGGCGGGCAATACACCAAGAACCGTCAACGCACGTGTTCCGGCCCACAGCGTCTGACCGACAATATCGGGATTCTGCTGAAATCGCAGTCGCCATGTGTCGTGGCTGATCCAGCCAACCGGTGCCTTCGACGCGATTTCCTCGTCGGCAATATCACGCCCGGTGACAAGTCTGACCTTCAACACGCGCAGAACGCGCGGTGAGACCGCGATCAGAGAGAGGCGCACATCGCTGGTGCCATCGGGCTGTAACCCGTACGGGCGTGAGAAGCCGGCGACGGCGACGTCTCCGATCGTCGTGGAATGCCGAAGGAGCTGGAAGCTGACGGCCGCGGGAAAGGAGCCCATCGTGCAGCCGCCGGTCGATCGATCGCACGACCTGAGCAGCACCAACGAGTCGGGATCAGAGTAGGGCAACGGACGGAAAACGAGACGATCGACGGCGGAGAAAACGGCAATGTTGACACCGACGCCGAGCATGAACGTGAGGATGGTGCCGACCGTGAACCACCGTGCGGCCACGAGCGACCTGACGGCGTAGCGCACGTCGGCGGAAACGCTGTCCGTCGCCAGCGACCAACGCATGGTCACGCCAACCCGCAGCAACTGCCGGACCAACCACTGCGGGCTACGACCGTGCAGGCGCGCCTCGTCGGTCAGATCGTCAGTCACATCGTCGCGCCAGTGGGCGGGAACGACGCGCCGGGCGAGCGCGACGTACCAGGGGCCGATCACCGCTCTTCCCCTCTCGGCGTCAGGATGATCGTTCCCGCCGCCAACCGATCCACCGCGCGTTTCGCCGCCCGCACTGCGGCGACACCCGGCGGCTTCAGACGGAAGTGACGCCGCGCCTTTCCGCCCCGAACTGCTTGCGCCGCCGAAAACCACGAGGTGACGTAACCCTTCCGTTCCAGCCGCTCGAGTGTGACGTAGATCGTGCCGCGTGAAATATCCACACCGGCCTCGCGCAGGATGAGGTTGCGAATCGGGACAGCGTAGCCCTCCTCGTCTCCGAGACGCAGCACGGCGAGGAGCACGAGCTGCTCCACCTCTCCGAGCAGCGGAGGTTGGGGATGTTTGCCCATAATGCTTCTCAAGTTGGCATTATACACAGCCCAGATTGGAACGCAAGGCTCGCTGTGTGGCGTGACAAGCATGCCAGGCGTCGCACCGACATCGGCGTCACGCGGACAGCCGAGCCCGTGCAGTAGATCCGCCTTCGCGTGCCTGGCGGCGGTTTTTGGCGAGACAGCCTTACTCGGGGACCCCACCGGACACGAGCGGCGGCGTGGCCTCCGCATGATGGCGACGAACTGCTCGCGGATCATGCCATGTGACTCCTTTGCCGCCAGAGCCTATCCAAGGATCTCGCCTTCACGCGTTGGTCGCCTGTCCGCCGTAGCCTTGGCGAAGGCGGGAGAGCAGGCGGTCCTCGAACGTGTAGTCGACGTGGCGCCGCGGCTCGGTCCGGTACCACGCGAAGCTCTGGTCGAGTGCGACGTCGAGGCTCGTGGGCGTGACGCCCAGCAGACGCGGCGCTTTGTCGATTACCGACGTGTGCGGGGGAAGGTCCAGGAACTCGCCGAAATAGAGGTGTCCGCCGACGAGCTGCCCTCTGGCGGCGTGAATCGCCGCGCGGGGCATGGACACGAATGCCGGCGTCGCGCCGGCGGCGCGGCAAGCGCCTCCACGAAATGCCGTGGTGTCAGCGGCTCCACATGGGCGAGGTTGAACGCTTCGCCTGCCGCCTCCGGCACCCTCGATCGCCCGGACGCACCCTTCGGCGAGATCCGAAACCGACACCCATTGCGTCGGCGCGTCGGCGCCCTCGGGCAGGATGATGGGCCGGCCGTCGAGTAGCCGATCCCAGAAGAACAGCTCGCGATAGAAGGGCTGACGCGGCCCATGGACGAACGGCGGGGGAACGTCGTCACAGGAAACCGGTACTCCTCAACATGCGGAAGAGCGCGCGCTCGCTGAATGCCTTGTGCCCCCGCGCGTCATCGCATGCGACGGATGCGCGCAGCCTCCGACCGGGTCGTACGAAATCACGGGGTAGAATCGGCGAGCCGCAGAGGAATCGAACCGACGGCGAGGCCGATCCGGCGCCAGAATTGCAGTCGGCGCATTCCGTGGCCGGAACGCAGCGTTCAGCGCGCGGGCGCGGGAACCACTTTGAGCGCCGCACGCTTGGCGGCGACGGCGTCGGGCGCTGGCCCGATGACCGCCTGCTCCCAGGACCCATACGCGGGATTCGGCAGCATGATCCAACGCTCGCCCCACCACTTCTGATAGCGCGCGGAGGCCTCGCGGCGCGCCTCGGGATCGCGTTGATGGTCCTGGCAGTGTCACTGACCAGAGTTTACGTGCGGCTGGTGTTCTGGCCCTGTTTGGCTATCGAAGCCGCTGAGTCCTCACCGCGACTGCACAGGGCCGTGTTGGTCCATGCGCGGAATTACGTTAGGACGGAAGAGACACGTCAGGCTCCACTTGGTGGCCTGCGTGACCTCCTGCACCTGAATGGCCGCGACTTCACGAAGCGGCCCCTGAACGACGTCGCTCGGATCCCGCGTCGGTTGAAGCGCGCGCTCGGGCGAAACTCTGCGGTGCACGATGACAAATCTGTCATCGTGCATCAATTTGCTCGCGGTTGTAGATAACTCATAGGCGAGCAATGGCACATTTCCTTCCATTTCCAGGCGACGATCTTCAGCAGGGCGTCCGTTTTCGCCGCTATCTGATCGCCGCCGGGACATCCCTGACGGTCGCCCTCCTGCTAGGCGTCTGCGTCCTGGCGGGAGTCCTGGCACTGCGGCCCTTCGCCATCGCGGCGGGCTTTGCTCTGGTATCCGTCGCCGCGTTCTACGTCGTGTTCCGGTCCGGCCTGAACCGGCGCGCTCGCGATCCCAGCCTGACCGTCCCGATGATGCTCGCGGCAATCTGCGTTGTCACCTATGCCTTGTATCACCTCGGCGCGGTGCGCACGGCGTTCCTGCTCATCTACCCGATGATCATGTTCTTCGGCGTGTTCCGCCTCGGTACGCGCGCCCTTCTGCTGGTCGGCGCGTTCATCATGTGCGCCTATGCCTTCGTGGTCCGACTGCTGGCGAAGCAGCCGGCACGACTCGATCCGACGGCGATCGAGCTGCTACGGGGCCTGGTCCTGGCCGCGGTACTGGTGTGGTTCTCGTTCATGGGCGGATACGTCCATGACCTGCGCAAGCGGCTGCGCGAAAGCGGCTACGATCGCCTGACCGGGGTGCACAACCGCGGGCGAGTCCTGGACGTGCTCGCCCACGAGAAGATTCGCTGCGATCGCGGCGCCGGCCCCATGTGCGTGTGCCTGGTAGATCTCGACCAGCTCAAGGACATCAACGACACCGGCGGGCACCAGTCCGGCGACCTGGCGCTGCAATGCGTCGCCAAGATCGCTCGCGATGAGCTGCGCGTCATCGACTTCATCGGCCGCTACGGTGGAGACGAGTTCCTGCTGGTGCTGACCCAGACGCGACTGGACGGCGCTCGGGAATGCGCCGAGCGTATCCGCCAGCGGATATCGCTAAGCGACAGCATCGGGAACGACGTGCACCGACAGGTCACGGTTTGCATCGGTGTCACGCAGTATCGTCCGAGCGAGTCTCTGCACGACACTCTGCAGCGCGCGGACGCGGCGCTCTACCGTGCCAAGACCGCAGGACGCAACCGGGTCGAGTACGACTGAGCGGCTTCAACTTGAAACAATGACTTTCAGGATGGTGTCGAGAGCGCGGACAGATCAACACGGTGTTTCGTGCCCCGCGAGCGAACTGGGTGTCCATGCGAACCAGTTGCCGGAATTGCTAGCACCCTCGTTGCAAAAGGCACGCGTGTCCTCCCAGCACGACTCTTCCGGATCCGGAGAATCGTTAACAAAAACGCAACCCAATCAGATGGGAATCGAACGCGGAACCCGCAGATTCGACAGTGAACGGACTCCGAAGCCTCAAGCCCATGAGTGTTGATTCTAATTAAGGTTGGTGACCCAGATTTTCATCAGTTGGAACCCACTGTCGAGCTGGTTGCGGCAAATCGCGGCGCTGAAGCGGGCGGCATGAGTGACAGCCGAGCGAAGATGGTGGACCAGAACAGCGCCAGTTGGAACCCAGTGATCAGTTGGCTACGGCAGGTCGAGGATCTCCAGAGAGCCGTGTAACGCCGTTTTGCTAGCCCTCCGCACGCCGCTTGTCCGAAATCTGTAGACAAGTTTTCGGACAACTCGTCACGGATCTGGCCTTGTGGGAGGACGCGCTCAAAGGCCGATCGCTCGGCATCAGCGATCTACTCGGCGCGAAGGGTGGCGATCGGATCGATTCGCGTCGCGCGACGCGCGGGCACATAGCAGGCCACGAGCGCGATCGCGATGAGCAGACCCGAGACGCCGGCAAACGTGACGGGGTCGGTCGCCGGCAGATTGATGAGCATGGACTGGAGAACGGGCGTCGCGAGCAGCGAGGCGCCGACCCCGACGGCCAGGCCGACCACGGTCAGCAGCATGCCCTGCCCGATGATCAGCCCGCGCACGTTCGCAGCATGCGCGCCAAGGGCGAGCGGATGCCGATCTCCCGCGTGCGCATGCTCACAGCGTAGGAAATGACGCCGTAGAGCCCGAGGCTCGCGAGCGTCAGCGCCACGAGCCCAAGCAGCATGGCGACTTCGGCGGTGAGCCGTACCGCGCCCAGCTCCGGAGCCGCGTGGTCCTCGCCCTTCCGGACCTCGGCGATGGGCATGACGGGATCGATCTGCTGGATCGATTTCCCGACCGCCTCGGCAATCCAATTGAGGTCGCCGGCCGAGGCCGCCTTGACGACGAGCGTCATGGCCCTCCGGGCGGACGCTGCAGGAACGTCGTGTAGAGGGCACGCTCCTCGAAACCCGCTGTCTTGCGGCCGTTCTCGAACACGCCGACGACCTGGAGCGGCGGGGAGTTGAATTCCTCTGGAGGAATCACGCGCTTGCCAATCGCGTTTCGATCGGACCCGAAGAGCCTGACCGCCTCGGCCGCGCTGAGAATCGCGACCGGTGTCGCGTCCGCGGCGTCGCGCTCGTCGAAGTCCCGTCCGGCCACGATGGGAAAGCCCATCGTGGTGAAGAATCTCGGGCCGGCTACGTGGATCCCGACCTCGATGGGCGTGCTGGCCGGATCCGGCGAACTGCCTTCCGCCGTGACCGGACCGCCCAAGGAGCCGTAGCTGCCGAAGGGCGGCGAGTCGACCAGCGACAGGGATTCGATCCTCGGCAAATCCTTCAACTGCCTGAGGACATCCCGATAGAACGCGTCGATCCTCGGCGCCTTGTACCCGAGCAGACCCGGATCCAGGCGCATCGAGACCAATCGATCGGTCGCGAAGCCCGGACTGAACGCCTCACGCGCGTTGGCGAGGCTTCGCACGAACAGGCCGCCCGCGACGAGCACGACCACGGCGATCGACAGTTGCGCGACCACGAGCGCATTGCGCAGTGTGAACCGCCGTGCGCCCTGGCTGCTGCCGCTCTCTCCGGGTTTGAGCGACGAGACGAGATCGGTGCGCACCGCCTGCCAGGCGGGGGCGAGGCCGAAGACGAGACCGGTGGCCAGTGATAGCGCCAGTCCCCAGCCGAGCACACGGAGATCGGGCGTGAAATCGAGCGTGATGGGCAACTGGACGTTGGCGGGGATCGCGGCCCCGAGCAGATTGGCCGTCCAGAATGTCAGCGCGATGGCCAGCGCTCCCGCGACGAGCCCCAACGCCGTGCTTTCGGTCAGTAGTTGTCGCACGACTCGCCAGCGTCCCGCACCCAGGGAAAGACGGATCGCAATCTCGCGGCGGCGGGCGGTCGCCCTCGCCAGAAACAAGTTCGCGACATTGCCGCACGCAATGAGCCAGACGAGTCCCGGACGCCCACAGCGCCAGCGTCGAGATCCCGCGGACCTGTTCGAGTCTGCCTTGATGTCTCGCCTGCCGTTCCGCGACGACTTCGATCTTGGGAGCCGCCAGCTTCTGAGCCAGCGCCAGGCCCGCGGCAATCGACGTGAGCTGGGCCGACGCCACCTCGGCGCTGACGTGAGGCTTCAGTCGTCCAAGCAGCCGCAGGTCTCCCAATTCCTGCCCTGGGCCGTCCTGCACAACACCTCCCGGCTTCCGCACGCCAAACGCCACGATATGGCGCGGCCGTGCTTCACTCCACCAATTGGGTGCCGCGCCAAACTGGCCCTGCATCATGAGCGGCGCCCAGAAATCAGTTTCGTTCGCGAAGACCGTCCCCGTGAACGACGCCGGCGCGATGCCGATGACCGTGAATGGATGGCCATTCAAGTACATGACCTGGCCGAGCGCCTGGGGATCCGCGCTGAAATGCGTGCGCCACAAGCGGTCGCTGATGACGACCACTGGATGGCCGTTCGGCGTGCGGTCATCGTCTGGCGTGAAGGCCCGGCCGTTCGCCGCGCGAACGCCAAGCATGTCGAAGTAGTTTCCGCTCGCGATCTCGCCGTGGACGACGCCGACCTCGGTCGCCGTGCCGGCGGCCGGCGCGCGGTTACTGATGGGCGCTGTCACGTCTCTGATCGCGGCCAGGGCCGCGAATGAGGTGTTCGTGTCGCGGAAGCTCGTATACCGCTTGTAGGTGTGCTTCACCATGCCGCGGCTACGACCGTTGCCGCCGCCGGACAGGACCTGGGCGATTTGCTCCGGCTGCTTTGTGGGCAGCGGCGTGTACAGGATGGCGTTCACTCCGCTGAAGACCGTCGTATTCCCGAGAATCCCGATCGCCAGCGTCAAGATGGCGACGATCGCGAAGCCGGGCGCACGGACGAGCGTCCGCCCGGCGTAGTGAAGGTCCTGACGCAAGCGTGGAGAAGAACGTGAAACGGCGTTGAGCGCGATGGGCTTCGACGGTCTGGGTGACGCCGCCGAACTGGCGCAACGCCAGGCGACGTGCCTCCTCAGGCGTCATGCCCTGGCGCACGTACTCGCCGGCCGCCTCGGCGATGTGCCCGTCGATCTCGGCACGCAGCTCCCGTTCACGTCTCGCATCGCCGCCAAAGAGACCGAGCAGGCGCGCGAGAAGGATTCGCAGGGTAGTCACGATCGCTCATCCTGAATCTTGAAGAACCGCGCGACAATGCCGGTCGCGTGTTGCCAGGCCGCCTCGTCCGCCGCGAGGTGTTTCCGGCCGGCCCGGGTGAGCGCGTAGATCTTGACCGCGCGCCCGCTGTCAGATTCTCCCCACGATGACCTCACCCAGCCTGCCTGCTCCAGTTTGAGCAGCGCCGGATACAGCGTGCCTTGATTCAGCGCCAGGTGATCGCCGCTGATCTGCTCGATCCGTCTGGCGATGCGATACCCGTGGAGCGGGCCGAGCGCTTCGAGCGTCTTGAGAATGATGAGGCCAAGGCTACCGTACAGCACGTCGGTCATATGTTGGCAAGGTACCTATGAAGCGGTCGCCTGTCAACATGTGCCTGCGCCCGTTCACAGCCCAGCCTCGTCCGGGTTCGACCGTTCGGCCCTCGCGACGGCACCTTTGGCGGAGTCAAAGAAATCGCGGTAGGACGCTTCGCGCGTGTTCAGGCCCAATGGTGGTGGAAAGTCCTTGCAGGCACGTCAGGGCGCCTGACACGCAGAGTCTCTGGCGCAGGCCGGATGTGCACGGCGCCGTCGGGCTGTGGCCGATTCGACGTTGATCCTGCTCACCTCGAGTGGCGCGGAGTGGACGCCCGGGCCCGATCGGTGGCACCACTCCGTCGCCGGACGAGTGCCGCTGCCACCAGCGCCCGAACACGGGGCCGGTTGGCATCGGCCAGTGAGCGCATTTTTACGTGACGCAGCCCCTTTCCGGTGCCTTCCAGCAGCCGTCCGGGGTCCGCCAGTACTGCCCCTTGATAGAAGCCGAGATTGATGTAGCCGCGCATCGGCATGATATAGGCGTAGCCGTCGGTCATCTTCTTCGGCCCGACGCCATAGGTGGCGGCGTTGTCGCCGAGCCGCACGGTCTCAACCGTGCGCACGTCAACGGCCCGGACTATGGCCCGTAAGCGCCGCGCGATGGCGGCGAGATCGGGCTCGACACCCGCGAGCAGCTCGTCGAAGGTGCCTTGCGCTGCCTTGGTTAGTTCGGCCATTGGATTGCCTTCGCTTCGTTTGACTTGCCCGGCGCAAGCCGGAGACCCTGCGCTAATGGTTCCCGTCAGCGAAGAGTAGAAGACCGGAGTTCGCTGGTCAATCGTCCGGTCGGTTGCACAACCCGGCCGCACGGACCGTTGAGGAGCAGTGGACGCGGAATCGGGGGAACGGAGGGGGGAACGGGAGGTCGCGCGTGGTGTTCCCCCTCAGGTGGTCCTGCCCGCGCCAGTCGTTGATCCGAAAATCGCCAACGACAGGAGACCTTGCGATTCTTCTAGGTATCGAAATCTCAGGCACTTGCGAGGCTGCCCCGGGGTCGGCGGCCTTCGCCGACCAGTCTAATTGGTCCGCCGGTCATCTTCGCGCCAGCACGTTGACCATGGCGTGAGCGACCACGAGATTTGACCGAATCTGCGATCATGCCCGCGGCCACAGCCGAGGTCGCTCACGCCACCCTTGCCGGGTGTCATTGCTTCCGCCGACCGCACAGGCCTGCGCCACAAGATCGGTCAGATCCTGAGGGCATTTCGGATGCGGATCCGCGCGAATTCCGGAGCACCTTCCCACCCTGGTTTCAGATTCTGACTTGGAAACGGCTGACGCCGCGAGGGGGGCCGCGACAAAGAGCGGTGGTTGGCGCAGTTCGGGAACGCTAAGTTGTCAGTCGAAACCGATGGTCGATGAAACACTGTCCGCGAGTGCTTCTCTCGCAAGTCTCTCCACGCCGACGACTTGCAGGCTGAGAGGCAGAACAACAAGCGCGGCGTTCTGTGCCGCGCACGAAACGCACTTAGCGCGGCGTCACTGATGGAGCGGGGGCGTGAGCAACCCCCCGGGTTTATCGCGACAGCCGCCCCGAGGCCGTCCCGGAGGGTTGCTCACGCCCCGGTGTCGGTGTCGCGATCACTCGCCGAATGTTCGAGCGATCTGCGCGCCGTTTGCACGTGCGTTGTCACGTGCATACACGCTGCAGATCACGCGGGGATCGCACTGCACTTTCAACACACATCTGCGAAAGTACTTCGCGCTGCTTCGGCCATCACATCGTAAGCGTCGAGCTGTGCTCGGTCTCGTCAAGGCTCTTCGCTACGCTCCGACCCGCTGTGCGGGCCTGCGGGCCTTGACGACACCTGCGCGCAGCTCGAAGGTAGCACTTATGTGATGGCCGAGGAAGCTCGTTGCATTTTTCCGTATTGACCAGAGCAGCCAGCAGACGTATGGTGAAGATCTCGTCGGTGCCATCACGCACCCTCTCCGCAGTCGCATCCGACGCGGAGCGCTGCAACCATCGCTCTCAGAGCTACGCTGCAGCCCCTTCAACAAGTAACTGATCGATCGCCCGGTCGCGAGCTCGTGCGACCACCGCGCCTGACCTCACGTCATGCGTATTGTTGTCGGCGTCACGCCTGCATCCGCGCTCCACGGACATCGACGCGCCGACTCCAAGTCGGCGCGCTGGAGCGCGCAATCCAGCACGACACGAATCGTCATGAATCGCCCTTCTGGGGGAGTTCCATGGACTTCGTTGATCGTGAGGATGACCGGCCGGAACCGATCTCGATTGCGCGGTGCCGCGAGCTGCTCGGCGATGAGGCCGACACGCTGACTGATCAGGACATCGAACTGATTCGTCGGCACGCCGAGACGATGGCGCAGGTCGTGGTCGAGATGTTCGTGGAGAGCCGTCGGATTCCTGGGTAATCACGGTGCCGTCTCGACACACCTTGCCCGCGCCCACGATTGGGTCTAATCTGCCGCTGATGGTCGGCGCGGTGATCTACGTTCGCGTCAGCACGAAGGAGCAGACCGAGAACCTCAGCCTGCCAACGCAGTTGCGCGCGTGCGAAGAGTATTGCCGCCGCCAGGGCTACGAGATCCTCGAACGGTTCCACGAGGAAGGCGAGAGCGCCAAGACCACGGACCGCAGTCAGCTTCAGAACCTGCTGAAGTACTGCCGGACACGCAAGGGCAAGGTTCACTTCGTGGTCGTGTACAACCTCACGCGGTTCGCCCGCGAGAAATACGACCATTTTGCGCTCCGCGCGCACCTGAAATCCCTCGGCATCTCCCTGCGGTCGGCGACCGAGCCGATCGACGACACGTCCACCGGCAAGTTGATGGAAGGGGTGCTGGCGTCGTTCGCGCAGTTCGACAACGACGTGCGCTCTGACCGCACGCGCGCCGGTATGCGCGCCGCACTTGAACTCGGCCGATGGACCTTTCCTGCGCCCATCGGATATCTGAACGCGCCGAAATGGTCTGGCAAGAGTCTGGTGCCGGACCCGGAACGCGCGCCGCTCATCGCGCGTGCGTTCGAGGAACTCGCAACGGGACGATTTACAAAGCAAGAAGTCATTGCCCGAATGACCGAGGCCGGCTTGCGCACGCGGCGTGGATTGGTCCTCTCGCCGCAAAGCTTCGGCCAGATGGTGCGGAACTCGATTTACGTCGGCAGGGTCGAGAGCCCGGACTATGGCGTGTCAACCCGCGGCGACTTCGAGCCGCTGATCGACGAGGCCACGTTCTATCGCGCTCAGGCTGTTCTCGATGGCCGCGTCGTCGTGGCCGGTCCGCGACAGCGGAATCACCCGGACTTCCCGCTGCGCGGCTTCGTGCGCTGCGAGGCGTGCGGCCGGCCGCTCACCGGCAGCTGGTCGAAGGGCCGGAACGGCCACTACGCGTATTACCACTGTCAGCGTCAGTGCCGCGCGGTGAACGTGAGCAAGGCGACGCTGGAAGGTGCGTTCGTCGACGAGCTGGCACTCCTGCAGCCAACGCCTGGCTACATGCGGCTGGTCAAGGATCGAATCCTCTGCGTGTGGGAGCAGCGTCGGGCTGAAGCGAAGGACCGGACGACGGAACAGCAACGGCGGGTGAGTGCCATCCAGCAGAAGCTGGACAAGCTGGACGAGGCGTTCCTCTACGCGGAGGCGATCGACGTCACGACTTACGGCCGGCAACGCGACAAGCTGCGCGAGGAGCTGACGCTCGCCAAGATCGACCATCACGCCGAGGCCGTCGATGAACTCGACGTAGAGGGCATCCTGGCGTTCGCAGAACGCATTCTGCCGCGCGCGTCAGACCTGTGGGTGCAGGCGTCGCTCGACTACAAGCAGCGGCTGCAGCAGCTGTTCTTCCCGGAAGGAATCGCGTTCGACGGAAATCGATTCAATCGAACCGCCGTAACGGCACCACTTTTCAACTACTTGGCGCCGTCCGAGAGTGCTGATGAAAGATGGTGAGCCGAACAGGAATCGAACCGACGACGCCGCGGGGGAGGTCAATCGCCCGCTTACTCCGCTGCGCGGCGGCACTTGCTGTTTTTGGCAGCGTTACTCGGCTCTCAGCGCTACTATCGGGTCAACCCGCGCGGCACTCCGAGCGGGCAAGTAGGTCGCAAGTATCGCGACGGCCGCCAGGAAGAGCGCCACTGCCAGCAGCGTCGCGGGATCGGTCGGCGTGATCCCGTAGAAAGGTCCTGCCACGACGCGGCTCGAGCGCAAACGCCGACACGATCCCGATTGCGAGGCCAGTGCCAATGAGAAGCGCGGCTCGCCGCATGACCAGTCGGAGCACGTCACGCACGTTGCGCACCGAGAGCGATACGGACGCCGATCTCCCGCGTGCGCTGCGTCACCCCGAAGGCGATCACGCCGTAGACGCCGACCGCCGCCAGAAGGAGAGCCGCAACGGCGAAGCCACCGAGCAGCAGCATCGTGAACCGCGGGCGCGCAAGGTCGTCGGACACGAAATCACGCATCGGCCGAATCTCTGCAACCGGCTGTTGGGATCAATCGCCTTGACTTGGGCCGCGATGGCAGCGGCCATGTCAACGGGACTCCCGACAGTGTGCGCGACGATCGTGAGCTCGCGGCCGGGATCCTGGGGAAACCAGAAATACGTTGTCGGTGGGGGACTCGTGGCCGCGCCAATCCATCGCACGCTCCCCACGACGCCGACGATCTCGCCTGACAGCCCTCCACCTCCTCCTGCGCCAAACGAGACGTGCTGCCGATCGGATCCTGACCCGGCCAGTAGAGGCGCGCGAGCCTCTGGTCGATGACGAAGACTGGCTCGGTCGTCTCGGTATCCGTGGCACCCGGAACACGCCCGCGAAGGAGTGGAATTCCCATGGCTTCAAAATAGCGCCCTCCAACGACATTGGTCCATGAGCTGGGCCGGTCCTCCAGGACGGACCTGCGGACGTCCCTCGATATCGAAAAAGCCTGCGCGACCGACGTTGCTCATGGGCAGGTAGTTGATAGACCCGACCGCGCGGACGCCCGGCAGATTCTTGATCCGCTCCAGGAGCTCGCTGCCGAAGACACGGATGCGGCTATCGGACTCGTACTTGGAAACGGGGAGAGTGGTCCGCATCGTCAGGACCTGGTCCGGCTGGAATCCGGGCTGCACGCCGGTCAGTTTCCAGAAGCTGCGTCCGAGAAGGCCGGCACCGACGAGAAGGATCACCGCCAGCGCCACCTGCGACACGATGGCGAGCTTCTCCAAGCCGGTTGCGGCGGCGACTCGCTAAGCCGCGCGGCGCCTCGCGGAGCGCCGGATGCGATGCCGATCGTGCTGAGGTGATCGAAGGCACCAGTCCGAACACGACTGCGGTGAGGATCGTGACGAGGAATGCGAAGGCGAGGATTCGCAGGTCGACACCGATCTCGCGCGTCCGGGGAAGATCCAGACCTGCGGGAATGGCAGACATGAGCAGCTGTGTTCCCCAGACCGCCAACACCACGCCGAACATGCCGCCGGCACCTGCGATAACGAAGCTCTCGGTCAGCAACTGCCGCGCCAGCCGTCCGCGTGACGCGCCGAGCGCGGACCGGATCGCCAGCTCCGTCTGCCGTCGGGCAACCTGACTCAAGACCAGGTTCGCTACGTTGGTGCACGTGATCAGCAGCAGGATCCCGACCGCGCCGAACAGCACCAGAAGTGCCAGGCGCACGTCCTTCACCGTGGCCGACAGAAGAGGAACGACGCCGACGCCCCACCCCTCACTGTAGGAGGGATGCGCCTTTACAATCTGCCCGGCGATCAGGGTGAGTTCTGTCGTGCGCCTGGTCCAGCGTGACGCCTCGAGCAAGTCGGCCGACGACATTGAGCATGCCACCCATCCCGGCCCGATCATCGGGGACCAATCGCAATGGGGACCCAGAGCTCCGCGCGTGATTCGGACAGCTCGGTGGTGCGTATGGTGAAGCCGTCAGGCATGACCCCTACGACCGTAAGGCTCTCTCCGTCGAGCGCGATCGGCTTTGCCGACGACGTCCGGATCCCCTGCGAATCGCCGCTGCCAGAGTCCGTGGCTCAAAACGATCTCGGGTTCGACGTGGCTCAGGTCCGCTCCGGCGGTGAAGGTGCGGCCGACGACGGCGGGAGTGCCAAGCATGGCAAAGAAATTCGCTGTGACCTGGTCGGCAAGCACTTCGAGCGGTTCACCATGCCCCGTCAGGATGACGCGCACATCCTGCCACCCGGCCATATCGTGAAAGGTCCGGCTCTCGAGACGCCAATGATGCAGATATGCCGGGGAGAGACGCGAACCCGGACGTGGGCTGAATCATGACGAGCCGCTGCGGTTCAACGAATGGCAGAGGACGCAAGAGAACCGCATCGACGATGGTGAACATCGAGGTGGTCGCCCCGATGCCCAGCGCGAGCGTGGTAACCGCGACGGCGGCAAAACCGGGCGTGCGTCGCAGCAGGCGCAACGCATAGCCGACATCCTGCCGCAGCTCAGCGACGAATTCGGTTAGTGCCATACGGTGCCCATGTGTCCTTCCGAGCGCGCGCTATTCCGCGCGCAGGGCCGCGGCCGGATCGATGCGCGCGGCGCTTCGCGCTGGGAGATAGGCGGCCAACAGGGACACGATGCCGAGCAGCAGCGCCACGCCGCCGAAGGTCAGCGCGTCGTCCGGCGCGACGCCGAACAGCATCGACTCAACCGACCGTCGCAGGATCCAGGCGGCGAGCACGCCGAATGCGAGTCCGGCCAGCGCAACCCACGCGCCTTCGCTCGCGACGAGCACGACGACGTCGCGGGTCTGCGCGCCGAGCGCGACTCGGACGCCGATCTCGCGTGTGCGCTCGGTCACCGCGAAGGCCACCAGCGTGGCGATTCCGACGGCGGCGAACGTCAAGGCGATCGCCGCGAACGCGGACACGACGATGCTGCTGAACCGCCACGGCGCGAATGCCCGGCCGACGACTTCCTCCATCGTCGAGATTCCGTCGACCCTCGCCCCGGGATCGAGCGCGGCGACGGCGCTCCTCAGCGCCGGGACCGCCGCACGCGGATCGCCCGACAGGCGCACCATGAAGTGCTCGACCGGATTGGGCGCTTGCCGGTACGGCAGATACAGGTCGAACCGCGGCGTTTCGACTTCGCGATACCTGGCATCTTCAACGACCCCGACGACCGTCTGCCATGGTGGCTCCTTTCCTTCCTGGGCTTCTGTCAGCATGCGCCTGCCTATCGGATCCTGTCCCGGCCACAGCCGCGCGGCCAGCGACTGCCCGACGATGACCACCAGCGGCGACTTCAGGGTGTCGCGCTCCTCGAAGAGCCTGCCCTGCAGCAGTCGAATGTCCATGGCGCGGAAATAATCCGGCGTGGCAACTTCCCAGTTGAGTATCGGGTTACGGCTCGCACTCTCGGAAGCGAGCGGCTGCCCTTCGATGATGACGTTGGTGTCCATGCCGATCGCGCCATGCGCGAAGGGCCGCTGAAACACCGCACCAGCGGCAATCGCTCCCGGCAGCCGCCGTGCGCTGTCGAGCACGGCATCGACTAGCGCCCACTGCTTCTCTTTCGTATCGTGCTTCTCTTCCGAGAATCCGAGGTTGAACGTCAGCACGCCCCGGGGATCGAAGCCGAGATCGAGTCGAAGGAGCGCGTTGAAGCTGCGGATGAACAGTCCGGCAGCCGTCAGCAGCACCACCACCGCCGCGAGTTGCGCCGCCACCAGGAGCTTGCGTGCGCGCGCGGCAGAGGACGCCGCGGTCGCCGACCGCGAACGCTCGAGAAGTCCGGCGACGGGCGCGGCGCCGCTGTGCCGCCAGGCAGGCAAAAGCCCGACCAGAACGGCGGTCCCCAGGCACAGGACCAGAGCACATACCAAAGCGCGGCCGTCAATCGCTGCATCGTCGAGGCGAGGCACTTCGATCGGAGCGAGCGACACGATCGCTCCGAAGCTCACGTATGCGAGACCGACACCGAGGACGCTTGCGATCAGCGACAGCACGATCGATTCGCAGAACAACTGCCGGACGACCTGCAGCCGCCGCGCGCCGAGGGCGAATCTCACGGCCACTTCGCGCGTCCTTGCCGCGCCGTGAACCAGCAGCAGCGCGGCCGCGTTGGCGCACGCAATCAGCAGCAGCGCGCCCGAGGCGCCGCCGATCGCGAGCAGCGCCGGACGAGCGGGACCGAGCAAGTGCGTCGTCAACGGGGTCGCCACCACCACCATCGACGTGTTTGCCATCCCTTTCTTCAGCTCCTCGTTGCGAGCGATGGTCGAGAGCTCGGCAACGGCGTGCTCGACGGTCGCGCCGGGCGCCAGCCGGCCGATGGCGTACATTGCGCGGACACCGTCAACCTGCCATCCGTTTTCGGCGGCGCTGGCCCCGAGCGCGGCCCCGAGCGCGGTCCACACCTGCGCGCCCGCGGGAATGTGGAAGTCCGGCGGCATAACGCCGATCACTTCGAAGGCACCGACCTTCGTGCCCGTACCAACAGTCAATAGCCGCCCGACGACGGAGGGATCGGACGAAAACTGCTGTCGCCAGACGTCTGCGCTCAACACCACGGTCGCGCGTGCACCGCGAAAGTCGTCCGCGGGGCGGAAGGTCCTCCCGATCATCGGCCGCGCGCCGAGCACGTCGAAGAATCCCGCCGACACCGTGTTCTGGACGGCGCGAAACGGCTGTCCCGGGCCGGTGACGTGCAGTTCGCCCCAGTTCACCGATCCGAACAGCTCGATCGCGGTGAAGCTCTTCTGGCCGGCCAGCCACGCGCGCTGATCCAGAAGCGACACCTCCACGACTTGCTGCGAACGGGCATCGTCGCGCCCCCACAGGAGCATGACGCGATCGGGCTCGACGACCGGCAGCGGCCTGATGAGGACGGCATGCGCGATGCTGAAGATCGCCGTGACGGCTCCGATCGCCACGGCGAGGATCGACACGACGGCCGCCGACAACCAGCGGCCGCGACGAACGTTCCTGGCGGCCGACCTGAAATCTGTCGCGAGTGTCATGGGGGCACCTCTGGACGATCGCGCCGACCGTAGACGCGCACCGCCACAATCAGCTGCGTCAGGGCGCGCCACCGGGAGCCGCTCTCATTCGTCCCTCAGGACAACCAGCGGGTCGACGCCGCGCGCGCGCAACGCGGCGAAGTACGTCGTCAGCATCGCGCCCCCGCCAATCACAAGGGCGGCGCCTGCGAACGTCATCATGTCGAAGGGGCTGACACGATACAAGAGAGTGGACAGGCCCTGCGCTGCCGCGCGCCCGAGACCGAGACCCAATACAAGGCCCACCACGGTCAGCGCCATTCCCTTGGTCAGTATCATCGTCGTGAGTTGCCATGGCGAAGCGCCGAGCGCCGAGCGAATGGCCAGATCCCGCCGCTGCTCGGCAACGAGCGTCGACAGGGTGGCGAGCAGCCCGACAAAGGCCACACCGAGTGCCAGCAGACCAAAGCCGACCGCGGGCAGCGCCCGAACTCTTCGATTCGCGATCGATTGGGCGATCGCATCCTCCAGCAGCTGTACCTCCGGCACGGGCACAGTGGAATCGAGAACCTGAGCCGCGCGACGTATGTCGGGGGCCAGGCGAATCGGGTCGCCGGCGGTCCGAACAATCAGATAGCCGCTTCCAAAAGGACGAAGCCCCCACGGGATGTAGATCGCACTCGTCGCCGGCGAATCGAGGCCCTCGGTACTTGATGTCTCGAACGACGCCGACAACCCTGGGACTTGCCGTCATCCCGAAGACGGCCGGGAGCCGCGATATGGTTCGACCCACAGGATCTTCGGCGGCGAAGTAGAAACGCGCCGCCGATTCACTCAAGATCACCACGGCGGCTCCAGACCCGGCGTCAGCGCCGTCAAAGTCCCGGCCGGCGACAAACCGCGCACCCATCGCTCGAAGATAGCCGGGGGTGGCGGAACCGACCTTCAGGAACCGGCGCTCCGTTCTGGCGTCCGAGACGAAGTCGACGGCCATGGTGACGAGCGCCGGGCGCGGCGGCAGGTTCGTCCCGAACCCGGCGTGCTGAACGCCCGGCATCGCTCGAACGCGCTCGAGCAAGGTCGTTACGAACGCCTCCCGTCCGCTCCCACGGAACAGCATGGTGTCCGAGAGCACGACCTTCGCCTCGAGCACGCCCCTGGGCTCAACCCCGTGGTCCTCATGCATCAGCACAGACACGGTGCGGGCCAGCAGTCCGGCTCCGATCAGGAGCACGCACGAGAGTGCAATCTGCGCGACGACAAGGGCAAAGCGGACACGCCAGGCACGGGGACGCGATGCCGTGTTCGCGCGCAGGAACGGGCTGAAATCAGCCCGAGCCGCATGCCAGGCCGGCACCGCTCCACAGAGCATCGTCACGACGAGCGTCAACATGGCAATGGCGGCGGCAACGGGAAGCCCCATTTCCACGCGGTGAAGTCCTGACATGGAGCCGGAGGCCAGCTTGACGAATGCCTCGAGCGCGCCGGCGCCCAACGCCATCCCGGCGAGCGACGCCATCATGGCGATGAGTAACGTCTCGACGCAGACACTGCGGACGAGCTGAGCCGCCGTCGCACCAAGCGCCATGCGCGCGGCGAGCTCCCGCTGGCGTGCGACATCACGACCGATGAACATGGTGGCTACGTTCGCGCACGCGACGAGCAGTACCAGCAGCGAACCAGCGAGCACAATCGTCAGCAACCGGCCCAGTCCCCCGACGACGGACTCACCAAGAACCGCGACCGTGACGGTGTCGGTGCTCTTGGGGTTGAGCTCGAGGCGTACTCGGTTCGCGTCGTCACGGACCTGAGCGATCGTCACGCCCGGCTTGAGACGCGCCACGATCCGTGAGTACCCCGAGCCTTCCGGCCTGGCGTCCGGCTTCAACACCTGCGACGGCAGCCACAGACCGGTCTGATCGTCAGGGAAAGCGAAATCTGACGGCATGATTCCATTGATCGTGCGGCTCGTGTCACTGACTGACAAAAGAGCGCCCACCCCTGCCGCCGGGTCGCCGCGCAGAGTCTGACCGGCCACGCGCCCGCCGACGACGACCTCTGGCCGGTCGGCATCGACCCGCGCGTGTCCCCATTCAGCCGGCGTGCCCAGGACTTCGAAGAACTGATCCGTAACGAGGGCAGCGGGCACAACGGAGCTGTCCACACCGGACCGAACGGTCACCTCACGCCTGTAGTAGCCGGCCGCGAGGTCGACCGTGCGCAGGCGCGGCAACCAATCTCGAAGCGCTCGCGGCGAAAACCCCTGGTCATTGCCGTCGGCAAAGAGCAGGTTCAAGACGACGACCCTCGACGGGTCGCGGTATGGGAGAGGACGAATGAGAATGCCGTAGGTCACCGCAAACGACGCGACGTTCACGCCGATGCCGAACGCCAGGGTCACGACGGCGATGGCGGTGAACGACGGACGCATCCGCATGGCGCGGAGCGCATGGCGCGCGTCCTGCCAGAGTGCCTCGATCGACAGCGCCCTCACGTCTCGGATGGCCTCACTCCTCTCTCGCCAAAACGGGGGCCCGGCTGCAGTATACTGGCGCGCCATGCAGGCAACACAAGCACTTACCTGGCGGACGTGGACTCCGATCGTCGTGGCGGCCGGGCTCGTCGTCGTGGCGGGCGCGCCGCTCACCGGCCAGCCGAACCCGTACACCACGATCGAAAAATGGGGTCAGCTGCCGGAAGGCAGAACCTGGGGATCGACGAGCGCGGTCGACGTCGCGCCCAACGGCCACATCTGGGTCGCCGAGCGGTGTGGTGCGAATACTTGTTTGGGCTCGAACCTTCCGCCCATCCTCGAGTTCGATCCGTCCGGCAAGCTGCTCAAGACGTTCGGGGCCGGACTGATGGTGTTCCCGCACGGCTTTCACGTCGACGCGGGCGGCAACGTCTGGGTCACCGACGCCCAGGGCAAAGACGGCAAAGGACACCAGGTCTTCAAGTTCAGCCCGGACGGGAAGCTCCTCCTGACACTCGGGAAGGCTGGTGTCGCGGGAGCCGGGCTCGACGAGCTCAACCAGCCGTCAGACGTGGCCGTCGCACCAAACGGCGACATCTTCGTCGCTGACGGGCACGACGCCGGGTCGAACATGCGCATCGTCAAATACGCGAAAGACGGCAAGTTCATCAAGACGTGGGGCAAGCTCGGATCGGCGCCGGGCGAGTTCAACGTCCCGCACGCGATCGCGTTCGATTCGAAAGGACGCCTGTTCGTGGCGGACCGCGCGAACAACCGGCTCCAGATCTTCGACCAGGACGGGACGTTCCTGGCGGAATGGAAGCAGTTCAGCCGGCTGAGCGGAATCTACATAGACAAGAACGACGTGCTCTATGGCGCCGACTCCGAATCCAACACCAAGCGCAACCCGGGATGGAAGCGAGGCATTCGCGTCGGAAGCGCGCGCGACGGCAAGGTCGCGGCCTTCATTCCGGATCCCGTGGAGAACGCGGACACGTCGGCTACGAGCGGTGCCGAAGGCGTCGCCGCCGACGCGAACGGAACATCTTCGGCGCCGAGGTAGGGCCGAAGATGATCAAGAAGTACGTGCGCAAGTAAGAACCGCCCACGCCGCAGATCGATCAGGCTTCGTGAGGACCGCCGCGGCGCGGGCGTTTTCCGCGCCTTACCGCCGCTTCTTCTTGCTGAGGCCCCGCAGGTGCGAGACATTGGGCGCGTCTTCGCCGAGCGCCGTCGCCAGATCCACCTGGTGCTCCTGCTCCTGGCGCAGGATCTCGCGGATGTCCTCGGCGATCGCGTACTCCTGGAGCGCCTCGCACTGCTTGAGGCGCTCGCGATAGTTCTTGATGGTGTCGTTCTCGTTGTCGAGGTCGGCCCGCAGCATCACTTCGGCCTTCTCGCTGAGCACGACGGGCTTCGCGCTCCCGGTCGGCATCCCGCCAAGGTAGTCGATGTGCCGCGCGATCGTGATCGCGTGCTGCAGCTCTTCGCCGGCGTGCACTTCCAGTTCCGCCGCGATATTCATGTACGCGGCGCCCTTCAGCGCCTGCGAGTAGACGACGTAGGCGATGATGGCCTGGTATTCCCGGGCAAGATCCTCGTTCAAGAGATCGATCAACCGCTCCCGCGTGACCACTGCGTCAGCCATGTACAACTCTCCTTTCCCAACAAAGTGTAAGTCAGCGGCTTGCGCCAGCCCAACCGCAAGGACAGAGTGCTAGGGTGCCAGAGTGCCCGAGTGCCTGGGTGCTTAGGGTGCAAGGGTGCCAAAATGCCACAGTGCCACAGTGCCACAGTACGCGAGCCCGCACCCAGGCACTCGGGCACTCTGGCACCCTGGCACTCTAAGCACCCGGGCCCTGGCCCCCTGGCCCCCTGGCACCTTTATCTACCAATTCGTCCCCTGCGAGTAAAGTAAGCACGTCTCCGAGCCCGACATTATCCATGCAAAGGCGCGTCCTCGTTTACACGATCGTCATCGCGACCTCCATCGCGGCGATCGCCGGGCTGCTCCACCTCGGAGGGAGCTGGTTCCCAGCCTCGCACGTGGCGACCATCGACAGTGCTGCTGGTGCTTCGCCGCCGTCCCCGGCTCAAGTCCTTCGTCGCCCGCTTGCACTCCTCATCATCCAACTGCTCGTCATCATCCTCGCGACGCAGATGGGCGGCAGCCTCGCCAGCGCGCTGAGGCAACCGGCCGTTGTCGGCGAGATCGCGGCCGGATTGCTGCTCGGCCCGTCGCTCGTCGGGCAGCTCTGGCCGGCAGCCTTCACGTTTCTGTTCCCGGCGTCCTCGCTCGACACCCTGCGGCTCCTCAGCCAGGTCGGCGTCATCCTGTTCATGTTCAGCGTCGGCCTCGATGTCGACGTGGCGCATCTCCGGCAGCGCGCGCCGACGGCGCTCGCCGTCAGCCACTTCAGCATCGTCGTTCCGTTCCTGCTCGGCGTAGGGGCCGCGCTGGCGCTTTTTCCGCACTATGCCCCGGCGGGCGTGCCATTCCACTCGTTCGCGCTCTTCATGGGCATCGCGCTCAGCATCACGGCGTTTCCGGTGCTCGCGCGCGTCATCGAGGAGCGCGGTTTGACGCGAACGCCTCTTGGCACGACGGCCCTGGCCTGCGCCGCCGTCGACGACGTGACGGCGTGGGTGCTGCTGGCGATGGTGGTCACGCTCGTCACGGCGGGCGGGATCGGGGGAACACTCGCGTTCATGGTGTGCGCGCTGGCGCTCTTCATGGCCGCCATGGTGTGGGCGGTGAGGCCGTGGCTCGCGCGGCTGTTCGAGCACGCCAGCGGACCGCTCAGCCGGGGACGGACGGCGCACGTGCTCATCGTGCTGCTGGCCTCGGCGCTCCTGACGGAGGTCATCGGCATCCACGCACTCTTCGGCGCCTTTCTCGCGGGCGCGATCATGCCGCCCAGCCGGGAGCTTCGCCAGCAGCTGCGCGAACGGCTCGAGAGCTTGAGCTCGGTCTTCCTGCTGCCCATTTTCTTCGCCTACACCGGACTTCGAACCCAGATCGGCCTGTTGAACGACGCGGCGAGCTGGGCGGTGTGCGTGGGGATCATCCTGACGGCGGTGGCGGGCAAGCTCCTCGGCAGCATGCTGGCCGCGCGGTGGTCGGGGTCGAGCTGGCACGACGCATTCGTGCTCGGCGCGCTGATGAACACACGCGGCCTGATGGAGCTCGTCGCGCTCAACGTCGGCTACGACCTCGGGATTCTGTCGCCGCGCATGTTCACGATGCTGGTCCTGATGGCGCTCGTCACGACGGCGATGACAGGACCGCTGATCGATATCGCCTCGCGCGCTCGGACGCGAGGCGACGGGTGAAAGTTTGAAGTCTGACGTGGGAAGTCTGAAGTCAGGAAGGTTGAAGCAGGAAGCGTGAAGTGGAAGGGTGAAGTGAAGTGCGAAGTTGTGCATCCTCTTTCACACTTCCACTTCACACTTCCAGCTTCAGACTTCCACTTCACACTTCCACTTCACACTTCCAGCTTCAGACTTCCCCACTTCAGCCTTCCCACGTCAGACTTCAAACTTTCTCGAGAAGGTCTCTCCCCGGCAGACAATAGGCGCGGGCGCGGCGGACGACAATTCTGTTTTTGCTCAATGAATCGCCAAATGTCCCTGGCTGAGTTCTTGCGTTTGCGTAGCGCATGTCAGTCGAACTGCTGATCGGTCGCGGCCTGGCCTTCTGCGTTCATCCGGCGACGGCGTGGCGCGTGACCTCCGCGCGCGGGCGAGCATTCGTCGTCGCCGCCTACGCGGGCGCAGGATACCTGGGCGTCCTCGGCGCCCTACTGCTGTCCTGAAGTCCGTGACGCGCAACTAAAGTTGCGCGCCCCTCTGCAGGAGCGCCGTGACGGCCCCGATCTCGTCGTCGTTGACCGTGTGGCCCATCCCCCGGTAGATCCGCTCGTCCACGCTCGCCTTCATCGTGCGCAAGACAGCGGCCGATTCGCGGACGCGATCGACGGGAATGTGCGCATCGACATCGCTGCATCCCAGGAACACCGGCGTGCCGTCGAGCGAGCCCGGGTAGACCCGCGGCGTGCCTGGCGGACCGATCAGTCCACCGCTGAGACCGATCGCCGCGGCGTATCGCCTCGCATTGCGCGCGGCGAACTCCAGCGTGAGACACGCACCCTGAGAGAAGCCCAGAATCACGACACGGTCGGAGGGAACGCCCTGCTCGGCGAGCGCCTGCAGGAGCCCGCCGACCACGCCAAGTGCGGACGTGAGCCACGGCTCGTTCTGCGAGAGCGCCGTGAGAAATGAATACGGATACCACGAATTGCCGGCGGCCTGCGGCGCAAGATAGGCCACATCGGTCACGCCGAACTCGCGAGCCAGGCCGAGGATGTCCTCGGCCGAGGCTCCCCTTCCGTGAATCAAGATCGCTGAAAGCCGCGCGGCGTCCGGCTTGGGGCCGAGGTGCAGCACTGGCTGGCCGGCGTGCGGATCGGCGACAGGGGTCGACATGGATCACGGATCTAACGGATCAACTCAACGCACATTTTATGGCGCGGATCTGGCGGAGCTTCGCTTTTTTTCACGGGACGCGAATCGCGGGTCTCTAATCATGCTTTTTCAACGGGACGCAGATCACGCGGATCACGGTTTTTCACGGGACGCGGATTACGCGGATCTCACGGATCACGTTTTTTCACGGGACGCGGATCTCGCGGATCTCACGGATCACTGCTGATTGCTTTGATCCGCGTAATTCCGCGTAATCCGCGTCCCGTGAAGAGGTCTCATTGATCCCCGTAATCCGCGTAATCCGCGTCCCGTGAAGAGGTCTCTTTGATCCGAGTAATCCGCGTAATCCGCGTCCCGTGAAGAGGTCTCTTTGATCCGCGTAATCCGCGTAATCCGCGTCCCGTGAAGAGGTCTCTTTGATCCGCGTAATCCGCGTAATCCGCGTCCCGTGAAAAGGTCTTTTGATCCGCGTAGTCGGCGTCCCGTGAAACAGATCGGCGAAATTCCGCGATCAATCTCGAAGCGCCGCCGCGGTCTCGGTAGCCTTGTCGAGCAGGAACCCGAGGTCGCTGTTGCAACTGAGCAGACGCAGGCCCCGGCCTCGCCACTGCTTCCCGAGGTCGAGCGACCGCAAGTGCATGCCGGGCGCGATACCGGCGCGCTCGCAGCGATCGCGGATCGTTTCGACGGCCGCGACAAATTGCGGATGATCGAACTGGCCCGGCACGCCGAGGGAAATCGACAGGTCCCCCGGCCCGATGAGCACGGCATCGATGTTCGGCACCGACAGCAGCTCGTCGATCCGCTCGAGCGCCGTGCGCGTTTCGATCTGCAACACC
The DNA here is from genome assembly GCA_963771395.1 of uncultured Acidobacteriota bacterium. Classification (GTDB taxonomy): domain Bacteria; phylum Acidobacteriota; class Vicinamibacteria; order Vicinamibacterales; family 2-12-FULL-66-21; genus DATBJJ01. Next base: position 91,522 of record CAVYTY010000002.1, on the reverse strand, counting down.
ACCAGCACGTTGGCGTTCACGTGGGCAATGGCATCCGGAATCGAGATGGGTTCGTAATCGAGCTGGGGGGCAGCGAGTCCGTAGCCGCGCGTGCCCATCGGCGGAAAGCGGGTCCAGCTCACGGCCTTCTCGAGCAGCTCCGGCGATTCTACGCGCGGGAGCAGCACGCCCTGGGCGCCGCAATCGAGCGCCCGGGCAATCAGCGCGTATTGCAGGTCGGCGACGCGCACAATCGGGCACAGCCCCGACGCGACCGCCACGCGCATCAGATCCTGCAGCGTCTCCAGGCCGAACGCCCCATGCTCGGCGTCGAAGAACACCCAATCGAGCCCCGCCGCCGCCAGCGCCCGGACGGCATCCGGCGACCGGAGCTGGAAACAACTGCAGCCAAGCTGCGTTCGACCCTCCTTGAGAGCCTGCTTCACTGTGTTGACACGCACGGCGCCATGATAATGCTGAATGCTGAGCGCCGAATGCTGAAGTGAAGGTTGAATGTCGGTGACCACGGGGTGGTCGTAGAGCCGAAAGCCGGAAGCTGAGTAGAATATCCATCATGAAACATCTACGACATCTCGCGCTCGGAACGGCGGCCGGCGTCTGCCTCCTCGGCATCTCGCTCGCGGCGGACTGGCCCCATTGGCGGGGACCGAACGCCAGCGGCGTCTCGCCCGACCGCACGCTGCCGGTCCGCTGGAGCGCTACCGAGAGCATCGCGTGGAAAGCGCCGATCGCCGGCGCCGGCGTCTCGACGCCCATCGTCAGCGGCGATCGCGTGTATGTCACGTCGCAGATCGGCGCCGGGATCAGGCGCGAGGGCAACCACCCGCGCCTCGTGCAGGGCGCCGACGCCGCCGCACAGGGCGAGCGCGCGCTTGGCGTTGACGTCGCGGCGGGAGCCGACCCGTCCAAGACATTCTTCGTCGTCGAGGCCTTCGGCCGTGCTGACGGCAAGCGCCTGTGGGAGCGTCGGATTGAGGCGACAGGCGCGCTGACCCCGGTGCACGACAAGCACAACCTCGCGACGCCGAGCCCGGTCACCGACGGCACGCTCGTATTCGGCTGGTTCGGAACGGGCCAGGTCGTCGCGCTCGACCGCACCGGCGCCGTGGTGTGGCAGCGGCACCTCGCCACCGAGAATGGCCCGTTCGACATTCAGTGGGGACACGGCAGCTCGCCGGTGCTCCACGGCGATCTACTGATCCTGCTCTGCGATCAGCCCGCCCGCTCCTACCTGCTTGCCATCGACAAGAAGACGGGCAAGGACCGCTGGAAAGCGGACCGCGGCCAGGGACGCTCGTCCTACAGTACGCCGCTCGTGGTCGAAGGCGCCTTCGGCACCGAAGTCATCGTCAACTCGACCGAGCGGATTGATTCCTACGATGCGAAGACCGGAGCGTTCCTCTGGCATACGGGTGAGACGAGCCGCTTTGCCGTGCCGTCACCGGTCTTCCACGACGGCGTGGTCTACGCCTCCCGCGGGTACCGCAGCGGACCCTACATGGCGATCAAACCCGGCGGGCGCGGCGACGTCACCTCGACGCAGACGGTCTGGCGCGTCCCCACGGGCGCGCCGTACTGCTCGTCGCTGCTGTATTACGACCGCATCGTCTACATGGCGAACGACGTCGGCGTGCTGACCGCAGTCGATGCGGCCACCGGCGCGCGCGTCTGGCAGGAGCGGGTGGACGGCGTATTCTCGGCATCGCCGGTGGCCGGCGGAGGTCACGTCTACTTCGTCAGCGAGGACGGGGACACGGTGGTCGTCAAGGCCGGCCGCGCCCCGCAGGTCGTCGCGAGAAACGCGCTCGACGAGCGCGCCGTGGCGTCGCCGGCGATCTCGAACGGACAGATCTTCATTCGCACCGACAGGCACGTCTTTGCGATCGGGAAGTAGGAGCTATCTCACCAAAGCCGAGGTCGCCACGGGACCATCACGAAAGGCACGAAGACCACGATGATCGCGAAGACGAGTCGCAGGTGTTCTTTGCGGTCTTCGCAACTTCGTGATCTTCGCGACACCGTCGTGGCATCGGGCCACTAGTCTTGGCCAAACGCAAATCCGTGTCGTCCGTGTCGTCCGTGGTTCAGGACGCTTCGGCGGCGCGGCGCTGGTCGGTGTGGCGTTCCGGAGTCCCCGCGATGGCGGCGAGGTCGTGTGCGAACGGCGTGGAGCCGCCGGTCTCGATGACTGACGTCATGCGGTCGTCGAAGAGCGTCGCCGCCGCCGATCCCTCGAGTGCCGCGCGCTGGGCGTAGAGCTGGCGCGCGCACTCAATCGTGTCTCTCAGACGTGATCTCCGCTCGTCCTCGCTCTTCCCCGCCTGAACGTCGGCGCTGTACATCTCCTGCGCTTCCTGGAGGAGCATGGCCGCATAGTCGCGCAGCTCGTTGAGCATCTTGAGCTCCTGCGACAGGCGCATCAGAAGCACACCGGCGGTGCGCACCATGAGCTTGGCGTACCCGATGCTCGCCTCGTGCCCGGCTGCGCCCCGATCCGAGATCGGTTGATCGGAGTCGGCGTACACCACCGCCAGCGTTTCACCCTGGAACGAGATCGGCATCGCCAGGGCCACGGTGGGAGTGCCGCCGAACGGCGCGCGGCTGCTGTCTTCGAGCTCGACGCCCATCAACTGCTCGAAGCTGCCGGAGCTCGCGGCGCGCGTGATGAGCGAGTCCATGTTCAGGGGGAGGACGATCTTGGTCACGTCGGTCGTGTCATCGAAACCGATCTGATCCTCACCCTCGAGCCGGTTGCCCTTCATGCGGAAGAGCGCGACGCGCGAGAACTCGCTGGCCAGATGTCTGACGAGCGCCGCAAAGAGGTCGGTGACGGTCGTCTTTTCGGCGAGCTCGTCGACGGCCTGCGCAGACATGTCGAGCAGCGACCCCATCCGTGCCACGTCGTCGCGCAGCGCGCTGGCGTCGTCGAACGACTCGCTGGAGGCGACCAGCTCTCCGGACCGTGAGCCGGCCTCGGCCCTCAGCGCATCAGCCGCGTCGTGCGCGTCGCGGAGCGCGTTCTCGAGCTGCTGCACCTGCTCGTCCTGCGCAGACTGATTGCGCTCGAGGGTCTGGACTCGCGCGCGGGTGGCGTCGAGGTGAGCGGTGATGGCCTCGCGCTGCATGTGCGCGGCCTCGAGCTCGGCTTGCGCCGCGCGCAGGTCGGCCTCGAGTGTCCGGTGCTCAACCGCGTTGCCGTCGAGCTGCATGCCGAGCCGCGCCGCCTGGGCGACCGACGCGTCGAGGAGCGCGCGGACGTCGGCGAGGTCCTTCTCGGCCGCCACAGCCACCGTCGTCTGGCGCCGGCACTCCGTGTCGGCCTCCATGCGGGCCGCATCGACGTTGCCGTGCGCTTCGATGGCCGCGTCGAGATCGCGGTCGGCGGCGTCCGCCCGCTCGACCTCGCGCTGCAGATCGGCGCGCAGCGCGTTGGCCTGCGCGACCGCGTCCGAGAGCTCGGCGCGAAGGCCCTCGACCCGCCCGTGTGCGTCGGTCAGTTCGGCGCGGAGGGCCTCGGTCTGAGCGTTGGCGTCGGTCAGATCCGCGCGGACCATCTCGACGTGCGCTTGCGCTTCCGCCAGGTCGTTGCGAAGCGCGTCGGCCTGCGTCTCTGCTTCGGCGAGGTCGGTGAGAAGGACATCGGCCTGGGCCTGGGCATCGGCCAGCGAAGCGGTCAAGCGTTCGCCGCGCTCGCGTTCGCCACGCAGCTCCTCGTGGACGGAGTCGAGCGTCGCCTGGGCGTCCGTGCGCGCCTGCTCGGCGCCCGCGTAGACCGCGCCCAGTCGCTCGTGCAGTCCGGCCGTTTCGGCACGCGCAGCGTCCAGCTCGCCGAACAGGCGCGCGGCGTCGGCGACCGAGGCATCGAGCAGCCCGCGGCTCTCGGCGAGGTCTCTCTCGACGTCCGCGTGCGCGGCGGTCAGTTTCCGGACGCCGGCCTCGGCTTCGAGACGGGAGGCGTCGACGTGCGCATGCGCCTCGATCGCCGCGTCGAGATCGCGATCGGCGGACTCGGCGCGCTCGGTTTCCTTCTGGAGCTCTCCGCGGAGCGTCTCGGCCCGTGCCTGCTCTTCGGCAAGCACGCCCGCCAGGCGCTCGTTCTCGGCGCGCTGCCCGTCGAGGTTCTGCTGGACCGCGTCGAGCGCCGCCTCCGCCTCTTTCTGGACCTTCAGGGCGGTCACGCGCGCAGCCGTGCTCGCCGCCGTGCTCAGGCGGCGAATCAGCTCCTGCACGTCCTCGTCGGCGCCAGACGTGCTCGCGGCGCCTTCTTCTATCCCACGAGATGCGGCGTCGAGGGCGTCACGAAGACTACGGAGATGCTGGACGGATACCTCCGCCTGGCTGGCGAGCAGCCGGCTGAACAGGGCAGCCGTTTCTTTTGCGGCGTAGTCGCGGAATTCCATTCGGGTATGGTTGGCAGAAAAGGACCAGTAACTCTGCAACCCGAATACCGGGCCAAAAGCGCCGAAAGTCGCGGCTTTGAGCCGATCGGGTAACCAGCCCGTGACAATTCGGTCATCGCGCTCGACCGTTTTGTAAGCGTCCATACCTCGCCTGCACCCACGCGTCCAGGCGCGTCAACCGCACCGGAAACCGCGCGAGCATCGGCCCGGGATTGAACGTTTGCGGGACGGTGGCGATGAGGGCTCCGGCGGCGGCTTGGCGCGCGAACACAGGGCTGAACGGTCGCAGCAGCGTCCCGAGCACACGAAGCAACGGCACCGGCAGATGAGTCCGCGTGCCCGTCCGTCCGGCCACCCGCTCGAACACTGCGGCGACCTCCAGCAGCGTGAGATTCTCCGGCCCCCCGATGTCGACCGACGCGCCGCAGGCGTCAGGACGATCCAGGGTCATCACGGCCACGGCCGCCACGTCGTCCACGGCGACGAAGTTGATGGGATTCCGGCCTGACCCGAAGATCTTCGTCGATCCGGTCCGAACGAGCGGCTCGCCGATGATTAGTGCCCACGTCTCCATGAACGCCGTGGGCCGGAGAATCGTCCACGCGAGCCCGCTCGCACGGAGGTAGTCCTCGGTCGCGAACTTCGCCGCGAAGTAGTCGATGGCGCGGTATGCCTCGGGCAGCAGCGCCGAGGTGAAGACGAACTGGCGGACGCCCGCCGCGCGGGCGGCGAGGACGAGGTGGCGATTGCCGCGTTCGTCGATTGCCGGAACAGACTCCCCGCCCTTCCCGGCAAACGCGTTGGCCGTCGTGATCACGTGCGTGGCGCCCTGGCATGCCGCGTCGAGCGACGCGCGATCGCGCAGATCCGCGACGACGACCTCTGCACCGCGCTGCTCGTGCGCCGCCGCCCGCTCCCGGTGCCGGGTCAGCACCCGCGTCTTTCGTCCGCTGTCGAGCAACCGCCGCACGATCGCGCTGCCCAGCACGCCGGTCCCTCCCGCCACCAGAATCATGTCGGGATACTACGACAGCCGGGGCCCTCGGGGCCTTGACTCGAAGGGTCCTCGGCGCCAGCGAAGCGCAAGGGCCAAGCTGGAGTACAATCTGCCGTCGCTTCCTCGAACCATGGCTGACCGGGTCAATTCCCCGCGCGTGCTCAACATCGCCGACCTCCGGCGCCTGGCCAAGCGCCGCCTCCCGCGCGTGGCCTTCGACTACATCGACGGTGGAGCGGACGGCGAGGTGACCCTCCGCGAAAACGTCCGCGTGTTCGACGACGTACTGTTCCGGCCGCGATGTGCGGTGTCGACCCCCGCCGACCTGCGGACGAGAGTGCTCGGTCACGACCTCGCGCTCCCCTTCGCGCTCGCGCCGGTCGGCAGCAGCCGGATGTTCTATCCGCGCGGCGAGATAGTGGCCGCGGGCGCGGCGGGCGCGGCCGGAACGGCCTATACCCTCTCGACGCTATCCGGGTGCCGCGTAGACGAAGTCGGCGCCGGAACCAAGGGACCGCTCTGGTATCAGCTCTATCTGGTCGGCGGGCGCGACGTCGCGACGGCCGGCCTCGAACGCGCCATGAAGGCCGGCGCATCCGCGCTCTTCGTCACGATCGACACGGCGGTCGCCGGGCTGCGCGAGCGCGACTTCAGGAACGGCACGAAGGAACTGCTCACACGCAACCCGTGGACGATGCTCCCCTTCGTGCACCAGTTTCTCCTCCGTCCCCGATGGCTCGCCGGTTTCATCGGCGACGGCGGCCTGATGAACTTCCCCAACGTCGTCCTGCCGGATGGACCGATGTCGTACGCCGACGTCGGCGCCGCGCTCGAGCAGTCGACGGTCTGCTGGGCCGATCTTCGCTGGATCCGCGAGGTCTGGAAGGGGCCAATCGTCATCAAAGGCCTGATGATCGGCGACGACGCCCGCCGGGCCGTGGACGAGGGCGCCAGCGGGGTCGTCGTGTCGAATCACGGCGGGCGGCAACTCGACTGCGTCTACCCGACGCTGCGCGCGCTGCCCGAAGTGGTGGCGGCGGTGAACGGCCAATGCGAAGTGCTGCTCGACGGCGGCATCCGCCGGGGTGCGGACGTCGCCAAGGCGTTGTGCATGGGCGCGCGCGCGGTCCTCGTCGGACGCGCGTATGCCTACGGGCTCGGCGCCGGCGGAGGGGCGGGCGTCGCCCGCGCGATCCAGATTCTGCGCGCGGACCTCATTCGGACCCTCAAGCTGCTCGGCTGCCCGTCAGCCGCGAAACTCGACGAGTCCTACGTGACGTATCCCGCCGACTGGCGCAGCCATGCGCCGCGAGCCGCGGCTTACGCTTCGACGTAGGCTCTTGGCCGCTACTCAGCCCGCAGCGCAATGATGGGATCGATGCGGCTGGCGCGGCGCGCCGGCAACCAGACCGCAACGAAGGCGACGGCGCTCAGGATGAGCGGGATGGCCACGAAGACCATCGGGTCGCGCGCCTTGATCCCGAAGAGAAAGCTTTCGACGAACCGCGACAGCAGGAACGCAGCTGCCAGTCCGACGACGACGCCGACGAGCGTCAGCACCATCCCCTGCCGGACGACCATGTTCTTCACCTGATGGGCCGGGGCGCCGAGCGCGAGCCGGATGCCGATTTCCTGGGTGCGCTGCTCGACCGAATACGCCATCAAGCCATAGATGCCGATCGCCGCGAGGAGGAGCGCGCAAGAGCCGAAGACGGTCATGAGCCACATGTTGAACTGCTGGCGCGAGGTCGATCTCGAGACCACTTCGCTCATCGTGCGCACGTTCGACACCGGAAGGCCGCTCGCCTGCCGCAGTTGTTCCTGCACCGCCTCGCTCACCGATCTCGGTTCGACCCTGGTCCGCACGACCCATGAAATCGGCGTCAGGGCGACGTTCAGGGCGTTGGCCGCATCCGGCACCTGTGCCTGCGGGATGTACATCATCGGACCCGGATCGTTGTCGAGGCCGCCGTTTCGCACGTCACCGACGATACCGATTATCTGACGGTCCGGCTCGGCGGCGAACTCGCGCATCACGGTGCGGCCGATGACCAGCCGGTCGCTGAGCGGATCGCCCTTCTCCCAGAACCGCTTCGCCATGGCCTCGTTGATGATGACGACGCCCGGTGATTGCTGCGTGTCGCGGTCGGTGAACGCGCGGCCCCGCTTGAGGGGAATCTTGAAGACGTCGAAGTAGTCCGGCGAGATCGTCACCCAGCTGCCGCCGCCATGAAAGGGTGTGCCGTCTGCGGGCGCCGGCCGCCCGATGACGTTGAATGGCAGACCGTACCCGCCTTGTAACGGCACGCAGCAGGTAGCGCTGGCAGCCACCACACCGGGGATCGCGCGCAGCCGCTCGACGCCGTCATGCACCATCTGCTCGACGCCGGCGGACTTCAGGAATCGCGGTCCCGTCAAGGACATCCGCATCGTCAGCACATTGGCGACGTCGAATCCGGGATCGACCCGCCCGAGCGCGACAGCCGTGCGGATGAGGAGCGCCGAGCCGACGAGGAGGATCAACGCGAGCGCGACCTCGACGACGACCAGGATCGACCGCGTCTTGTTCTGGCGGAACCCCGTGCCCGACCGGCTGGCGCTTTCCTTCATGGTGGAGGCGAGGTCGGCACGCGAGCCCTGAATCGCCGGAATCAGGCCGAAGAGCACGCCCGTGCCGAGCGAGACCGCCAGCGTGAAGAGCAGGACGCGCCAGTCCACGCCGACGAGCCCGCCCTCCTGGCCGATGCGCGGAAGACCAGCAGTATTGATGCTGAGCAGAGCGCGGATCCCGATGACCCCGAGGATCGTCCCGAGCACGCCGCCGGCGAGCGACAGCACCACGCTCTCGGTCAGCAGCTGCCGCATGATCCGGCCGCGGCCGGCCCCGATGGCGGCACGCACGGCAATCTCACGCCGCCGGCCCGTGGCGCGGACGAGCAGCAGGTTGGCGACGTTGGCACAGGCGATGAGCAGCACGAAGCTGACGGCGCCGACGAGCACCAGCAGCGACGAGCGAACGTTGCTGACGATCGCTTCCCGGATGGGCATCGCCTCGAACACGGCGTTCTGGCCGAGTGCTTTGGGAAACTTCTCGATGTAGGCGGTCGAGGAAAGCTTCAGCCGCGCATTGGCCTGTTCGAGGGAGACACCCGGCGCCAGACGCCCGGCCACCCGGAAGTAGTGCCCCTGATCCTTCGTGTTGGGGTCGAACTGGAACGCGATCCAGACTTCGGGATCCGGGACGAGCTCCTGGAAGTCCACGCTCGGGTCGAGTACGCCGATCACGGTGTGCGGATTGCCGCTGAGCGAGATGGACTTGCCGATGACGTCGGGATCGCTGCCGAAGCGGCGTGTCCAGACCTGATAGCTGAGCACCACCACCCGGTCGCCGTCCGGGCGATCCTCTTCCGCGCTGAAGGTCCGGCCCTTGAGGATCGGCGCGCCAAACAGCCGGAAGAAATCCGCCGACACACGTCCGGATCGGAGCTGTTCGGGAAAGGCTCCGCCGGTGTAGTTCACGACCCCGGTGTTGAACGCGGCCACGTCGCGAAGGACCTCGGCCTGTTGGCGGAGATGCATGAATTTCGCTGGGGATCCGCCCGGATTCACTCCCTCGGGCGATGTCACCCGCATCATGACCAAACGGTCGGGGTCGGGGAAGGGTATCGGCTTGAGGAGCACCGCGTTGACGACCGAGAAAATAGCGGTATTGGCACCGATGCCGAGCGCCAGCGCCGCGACCGCGGCGGCCGTGAAGCCCCGGCTCTGCCAGAACATCCGAAGCGACTGGCGAAGGTCTTGGAAGAAGCTTTCAATCATGATCGTCCACGATTATCTGTCGAGTCCGGTCGCCAATGACCACGAACCGGCATACCCGAGCTTTTCGATGGGACGAGTGGTGGAGGGCCTGCGGCCCGCATTGCGCGGCGCGAAGTCGCCGCGGCCCGAGCGCGTACGGTCATGGGGTTTAGCGCGGGTCTCAAGCGCCTTGACTCAATGCGCTGGAGCCCAAGCCCCCAAGCGCTCAGCACGCCCTTTGCCCTGACATCCGCTGGTCGCAGGCGCTATAATCCCAGGCATGCGCATCGTGGCTGAGGAGGCCACCAAACCCATGAAGCGAGTGATTGTGCTGGTAGCCCTGCTGGCCGCGGGCTCGGTGTCGGTGGCGCTCTCGGCGTATCAACAGGCCGCCGCCGGACAGCCGGCGCCGAAGGTACTCGAGGCCGAGAAGCTCAAGGACAACCTGTGGGTCCTCAAGCATCCTGATAGCGGCGGCAATACCGCTGTCTTTGTGACCGCGACGGGCGTGGTCGTCGTCGACACGAAGAACCCGGGATGGGGCCAGCCCATCCTCGACAAGATCCGCGAGCTCACCGACAAGCCGGTCACGACGATCATCAACACGCACACCCATGGCGACCACGTGAGCGGCAACGTCGAGTTCCCCGCGACCGTCGACGTCGTCACGCAAAAGAACACCAAGGTCAACATGGCGAAGATGATTTCGCCGGGCGGCCCCCCGGCGAAGCCGACGCCGACGATCTTCGAAACCAATGGCGGTCGAGGCCTGCCGAAACGGACGTTCGAGAACGAGATGACGATCGGCCGCGGGAACAACCGGATCGATCTGCGGTATTTCGGCCGCGGCCATACCAACGGTGACGCCTGGGTCATCTTCCCGGCGCTTGGGATCATGCACGCGGGGGATATCTTCCCGGGAAAACGGATCCCGATTCTCGACGGATACAACGGCGGGAGCGGCGTGGAGATGCCGAAGACCCTGGCGAAGGCGGCCGACTACGCACAGGAAGAGAAGATCGCGATCATCATCACGGGACACAGCACCCAGATGACCGTCGCCGACCTGCGGGAGTATTCGGCCTTCAACGGAGACTTCCTGGAGGCGGTGAAGGACGCGAAGAAGGCCGGAACAGCCGCCGATGCTCTGGCGGCGAGCTGGAAGGTGCCCGAGAAGTACGTGGGCTACGCCGCTCCGGCGGCCGAGCGCCTGAAGAGCAACATCGAGGTGGTGCTGAAAGAGGTGAAGTGAGACTCTTGCAATGCTATTGCTACGCTCTACCTGAACCCGCGCTGCAGCTTCTCCAGCTCGGCGCTTCCCGGGCACAACTGGTCGTAGGGGACCTGGGAGAGCGGCGTCGTGACGGTGTTGTTCTGATCGTGGACGTCGCTCGAATCTGACGACAGGTAGAGGAGCCCCGTGACGACCTCGCCCTCCTTTTGCCGCTCGCGGATGTAGGTGAACGACGTATCGCGGTCGGTCGGGTCGTAGTCGTCCGAGACCTTCCGCAGGCGCACCCAGCTGCCGTCGTGCAGCATCACGGAGCTGACGGAGCCGGGATCGTAGGCGGTTGTAATGGCCGCCGTCGGCAGCACGAAATCCGCCTGCACCACTTCGACATTCTTCTCGCGGGTGTAGGCATAGCTCTTGGTCGATCCCTCGTGGTCGTTGAACGTCACACACGGCGAGATGACGTCGACAAACGCGAAGCCGTTGTGCGCGAGCCCGGCCTTGAGGATCGGCACGAGCTGGCCCTTGTCGCCCGAGAAGCTGCGCGCCACGAACGTGGCGCCGAGCGTCATCGCCAGCAGGCACCCGTCGATCGCGCCCATGGTGTTGGCCTCGCCCTTCTTGCTGAGCGAGCCGGGATCGGCCGACGCCGAGAACTGTCCCTTCGTCAGGCCGTACACGCCGTTGTTCTCGAGCACGTAGAGGACGTTCACGTTGCGGCGGATGGCGTGGCACAACTGGCCGAGCCCGATCGACAGCGAGTCGCCGTCGCCCGAGATGCCGATGTAGATGAGGTCGCGGTTGGCCGCGTTCGCCCCGGTGACGAGCGCGGGCATGCGCCCGTGGACGCCGTTCAGGCCGTGCGCTTCGCGCAGGAAATACGCCGGCGTCTTCGATGAGCACCCGATGCCCGACAGCTTCGCCACCTTGTAGGGAGAAATCGACAGATCCCAGAACGCCTGGATGATCGCGGCCGTAATCGAATCGTGCCCGCACCCGGCGCAGAGCGTCGTGATCGCGCCTTCGTAGTCGCGCCTGGTCATGCCGAGTGCATTCTTCTGCAGCGCCGGATGGCGGGGCGCCGGTTTCGTGATGTAGCTCATGCCGCTTTCTCCAGCTTCGCCTTCACGCCGGAAATCACGTGATGCGCGCTCATCGGAAATCCACCGTAGTAGCGTACCGACTCGAGCTTCCCGGGGTCGATGCCCGTCTCGAGCGTCAGCAGGCTGCGCAGCTGCGCGTCGCGGTTCTGCTCGACGACGAAGGTGACGTCGTGCGCGGCGAGAAACGCCCGCACCTCGTCGCCGAACGGGAACCCGCGCACGCGCATGTAGTCGACGGCGATGCCTTCGCGGGCCAGGATGTCGAGCGCCTCGGTGCAGGCGGCGTGGCACCCGCCGATGGTGAGCAGCCCGAGGGTCGCACCGGGCGCGGTCCGCACGATCGGCGCGGGCACGAAACGGGCCGCGCGCTGGATCTTCCGGTCGATGCGGTCCAGCACGTCCACGTACTCGTCGGCATCCTCCGTGTAGGCGCCGTAGCGATTGTGCCCGGAGCCGCGCGTGAAGTACGCGCCCTTCGGGTGCACGCCCGGCAGCGTCCGGTATGGGATGCCGTCGCCATCGACATCCAGATAGCGGGAAAAGCTTTTCGCCTCTTCGAGCTCCTCGGCCGAGAGCACTTTGCCGCGGTCGGGCCGGTAGGTGTCGTCCCAGGTGAGCTTAGGGACCATCCAGTCGTTCATCCCGATGTCGAGATCACTCAGCACGAAGACCGGCGTCTGGAACCGTTCCGCGAGATCGAAGGCGGCTGTCGCCGTCTCGAAGGCCTCGCGCGGGTCGGCCGGATAGAGACAGATGTGGCGCGTGTCGCCGTGCGACGCGTACGCGCAGAGCATCAGGTCGCCTTGCTGCGTGCGCGTCGGCATGCCCGTCGACGGCCCGGCGCGCTGGACGTCGAAGATGACCGCGGGCACCTCGGCGTAGTAGGCGAGGCCGATGAACTCGGTCATCAGCGAGATGCCAGGCCCGGCAGTCGACGTGAAAGCCCGGGCGCCCGCCCAACTCGCGCCGATCACCATCCCGAGCGCCGCGATCTCGTCCTCGGCTTGAAGGATCGCGAACCGGTTCTTCTTCGTCTCCGGGTCGCGCCGGTACTTCCGGCAGAAGCTGGTGAAGGCTTCCATCAGGGACGTCGCGGGGGTGATCGGATACCAGGCGCCGACCGTCGCGCCGGCGTACACGCAGCCGAGCCCCGAGGCGGTGTTGCCGTCGATCAGAATCGAGTCCTTCGTCTTGTCCATCGGCTCGAGCCTGATCGGCAGCGGACAGTCGAAGTGATCGCGCGCGTAGTTGCAGCCGAGGTCGACCGCCTGCCGGTTCGAGTCCATGAGCGCCGGCTTGCGCGAGTACTTCTCCGTGAGCAGCGCCCGGATGATCTCCATGTCCATGCCGAGGAGCGCCGCCAGCGCGCCGGCATACGCGATGTTCTTCATCAGGATGCGCTCGCGTGGCCCCTCGAACTGCGCGTTGCACAGCTCGGCGAAGGGGATGCCCAGGTAGGTCACGTCCGGACGCGTCAGCCGCGGGTCGAGCGGCCACGTCGAGTCGTAGAGCAGCCAGCCGCCCGCCCGGACCTCCTGGACATCCTTCTGATAGGTCGCCGGGTTGAGCGCGGCCATCAGATCGAACGTCGGTGTCCGCGCCGTGTAGCCGTGCTTGTCGACGCGGATCTGTACCAGGTCGGCAGCCCTTGAATGTTCGACGGGAACACGTTCTTCCCCGTGACCGGGATGCCCATGCGGAAGATGGCCTGCATGATCAGGCCGTTGGCCGACGCCGACCCGGTCCCGTTGGCCGTGGCGATCTTGAAGGCGAATTCGTTGGTTCGGGGCATAGGGTCTCGGTCTATCGGTGCAGCGCGGCCACGTGCCACGTCTGCGCACGGGCTGACGGCGCGATCACCGTCGGCGCGGTCATGGACGATTGCCTCACACTGCCGTCAGCGGAATCACCGTCGCGCCCGCATAGGGAATCTGCAGCATGAATTTGCGCATGTCCCATGCGTAGGTCGGGCACCGCTCGGCGCACAGCCCGCAGTGCAGGCAGACGTTCTCGTCCTTGATCATGACCCGCCCGGTCTGCTTGAGGTGGGTCGAGACGAACAACGGCTGATCGAGGTTCTCGGCCGGCGCGGCAAACCGTGTGCGCAGCTCGGGCTCGTCGGCGTTCGGCGTGATCGTCAGGCAGTCGACCGGGCAGATGTCGATGCACGCGTCGCACTCGATGCAGAGCGCGTCGATGAAGTGCGTCTCCATGTCGCAGTTCAGGCACCGCTCGACCTCGGCCCTCGTCTGCTCGGCCGTGAACCCCTTCTCCACCTCGGTGGACATGCTCGCGAACCGGACTGGCAGGTCCACGTGCATCATCTTCTGGCGTTCGGCGGTGTTGTAGTTGTTGCTGTAGGCCCACTCGTGCAGGCCCATCTTGGTGCTCGCGAGCGTCATGCCTGGCGCGAGACGATCGGTGAGCGGCACGCCCTGGCAGTAGTTGTGGATCGAGATCGCCGCCTGGTGCCCGTGCTCCACGGCCCAGATGATGTTCGCCGGGCCAAACGCCGCGTCACCGCCGAAGAACACCCCGGGCCGTGTCGACATGAACGTCGTCTTGTCGACCACCGGCATGTCCCACTTGCCGAACTCCAGGCCGATGCCGCGCTCGATGAACGGAAACGCGTTGTCCTGCCCGATGGCGAGCACCACGGTGTCGCACGGGATAATCTCGCGTCCGACGATTCCCTGCTCCAGACCCTTGGCGGTCTCGACCGACCGGAACTTGTCGAACTCCATCCCGGTCAGCACGCCGTTCTCGATGATGAACCGGACCGGCTGCAGGTTTTCGATGATCTCGACGCCTTCCTCCTCGGCGTCCTCGAGCTCCCACGGCGAGGCCTTGAAGTACTTGCGCGTCTTGCGCGCGATGACCTTCACGTCGGTCGCGCCGAGGCGCTTCGATGACCGGCAGCAGTCCATCGCGGTGTTGCCGACGCCGATGATGAGCACGCGCTCGCCGACCGACTGCACGTGGCCGAAGTGAATCGATTCCAGCCACTCGATGCCGATGAAGATCTGATCGGTGTCGTGGCGGCCGGGAATGTCGAGCTCCTTGCCCTTGGGCGCGCCGCTCCCGACAAACACCGCGTCGAACTCTCCGCTGTCGAGCAGGTCCTGCAGACTGTTGACCGGCGAGTTGTAGCGGACGTCGACGCCCATGTCGACGATGTAGCCGATCTCTTCGTCGAGGACCTGTTCAGGAAGCCGGAAGGCCGGGATGTTGATGCGCATGAGCCCGCCGGGCCGCGGCAGCTTCTCGAGAATCGTCACCTCGTAGCCGAGCGGCACCAGATCGTTGGCGACCGTGAGCGAGGCCGGGCCCGCGCCGATGAGGCCGATCTTCTTGCCGTTCGTGACCGCCGGCGCCGTCGGGATGAGGTGCTTGACCTCGTCGCGATTGTCGGCCGCGACGCGTTTCAGGCGGCAGATCGCGACCGGTTTACCGTCGACGCGGGTCCGGCGGCAGGCCGGCTCGCACGGCCGATCGCAGGTGCGCCCGAGGATCCCCGGAAAGACGTTGGACTCCCGATTGAGCAGGTACGCGTCGGTGAACCGTCCCTGCGCGATGAGGCGAATGTACTCCGGCACGTTCGTATGCGCCGGACACGCCCACTGGCAGTCCACGACTCGGTGGTAGTAGTTGGGGTCACCGACGTTGGTAGGTTTCATCCAGGCGTAATTATAGGGCATCCGGCGAAACGCCTAGATGCGGGTGATTCACGAGGCCTTATGCCGGGACGGCAGGAGTGCGCGATCGTGTCCCGAGAAACGTCGCGGCGCGTGGCATGACGCGGTACGTGCAGCGCTCGACGTCGAGGACCTGGCCATCCGTGTTGACCTTGATCGGACGGTCGAAGCTCAACTCGATGGCGTCGGTCTGGACGTAGGTCACGCGAGGATCGTCCAGGTGTTCTCCGCTCGACAGGCGTCGGAGCAGCACAAGAAACTCGACGGTCGGCATCGCCTCGATCAGGCAGGCATCGAGCAGACCGTCGTCAATGACCGCCCGCGGCGCGATGAGGCGGCCGCCCCCCACGAGCCGCGAGTTGCACACCGCAAACGTGTGGAGCATCCGGGATGCGGTCGTGCCGGACAGGTGTACGGTGGCCGCGCACAGGTTCGTAGTTGATCACGACCTGTGCGCCTCCGAGCAGGTACGCGAGCTTGCCGGCAATCGTCTTCAGTTGCGGATTGACCGCGTCGGAGACGTCGGCGATGAAGCCGCCGGCCGACACGTTGATGAAATGGCGGTCGTTCATCCGGCCGACGTCCACTTTGGCCGCCTCCCCGTCGAAGAGCCGCGCGATCGCCTGTTCGACGTCTGCGGGAATGCCGACCGCGGTGGCAAAGTCGTTGCCCGTGCCGAGGGGAATGAGTCCGAACGTCACGGCGTCGAGGCCGCCAGGCGTGCTCGCGACGCCGTTGAGCACTTCGTTGAGCGTCCCGTCACCGCCGCCGACGAACAGGTGATCGACGCCGTCGTGCAGGGCCTGCACCGCGGCGGTTTCGGCGTCGCCTTCGGCTACGGTCATCACGATCTCCAGCATGCCGACCCGTTCGCGCAGGAGGCGGTTGATCGTCTCGAGCACGTCCGGCGCCGAGTCGGTGCCCGATCGGGGGTTGATGATGAGTCGGGCTTTCATGACGCGCTGCCACCAGATTCCATCCGCTGATGATGGCACGACGCGAGCGGGGACACTCAACCGGGACAGTCCCCGGGCCGCGCTGAGGCCGCGGGCGCTGCTGCCGCTGAAGCCCTTGAACCTCCTGAACCCCTTGAACCCCGTGAACCTCCTGAACCTTTTGAACCTCCTGAACCTCCTGAACCCCTTGAACCTCCTGAAACCTCCTGAAACCTCCTGAACCTATTGAACCCTTGAACCAATTGCGGCATTACAATCCCGACATGCCGCACTCACTTTCCCGCCGCGGTTTCCTTCAAGCCACGGGTGCCGGGGCGTTCGCCTCGCTCGGGGCATCGCCCGCGACCGTCTCCAAGTCTTCTCTGCCCTCGCAGGCGGTCGTGGCGCCGGGCGCGTCCCTCGAAGGGTGGTTCGATCGGCCGATGCGCTGGGTGCAGCTCACGCTCGTCGAGAACGACCCCGGCCGGTTCGACCCGCAGTTCTGGCTCGACTACTTCCGCCGGCTCCACGCCGACGCCGCGACGCTCAGCGCGGGCGGAATTGTTGCCTACTATCCGACCGCAGTGCCGATGCACCATCGCAGCGCGTGGCTGGGCCAGTCCGATCCGTTCGGCACGCTCCTCGCAGGCTGCCGCGCCCTCGACATGCGCGTCGTCGCGCGCACGGATCCGCACGCCGTCCGAGACGACGTGCGCCAGGCCCATCCCGATTGGATTGCCGTCACGAGGGCCGGGACTCCCCTGCGGCACTGGGCGAATCCCGAGCTCTGGGTGACGTGCGCGCTCGGTCCCTACAACTTCGAGTTCATGGATCAGGTGCACCGCGAGATCGTCTCGAAGTACAGGGTGGACGGCATCTTCGCGAACCGGTGGGCGCCGCAGGGCGGCGACTGCTATTGCGTGCACTGTGTGCAGAACTACAAGAGTGCCACCGGCGCGGAGATTCCGCGCACGACCGACAACCGCGACCCGCTTCGCCGTCAGTTCCTCGAGTGGAAGAAGGCGCGGCTGACCGAGCTCTGGAAGCACTGGGACGCCACGGTCCGCGCGGTGAACGCCGAGGCGCGCTTCATTCCCAACGGCCCGCCGGACCTCAAGACGGCGGGCGAACTGGCGGCCATTCAGTTCACCGACAATCAGGCACGACGGGGCCTCACGCCGCCCTGGAACAACGGCCGGCGAGCGAAGGAGTACCCGGGCGGTGATGGGGAGAAAGCCCATCGGCGGCATCTTCAGCGTGGGCCTCGAAGAACCTTATCGCTGGAAGGATTCGGTGCAGAGCGAGCCCGAGATCCGGCTCTGGGTGGCTGAGGGCACGGCCAACGGCATGCGCCCGTGGGTCACGAAGTTCTCGGGCGTGCTCTACGACCGCCGCTGGCTCCCGGTCGTCGAGCGGATCTACCAGTGGCACTTCGAGAACGAACACTACCTCCGCAACGAAGCGCCGCTGGCGCGCGTGGCGGTGCTTCACTCCGAGCAGACCGAGACCTACCACACCGGCGTGGCTCCGGGTGACCGTGCCGAGGATCACGTGCTCGGCATGTATCACGCGCTCATCGAGGCGCGCGTCCCGTTCGAGCTGGCCCACGAGGCGTTTCTGACCCCGGATCGCCTGGATCGATTCAGGCTGCTCATCCTCGCCGACGCGGCGGCGCTCTCCGACGCCCAGTGCGACGCGATTCGTGGCTACGTGAAGCGCGGGGGAAGCGTGCTCGCGACGTTCGCGACATCGCTCTACGACGAGGTCGGCCGGCGGCGGGACGACTTCGGTCTCGCCGATGTCTTCGGAGTCTCGTTCGACGGCCGCATCCAGGGCCCGATGCAGAACTCGTATCTGACCCTCGAAACCGACCCGGCAACCGGCAGGCGTCATCCGATCCTGGAGGGATTCGACGACACACCGCGAATCATCAACGGGGCGTTCCGAATCGCCGTGCGCCCGACGGAAGTGTTCCCGTCGCCGCTGACGCTCATTCCCTCGTATCCAGACTTGCCGATGGAGGACGTGTACCCGCGCGTGGCCCGCACCGAAGTGCGCGAGCTCTACCTCCGCACGGTGGGGGGCAGCCGCGTAGTGTACATCCCGTGGGATATCGACCGCACGTTCTGGGAGGTCATGTGCGTCGACCACGGACGGCTGTTACGAAACCTCGTGCGCTGGGCGACCAACGAAGCCCCGCCGGTCGAGGTCGAGGGCCCCGGCGTGCTCGACGTGACCGTGTGGCGCCAACGCGAGTCGATGACGGTCCATCTCGTCAACCTGACGAACCCGATGATGATGAAGGGGCCGCTGCGCGAGATCATCCCCGTCGGCCCCGAGCGCGTGCGCATCCGCCTGCCAGCCGGGACGCGCGCGGGCAACGTCCGGCTGCTGACGGCCAGAACCACGCCACCTGTCGAGCGAGGGGACAACGACGTGCTCATCGTCACCGTCCCGTCGGTCGGGGTCCATGAGGTCATTGCGATTGATATGTGATTCGGCAACCAGGGATCGGGGATCAGGGGTCAGGGATCGGGGATCAAAGAACAAACATCTCGATTGACGGAACGTACTCCGATCACTGACCCCTGATCCCTGAGTCCTGATCCCTGAGTTATGATCCCCCCATGACCCGAATGCAACGGATAGCGTGCGTCGCCGCGGCACTTGTCGCGCTCGGCGTGTCTGCCTCGCTCCAGGCCCAGAAACCGGCCCAGAAGAAGACGCCTCCCGCAAAAGCGGCCCCCGGCGCCGCCAGTGTGTATCTGACGCCGACATGCGGCTGTTGCAGCAAATGGGTGGATCACATGAAAGCTGCCGGCTTCGACCTGGCGCGCGAGGTGATGGTGCAAGCGGAGCTGGACAAGGTCGCGGCCCGTCAGAAGGTACCGGTAAACCTGCGTTCGTGCCACACGGCGGTCGTGGGCAAATACGTGATCGAAGGGCACGTCCCCGCCGACCTGGTGCAGAAGCTGCTCAAGGAGGCGCCAGCGACCGTCGTCGGGCTCTCGGCTCCGAACATGCCCGCCGGCTCGCCGGGGATGGATGTCCCCAACTCACCGTCCTACTCGATCGTGGCGTTCAAGACCGACGGTTCCACGTACGAGTTCGCGCGGCGCTGAGACAGGGCTCAAGGCGGCTCAGGGCTCAGGGCTCAAGCAAGAGCGCCGAGTACGTGGACGAAGGTTTTGCCTGAGCCCTGAGCCCCCGGTTTACCGATTGACGGCGCGCATCCCGCCTACAGGGTATCGCTCGCCGGCAACGGTCGGCGCGAGCGCGTCGAGGGATCGGATGTCGTCGGCTGAGAGTGTCACGCTCGTCGCGCCCGCATTTTCCTCGACCCGCTCGATGCGCGTCGATCCCGGGATCGGGATGACGTGCTCACCACGAGACAGCAGCCAGGCCAGGGCGAGCTGCGCCGGCGTGCTGCCCTTCGCCTTCGCGAGCTGTTGAACCTTGCCGACCAGGTCGAGGTTCTTCTGGAAGTTCTCGCCCTGGAAGCGCGGGTTGTTGCGCCGCCAGTCGTCTGGCGCGAGGTCGTCTATCGAGCGATAACGCCCGGTGAGGAAACCACGGCCGAGCGGGCTGTACGCGACAAAGGCAATGCCGAGCTCGCGGCACGCATCGAGCAGCTCTCCTTCCGGATCGCGGCTCCACAAGGAGTACTCGGTCTGCAGCGCCGCGATCGGATGCACGGCGTTCGCGCGGCGAACCGTGGCCGGCGCAGCCTCGGACAATCCAAGGTGGCGCACCTTGCCGGCCTTCACGAGATCGGCCATCGCCCCGACGGTCTCCTCGATCGGCGTATCGGGATCGACCCGATGCTGGTAGTAGACGTCGATCTCGGCCACTCCGAGACGCGTGAGCGATGCGTCGCACGCCTGCCGAACGTATTCGGGACGACCGTTGATCCCCAGGAACCTGCCGTCGGCCGATCGCATGTTGCCGAACTTGGTCGCGAGCACCACTCGGTGACGACGGTCGCGGATCGCGCGGCCGACGAGCACTTCGTTGGTGAACGGCCCGTAGATATCGGCTGTATCGAAGAAATCCACTCCCAGATCGATTGCGCGGTGCATCGTCTCGATCGATTTCGCGTCGTCAGCCGCGCCATAGAAGTCTGACATGCCCATGCAGCCCAGCCCAATGGCCGACACTGACGGTCCGCTCCGGCCGAGCTGACGCCTCGGCATCTCCCTGATCATCGGTAATCCCTTCCGAAGTCCTGCTCGTTGTTCGACTCCAGATCTTGGAACGACGTCCCTCGGTTTTTTATCGTTTGTGCGCCGCCGCGTACTCGATGGCGAACGTCCTGAGGGCCTCGTTGGTCTGACCGAGTGCGGTCGCCTCCTTGACGGCGCGATCCACGTCCCAGTGATCGACGGCCAGCCGCTTGATCAACCACATCGACGCCGCACGATTGCCGCCGGCACAGTGGATGAAGGCCGGCTCGGCGCCACTGCTCGTGATGGCATCCAGGAACCCGGCTGCGGCCTTCGGATCCGGCTTGCCGTCGAAGGGGACGTGAAAGTACTTGAGCCCGATCGCCTTGGCCGCCGCCTCTTCCTTCTCGACCTCGGCGCCAGGCTCGGTCGCCAGGCGCAGGTTCACGATCGAGACGAATCCCATCTTCTTGATGTCGGCCACTGCTTCGGGCGTGATCGCTCCGGCGCAGGCCACGGTCGTCTGGAGCCGTGCGAGGTTGCGGATACCCGGCACCGACTCCTTGGTCACTTCCTGGGCAATTGCCTGGCCGCCCGCGGCGCACACAAGAATTGCCATTCCGGCGAACAGGGCACATATGCGCATCGATTTTCTCCTCGAGACCCGCTTCCGGAGTCTCGTGTTGTCCGTGTTGTCCGCGGATCGCTGTTATCCGTGTCGTCCGCGGCCCAATCCGAGGTCGAGATTATCTCAGGATCGATCGGCCGGCATTACAAAGCTCGTCAGTCTCAGCCGACTCCTGCAATCGCGCGCGCCTGCTGAGGTGGAAACGGTGCGGAATTGCTCCTGATTCTCGCGGTCCTGTGGCACAGGTCTTGAGTTTCCCGCTGGGCTGGTCTTCATGATGATGATTCTCCTGATTATCCTCGTCCTCGGCGGATACGCGCTCTACACGATGTCGCCGGAGGAGCGAACACGATTGATGGAGCGCCTCGTGGCGACGGCGCTGCACGCGAAGGAGGAGGCTCGGCGGCGGCACGCGGAGCCCGAACCTTTCCGCGATGCGTTGCGCGAGCGGACACCCTGGCCGCTCGTGATGCCAGTGCTCGTCGCCGTCAACGTGGTTGTCTTCCTGATGATGGGCTGGGGCAGCGATCCGGCGGCCGGGCCCGAGGCGCTCGTCGCCTGGGGCGCAAGCTTCGGACCGCGTACGACCAACGGCGAGTGGTGGCGGCTCCTCGCGTCGATCTTCGTCCACATGGGACTGTTCCAGCTCCTGGTGAACTGCGCCGCCCTCGTGCAGCTCGGGCTGATCCTCGAGCGTCTCGTAGGCCACGTCACGTTCGCCGCTGTTTACGTCGCGGCAGGAGTGCTCGCGAGCCTCGTGAGCCTGTCAGACTACCCCATGGCCGTCAGCGCCGGCGCGTCGGGGGCCATCTTCGGCCTCTACGGTCTTCTCCTGGCTTCGTCGGCCTGGACGGCGATCCATCGCGCGCCAGCCAAGGCGGTCGCGCCGCAGTCCGCCTCGCGCAGCACCTTCGGCTTCCGCGACCTTCCAGAGGCCGAACCCGTTGAGGCCCGCGACACCGGTGAACCGGAACAGCTCCTGACCCCGGGCGTGACGATCACGGTTGAGGCGGCAAAACGGCTCGCACCCGTGGCGGTGGTCTTTCTCCTCTTCAACATGGCGAGCGGCATCCTCGGCGGCGGGGCGGAGCTTGCCGGGTTCGCCGCGGGCTTCATCTGCGGCATCGTGCTGACGAGCGGCGTCAGCGCGAGGACGCCGCCGGTGCCCCGCGTGGCGATGACGATGGCGGTCACCGTGATTGTGGCTGTAGCCTCTGCCGTGCCCCTGCGCGGCGTGACCGACGTCCGCCCCGAAATCACGCGCGTGCTCGCGATCGAAGAAAGCACGGCGAGCGCGTATCGCGGCGCGGTGCAGCAGTACAAGCTCGGCACCGTGACCGCCGAGGGGCTGGCCCAGATGATCGAGCAGAAGATCACGCCGGAGCTCAACGCCATGCAGGCCCGAATGAAGACGCTCGGGCGCGTCCCCCCCGAACATCAGCAGCTGCTGGCCAGCGCCGAAGAGTATCTGCGGCTGCGGGACGAGAGCTGGCGCCTCCGCGCCGCGGCCCTGCACAAGTCCAGCATGCCGGCGCTCCGCAAGGCCGAGGGCGCCGAGCGCGCGTCGCTCCAGGCGTTCGAACGGATCAAGCCTGCCGAACCCGCCGACCAGAAATAGCGCCGCCACGTCAACGGCTCCCGCCTGAGAGTGAGGGGGTCTGATCTTGTATTTCAACATTCAGCTCCGAACGCGCGGTCAGGCGCGGTTCAGGAAATGTTGAAATACAAGATCTGACCCCATGGCTGCGGGTCTTGCGGGGAACGGGGCCAGCTAAGGATAGACTGAGCGACGTGCACCCAAACACTTACGCCGCGCTGACGTTCGCCTGCACATTCGGAGGCGCACTCCTTGGCTCGTATGTCCGATCGCTCCTCCCGCCCAATCACCTGAGCAAGGAGTCTCAGGATGTGATGCGGCTCGGGATGGGGCTGGTGGCGACGATGACGGCGCTGCTGCTCGGCCTCGTGACGGCGTCCGCGCGGAGCGCGTTCGACGGCCAGGACGCGGCGATGAGGACCAGCGCCGCGAGCATCCTCACGCTCGATAGGCTCCTCGCCCGATACGGCCCGGAAACGAAACCCACTAGAGATCTCATCCGCGAGGCCATCGCTTACCGGATTGAGGTGACATGGCCAACTGACGGCTCGAGGGGTACCGGGTTCTCTAAAAACCTGCCCGCGTCGGCCGTCGAGGAAATCGAGAATCAGATTCTCCAGCTGTCGCCCGCCACCGACGCGCAGCGGTGGTTCAAGTCCGAGTCGCTCAAGCTGAGCGAAGAGGTGTTGAAGGCGCGGTGGCGGATCCTCGGCAGCCAGGGAGGGCAGGTTCCGCTCGTATTCCTGATCGTCGTGATCTCGTGGCTGACCGTGACGTTCGTGAGCTTCGGTCTTTACGCCCCGGCGAACGCTTCGGTCATCGCCGTACTCCTGGTCGCAGCGGTCTCGGTCGCGGCCGCAGTCTTCCTGATCCTCGAGCTTGACGGCCCGTTCGACGGGCTGATCAAGGTCTCCAGCGGACCGCTGCGCTATGCGCTCAGCCAGCTCGGTCAGTAGCCCGGGACGGCTGCCGGCGCGTCGCGACTACGGCGCGGCTGGCGTCTGGCCACCCGCCGGCGCCCGACTGGGCTGAACGCCGGCTTTCGTTGCATAATCTAGAGGCGCCATTCGCCTTGCCCCCGAATTGTCTGGAGACCGTGTGATTCTCGTGCGTCTGTTCACGTCGAAGCTGGCTACGGCCCTGAGATTCCTACCGCTGCTGATGCTCGCCGCGGGCGTCGCCGGTTGCAGCGACTCGCCGACGTCGGCAACCAACTTCGCGATATTCAGCCAGACCGACCTGACTGTCGGAACCGGCGGGGATGCCGTCAGCGGCAGGACCCTGACCGTGAACTACACGGGCTGGTTCTACGGCGAGTCGCGAACCGACAAGAAGGGACCGATCTTCGACTCGAACGCCGGTGGCGATCCCTTCTCGTTCCTGCTCGGTGCCGGCGAGGTGATTGCGGGATGGGATCGGGGGCTGCAGGGCATGAGGGTCGGAGGCGTGCGCCGGCTCGTCGTCCCGCCGTCGCTCGCGTATGGGGCGGTTCGCAACGGACCCATTCCGCCGAATGCTACGCTCGTGTTCGAAGTCGAGCTGCTCGACGTGCAGTGAGGTACGCCGCCGCCCGCCGCAACCTTGGCGGAGGCGGGTGAAACCGCGCCGAAGCCCGAAGGGCGGAGGCGGGCCAGCGCGACGTCGACTACGCTACCCGCCTATTCGCAGCCGGGCGCCGAAGAGCACGTAAGTCAGCCGGTCGTCGACCGCCCCGTCCGCATCGTCTCGGGCGGAGCCCTTGACGGCAGAGCTGCCGAATTCCCCATACAACCCGAACACCGACGAAAACCACATCTCGAGGCCCCCGCCGAAAGCGAAACCCCAGCCGCTCGTCCGAAGCTGATAGCTGAGCGTGTTTGGTGTCGGCTGCTGGGTCATCGTCTGGTTCGTCGTGAACTTGGCCTGGTGGTAGCTCGCCCCGACCTGACCGTACGGCCGTATCGGGCCAAGCGGGATGCCGACTTTGCCCATGATCGTCAGGACCTGCGGCTCGAAGGCGCTGTTGAATTGGAACGTGTCGGTGGTGCCCGTCGCTGTTGCGTCCGCCGGTTGGATATAGGTCCCTTCCGCGGCAAGATACGGCGTGAACCAGTAGGCCGCCCCGGCCGAGTAGCCAAGGCCGGCCTCGTCACCTGAACAGGGCGTGACGCTGCCGCAGGCAATCGCGGTCACGCCACCGACCTTGGAGAACGTCCCTCCCCCGAACAACACGAGACCGGTTGGCGCAGGCTTCCACACCCGCGGCGGGTCCAGACTCACCTTCCCCTGCCGCAGCATCAACGTCGGGCTCGCCCCGCCTACGTCGACGACGAGCGAGCTCACCTCCCGGACGACGAAGATGCCGCCCATGTCGCGGCGGGTGCAGCCAGCCTCCGGCACCGGTACCGACACCGCACGCTCGACGATGAGCACCCGGCGCACTTTCTCGCAGCTGTCGACGAAGACCTGTGCGTCGGTTTCGGTCTTCATCAGGCGTTCGGACATCCCCACCGGCACGAGCGCATCGCCTCGCTCGTTGGGCTTGGCCGATCCCACCGCGGCATCGTTCAGAACGACTTCGACCGTTGAGTCGGGGGGCGCGTTTCGAACGATCACCGTCTGCGCGGTTGCGGCGCCGACACACACAGTCAGATTGAGCGCGGCTGCAAGAGTCAGCAGCCGCCGGGATTCCATCATGCTCGCCTCGTGGTTGGTGAAGACAGGGCCCTCGGAATTATCGTTCAGAAAGCCGTTTGTCACGAAACGGGCAGCGAAATCTCACCTCACGCGCGCGCCTCCAGGCGTCACCTCAACGGCTGGCGTTCATGTCCTGGCCCTGCTTGAGGCGCGTCACGGCATCGGCGAGGCTCTTGCGGTTCAGCTCGTCTGGAGCCTGCGTCAGCGCGAGCTCCGCGTGCTTCAAGGCCGTCTTGTAGTCTCCCGAGGCCGAGTAGCCGCGCGCGAGGCCAACGTGCACGGGCCACGTGTCGCCGAACCGCTTTGCGTTCCTCTCGAAGACCGCCAGCGCCTCCTTCGGCTTGCCCTGCGTCAGCAGCCGCCGGCCGTACTGGTGGATTTCGAAGACCGACGCCGTCGGGGAATCGAGCGCGGTGGCCATCGCCGCGGCGGCCTCGGACGTTCGCGAGAGCTTCTCGAGGATCTGCGCCTTGGTCGAGAGCGTGGAGAAGTTCGACTGGCCGATGCCTGGCAGCGTGATCGCGGTCTCGGCCCACGTCAACGCCTCCGGCAGGTTCTTGTCCTGTTGCAGGCAGTACTGGGCCGCGGCCTGCCACGACTGCCAGCGGAACCCTGCCGCGTTGCGAAGCTCGAGGCGCATGTTGTCGATATAGAGCGCGGCCATGTCGGGGACCGTGATGGTGAAGGGAACGCGGATCTCTTCCCACAGCAGCGCCACCGTTGCGCGATCAGGCTTGCGATCCGTGAAGTCGTAGGTCAGCCACTCGCGGTACGGCGCCTTCTCGGGCTTGACCGTCACGCGCAGCGCGTCTTCGGCCTGATCGTACGAGAAGCTTCCCCAAGACGACGAGTTCTTCGAGAAGATGAGCGTCCACTCGCGCTCGCCCGCGAGCATGTGCAGGCCGTACCGGCCGGCTGGCAGCGGCTGCCCGTCGATCATCACCGGGTGGGACACGCTGAAGACGGTGTTCTCGTTGGCGCCCGCGCGCCAGGGGCCTTTGCGGTTGTTGAAACCGAGATCGTGGATGCCCCACGGCACCAGCCCTCCCCAGATTTTGCCGCGGCGATCCTCGCCGTTGGGGCCGTGCACGTCAGGGCTCCGGTACTCGATGGCCGCGCGAACGATCCCGATCTGCTGCGCGACCTCGGCGCGCTGATTGTCGCCGTCCGGGGGCAAGGTGATCGACTGCCCGAAGCTCGCAACGCTCGTCGCGAGCAGGGCCGCCGACGTGAGCAACATCGTGCGTGTCATGGGTGCTTCTCCTCCCGCGCGCCGGCGCTCGTCGGTGGCCGGCGGGCTCAACTGAGACTGGAGGCAGCACGCTAGCACCAGGAGGCGGGTGGAGTGGCTGGAGAGTGACGAAGGTGCCTGTCGGCGCTGCGAGCGACGCCGGGCCGGGGTCCGCGCCGCCCGCGGGGACACTCAAGGTTGAATGTCCCCGCCAGGTTTGAGCACGCTTTTTGCGGCGCGCTCGTTGGGAACAGGCGGGGGGCGCAGTATCTGCCACATTCGTACGCAGAATCTGCCAAGAGGTGGGGTGTCCCCGGGGACTGTCACTCTTGAGTGTCCCCGACTGCGAGGCTCAGCGCGATTGTCCGGCTTGGGTGTCCACGCGCTTCGGTTGCGCCTTTTCCCACTCCTCGCGCGAGACGGTCTTCTTCTGGTGCAGGTGGACGAACGTCCCCCGCTTGTTGCCGACCACGATATCGGGCAGACCGTCGCCGTTGACGTCGCCGGCGATCACCTGCGTGCCGACGCCGGACTCGTTGTCGATGAGGTACGGGACGAAGTCAACGCTCTTGTCGGCCTTCCGCGCGAGCTTGAACCAGTAGAGCACGGCCGCGTCGTTGCGGTCCGGATCGCCCGTGCGCCCGTGCGACCAGAAGCGCTTGCCCGTCACGAGATCCTCGAGCCCGTCGCCGTCCATGTCGACGAGCGCGATGGCGTGGATCTCGGAGAACTTCACGCCGTAGGGGTTGTCCTTCGGGTCCTTGTTCATGACGATGTGCTCGCGGAACCTGACCTCGCTGCCCTGGCGATACTGTTCGTACCAGGCCAGACCGAACTCGTGTGCGCTGAGCGCGGTGATGATGTCCTTGAGGCCGTCGCCGTTCACGTCGTACGCGTACATCTGCGAGCCCCCCGTCCCCATCGGCTGCGCGTGGAGCCGCCAGACCGGATCGCCTGCGAGCGACGCCGGCTGTTCCCACCAGCCGTTTTTCTCCAGCAGGTCGAGCCGCCCGTCGCCGTTCACGTCACCGATGCCCATGCCGTGCGTGAAGTTGCCGTACTTGTTGTTCGGCGAAATCGGATGAAACGTCCACGGCTTCCGAGGATCACGCCAGTCCGGCTCGGCATAGCCGTACTGGCCCTTGGTGATGCAGACGAGCTCGGGCTTGCCGTCGCCGGTCAGGTCGGCAAACGTCGGCGACTCGTTGTCGGTCTGATCGAAGATCTTGTGACGCACCCAGTGGCCGTCCTTCCCCTTCGGGTTCTCGAACCACGACGTGTCCTGCCCGGGGAAGCCGATGACGAGGATGTCGTTCCACTTGTCGTTGTTGAAGTCGTAGGCCCAGGCGAAGAAGTTGTTGGAGTACTTGTTCTCCTTGCCCAGCGTGCCCTCGAACCCCGGCACCGTGACGGTCGTCATCGGCCCGAGCTTCAACTGGAAGGTCGTCGTCGCGGGATAGTACTCGTGTCGGGTCTTGAAGTCGGGTCCCTCCCACCACCACGGGCCCGAGATGATGTCGTTCACGCCGTCGTTGTTCAGGTCGCCGAAGTTGGCGCCCTCGCTCCAGAACTGGTCGCTCAACTGGATGCGTGTGAAGGTGTGGAGATCCTGGGCCTCGGTCGCGCCAGGCACGGACAGGGACGCCAGAACGAGGAGTGCAGACGCAAGTGGCTTTTTCATGAAGTGGTCCTGGTTGAAACCCACACTCGGGAGGCTAATGCAGTTGGACCTGTCCACGCAAAATCTCCTGGTGTCGCGCGCGTGGACCTGCAGGGTGTCTCGCTCCCTGCCGCGGACGATCAGAACACTACCACCAGCCCCGCAGTGAACTCGGCCTGCCACACGATGTCGGCGTCGAAGCCGACGAGGCAGATGCCGGGCGAGCAGGCAATCGCGCGGCCCTCGGCCTCGACGAACGTGGCGAACACCCGGCCGTCGAGCCGGATCCCGACGCGGCGAACGGGCATCAGCTTCACGCCGCCGCCGGCGCTCGCGGTGAACCGGATCTCGTTGTCGCCCCCCGCCGCGTAGCGGGTGAGACCGAGGAGCCCGGTGAGGAACGGACGCGCACGGGGGCCGTACCCGAACTCCTGCAGGCCGCCCACCTGGTAGTGATCGACGATGATGCGCCAATCGGTCGCCGGCCCTGACGCGCTCTCCGGCACGGTGACGTTGGCCTTCTGATGGGTTACGAACGCTTCGACGAACAGATCGTCATGGAGAGCCACGTTGACGACGACACCGAGGGTCGGCGCGCCGTCGAGATCCACGGGCTGCCCGGTCACCCGCTCGAAGAAGCCGCCCCCGAACCGGTAGCCGCCTACTGGCGCGACCTCCACAGTCTGCGCTGCCGCAGACGCCGGAAGACAGGCCATCCAGGCCAGCGCGACCCATCGTCTCACGCCCATTGTCCGCCTCTCCTACTTGAGCCTGAGCGTGTTGTAGACGATCGCGACGAAGTCATTCGGTTGCATGAACCCTTTTCCCCAGGTGGCGTCGAGATCCGCGGTCGGCTTTGCCGCGGTCACATCCGCCAGGCTCGTACCGCTCGCCTTGAGCTTGTGCACGCGGTCCCTGACCGTGACGAGCATGTCGCGGTAGGCCGTCAGCGCAGCCTTGTCCGCGAGCGGCCCGTGTCCGGGCACGATCCTGGTCGTGTTGTCCGAGAGCTTCAACCCGAGCGTGGCTCCGGCAATCTGCCCGTTGATGTGGCCACCCGTGCTCGCGTCGATGAACGGGTACATCCCGCTGAAGAACACGTCACCCATGTGCAGCGTGTTCGCGCGCGTGAAGCGCACGTAGGCATCCGTGTCGGTGTGCGCGGGCGGGATGCGTCCGGCTTCGACGTACTCGCCGTTCATCTTCAGCTTGTGCACATCGACGAACGTCAGTGTCGGCAGGGCGGCGGCCGGCGACGGCGTGAAGTGCATGCCGAGCAGGTCGTGGGTTTGCGACATTCGCTTCTTCGTGTTGACGTGCGCCAGGACCGCCGCGCCCGACTTCCGGAAGTTCCCGTTGTTGTCCGTGTGATCGAAATGCCAGTGCGTATCGATCAGCAGCTTGACTGGCGGCGCGCCCATCGTGTCCAGCGTCTGCTTGAGCGCCGTCCATGCCGGCTGCAGAAACGAGTCCACGACGAGCTTGCCGTCAGGTCCGTGGAGGACGACGACGTTGCCGCCGGGCCCGGACAGCATCGAGAGGTTGTCGGCGAGGCGGGTCGTGACGATCGGCGCGGCCCCCGCCTGAGCGCGAAACTGGGCAATCGGGTCCGCGGCCTGGTGCCACCCGGCCGCGATCAGATCGGCTAGGCCGCCCGGAACGAAGGGCAGGAGTGTCGTCGATCCGATCGCGGATCGCAGGAGTTGCCGGCGTGTGATCGGTGGCATCGTTGTCATTCCTGGTTCAGCACCGGACGGCGAGTCCTCGGCCGCGACTGTGACGTCAGGAAACGTCCTATGGACCAGAGTATACGGCGAGCGGCCGCACCGGCCCGTGTCCCGGATGAATCGTAGTCGCCCCGCGCTGCCGAAGCTCCTGCCAGCTTCGCAAGACGGCGGCGGCGTTGTCATCGGTGACCATCGACGGCGGCGGCAGGTCGCCGGTGAAGGCGGACCCGTTGTCGAGCAGGAGTGACACGCTGTCGTCCGTATGGCCGGGCGTCAGCACGATTTCACCGCCGATGCCGATGTCGGCCAGCACCTGTCGGCTTTCCCTCACCGTGACGACCACGTTGTCGTGCAGCGTGATGTCGACGAAACGGTCGACCGGTTTCGTCCATTGCTTCAAGAGGGGGATGGCGCGCTCCTGCTCGGAGACGACCAGCAGCGGCACGCCGGCCAGCTTCAGCTCCTGGGCGAGACCGGCGTGGTCCATGTGATAGTGCGTGGCCAGACCGTAGCGCAGTTCGCCAAGCGGGATGCCTGTGCGCCGGAGGTTGGAGCGCAGCGTTCCGAACGTTCCCGGCCACCCGAGGTCGACGAGAAGGCGTGACGAGCCCGCGCTCACGACGTAGAAGTTCGTCGAGCGATAGCCCACGTTGACGACGGTCGGCTGGTCTGAGGGCACGGCGAAGGCTGAGAAGACGGTAGCGCAGCACAGCCCGATACCGCAAAGTGCTATGGTTCAACCGAGGAGGTCGGACTCGTGCGCCGAGTGCTGATGTGTTTTCTTGCGTTCCTGCTTCCCCTCGTCTCTTCGGCGGCCGTGCAGAATACTCGATCGACCGTCGCCGACGGCGTGCAGGCGCTGACGCGGGATTCACGCTGGACGCTCGCGGCATCCGTGCCGATGAAGTTCACCACGCACCACCCACAGGGCATGGTCAAAATCGGAGACACGCTCTTTGTGTCGGCCGTCGAGATCAAGGTACGGACCAGGCGCCTGGAGCAGCCGGCCGGCGGCTACGACCGAGACGCGGGCCAGGGCATCGGACACCTGTTCAAAATCGACATGAAGGGAAACCTCCTTGGCGACCTCGTGCTTGGTGAAGGTTCCATCTATCATCCGGGCGGGATCGACTATGACGGCCGCGACATCTGGGTGCCGGTCGCCGAGTACCGGCCGAACAGCCGGTCGATCGTCTATCGCGTCGATCCCGGCATGATGAAAGCGACCGAGGTGTTCCGCTTCGCCGATCACCTCGGCGGCATCGTCCACGACAGCGACGACCGCACGCTCCACGCCGTCAGCTGGGGCTCGCGCCGCTTCTATCGCTGGACACTCGGCAGCGACGGGCGCGTGACAAATGCGGCGGCGGCTCCGGAAACGCTCCGCACGCTGAATACGTCGCACTACCTGGACTATCAGGACTGCAAGTACGCCGGCGGACATCGCATGCTGTGCACCGGCGTGACCGAGATGCGCCAGACGCCGGGTGCGCCGTCCTTCAGGCTCGGTGGGATCGATCTTGTCGATCTCCGCGATGGCCGTCCGCTCCATCAAGTGCCGGTGCTGTTGTGGACCGCCGGCGGGCTGGTGATGACGCAGAATCCCGTGTGGCTCGAGACGACTGCAGCTGGCCTGCGCGGCTACTTCATGCCCGAGGACGACTCGTCCACGCTCTACGTGTATGACGTGGCGTTCTGACGGACGACGGCGGATTCCGCACGTCCTGACGGGTCTTCAGCACGATGGGCACGATGACACGATGGCCACGATGGTTTTTCTGCTGAGAATTCATCGTGTCCTTCGTGCCATCGTGTTCATCGTGCTGGATCCATGGCCCGTGACAGCTCCCGTGACCACGCGCTCGAGAAGAAGTCGCCCGTTCATTCGTGCCGCAGCGCCGCCACGGGGCTGATCCGCAGCGCCCGTGCCGCGGGAACCGAACAGGCGAGCAATGCGACGGCGGCGACGGCCAGGGGAACGATCGCAAACGTCGCAGCGTCGGTCGCACTGACACCGTAGAGCATCGACGAAAGGAGGCGTGTTGCGCCAAGGGCGGCCAGCACGCCCGCGGCAACGCCGTACGCCACCACCCGACCGCTTTCGCGCACCAACAGCGCGAGGACCTGTCCCGACCGCGCGCCGAGCGCGACCCGGACACCAATCTCGCGGGTCCGGCGGACGACGGCGTAGGCCACGATGCCGTAGACGCCGACCATGGCGAGCGCGAAGGCCATGGCGCCGCACGCCGCCACGAGCGTGACAATCAAGCGATTGCCGCCAACGGCCTCGGCGAGGTGCGCCTCGAGCGTCTTCGTGTTGAAAATCGCCACATCGCGATCGACCTCGGTGGCCGTGCGCCGGATGGCCTCGGCCAGCCGCAGCGGGTCTCCGCTCGTCTGCGCGACCAGCGTGACCCGTCGCATGAAGTCGCGCTCGAGCTGGTAGAACACGACCGGGGTGGGCGGTGCCTGGAGTCCGGTTCGGCGCTGCGCGCGCACGACACCGATAATCTCGAAATCGGTGGTGCCTGACAGCATCCGGCGACCGACGGCCCGGCCGCCGAAGTAGCGGTCGGCCAGCACGTCGTTCACGACGATGACTGGCGGAGTCCCGGTGTCCGACGGCTGAAAGAGCCGGCCCTCCCTCGCCGCGAATCCCAACGTCGCGAAATAGTTCCGATGAACGGTGTTGACCTGCAGCTCCATGTCCTCGCCGGCTCGGGGCACATAGCCGGGCACGCTGAACACGCGCCTCGACCCCCCGGCGACCGGCACCACCCGGGCCAGGCTCGCGCGTTCGACTCCGGGAACCGCGCCGACGGCGCCCACCAGCGACTCGTGGTACGCCTGACCCTTCTCCCGCGAGATCGCCGACGGCAGTTCGACGGACAGGAGGAGCGCGTGGCGAGTCGAAAAGCTGCTGTCCACCTCGAGTGCATTGGCGAGGCTGCGCGTGAGGAGCGCCGCCGACACGAGCAGCACCAGCGCCACCGCGACTTGTGCCATGACGAGCACGTTGCGGACCGAGACGCTCCGGCGTGAATCACCGGACCGGGCCGCATCACCGCGCAGCGCGAGCGCTGCAGGAGACCGCAAGCCGTGCAGAGCGGGCGCGAGGCCGAAGACCAGACCGCTCGCGAGCGCAATGGCAGTGGTGAAGAGGACGGTGACCCAGTCGACGCCGGCGTCCAGTATCCGCGTCTGCTCGGGGGGCAGGAACGACGGCAGCGCGTCAGCGGTCCACATGGCGAACAGGAGTCCGAAAGCTCCACCGGCGAGGCCGAGCAGCAGGCTCTCGGTCAGCATCTGTCGCAGGATGCGCGCGCGGCTCGCGCCGAGTGCGAGGCGAACCGCCACTTCACGGTTGCGTGCGCTCGCGCGCGACAGCAGGAGGCCGGCGACGTTCGCGCAGGCGATGAGCAGCACCAGCCCGACGGCGACCATCGAGGTCGCCGCAATCATTCCCGCCTCCGCGCGCATTCGTGGATGAAGTCGTGTATGCGGAAGGACGACCATCGGGCGCGGATCGTCAGGACGTGCCAACGTGCCGCGATTGGTCGCCGGAGACGTGCTCGCCAGACCCGCGGCGATCGCATCGAGTTGGCTCTGTGCCTGCAAGATACTGGCGCCGCGCTGCAGACGGCCGACGATGGACAGGCCGCGGTTGCCGCGTAGCGCGGGATCGTTACGCAGCTCGAGTGGCGTCCACAGCTCGAACACCCCGCCCAGATTCACGCCGTCGAATCGCTCCGGCGCCACGCCGACAATCGTTACCGACCGGCCGTCGACCGTGACCTGCGCGCCCGCCGCGGAGGGCGCACCGCCGAATGCACGCTGCCACAGGTTGTAGCCGATGACGGCGACTGGTGGTGCGCCCGGCTGCGCGTCCCCGGTCCCGATGCCACGCCCGACAACCGGCTGAACGCCGAGGAGGTCGAAGAACTCGCCCGACACGGCCATCGTCCGGATCCGCTCGACGCTCGCATCGATCCGCATCACCGCTGATCCTTCGGAGAACGCGGCCAGACCTTGAACAGCGGGCGTGCCCGATTTCATGGAAAGGTAGTCGGGATAGGACGAGGTGCCGTAAGGACCGCTGCTATAGTCGCTCGTGAATACGGACACGAGCGAGCCCGGTTCGCGAAGGCCAGGCGTGGGCTTCAGCAGCAGCGCATTGACGAATCCAAAAACCGTCGTGTTGACGCCGATCCCCGTCGCAATCGTCAGCAGGGCTAGCGCCGTGAACCCTGGGGTTTTGGCAAAGGTCCGAAGCGCGTAACGCAGGTCCTGCAGAAGCATGTCCATGAGGTCAGAGGACAGCCAGGGGCGTGCCAAACAGGGGGTTCAACAGGTTCAGGGGGTTCAGGGGGTTAGATTAGGTTCAAAAGGTTCAAAAGGTTCATAGGTTCAGGTGGTTCGAAGGGTTCAGGAGGTTCAAGGGCTCTGTCCGGTTTCGGCATGCGACCGTCCCATGCCCGGACACGAGATTTGCCGCTCGATGCTTGATAATACGCTGCGAGCCTCGTGAACCTCCTGAACCCCTTGAACCCCCTGAACCTACTCGTTCTCGTCTTTTTCGTTTTCTTGAGCGTCGGTGCGGCGAACAGTCGATCCGCGCCCGAGTCGTGCTTCCTGCTTTACGATGCGCAGAACGGCCGCACCGTACGGGAGCCGTCCGCCGCTTGCTCGACCCGCGCGACTCCTGCCTCGACCTTCAAGATCCCGCACGCGCTGGCAGCACTCGATGCCGGGGTCATCTCCGGCCCCCATGAGGTCATGCGATACGACGGTTCACCCAGAACCTTCGAACGCTGGAGGCGCGATCATGACCTCGCCTCGGCCATGCGCGATTCGGTGGTCTGGTACTTTCAGCGGATCGCGGAGCGGCTGGGCGCCGAGCGCGAGCGTGCGTACCTGAAGGCATTCCAGTACGGCAACCAGGACACCAGTGGACCGTTGACGTCGTTCTGGCTGGGTGATTCGCTGCAAATCTCGCCGGACGAGCAGCTGGCGTTCCTCCGCCGGTTCTTCGCCGGCCAACTGCCCGTGCGTGAAAACGCCGCGCGCACGGTGCGCGGGATTCTCCTCCAGCCCACAGGGCAGATCGTCAACGCCAGCGGCGAGCACCCGTTGGGAAAGGGTTGGCCGGCGGGCACGACCCTCTATGCAAAAACGGGGAGGGCTGCCAACGAGGGGCGATCCGTGGCGTGGCTGGTCGGACGCGTCGAACGCGGCGGCCGCGCCTGGGTGTTCGTCAGCTGCGTGATCGGCAGCGACGAGCCGATGGCCGCGGTCGATCTGGCCGCTGCACGTTTGACCCAGCTGAGAGTGCTCTAGAGGGCGAGTCACGTCGCCTTGCTGCGCCACGGAAGTAGACACTCCACCGCCATGGTGGTAGAGTGACTCCTACCTGATGGCCAAGCGCGAAAAGCACCAGAACCGGATCGAGCTCGTGCAAGGCACGCTCGACATGCTGATCCTGCAGACGCTCCGCTGGAGACCGGAGCACGGACACGGCATCGGCGTCGCCATCCGTGCCGGCTCGGACGACGTCCTCCAGATCGATCACGGCTCGCTGTACCCGGCGCTCCACCGGCTCGAAAAGCAGGGCTGGATCGATGCCGACTGGAAGCTCACCGACAACAAGCAGCGCGCGAAGTACTACCGGCTCACGGCGGCCGGCAGGAAGCAGCTCGCCGCCGAGCAGTCGCGATGGAACACGGTCGTCGCCACCATCGCCCGGGTCATGACGCGGAAACGCGAGCCCGCCTGAAGGCCGTCATGCGGACGAGTCGCCGGCATCGATATCGGCCACGACAGGATAGTGGTCCGATGCGATGCGCGACGCCGGAGTCGCGTGAGTGAAGACACGACGGAGCGCTCGCGTCGGGTGCACCCAGATACGGTCCAGGGCCACGACCGGCCAGAACACGGGGAACGACGCCGGTCGCGGTGGCCGGCCCAGACGGCGATCGAGCAGGTGCACGACGGTTCGCCCCGGCAGCCAGTCGTTGAAGTCGCCGAGCACGACAAACAACGTATCGCGAACTGAATCGAGATAGGTCAGGATCTGCCGCATCTGAAAGCGCCGCTCGTGGATGCGAAGACCGAGGTGGACCGCGAGCACGTGCACCGGCGTGCCGCCGACGTCAACGGTCGCGGCCAGCGCGCCGCGCGGCTCTCGACGTTCCATCGACAAGTCGATGCGATGCACGTCGACGATCGGATGGCGCGTGAACAATGCATTGCCGAAGCACTGCGTGACGTTCTGCCGCGTCGGGCCCAGCGCGCATTGATACTGGTCCAGTGTCGTGAGGACAACCGGGCTGCGCGTGTCGAGCGCGACGCTGACCGGATACGTGAACTCCTGCAGCGCGACGATGTCGGCGTTGAGCTCGCCGATGACAGTTGCCACGCGATCCGGATCGTGGCGGCCGTCAGTGCCGATGCAGGCGTGTACGTTGTAGGTGGCGACCCGCATCAGCCGAACTCTGCCCGCACACGATGGCTCGAGAGCGATGGCCCGAACTGACGCGTGACCATCAACGTACGGAGGCCAATCGCGAAGAGGCCGCCCAGCACGAACCCACCGGCGGCGGTCACTGCGCTCGGCAGCGATGGAACGAGGAAGGTGTAACGAACCACGGCGCCCAAAGCGGTGAGTGCAGCGATCGCCGGCAGCATCCCGATCGCCGTCCCGGCCATGTAGGTCGCGAAGGGCACCCGCGCCGCACCGCAGAGCATGTTGATTGATCCCGCGGTCGCAACGGATGCCAGGCGCAGCACGATCACACCCGTGACGCCCTGTGCCCCCAGTTGCCTTGCCGATCGGTACGATCGAGGGCTCATCCAGCCAGAGAGACGAGTCGCGCCAATCGCGCGGCCGGCCGAGTAGCCCACGACCGCCGCGACCAGCGACTCCGAGCCACGCGATCACGCCACCGCTCTTTGCGCCAAGAAGCACGCCCGCCCCGATCACGAACAACTCCAGCGGAATGCGCACGAGAGCCGCCATGACGTAGGCGCCGACGCCACGGTGCGTCCCTGTCGCGTCGGCCGCTGGAAGCACGCCGGTGATCG
This sequence comes from uncultured Acidobacteriota bacterium, assembly GCA_963771395.1. Lineage (GTDB taxonomy): Bacteria > Acidobacteriota > Vicinamibacteria > Vicinamibacterales > 2-12-FULL-66-21 > DATBJJ01. Next base: position 54,601 of record CAVYTY010000002.1, on the reverse strand, counting down.
GTGAACCGATACCCAACGGTTCGTCGGGATCCGCGGCGGCTCGCAGCGCTTCCGAAAGTGGCGACTCGGCGACGGGCGTTTCGATTCGCACCAGCGTGCGGTCGGCCTGCGCGCGTGCGTCGATGAGGGCGCAGACCGACCCGGTGTCCGCGATCCCGTTCGCGACGTCTTCCTCCGGCATGCCGAGATGCTCGGCCAGGAGACGATTGCGCATGCCGTGAATGCCGGCGCGGCCGCGGCGATTGCCGTTCGCCTCGACCGCCAGATCGCATTCCGAGTCCACACCCATCGATCGTCGAGAGAAATTCGCCGATCCGATTCGCGCCATGACATCGTCCACGATCATGACCTTCGAATGGATGAAGGTCGGCACGCCCCTGGACCGCGATGCCGCCGGGTATACCAGTCGCAGTCGCTGATGCGTATCGGCGGCGTTCAGCTCACGGAAGACCCGATCGCGAAAGGCGCCCATCGTGTTCAACTCGATCCAGCCGTGGCACTCTCGTGGCGCGACGACGACAATCTCTGGACCGCGCGGCTCCCGGAGTCGCGCGGCGAGAGCGGCACCGAGCTTGTCGTTGGTGAAGTACTGGCTCTCGATGTAGATCGACGCCTTCGCACGGGCGATCGAGTCGAGAAAGAGGGCCTCGCACTCGCGGATGGTTGACTGCGCGTCGATTCCCGGCATGGTCCGAGAGATCGCCACGTTGACGTCGGCGAGATCGGGAGTGATATCGGAAGGCCACAGATCGTGAGCGGGAGCCCCGACCGGCGGCATGTGTTCGCCGCCAAGCTCCCGCCAGCGATCGCGCGCGAGGATGCCGAGCGCTTTCGCGGCCGGTCCCGTCACCATCGCCTGCACTTCGTGGTACGGCTCGTACCGGCTCGCCGCGTGACGTCCGTGCCGGTTCCTCGACGCGGTGCGCCTTCGTGTCCCAGCGGTGACTGGTCAGATCGATGCCGCCACAGAAAGCGAGCTGATCGTCAACGACGATGACCTTCTGGTGGTGCGATCCGCCAAGAGGGTGGCGATCATCGAAGCCGAAACGGACGCGTCGAGGCATCCGCCATCCGAGCCGCCATCGCGAAAACGGATCGCGCTCGAGCGTGTAAAGGGCGGCGAAGTCCCAAATCAGGATGTAGACGCGAAGGTGTGGCCGGCGGCGGGCGACAAATCTGAGGAGGTCATCGAGTCGCGTCGGCGCCTGCTCCTCCGGCAGGGCCCGTCCTTTCGGACCGGCCGAACCCGCGTTGTTCTCTCGCAGGGCCGGTCGTTCTGGACCGGCCAAACCAGCTGTGACATCCGGACCGGCCGGAAGCAGATCGACCGTGGCCAGGATGTCCCAGCCCAGAATGAACGCGGTGTCCCGCGCGCTGAGCAGCGCCTGCCTCACCAGGCGGAAATAGTCCGCGGCATCCTGCACGCAATAGAATCGATCCGCGCGCTCGACGCGCCAGCAGTTTCGTCCCGGTTGGAAGAGACCGTCCGCGCCACTCATCCTGCCAGCCTTGCTCGAAGCGCGCGGTTGATCATCCACGCCAGCGACAGCGGCACGCCCAGGAACAGCACGGCGCCAGCCACGGTCGAGGGCGACGGACTCCGCAACGCCTGCGTGAACTGGTATCCGAAACCGGCGAGGGCGATGACGAAGGCACCCATTCCGAGGACCGTGCCCAGGATGAAGTCGCGATACGCGACGGTCGATGCGCCGATGACGATGTTGGTGAGCGTGAAGGGCACCGGCACTTTGCGCACGAGGAAGACCGCAAGCGTGCCGTTGCGCTTCAGCGCGCGCGTCACCCGTACGATCCGCTCACCGCCCATCTCCTCGACGCGCCGACGGCCCATCCACCGGCCGATCGCGAAGCCGAACGACCCGCTCGCGAGGCATCCGGCCATCGCGTAGATCGGGCCGAGCACCGGACCGAAGGCCAGACCGGTCGCCGCGATCAACAACACCACCGGCACCCAGGCGAGCGCGATGAAGGCCACCATCACCATCGGCAGCCCGTACCACGCCCGGCGATGGGGCGCCAGCCACTGTGAGATCGCGTGAAGGTCCGGAACGGCGATGGGGATCGACTTCCACACTGCGACGCACAACGCGCAGACAACCAGCACCGCCACGACTCGAAGGTAGACGAGCTGGTTCATCTTCCGTATTCCACGCGGGCTTGGGAGCAAGAAGAATGCCGCAACAGGGGAGTCGGCAGACTCCCTTCCCTTGATGACACAGGCAAGATGCGGTTCAGACCGCCGGCTCCGTGCGAAGCCCGCGGCTCATCGAGCGGCCGTGCAGGTTCAGTGGTATGCGGCGCGTCCCCGTTCGACGTCGAGTGCGACGCGGACGCGGGTGAACTCGTCCTCGAGGCCAGTGACCAGAGCGGGCATTTCGTCAGAGATCGTCGCGAGTGCGAGCGTTTCCAGTTCCGCGCAGAGGGCGGCCATCTTGTGGGCGCCGACCAGGCTCGATGCGCCCCTCAGACTGTGCGTGGCACGTCTCGCGGCGGGCGCGTCACGGCGCTCCACGGCCTCCTTGAGCGCGGCCATGCGCGATGTCGCATCCACGAGATACTGGTCGATGAGCTGAGCCACGAAGTCGTTCGCGCCGCCGCCCTCCACGGCTCCCCTGAATTCGTCGAACGCGCGCGGATCGAGCACCAGTTCACCCTGAACCTCTGAACCTCCTGAACCCCCTGAACTCCCTGAACCTCCTGTCCCCCCCCAGCGCTCGAGCATCTGGCTGAGCTGCGCCACCTTGAAGGGCTTCGACGAGGTAGTCGTTCATGCCGGCTGCGAGGCACTTCTCGCGGTCGCCCTGCATCGCGTTGGCCGTCAACGCGATGATGGGTACGGGCGGCTTCCCGTGAGCCAGTTCGAACGTCCGGACCTCGCGCGCGGCGGTGAGCCCATCCATCTCCGGCATCTGGTTGTCCATCAACACGATTCCGTAGTCGACCGTCGCGGCAGGCCTCGACGGCTTCGATCCCGTTGACCGCCACGTCCACCCGATAGCCGAGCATCTCCAGCATTCGCACCGCGGCCATCTGGTTCGTCTGATTGTCTTCGGCGAGCAGGACGCGGGGACGGCGAAGGTCGTTCGCTTCCTTGAGGGAGTGCGCCGTGACGAGCTTGGGCGCCTGTCGGGCCGTCTCCGGACGACGCCCGCAGATGACGGCGCCCATCACTGTCCTGAGGCAGTCGTACAGCTGGGACTGGCGAACCGGCTTGTTCAGGTAGCCGGCGATGCCCGCCTGCTCGGACCGGGCGGCGTGGCCGCGCTGGGCCATGGACGTCATCAGGACCAGCTTCATGCTGCTCATTCGACGGATCGCGCTTGATGGCCTCGGCCAGCTCGAGCCCATCCATCTCGGGCATCTGCATATCGAGGATCGCCACGTCATAGGGCCGCTGGCGTGAGGCGGCGGCGATCATCTCCAGCGCCTCCGACCCTCGCGTGGTGACATCGCACTCCATCCCCCAGGAGCGGGTCTGCGCGCGCACGAGCTGCAGGTTGGTCTGGTTGTCGTCGACGGCAAGGGCGCGCAGCCCGCGCAGGTCCTCGCGCGGCGTGGGCACCACGATCTGATTCGCCGGAATCTTGCCCAGCCTCACGGTGAACCAGAAGGTGCTGCCCTTGCCCGGCTCGCTCTCGACGCCGATGTCGCCCGCCCATCAGCTCGGCGAGACTCTTCGAGATGGCCAGTCCGAGACCGGTGCCGCCGAACTTGCGCGTGGTGGAGCCATCGGCCTGCGAGAACGATTGAAACAGCCGGCTCCGGCCTTCGGGGGAGATGCCGATGCCGGTGTCGGTGATGTCGAAGCGAACCGTCACGTCATCACCCGAATCCGCCGCCAGCTTCGCCCGCAGGACGACTTCTCCCGCCTGCGTGAACTTGATGGAGTTGCCGAGCAGATTGGTGAGGATCTGGCGCAGCCTGCCGGGATCGCCGCGCACGACCACCGGCAGATCGTGGTGGATGAGGCACGCCATCTCCACGCCCTTGGACTGGGCGCGCTCGGCCAGCAGATCGGCGACCTCCTCGATCGCGGTGCGAAGCACGAAGTCGATCGTCTCCAGCTGCATCTTCCCCGATTCGACTTTCGAGAAATCGAGGATGTCGTTGATGATGGTCAGCAGCGAGTCCGCGGACCTCAACACGAGCTCGGCGTACTCGCGCTGCTCTGCGTTCAGGTCCGTGTGAGGAGGAGCTCGGTCATGCCCACGACGCCGTTCATCGGCGTGCGGATCTCGTGGCTCATGTTCGCGAGGAACTCGCTCTTGGCCTGGTTGGCGCTTTCGGCCGCCTGCTTGGCTCGATGCATTTCCTGCTCCGCCTGCTTGCGCGTCGTGATGTCGATCAAGGTCCCTTCGATGATCGCCGGTACGCCTGGCTGACCCTCGAGCAGCGTCGCGCTCTCGAGCACCCACACCGGCGTGCCGTCCTTGCGCCGGTAGCAGGCATTCCGAATTGGCGACGCTCTTCGCCGCATGCAGCCGCGCGACGAACTCTGTCCCGGGCGGCCGGTTCGAACCACGCCTCGGAGGCGTTGTGGGCCAGGTGCTCCTCACGCGAGGCGTAGCCAAAGATACGGAAGCAGGCTTCGTTGACGTCCAGGATCCGCCCATCGATGGTGCTCCGGTAGACGCCGGCAAGGCTGCGCTCGAAGAGCAGCCTGTAGCGACTCTCGCTGGACTCCAGCTCGAGCGTCTGAGAGGAGAATCGCCGATCGATGATCGAGGTGAGAATGGCGAAGGCGAGGACCACGAGCGTGACGCTGCTGATGCCGGCCACGCCGACCGCGGAGATGCTGACCGCCCGGGATGTGTCTGCCGATCATCGGCGCGGATGTGAAGCTCGCGGCAGCCATGCCGGTGTAGTGCATGACCGGAACGGCGACCCCCATCAGGACGGCGCTGCCCGACCTTGCGCCAGCTGCTCACCCTGACTTCATCACGAAACAGGAACGTCAGCATCAGCGCGACCAGCGAGATGACGATGGCCAGCGCGACCGACAATGCCACGAGCCAGCTGTCGTAGTGATGCATCGCCGGCAGGCGCATGGCGGCCATGCCGATGTAGTGCATGGCCGCGATGCCGCTTCCCATGACGATGCTGCCGGCGACGACGCTCGACACGGTCAGCCTGTTCCGGCTCACCACGAACAGCGCCACGCGCAGACGCGGCGATGGCGGCGAGGAGAGACACGATGACCGTGGGCACGTCGTACAGGACCGGAACCGGCAAGTGGAAGGCCAGCATCCCGATGTAGTGCATCGCCCAGATGCCGAGGCCCATCGCCGTGGCGCCCCCGGTCAGCCACATCCAGCGGCGAGCGCCGCGGGCCGCCCTCGTCCGCCCGGCCAGATCGAGCGCGGCGTACGAGGCGACAGATGGCGATCAACACCGATAGCGCAACCAGACCGTAGTTGTAGCTGCTAATCATGGCTCTGCTCGCCTTCCCACGATGCTGCTCGACAGGGTCGCGTGGGGGTCAGCCGTACCGCTCAGTTCTCGATGCCGCCGTCGAGAATTCGTGTCGGAGCGGGTCGCCGACCAATTCCTAGATGGTCATCGCCGATTGCTTCCTGAATGGGCGAGGGAAGTGACGAGCCTCGAGAGGGAAGCCCGGCAGTTGATGGTACGAGGAGGCCGCATCGTCGCGCTGTACACAAGCGCACAGTCAAACCGCCCGGGGCTAAAGTGAGGGGCTTCCCGCAGAGATGCGCTCGCAGGACGTGAAGGATCGCGCTCGGACAGCGCGGGACGTTCGACGGCGAACGTCCCGCGCCATCGTCGGCCTCAGGCCTTCGGCTGCGGCACGTAGCGAAGGTAGGGCTTCGGCGCGCGCCAGCCCTCGGGGTACTTCTCCTTCGCGTCCGCGTCCGAGACTGCCGGCAGGATGATGACTTCCCCGCCGTCGCGCCAGTTCGCGGGCGTGGCCACCTTGTGCCTGGCCGTCAGCTGCATCGAGTCGATCACGCGCAGCACCTCGTCGAAGTTCCGCCCCGTGCTCATGGGATACGAGAGCACCAGCTTGATCTTCTTGTCGGGACCGATCACGTAGACGTTGCGCACGGTGAAGTTGTCCATCGCCGTGCGGCCTTCGCATGACTCCCCCGCATCGGCGGGAAGCATCCCGTAGAGCTTCGCGACCTTCAGATCCGCATCGGGGATCATCGGGTAGTTCGGCGCGTGCCCCTGGGTTTCCGCGATGTCCTTCGACCATCCCCGATGGCTCTCGAGCGTGTCCACGCTGAGCCCGATGATCTTGACGTTCCTCCGGTCGAACTCGGGTTTGATCCGGGCCATGTAGCCCAGCTCGGTCGTGCAGACCGGGGTGAAGTCCTTGGGGTGGGAAAAGAGGACTCCCCAGGAGTCCCCCAGCCATTGATGAAACCTGACGGGGCCCTCGGTGGTCATTGCTTCGAAGTCCGGGGCGTCGCTGCCGATTGGTAATGGTCCGCTCATAACGTGGTCCTTTGGTCCTTTCGTAAAACGGCGGCGCTGCTTACCAGCGCCGCGAGAGTTTTCTGACGCGGATGCCGTGGGCATCGGCCCGCTCGATCCCGCCGGCGTCCTTGTTCGTGATGGGGGCGATCCCGCGGACCGCGCCGCGATATAGAAGAAGCGCCCATCCGGTGATTCTCCCGCCAGGTCGGGTGTGGGGTCCAGCGAGATTTTCAGGTCCGCCAGGTTGAGCGTATCGACGTACCGGCCCGTATCGGCCCGGTAGATTCCCGCCACGTTGGCCGCGCGATCGAAGAACCACACGTACTTCTCGTCCCGGGTCTTCGCCGCGCCGTGGGCGTCCCGAGGCGCGCGATCGTCGTGGGCGATCTGCTGCCGCACCAGCTTTGCGACGGCGGCGACGCTCTTTGCCGGGCTGTCGGGCGATCGCAGCGTCGCGGAGGACAATCGGGAGCGGGCGGAGGAGGTCGCGGGGAGAGTGGCGGGGTGCCGCCGGTGAAAGTTTGAAGTCTGACGTGTGAAGTCTGAAGTTTGGAAGTCTGAAGTGGGAAGTCAGAAGTAGAAGTCAGAAGTGAGGTGTGAAGTCTGACGTGTGAAGTCGGAAGTCGGAAGTCGGAAGTCGTAGGAAGTAGGAAGTAGGAAGTGAGGACTGTGTGAACTGACCCACTTTCGTCCCAAATGCCTTGACACTGCACGCGTATTTTCCCTACAGTGTGAGCCTCGACACAGACGAGGCGTATCCATGGGCGAATCCGTCGGCGAGTTCGAACAGCTGATCCTCTTCGCGGTCGTCCGGCTGGAGGCCGACGCGTCGGCGGTCACGTCCGGCAGGAGATCGAGGCGCGCACGGGCCGGACGATCTCCTCCGGCGCGCTCTACACGGCGCTCGACCGGCTGGAAGCGCGCGGCTTCGTGCAGTCGCGGCTCGGCGAGCCGACGCCGGCACGCGGCGGCAAGCGCAAGCGGCTCTACACCATCGAGCCCGCCGGCGCGCGTGCGCTGACGCGATCGTACGACGCGCTGCGCAAGATGGCCAGCGGCCTGAACGCGCGCCTGCAGGCGCTGCTGCCCTGATCGCCGAGCCATGACCGATCCCCCGCGCCTCGCCGTCTGGCTGCTGCGGCTCGTCCTGCCGCCCGATCGCTACGAGACGATCGCCGGCGATCTCGAAGAGATGTTCCGGCTCGACGTGCTGCCGCACGCCGGCCCGCGCGTACGCGCGCCGCTGGTTCTGGCGGCAGTCGATCAGCATCGTGTGGGCGCGGCTGCTGTCACGTCCGGCCCGGCCGCCGCTCACGCCTCCACGCCAAGGTGATCCCATGCAGGGCCTTCGTCAGGACCTCCGCTACGCGATCCGCACGCTGCTGAAGGCGCCCGCCTTCACGCTGATCGCCATCATCACGCTCGCGCTCGGCATCGGCGCCAACACCGCGATCTTCACGCTGGTGAACGGACTGCTGCTGAAGCCGCTGCCGTTCGCCGAGCCCGACGAGCTGATGCTGGTCCACCTGACGCGCGCCGGACGACGAAGCCGGCCCGGGCGTGTATCCGGAGATGGTCTGGTCGTACCCGAAGTATCTGATGTTCGCGAAGCAGCAGCAGGCGTTCGAGCGGCACGCGCTCTGTTCGCGCCGACGCGAATGCAGCCTGACCGGCACGGACGGCGATCCGGAACGCATCCGCGGCGAACTCATCGGCGCGCAGCTATCTGCGCACGCTCGGCATGACGCCGCACGTCGGGCCGCGACTTCACGCAGCGCGGAAGAGCGCACGCCGGGCATGGACGACATCGTGATGATCGGCTACGCGCTCTGGCAGCGCCGCTTCGGCGGCGATCCGAGCGTGATCGGCCGCACGATCAGCCTGAACGCGATTCCGTACACCGTCACCGGCGTGCTGCCGCCGGATTTCCGCGGGCTGAGCGGGCGAAGCGCAGCTCTGGATTCCGCTGATGACGATGTCGCTCGCGCGATCTCGAATCAGAAGTGGAACCACTCGTACTACATCGTCGCGCGCCGCAAGCGCGGCATCCCCGAAGAACAGGCGCGATGAACGCCGTCGCGCTGATCGGGCAGCGGATCGACGCCGAACTGCCGGACTTCGCGTCAGCCGCAGAACGAAGCGCGGCGCGATCGCCGTGTCGCTCGACGACGCGCGCGTCGATCCGCTGATCCGCCGCTCCGCGCTCGTGCTGCTCGGCGCGGTCGGCTTCGTGCTGCTGATCGGCTGCGTCAACCTCGCCAACCTGATGCTCGCGCGCGGCGTCGACGCGCCAGCGCGAAGTCGCGATCCGGCTGGCGATCGGCGCGACGCGCGGCCGTCTCGTGCGTCAGTTCCTGACGGAGAGCCTGCTGCTCGCGGGCGCCGGCGCGCTTGCGGGCCTCGGCATCGCCTACGGCTCGCTGCGCCTCGCCGGCGCGCTGATGCCCGAAGCGGACATCGTGCTGCGCAGCCAGACCTTCGGATCTGACGCGCATCGGCATCAGCCTGATCGACCTCGATGTGACGACGCTGCTGTTCACGCTCGGCGTCGCGGTGCTCACGGCGATGCTCTTCGGGCTGCTTGCCGGCGTGGCACGCGTCGCGCTCCGACATCGTCACGACGATGAAGGCGCGGCGCGGGATCGATCGCGCCGGGCGCGCGCGGCCTCAGCCTCCGCAACCTGCTGATTGTCGGCGAAACCGCGCTCGCGCTGGTGCTGCTCGTCGCGGCCGGGCTGATGCTGCAGAGCGTCAACAATCTGCAGCGCACGCGCTCGGCTTCGAGCCGGCGGGACTGGTCACGTTCCCGCTCTCGCTGCCGCGCACGCAGTACGACGACGCGCGTTCGACGCGCTTCTTCGTCGATTTGCTCGATCGCGTCCACGCGCTGCCCGGTGTGCAATCCGCCGCGTACGGCATCTGCGCGCCGGTCTCCGGCGGCTGCAACGCCACGGACGTGACGTTCCCCGGCAAGCCGCCTGTGCGCGCCAGGCCAGGAGCCGCTCGACCGGCATCCATTGGGCTTCGCCGGAGCTCTTCGAGACGATGGGCATTCGGCTCGTGCGGGGACGGACGTTCACCGATCGCGATCGCGAGGGCCAGCCGAAGGTCGTCGTCATCAACGAGACGGCGGCGCGCACGATCTTTGGCGGCGAGGATCCGATCGGGCAGAAGGTCGGCCTCGGACAGGGCGGCTTTCACGACGGCGCCGAGGTCATCGGCATCGTCAACGACGTGCGCTATCGCGCGGTCGAGCAGGCGCCGACGGCGGACATGTACGTCCCGCTGCTGCAGTCGTGGCGCGGCCGGCGGCATCCTCTTCGTGCGGTCGAACCTCGATCCGGCGGCGCTGATTCCCGCCGTGCGCGGGGAGATCGCGCGCTCGATCGCGATCTGCCGGTGACCAACGTCAAGACGATGGGCACTCGCTTCGGCGACGCGACGTGGCGGACGCGCCTGAGCGCGGACCTGCTGGCGCTGTTCGCGGCGCTGGCGCTGCTGCTGGCGGCGATCGGGTTGTATGGCGTGATGGCGCAGGCCGTCGAGCAGCGCACGCGCGAGATCGGCGTGCGCATGGCGCTCGGCGCCGAGCGGCGCAACATCTTCACGCTCGTCATCGGCCGCGCGCTCATCATCGCGGGCGTGGGCATCGCCGTCGGCGTCGGCGCTGTCGCTGATGTCGATGCGGTTCCTCGACGCGCTGCTGTACCAGGTCAGGCCGAACGATCCGACGACGCTCGGCGTGCTCGCGGCGGGGCTGCTGGTCGTCTCGCTGCTGGCGAGCTACGTGCCGGCGCGGCGCGCGACGCGCGTCGATCCGTGGACCAGCCTGAGGGCGGACTGATTCAATGCTGAATGCTGAATGCTGAATGCTGAAGTAAAGGATGAACTTCAGCATTCAGCATTACGATCGGTCCGCCAAGACTCTGCTGAGAAACCGGTTCAGCTCTGTCACCACGTCGGCGGGGATGTCGTGACGGCCATCGAAGGGGTACCACGTGACGTCCAGCCCCGCTCGGTGAAGGTCCTGGCGCATCCGGTCCGACGACGCAAACGGCAGCACTCCGTCACGTCGGCCGTGCGCCACGAACACGGGCAGACCGCGCCGGCGCGCGTAGCCCGCCCGCCACGACGCTTCGTCGACGACGGTCCCTGAGAGCAGGACCAGACCGGCGAGCGGCGTATCGGATCGAAAAGCCACTTCGCTCGCGACCATCGCGCCCTGGGAGAAACCGCCAAGGACGACGGGACCTCCGGGGGAGCGGCCGATGGCCGTGAGCAGGTCCACGACACGGACCGCCGCGTTCCCCAGGCCCGGCGGCCGCGTGCCCGAAAAATCGGGCATGGACTCGCCAGGCGGGATATGCGATCGAAGGTCCAGCGGCCACCACGCACGCCCGATGGTCGGGCTGGGCGGGTACGCGTCCGGTCCCTGTGGGAACACAAAGCGCCCGGCAGCCGGCCACCGGATCCTGTGCGTGAACGGTGCCCACTCCTCTGCGGATGAACCATACCCGTGCAGGAGAACGAGGGTCGGTGGACCGTCGCCGCCGTGGATGATGGTCTGGGGGGATGGTCCGCGCGAACAGGCGCCGCAGACGAGCGCGCCCGCGACGGCCACGCCGAGGAATCGTCGCCGCCTGATCCGGTCGCCCGCTACCTGCAACCGGCGGCTGGAGACGGGACCGACGCGTACGCGAACGTCATACTCTGCTGCACCGCGCGGTCGGCGGCCGTCCTCGGATCGAACGCGCGCGCAAGAATCGGCCGCAGGAAGCGCGCGTACTTGGCGATCGGCGCGCGGTCCCGCTTCAAGATCGCCTCTTTGACTTCGCTCACGACGGCCGGTGTGATGAGCTCGATTCTTCCGACGAAGACACGGGCAATGGCCGCGGGCTTCGGGGTGATATCGAGCGGCAGGATGGCGTCGATCGTGGCCTGCGGCACGATGTAGAAGAGCCGCGTGCCTTCCTCGAACCAGGAGTCGCGCCACGTCTCCACCATGGCGGCAGCCTCTTTCTCGTAGAGGCCATGATTGACGAGCATCCGTGCGAGCGCGGCCTGCACCGAGTTTCCGGTGCCCGCAGCTGCCGGTGACTCGATCGTGACCTTCTGCGCAGTCGCGCCGCCGGCGGCGTACCCGATCGCTCCGCCCTTGTTCTCGAAGAGCATCACGTCCCGGACCGATTCGCCTTTCGCTGTGGTGACGACGATGTCACCGCTCTCGGAGATTCTAGCGGCGAGCGGAAGCGCGAAGTTGCCGATCCCGCGATAGAAGAGGAACTTCTCGCGCTCGGTCCCCACTTCGATCGGCGACGCGCCGGTCTTGCGCGCGGCGTAGTAGTGGTTGGGGCCGCTCTCGACGGGATAGTTCTCAGCGGCCTGCGGCAGGACTTTCACGCGGTTCCAGGCGATCGTGCCTTCGAGCGCAGGATTCCTCAGAGTCGTCGGCTCGATACTCTTTGGAGAGACCTCTGCCCGTGGATACCACTCGCTGACGATGCCCTGCCGGAAACGAACGCGAACGTCCACCGTCTTCTCTTCAGCCGAATAGAAGTAGAGGACAGGCGTTTCCATTCGAACGGTCGCGGGGAGCCATCCTTTGATGCCGGACGGCACGCGGTAGACAAAGCACGGCAGGTCCTGCGGACCCCTGGGCGGCACCCACTCGACCGCGGCGCCGTCTTCGCCGGCCACGGATGTGAACGTGCCCCACTCGTGGACGACCAGCCCGGCCGGGTCCGTTCCGCGCCGGACGCTGGAATCGCTGGGGACTTCGGCGGATACGAAGAGGCCTGCCGCCAGGAGGATGACAACCGTGGAAATGCGGTGGCGCATCGGGTCCTCCGAAATTCAGGTCCGAATGTCGAGACAGCCATTCTAGCGCAGTTCAGGTCGCTCGGAGCGGAGGGAGGGGACGGAGCCAACGGGTTCAACACGAAGAACGAGGAGGAACGAAGACTCGCGAAGAAGACCCACAGGTCTGCTAACGGTCGCGCCGCGCACGCGCGGGTCGTGTTGAGAGGATCGCTGGCAGAAGAGCGCACCCCCGGCAGATCTGCGTCAGTTTCGCGCGCTCTTCTGCCAGCGATCCTCTCAACACGACTCGCCGGCCGAGAGGCCGGCGACGCGACCAATGTCAGACCCGGTGCTGAACATTGCGCCAGGTCTCTCCGTGCGTCTTCGTTCGTCTCCGTGCCTTCGTGGTGAACCCGTGGCCTCCGTCCCCTCCCTTGACACTCTAGAGATACATCTCCTTGGTCTCCTCCCACTCGTGCTCGATATTCCGCATGACGAGCGCGCAGTCGAAATCAATCGAGCCCTTGGGAAACATCGCGGCGTCCTCGAAGTAACTCGAGTGTGCCCGGTCGATCGCCAGCGGCGCGACGCTCCACGACTTCGTCGTGAGCACCACCCCGTCGAGCCGGCGGCCCGACGCCGTGGCGGAATAGCCGATGCTGCCGGGCTCGAAGAATGCGGAAGCGTCGTTGACCGATCGGAAGACCGACGTGTCGGCCATCTGCTGAGCTTCGTGTCCGACGATGTCGATTTCCACGCGTCCGTCGGCCGATCGCATGTGCAGGGCGATTTGCGGGGCGTCATCGACCACGTGGAACGTCGCGCGCTTATGCTCGCCGGGGAACAGCCGGCCGCCGGCGAGATGATTCACCAGCGACCCTGTGTCCCGACGTGGAATGTAGACGCCCTCGTGAGCGCCCGCATCGTCGTCCCAGACGACAGCGACGCGATGCGCGGCGTTCTCGCTCGACAGGCCGAGGATCGCCGGGAACCCGCGGGGCCTGATGTTCTCGAGCCGGATGAGGCAAATGCCGGCGATGGCATGACCATCGTGGAGCTTCGGACGGAACGGCGCCGGCAGCTGACGCTGCATGACTGCCGCGTCGACGCGGAAATTGACCAGCAGCCGTCGCCGTATCGTGCCGTGGACCTTTGGCAGTCGCATGATGCCTTGCAGCTGACAGTGTAGCGGACTCAGGCTGCGGTGCTCGCGCCAGTTCGCACCCACAATTCCAGTGCCTCGGGGTGCTCACTTTCTCGCCGCGCCGCAGACAGGTGTCGCCTCCGCTTCGCTATCCAGTTCCACCCGGGCTCATGGCGCGTCGCTCGATCGCGCGCAGCCACATCCGCCTGATGATCGCGCTGCCGGGATAGATGACCCGCCAGTATCTCGCGAACCGACGGCGCGCGTCGTCGCTCGTCGCGAACACCCTCGTCTCTGTCGACACGATGGAGCCATCCGATCCATCCGGCGTCACGAGGAAATTCATCGTCGCCCGGGCGAACCCCGGCGGCAGAGGCTTCTTGAACACGTCCTCGGTCAGTGCACCCCGCGTGCCCGGCGGTGCCAATACCACGGCGCCCACGACCAGCTCACGCGGCTCATCGTCGGCAAGGCGCAGGAAGCCCGTCGATGTTGCCACATCGATGAGCGACATGGAACCGCTGGCGTTCAGGATGCTCGGCGGAGCCGGCCGGCCGCCGCGTCGAATCCAGGTGAGCGTGCGAAACAGAAGGATCTCGTCGGCCCGCACGCGTCTGATCGCCTCGAACACGCGCGCTGGAGGGGCAGCGATCGCGATCGTGTGGACCTCGCGGAAATGCCAGGCAGGCGCGAACTCGTCGAGTCGTGTGTCGACGCGGCTCACTCGTGATTCCAAGACCGGAAGGACGAGGCCGATGGCGGCCAGCAGTATACCTGCGGCAAAGATGATGAGCCCGCGTGACCGCGTGGTGACACGCAACCGCCGGATCGGCTTGACCGCAAGGCACAATCCGGCAACGGCGACAATGGCGCCCGAGTAGACCGTCGCAGAGCCCCACATCGACTACCTGGGGGCTACCTGACGGGATCGGCGAGATAGCCGGGCCGGGCCTGGACGGTCCCGCGGCGGCCCTTGACCTTCACTTCGAGCCGATGCCAGCCCGGGTCGGTCGAGGTCGGTGTGTACATCAGCACGTAGCGGCGCCGGAACTCGTCGAGCACCGCCAGGAAGCGCTGCTCGAGGTTCTCGGCTGATTCGTTCTCGAAGACCTGCCCGCCGGTCGCCTCGCCGAGGTCGCGGAGAAACTCCGGCTTCTGCCGTCCCACCGACACGCTGTAGGCGACGACGTCGGACCGCTTCGCTGTCTGCAGCACGCTGTCCGGCGTCAGCCAGCTCGCCGTGTCCACGCCGTCGCTGAACACGATGAGCAGCGCGCGCCCGACGCCGGACTCGCCGAGCATCATGCCGGCGTAGCTTCCGTCGACGAGCGCCGTGTCGCCGGCGGGCTCGACGCGCGCGAGCGCCTCGCGGAGCCGCGGCACGTCCTTCGTCAAGCCGTGCCGCAGCGCCACGGCGTGGCTGAACGTGATCAACCCGGCCTGATCCTGTTTCGTGAGCGCGTCGAGGAGCGCGCCGGCGGCGCGCTGCAGGTGCGCGAGGCGATCGCGCGTCACGCTGCGGCTCATGTCGAAGGCCAGGACGACGTTCAGGGGGAGCTCGTCGAAGTCGGCAAGCGTGATCGGCTGGCGGACGCCGTTGTCGAACAGCTCGAAATCGTCCACGGTCAGACCGCCCACGGCCTTGCCACGATCCGTGACGAGGACATCGACACGAATGCCCTGGGTATTGGACCTGAACGTCTGCGCCGCGACGGATGGCGCGCCGAACACCAGGGCAGCGAGCAAAGCGGGGGCGATGGCCCGCATCATTGTTCAGGCCCGGACGTGGCGCCCCCAGGCATGAGCGGCTGCCGGAGCTGCATGTTGAGATCGTCGGCGTTGCGAACGAACCAGAGATGGTAGGTCCACCAGGGATCGTCCGCCTCCGCCCTGGTCTCGCGGGCGAACACACGCGCAATCGCGGCCTGTGCCGCCGCGCGATCGCCGCGATCGCGCGCGATGCGGCTGAGCGCGACATAGGGGGACTGCGCGTTGGGGAAACCTGCGGCGGCGCGCTCGTAGCTCTCGCGCGCCGACGCCATGTCGCCGAGCGCTTCCTGCGCAGCGCCGGCGAAGATCGCGGCGTAGTAAAGGAGTGCCGGGTCGGAGGTGAGTTTCACGGCCTCGCGCAGTTCGCGCACGGCTTCGTCGTGGCGGTCGAGCATATGGAGCGAATGCGCCCTGCGCACACGCGCGGCGGCAAAGTCGGGGCGGCCTTCGATCGCTCCTCGAAAGTAATACTCGGCCTGACGCCAGCTCTCGCGAGCCGACGGTGCAGCAATCCGGACCCCGGGGGGCAGGTCCTTCGACTCGAGCAACGGCCGCACGCGCGGCGAGGATACGGCCTCGTAGTAGCAGCCGCTCACGAACAGGATGTCTGGATCTGCAGGAAAGAGCTTTCGGCCTTTGTCGAGATGCGGCATGAGATCGGCGAGAAGCGATCGATTGGCCATGAATGCTGCCGCCGCCACGTACCACAGCTTCGCGGTCTCGTCCTCCGAGGGCAGCGGCATCGTGAGGTCGATGAGCGTGCGCCCGTACTCCCAGTGCAGCCCGGTGACGTCGAGGCCGCTGAAACCACCATCGGACGTGAGCACGGCCGTCGCGCCGGGCTTGGAAGATCCCGGCCGGCGGAGAGGTCCAGGTCTGCCCTCGTTGACAAGAGCCATTGCCGCATCCATGTGCATCACTGCGCCACGATGCACCAACCGGTTGAAGGACTCGTGGCTCTGGACTTTCTTTCGATCGCCGATGAGCCGCAGAATCTGCGCGAAGGTCTGTGGAGAAAGCGACTTGATGGTCTCGAGGGCCGCGTCGTTGAACCCAGGTGTGTGCCGCTCGACGACGTCGAACCAGATCGCCGCCGGTATCTGCGCCTGGCCGGCGCGAGCGACCGTGGCTGGGCCCGCCAGCACGCCGATAACGAGCGTCGCGCAGAATCTATTCATCGCGCTCGGTCACATCATACAGGGACCGGTCGCGCACCTCCATCGCTGGTGGTCCGGCGACGAAGCAGAGCACCGGAGGGGACGGAGCCAACGGGTTCACCACGAAGACACGTATGCGGCCCACCTCTCGCAGCGCTTCGAGGTCGCCGGCAGAATCAATCGACATCAGGTGTGGCCTCCCTCATGTACTTCACCGACGCCGAGACGAGCTCCTCGAGCACGGCCCGATCCACGCCGGCCAGCCGTTTGATGTAGAGGCAGGACTTCGCCGTCTTGTACTTGCCGAGCCTGGCCAGGATCGCCGGCAAGCGGTCGAGGCCCCCCATGATGCGCGAACGGTTGCCGGTCCGCATGTCGAACAGTCTAAACTGTCATGCCTCACTGTTGTGGCTTTCCTTCCGCCTGAGGAGCGCTCGATGAAATTGAATCCTCTTCTTTCTTTTCGCGGTCAGTGCGAGGCCGCATTCAAATCCTATGAACGGTGCTTTGGCGGCAGGATCGTCACGATGCTGACATATGCCAGTTCGCCCAACCGAGAATCAGTGCCACAGGAATGGCGCGAGAAGATCTTCCATGCGACTCTTGCGGTTGGCGACAACGTCCTGATGGGCGGCGACGTGCTTCCGGAGCAGTATGAAGAACCGAAGGGGTTCCAGGTGCTGATTGGCATCGATGACCCCGCGGATGCGGAGCGCATGTTTCAGGCCCTGGCGGAAAAGGGAACCGTGCGAATGCCGCTCCAGCAAACCTTCTGGGCCGTCCGTTTTGGCGTGCTGGTCGATCAATTCGGCATACCCTGGGTGATCAACTGCGAACAGCCGCAGGACAGGAGCGAGACTCAGTCAGGCTGACCAGCCTCCGCTGAAGCGACGGCGGTCCGCCGAAGCCTTGGCGAAGGCGGGGCCTTGGCACGCGGGGTCCGGTGTCCTCCGCCTGAAGGCGGACGCCGCAGCTTCACTGCCACGTCTTGTTGCGCTCGGCCCCGAGCGCTTCGCGCACCAGGCCCAGTTCGACCTCGAGCTGTCCCAGGAGCGCTCTGCCATCCTGGCCCTGATCGTGGCTTTCCAGTTCGCCGCAGAGGGCGGCCATTCGCGTGGCCCCCATCACGGCGCTGCTGCCTCGCAGGCGGTGCGTCAGCCGCTTGACGTCGGCCACATCCTCTCTCGTCAGCGCCTCGTCCACACCCTTGAGCTGTGATGCGGCTTCATCGAGGTACAGGTCGATCACCTCCGCCAGTGCATCGTCAGCTCCGGGTTCGAAGGCCTGTCTCACGATGGCCAGGCGAGCCTGATCGAGAACGCCGCGCGCAGGTTCGTGACTCTTCTTCGACCCTTCTCCGACTTTCGCGCCCTCTCCCGAGCCAACCGGCGTGATCCACCGTTCCAGCTTCAGGCGAAGCGATTCGGACTTGACGGGCTTGCTCAGGTAGTCGTCCATGCCGGCCGCCAAGACATCGTTCGCGATCGCCGTCGAGGGCGTTCGCCGTCATGGCGATGATGGTCGTGTGGCGCGACGTGCCTTCCCGGCGCCGGATCTCGGCGGTGGCGGCAAATCCGTCCATCTCCGGCATCTGACAGTCCATCAGGATGATGTCGACATGGGCCGTTCTCGAGCGCCTCGAGCAATTCACGTCCGTTCGGCACCGCCTCGGCGCGATAGCCCAGATTGTAGAGTTGCCCGAGCGCCACCTTCTGATTCACGAGGTTGTCTTCGGCAATGAGAATGCGGACGCTCGAGAACGTCTTGTCCTTCTGCTGCGCGCCTCGGACTCGCGCATCGAATGCTGCGTGACCAGCGCGACGCGGTGACAGGTCTCACTCTGCGATCGCGCCATGACCGCCGTCAGGCAATCGTAAAGCTGCGATTGCCGCACCGGCTTCTGCAGATAGGCGGCGATTCCCGCCTGCCGCGCCTCGTTCGCCATGCCCGCGCTTGCCGAAGGACGGCAGGAGCACCAGGGCCACCGCGGCAATCGCGGGATCGGCCTTGATGGCCTCGGCCAATTGAAAGCCGTCCATCTCGGGCATCATCAAGTCCAGAATGCGCGATGTCGTAGGGCTGCTTCTGTCGCGGCGCCGGCGCGCAGCAGTTCAAGCGCCTGCTCGCCCGACTCGGCTTCGGTGGCGATCATTCCCCAGGAACTCGTCTGGTGCTTGAGGATGCTGCGGTTCGTGGCATTGTCGTCAACGATCAGCACCCTGGCTGCCGACAGGCTGCCGGCCGTCTCGACGGCCGTCGCCGCGGGCTCGAGTCTGTTTCTCGAAGTCGGCGGTAAACCAGAAGGTCGAGCCCTGGCCCGGCGCGCTCTCGATTCCGATCTCGCCGCCCATCAGCTCAACCAGTTGCTTGGAGATCGCCAGTCCCAGTCCGGTGCCGCCGTACTTGCGCGTGGTCGAGCCGTCGGCTTGAGTGAAGGCGTGGAACAACCCTCGTTGCGCTTCCGCGGAGATGCCGATGCCGGTGTCCTGGACCTCGAAGCGCAGCGTCGCGTGCGACGCGGTCTCGCTGACCTTCGTCACGCTGCACGACGACCTCGCCCCGCTCCGTGAACTTGACGGCGTTGCCGACCAGATTGGTCAGCACCTGCCGCAATCGGCCGGGATCGCCCTGCAGCGCCGTGGGCACGTCCCGGTGCACGAGCGAGGCCAGCTCCAGCCCCTTCGCCTGCGCCCGTTCGGCGAGCAGGTCGACGGTGGCTTCGACCGCGCCGCGCAAGTCGAAGTCGATCTTCTCGAAGCGCAGCAGGCCCGCCTCGATCTTCGAGAAATCCAGGATGTCGTTGATGATTCGTCAGCAGCGCTTCGGCGCTGGACTGGATCGTCTCGGTGTATTCCCGCTGCTGCGGCAGACAGATCGGTGTCGAGCAGCAGGCCCGTCATGCCGATGACGCCATTCATCGGCGTGCGAATCTCGTGGCTCATGTTCGCCAGGAATTCCGACTTCAGCCGCACCGATTCCAGCGCCGCATCGCGCGCCTGTTCGAGCTCCGCGGCGATCTGGTTGCGCTCGGTGATGTCACGACTGATGCCGATCATGCCGACGATCTTGCCGTGCCGATCGCGGTACGGCCCCCTGGTCGTCAGATAGGTCCGCTCCACGCCCGCTTTGGTCGTGTCACCAGCTCGTAGGTGGCCGTCTTCCCTCCGGCGAGGATCTCATCGTCCCGTTCGATGATCCGCCGCGCGGTGTCCGGAGTCGAAGAGATCGTGAACTGACGCACCGATGACTCTCGGCCACCGTCTTGCCAAGCAGCGCCGCCCCGGCCTGATTGATCATCAGGAATGCGATGCTCGAGATCCTTGACGAAGATCGCCGTCGGTCGTGCCTTCAATCACCGCCTTCTCGCGCCTGCGTGACCTCGTCGAGCGATTCGGCCATCTCATGAAAGACACGGTCCAGTTCGGCAATCTCGTCGTGGCCGGTGAGCGCGTGGCGCCAGTTCCTTGCCCGCCGCCAGGTTGATCGCATTGTCCCGGAGCTGCTGCAGGCGCCTGCTGATGCCGCCACTGAACGATGAGCGTCAGGATGCTCGCCAGCAGTATCGCCGCCGGCCGTTCCCGCCACCAGCAGCCAGCTCAGTCGCTGCCATGACGCTTCGAGGACCTGCCGCCGCTCCGCGCCCAGGCGCGCTTCCTCCAGCGATGAGCTTCCCCAGTTCGCTCGCGGACCTGCCCAATCAGCTCGGGTCCGGTCTCTCCCTTGATGTCGTTCTCGGCCGGTCGTTCTGTCGCCGCTCTCGATCAGCCGGAGAATCTCGGCGACACGGCGCGTTCGTCGCGCCGTCAGCTGCTCGATCCTGCTGGCGTGCGTCTCCTGGCCCTGATTGTCGCTGACCAGCTGTCGCAACCGTGCGGTCGTCGCCGTGACCAACGCCCGCTGATCGCTCGTACGAGCCGGACAAACGTGTCGTCGCCGGTGATGACGTAGCCGCGGACGGCGCTTTCCGATTCGGCGATGCTGCGTCACCAGGGACTGCGAGACGCCGATGACTTCGGTCGAGTGCAGCGCCATGACTTGAGCCGACTCGCTCTGGTCCTTTACGTGGACGACCAGCCCGACAAAGGTCAGCAGCAGAATCAACGGCACCGCAATCATCAGCAGGCCCTTGTACGCCACCCTCGCCGTGGTCAGCCTCCTGACTGCCAGGGTAATCAGGGCAACGCCGAGGATGGAGACGAGCGCCTCGAGCGGCACGGCTCGCCACGACTGTTCAGGAAACAAGCGCGCTCGAGCCCACCAGCAGCACCGGCAACAACGCCACGCCGATGCCGGCGCCCACTTCGGCAAGCCCATCCGGACCGCGCTCCGCGTACTTCCAGGCGTACCCCAGCATCGCAATGCCGTAGGCCGAAAAACGCCGAGCGATGTCTGCAGCGCCATCTGCGAGCCCAGACTGAACGGGAGGACGTACGTAATTCGGAACGCGTAGCCGACGAGCGACGTCAGCGCCAGGCTGAGCGGAATCCAGTTGATGATGCCGAAGATGGCATAGGCGTCCTGGCGCACGGCGAGAATGACGAGGGCCACACCCGTGAGGACGAAGCTGATGGCCGATGGTCAGCGCCATCCGCCCGGGGTCCGCGGACAGGGTGCGTTCCCACGGGTAGAAGAAGAACGTATCGATCCCGAACGACACGCCGGTCGCATATTCCAGGATCACCGCCACGCCCATCAGCGCAGCGATGCTCCCGCCTGAGAGCAGCCACAGCCGCCTTCGCTTTGAGAGACCGACACCCGCCGCTCCCAGCGCCAGGAAGCACAGGGCGGTGTTGTACTGCATCGCGATTGTCCCGGGAAACAGCCGGACGAAGGCAGGGATGTGCGCATGCCAGCCCACGATCACGCCGAGTCCCATCAGCATGACGGCGACAGAGGTGACCAGGACGGTTCCGTCCCAGCTGACGCGAGTGGCACGCGCGGACTGCAAGCCGATCCTCCGAGTTCTCCAACCGTCTCCAGATCTCTCGACAGTTGCATCGTAGCGAGAATGGATGGACCGCCCTGTGCCGCATTGCACACGGCGTGGTCTGGTGCGCCCGACCCAGCTCGACTGGAGTCACGATGCTGAATGCTGAAGTAAAGGAAGAATTCAAAGTTCACTTCAGCACTCAACATTCAGCATTCAGCATTGTCCCGAGCCGCTCAGCCGCCGACGTTCGGCCATGGCGCGAGGAGATCCAGCGACGCCGTGGCCATCGACTGCATGTACTCACGCGTGCGATCGGCCCGCGTCGCGGGCAACCGGGCCAGCAGACTTTCAGCAACTCGCGCGTCGATTCGCGCCAGGGCTGGAAGACACTCCGCGAGGAGGGACTCCCCTTTGCGATTTCGCCGGCCGTCGAGAAGGGGTTGGAACGACGCGGACGCCAGCGCGGCGACGACGCGGAGGACGACCGGCCGCTTCGCGTGTATCACGGCGCCGAACAGCTCCCGCAGCGCGTCGGCACGCCGCACCGGGCTGCCTTCGGTGGCGATGACTGCCA
Source organism: uncultured Acidobacteriota bacterium (assembly GCA_963771395.1). Classification (GTDB taxonomy): domain Bacteria; phylum Acidobacteriota; class Vicinamibacteria; order Vicinamibacterales; family 2-12-FULL-66-21; genus DATBJJ01. The sequence goes on along the minus strand of CAVYTY010000002.1, from coordinate 32,771 downwards.
GCAGCCGATCGACCTCGGAGGCGACGCGATCGAGCCGGCCCTGGATTGCCAGAACCTTGACTGGCCAGGCGGAGACCGTGACGACCCGGTTCGGCTCGGTCAGCTCAGAGGCCGCCGCCAGCGCTTCATCGATCGCTCGCGCTTGAGCCCTCGAGTCCGCGAGGTGAAGGGCTGTCGTGGCGAGCGCCTGGCACCTGAACCACGCGTCGTCAATGCCTCGCGCAAGCTCGAATGCCCGCTGGGGCTCCTTGGCAGCGATCCTCGCCACGAAGGTGCGCGTCGACGCTGGAGCCACTAGACAGCCTTGCGCACGCGACGCGGCGGATCGACCGGCGTCGGGAGCTCGTACCAGATCTCGACTTCATAGCCGTCGGGATCGGCGAAGAACACGTAGGGCTCCCCCGGCACGAACTCGCCGTGCTCGCGAATCGTACCGCCCGCGGCCCGGATGGCGCCCAGCGCCTGAACGATGTCCGCGGGTCGCCGCAGTCGGAACCCGAAGTGCGCGACGCCACCGGCCTTGCCCGCCCGGCGCGGCTTGCGCTCGAAGACGAGCACGTCGCGGCTGCCCGGCGTCTGCGCCTGGACGAAGTCCCGTTGCTCGTAGACAGGGACGACGCCGAGAACCGCCTGATAGAAAGCCAGGGAACGTTGTGGATTGCGAACGGCCAGTGCCACGTGGGTAAGGCCGTGGGTCTTCACGGGTGCGGTGCGTTGCATTGTGGTTCCTCGGACGTCGTCTAGGCGCGCTGGGCGTCAGGCCGGATGCGTGCGCGCGGGCCGCCACCCGACAGGATCGCACGAACCTTCGACTGCTGCTTGTCCGACTCACCCTCGGCCAAGGATCGGCTCCGTGTACCGAGCGAGAGCAAGAACGGGGTCAGATCTTGTATTTCAACAAAATGTTGAATTACAAGATCTGACCCCTCAAGTAGCCGAGAGTGACGACCAGTCCGTCCAACCGAAGGCAACGGCGCTCTTGGACTTGGCACCTCGGCCGGAGTGGGGCTACCCTACCGCATCTCTTCATCAGCAGCCCGCGCAGCGCTGAACCCGCGGTCGAGGTCTCGTCGTTCGCCGCCGTGGATCGGGCACGAAGACGCGTGGAGGAACGACAGGAGCGCACCATGGGCATCTGGTCCGGGACGAATCGGCGCGAGTTCTTGAAATTCCTGGCGGCCAGCCCTCTCCTGGGCGCAGCTGGGACAGGTGCCAGCCGGAGTGACGACGTCATCGCCTCGGCCCACGACGCGCTCAACGTCTTCGACTTCGAGGCCGTCGCGCGCCAGAAGCTGCCACCCGCGCACTACGGGTACCTGGCAACCGGCGTCGACGACGACGCGACGGTGCGCGCCAATCGAGTTGGATTCTCCCGGTATCAGATGCGATCCCGCCGGTTGATCGACGTTTCCCGCATCGACACGTCCATCAGCCTGCTGGGTGTCACCTGGAAGACCCCCATCGTCCTTGCACCTGTCGGGAGCCAGCGGGCGTTTCACCCGGAAGGAGAACTCGCGGTCGCGCGCGCCGCCCGCTCGCAGGGGGCACCTGCAGATGCTGTCGACCATGACCACCTACGCCGATCGAGGACGTGAACGCAGCGCGCGGCGAACCCGTGTGGTTCCAGCTCTACGCCACCACGGACTGGAACGTGACGCGCTCGATGGTCAAGCGGGCCGAGTCGGCCGGCTGTCCGGTGCTCGTCTTCACCGTCGATCAGATCATCGGCACGAATCGCGAGACCCTGCGGCGATTCGAACGCCAGGACACACGCGACTGCCGCGCTCTGCCACGATCGCACGAACCTGAAGACCAGGAGCACGCGGAGGCCGATGTTCAGACGGTCTCGAGCTTGCGGGAGTCGCCTGGCAGCCGCCCGTGACCTGGGACTATGTGAAGCGCCTCAAGGATGCGACCTCGATGCGCCTCGTGATCAAGGGCATCGTCACGCGCGAGGACGCGGAACTCGCCGTGACCGCACGGCGCCGACGCGATCGTCTGTTCGAATCATGGCGGGCGCGCCGAGGAGACGGGACGATCGTCGATCGAGAGCCTCCCGGAAGTGCTGGAAGGAGCAGCGGGACGTGTTCCCGTCCTCGTCGACAGCGGCTTCCGGCGCGGCACCGACATCTTCATCGGCCCTCGCCCTTGGCGCCGCCGCCATCTGCGTGGGGCGACCCTATGTCTGGGGCCTGGCGGCCTTTGGCCAGGAAGGTGTCGAAACCGTCCTCGACATCCTGACCAGGGAGCTCCAGCTGGCGATGAGATACGCGGGAACAGCCGCGATTCCGAACATCAAGCGGGAGCATGTCGTCGAGCGGCGATAAGGGGTTGGCCGCAGCACGTCGTCAGGCGATCCGTCGAAAGTACTCGCGGATGGAGCCGAGGCAAATCCAGCAGTACCGACCCTCGAAATGGATGTGCGAGACCGTCTCTGTTCCATCGATGGAATCGACGTAGACGACAGCAACGCTCGACTGGTCCTTGGCCACGACCGAGTAGCGGTTCACCTCGGTCTCGCCGCCGAGCGTCGCGTAGCAGCGGCTCTTCGTGTAGCGCAGGACCAACTTGCCAAACAGCTGGCGCAATCGAACCCGCCGCGACGCCGGAATGTCGCGGCGCGCGGCAATCTCACGATCCGTCTTGCGCGCATCAGACCGCCACGTGCCGAGGAGTCGCGAATCGTTCATGTGCGTTTCTTGCGAGGTATGACTCACACGCGCCTCCTGTCGCGAGCTCATGGGGAACGCCGCTCGGTTGAGTGAGATCGGCGATGATCGAGCGGGCCATTCGAGCGAGAGTCTCGACCGTGCAACGTCACCCAGGCCTCACGGATCTCGTCTTCGTCCGTCATGCGTACGTCTCCCGCCGTTTGGCTGTTCATGAGCGCGTACCAACCAGCAACGCAAGCTCGCGCCATTTCCAGTGGCAGTCCACATCGGTGAACCCGATATCACGCAGCCAGCGCAACTGTTCGTGGACACCGAGCAGCTTGTTGGATGGATCTTCGTCCTCAGGACGAACGTCCAGCGTCGCCAGGAACCGGTTGTGCAGCGCCGGTGTGGGGGATGCCACGTGTTCCAGATTGCAGAAGACGCCTCCTGGCCTGAGCCGCGTGTACACCTCCTCGTAGAGCCCCCGCTTTCGGGCGTGGGTCAGGTGATGAATCGCGAAGCTGGAGACGATGACGTCGAACGTGCCAAGATCCCGGGGCAGCGGTTCGTCAAGATTGTGCGCTGTGACGCTGACACCAGGACTGGCCGAAAAGCGATCCCGAAGCCGGTCGAGCATCGCCGGTGAGAAGTCCAACGCAACCGCTTCAGCCGGCGCACACGCGTTGACCACAAGGGACAGCAATCTCCCATCACCGCTACCGAGATCGAGAACGCGGGCGGGGCGTTTGGGAATCCATTCCAGGAGCGCGACTTCACCCTCCGAACGGTGAGGAATGGTGTCCGCTCGATCGAGGGTATTGAGTCGCGTGATCTTCGTTTCCCCACAGGTTCACAGGCGGGTCGTCCATCGGCCGATCCTGCGTCCCGGCGCTTAAAGAAGTCAAAGTGATAATGGTGTAAATATCATTCGAACATCTTATGATCTTGCGCAAACGTGAGGCGCTGGGGCTGAGGGCCTCACCGAGGCCCCATTCAGGCTAGTGCGAGCCGTGGGGCTCACCCTCAACGTGCCGGAGTTGTTGCGACCGTTGGGTCGGTGAACGAGCCCGCACGAGACGGGATCCGCCACAGGAAAATCCGATGCTCGTTGACGCGGCGAACGTCCACCGGTTTCCAACCACCCATGTCCCAGACGTAAGAAACGACCCGCGAACCCGCCTGCAGGTCGGCGCGCAGCTTCTCCCGTAGCTTCAGGTTCGGTCCCGGGTGCAGGAAGAGCGTCACGACGGTAGCAGCGCGAACGTCCGCAGCGTACATGTCGCCGAGCCTGAACTCCACTCTGTCCTCGACACCTGCCTCACGCGCTTTCGCTTGCGCCTCAGTGACCAGTGCGGGATCGATCTCAATCCCCACGCCGCGCGCGCCAAACTGCTTTGCCGCGGTGATCGGGATACGCCCGTCCCCGGACCCGAGATCGTAGACGAGGTCCTGCGGGCCCACGTCAGCCAGCTCCAGCAGGGCGCGCACGACGGGCATCGGCGTTGGCTCGTAGCGAACGTTCTGTCCAGGAACCGTCCCACAGCCAAACGACACGAGCAATACCAGGACGACCCGCGGCATGATCGGTTGCATTCGTCTGGCGTCCTTCCGGTCCACGTGATCGCAACGTCGCGACGCGCGCTCCATCACCGGCGCACGCGCTCAGAACCGTTGATCTCTCGTCGCGTGCCGGCGCGACATGACAGACCGGCAGGGTCTGTCGTCAAACCCTCAAGGGTCATTTCGCATCGCGAGCCATCTTCTCACCGAAGCGATGCGCGTAAACCGTACCAGGTCGCTGGATCGCGAGCTCACCGCGACAATCAGCGGAACTGCGGGCACGATTGACGGCGGCTGCCGGCACCGATGTATTCGTGCCACTCGTCCCCAGTCAGGTTCCTGGCGACCCGACTGCACACTTCTGCGACGAGATCATCGGGGTGCAGCAAGTGGCGGCGCAGTACGGTTCCGCGTCCGCCGCGGCTGACCGTGATGAGTGACCGCCCGTCGGCGCTGAACGCCATGGTTTCGACTGGATCCAGCCCGGAGAGATACACGAGAGGTTGCCTGCTGTCGAAGTCCCAGAGTTGGAGGACGCCGCCGTTTCTGGCTGCAGCGAGGCGTGATCCATCAGGGCTCAGCATGACGGTCTCCGCGTCGCCACCCACATCGAATTGCTGGAACTGTTGCCACCACCACCTGCTGGCCCCCCACGTCCAGAACGTCTCCCTGAATCCGAGAACCAGGCGTTCCCCGTCGGCACTGACGGCGGCCCTGTGAACACGCTGTGGGAGACGAACCAACTGCGCCAGTGCTCCGCTTTCGGCATTCCAGATGCGGGCGGTTGCCTGATTGATCACCCCCGCGGCGTCCTGGCTCACGGCCACGGCACGGCGTCCGTCCGCACCGATGGCAATATGATCCGCTGTTTCTTCGAACTTCACCGCAGTCCCGCCGCCCGCGTCCACAGCCACGACCTGGGATGTGCCGTCAGCGGTAGTTATCAGCACGTAGCGTCCGTCTCCGCTCAACTCTGCCTGCTGGCGGGTGCCTGAAGCGTTCCCATTCCAGATCTCTCTGCCTGTTGCGGTCTCGATCACCCGCATGCCGGCGTCGCCGGTTACCAGGAGCCGCGTGCCGTCGCCGCTGACGCCGATCGGCCGCGCCGCGACTGTGCCTTCATGACCGAGATTCACCACCTGGTCGTTGTTGACATCCCACACTCGTACGGTGTTGTCGTGAAACAGGACGAGACGATCGCCATCACCACTGATCGCGCGATTGTTATAGAGGACATTCCATTCGTGGACGGCGGAGATCGGTGCGCGGGAATCCACATCCCGAATGCTGATTGCCGATCCACCGACTTCGTTGCTCGCTATGCGCTGGCCCGACGCGCTCGTCATCAATGTCTGTTGGCGCTGGGCTCCCGCGAACATTCGGGCAATACGCATGCCGGATACTGGTTCCCATACATCGATCATGTTGGTGCGGAGGTCGTATGTAACGACTCGATTGGCGCCTGCTGCAAGGGCTAAGTCGGTCGCATTCCATTCGTCGGGGGGCACGCGCTGACGAGTGATCGCGCCGTCATTCCAGATGCGCAGCATCCTCGGTGCCGCCACGATGGCGCGGCCGCCGTCGTCGCTGACGGCGGCCGAGGTTCCTTGCTCGCCGAACCTCTCACCGGCCGGACCCGTGAGCCTTCGCGCCGTTCCGCCATCAATATCCCAGACGTATGTGAAACCACTCTTACCGACGAGAATGGCCCAACTGCCGTTGCGGCTCAGACCGGCTCTGTGGATTGGTTCCATCGCGTCCGGCGGCTGCCTTTTCGCGCTGCCGTCCCACAGATCCACTTTGTCGTCGGTATCGATAACCAGAACACGCCGGCCATCGTCGGAAATGGCGACGGTCCGGACCGGCGTTTTCGAGGCGAGCGGCACAGTGTCCCCGGCGGCGGAATCCCAGACGATGAGCCGCTGCTCGCCGCCGATCGCAATTCTGCGGCCCTCGCGATCGGCCGCGATGCCCGTTACAGGCTCGTTGATCTTCACCGCGGCCACGGGTGCAGCCAGCAGGCCCAGAGCGCGGCGGATGGCATTGTCGCTCTCGAGCGATGTCTTTCGCCGGATGGCCTCAACTGCGAGCAACGCGCCCAACTCGACTTTTCCTTCCGTCAGGGCCAACGACGAACGCGCCGCCAGATCTCGCGCCACCGCGAGATCACGTTGTTGCACGGCATACCACCAGGCCGACGCGAACGCGATTGCCAGAACGAAGAGCACCGTGCCGGCACTCCACGCGATGCGCCGCGTGCGCCGGAACTGCCGGACGTCTTCGCCATCGAGATCGTCTTTTGAAGCGCCGCGGAGAGTTGATGCCAGATCGAGTATGGCTTCGCGGAATTTCGAATTGCGCAGCGATAGTGATTCCGCGGAAGCTTGCGCGCGGATGTCAACGTAGAGTGGTTCATCGGAAAGCTTGCTCTGGAGCACGGCTGGAAGAGCGGTGGTACGCTCCCAGTCGAAGTCGCGGCGCGCCTCGTCCCACACGATACTTCCTGCGGTCAAGACGACCAGGAGCTTGTCGCCGGATCGGTTTGTCATCCACCACGCGACTTCTCGCTCTATCCAGACGCTCTGCGCCGATTTCGGCGACGCCAGGAGAATTAGAAACTCCGAGGCGCCGAGCGCTTTCTCCAAAGACGGCCACAACGCCGGGCTGGCGGCAAGACTGGTTTTGTCCCGGAAAATCCGCATCGCCCGGCGCATGTACCAGGGTTTTGCAAAGCCATGAAGCCCCGATTGGATGGCTGCTGCCGCGGCGGCGTCCGCCCCGTGGCTGTATGAAATGAACGCCGTATATTCCATGACCTGGCGCTGCCGGAAGATTGTGCTGCAGAGACTAATGGCCGGCCGGCCCCGGCGCAAGCTATCGATCAAGCCTTTCGAGCGATCAACTCATTCAGCCCTTCGCGGGCGCATAGCGCGCTGCCAGGACGGTGATGTCATCCGATTGCTTCGCCCCGGCGGCGAATGCGCGAACGTCTGCGAGCACCCGCGTGACAGTGTCTGCGGCCGATGCGCCTGCGCACGCCGACAGCACCGTCAACAGTCGTTCGTCACCGTAGAAATCCTCGGCACTGTTCATCGCCTCGGACACGCCGTCGGAGAAGAGCACAAACGTGTCGCCCGGCTCGAGCGGGAGCGTCTCGCGCTCGATTGGATTGAGCGCCATCAGCCCGGCCGGTCGTCCAGACGACGGACACGCGAGCCGCGGCAGCCGGCCGGGCGAGACGATCGCGAGCTGGTGGTGTCCGGCGCCTGCGCACGACACGCGTCCCTGCGCGAGGTCGAAAATGAGGCATTGCATCGTGACGAACATGCCGCGCGGGTTCTGCTCGGCGAGCTCGTCGTTGAGGCGACGCAGAATCTCGTCGGGCTCGGCCATCTGCCGCGCGAGCGTACGCAGGATGGTCACCGCGACGGCCATGAAGAGCGCGGCCGGAATCCCCTTCCCAGACACGTCCCCCAACGCCACGACGATGCGGTCGTCCGAGGCACGCAGGACCTCGTAGAGGTCGCCGCCAACCTCCAGTGCCGGCTCGATGATCGCGTGCACATCCAGGCCAGTGCCCCGCGTCGCCACGGCGAGATCGGCAGGCAGGATGCCCATCTGGATTTCGCGGGCGATTCGCAGGTCGCGGGCCATCGCCTCGCGAATGGCGTCGGTATACGCCTTGGCCCTGAGCAGCGATCGGACGCGAGCCTTGACCTCGAGCACCTCGAACGGCTTGGTCAGGTAGTCGTTTCCGCCGACCTCGAACCCGCGGGTTTTGTCCTTGACGTCCTCGAGCGCGCTCAAGAACATGATCGGCAGCTCGCGCGTCGACTCCTGCGCGCGCAGCTGGCGGCAGACCTCGTAGCCGTCGATGCCCGGCATCACGATATCGAGGAGCAGGAGATCCGGCGGGTTCTTCTCGACGCTGCGGAGCGCGGCAGCACCGTCGAGTGCAACGCTCAATTTGTAGTCGTCGCGCAAAGCCTCGACCAGGATGTCGATATTCGTCTTCGCGTCATCGACGATGAGAATGCGGCTTTCGGAAAGATCCTTCATGTCAGCGGCTCCCAGCAGAGGTTTCGAGGGCGTGCTCCAATTGCGACTGGGCATCGGCGAAGCCGTAGCCCTGGACCAGCGCTTCGAACTCCGGCCAGCGCGCCGCGTCGAACAACGGCCTGAGGGTATCGCGATTCGCATCGACGAACTCGGCCGCCCCGGGATCTGAGTCTGACAATAGCGCGATGAGTTTCGCCGCGGCCTCGCGAGATTGGGCTGGATTCGTCGTCGCCGCCGGTGGAACGGGCGCGGACGCGTCGGACTCGTCTGCCGCGAACGCTGTTCGTATTCCCGCCGCCAGCGGTGCGAGCACGGCGACGACCTGTCGCCTGGCTTGCTCCACCTCGCCTGCGGGCGACCGGTCGCGAATTACGCGCTCGAGTGCGGCCGCGGCCGATTGAACGCCCGTCGCGCCAACGTTGCCGGCGACGCCCCTGAGCGTGTGGGCCAGGCGCTCCGCGAGCGCGTGGTCCCCTTTCGCGAGAGCCTCGGCGACGTGATCGAGCGCGGGACCCTGCTGCTCGGCAAACTGGCGAAGGATCTTCACGTAGAGTTTCCGGTTGCCTCCGACCCGAGTCAGGCCATCGTTCGTGTCGAGGCCGGCCATCGACGGGAGAGCGTCCTGGGGCGCCGGACTGGCAGGCTGCTCGGGTGCCGGCGCGCTCTCAGCGGCCTTGTAGAAGCGGCCGACCGCCTCGAACAGCGCCGCCGGATCGATCGGCTTGGAGACGTGATCGTTCATACCCGCGGCAACACACCGCTGACGCTCCTCCAGCGTGGCGTGCGCCGTCATGGCGATGATCGGCAGCACCGCCAGGCGCGGATCGGCGCGCAGCTTCGCCGTCGCCTGATAACCGTCCATCTCCGGCATCTGGAGATCCATCAGCACGACGTCGAAGGGCGGCTGCCCCGGGCCGGACAACATCTCGACCGCTTTTCGTCCGTTGTTGGCGACGGTAACGGTCGCCCCGGCTCCCTCCAGCAGCTCGACGGCAATCTGCTGGTTGATCTCGTTGTCTTCGGTCAGCAGGATTCGCGCGCCACGCAACTGCGACGCGTGCTCGCCGTCGGCCACGCCGCGCAGATCTTCCCCGCCGTCGGCAAAGACGTTCACGAGGGTATCGACGATCATGGACTTCGTCACCGGTTTCAGCAGGAAGCCGTCGAGCTGCAGCCGCTCGGCTTCCTCCCGCACCTCTTCGCGCCCGAATGCCGTGACGAGCACGATGGCGGGTCGATGCGTGAGCGTCTCGTCGCTCTTGATGTGCCGGCTGGCCTGAAGGCCGTCCATGCCCGGCATCCGCCAGTCCATGAAGACGATGTCGTAGGGGTCGGTTCCGTCGTGCTTCTGGACCGCGGCGATCGCTTCCTTCCCCGATTCAACGACATCGACACGATGAGCCAGGGTGCTCAGCGGCTCCTGCAGGATCTCGCGTGCGGCGGCGTTGTCGTCGACGACCAGAACGTGGAGCCGGGCCAGCTTCTCTGGAACGATCCTTCCCGTACCCGTCGCCGCGCCCACGCCGACCCAGGCCGTGAAGTAGAACGTCGTCCCGGTGCCGGCCTCGCTCTCGTGCCAGATGCGGCCGCCCATCAGCTCGACCAGGCGGCGGCTGATGGTCAGGCCGAGACCCGTGCCGCCATGCTTTCGCGTCGTCGACATGTCGGCCTGCGTGAACGGCTGAAAGAGCTTCGCCGATTGCTCGGGTGTCATGCCGATCCCCGTGTCACGCACGGAGCACCTGAGTTGCACCTTCTCGCCGGTCCTCTCGACCAGCTCGATGTTGATCCGAATCTCGCCACGCTCGGTGAACTTCACGGCGTTGTTGACCAGGTTGGTCAGGATCTGTCCGAGACGCAGCGGATCGCCGAGCAGATGTTCCGGGATCCCCGGCGCGACATGCGCCAGGAACTCGAGGCCCTTGTCGTGGGCCTTCTGCGCCGTCAGCGTCGTGACGGAGCTGATCACCTCGTCCAGCTCGAAGTCGGTGCTCTCGATATCGAGCCGGCCGGCCTCGATCTTGGAAAAGTCGAGGATGTCGTTGATTACGGCAAGCAGCGACGTGCCGGCGTTGTGTACCTTGCTCACGTAGTCGCGCTGCTTCGGCGACAGCGGCGTCTTGAGCGCCAGATGCGACAGGCCGATGATGGCGTTCATCGGCGTGCGGATCTCGTGGCTCATGTTGGCGAGGAACATCGACTTCATCTCGGTGGCTTCTTCGGCCCTCCGCTTCGCGCCGACGAGCTCCTCCGCCTGGGTCTCGAGTTGACTCGCCTGCTCTCTGGTCTGTCCGAGCAGCTCCTCGGTCCGAAGGTTGCGCTGCAGGACCTCCAGGCTCATGCCGACGACGGGCAGCAACTCGTCGAGCAGAGCCTGCTCGCGCCCGCTCAGCGGTCGGAACGATGCCACCTCGAGCACGCCGAGCAACCGATCACCGGACATCGACGGTATGGCCGTCGCCTGCACGGGCGCCGCCTGGCCGAGACCGGAGGCAAGGCGCAGGTAGCCGGGCGGGAGATTCGCGAGCGCGAGCGTTCGCCGTTCGTGTGCGCATTGACCCACGAGGCCCTCGCCGACCCGGATGACCGTCGGGATGTCGGAAGCATCGGCCATGCCGTATGTCGCGACGCGCCGAAGCTCGGAGGGGCGCCCGTCGAGCACATAGAATCCGGCAGCGCCGCCGCCGAGCATCGGCACAAGGTCCGACAGGAGGCGCTGGCCGAATTCCGCCAACGAGGCGGCGCCCTGCAGCCCCCCCATCGCGCGCGACACGTTCGCCTTCACCCAGCTCTGCTCGTCCATCGCCACGGCGCCGCGTTTGAGGATGTCGACTGAACGCGCCAGGCCGCCGGTTTCGTCAGTCGCGCCGGTGAATGGAACCTCCTTATCGTATTTCCCCGCGGCAATCGCTCGGACCGATGCATCGAGGGCCCGAATCGGCTTCACGATCCGCAGAAAGGTGAGAACCCCGAGCAGGCCGGTCAGGACGATGACCGCGGAATTCGCAGCCAGGCTCCGCCATCGCGCGGTGGTGATGGAGTCGACCACGGTCTGGCTCGCGGACTGCGAGAGATCCTCATTGATCCGAATCCACTCGACGGAGGCGCTGTGCAGCCGCTCGGCCAGGGCCTGGAGCGCTGGACCTCGCAGCACCTCGCTGGCTTCTTCGTGGCGTCCCGCGTCCGCCAACGACATCACCTGCTTCACCCGATCCAGCCAATCCCGGTACTGATTGCGATAGTCGTTCAGCAGGCGGCGATCCCGCTCGTCGGAGATCAGGCTGCGCTCGTACTGATCAAGCAGCCGGCCCAACTCGGCTTCGTCTCGTTCAAATGTCGCGCGAACGCTCACGCGCTCGGCCTCGCTGGTGGCGAGCAGATGATTCCTGACCTGCACCCGCAGCTCGTTAAAGGTTCGCGAGATGTTTCCGAGCGCGGCGAGGCTGGGGATCTGCACATCCGCCAGGAATCGGCTCCGGGTCTCGATCGTTGTCAGCTGCAACCGGGTAAAGACGCCAAGACCCACCAGCGCCAGGAGCGGCACGGCCAGCAGCAAGACCAGGCGTTTGGCAATCGTCATAAGGGGCCTTCCTGGCACCGAAATGACACAGTGTGCCAAACGTTCGGTCAGGTCAAGCCTTCAGGGCGTGAGCTCGCTTGCCGCGCGCTGCCGATTCGCGTTCCCTACGCCTCGCCCGCTTCCAAAGATGGGTCACCCTCGAGTTCGAACTGCGACCGGCGTTTTGCGTGATAATTCCGCATGCTGGATCGCCGCGCTGTCCTTGTCCCTCTTCTCGCGCTGAGCGCCACATGGCTCTCCGCCCGCCAGGATGCCATCGATCGGCCGATGATCGATCGGATTCGCCACGAAGGCCTCGCGCGATCGAGGGTGATGGAGTTCTACGACCGCTTCGTCACCGTCGACGGGCCACGGCTCACCGGATCGCCAGCGCACAAGGCCTCCGCGGAGTGGGCACGGCAGCGGTTCGCGTCGATGGGGCTCGAGGACGCGCGGCTCGAGCCGTTCGACTTCGGGCGCGGCTGGGAGCTGACGCGGCTGACGATCGAGATGGTCGCGCCGCGCTATATGCCGCTCGTCGGCTACGCCGAGGGCTGGTCGGCGCCGACCGCGGGCGCGATCGAAGCGACCCCCGTGTTCATCGGCGACCAGACGGCCGATCAGGTCGAAGCCGGGAAGGGCTCGCTCAAGGGGGCGCTCGTCCTCACGCAGCCGCTGCAGACGGGATTCGTGCGCGCGGATCGCGATCAGCCGGCTACGAGCGACGCGCCGGTGCGCATCGGCGCCCCGCCGATGCCGCCGAGCGGCCGCTCGCAGGCCGATCAGCGGCGCATTACGGAGATCCTCCGCAGCGTCGGCGCCGGCGCCTTGATTCGAGCGAACGCAGGCGAGCACGGCACGATGTTCGTGCTCGGACGTGATGCGGGGGCGGCGGCGCAACCGTCGATCGTTCTTGCCGCGGAGCACTACAACATGCTGGCCCGCATGCTCGCGGCGGGCCTGCCGGTGAAGCTGCGCGTCGAGATCGGCGCGCGCTATCTCGACGCCGACCGCAACAGCTACAACGTCGTCGCCGAGATTCGCGGCACCGATCCGAAGATCAAGGACGAGATCGTCCTTGTCGGCGGCCATCTCGACTCGTGGCACAGTGCACCCGGCGCGACCGACAACGCTGACGGCGCCGCCGCGGTGCTGGAAGCGGCCCGGATCCTGTCGGCGCTCGGCGCCAGGCCGCGCCGCACGATACGGTTCGCGCTGTGGAGCGGCGAGGAGCAGGGACTCCTGGGATCCAAGGCCTACGCGGCGCGCCACCTCGAAGGCCCGGCGAACGCCGCCGCCCGCGAGAAGTTCGACGTCTACTTCAATATCGACCCCGGCACCGGTCCAGTCTACGGCTGGTATCTCCAAGGGCAGCCGGAACTGGCGTCACTCTTCGACGCCTGGCTCGCGCCGTTCAGGGACATTGGCGCGCGCCGCAACGTGCCCGAGCGGATCGGCAACACCGATCACCTGAGCTTCACCGCGTTGGGCCTGCCCGGCTTCAACCCGATTCAGGACTACGTCAACTACGACGTGCGCACGCATCACACCAACATGGATACCTTCGAGCGCGTGGGCGAAAAGGACATGGCGCAGTCGGCCGTCGTGTTCGCGTCGTTCGCCTGGCACGCGGCGATGCGGGACGAGATGATTCCGCGGCCGCCGGCCGCGGCGAAGTAACCGCTCGACGACCTACTTCGTGAGTTTCAGGTCGTTGCTCCCGGGAGGCTCCAGGCCCGTTCCGGCGCAGGACCTGAACATCAGCGGGAGTGCCCCCGCAATGCTGGTGTTGGTCGCGGTCGCGTTGCCCAGGCCCGCAATCTCGCAGGTGAAAAACCCCTGAATACTATCCGGCGGGACAGCGTAGGTGAGAAAGAGCCGATCGCCGTTGAGGATTCCGGTCATGACCCCCCTCGCCTGAACGTTGACCGCAGGTTTGACCATGGTGGCGATGCCGGACACGACGTTGCCGGTGTGGGTGGCAACCCACGTCAGCCTGAGCGCCGACGTGGAGCCTGGCTCCCCCAATAGTCCCGACCACGTTCCCGTCAGGTCCAATGGCGCTGATGGCGCGGTCGACGAGTTGCCACACGCACCGAGCGTAGGCAGCAGGCCGACGACAAGCACGACGACGAGGATACGGATCCAGGCGAGCATTGATTCTCCTCCGTGTGTCCCGGTGCTCAGATCCTGCCCTGGAGGATAAGCTTCGACTGCACGCGATGTCGTGAACGCACTCTGAGAAAGTCTGAAAAACCGTCAGCTCCTAGTGGCCCGTCCACCAAGGCCATCGTTGCCGCAGATGGTCCGATAGAGGTCTCAGTCCGGCCGCAACGCGCGAATTGGATCGATTCTGGCGGCGCGGCGCGCCGGCCCCAAGCACGCCAGCGCTGCCGCCAGCGCGAGCAGCAGCGGCACCAATATGAAAGTGGCGGGATCGAACGGTCGGACGCCGTAGAGGATTTTCGAAAGCGATTCGACCAGGAGCGCGGCCGCGGCGAGCCCACCGGCCAGCCCCGCGGCGGTGATGGCCATGCCCGACCGCAGGACGAGAGCGACGATGTCGCCCGTCTGAGCGCCGAGCGCGGTCCGCACTCCGATCTCGCGGGAGCGCTGCGCGACGCTGTAGGACAGCACCCCGAACAGGCCGACGGCGGCGATGGCGAGCGCAAACGTCGCGAACCCCCCGAGCACAAACGCGTACGTCCGCGGCCGCGACAGGCTCGACATCAGGCGGTCTTCCATCGTCATGAGGGAGTCGAGGACGAGGGCCGGCGCCTGCTCGCGGACAATCGCGCGCACGGCTCCCGCCAGCGCGGACGGATCGCCGGCGCCGCGCGCGACAAAGAAGATACTCTCCGGCCGCATCTCCCCGAACTGCCGGTACGACGAGAACATTTCCGGCTGGGCAGCGTCGGCCGTGCTGATGAAGCCGGCGGTTTCCAGTCCGCCTTGTTTCATGTCATCGACAACGCCGACGATCTCCCACTCGGCCTGCCGGTACAGCGAGAGCGGGAGGCGCCGTCCGATCGGATCGTCCCCAAGATACTGATCGGCGAACGACTTGTTCACCACGAGCACCGGTTGCGATGTTTCGGTATCGCTGTCGGCCAGGAGTCGGCCTGCGCGAAGCCGCAGCCCCATCGCCGTGAGGTATCCCGGGGCCACTGTCCGATGCAAGGTCTGCACCTTGGCTGTCGTCGAAGGATCGCGCGGCAGCCGGATGTTGAGCCCGCTCATCCCACCCGCGGAGACGAGCGGCAGCGCGTTGCCGAACGACGCACGCGTGACGCCGGGAAGGGCCTGCAGCCGATCTGTGATGCCCTGCAGCATCGCGGCGCTCTTTGCATAAGTGGAACCCGGCGGCAACGGCAGCCGTGCGGTCAGCAGATTGCTGGGATCGTATCCGCGGTCGACGGTGATGAGCGACAGCAAGCTGCGACCGAGCAGGCCGGCGCCGATGAGAAGGACGCAGGCGACGGCGATCTGGCCCGCCATGATGCCTGCGCGCAGCCGCGCCGCCGTCGTCCGCACGCCGCCGCCGACGGGCGCCAGGTTGTCGTCGGCCAGCGACTGCACGAGATCGATCCGGCGCGCCTGCAGCGCCGGGACCAGCCCGCAGACGGCGATCGCCGAGAGAGTCGCCGCGGTGGACGCGAGCGCGACGCGCCAGTCGAGGTTGATGTCGCTCACACGTGGAAAATCAGCTGGCAGGACCGCCGGCAGCAACGCGACCAGCAGCCTCGCGCCTGCGATTCCGAGTACGCCGCCGGCGACGCCGATGACGGCACTCTCAATCAGCCATTGACGCGCCAGCCGCGCGGTGCTGGCGCCGAGCGCCGCCCGCACCGTCATTTCGCGGCGCCGCTTCGCGACGCGGGCGAGCTGTACCGTCGCGACGCTGGCTACAGCGGTGCCGAAGAGCAGCAGGACGGCAGCGAGCAATACGCGAATCGCCGGACGAACCTCGGCGATGACGGCGTCGAGCGCGGGCGTGGCAGTGATCGTCGGCGGGTCGCCGCTGCCGAACAGAGCAAGCGCGCTCGTACCGGGATCGCGCGTGGCTCGAGCGCGCGCGGTGCCTTCAGCAGCGACCTGCGCCGCGGTGACACCTGGCCGCATCCGTGCGATGGCGCCGAAGATCTGCAGCGAAATGCGACTCCCGTCGTCGCTGTGCACCGGCGTCACGTGTGAGGGGATCCACACCTGCGTCTCGCGATCGGGGAAGACGAACTCCGCCGCCATGACTCCGACGATGGTGTAAGGAAGGTAGTCCAGACGAACGGAGCGGCCGAGGACATCGGCGGCCCCGCCGAAGCGACGCTGCCAGAACCCGTGGGAGAGGATCACCGTGTCCACCTGGCGCACAGCAGCATCCTTGGCATCGAAGACGCGGCCCAGGAGTGCGCGCGCCTCGAGCACCGTGAACACAGTCGGCGTCAGGCGTGCGAGCCGGATCCGCTCGGGCTCGCCGGCGTCGCTGAATGTGCTCGGCAGGGACATCCATCCGCCAATCGCGTCCACAGTCGACGCCTCGCGCCAGGCAAGGTAGGTGCCGTTCGTGATCGTCATCGGGATGCGGCCGGTGCGGCCGCCTCGCCGCTCCTCCAGGCGGACCAGACGGTCTGGCTCGGACCAGGGCAGCGGCTTCAGCAACACTCCGTACGTCACGCTGAAGAGCGTCGTGGTGGCACCGATGCCGAGGGCGATGGCGAGCATCGGCGATCGCCGCGTAACCAGGCTCGCGGAGCATGAGCCGCGCCGCATGGCGAAGGTCCTGAAGCATACCGGCCGCTATTCTCGCCGTGCGTGGTCGCCCTCCAGTCCTGGCATTTCTGAACCTCAGTAGAGATTCTATTCTCACTTCACGCTTCAAACTTCAACACTTCAGACTTCAAACGTCAGACTTCAGACTTTCTCTTGCAAGCATGGCGCCCTGAGACTATGCTGCAAGCAGCGCGTCAGGGCGCTTCCGTGTCCGCGGAAAGGACTGCGTCCGCCTGAGTAGATGCCACACCCGATCGCTTCGATGAACTCTTTTCTGCCCGAGTGAGCGGACACCGGGCGCCGGCTGACGCGAATGCGCAGCCACGAAAGGAGTTTCATCATGACTTCACGGAAACACCCTCCCACTCGCACGCTGCGCGAGAAACCGGACCTGGCCCAACTCAAACGCCAGGCGAAGGAATTGCTGCAGGCTTTTGCGGCCGGAGGAACCGACGCTGCGGCGGAGGTAAACGCCCATTACCAGGGAGCGAACCCGACGGGCTTCGCGCTGCACGACGCTCAGCTCGTGCTCGCGCGGTCCTACGGGTTCGACAGTTGGCCCAAACTGAAGGCGTTCGTCGACGGCGTGACGGTCCGCGGACTCTGCGACGCCGTGCGCGCCGGTGACATCGATGGCGTGAAGACGATGCTCGTGGTGCGTCCTGAGCTGGTCCATCTCGATCTGGCGGAAGACGACGAGCATCGGGCCCTCCACCATGCTGTGTTGCAGCGACGGCCTGAAATAGTTCGCCTCCTGATGCAGCACGGTGCCGACGCGCGCAAGGGCATCTGGCCTCACCGCGACGCGACGAGCCCGCTCACGATGGCCACCGAACGTGGATACGCTGACATCGTCGCCATCATCCGAGACCAAGAGCGTCGTCACTCGCGGGTGCCCGCCACCGCCGCAGATACGCCGGTGCCGGCCAACCTGTTGGACGCGTTTCAGCGCGGAGACGAAGAGGCGATGATCGCGTCGCTTGACGCGCATCCGTCTCTCATCCAGACACCAGACCCGCAAAGCGGGATGACGGCGCTGCACTGGGCCTCGGCGAATCTGTGGGACCGCCTGGGCGCCTGGCTGATCGATCGCGGCGCGGACGTCAGCGCGCGCAACACCTCGGGGCAGACGCCGTTGGATCTCGTCGGGTGTGAAGACGAGACCCGCTCACCCGACCGGTTCCGTCTGAGCACGAAGATCGTGAGCCTGCTCCTTGGGCGGGGCGCGGAGCGAACGGTCCGTTGGGCCATCGCCACGGGCGACGCTGACTGGCTGCGCAAGCGTCACCTGGAAGGTGCCCTGACGCGCCAGCAGGGCCCGCCGAACGCGACACGGCACGGCTTGGTCACTCACGCGGTGCAGTCAGAGCGACCGGACATGCTGACGCTGTTGCTCGACCTCGGACTCGACCCCGATGAGCGCGATCGTGTGGATGGCCTCGAGGAGGTCGTGTACTCCTGGGGTGAGCCGCTCCGTCAATGCGCGATCCTGGGTCAGCCCGCCATGGCTGAAATCCTGCTGAAGCGGGGAGCGAGCGCGAACACCAACGTCTACGCCGCCAGCTCGGCGATGTATGAAGCGTACGCCAGGCAGGATCGAGCCATGGTGGAGCTCCTGGAACGTCACGGTGGATTCGTGGACGCAGGAACGGCCGGCTACCTCGGGCTGGCGGAGCGATTGCGGCGGCTGTTCGAAGACGAAGCCGCCGGCCGTTTGCAAGAAGGCATGGTGCCGCCTGGCGGCACGGTCGCCGAGGAGCTCCTCTTCAGTGCGGCCGCCAGCGGCAACGTCGATCTCGTCCAGATGGCGCTCGAGCACCTGGATTGGCCCCGGGGCGATGCCCGGTGGCAATGGAGGCTCATGCAGCCGCTCGGACGCCATCCAGAGTCGGAGCGCGACCGTTACCTGACGTGCTTCCAAATGATCCTGGAGCGATCCGGTGTCGATCTTCCGCACCGTTTTGGACGAACGCTGCTGCACGATGTGGCGGCCGCCTGGCCCCGGTCGGCGCCTATGGGTGCTGCAGAGCGCATCGGTTTCGCCACGATTCTCCTGGACGCCGGCGCGAGGCTCGACGTACGCGATGACCTGCTCAGGAGCACACCGCTCGGATGGGCATGCCGCTGGGGTCGGTCGGAGCTGGTGACGCTTCTGTTGAAGCGCGGCGCGGATCCGGTCGAGGCTGATGCCGAGCCGTGGGCGACGCCCCTGGCGTGGGCGGAGAAGATGAACCGCGGTGCCGTGCTCTCGGTACTACGGAAGAACTAGAATTCCCTATGACTCGAGAACTGCGCGAGGCGCTGCTTCTGGCGGCACAGTCGGACCCATCCGTCAACGCGGCGGCACTACTGCGGATCGCGCGCGTCGTAGCGAAAGTCGACCAGTCCGAGGCACAACGCCTGCTCGATCGCGGCCTGGCCCTCCTGGCCGAGCTCCCCGACGAGGAGAGAGCCGCGATCGTTCCTCAGGCCACGTGCCTGGCCGCATGCGTGGCGCCGGATCGTGCCTTCGCGCTCCACGCCACAACGAACGACCCTTTTCAAAACGACAAGTTCCTCTATGACATGGTACGACATGGGCACGCCGCGGCAGCGATCGAGTACCTGACGGAGTGGTCCGAGGAGGGGGAGTTCCCGTATCACGCTGCCCAGGAGACTCTGAGCTACGCGAAGGACGATGACACGCGCCGAGACATTCTGCGGAGTGCGATGCGAGCGTGGCATCGCCGGGCCGACAGCGGGTGGCACGCATTCCAGTCGTTTTTACCGCTGTTCCGGCGTCAGTGGCGCCTGCTGCCGGAAGAGGAGGCGCGCGACGAGATCCGGCGAATCGTCCGCGTCATTACTGAGCGACCGAATGAACGCCTGACCGGCAGCTTCGGCGGGCCGCGTGGGACGGTGACATTCGCATCGTACCGGCCTTCGCTGCTCTTCGAGCTCCTCGGGCCGCTGAAACGGCTCGATCCCGAGCTCGCGGACACCGTGATTCGCGAGCATCCGGAGCTTGCACGCGCAGCCGACGTGTACCCATACGGTCACGACATCGATATCGACCGGTCTGTCGAACCACCGCTGTCCGCCGAAGCGCTGGAGCAATGTAAGAGGGACTGGGCCGGCTTTGCACTCGGCATGCAATTCTTCCGCATGGAGGATGAGAAGAAAAGCGACTTCAGGGACTCGTTCGATCACGCGCTTCGCGCCTTCGCCCGCGACGCGGACCCGAAGCACCCCAACGCCGCGCCGCGTGAGTGCTGGCCGTCGAGCGAAGACTTTCGGACGATCCTGTACGCCGCCGGCCGGTATGACGCTGCGAGCGGCGCCCGCCTCCTCGACCGCATCCCCGACCCGGCGCTCCGCCTGTTCGCGCAGATCGAGTATGCCGCAGGAATTGCGGGACTCGATCAGATCGGCGGCATCACGCGGGAGCAAGGGCGCGGGGACTAGGACGCTGATGCTCAGTACGCCATCGCATAGCAATCGCGCCGCGGATCGCCCGCAGCGAGTCGATTGCCGGACGAGGGGTCAATCATCACGGCCGTGGCGCAGCCGGACATGCCGAACGGCCGCAACCGGCTCACGTCATGGCCACGGGTCCTCAACTCGTTGTAAACCTCGTCGGGTACCGTGGCTTCCACGTTGAGCTTGTTGAAGCCGGGAGTGTGAGGCCAGAACGATCCGTAGAAGTGCAGCGTCTGCACTCGGGGCCGTTCGAACGCGGCATGAAGGTTCGGATACCAATCGTCCCAGAACTCGACCACGCTCAAGAAGGCCTGCAAGATCGTCTGATCCTGGTTGTCTCCGCCCGGCGTGCCCAAAGCCATCATCGGGGTCTCGCCCTTGAACACAAGGCTCGGCGTGAGCGTGTAGCGCGGACGTGCACGAGGCCGAATCTGATTGGCTCGCTCCTTGTCCAGCCAGAACTGCTCCCCACGAACGCTCATCCCGATGCCCGTATCACCAAGGATGACTGCGCCAGGCACCCATCCCCCACTCGGCGTCACGTCGAACACATTGCCGTCCTTGTCGATGACGGCGATGTGCGTCGTGTCCTTCGAGACGCCTGCGGAGTCCTGCCCGAGCGACGACAGGTCGGATGCCGCACCGGCCGGCGGCGTGGTGGCGCGAACGTCGGCCTTCCAGTACGGCCACTCCTTCACTCGAGAGTCGAACCGGAGCGGATCGCCGGCCACGAACGAAGTCGACGCACGTGTCCGATCGATCAGGGCGGCGCGCTCCTTCGCGTAGTCTTTCGACAGGAGTCCTTCGGACGGCACTTTCACGAAGGCCGGGTCCGCGTAGTACGAATCCCGGTCCGCGTATGCGAGCTTCAACGCCTCGACAACCGTGTGGAGGTAGTCGGCGCTCGCATGGCCCATCGCGTGGAGATCGAACTGCTCCAGGATGTTGAGTGTCTGCAGCAGCACGGGCCCTTGACTGCCGAATCCGTGCTTGTAGACGGTGTAGCCACGGTAGGTGGTCCGCGCCGGCTCCTCGACCCGTGCGAAGTACTCGGCGAAGTCACTTTCGTCGAATGGCGCATCGTGCTGGCGCAGGAACGCCACCATCTCGCGGGCAATGTCACCCTTGTAGAATCGATCGCGCGCCGCCCTGATGCCGGCGGAGCGTCCGCGGGCTTTCGCGCGCCGTTCCGCCTCGACCATGCGGCGTAGCGTTCTGGCGGTCGCCGGCAGCTTGATGGTCTCGCCGGGCTTATAGAGCGACCCATCGGGCTTGAGCCAATAGGTCTTGTTCCCCGGCCAGCGCTCGAAGAACTTGAGCTGGTTCTGAATCGCGCGTGCCGTGCTCGACCGCAACGGAAAGCCACCCTGCGCATATCCGATCGCTGGAGCCGCCACGGCTTCAAAACTCATCGTGCCCCATCGCTCGAGCACCGTGAGGGCCGCATGCAGTGCGCCGGGCACGACCGCAGGATCCAGCCCTTCGCCCTGGAGATTCTTCTGACGCGTGAGGTACCAGTCCACGTTCACCGCGTGAGGCGCCCAGCCTTGGCCGACGATCGATGTGACTTTACCTTCCTTTTTCGGATACACGAGTACCAGCGCTTCGCCGCCGAGACTGTAGAGATCCTGCTCGAGTACGCCGCCAGCGAGCAGCGCGGCCACTCCGGCATCGAACGCGTTCCCACCCTTCAGCAGGATTCCGAAGGCCGCGGCGGTCGTCAGCGGGTGGCCTGTGGACACGCCGCCGGAAGGACCCATCACTGCCGGTCGCAACGCTGATCCTGCCGGCTGCGGACTCTGTAGAGGCACCTGCGCGGGGGCAATCTGGAGGAAGCCTGTCGCGATCGAGGCGGCGGCCAGAGTACCTGTGCGCCAACGACTACGGTCAGTCGGGCCTCGTTTCATGATCGAGTCCTTCTTTCGCTATCGTCCGGTTTGATCGGCGGTCTAGACAGGTATTGTACTGGCGATAGTCGGCAGCGAAAGAGGCCGAAGAAGGGCGGCGGATATGCCCGTGAGAGTAGAATCCGTTCGTGGCGAAGAGCGCAACCCTGCTGCGAGCGTTGGGTGACGAAGCAGGCTGCAGGCGTCTGTCAGCCGGATTTTACGCGCGTGTTGCTGGGGATCCTGTCCTGCGCCGTCTCTTCCCAGGCAAGAGCCTGAGATGCGCCACCGAAGAGTTCGCCGCCTTCCTCATTCAATTCCTCGGCGGGGATGAAGAGCACACCCAGCGCCGCTGGTGGCTGAGCGTGCGGGAATCACACGCGCGGTTCCGGATTGGCGCCGCCGAGCGGCGCGCGTGGTTGAAGCACATGGCGGCGACGCTCGACGCGACGCCGCTCGATGACGCAACGCGACAGGCCCTTCTTCAGTTCTTCGAGCATAGTTCCGCCTATGTCACCGGCAACGAGACTGCGCGGCTGGAACATGATGAACTGGCGGCGCGTTGGGGGGAGCAGCGCGTTTTGGATGACGCGATCGCGGCGATCGCGGCCGGCCGCGATCATGAAGCCCTGGTTCTCGCACCGCGGTTCGTATCCAGGCCGGCGGTGTTCGTCGGGCTGCTGGCGCGGATGGTCCAATCCGGCCGCGCGGGCTTGATCGGCTTTGTCGTCGCCGCGTTGGAGCGTGATGCGTCGCTTGCCACGCGCTGTTCCGGGGGACGCACCCTCCTCCATTACGCATCGGGCGCGGGATGCCTCGAGGTCGTGGCATCGCTGCTCCGGCTCGGCACGGACCCCGGCATACCAGACGGCGGGGGCCACACGCCGCTTTACTGTGTGGCGAACGAATGCGCGGCGGAAACGGGACCGGAGGTCGTGAGGGCGCTCGTGCGATCGGGTGCTGAGGTGAACGCGTGCGACGGCGTGACGCGGGCGACTGCGCTGCACATGGCCGCGCGGCGTGGTCACGTGGAAATCGCGCGTGCGTTGCTGGATTGCGGGGCGGCAATTGACGCGCGGGACAGCAAGGGGGATACGCCGCTGCAGCGAGCGGTCAATTGCCGCAAGGACGGCGTCGTGCAGTTGTTGGTCGAGCGTGGGGCAGGCCGGGCTACCAGGCCACGATGACTCCGTCACCCCAGATGTCGTGTTTCGAGAGGGGCTCGATCAGTCGTGAGGCAGGTTTCGTCAATCAAGACCCCTACTGGTCAGCACACTATCGCGCGCCATTTCAAGCGCGGCGATAGCCTGTTCGCGCCGGACAGACGAAAACTGCCGGAGAAACTCGTCGAGCGTGTCGCCGCCCTCCAAGTAATCGAAGAGCGACTGGACCGGCACCCGTGTGCCGACGAACACCGGCGTTCCGCTCAAGATCTTCGGGTCGCTGTGTCCCACCGCCGGTTTGGGAGTCATCGTTGAACTTGTACCTTTGAGTATCCAGTGTCCCCTCCCAATGCCTCCCACTCGGTCCGACCCGGTCCAGACCCAGTTGGGCATATCCGCAGATGGGCGGACCCGCCTCGCGGACAAGCAGGGGCAGACGGTCGCCAGAATACTGCTCCGCTTCGTACGCATAGTGCGAGCGCTTACTCTTGAGCCGCGCCTCGCTCAGCACGTCGGCATGATTCACGATCTTCCGCTTCGAGCGGCTCCGGATCCGGCGCTCTCCGATTTCAACGGGTCGTCGATTGTCTTTGACGATTCCAGGCGCGCGTGGCTGATTGAGTGTGAGCGCTGTCGTCCGCTGGCCGGGCTCGAACGAATCGGAAGAAACCGCTGAACCACAGGCCCTTCGTCGGTCGCGCGCCTGGCCAGCTCTGCGAGGGCGTCTCAGTGGGACGCAGGCTGTCGCCTGACGTCGAACCTGGTCCGGACCGGGTTGCGATGCCGTAACCAGGTCGACTCTCCCGCACGAGCACCGGCAGGCGACTGCTAAAGTACTTCTCCGCCTCGTGCAGGTTGTGCGCTCGACACCTGATCTCGAGGTTTGCGACGACCGCCGCCCCACCCTCAGCGTATGGCTGGACGTGGTGGAACTCCAGAAAGCCGCGCTCGCGGCAGCGGCCTTCGGTCCCGACGAACGCGCATTGGCCGCCGTCACGCTTCCAGACCTCCCTTCTGACAGCCGCCGGGATGTGGCGCGAGCCCGACGCCACCGGACGAGCCGCGCGCGGGCGTTCAGTCGCAGCCTGCCTGGCCTGCTCCAGATCTTTCAGCAGCACCGTCAACGCCCGATCGAAGATCGCGGCCGGATCGCCGCTCGGGATCGAGTGTCGCAGCAGGTCCTGCGCGCGGCGCAGCTTGTCGTGCGTCGCGCGTGAGACCGTGAACTGCACCTTGTAGCGCTCCGGCGCGAGCGACGTCACGATGGCGGGGCGCAACGGCGGAGGCGCAAGGACGAGCGCCGCATCCTCCTCGGCGCTGGACTGAACGACCGCCGGCCTGGTGGGTTCAGACACCTTCGGTTCTGGAAGCTTGCGCACCGTTGCCGGCACCGCCGGCTGCGGCCGCAGGCGGGCCACGATGTGCTCGACGTCGCGCTTGCTTTTGTGCCTCGCCTCGTTCAGAACGGAGTCGAGTGATTTCGTCATTTCCCTTTCTAGCATCGTCAGTTCTCGCCGCTCGGGGAGCCGCCTGGACGGGCGATCGAAAGACCTATGCTTCGTTACCCCACATTCGTCAAGAGGTAGGCGCCATGGCCTTCTGAGCGCTTCTGAGGGGGGCCCTGGAGCGCGTCACGAAGTCCAGCGCGAGTGCGACGAAGATCTTGTCAAGATCTTTTTTGGACGAGCGCTATCTATGTTGGGACGCCCATTCGGGGAGTCGGACCCCTCGCTGTGATTTCGCTCGCGCAGGCGAGGCATCCGGGGACGACGACACTTCGTCCATTCAGCCGACACCTGGCCTACCTGCGCGCGGATGAACAGCTAGATCGGCGCTATCGAGACGAATCGCCGAGAGAATCTGTTCACTCATGCGCGCCAAGGGAATTAGAAGCTTTCATATTCCGCTTCCGTGGCCGTACCGATGAGCGTCGGCATCTCGCGCTGCTCCCGTGTGATCACCAGCCCCGCTTCGTCGCGCAGCAGCTGTATGAGTGCTTCCCGCGTATTCACACGCTCCTTGAGCTCGAAACCGTAGATTCCGGGCAGACCCGTTTCGTCGATCATCTGTCCGCCCAGAATCTCCTCGAACCAATTCACCAGGAACGTGAATGGCATCGAGTGCACAGCGAAGCCTTCGACTGGGAACATCGGCGCGTCCTTCGAACGGCCCATGAAGACCGAAAACGCGACGCTCGAGAAGCCGGCGTCGGGCTCCGGATCGGGATACCGCCGCAGCATCTGTCCAAGTGGATTGGTGTTCGTCAACCTGTAAACGTAACGCATGCGTCTCTCACGCTTGACGTGCACGGCGAAGTGCCGCTCGATCGCAGATTGGAGCAAACCGAGGCACGTGGCCCAGGTCTCCTGCTGCGGCAGCACTATGAGGAAGTCGAACCGCGCATCGTCGCGGAGTCCAGGTGTGATGTCGACGTGCCAGCGACTCCCCTCCCACGCGCGAACGATGACGTCCTCCAGGGTGAAGCCGTAGGCGCTGAAAACAGTGCCCGTATAGTTGATGACCGGCTCCTGTGGCGGTCGCATGCCGGAATGGAGGATGTGCACCGTTCGCGACGGGACGAACGGGATCCGCGGCCATTGGTAGGTGTTTGCCGGCGTCGGCGGTGGACCTGGCGGTTCCGGCTCCTCGCCGCGGCTAAGCAACTCGACGATCGCCTCACGGACGGCTTCGATCCTCAGGCCTCTTGCCGCCAGCACTTCGGCCGCGACGCTGCGCTCCTCGCGCAGCAGCCCGAGCAACAGGTGTTCGGTGCCTACGTAGTTGTGCAACAGCCGGTCGGCTTCTTCGGCCGCGTACTGTAGCGCACGCTCGCAGGAAGCGCTGAACGGGATTTCGTCGGACTTAGGGACTTTCTCGCGGCCAGTAAGGCGACCGACGATGTCGCTGCGAAAATCGTCGAGGGCGTCACCAGTTCGCGCGAGGATCCGGCAGCCAAGCCCGTTGCCTTCGTCCAGCACCCCGAGGAGGATGTGCTCGGGCTCGACGGCGCTCGACCCGAGCTGGCTGACCTCGGAGCGAGCGTAGAAGAGGACCCGGAGCGCTCGTCGGGTGAACCGATTGAACATACGCGGTCTTGAGATACACCGTAATCGAGAGAATATCCGAGCCGCTCAACCGAAAGCTGACACTTGTCTGAGGCCACAGCCGGGCGTGCCTCCTGGGCGCCCTTGCACGTGCCTGTATTCCAGCCGACGGATTGGCGCTGGCGAGGATGAGCATTCACATTGGGCAGCGAGCGCCAAAATTGTTGGGTTCGCTCACCACAACGCCTTCAGGCCGAACTGCAGCTGGCGCGGCGTGTTGGCCTGCGAGGTGACGACACCGAACGAGCTCGACGTGACGCTCGTGTTGGGCGAACCGAACTGCACCCGATTGAGCGCGTTGAACACCTCGATGCGCGCCTGCAGGCGCATCCCCATGGGCAAGCCGAAGAGCTTGAACACCGAGAAGTCGAGATTGCGAACGGTGTCGGTGCGCAGCAGCGGGAACGTCGCGCCGGCGTTGCCGAAGGTGAAGGCTGCCGGCTGGCTGAACGCAGACGTATCGAACCACCGCTGCAGCCGATCCTCCCCGGGCCCGTCGAGCCGTGGGTCCTGGCCGTTCCAATTGGCGCGGGTGACAGGGTTGAAGAGACCCGCCGTATTGCTCGCCGAAACCGTCAGCGGCGTGCCGCTCTGCATCGTCAGGATGCCGTTGACCTGCCAGCCGCCCAGCACCGCATCGAGCAGCACTGGTGCGCTCGCGCCGAACCGGCGGCCCCGGCCGAACGGCAGCTCGTACAAGGCGCTCATGACGAGGCGGTGCGGGATGTCGTACGCGGCGACGGATCGGCTCGCCGCGACGTCGTAACTGTTCTGGTGGGTTTCGCCCTCTTCTTCAGCCTTCGACCACACGTACGACCCGGCGATCAGCAGTCCTCCGCTCATCCGCCGGTTCAGGCTGATTTGCAGCGCGTGATAGATCGACGTGGCGCCGGTGTTCTGAAGCGGGATGATGTCGGTGAACTGCGGGAACGGGCGCAGGAGCTGCGCGCGGCTGACTTGCTGGGCGACGAGCACACCCGAGTTGACGATGCCGAAGAAGGGGTTCGGCACGAGCTGGTTCAGGGCGGAGCCGAGCGCCATGTGTGCCGGATCGAGCTGATTCAGGCTGAGGCCGCCCTCGGTGTTGGTCGACAAGTCGTGCCCCTTGGTTCCGACGTAGGCGGCTTCGACGGCGACGCGCCATGGCAGCTCCCGCTGAAACGTGATGTTCCATTGCTGATTCCACGGCGTGAGGCTGTGCTCCCTGAGCGGCGCCTGAATGGCGCCACCCACGGCGGTGAGCAGGCCTTCACTCGAACCGGGCGAGTCCGTGAACCCAGCGGGATAGGGATCGCGGAGCAGCCGGAACGGCGTGATCCCGTCGAGCGACGAGACCCACAGGTTCTCGGTACGGAACCCGAACGGGCCGACGGTGCCGTTGGCCTGCTGGTACGAGCCACCGTAGACGTGACTGTAGCCGCCGCGCAGGACCGTCTTGTCGTTGATCTCGAACGCGCCGCCCAGGCGCGGTGAGATGTTGTTGCGATCGGGCTCGAACTGCCATCGGTTGTTGCCATCGACGCCGACAAACACGAGGCCGCCGCGGAGATCGGGGTACTGCGGCACGACCGCACCGAGCGGTGATGCGGCGGCGGGATCAAAGAAGTTCATGCGATCGTAGCGCTCGGTGCGGGGCGTCTCGTAGTCGTAGCGCAGCCCGAGGTTCAGCGTGATCCGGCTGGTGACGCGCCAGTCGTCCTGCACGTAGCCGCCGAAGTAGAAGTTCTGCGACGCGACGTTCTTCCAGTTCTGAATCAAGGCGTTACCCTGCGTGCCGGTGCCGAGCAGGAGCGACGCGAGCGCGTTGCCGGCCGTGCTGCTCGCCGTATTGGGGTTGGGCCCCTGCGTCATGCCCGCCGAGAAGTTGAACGTCCCGGCCGCCCGGGCCTCCCACACGTTCACGCGGATCATCCGGGCGTCCAGCCCCGTCTTCCACGTGTGCCGCGAACTGGTTTGGGTGAGGCTCACGAGCGCCGGATAGCTCATGAACGCGTTGTAGCGATGATCGTTGCCCCCGAGCGACACGTAGTTGCTGGCGCCGATTCCGGGGAACATCATCCGATCGACGGCAGTGTCGATTGATGTCGGGAGCCCGAGGCTCGATGGCACGAAGCCCAGTCCCTGGTTGTCGAACACGAACAGCGTGCGCGCGAATCCCAGCCGCGCGGTCAGGAGCGCGGTTCCTCCAATCGTGTGGTTGTACTCGGTGACGAAGTTGTGGGTGCGGTTCTCCTCGATCACGCGCCCTTCCGCGATCGTCAGGTCGTCGGGGAAGGCCTGCAGTGGAGCGGTGGCGACGAACCGGTGCGAGTATCTGGCAAATCCACGTCCTGTCGTGCCGAAGTTGTGGTCCACACGGATGTCCGTGTTGTTCGTATCGAGCGTGGATGTGCCGGTCTGGTAGTAATTGTTGCGGCCGGTCACCGGATCGCCCTGCTGGTTGGGCTGCGGGTAATACGCAAGGATGTTGAGGGCGACCGGGTCCATCATCGCCCGGGGAATCCTGTTGTCCGGGAACTGGTCGCGGATGAACCCGCCGGCTGGATTTGCCCTCGTCGTGAACGGATTGAAGATGCGAACGACCTGTCCGTTCGCGGCCAGCGTCTGCGAGAAGTCCCCCTGCCGTTCGAGTGCGCTCGGAACGGTCAGCGTGGACGAGGCGAAGGCCTGCTCCCGCAATCCCTCGTACGAGACCATGAAGAACGTCTTGCCCCGTTGCAGCGGCCCGCCCGCCGATCCGCCGAACTGGCTGCGGGAGAAGTCGCCGAGCTCCTCGCCGCGCAGCTTCTGAAAGTAGTTCTGCGAGTCGAGCGCCGAGTCGCGCAGGAACTCGTAGGCGCTGCCGTGGAAGCTGTTCGATCCCGATTTGTAGACGACGTTCACGATGCTGCCGAGGCTGCGGCCGTACTCCGCCGGATACGTCGCGCCGAGCACCTTGAATTCCTGAATCGCGTCGACGGATGGAAACACGGAAATGCCGGCGCCGCCGGTCACCGTCGGGAACGTGGCGGTCACACCATCAACGAGCGTATCGCTGCTGCGCGGGCGCGCCCCGTTGATCGTGTAGCGCATGTCGCCGTAGGCGTTGCCGATCGTACCAGCGACGCCCGGCGTGAGGAAAATCAGGGAGTAGACGTTGCGCGTGTTGAGCGGCAGCTCCGCAATCCGGCGGTTGTCGACGAGCTTTCCGACCGAGGAGGTGCTCGCATCGACGAGGGACGCGGCGGCGGCCACTTCCACCACTTCTTCCAGCGTGCCGACTTCCAGCATGAGATCGACACGTGCTACTTCGTTGAGCGTCAGCGAGATTCCGGAGCGCACCGACGACTTGAACCCGCTCAAGACCGCGTCGAGGCGATAGGTCCCGAGCGGCATCGGGCCCGACGTGAAGCGTCCCTCGACATCTGTGACGACACTCGCCTTGTGACTGGTCTCGAGCTGCGTCAGCGTGACGGTGACCCCAGGCAGTACCGCCCCGCTCGCGTCCTTGATATGGCCGGTGATCGTCCCCATCACGGTCTGAGCACGCCCCACGACCGGCGCGGCGACCAGTGTGAGCAACAGCAGAAGCGTTCGGGCGGTCGACGGCATGGCGCCTCCTGGCGTGTAACGGCCGTGTAAATTCCGTGTAACACGTGGAATGATACGCGGGGCAGGGGGCAGTATCAATTCTCATCCGCAGCAGAGTCGGCGAAGCGCCCAAATTGACGAGGCGGAGCTCGCTACGTCATGCCGCAAATGCGCGTGGTCCGGACACTACCGGCCACGTCCATTGTCGCGTAACCAGCACGACGTCCGAATCGGTGTGGCGCTTGCGGTAGCTTGAGCGCAGTGAACCGGTGGCGGCCGGGTGTCTTCAGCCTCGTGCACGACGCCCATGCCGCCACGGCAGGGGACCTGGACGAGCCGATAGTGCGAAATCGTGCGCTGTGCCACGGACGGCCGGTATCATTGCGACCTTGGAACGCGACCAGTCTGGGCACATTTTCATCAGCTACCGCAGCCTGGAGCCCGACCTTCCGTTGCGGCTTGCAGCGGACCTGTGCAACGCGGGTGTTCGTATCTGGCTCGATCGGCTCGACGGTGGCATTCGTCCTGGAGATGACTGGCGGCGGTCGCTCGAGAAGGCAGTCGATTCGTGTGCGGCCATGATCGCCGTGCTTTCCCCGGAGTATGTCTCCAGCGAGTACCTGCAGGAATGAAATGGCCCGTGCCAATACCCGGGGTGTGCCCATATTTCCGATCGTGCTCCGCGAGGTCGCCAGCCCCATCGAGGTCCAGCGGACGCAGTTCGTCGATTTCAGGCGCTGGAAGGACGAAGCCGTGTACGCCGCTCGCTTTGAGGCGCTGCTGGCTGAGCTCAGAAAGAGCGCACGGCAGCAGATTGGAGAGCCTCCAGATCCCGAGCGGCGCTACCTGACAACGCTCATCTCACAACTCGAGGCGAAGAGGGCGGTCTCTCATTACGTTGATCTCGCCGGAGAAATCGATGATCTCGCCGGTAGGGGACTCGTTCGACCTTCGCCGAGCCTGGTAGATACCTGGGGGTTGGATGGCGAGTTCCAGCTCCTGGAGCAGCCCGCCAAGCCGACAGCGGCAGTCGGCGCCATCGAGGCAGTGCCCGTACCGTTGGAGAGCATCCGCGACGCGGCTGAGAAGTACCCGAAATTCGTTCTGCTTGGGAAACCCGGTACTGGTAAGACAACCACCTTGCGCCGGCTGGCACTCGACGCGGCTCGGGTGCGTTTCGAGCATCCGCGCACGGCACCTCTTCCGATGCTCGTCGAACTTCCCCGATGGCGCCATGAGCCGACTCCCCTCGACTTCGTCCAGGGCTACTGTCCGCTCGATGTGGACCTCGCGGGTGCCCTTGGAACGGGAGCGGTGACTCTCTATCTGGATGGCCTCAACGAAATGGGCGCGGCGGGCCCGGCGAATGCCAAAGCGCTGCGCGACTGGATCCACTCGGCGGCCGGCCCGCAGCGCGTAATCCTCACGTGCCGAAGCGACGATTATGCCGCGCTCGACTTGCAGCTGCCGATCGTGTGGGTGAACACCTTGGGCGAGCAGCGCATCGAGCAGTTCGTCGCGAGCTATCTCGAAGGCGAAGCGGAGGCGTTTCTCGGGCTCTTGAAGCGGCTGGATCAACCGTCCCTATCTCAGCTTTCCAGCAATGCCTATCTCCTTACAATTCTCATCGCGGTCTACAAGAGGTCGGCTGCAGAGGAACTTCCTCGCAACAACGGGACTCTCTTCCGCTCCCTGGCCACCTTGCTTTGGGATAGGGAGCGCAGGAGGCAGACTGCTGGCTGGGTTCCATATCAACAGATGGAGACCTCCTTCGCGCGGCTCGCCTACTCGATGATCGAAAGCAATAAACCGATCGACGTGCCGCGCGACTTTGCCCTGAGGTACATCGATAACCCCGATCTTTTGAAGGCGGGTATCAACGCGAGCCTCCTGGAGGAAAGAGATGGCAGTGTTCGATTTCAGCATCAGCTGCTGCAGGAGTCCTTCGCAGGTGTGCAGCTACTGGAAGCAGGTGTCGACGGCAGAGCGGGCAGGCCGCGTTTCGTCGGTCCGAACGCGTTCAATACATTGGCCACGATTCAACGGGAAGCGGGAGCGTGGGATCAAGCGATCATCGCCGCCTGCGGATTGGCCGACGATGCGGACGAGATCATCGCGAGTGTCGCGGCCGAGAATTGCTACCTGGCACTTGAATGCATCGACAGCGGTATTACGGTGTCTGGACGCACTCTCATTTCCGTCCTCGAGGCACTCGTCTCCGATATCGAGAGCGCGGAAGCAAGCATAGCTGGCATCGAGAGGGCGTACCAGGAGCACCCGGAAACGTACGGCAGTGCCCGCGGTCTGGACGAGAAGGACGCGTGGATTTACGGGCGAGAGCAGATCATTGACCAGGCCAAGGCTCACATAAGGGCTGTCGGTGCCGCTGTGGTCCCACAAATCGTCGAGGAGCTCGAGCAGGGCGACGACA
Source organism: uncultured Acidobacteriota bacterium (assembly GCA_963771395.1). Classification (GTDB taxonomy): domain Bacteria; phylum Acidobacteriota; class Vicinamibacteria; order Vicinamibacterales; family 2-12-FULL-66-21; genus DATBJJ01. The sequence goes on along the minus strand of CAVYTY010000002.1, from coordinate 559 downwards.
AGAAAGTCCAGTTCCTCCGCAAAGCTCTGGGACTCATCGGGACGTCGTGAGCGCTGGAGGCGCTTTCGATTCCCACGTGTAACAGCCAGCGTGCCTCGGACCCGGCTGCGGGCGTAACGCAGCGTAGCGGACACGCGACCCGTCAACCTGACGCAGCGAGGAGCAGCGTATCGGTCACAAGGGCCGCACGCTGGCGGCGACGGTCGAACACTCGTCAGCGCCTCGGCGGAGGTATCGGAATGCTCGGGGTGCCGGCCTTCAGTGCGCTTCTGACTGTCATGGTGGTCCTCCTGTCGATTGCGAATCGCAGCCACACAGTGCACGCGCCGTGCCGGCCGTTCACCTCGAAGACCGCCAAACCGCGTCGCTGCAAATAGCTGCTGTGACTTGAATTGCGCTTCCGCGCAAGATCCAGCATGGGAGCGAAAAGGGCCGCGCACTATCCAAGCGGATAGTGGGCTATCTTTTGAGATTCGCCACGCGCCGTCGAGGAACGGCGAGGCGAGCGTTTGCGGCACCACCAGCATCTGCCAAGGCGAGAGTACAGGCCCTTAGCGCG
>CAVYTY010000001.1:0-135473 GCA_963771395.1 uncultured Acidobacteriota bacterium | reverse complement strand
TCGCCGTCACCAGCGGTGAGTCCCGTTCCGCCAGTGAGGTCGCCCGCGCGGTCAAGCTGACGTTCGCCACCCTCACGGTCGTCTATCTCGGCGCGATCATCGTGCTCACCGGTGTGATGCCATGGAACCATGCCGGCGTGAGCGAGTCGCCGTTCGTGACGGTGTTCCGGACGGTGCGGATCCCCGGCGCCAGTCACGTCATGAACTTCGTCGGTACTCACCGCCGCGCTGTCGGGTGCGAACGCCGCGCTTTATGCCGCCTCGCGAACGCTCTTTGCGCTGGCGCGTAACGGCTGGGCGCCCGCCCGACTCGGCCGGCTGAATCGCGCCGGGTCGCCAACGCTCGCCGTCATCACTTCCTCCTTCTCGATCGTCGTCGCGCTCGTCCTCGAGCGGTGGGCGCCGCAGCAGGCGTTCGTCTCGATCCTCAATGCCGCCCTCTTCGGTCTGCTGCTGTCCTGGCTGGTCTCGCTCGCCGCTCACGCGCGGGTCGCGCCGGGCGATGACCGACGAGGAAGTGGCGGCGCTGCCCATGCCGTCGCCGCTCGGCGCCACGGGATCGGTGATCGGCTTCGCGCTGATCGCCCTGGCGATTGTCAAGACGTGGTGGGACTCTCCGTTCGCCTTCGCGAGCGGGGTCGTCTACCTCCTCATTCTCAACGCCGCGTATCTGCTGGCGAGGAGCGCCCGCCGCCGCCAGACGCAGTAGAATTGGCGCCCGCCGATGTCCGTTTCCTACGAGAACTCGAAGGTCATCTTCCAGGGCATCAAGGACGCCGGGCATCACGTCGCTCTCCGCGCTGCCCGAGACGTGGCTGGGGCTCCTGCTGCAGCAGGCCGAGCGACGATCCCGACGTCACGCTGATTCAGGTGGCGAAGGAAGAGGAAGCCATCGGCATCGCCGCGGGCGCCTACTTCGCCGGCGAGCGGCACGTCCTGCTGATGCAGAACCACGGCTTTCTCGCCGCGATCAACGGCATCGTCTCGCTGGCGCAGCTCTACGGCATTCCGCTGTGCATGCTGATTGCGCTCCGCGGCCACTGGGGCGAGCCGTACCCGTGGCACACGCGCGGCGGCATCGTGACCGAAGGCGTCCTGCGCGCGCTGAACATTCCCGTTCGAGTACGCGCGGACCCGAAGAAGGTCGGCCGGCAGATCCGCGAGGCCTACACGTTCTCCCAGAGCTCGCTCTCCCCGGTCGCGCTGCTCCTCACGCGCGACCTGATGGAGGACGGCCGCAGTGAAACGCGCGCCGAGTGCATCGGGATGCTCTATCCCGAGCTGGACGACAAGCTCGTCGTCACGATCATGGGCGCCTGCGCGCAGGAGCTCTACGACCTCGGCCACCGGGAGAACTTCTTCTATCTGCAGCACGCGATGGGGCTCGCGTCCTCGATCGGCCTCGGGCTGGCGATGCACCTGCCGCGCGAAGCGATCGTCGTGCTCGACGGCGACGGCTCGGTCCTGATGAACCTCGGCACGCTCGCGACGCTGGCGCGCTACCGGCCGGGGAATCTGGTGCACGTCATCTTCGACAATGGCAGCCTGCTCTCGACCGGCGGCTTCGACTCGCACACGACGTCCGGCATCACCGATCTGGCGGCCATGGCGAGCGGCGCCGGCATCGAGCACGTCGCCGCCGTCGATTCGGTCATGGCACTTCGGCGAGGCCGCGATCGACGCGTTCGCGCGACGATCTCAGCGTGATCGTCGCGAAGGTCGCGGCCGTCGGCCCGAATCACTACGGGATGGACCTGCACCTTCCGGAAAACGCGTTTCGCTTCAAGCGATGGATCGCCGGACGGACATCGACACCGGGAGAAGCCATGAGCCCGCACGTCACTGACGCAGCTGGTCGAGGAACTCAATCGCGGGACGCTGAGGGTCGTCGACCTGACGCAGCCGCTCGGCCCCGACACCCGGTGATCGGCCTGCCGCCGATGTTCGCGCCCTCGCCCGGCGTGACCATCGACGTCATTTCGAAGTACGACGAGGCGGCCCGGCGTGGTACTGGAACACGATCCGGATGGGCGAGCACACCGGCACGCATTTCGACGCGCCCATCCACTGGATCACCGGCAAGGATCTGCCGGACAACGCCTGCGACACGATTCCGGCGTGCGCGATTCATCGGGCCGGCGTGCGTGATCGACGTCACCGCCGACGTCGCGCGCGATCCGGACTTCCTGCTGACCCCCGAACGGCTCGAAGCGTGGGAGGCGCGACACGGCCGGATTCCCGCGGGCGCCTGGGTGCTGCTGCGGACCGGCTGGAGCCGGCGCGCCGACGCCGCCTCGTTCTCAACGCCGGCGACGACGGCCCGCACACCCCGGGCTTCGACGCGCGTACGTCGAAGCTGCTCGCCGACGACCGCGACGTGCTGGGCGTCGGCGTCGAGACGGTCGGCACCGACGCCGGCCAGGCGGGCACTTTCACCCGCCGTTCCCGAATCACGCGACCATGCACGGCGCCGGCAAGTTCGGGCTGGCGAGCCTGTGCAATCTCGACCAGCTGCCGCCGACCGGCGCGGTCGTGATCGCGGCGCCGCTCAAGATTGTCAACGGCAGCGGCAGCCCGCTGCGCGTGATAGCCATCACTGCGCGCTGACGCTGCGGCCAATTCGGTCCGAAGTTTTCCGCGTCTCGTGGGGCGAAGCGAATAGAATCCCCTCCAGCTCTACTCCCGGTGCGAAGCAACACCTCGGCGTGCAGGAGGAGAAAGATGAGCGATACGAGCGGCTACCAGCGGCGTCCGAACAGACGCGTGTCCCGCCGCGTCTTCCTTCACTCGACGAGCATTATCCCCGCGGCGCTCGCAGCCCCCGAGCTGCTGCGACTTCCCGCAGGCATGACCACCACGCGCGCCGATCTCGACGTGGGGACAGTCGAACCCTGCGAATCGCGCCTGCCGATTGTCGCCGACGTGCCGTTGCAACCGTTCGTCTCACAGGTCACGCGGTTGATCGCCGCCGCAGAGTACCTGGGCGCGCCACTTCCTCCGGATCACCAGCGCGAGCTCGAGGTGGCGTTCAAAATGACCGACGAGGAGTCGGCGGTGACGGCGATCCAACGCGTGCTCGACTGCCATTGCCTCGTGGGGGTCGACATCAACCCGCAAATGCGCGTGAAAGTCGCACCAGGGCCTGCCACGCCGGAGCTCGTCGAGCACGGCTGGCGTCAGTTCCTCGTGAAGGTCCACAACGAGGCCGGCACGACGGCCGTCCTTCGCGGTATCAGCAGCCAGGCGCGGCGGCTCGCCGGCGCGATGCCCGACGAACTCCGACATCTCTGGCTCGATCTCCAGATGTTCGACAGCCAGCCGCTCACGAGGACGCTGAGCGGGCTCGCACTCGAGTACCGCATCGTGCAGCTGTACAGCCGGGATCCCGGCCAACGCGAGGCGACGTTGACGTTCGATGTGGGCCAGGGGACACAGGACCTCGGATATCGCAACGAGGTCCCGATTCTCTTCACCATCCAGCCTGCGGAATCGGTGCAGTGGCGCGTGCGCGACGAAACGGGTGCGCCGACGGTCGCGGCATTCGTCATTCGCGACGCGCAAGGCCGCGTGTATCCGTCGCGCGCCAAGCGGCTGGCGCCCGACTTCGCGTTCCACCCGCAGGTGTACCGCGCGGATGGTGAACTCGTGAAGCTTCCGGCCGGCACGTACGAGGTGGAGTTCTGGCGCGGTCCGGAATCGATTACGAAGACGCAGCAGCTGGCGGTCGCGGAGCCGACTGGCGGCGCAAGCGGTCAACGTGGTAGTGCGGCTCAGGCGGCGAGCTTTCAAATCGAGCGGTGGATCGATCCCGCAAAGTTCGGCTGGTGGTCGGGCGACCATCACATTCACGCCGCGGGCTGCGCTCACTACATGAATCCGACCGAAGGCGTGCTCCCCGCGGATATGGTGCGCCACACGCTCGGTGAGGACTTGAAGGTCGGGGCAACCCTCACCTGGGGTCCCGCGTTCGATACGCAGAAACGGTTCTTCACGGGTAGAGACGACCTCGTCTCTCGTCCGCCCTATTTGCTGCACTACGACGTCGAGGTCTCGGGCTTTGGCTCGCATCAATCCGGTCACCTGGTGCTCTTGCGGCTCAAGGAGCAGATCCACCCGGGTGGCACTTCCTATGAACACTGGCCAACCCTCGGCCTCAATACGCTGCGTTGGGCCAAGCGCCAGGGCGCGGTCTGCGGCCCGGCGCATTCGGGATTCGGCCTCGAAGTGAACTCCTCGGAACTGCCGAACTACATCGTGCCGCCATTCAACGGCATCGGTGCGAACGAGTTACATCATGGACGTCACGCACGAGGTGCCTGGCCCTGATGGCAAGCCTGTTCGCGCGGTCGATTTCATCTCGACCGTCGACACTCCCTACGTGTGGGAGCTGAACATCTGGTACCACACGCTGAACGTGGGCTTCCGTACGCGTATCAGCGGCGAGACGGATTTCCCGTGTGTCTATGGAGAAAAAGTGGGGCTCGGGCGTTCGTACGTGAAGCTCGATGGGAAGCTCGACTATACCGATTGGTGTGAAGGAATTCACCGCGGCCGAAATTATGTCGGCGACGGCCGAAGTCATCTGCTCGACTTCACGGTCAAAGACGTGCGAATGGGCGAGAACGGGAGCGAGCTCCGACGTTCTGCTGCCGGTCCCGTGAAGGTGCACGTCCGGGCGGCAGCGCTGCTGAATGAGAAGCCCAGTCCCGAACGCGGGAGGCGCCGCTACCAGGAACAGCCGTACTGGGATATCGAGCGCGCCCGCATTGGAGACACACGCGAAGTGGCTATGGAACTCATCGTCAACGGGTATCCCGTCGCGAAACAGAGCCTTGTCGCCGATGGCGCGCTCCGCGATCTGACGTTCGAGGCGACGATCGCGCGCAGCAGCTGGCTGGCGGTGCGGATCCTGCCCTCGTCACACACGAATCCCATCTGGGTGCTGGTGGCGGGGAAGCCGGTGCGCGCGTCGCGACGGAGCGCCGAATGGTGTCTCAAAGGCGTGGATCAGTGCTGGTCGCAGAAGGAGCGATTCATCAAGCGTGAGGAGCTGGAGCAGGCGAAGACCGATTACGAGCACGCGCGACGGACTTACCAGAGACTGATCAGCGAGTCGGAGGTCGAGTAACGGCTGTGTGAGCCAACTACCGGGCGAAGCAGTAGAACCGGCCCGCACCGCCGCGCGGCGCCGTGTCGGCACAGTTCTGACTGGCATGCGCCGAGTTCCACGACGAGAGCGTGCCGCTGGTACTCTGGTTGGGACCCATCCCGTCCGAGTGGCCCACCTGCGCCGCCACCGCTGCCGAATCAGACGTCCAGTCCGAGCAGGTCGATCCTTGAAAGAGTGTTCCATCGGCGTTCGACCCGGTGAGGATGTCGTGCTGGACCGGACTCGGCGAGCCGGTCCACTGGCCATTGATGCGCTGCCCACGCTCGTCGACGAACACGTCGGCATTACCCGTGCGCGAATGCAACTCGGCCACGTTATTGGCCACGAGCATGAGGCTGGCGTTGTACCACGGGCCTGTGCCGATTCGGTCCCGCGCGTTCGTCGGCTGATTGCCGTTCGCGGGATCCCGCTCGACACTCAAGTAGGCGCGCCAGGTGCGCGAGCCTTGCCCGACCGCGGCGGCTAACCGTAGACATGTCGCATCGGCTCCCGCGAGGCCGCCCAGATTGCCGGTGGCGCTCGTCGCACTGGTCACGAAAAAGCTCATCGATGGGCCTGACGGATTGGTAGGTGTGCCGTCGTCGCAGCCAACAGCCACCAGCAACACTGCGAGGATCACGTGAGCGTCTCATGTCTTCCGCCTTTCGGCGTGGTCGCAGGCAAGAGCGGGACCAACGAGATGAAGGCGAAACGCCAAAGTTACGGGTGTGCCGCCGAATGGTCGAGTTCGCTCTGTGGCTCGCCGCCGAAAATCCTTACACCAGCCGTAAATCGGGGCGGCCCGGCTCACACCCTGGGAGTGAGCCGCGGCGCAGCACGACCGACACCTCTCACCAGCTCGGCGATTCTGGCGGCAGCGTGTTTCAGGGGTTTGTAGGTGTCGCCATCTCTCTGCGCGGAACGCCGCGGCGCGGTTAACGCAACACCCAATGGATGCCGGCGACTACCATCGCGGCGTTGACGCCGAGGTTCTCGCCGCGGGTGCCGGCATTGGAGATGTGGTGGTTGCGGAACTCCAGCATCAGCCCAGGGCCGCGGCGGGTGGTGCGCTTGACGCCCACACCCCACACAACCTGGAAGTTCCAGATCCGATCCACTTCTGGTACGTCGAGTGACGTCCAGGCCATGCCGCCCCCAAGCGTGTAGTACGGCGTCCAGCGTCGGTCCCTGAGGAAATAGTGTCGGCCACCGATGCCGACGACGCCGCCGAGAACGGCGGTGTGGGGGCGATAGTACAGGTGCACGTCCGCTTCCCCGTACAACTCCAGCCAGTTTGAAACGAACCAGCCCATTTGCGGGTAGAAGCCGACGTACTCGATATCGCTGATCGCCTTGCCATGACCGGGCCAGCCGTGCAGCCACGAATGCCCCCAGCCGCCGGCCAGCGCGCGCGTGCGGTAGCCACGGGCCAGTGGGGCGGGTTCGGAGTGCGGGCCGACCGGCTGCGCAGCGATCTCCTGGGCCAGTAGCAGGGCCAACGAGAGGGTCAGGGCCGGCGCCATCAGCCCGACACTACCCGAAATCACCACCCGTCTGCGACAAGCGTGTCCCTCTAGAACGCGATTTGCAGTTCGGCGATCTTCCCCTCTGCGACCGTGAACTCATGGTTCATCACGAGAGGATCGGGTAATCCCGTTCGATCGAACGTTCCGTCGATCTTGACTCTGACGATGGTCCGTCCCTGGCGCTCTGTGACGTCGAGGACGTCGAAATGCACGTGAGCCGCGAAGATGTCGGCGGCGGCCCAGGCCGTGATCGCGTCGAGACCGCGCAGCTCGCGGCTCACATCGACCACCACCGCATCGTCTGCGAAGCTCGCCGCAAAGTCCTCCTTGGCGCCGGTGTTGACCGCCTTCAGGTAACTGGAGATCGGCCCGGATAGGTTCAAGTCCTTCGTGAAATGCTCGATCTGAGGCATCGTTCACCATCCTTTCTGGCGCCACTGTGACAAATGTCGTCTGATGCGTCCAAGATATTGTTCCTATCGGACTAATCGCGATAAGGTATCGGAGTGGAACTGCGTCATCTTCGCTACTTCGTGGCGGTTGGCGAAGAGGAACATTTCGGCCGTGCCGCACTACGCCTGCGAGTGGCTCAACCAGCGCTCTCGCGACAGATTCAGGATCTCGAACGCGAGATTGGCTTCCAGTTGTTCGATCGCCTCAGTCGCGGCGTGAAGATCAGTTCAGCGGGTAAGTTGTTTCTCGATGAGGCGCGTCGAATTCTTCAACAGCTGAACGAGGCGACGGAACGCGCGCAACGTGTGGCGCGCGGCCAGTCAGGAACGCTGCGGGTCGGGTTCACCGAGAATGCCTCCTGGCGGGGCGTGGTACCCGACTCGCTCCACCTCTTCCGAGAGCGCTGTCCCGACGCAGAACTGCAGCTGGACCCGCTACCGAGTCTGCAACAGCTCGAGGCCGTTCGATCCGGCCGACTGGATGCCGGGTTCATGTTCAACCCGCCGAAACCAGATCGGGAGCTGGATCTCTTGCCGGTCGCCTTGCACAGCCTCGCCTTGGCGGCTCCTGCCGCGCACCCGCTCGGTAAGGTCAAGAGCCTCCGGCTGCGCGACATGGCCGACGCGCGTTTCATCTGGTTTCCGAGGCGCGAGAGCGCGGCATTCTACGACCGCTTGATGTACGAATGTTTCTGTGGCGGCCTGAAATCGCCTCGGATCGTCCAGGAAGCGTCGAACGAAGCGACGATATTGACACTCGTCGCTCAAGGCATGGGCGTAGGTTTCGTCGTGGAAACCGCCCGCTGGCGATGTCCGGACGGCGTGGCGATATTGAAAGTCGCCGACCTCAAGCTGTCGTTGCCATTGGCTCTCGTCTGGAGAAAGGACAACCTGTCCCCGCTGCTCTCCAGATTTGTGGCCGACGTGGCGAGTTTGGTGAAGCGGAGACCGACGACGTGAGCCGGCGCGCAGATGCAAGTTCAGCAGTGCCGTCATGCAGCGCAACCGGCGCCAGACGCGGTGCACCTGACCTCGAGCGGCGCTCCTGACCCGGCTCATGGAATCGCTGTTGTTCGGCGTTGGCGCAGTCGACGTGACGACCTACGTGACCGTCTCCGCGATCGTCGTCGTCACAGCCGCGCTCGCCGCCTATCTGCCAGCCCGGCGCGTGACACGCATCGACCCGATGCAGGCACTGCGCGCCGAGTAGAGTCCGTTCCGAAAGGCGATCCGACGTGGACAGAAGACGACGACTCCTCGAACCCCATCGCGCCGGCGGGAAACTACTTCGTTCGCGTGCGCGCTCGGCTGGTGGCACGAGTCCGCCCGCGAACGAGATCGTCGTCAGCGTTCACTTTACCGGACTCAGCGTGATCTCTTTCACGTCCACGGTGGACTGGGTCACGTCAATCTTGATGTCGTCTGCTCTCCAGATCGCGCGCTTCTCCGAGACGATGGCGCCGCGCACGAAGTACGTCGCGCTCCCGACGAGCTTGTAGCGTTCCAAGGTGAACTCGAACGGCACTGGCGACTGCTTGCCCTCGACATCGATCCGCTGATCGGCGACCGCCGGGGCGTCTGGGAGCGCCGGCAGATGGCGCAGCTCGATGACCGCGCGGCTGCCGGGAGGCAGCGCCGCGCCGGCGTCGTAGGTGACCGAGCCCTTGATCGTCAATGTCTGGACCTGATGGTTAGCGGCCGAGCGCGCCACGGGAGTGGCGACCGTCCACCCCGCGAGCAGGATGATTGAGAGACTGCCTCGAAGCATGGACCTGTCCTTTTTCTGAACCATCATTTGATGCTTCGACGCCTGCGAAGTCCGCCAGCGCGTCGAGTCCGGCCTGCAGCGAAGGCAGGGCGACCAGCGCCACGATCCATAACTAGCTATCTCGCGTGCATACCGAGCATTCTGCACCGCAGGCAGAACCTTTGGCAAGGACATCGCCAGGTTGTGTAGCTAGAGGACGGTCGTCTGTTGACTTTCACCGGTTGTGGAGTTGCACGCGGTTCCGGGTGCCATTTCGGCGGGCTGAGCGTCGAAGAAACGGCCGAGGCGCTCGGCGTCTCTCCGCAGACCGTGTTGCGCGACTGGAAGCTGGCGCGGGCGTGGCTGGCCGTCGAGCTCAGAAACTCGAGTCGCCGGTCGCTTCGCAGTACTCGAGCCTCGGGGTGACCTGAGGGACGGCGCAGTCCGTGTCCGTGTATGATCGACGGCCGAATGCGTTCCATTTTAGCTTCCCTTCTCGGCAGTGGTTTGACCCTCTGCCTCGGCCTTATCGACGCCACGGCGGACGCGGCACAGGCGAGAACCGGAACGATCCGCGTCGAGGTTGTCGCGGAGGGCGCTCCGGTCGCTGGCGCAACCGTTGCGGTCGGCGGTGAGTCCGCCGTGACGGACGTGTCCGGCAGGGCCACTCTGGCAGTGCCTCCGGGGCAGATCTCAGTGATCGCCACCATAGACGGCTACGAGCCGGCGACCGCCCGCGTCGACGTCGTCGCCGGCGGCGAACGCACCGTCCGTCTGGTCTTGATCGCGAAGGCGGCAGAACAGGACCAGGCGACGGTCGTGGCCAGCACGCGCACCGGCCTTCGCATCGACGACCAGGCTGTCCCCATCGAGGTGCTCGGCCGCGAACGCATCGAGGAGAACATGCTGATGTCGCCGGGCAACATCGTGAGATCGCTCGACGAGATGAGTGCGCTGCGTCTCCAGACCACATCGCCGGAGCTGGGCCTCGCGACGCCACGTATCCGCGGCCTGCGCGGTCAGTACACGCGGCTGCTCTCCGACGGCGTGGCCCTGTACTTCGATCTCCCTGGCGGGCTCGCTCCGGTCCAGATCCCGCCGATGGATCTCGACAGGATCGAAGTCATTGCCGGAGGCGCGTCGGCGCTCTTCGGAGCGAACGCGTTGGCCGGTTCGGTCAACCTGCTGTCCCGCCGGCCGGGAAAGGAGCCGGACCGCGAGTTCCTGCTCAACCAATCCAGCCCGGACGCGACGGATGCCGTGCTGTGGCTCTCATCGCCGCCCACCGGATCGTGGAGCTGGACGACTCTCGTCGGCGCGCATCGGCAGGACGAACGCGACGTGGACGACGATGGCTGGTCGGACATTCCCGGTTACCGGCGTGGGGGCGCGCGCCAGCGTGTGTTCTGGGATAACCGACGAGGGAAATCGGTCACCGGCACGGCGGGCGTGATGTTTGAAAAACGCGAGGGCGGCAGCGCGTTCGCGCATCAGCAGCTCGAGACCAAGACCGCTGACGGCGCCACTGTCCGGTCAGATGCCCTGGCGCGGCTTACTCCTGGCCGGGACCGGAATGCTCTACGTGCAATCGCGCACCCGCGACTTCAGCGACGGACGTGAACACGAACGACGTCAGGCGGCCACCATCGAGATCGAGCTTCGCGGTACGGCACCGCGCCAGACGTGGGTCGCCGGCATCGCCGTCGACTGGTTCACGACTCGATCGCATGATTTCCTTGCGAAGACGTACCTGTCCACTCGACCCGGCATGTTCGTTCACGACGATGTGCATGTCGCGTCGTGGCTGTCCGTCTCGGGAAGCGCGCGCCTCGATTACCACAACATCTACGGCTTCGTCGCTGAGTCCGCGCGGATCGGCCCGCGTGCACGGCGGGGCATGGGCCGCGCGGGTGTCGGCCGGTCAGAGCTATTCCGCGCCGACGCCGCTCATGGAGGAGACGGAGGCGGCGGGGTTGACACGCCTGTCGATCGTCGATCCGCTCGAGAAGGAAACCGCGCGCAGCGTGTCGGCCGATCTCACGCACAAGACACGCGCCTCTGTCGTGACTCTCACGGTGTTCCACAACCACATCGACAATCCAGCGCTGATCGACCGGGCGACGTACACGCTCCGCACCGAAGAGGAGCCCGTCGAGACGCAAGGCGTCGAGATCCTCGGCACGGTTCGCCGCGCGCCGTTCGCCGTGACCGGCACGTACACATACCTGAAGACGCGCGAGCTCGATGGGCGTGAGGTCGCGCTGACGCCGCAGCACAGCGCCGGTCTGGTCGCCACGGTTGCCGCCGCCCGCCGCGGCCGGGTCAGTGTGCAGGTCAACTTCACCGGCGAGCAGCGTCTCGACGCCAACCCCTATCGATTGACGAGCGAGCCCTACGTCGTCGCCAGCCTGCTCGGCGAGCTTCCGCTCGGCCGCTTGCGCGTCTTCGTTACCGCCACGAATCTGACCGACGTTCGTCAGACACGCTGGGATCCGATCGCGCGCCCGGCGCGCGGCGTCGACGGCCGGTGGACGGTCGACGCGTGGGCGCCGCTCGAAGGCCGCGCGATCAACGGCGGACATCAGAGTCTCGTTCTGATGGGTGGGCAAGATATCATGTAGCTGCATGCGCTCGATTCTTTGGATCGCACTCCCTCTCCTGTTCATGCTGCTCGACGCCGCCACTCCTGCTCAGGCAGTCGAGCAGGGACCGCACACGGATTCGGCCGTCACGTCGAGCTGGCCCGGGTTTCGCGGACCGGATCGTGATGGTGTCTATCGCGGGCCGATTCGCGTGTCGTGGGAAGGACTCGCGCCGATGTGGAAGAAGCCGATCGGCGGCGGCCGTTCGTCGTTCGCGGTCGCCGGCGGTCGCGCGTTCACCATCGAGCAGCGCGCTCGCAACGAAGTCGTGGCCGCTTACGACGTCATGACGGGGCGCGAGCTGTGGACGAACGCTTGGCCGGAGCGCTTCAGTCAGTGGATGGGCGGCGGCGAAGGTCCGCGCGCAACACCGGCCTGGGCCGACGGCCACCGTGTTCGCCCTTGGCGGCAGGGGAGAGCTGCGCTGCCTCGACGCGGCCACGGGTCGAGCTCGTCTGGCGTACGAACATCCTGAAGGATGCCGGCGCGAAGAATTTGAGATGGGGTATGGCGGCCTCCCCGCTCATCGCCGGGGACGCGGTCATCGTGCTGCCCGGCGGACCAAAGGGCCGCTCCGTCGTGGCCTACGATCGCCGGACGGGCAAACCGATTGTGGACGGCGCTCGACGATTAGCAGGCCTACGTGTCACCGATGCAGGTCACGCTCCTCGGCGTCCCGCAGTTCGTCGTCGTCAGCGCCGATCGACTGCTGGGATTGAGTCTCGATCGCCGCGAGGTCCTCTGGGATTTCCCCTGGAGCACCGGGCACGACGCCAGCGCGGCCCAACCAATCGTGATCGGTGACCAGCGCGTCTTCTATTCATCGGGCTACGGCACTGGTGCAGTCGTGATCGAACTGACGAAAGCCGGAGAGCGGTTCGAGGTCCGCCAGGTCTGGCGCAACATCCGCATGAAGAACCGCCAATCGAGCTCGGTTCTGCACGACGGTTTCATCTACGGCCTGGACGAAGGGATTCTCGCGTGCCTCGACGCCTCGACCGGCGACCTCAAGTGGAAGGGCGGACGCTACGGACACGGCCAGCTGCTGCTCGCCGGTGATCACCTCGTCGTCATCACCGAAGAGGGTGAGCTCGTCCTCGTCGCTGCCACTCCCGAGAAGTTGCGGGAGGTCGCTCGAGTGCCCGGAATTGAGGGCCAAACCTGGAACGTGCCGGCGTTTGCCGATGGCATCCTGCTCGTCCGCAACACCGAGGAGATGGCCGCGTTCGACCTGCGCGCCGACGCCAAGTAGATCAGCCGTCAACGATCCGGCTGATATGCATGAGATTGGTTACAATGGGTGATGTCTTCCCTGACGTGCGGCGCTTGGCTGTTCTGCATCCTTACCCAGCCGAGTCTCGGGAAGATTCCTGACGTTCCGTTCGAACGACACCACACCAGCATCGTCAGTCAGGCGGCTGCGCCCGCGCAGTCCCCGACGAAGAAGGCGTCCACGCCGCGCCGCGACTTTTTCGTGTCCTGGGGCTACAACGGCGACAGCTACACGAAAAGCGACCTTCACATCAGCCAGCCGTCGCTCGGCAACGACTTCACGCTCGTCGGCGTTCAGGCCCGCGACAGCAAGGGCTGGACCGACGCCTTCAGCCACAGCCTGTTCGTGCCGCAATACAACCTGCGGTTTGGCATGTTCTTCAACGAGAAATGGGGTCTGGAGGTGGCGCTCGACCACATGAAGTGGATCGTCCGGCAGGATCAGGTGGTCGCCATGACCGGCACATTGAACGGAGCGAACGTCGACACCCAGGTCACGCTTGCGCCGGATGTCCTCCGCTATCAACTCAACAACGGCGCGAATCCCGTCTTCTTCAACGTGATCAGGCGCGTACGGCTCAGGGGCGAGCCCGGGCGCACCGGCTCCGTTTTCTTCTTGCCGAAAGCGGGTGGCGGGTTCGCGGTTCCTCATACGGAGAACACGCTGTTTGGCCAGGCGAACGAAAAGGGCTTCCAGTTCTTCCACGGCTGGGACCTGGACGCCGCGGCTGCCGTCCGCGTGCACATCTACAAGCGCTTGTACGTCGAGGTCGAGGAGAAGGCCATGTACGTGCGCTACTTCGGCGTCAATGTCGATCAGGGCACGGCGCAGCACACCATGAAGGCCGCCGAGTTCAGCCTCCATTTCGGCGTGGCCTTCAGGTAAGGAGCCACGTAGAGTTCCTCGAGCCTGGTCAGTCCGATCGGCGGAGACGAGCGCATAGCGCGCGCAGGCAGAGCCTTGGCCTGCGGGTTGGGTCCACAAGATGCGGTTGTTACAGGCGCTCCGAGGAGGATCGATGACACCCCGACGTTTCCCGTTCGTGCTCGCCGCCACGGTCGTGGCCATTCTCGGCGTCGCCGCCTCGCCGAACTCGCGGCGGGCAGCGGCGCAGACGCCAGTGCAGCCCGCGTCACCGGCCGGCGGCGGCAAGACGACGGCAGCCGGCGCGGCGAAGCCGGTGATCATCGCCTACGTGTTTCCGCGCAACGAGGTGATCGTGCCGTCCGAGATCGCCGCCGATAAGCTGACGCATATCAACTACGCCTTCGCCGACGTCAAAGACGGCCGCATTGTCGAAGGCTTCGCCCGCGACGCGGAAAATTTCAAGCTGCTGGCGGATCTGCGGCGCCGGCATCCACACCTGCAGATCCTGATCTCGGTCGGCGGCTGGACGTGGTCCAACAACTTCTCCGATGCGGCTCTCACTGCCGAGAGCCGCAGCCGCTTCACCGGCAGCGCGATAGAGTTCGTGCGGCGGCACGATATCGACGGCGTCGACATCGACTGGGAGTATCCCGGCCTGCGCGGCAACAACAACGTGCACCGTCCGGAGGACAAGGAGAACTTCACCGCGATGATGATGGACCTGCGGCAGGCGCTCGATGCCGAAGGCCGCGCCCGAAAGCGCCGCTACCTCCTGACCTTCGCCGCCGGCGCGTTCCCCGACTTCATCGCCAAGACCGAGATGGAGAAGGTCCAGCCCGTCGTCGACTTCGTCAACCTGATGACCTACGACTTCCGCACTTCGGATCCGATCGCCGGGCATCACGCGAATCTCTATCTGCATCCCGCAGATGCGAAGAAGCGGTCCGTCGACAGCGCCGTCCGCGACTTCATCGCCGCCGGCGTGCCGCCGGCCAAGGTCGTCGTCGGCGTTCCGTTCTACGGCCGCGCGTGGGCCGACATCAAGGGTGAAGGTACTGGCCTCTATCAGCCTGGCAGCCGTCCGACCGAACGGATCGAGACGAAGTACGGGCCGATGTCGACGACGATGATCGATAGCGGCGGCTTCGTACGGATGTGGGACAGCCAGGCGCAGGCCCCGTATCTTTGGAACAAGGACACGCGCACGTTCATCTCGTACGAAGATCCGGAATCGCTGCGCCTGAAGAGTGCCTATATCCGCGAAAAGGGTTTGGGTGGCGCGATGTTCTGGGAGTATTACGGCGACAAGACCGGCGTGTTGCTCGACACGCTCTTCACGGCTTTGCACGGTCCGGCGTCGGCCACACCGCGCGCGCCCGGCGCGAAGTAGCGAGCAGTCGCCAGGCGACAATCGCGCGCGCGGCCGTGGAACCCGTGCGACGGCGGTGACCGCTCGCACGGGCCCACGCGCGGCTGGAGCTACTTCGTGTAGATGGAGACGTTGTGGACGGCCTGTCCCTTCGGATCGGTCCCCGTCCCCGTCAGGGTCATCGTCTTGCCGTCGGCGCTGATCGCCAGCTTCGTGGTCATGACGACCTTGCCGCCCTTCTTGTAGACGTTCGTCCCGGCGGTCGCGCTCGCTCGGGTGCTCGTCACGACGTCGAACATCGGATTGCCGGTCACGGCGGCCTCCTCCTTGCCGTCGCGCAACGTCGTGAAACCCCACTTGAGCGGCGAACCGTCGGCGTTGACGGCATCGACCGCGACCTTCAGCCCCGTGCCCGCCGGTTCGATCGTCACTGTCGAGCTCTTGGGCGCCGGACCTGGTTTGTAGGTGGACTTCGCGACGTCCAGTTTCCAGGTACCGACGATCGGTTCGGTTGTCTGCGCGCTCGCAGCCGAGGCAGCGAACAAGGCGGCGATCCCGACGAGCACGCCGACGGACCTTCTTGACAGAATCTGCATCACACCCTCCAGTGAGGGTTGACGATACGTCAGTAATGAGATCGGCGTCCAGTGGACTACTTGACCATTGGCTGCATGCAGAATCGCCGGCACCTGAGAAACCAGACCCAGATCCGATCACAATTTAGGTTATGGCCGAGCCGATCGTCTCCGTCCTTGCATGCAGAATTGGGCCGTGCTAGGGTTCCTGCCACAGAGCGGCCTCGTGTTGAAACAGCCCGGCGCCAGTCTCGGTTCCCGAGACCTATCGCTCGTTCCTCGGGAAGCGGGAGTTCAGGCTCCGGGGGCCTTCCGGCCGGGCGAGCTCGCCAGACCGTCGCCGCACGGGCCGGACCGTTCCGACCCGACGAGCCATCCACCCCAGCCCACACATGAAATGGAGGAGGCATGCGAACCCGCCTATGGGTACTTCTCGTAATGGCATCGCTCGCGGCAGTGCCGGTCGGGGCTCAGGAGACGCGAGGCAACATCAATGGCACCGTCCAGGATTCGTCGGGTGTGATTCCTGGAGCGACGGTCACGATCACCAACGTTGACACCGGACAGAGCCAGCAACGGGTGACCAACGGCAGCGGGTACTTCGAAGCACCGCTGCTGCAACCGGGGCAGTATCGGGTCACCGTCGACATGCCCAGTTACAAGGGGCTGGCCCAGAATGGGATCCTGCTCTCGGTCGGGCAGTCGCTGACCTTGAAGCTGACTCTGGAGGTTGGGGCGATTTCCGAGCGGGTCGATGTCACCGCGAAATCCCCCTCATCGATACGACGTCGGTGTCCTCGGGACAGACCTACGATCAGGCCCTGATCTCCGGACTGCCGATGGCGTCGAACATGCCCATTCTGCTGACCCGATTCGCGCAGGGCGTCGTCAGCCCGACCACCCAGGTGCAGGTGATCTCGGGCCAGATTGACGGCCCGACCAACGGGGCGGGCACCGGTACTGGGCGGCGTCGGCGGCTTCAACTACACGATTGACGGCGCCACCAACGCCGGCAGCAGCCGTCGCATCGCGAGCGCCCCGAACGCCGACATGATCGAGGAGATGCGTGTCGAGACGTCCAACTTCGACGCGGCCCAGGGCCACGGAACGGGCTCGTCGATCGCGATGATGACCCGTGCGGGCTCGAACTCGCTGCGCGGCACGGTGAACCAGCAGTACCTGGACCAACAAGATCAACTCGCTGAACCCGCAGCAGAAACTGGCATTTGGCCAGCGCCCGGATACCGGGAAGATCTACGAGGGCGGGTATGAGAACTACACCGCGCTCACCCTGGGCGGCCCTGTCGTCATCCCGAAGGTGGTGAACGGCCGCAACAAGCTGTTCTTCTTCGCCAACTATCAGCGCAACTACGACAACGCCCCTGCCCAGAGCACGCCGACGAGCACGGTGCCGGCCAATGCCAAGCACCTCAACGGCGATTTCTCCGACCTGCTGGCGCTCCCGAATGGCAGTCAGTATCAGATTTACGATCCGCTGACGGTGCGGCCGGATCCGGCGCGCCCCGGCAGCTTCATCCGGACGCCGTTCCTGAACAACATCATCCCGCAAGACCGGTTCATGAACGCGAACGGCACGTACAAGAACCCGCTCTTTGCCCTCTACCGGGAGATGTCACCGAAACCCAATCAGAATCTGGTCGAGAACGGCCAGGTTCCGACGAACAACTACTACCAGGGGGGGATTCCGAACCAGGTCACGGCCCACAACTTCGGGTTTCGTGTGGATTACAACCACTCGGAGACCGACCGCTTCTTCTTCCGTGCTTCAGGCACTGATTTCTACGAGTACAACACCGACTGGACGTATGAGACCTCGTTCGCGGGATTGCACTCGAACGACAAGACGCGCGCCTCGTGGTCGTACACGGGCAACTGGACGAAAGTGCTCGGGTCGACGGTCATCGACACGCAGATTGCGGCCAATCACTTCTACGAGGATCAGCAGCGACGGGGGCTCCACCAGTACACGCCCACCGATGTCGGTCTCCCCAGCTACCTGGACGATTTTTGCGAGTCGCTGAACAACTGCCTGCTGCCCACCATCAACATCGCGCGGATACCAGTCCGTGTCGACAGGTGCCGACGGCGGCCTCGACACCACCAATCTGCAGGCCCAGAGCACCGTGACCAGCGTCAAGGGCACCCACACGCTGCGCGGCGGTTTCGATTATCGCCTGGCGATGCGCAGGGGTGGATTGATGGCTGCGGGCAACGTGGCGTCCACCTACAATTTCGACAACATCTACACACGCGCGGCGGATACCACGGCGGTGTTCCCGACCAACAACGTCGGCCCGAGTCTGGCGGCCCTCATGCTCGGGATCCCGTCGTCGGTGTCAATCGGGAACAACGCGCCGATCTCGATGGACAATCCGTACTACGGCCTGTTCTTCCAGGACACGTGGCGCGCCACGCCCAACCTGACGCTCAACTTCGGTCTCCGCTACGAGTACGAGGGTGGCATCAAAGAGTCCGAGGATCGCTGGCTGACCGAGTTCGATCCGGTCGCACAGCTGTCCATTACGCAATCGGCGCAGGCCGCCTACGCGCGTAGTCCGATTCCGCAGGTCCCGGTCAGTGACTTCCGCGTGGTGGGCGGATCGGTGTATGCCGGCGCCCCTGGCGCGAGCGGGTTGAGCTGGATCGGTGAATCGATGTGGATGCCGCGCGTCTCGGGCGCCTACAAGTTGGGCGAGCGCACAGTGGTGAAGGGCGGCTACGGCCTCTACTTCGACACGCTGAACGCCGGCGACTACGGCGCCTTCAACCAATTCGGCTACAGCGCCTCGACGACCAACGTCGTCAGCACGGACTTCGGCCAGACCTGGCTCCTCGGGGATCCGAGGAACGGCGTGTCGCCGTTGGCAGATCCCTTCCCGGTGCGCGTCGGCGGCGGCCGCTTCGAGGTGCCGATTGAGGATTCGCTCGGGGTCGACTCCATCCTCGGGACGAGCTACACCGTCGAGGATCCGAATCGCAAGCACCCGCGGGTGCAGCGCTGGCGGATTGGTGTGCAGCGGGAGGTGCTGAGCGGCACGGCTGTGGAGGTCGCCTACTCCGGCTCGTACGCGGACCGCGTCGGCAGAAACATCAATGAGGTCTACGTGCCGGAGCAGTACTACAGCAGCATCACCAATGTCAGGGACGCGACGCAGCAGTCACTGCTGCAGCAGCAGGTGACGAATCCATTCAACATCAGCAATTTTGCAGCGCTGGCGACGACGAACCCGACACTCTATGCGCGGATGGCGGGTAACGCCTTCTTCACCGCCGCGACCGTGCAGCGCCAGACCTTGCTCCGCGGGTATCCCGCAGCTGAGCGGTCTGGTCTACAGCAACCTGCCTCTCGGAGTGGTCAAGAGCCACGCGCTCGAGATCACTGTCAACCGCCGCTATGCGGCAGGCCTCAGTGCCAACCTGGCCTTCGCGGCGCGCCGCGTCACGGAAAACAGGACCGTTGAAGCGTACGATCGCGCGCCGACCATGTGGCAGACGAGTCAGAACGCCCGGCCGTGGCGTTTCAGCGGTGGCGCCGTGTACGAGTTACCGTTCGGAAGGTCCAGGCCATTCCTGAACGACGGGGGGGTGGCCGCGATGATCTTCGGGGGTGGCAGACGGCCGCCACGTTCGAGTACCAGCCCGGTGCGTTGCTCGACTGGGGCAACCTCTTCTTCAACGGAGACATGAGCAACATCGCCAAGGACAAGCCAGAGATCGCCCTGCAGCGCGATGGCACGATCGACCTCACGAAGACCTGGTTCAATATCGACGCGGGCTTCGAACGGGATGCGAACAAACAACCGGCGGCGTTTCAGAAGCGCGGCTTCCCGTTCCGCATCGATGGCGTGCGCGGGACGCCGATGTCCCTGGTGAACGCGAACATCGCGCGGAACTTTCCCCTCGGCGGCCGGCGGCAGCTCCAGTTCCGCATGGACGTCCAGAACCTCTTCGACGCCGTGCAGTGGGGCAACCCGAACCTCGACCCGACGAGCACCAATTTCGGGGAATCACCTCGGCGACCAACAGCATCATGCGCTTCTTCACGTTCGGTGGGAGGCTCAGCTTCTAGTGTGTTCGCCGTCACGGCGGTGTCACGAAGACCGCGAAGTTGCGAAGATCGCGAGGAAAACTCACGTTGTTCTTCTTCGCGATCATCGTGGTCTTCGTGTCCCTTCGTGATGGTTTCCGTGCCGTCGCTCGCCCTTCGACGAAGCTCGAGGCGACTCTGAGGCTCTCGAGGGTCGCGGGGGCCCGTTGCGACGCTTCGCTGCGGCGGGCGCGCGAAGTTATCAGCCGCATACAATCGAGACCTTGCCAAAGACCGCAGGCGACAACATTCACGCTTCGCTGCTGAAACGGCTCTTCGCGGTCGCGATTTTCTTCTCCGCGACGCTGCTCTTCATGGTGCAGCCCCTCGTGGGAAAGATTCTGCTTCCAGTCCTTGGGGGCAGCCCCGCGGTGTGGAGCACTTGCATTGTCTTCTTCCAAGCCGTGCTGTTGCTGGGATACCTCTACGCCCACGCTGATGAGCACACGCGTGGCGGAGCGGTGGCAGCGGCCGTTCCACATCGCGGTGCTGATCGTCGCGAGCGTCTTGCTGCCGCTGCCGATTGAGATCGGAGAGCCAGCCGGTGCTGATCCACGGTGGTGGGTGCTTCGGGCCCTGGCCGGCACCGTCGGCCTGCCGTTCTTCACGCTTTCGGCCACGGCCCCGCTCCTGCAGCAATGGTTCTCGCGAACGGACGATCCCGGGGCCAAAGATCCGTCTTTCTGTACTCCGCGAGCAACGCCGGAAGCCTGCTGGGGCTGCTCGCGTATCTGCTCGTGGAGCCGGTCGCTACGCGGACCGTTCAGTTGACTGGCTGGGCGGTGGGCTTCTGGGCCTTCGCGGCGCTCGTGGCCGCGTGCGCGTACGCGAGCGTTCGCAGGGCGCTGCCGCGATCGCGCGAAGCACGCGCGGGATCGGGGCCGGCCATTCCGTTCTCTCGCCGCGCGCTCTGGATCGGGCTGGCGCTGGTGCCCTCGGCGCTGCTCTTGGGCGTAACACAGCACCTCGCCACTGACGTCGTGTCGGCTCCGTTGCTGTGGGTGGTGCCACTGGCGCTGTACTTGGCCACTTTTATTGCCGCATTTTCGACCAGGGGCTTCGGGAGCGCGCGGCAGTGGGGGTCCGTGACGCCACTGGCCGCGCTGCTCGTCTTGGCACTGTCCCTGGCGGAAGTGCGCTACCCGATTCTGCCGATCACGCTGGTGCATCTCGCGGCGTTCACGGTGCTGGCGATGGTGTGCCACACACGCCTCGCCGAGAGCCGTCCGGCCCCCACGCACCTCACCGGCTACTTCGTGTGCGTCTCGCTCGGCGGCGTGCTGGGCGGCGCGGCAGCGGCCCTGGTCGCGCCGGTCGTGTTCTCGTCAATCCTCGAGTACCCTCTCGCCATCGCCGCGGCCATCCTCCTGCGCCCTCAGAGCGCTCAGGCAGACCGCATGGCGGAATCAGTCGCTGGACGCTGGGTGTGGCGCGCCGGCGCGGCGCTGCTGTTCGTCGCCGGATACTGGTGCGTGTCGGCCTTCAACACGAGCGCGAACGCGGGGCCCCTCGCGTCGACCGTGCTCTTCACCTGGCCGCAGTCGTTCACCGGCAACGTCGAGATCGCGCAGCGCATGGTTCGGGTGTCGTTCGCGATTCCGGCAGTGCTGCTGTTGTTCACGCCGAGGACGGCGCTGCTCTTCGCCGGGACGGTCGCTGGCTTGCTCGTGGGCGGGGGCGTGGTGAGAACCGGCGGCGAGGTGCTCCACCGCGAACGCACATTCTTCGGCGTGCACGAAGTGTCGGCCCTGCAGAACGGCGATTGGCACGTGCTGACTCACGGCACGACGACGCATGGCGTGCAGGCGTTTCGCGGCAAGGTTCGCGTCCTGCCCACCGCCTACTATCATCCCTCCGGGCCGATCGGCGATGTCATCTTCACGCTCGCTCCTGACGGGCGGCTTCGCGATGTGGGTGTCGTCGGTCTGGGCGCCGGCGCGCTTGCCGGGTACGCCGGCAACGGGATCCGCATGGACATCTTCGAGATCGACGACGCCGTCATTCGCATCGCGGAGAATCCTCAGTACTTCACCTACCTGGCCGACGCGAGGGCCCGTCCCGGGGCGAACGTGCGGACCATGGCGGTCGATGGACGGCTTGGGCTGCGCGCCATGCCAGCCGCTTCGTACGATCTCATCGTCATCGATGCGTTCTCGTCGGATGCGATCCCCACGCACCTCATCACCCGCGAGGCCGTGGCGATGTACGAGTCGCGCCTCAAGGCGCGTGGCGTGATCGCGTTCCACGTGTCGAGCCGGTTCTTCGACCTCCGCCCCGTGCTCGCGAGGATCGCCGAGGACCGCCGCCTCGTGGGGTACGCCAGGGATGACAAGGACGTGCCGCCCAACCGCGTCGCGGAGGCCATGCGGCCTTCGGTCTGGGTCGTCCTGGCGCGCGGCGAGAACGATTTCGGCCAGCTCGCCCATTCGGCTCCGCGATGGGTCCGCCTCGTCTCTGGCGCCGGCGATCCTCTCTGGACCGACGACTATACGAACGTGCTGGGCGTGCTGGACAAATGACGCGCGCTGATCCGTTACGGCCTCTGGACGATGGCAATCGCTGACACGATCGCGTTGTCAACCGAACTGAACCGTAATCCAGCATCTCCGCGGACAATGGATCGGTCGCGAGGAGGCTGACGTCCCTGTACAGACCGCCGAAGAAAGTGAAATCGCCCGCGAGTGGCGCGATGCCGACGAAGTTGGTGTTATCGACCTTGACGGCAATCACGTTGTCGTTGCCGGCGGCTGTGTTGAGAGCTGTCGTCACGTCGAACCGGAAGGCTGTGAACGACGCTGTCTCACGAGTGTGGCTAGAACGCGAGCGGAGGTCCGACGTTCACGATTCCGTAGCGTTGCCTCGCCGCCTCCCTATCTTCGTTGGTGCCCGTGCCGAAGTACTTGCCCCGTGCGTCCAGATCGCGAAAGAACTGCTCCACTCGTCCAGCCGGTGTGAATCCGACCATCAGTCGACCGGGAGTGTTGCCAACGAACGCAAATGCATGCGGGACACGTCGTGGTCCCAGGACTGAGTCGCCTGGTTTCAGCTCGTAACGTTGATTGCCGACTTCAACGATGTACTCGCCCGCGAGGCAGTAGAACCACTCGTCTTCCTCGAGATGAAAGTGCTTCGGCGGGCCGCCTGTCTGGCCGCTCGGCTGCTCGGTGAGAAAGAACGCGCCTCCCGTGTCTTCAGTCGCTACTTTGATGAACAACGGGCTGCCATCAGGGAGCTTCAGACTCCGTCCGAATCGGCCTTCGCCGGCCGCCACTTTGACTCCGACACCGGACGGATCCGCCGTCTGCTGCTGCGCCAGGACGCCCGCGGGAAGGGCCGCCATGGTCCCGAGGAATGCTCGACGCCGAATTGTCCCGTTCGTCACACCGACCTCCACTTCCCTCGTGTGAACCCGAGTGTCCGCCTCTGCAGCGCCTTGCCTGTCGCTCCGAAGGTCGGCCGACTCTGTGCTACCGGGTTGGACTTGGTTCGAATCGCAGGCGGATGTTCCCCGAACGGCGCGCTGCCATTCGCGCTTGGCGCTCAGCCGCTGAACCGCGCGAGGAAGTCCGCGATCGCGTACCACCACTGCGGTCGTGCTCACGGGCACGCGCAGAACCTGAACGGCGAGCACGATCGCACCGCCGACGAGATACGCGGGATGAGGCCGGCCGCGCGTGCGCATGTCGTAGATCACGCCGGCGAGAATCAAGGCATCGGCGATGAGCGCCGGGGCCATCACGGACTCCACCGAGCGGGGCGGCCCGAGACCCGGACGGAGACCAGGCGCCGATCCCCACATTCACGGCAAAGAACAGTCGCGCAATCGCGGGAGGGATCATCGAGATCGTCGCCAGCAGCATCAGCCGCTTGTGGACCTCGGGCCGCGCGACACACGACGATGGCGGCGAAGACGAACACGCCGAAGAGCGTGATCATCGATGTCGACGCGATGTGAAAGGCGCGCGCCCGGTCGCCAAACCCCGCCGCCAGCCGCGCCGCCAGCACGTCATTCGCGACCGCGAAGCCGACAAACACCATGGCCGTCGCGAGCGAGACGCCAAGCAGGCCCCAGGCGCGATGACGGCCGACCAGGCCCCGGGCGGCCAACGTCGTTTGCAGGAGCAGATAGAGGGGCCAGGCGGAGAACAGCAGGCCGTGCAGGTGCAGGAGCGGCGAGCCGACGAACGTTCCCGGCGCCAGTTGCAGCCAATAGGTCGGCGCGAAACCCACGAACGCGATGAGGGCGCACGCCCCCGCCATCCACACATAGAACCAGCGCGTCGCATCGCGCACCGGACTCACAGCCTATCGACGGCTCGTTCATTGGAACCTCCTCGAGCCCGAGTCGTCCTGCCTGACTGACGCGTAAGCCGGCGAGGAAACTGCCTCATGCCCGATCCCTGGCGCACGGCTGGACCGGCCGGTCGATGGCCTGCGCGCCTAGGTGACGACGCCATATACTCGGGACCGCGACGCTCTCGAACCGGCACCCATGGAGAACCGCACACACGAGGACGGTCAGTCAGCTGCTCCAGGCCTGGGGGCAGGGGGACCTGCAGGCGCGAGAGGATCTGGTTCCGCTCGTCTATCAGCAGCTTCGGCAACGTGCCGCCGCCTACCTGCGGCGCGAGCGCCGCGATCACACGCTGCAGCCGACGGCGCTCGTGAACGAGGCCTACATCCGCCTGATGGGCCAGCAGCGCGTGACGTGGCTCAACCGCGCGCAGTTCTTTGGCGTCGCGTCGCAGATCATGCGGCGGATCCTCGTCGACCATGCGCGCGAGCGCCAGGCGGCGAAGCGCCCGGGCGGCATCAGGGTCACGCTGGACGAAGGCATGCGCCGCCGAGCCGCCGCTCGACTGCGAGCTGCTCCTGCTGGACGAGGCGCTGCAGGAGCTCGCGCGACCTCGACGAGCGTCAAGCGCACATCGTGGAGTTGAAGTACTTCGGCGGGCTCTCGGAGGAAGAGGTCGCGGCGGTCCTGTCGTTGTCGCGCGCCACGATCACGCGCGAGTGGCAGTCCGCGCGCGCGTGGCTGTATCGCCGCATGACCCAGGGGCGAGCCGCGCGATCATGACGGACGATCGCAGTCGATGGCCGCGGATCAAGGAGATCTTTCACTCGGCGCTGGCGTGCGCGCCGGAGCGAGCGCGCGGCGTTCCTGCGCGAGGCGTGCGGCGAGGACGTCGCGCTCAGGGATGAAGTGGAATCGCTGCTCGCGGCGCACGCCGACGCCGGATCGTTTGCCGAGGGCGCGGCGATCGATGCGCTGGCGTCCAGGATCCGCGATCGCGAACCGCGTGCGCCGGCGATGGCCGCGGGAGCCGAGCTCGGACCGTACCGCATCCTTGGGCCACTCGATGCCGGTGGCATGGGCGAAGTGTATCGCGCACTCGATACGCGGCTCCATCGCGAGGTGGCCGTCAAGGTGCTGCCGGCAGCACTTGTCACGCGATCCGGAGCGCGTCGCACGGCTGGAGCGTGAAGCTCGCCTGCTTGCCGCGCTGAACCATCCGCACATCGCCACGATTCATGGTCTCGAAATCGCCGGCGGCCGTGCACGCGATCGTCATGGAGCTCATCGAGGGGCCGACGCTGGCCGATCGCCTCTCCGGCGGACCCCTGGCGCTCGACGTGGCGCTCGACATCGGCGCGCCAGATCGCCGAGGCGCTCGAGGCCGCGCACGAGAAAGGGCATCATCCACCGCGATCTCAAGCCGGCCAACATCAAGTTCACCGCCACCGGTGCCGGTGAAGGTGCTCGACTTCGGCCTCGCGACGGCGGTAGCCCCAGAGAGGCGCGATGGGCACATGGCGCCAGCCGTCGACGCGCGGCGAACGGTGACGGCGTCGTGGCGGGAACGCCAGGCTACATGAGCCCGGAGCAGGCGCGCGGCGAACGCGTGGATGCGCGCAGCGACATCTGGGCCTTCGGCTGCGTGCGTCTACGAGATGTTGACGGGGCGACCGGCGTTCGGCAGCGCACGCGGCGGGCACGCTGGCAGACGTGCTGGAGCGGGAGCCCGAGTGGGAGCGGCTGCCGTCGAACGTGCCGCTCGGCATTCGACGCATGCTGCGCCGGTGCCTGGAACGAGATCCCAGGCGGCGCCTCCATCACATTGCCGACGCGCGC
This sequence comes from uncultured Acidobacteriota bacterium, assembly GCA_963771395.1. GTDB lineage: Bacteria > Acidobacteriota > Vicinamibacteria > Vicinamibacterales > 2-12-FULL-66-21 > DATBJJ01. Next base: position 109,632 of record CAVYTY010000001.1, on the reverse strand, counting down.
ATCGAGATCGAAGACGCCGCCAACGACCCCGAAGACGCGACCTGGCGCACGCGACGAGCTCGAGCCGCCGCCGCGTGCGCGTGCTTGGCGCCTCGACCGCCGCGCTGGCGCTGGCATTGGCTGTGGCGCTCGGGCGCGTGGCTCCTGCGCCCGCCGCCGGACGCGCCGGAGCTGCGCGTGGCCGAGATCACCACGCCACGGACGTCCGATCTGTCGTCCTTTGCCCTCTCACCCGACGGGCGGCGCCTCGCGTTCGTCGCCGATCACGACGGGCAACCCACGCTCTGGATGCGGGAGCTCGACTCCGCGGACGCGCACGGCATTGCCAGGCACGGAAGGGGCGCGCCGGCCATTCTGGTCGCCCGACAGCCGTTCGATCGGGTTCTTCAGGGATAGCGAGCTGAAACGCATCGATGCCCGCGGCGGTTCGGCGCAGACCGTGACCTACGCTCTGGCCGGGACGACGGCCGCGTGGGGACCGGACGGAACCATCCTCTTCTCCAGCACCGGCGTCACCGGCGCTGCGCCGTGTCAATGCCGCGGGAGGAACCATAGAGGAGGCGACGGCGCCAGCGGCCGGATCGACCGGCCATCGCCATCCGCAGTTCCTGCCGGGAGGCCGGCAGTTCCTGTTCTTCGTCGGCGGTCCAGATGCCGTGCGCGGCGTGTACCTGGGCTCGCTCGGATCGTCCGCAGGTGACGCGTCTCCTGCCGTCCGACACGCAAGGGGCATATGTCGCGCCCGGCTGGCTGCTGTTCATCCGTCAGGGAACGCTCTGGGCGCAGCGCTTCGATCTCGCACGCACGAACGATCAGCGGCGAGCCGATCGCCGTTGCGGACTCCGTCGCGTTCGAGCCCATCGACGGCACCGGTGCGTTTTCCACGTCGGACGCGGGCGTGATGGCCTATCGGGTGGGGCGCCCTTCCGTGACACGGCTCTCGTGGTTCGACCGGTCGGGCAACGCGCTCGGCACGCTCGGTTCGCCTGAGCAGATGGGGCTGACGAATCTCAGGCTGTCGCCGGATGGCCGTCGCGTGGCCGTCGAACGCTCGCTGCAGAACGAAACCGACCTGTGGCTGCTCGACTCCACGCGCCAGACGCGATTCACGCGCGCGTCTGATGGGCGTTTCATGCGCCTTCCGCTCTGGTCGCCGGATGGCAGTCGAATCGCGTTCGAATCGGTCCGTTCGGGCTCGGTCGCGCTGTCCGTGAAGCCATTGACCGGCGATGGCGCGGAAGACGTGCTCTTCGAGTCGCCGGAGGTCAAGATTCCGTGCGACTGGTCGCCGGACGGGAAGCTGCTCATGTACTACGTTCCCAATCCGACGTCGGGCACCGATCTCTGGGTGCTGCCGCGGGAGACGAAGGTGCCGTTCGTCTTCCTCAAGACCGAGGCGAACGAGCTGTGGGGGCAGTTCTCACCGGACGGCCGCTGGATCGCGTACCAATCGAACGAAACCGGGCGCTATGAAATCTACGTGCGGCCGTTCTCCTCACCGGGCGGACCGATTCCGATCTCGACAGCCGGCGGCGTCTATCCGCGATGGTCTCGTGATGGGAAGGAGCTGTACTTCATTGCCCCCGACGCGAGGATGATGGCCGTCTCGATTCGAGCCAACGGCGACGATGGTCGAGGCCGGCGTGCCCGACGCCGCTTTTCCAGACGCGCCGCCTGGGTGGAGGGTCGAACGTGATCGGCCGCAGTCATCAGTACGATGTCGATCGCGATGGCCGGTTCCTCATCAACGTCGACGCCGAGTCCAGCCCGCCACCGATCACGCTCCTGATGAACTGGAAGCCATAGGAGAAGGTCTGAACTCACCTCATTCGAGCGAGCGAAACCAGTTCACCGCGCTCGGCATCGCCTGAATCCAGCTGTTGACGTGGTCGAAGCCTGGAACCGTCCGAACCGTCACATCGGCGCCGAGGCTGCGCAATCGCTCGACCGACTCGAACGTGGAAGCGATGGCGACAGACGCCGGGCCGGCCGCCAGTGTTTGACCTCGCCGGACACCCCTGCGATGATCCGAACCGATGAGTCAGAGTGCCGACCGGCAGCGGCGCCTCCGGGCGGTCTTCGACGAGGCTCTGTTGCAGGAGGCATCCGAACGCGATGCATACCTCGACCACGCCTGCGCTGGAGATCCAGAGCTTCGGTCTGACGTCATGCGCCTGGTGGCGGCCGGGCAGGAAACACGCTCGCTTCTCGAAGATCCGAACGATCTACCGCCCTCAGACTTGCGTGTCGAACAGCACTTCCCCGGCACGGCGCGCTTTCGCGTGATTGACGGCTGGGCGCGGGCGGAATGGGCGTGGTCTATGAGGTGCACGACAAGGTTCGCGACGAGGTCGTCGCGCTGAAGACCCTGCTTCGGACCAGCGCCGCCGACGTCTATCGTCTGAAGCGAGAGTTTCGAAGCCTTGCCGATGTCACTCACCCGAATCTGGTGTGCCTCTACGAACTGTTCGTCGAGGACGATCGCTGTTTTTTCACGATGGAGCTCGTCGAGGGGCGTGAGCTTCGTCGACTACGCGCAAGGAACGGATCGAGCCCTCTCGATCCGACGACCGGCTGGTCCACGCGCTGCGGCAACTCGTCGACGGTGTGTCTGCGCTTCACCGGCAGGGCAAGCTTCATCGCGATATCAAGCCGTCCAACGTTCTGGTCACGCCCGAAGGACGCGTCGTGATCCTCGACTTCGGCCTGATTGCAGAGATGCTGCCTCAGCACGCCGGCGACCTCGAGCTTCGTGCAGAGGCGGTACGCCAGCGTACATGTCGCCCGAGGAAGGGTCGGGTGCGCCGCCATCCGAAGCCGGCGATTGGTACGGCGTGGGAGCCACCCTCTACGAAGCGCTGACCGGGAAACATCCCCTTCGCTGGTTCGCTGCTCGACGTGCTGCTGCGCAAGAGAACAAGTGATCCGCCCGCTCCGGCGCAACTGGTGCCGGACGTGCCGGCAGATCTGAGCGCCGTCTGCATGGGACTGCTGCGTCGCAATCCCGAGCAGCGCCTCTCGGGTCCCGAGGCTCTTCGCGGACTGGCTCGCGACACGGCACCCCCGGTGTCAGAGACCACGCCGGCGGCGATTCGCGACACGCCATTCGTCGGCCGCGACCGCCAGCTTCAGGTGTTGAACGAGGCGTTCCGGGCGGTCATGACCGGGCGCCGCGGCGGCCGTGTCGGTCTACGGCCCGTCAGGCATCGGCAAGAGCGCGCTGGTCCGGCGCTTTCTCAGCCAGTCGGCGCGCGCGACGATGTCGTCGTGCTCTCCGGCCGCTGCTACGAGAACGAGTCCGTGCCTTACAAGGCGCTCGACGGGGTCGTCGACGACCTGAGCCGCTACCTCGGGTCGATTCCACGCCAGCGACGTCGAGCGGCTGATGCCGCCCGATGTGCCGGCGCTGACGCGCGTGTTCCCCGTGCTGTTGCAGGTGGACGCCGTCGCCGACGCCTGCTCGCGATCAGGAGCCCGGGAGCGTCGATCCCCTTGCGTCTCCGGCGGCGGGCGTTCGCGGCGCTGCGCGAGCTGCTGGGCCGGCTGGCGACATCGCCGTCGCTCGTCATCTGGATCGACGACCTGCAGTGGGCCGACGCGGACAGCGCCGTCCTGCTCGAGGAGCTGCTTCGGCCGCCGGGCCCGCCCGCCATGCTCACGGTGTTGTCCTTCCGCAGCGAGGAAACGGCCGCCAAGCCGTTTCTCCGGGCCCTGCTCGATCGGGCGGGCCGCGACATCTGGTCGACGATCTCGCTCGAGCCGATGACGGAGGACGAAGCCGCACGCGCTCATCGGCGCCTGCTTCCCGCCGACTCGGCGCTCACGGATCGCGACAGAACGCGCATGACGCGCGAGGCGGGCGGCAGTCCGTTCGTGCTGGAGCAGCTGGCCCGCTACGCAGGCGTCAACAGGCCGGAGCCGGATCAGGCGCCCACTTTTGCAGCGATGTTCGCGTCGCGCCTGGCTACGCTCTCAACGGATGCGCGCGGCTTCCTCGAGACGCTGGCGATCTGCGGCCGGCCGATGGCGCCGGAGCTCATCTGCGACGCGTGCGGCGATCGCACGCGACAGGCAGTCGCTCGTGGCGATGCTCCGCTCCTCGCACTTCATCCGCAGCAGCGGCTCGTCGGCGCGGGTCGAGACCTATCACGATCGGATCCGCGAGGTGCTTGCCGCGCAGCTCGCTCCCGACGCCGTGCGCCGAATCCACCGCCGTCATGGTCCACGCGCTCGTCGAGCGGCGAAGCGACGACTGCGAGGCGCTGTTCGAGCATTATCGGGGCGCCGGCGACTCAGAGAACGCGTCGATTCAGGCCGGCCTTGCCGCCGCGAAGGCGGGCACGGCGCTCGCCTTCGATAGGGCCGCCTTCTTCTACCGGCAGGCTCTGGCGCTGAGCGCCGGCATCCGCCTGCCGCCCCGGCATGGAGGGAAGGACTTCGCGAACGCGCTCGCCAACGCCGGCCGGCCGGCCGAGGCCGCCGAAGCCTACCTCCGCGCGGCCGCTGGCGCAGGTCTGCCCAGCGAGTGGAGCTCCAACGGCGCGCGGCCGAACAGTTCCTCATCGGCGGGCACATCGATCGGGGCCTGGACCTAATTCGCAGCGTCCTGGCGGCTGTGGGCATCAACCCGGGCCGCAAGCCCGCGCGCCGCGCTACTCTCGTTATTGTGGCAGCGTGCACGGCTTCGGTGGCGCGGGCTGCGCTTCGCTTCAAGGCGCGCCGACCAAATCGACCCGGATGAACTCCTTCGCGTGGACACCTGCTGGTCGGCAGCGTCGGGACTGGCAATGGTGGACGTGATCAGCGCCTCTGATTTCAGCGCACGGCCCCTGCGCATGGCGCTCGACGTCGGCGAACCGTACCGGATCGCACGCGCGATGGCGATCGAGTCGGCGGCTCAGAAGCGCCGCTCCGACCGGCCGGCGGTTGAGCGAGCAACTGATTCAGCAGTCAACGGCTCTGGCGAAGATCGTCGGCCACCCGCACGCCATCGCCTTCTCGCTGCTCGCGCACGGCATCAACGCGCTCATGGTCGGTGAATGGAAGAAGGCCTTGACGTCAGCCGAGCAGGCGCTGGCGATTCTGCGCGACCAGTGCGCCGGGCTCGCGTGGGAAATGACCGTCGCGCAGAATCTCGCGATCTGGGCGCTCATGTATCTCGGAGAGCTCGGCGAAGTCTCGAAGCAGGTCCCTGCGCTTCTGGCCAACGCGCGGAGCCGCGGGAACCTGTACCTCGCCACGGAGCTGTGCACCCGGACCAACTACGTCTGGCTGGCGGCGGACGATCCTGACGAAGGCGAGCGTGAGACAGTCGAGAGTATCGCGCGATGGTCGCAGACGGGTTTTCACCGTCAGCACTACAGCGCGATGCTGGCCCGCGTGCAGACCGCGCTCTATCGCGGCGACGGTGAAGCGGCGTGGCGGCTGCTCGCCGAACAGGAATCGGGACTTCGGCGGTCGCTATCTGAGCGCGTCCAGGTGATTCGCATCGAGTGGCTCTACCTGCGAGCGCGCAGCGCGCTGGCGATGGCCGAAGGGAACAGCCGCTCCCGCCGACTCCTCTCGACCGCGCGCGCGGGAGCTCGGCGCATCGCGCGCGAGCGAATGGCATGGTCCGATCCGATTGCCCTGCTGCTCCGGGCCGGGATTGCGTACCGCGAGGGCAGCGCCCCGCTGGCGCTGAGATGCCTCCACGACGCCGCCGATCGATTTGATCGCGCCGACATGGATCTGTACCCCGCCGTCGCCAGGCGCCGGATCGGCGCGTTGCAGGACGACGCGCACGGGCGCGAGCTTCAGCGACAAGCCGAGGAGTGGATGGCCGCGCAGAACATCAAGAACCCCGCCAGCATGACCCGAATGCTCGCTCCTGGGTTTCCCGACATGAACTAGATCAGGCGCCCGATCCCATTCGGTCGCTTGCGGCCAGCAACGGCTGGCTGGTTCACTGCGAGTCCGGTCCGGTCCGCCGGCCGACGGTGAAGAACAATCCGCCCTCGTGGCCGAGCGTCCGAATCCATCCCATTTGCGCCAGCCACCCCTCGGGGCGCCAGTTGTCGGGCGCGGGCGTGAAGAGCTCCTCCGGTTCGTCGTCGAGCACCGCGCTCGGATACGCCCGGAGGTATTCGACGCCGTTCTCGGCAAACCAGCCCTGGACCTCGGCGAGCGTGTGACTGTGCTCTTCGGGATGCTGGTACTGATCGCGCAGCCACGCCTCACGCCGCGCCGGCTCATGGCGTCGCCCTTGCAGCACCGGATCGAACGGGACGAGCCGGAATCCCGACAAGACGCGCCGTCAGACGGCGAAGCTTCGCGGGCAGCCGCGCGAACGCGTTGTAGACGCCCAGCACGATGGTGCCGCCCGGTCGGGCCAGTTGCGCGAGGCGCGCGAACGAGGCGCGCGGATTCGGCGTGTGATGCAGCACGCCCGACGAGTACACGACGTCGAACGCGCCCGCCTTGAGGCCCGGACGCTGGAGATCGGTCTCGACGAATTGCACGCGATGGAGCCTGAAGCGCCGCGCCGCCTCGGCGCCGAGCGCGAGCGACGCACGTGCCAGATCGGCGCCGACGACAACGCGATCGGCGCGCGCCAGGAACAGGCACATCTGGCCGGTTCCGCATCCGACCTCGACGATCCGCGCATCGCCGGGAATCGCCCGATCGATCAGGCGCGGAAACGGGCTTCGCTCGGCCCGCGCCCGCAGCGCGTGCAGGCTGTCGTGCGGCGGGTAGCCAGGAAATGGCGCGCGCTCGTAGAAGCGCCGCACCGCGTCGGTGCGCCCGTCGCCGGGCAGTCGCAAGGTCGGGAATCCCGTCGAGCACCTCGTAGCGCGTGCCGCACCCGCAGCACGACCAGTCCCCAGCGAGCGTCCCTGCGCAGGCCGGGCAGGCGAGCAGTTCGCGGATGGCGTCCACGCTCAGAAAATCGCGTAGATGAACGGCGCGAGCGCCTCGACCGTCGTCGCCAGGATCAGCACCACGCCAAACAGGCACAGAAACACGGCCAACGGCAACAGCCAGCGGTTGCCCCGCTCGCTCCGCCACATCCCGCGCACGAGGTCGCGCGATCGAGCCGCCGACCGTTCCCAGCATTATCAAGCGACGCCGGATCGCCGCCAGGCGCCTTCGCTGATCCTGACCATGCCACGTCCTCCTTCAGCGGTCTCGCCGGTGATGCGGCGCGTTTCGTCACCAGGGTCGGGCCCGCGACGAGCACGTCAATCCCGCAGCGCCGGAAACTCGAATACCCTTCGAGCGCACGCAGTGACGATCGGTTCGCCGGAGAGGTTGAACGAGGTATTGAGCAGGACCGGAATCCCGGTGCGGCGGCCGTACGCCTCGAGCAGCGCGTGCAGCCGCGGCGCCATGTCGCGCTCGAGCGCCTGCAGCCGTGCCGAGCCGTCGACGTGCGTGATCGCGGCGAGCCGCGCTCGCCACTCCGGCCGGACCGGAAACACACCCGACATGAAGCGAGCCAGCCGCAGGCCGCCTGGCGGCAGCTCGAAATAGCGGTCCGCCGCCTCGATGGGCACGACCGGGGCAAAGGGCCGGAACTCCTCGCGGTACTTGATGTCGCGATTGAGGCGGTCGCGCATCTCGTGCGAATGCGGCGCGGCCAGGATGCTGCGGTGTCCCAGGGCGCGCGGCCCGAACTCCGTGGCGCCGTCCATCCACCCGACCACGCGGCCGGCGGCGAGCGCGTCGGCGACGCGCTCGATGAGGACGCCGTCTTCGAGCTCCACGACCTCCTGGTCGTCCTCTCGCGCCGCCCGCGCCAGGTCCTTCGGCATCGACGACCGGCCCCCAGAAGGGATGATCGGGCACGTCCCGGTCCGGGTTGCCGAGATAGATGCGGTCGGCATACAGCGCCGCGCCCAACGCGCAGCCGGCATCGCCGGGAGCCGACGGCACGAACACGCGCTCGAAGCCGGACTCCCGAAGGATGCGCGCGTTGGCGACGCCGTTCTGCGCCACGCCGCCGCCAAAACAGAGATCCGGCAGGCCGGTCTCGCGATGGAGCGCGCGCGCGATGTCCACCAGCGTGTCTTCGAGGACGCGCTGCACGCTGGCCGCACAATCCGCAAAGCGTCGGCCTTCGGCGGTCTCGAGGTCGATCGGGTCGTACGGGTTGCGCGGCGGCCCGAACAGCTCGACGAACCGCGACGCATACGATCGACTCGCGGTCGTCTGGTACTCGAAGTACTCCGGGACGAGCGCGAAGCCGCCGTCAGGCGTGCGGCGAATCACCTTGCGGACCTGCTCGGTCATCGTCGGCCGCCCGTAGGCGGCGAGCCCCATGACCTTGTACTCGTCCTCGTTGACCGCGAAGCCGAGATACGCCGTGAACGTGGAATACAGCATCCCGAGCGAATGCGGGAATCTGATTTCGCGGAGCAGCGTGATGTCCGTGCGGCCGGCTTGGCCGCCGTTCGGGCTCCGCTCGCCGCGACCGACCGTGAGCGTGGCCCATTCGCCCACGCCGTCGGCGGTGAGGATCGCCGCGCGCCGCGTCGGCGCCGTGAGGAAGGCGGCAGCCGCGTGGGATTCGTGGTGCCGCGTGAACATGATCTTGCGCGCCGGCACGCCGAGGTGGGACGAGATGATGCCGCGAACCCAGACCTTTTCGCCGAGCGAATTCTTCATCGCGTGCGGAAACGACCTCCAGGAACGCGGGAAAGCCCGGAGCGCGCAGGTGAGAATCCGCTCGAACTTCAGCATGCTGCGCTCGTAGAAGACCACAGCGTCGAGATGAGCCGGGTCCAGCCCGGCGTGATCCAGGCACCACTCGATCGCAGCCGACGGAAATGCGGCGTCGTTCTTGTGCCGCGACAGGCGCTCTTCCTGCACGGCGCAGACCGGCACTCCATCGACGAGGAGCGCGGCGGCCGAATCGTGATAGTGCGCCGAAATCCCGAGAATCCTCATTCAGTACAGCCCCGTCGGCGACTCGTCGCGCGAGCGCGGGATTGGCGCCCACCCGGGCCGCTCGCGCCGTTCGGCCCGTCGCGCCAGCCACGCGAAGGGTGGCAGCAGGACGAAATACATGATCGTGAGCACGGCGTTGCCGAGCACGCTCGCGATCGCGGCCGCAACCCGCAGGTAACGTTTCCAGAGCCGGCTCGCGCGCGCCAGCCACACCTGCCGCCGGTACGACCGCGGCAGGACGCGGGCCAGCTGCGTGTACGTGTAGTTCATGTGGAAGACTTCATCGCGCAGGATCTCTTCGAAAATGGCGCGCGTCTGCGGATCGTCATCCACGAGCTCGCGGTAGATCGTAAAACGGCCGGCGGCAGCCTTCTCCGCCACGTGCAGGAAGGCGAGCAGACGATGATCGGGCTCGTCCTGGACCGACAGGTCGTCCAGCCCATGCCCGCCGGGAAGCGGCGTGCCGTTGAAGAGCGTCTTCGAGATGCGCTGAACGGGTACGGAGGAGGGCGGCGCCTCGCTGACGGAACAGATCGCCATGACGCAGCTCGTCGATCGCGTGCTCGAGGTATAGACGGCGCAACAGCGGGTCGGGCGTAAGCTCAGCCGCACGCAGAATGTCACGTCCGCCGTCGGACTCGACTTCGCCGAACGCGAGCAGCTTGCGCACGCGCCTGTCGAAGTCGCTTCCATACCCATCGGTGAACCGGGCGCAGGATCCGATCGAGCGGTGCGACTCGCGCGAGTGGCGGCATGTCGACTTCCCGGAAGAAGAAGATGAGAGCAGACTAGCATATCCCTCAGAGCTGCATGCCGGTGATTCCAGTGTTGGACGAAGACCGTCGTGTCGAGCACCCGGTGGCGCGGCTGCTTGTTGAGGTCGCGGTCGCATCGCTCGGCGTCGCGCTCCTGGCCACCGCCCTCCTCGCGAACCAGCGGTGGCTCGACCGGCACTTCCTGCCGTCCTTTTTTCTCACGCGTCAGACCTACGTCTTGCTCGAAACGATCGTCCGCGTCGCGCTCGGTGCGCTAGGCGTGTTGCTCGTGCTCGTCGTGCGGCCGCGTGTCGGACGTGCCGTCGCGCGCGCGCCGACCAGGGTTCTCCCCCGCGTTCTCAGTGTTGCGCTCGCGGCCGCCCTGGCGCTCGCCGCCAGCGAGCTGGTGCTCCGTTACGCACACTTGCGTCCCGCCGAGTGGCTGGGGCGCGACCAGGAACCGCGCCGTCGGCCCGACCCGCGGCTTGGCTGGACATTCGTGCCCTCACGTTCCGGCCACGGCGCCATCGGAGGACGCGTCGTCGACTACACGTTCGACCCGGCCGGCTATCGCATCCGTCGTGTCGACGAACCCGTGGATCCCGAGCGCCCGACCGTACTGTTCACAGGCGAGTCGGTGATGTTCGGCAAGGGCCTGACGTGGGAGGAGAGCGTCCCGGCGCAGGTCGGAGCGATGCTGGGGAAGCAGAGCGCGAACCTGGCCGTCGATGGTTATGGCAACGACCAGGCGTATTTGAGACTCCAGGCCGAGCTGCCACGTTTTAGTCAGCCGGTAGCGGTGGTCGCCATGTTCATGACGACACTCTTCGGCCGGAACCTCGATGACGACCGACCGCACCTTGGGCCGGGACTGGAATGGCTGCCAGCAGTTCGGCACGGACGGCTGCGATCGCTCGCGCAGCTGGTCGCGCCGTACCGCAGCGATGAAACCGTCGAACGCGGTATCACGGTGACTCGCGAGATCCTTCGCGCCACGGTTGAACTGGCTGCGTCGCGTGGGGCGATGGCACTCGTTCTCGTGCCGCAATTCGGCCCGGAAGATCGCGTCGAACAGGCACTGCGGCGCCGGATCCTCGACGAGCCCGGACTGCCTTACGTGCTGGTCGACATCGATCCCGCCTGGCGCGTGCCGGGCGACGTCCATCCGAACGCGCGCGCCGCGCACGTGATCGCCGCTGCCGTCGCGGCCCGGCTGACACGGCCCTGAGGGTGCGCCGATGAAACGCAGCGACGAGATTCCAGAGAGAGCGACCCATGTCTGATGTGCCAACCGCGGCATCGACAGCCATCCCCGAGGCATTCAACGTCGCCGACTATCTCGTGGCGCGCCACGTGCGCGAGGGTCACGGCAGTCGCCTTGCGCTGATGACGCCGGACGGACCAATCTCGTACAGCGAGCTGGACGCGCTCGTGAACCGCGCCGGTAACGCGCTGCGCGCTGTCGGCCTCGCCCCGGAACAGCGCGTCGTTCTGCTCATGCACGACGGGAGCGCCTTCTACGCGGGCTTCCTCGGCGCCATCAAGATCGGTGCGGTCCCGGTTCCGATCAATACGCTGTTGCGGCAGGGCGACTACCAGTTCATTCTCAACGACTCGCGCGCCGTTGCGGCCATCGTCAGTGAACCGCTGATGGGCGAGATCCTTCCGATCGTGCATCTGTTGCCCTGGCTGAAACACCTCATCGTCTCCCGTGGCGAGCCCGCCGGCCTTCCCTCGTTCGAAGCGCTCGTCGACGGTGCGAGCGCGGCGCTCGACGCCGCGGACACGCACAAGGACGAGCCGGCGTTCTGGCTGTACAGCTCCGGCAGCACGGGGCCGCCCAAGGGAGCAGTTCACCTGCAGCACGACATGGTCTACACGATCGAGGGGTATGCGCGCGGCGTGCTCCAGATGAACGAGGACGATCGCTGCCTGTCGGCCGCCAAACTGTTCTTTGCGTACGGTCTTGGCAACAGTCTCTCGTTTCCGCTCGGCGTCGGAGCTCAGGCGATTGTGCTTCCCGGCCGCGCCGGCCCGGAAGCGATGTTCGCGGCAATCGACAGGTTTCGCCCGACGATCTACTTCGGCGTCCCGACACTGTACGCCGCGATGCTGCAGGTCGAGGACGCGGCCACGCGTTTCGACCTGTCGTCGCTGCGCTTCTGCGTGTCGGCGGGGGAGGCGCTGCCGCCCGAGATCTTTCGCCGCTGGCAGGAGCGGTTCGGCCTCGAGATTGTCGATGGCATCGGCTCGACGGAAATGCTCCACATCTTTCTCGAACCGTCCAGGCGCCTGCCGGCCAGGCACCTCGGGCGTCGAAGTGCCGGGCTACTCGGCAAGAATCGTCGACGACGATGGAGTTCTGCTGCCCGCGGGCGGTATTGGAACCCTCATGGTCTGCGGCGAGAGCGCGGCCGCCGGCTACTGGAAGCAGCATGAGAAGACGAAGGCGACCTTCCAGGGCCACTGGGTGAACACCGGTGACAAGTACTTCCGCGACGATGACGGGTATTACCACTACTGCGGCAGAAGCGACGACATGTTGAAGGTTGGTGGAATCTGGGTGTCGCCAGTGGAAGTGGAGAATACCATCCTGGCGCACGAGGTCGTGCTGGAGTGCGCTGTCGTCGGCGTCACGGACACCGATGGACTCATCAAACCAAAAGCCTTCGTCGTCGTGCGGCCTGGCGCTGCGCCCACGGAGCAGACCGCACGGGACATTCAGACACTCGTGAAGTCGCGCATCGCCGCGTACAAATATCCCCGCTGGATTGAATTCGTCTCCGAGCTCCCGAAGACTGCGACGGGGAAGCTGCAGCGATTCCGGCTGCGCTGACGCGACTCCGACCCGGGTCGCGCGTTGCTGACGGGATTCGTGGGCGGCCCGCCACCGGCCGACGACTGGAACAAGTTCGACATTCCCGGGCTTCGGGGGATCCGGAACACCGCGCCGTACTTCCACAACAACAGCGCGGCGACGCTCGAAGCGGTCGTCGATCACTACATCGATGAGTGGCGGGCACTGCGGATCAGTCGACGGTCAATTCTCCGACATCGGGAACCCAGTGCCCGGCGGCTCGTTTTTCTTGATACCGGCGCATCAGCTCGTCGGCAAGCGCCGGGCGGATCTCGCCGCTTTCAAAGAATGATGCGTAGGTCTCCTCACCCAAGGCGGCACGCGTCTCCTGGCTCGCGCGATACGCCAACTTCCGGGCCGCGGTGAAGCGCGTTGCCGGAAGCGCCGATGCCGGCCCTTCCGATGTCTCTTCCCAGTTGCCTGGATTGGCACCAAGCTCCGACGCCAGGAGCGCAGTCAGCTTTGCCTCGCGCGTGTCAGGATCCGTTGTCGGGAACGTGATCGTGCCAACGGACACTTCCTGGTCGTGCGCCCAGGGCCGCGTGAGGTTATCGAGCGGCGTCTGGCGATCGTCGAGAAAGGGAATCCAGCGGAGGTCGAACACCAGCGGCCCGGCACTCTGACGGGCGCGCCAGTCCATCGTCAGGTGCGTCGGCCCCCGGTTTGCGCCCCCACCCGCCGGCGGCTCGGAGGTGGGCACGAACGTGAATTTGCCCAGCACGTCGCGAGCCCGGACGATGCCGGTCCAGTACCTGCTGATACGCGGTGCTCGACCGCGCCGTTCGGAGCGTCTGCGCGGTGACATGGGCGGCAATGATCGGCGCGCGCAGCCCCGCATGCCGCAGGAGGCTCGCCAGCAGCACCGTTTGCGACGCGAAGAGGCCCGTCCCGCGCGCGGCGTCGGCCGTCGCTTTGAGCAGCGCGAGAAACTCTTCGGGTGTATCGGTCGGCGATCTGGGATCGTTGATCGTGATGAAGTCGATGCGGCGACCGGCCGCAGAGCGGAACGCCACCATCAGCCCCAGGAAGTCAGGATCGGTCTCCGCATGCGGGCACCCGAGCCCGGTAGACATCCTCCCGATGCCGACCTGCGGCGCCGCTGAACGCTGAAAGATGCTCAAGCCGTCGAGCGCGGCCGGCAGCTGGCCGGCGACCGTAAAGAGGACTTTCGACCCTGCGAGTTGCTGCTGATGCGCCCCGCGGTCCGGCATCGAGAGCTGCGGGTGGTTACTCGTGAGCGTCTGCTGGACTCCGGGGATCCCGGCGGCGATCTTTTCGAGATCTCGCTTCTGCTCTGGCGTGGGGTCGAAGAATGTGGCCATGCTCACAGTCCCTTCGTCGAATGAGGGAGACGCAGGATTTCGGCGGCAATTCTGCCACACTTCGACCGACAGTGTGCATGACGACCTCGGCATGGTCATGCGCGAGGTGGTCCTACATCGGCTGGTCTTCCTTGAAGGGCGTCCTGACCAGCACGCTTCTCGACGGCGCCTTGATCGGGTAGATGACGGGACGGGCCGGCGCCGTCCTGTAGTCGATGCTGTGGCCTATGGTGACGACTTGCGCGTGCGGCGACATGGCGGTCCAGGCCAGCGCCAGATCGAGCTCCGTGGCGTCGCTGTAGTTCATCTTGACCTGCGCCTGTCCGGCAAGGCGGGTCTCGAATGGGATCAGGAGCGCTCCGCCGGCCAGGGCCAGCAGCAGACACCGTACGAGCGTTTTTCTCATTTCTGCCTCCTTCACGGTTGACCTGCTCTAACAGGCCAAGGCGCACGAAGGCGGCGAAACCTATCATCCGAGACGACCCCCAACGTGCCGGATGTCCACCGACGAGCCGGGAACCACGTCAACTGCCACGCGCAGCTCTGCGGCCCGGGCGCGGCGCCACCTTGGCGGTTGTGCCGTGCCGGAAGTCCCTGATCCGTGATCGATGAAGCGACCCGATGGGGTGGATGCCGAAATCGGACCTTTTCGGGTTATCCTGTGAACGCCCCCCTGCGACGTGTCCCCCTTGGAGTTTTCCATGCAAGCGCGTAAGTTCTTCCCGTGCCTCGTCCTTCTCGCAGCTGTTGTGCCCATCCCAGCTCAAGCACAGGCACCGCTTCCCGCGGGCTGGCCCAATCGGGTCGAGCTGGGGATGGGCGACGCCCCGGGCGGCGCCGCGGCGATGAAGGCCACGGCGCCGTTCGCCTTCCGCTACCAGTACCTGGCCGGCGGAGTCAACACCGGGAACGGCTGGGCCAACTGGAACGCCAACGGGGATTTCGCGCGGTTCTATATCCAGGACTCCGTGGCCAACGGGGTCATCCCCGTCTTCACCTACTACATGATTTTTCAATCCGCGCCCGGCGGCGGCAGCGGAGAGGCGGCGCGGTCTTCAACAACCTGCAGCAACACGGCCACGATGACGGCGTACTACAACGACCTGAAGCTCTTCTTTCAGAAAGCCGGAGACTTTCCCGGGCAGAAAGTCGTCCTGCACATGGAGCCGGACCTCTGGGGCTACATGGAACACGCGATCGACGAACGACGACGCCAAGACCGTGCCCGCGAAAGTGGCGGAAACCGGGATTGCGGAGTTGGCGGGTCTGCCGAGCAACATGTCGGGTTTTGCGCGCGCCGTGCTGAAACTTCGGGACACGTATGCTCCCAACGTCAACGTCGGCTATCACATCAGCGTATGGGGGACCGGCAACGACATTGTTTTGTCGAACCCGCCCGACGGGACCGTCGATGCGCTCGCCGCGCGTGCGGCCAACTTCTACAAGTCGCTGGCCGCCGACTTCGACATCGCCTTCGCGGAGTTCAGCGACCGGGACTCGGCGTTCTATCAGTTCGTGTACGGCGACGGCGGACAGCACTGGTGGGACGCGGAGGATTTCCGCCGCAGCGCGCGATTCCTCGGCGGCTTCTCCGCGGCTGCGGGAAAGCGAATCGTGATGTGGCAGATTCCACTGGGCAACACGAAGATGAGAGCCCAGAACAACACCGATGGGCACTATCAGGACAACCGTCCGGAGTGGCTGCTCGACGAGCCCGGCCGCTCGCATCTGGCCGCGTTCCGCGACGCGGGTGTCGTGGCGTTCCTCTTCGGCGGCGGCGCCAGCGGCACCACGTGCGCGTGTAACGCCAAGAACGACGGCGTGACGAATCCTGCACCCATCAACGGCAATACGCTCGCTTCCGAGTCGGCCGCCGCGGGAACCCCGCCTTCGGAGGTCGTTCGGGGAACCACGCCGACGCTGGTTACGCCCTACGCCGCCGATGACGACGGCGGGTTCTTCCGCTGGAAGGCGTGGCAGTACTACCAGAACGGTCCGATGGCGCTTTCACCCGGAACACCGCCAACGGCCCCGGCGCCGCCGACGAATGTGAGGATCATTCGCTGACCTGCGGCAGTGCGCCCTTCTCGGTGAGTCGCGGCTACTCGAGGGGTTTGGCGCGCGGCGTCGCCGATTCCACACACTTCTGGCACACGCACGCCACGTTGCGCTGATCCTCCGGCACCCGCGCGAGGACCTCGGGCGGCACTGGTGTCGAGAAGCACCAGCAGTTGTCCTTGCCGAGGGCGACGCCACAATCGTTCGGGCCCCCACAGAGCGGGCAACAGTTGGCATTACTCATAGTGTTCCAGGGATCAGGGATCAGGCGTGACGTTTCCCCATCACCCTGGACCCCTGATCCCTGATCTGGCCCTACCAGTTCAGCACTCGCGCAAAGACGAGCGGCGCGACAATCGTGGCGTCCGATTCGATGATGAACTTCGGTGTCTCGACGCCGAGCTTGCCCCAGGTGATCTTCTCGTTCGGATCCGCGCCCGAATACGATCCGTAGCTCGTCGTCGAGTCGCTGATCTGGCAGAAATAGCCCCACAGGCGGACATCCTCGACCCGGAGATCCTGGCTGAGCATGGGGACGACGCAGATGGGGAAATCACCGGCGATCCCGCCGCCGATCTGGAAGAGGCCGATGGAGGTTCTGGGGCTCGTCGCGCGATACCACTCGGCCAGCCGGATCATGTATTCGATCCCCGACCTCACCGTGTGCACGTTCTTGAACGTGCCCTGGATGCAATGGGCCGCGTAGATGTTGCCGAGCGTCGAGTCTTCCCACCCGGGAACGAAGATCGGGAGGTTCGTCCGGGCGGCGGCGAGCAGCCAGCTGTCGGCCGTGTCGATCTCGAGGTGATCGTCGAGACGTCCGGACAGCAGCACGCGATAGAGGAACTCGTGCGGGAACAGGCGCTCGCCGCTCGTGTCGGATCGCTTCCACTCCTCGAGCACGACGGTCTCGATGCGCCGCATCGCCTCGTGTTCCGGGATACACGTGTCCGTCACGCGGTTGAGGTGACGGTCGAGCAGCAGCTGCTCGTCCTGCGGCGTCAGGTCGCGGTAGCGCGGCAGCCGCTCGTAGTGGGAGTGCGCGACGAGGTTGAAGACGTCTTCCTCGAGATTGGCGCCGGTGCAGCAGATGGCGTGCACCTTTCCCTGGCGAATCATCTCGGCGAGCGAGACTCCCAGCTCCGCCGTGCTCATCGCGCCTGCGAGCGCCATCATCATCGATCCACCCGACTCGAGGTGGGCGATGTAGGCGAGCGCGGCGTCGTTGAGCGACGCGGCGTTGAAGTGGCGGTAGTGGCGCTCGATGAAGGTGGAAACCGGACCCAGACGCTCGCGTCTGTCCGTGACCGCCGGGGTGTTGCCGGATTCCGCCGTACGAGGAAGGCTGCTCATGTCGCGATGCCTCGGCGACCGTTGTGTCGCAGTGATTGGCCCCGAGGTCGCAACAGAGCCGTCCCGGGCGCGTCCTACGGCTTGCAATGGCCAAGCCGCCATCGGAACGCGGGTGGCTTCAAGAAAGATTATCACGTCCACTCGTTCTCGTCCGATCTTCCCGACCAGGTCGAGAACGTTTCTCACACTGCGGGTGGGTCTTGGGCTCGCGCAGCTTCGGTCCGCCTTCGCGCGACGTCTACGGCGAGACCTCGACGAAGCCCGAAGGGCGGAGTCGCCGCGGAGACGGCCAGGACATTCGAGTTAAGATCGCCATATGCGCAGAGTGTTTGCCGCCGTTGTAGTTGTCAGCGTCGGGGTGACGGCCTTCGCGCGCGCGTCTGCCCAACCGGCGGAACAGACTGCCGAGGTCCAGGCGGCCCTCAACAAAGTGGCCCCGAGCCTGGTCCGCATTCACGTCGTGTCGGTCGATTTCCAGGACGGTCGCGAGCTCAAGCGCGAAGCGTCCGGCAGCGGCACCATCATCTCGCCGGACGGTCTCGTCATCACCAACCATCACGTGGCCGGGCGCACGCGCGCGATCACCTGCACGCTCGCCAATCGCGAAGAGATTCCCGCCGAGCTCGTGGGCACCGATCCGCTGTCGGACATCGCCGTGGTCCGCCTGCGCCCGGCGTCCCCGCGCACGTTTCCGGTCGCGACGTTCGGCGATGTCACGAAGCTCAAGGTCGGCGACCGCGTGCTGGCCCTCGGCAGCCCGCTCGCGCTCTCGCAGTCGGTGACGATGGGGATCGTCAGCAACACCGAGATGATCATGCCGGGTATGTTCTGGCCGTTCAACCGCATGACGCTCGACGGCGAGGACGTCGGATCGATCGTGCGGTGGATCGGCCACGACGCGGCCATCTTCGGCGGCAACTCCGGCGGACCGCTCGTCAACATGCGGGGCGAGATTGTCGGCATCAACGAAATCAGCCTGGGCCTTGCCGGCGCGATTCCCGCCGACCTCGCGCGCGAGGTCGCCGAGTCGATCATGCGCAACGGCCGGGTGACGCGAGGCTGGATCGGCCTCGAAATCCAGCCGCTCCTGACGTCGAGCAAGGCGACGCGCGGCGCGCTCGTGGGCGGCACAATCGATGGGTCGCCGGCCGCCGACGCCGGCTTCGCCTCGGGAGACATCCTGGTGCAGCTCGCCGGTCGAGACGTGCTCGTGCGCTTCGCGGAAGAGGTCCCGGTCTTCAACCAGTTCGTCATGCGGCTGCCCATCGGGACGCCCGTGGACGCGACGGTCCTCCGGGCGGCGTCGAAAAGACCCTCCGCGTGACCCCTGCCGAGCGCGAAAGCGTGGACGCGCGGATTCGCGAGCTGCCGCTCGTCGGCGTCACGGCGTCGAATCTGACCGGGTGGGCGGCCAAGGAGCTCAAGCGCACGAGCCGTGACGGCGTGCGCATCCGCGGCGTCCGGCCCGGCAGTCCCGCTGATGAAGCCAAGCCGGCCCTTCGCAACGATGACGTGATTCTGTCGGTGGACGACCGGCCGACCGTGACGTTCGAAGCGCTCGAAGGAGTGGTCGACGCGCTGACGCGCGGCAAGACCGTTCGCGTCCCGGCGCTCGTCGCCTTCGATCGCGCGGGCGAGCGCCTCCTCACCGTCGTGGAGCTCGGCCGGCCCGGGCTCGAGGATCCAGGGCTCGAGGCCCGCAAGGCGTGGGTACCGATCTCGGTCCAGGTGCTGACGCGCGAGCTGGCCGAGCGGCTCAGTCTGTCCGGCCGCACGGGCGTTCGCGTCACGCGCGTGTTTGGCGACGCGTCCGGGCTGAAGGTTGGCGATGTCATCACGGCGCTCGATGGCAACCCGATCGAAGCGTCGCAGCCCTCCGACACCGATCTCTTCGCGACGCTCATCCGACAATACAAGGTCGGGTCGACCGCGACGCTGACGATCGTGAGGAACGGCAAGCCGATGGACGTGTCCGTCACGCTCGACACCTCACCGCGGCTCCCGCGAGAGATGAAGAAGTACGAGGACCCCAGCTTCGAGTTCCGGGTGCGCGACATAGCCGCAGCCGATCGCATCTCGTCGCGGCTCCCGGCGGATCAGTCCGGCGTGCTCGTCGACGCAGTGCGGGAAGGCGGCTGGGCGGCGCTCGGCCACCTCGCCGACGGAGACATGCTGCTGACGATCGACGGCGAGCCAGTCGCCGACGTCGAGACCGTCCAACGCAAGATGACGCTCGTGGCGGCGGCCAAGCCGCGGTCGGTCGTCTTCAAGGTCCGCCGGGGGATCCGCACGTTTTTTGTCGAGCTGGAAACGGGGTGGAGATAGGGCTGTGAAAGTCGGAAGTCTGACGTTTGAAGTCTGAAGTGGGGAAGTCGGAACTGGGAAGCTTGAAGTAGAAGTGGGAAGTTAGTGGGAAGCAAGAAGTTCGAAGCAGGGCGCCCAGTTCGCACTTCATACTTCACACTTACTTCCCACTTCTACTTCAAGCTTCACGCCTCGCACTTCCCCACTTCAGACTTCAAACGTCAGACTTCGAACTTTCTCTTTCTGCCGGTACACACAATGAGCAAACCGAAGGTCATTCTGGCGCTGTTCGTGGCGTTTGGTTACACCGTGCCGTCCGCGCCCGTTGCGGCCCAGGACAACCGGCCCGCGGCCCGGGACCTGGTGAAGAAGTGGCAGGAAGCGGTGGTCAACGTCCGCGTCGTACTCAAGACGCGCATGTCGATGGGCGGCCGCGAGATGCAGGCGTCGGACGACCCGGTCGACACCGTCGGCACGGTTATTGATCCTTCGGGCTTGACGGTGCTGTCGCTCGGCTCCCTGAATCCGGGCGCCATGATGAGCAAGCTCATGGGCTCGATGGGCGGCAACGGCGGTCAACCGTCGGTCGAGATTACGACCGAGCCGACCGACGTCAAGATCCGGCTGTCGAACGGCCGCGAGCTGCCGGCGAAGATTGTGTTGCGGGACGAGGATCTGGACCTCGCGTTCCTCCGTCCCACGACAAAGCCGGAGACACCGCTCGTTGCGCTCGACCTGACCGACGGGGCAAAGCCGGCGCTTGCTCGATCAGGTTCTGGTGCTCTCGCGGCTGGGGCGCGTCGGTGGATGGACGGCCGGTGCCGCGCTGTACGACGTCGGCGCGATCATCGAGAAGCCGCGCACCTTCTACGTGCTCGCGGGCGCTTCGTCCGGCATGGGCACTCCGGCCTTCCTGACCAACGGCCGCATCGTCGGACTCCTCACGCTCCGCCAGATCGAGCCCGGCCGCGCCGGCATGGCGTCGATGATGGGCGGGTCGGAGAGCATGGGCATGCTGGGCGTCATCCTGCCGGCCGCCGATGTGCTGGAGATTGCGAAGCAGGCGCCGGAAAAATAAGAAGACAGAGACAGAGACAGGAATCGGGGATCAGGGATCAGGGATCAGGGATCAGGGATCAGAAGGGCATTCGGTGGCTCGTCTCGAACGCCTCGCGGGCTCGTCAGCGCTCCGGCTGGCCCGCTGGTTGATAAAACCGAGAATCAGAAGTCCTCATTAACAGTGGAGTGGCAACCCGGTCGAACAAACATGGTAAGACTGACGAACAAGCGCTCGATGCCTTTCCTGATCCCGGCTCCCTGATCCCTGATCCCCGAAACGACATGAAACTCAAAGTCGTGGCGTGGGTGGCGGCCGCGGCCGTGGGCACGCTTGTCGTGCTCACCATCATCGCGGCCCTCGGGTCTCGGACCGAACCGCTCCGTAAGCTCGTCGTCGCCACGCTCCAGGATCGGCTCGACAGCGATGTCGATCTGAAGGCCTTTTCCGTCGACTTGTTTCCCTCCGTGACGGTGCGCGGTGACGGGCTGACCCTGCGGCTCCGCAACCTGAGCGATCCGTCGATCCCGCCCTTCATCCAGATCGAGCGCTTCACCGTGCATTGCGGGCTGTTCGACCTGATGCGGCGGCCGCGCCGCTTCAAGCATGTGACGCTCGAAGGGCTCGTCATCAACATCCCGCCCGGCGGGCTGAAGAAGCACGGCAATCCGATCGCGAGGCTCGGCAAGGGCGGCGACAATGATGGTGACGGCCAGCGAGAGCGGCGAGTCCCCGATCATCATCGACGAGCTTCTTGCCGACGGCGCGCTTCTCCGCATCATCCCGAGGCGCGAGGGCAAGCAGCCCAAGGAGTTCGCGATTCATGCGCTGACGATGCGGACTCGCTCGGGCGTCGGCGCAGCAGATGCCGTTCACCGCGACGCTGACCAATCCGCTGCCGAAGGGACACATCGACACGAAGGGCACGTTCGGCCCGTGGAAGAAAGGCGATCCCGGCGGAACCCCGCTCGCCGGGACCTACAGCTTTCAGAACGCCGATCTCGGCACCATCAAGGGCATCGGCGGGATCCTCAATTCGACCGGGGAGTTCGCGCGGCGAGCTCGAGCGGATTGCGGTCAAGGGCCAGACACACGTTCCGGATTTCAGCGTCGACGTCAGCGGCAATCCGGTCGCGCTCGA
Source organism: uncultured Acidobacteriota bacterium (assembly GCA_963771395.1). Classification (GTDB taxonomy): domain Bacteria; phylum Acidobacteriota; class Vicinamibacteria; order Vicinamibacterales; family 2-12-FULL-66-21; genus DATBJJ01. The sequence goes on along the minus strand of CAVYTY010000001.1, from coordinate 87,857 downwards.
CACGACGTACGAGGCGGTCGTCGACGGCACCGACGGCGACACGTATCTGAACGTGGTCAACGCCAAGTTCCTGCAGACCGCGCTCACGGCCAAGGGCGCGGTGACCGGCACGAAGGGCGTCAAGGGGAAGAGGGTCAAGCTGACCGTCCACATTCAGGACGGCCGGATCGAGGACCTGCTCCGGCTCGCGATGAAAGGCGACAAGCCGCTGCTGGTGGGCAAGGTCGCTCTACACACCGACTTTGACTTGCCGCCCGGCGACCGGGACGTGATCGAGAAGCTCCTGCTCGACGGCCAGTTCGACGTGGATACCGCGAAGTTCACCAACGAGGGCGTGCAGCAAAAGCTTGTCGGGCATGAGCCATCGCGCGCGCGGCCGCGACCCGGATGAGAAGGCGGAGAATGTCGTGTCAGGACTTGAGCTGGCAAATTCGCGCTGAAGGACGGAAGCATTGTCGTTCCCGGATCTGGCGTTTGCGATGCCTGGCGCGACCATGCCGCGTTCACGGGTCGTACGGACTGCGCAGCGAGGCGATCGCGTTCGCTGGTACGCTGCGCATGGACGCGACGATCTCGGAGGCGGCGGGCGTCGGGGGCCTCAAAGGGTTCCTTCTCAAGGCCGTGGACCCGATCTTCCGCAAGAAGGGCGCGGGTGCGCTCGTGCCCATCAAGGTAGGGGGCACGAGGGAGAAGCCCGCGTTCGGGCTCGATGTCGGGAGAGTCTTCAAACAATAGGAACGTGAGCGCAAGGGGCGAGCGATGGCCGAGACCGCAAAGCAGTTCGAAGTCGTGAAGTCCGACGAGGAATGGCGGAAGATCCTGACGCCGGAGCAGTATCGGGTGCTGCGCGGCCACGGCACGGAACACCCGGGGTCCTGCGCGCTCCTCAAGGAACATCGCGCGGGATCGTTCTCCTGTGCGGGATGCGGGCAGAAGCTGTTCGTGGCCGATCGGAAGTTCGAGAGCGGCACGGGCTGGCCGAGCTTTTTCGCACCGCTCGAGGGTGCCGTCGGCTCGACGGTCGACGACAGCCATTTCATGCGGCGCACCGAGGTCCACTGCAGCCGCTGTGGCGGTCACCTCGGCCATGTGTTCGAGGACGGCCCGCCGCCCACGGGTCTCCGCTACTGCATCAACGGGGTTGCGCTGAACTTCGAGCCGGCGCCGGACGCTACTTAGGGTCGCGTGTAATCAGGTCGACCAGGTCGGCGATTCCCGAGTCGTCCCAGGTCGCCGTTGCCGTCCACGGCGATCCGCCGGAAGCGTGCCGCTCGATCATGGCCTTTCGCTCGAGGTCTTTCAGCCGCCGCTCTTCTTCGCGCAGCTCCTCGATCTTCTGCGTCCGCGCCCGGTCGAGTCCCCCCTGCTGAATGAACGTCACGATCTGATGGAGCTCACCCGCGTCGAGGAAGGTGCCGTGCCCGCGGCACACGTCGATCACGGCGCCCGAGAGCTTCCCGAAGTTCACCCGGTTCATCATTTTTCCGCACCGGAGGCACGGCCGGTACCGCACCGGCCCGGTGACTTTCACCTCGGCTCGCGGCGACAACTGGTGCAGTACGGCGGTCTGCGACTCGCGCTCGGCGCACAATCGCTCGAAGACGTTCGCATCGACCCAGACGCCGTCGCACGCGCCGCACTCGAGGAGCGGCGTGGAGCCGATATCGACCCGCTGGAGCCCGCCGCGGCACGACGGACAGCGCGCCGACTCGTCGTCTTCGCGGCGCCGGACACGCGCGGCACCGCATTTGTGACAGAAGGCGGCGCCTTCGAATCCGAGCGCAAAACAGGACGGGCAACTGACAGTGGCCAGCCGGGCGCGGCAATACGGGCAGCGTCGGGCATCCGGCTCGGCCGCCGCGCCGCAGTTGGGGCAGTGCAATCCGGAAGCGTCAGGGGTCATGGATGGCTTAGAATAGCGCGAAGGGGAGCGTTCCTACTTCCAACTTCAACTTCAGCCTTCTCACTTCCAACTTCACGACTTCAGACTTCAAACGTCAGACTTCACACTTTCAGAGGTTCCCCATGGGCCTGATGGACTTCCTCAAAGGCGAGCTGATCGACATCATCGAGTGGACCGATGATTCGCGCGACACGCTCTCGTTCCGATTCCCAGACGATGACAAGGCGATCAAGAACGGCGCCCAGCTCATCGTGCGCGAGTCGCAGAAGGTGCAGTTCATCTACGTCGGCGAGTTCGGCGACACCTTCGCGCCTGGCAAGCACACGCTGACGACCGACAATATCCCCGTTCTGACGAAGCTGAAGTCGTGGAAGTACGGCTTCAACTCGCCGTTCAAGGCGGACGTGTACTTCCTGAACACGCGGCTGTTCACCGGGAACAAATGGGGCACTGCGAACCCGATCATGATGCGCGACAACGATCTCGGGATCGTCCGCGTCCGCGCGTTCGGGACCTACGATTTCCGGATCGTCGACCCCAAGCTCTTCCTGAAGGAAGTGGCGGGCTCCGACCAGAATTTCCGCCTCGACGAGTTCGCCGACACGATGCGCTCGCGGATCGTGAGCGTCTTTGCCGACGCGCAGGCGTCCGCGAGTATTCCCGTGTTCGATGTCGCGAGCCGCTACACCGAGCTCGGCGAGGCGCTCCTGCCGCTCATCAATCCCGTCATCATCGCGAAATACGGCCTCGAGATTGCGAGCTTCATCGTCGAGAACGTGTCCGTGCCGCCGGAGGTCGAAACGGCAATCGACAAGCGCTCGAGCATGGCCGCGGTCGGGAACCTCAACGACTACGTCAAGTTCCAGATGGCGCAGGGCATGGAGAAGGGCGGCGGCTCTGGCGGCGCGGCGACGGAGCTGGCCGTGGGCCTGTCGATCGCGCAGCAGATCATGCAGCAGCAGGGCATGCCCGGCGCGGCGGCCGCGGCGGCGGCCACGACCGCAGTGGCGCTGCCCGACCTGCTCTCGCCCGCGGATGCCGCCAAGGCGCTCGGCGTCCCGGAGGCCGACGTGATGGCGATTATCGCGTCCGGTGAGCTGGCTGCCAAGAAAATCGGCACCTCGTACCGCATCAAGCGCAGCGCGCTCGACGACTACCTGGCCAAGTAGGCGCAAGCGGCTTTAGGCTTTAGAGGCTCTAGCAAAACCTTGGACCAGATATTCGAAGCTCTTTGCTAGAGCCTAGAGCCGAGAGCCGCGTTACCCCTGAAATGCCAGACATCTCCGCTCTCGACAAGTTCCCTTGCGCGGCCTGCGGTGCGCAGGCGCAGTGGAACCCCGCACAGCAGCTGCTCGTCTGCCCGTTCTGCGGCTCGGCGGCGCCGTTCACGATCAACGCGGCGACCGGTGCGATCGAAGAGCTCGATCTCGCCAGGGCGCTGCGCGAGCTTCCCGAGGAAGACCGCGGCTGGCAGTCGGAAAAGCGTACCGTCCAGTGCCAGAGCTGCAAGGCGGTCTCGGTCTTCGACCCCGAGCGCGTCGGGCAGAACTGCGACTTCTGCGGCTCGCCGGCGCTCGTCGACTATCAGGAGATCAAAGCTCCCATCCGTCCGCAGAGCCTGCTGCCGTTCACCGTGACGGACGCCAGTGTGCGCGAGCAGATTCGAAAGTGGTACGCGAGCAAGTGGCTGGCGCCGGGCAAGCTCAAGAGCCGCGCGCTCGTGGATCGCATACACGGCATCTACATTCCCTACTGGACGTTCGACGCGCATGTCGTCTGCCCCTGGAACGCCGACGCCGGGCACTACTACTACACGACGGAAACCTATCGGGAAGGCGGGCGGACCCGGACGCGCCAGGTCAGGCACGTGCGCTGGGTTCCCGCCTCGGGCGAGGTGCAGCACTTCTTCGACGATGAGCCGGTGCCGGGGACCAAGGGCGTCTCACACGCGCTGCTGGCGCAGGTCGAGCCGTTTCCGACGAAGGAGTTGAAGCCCTACGACAGGGCGTTCCTCTCCGGGTTCGTCGTCGAGCACTACCAGATCGTGCTCTTCGACGCCGCCAAGCGGTCCGAGGAGTCGATGAACGCCAAGCTGACCGCGATGTGCGCCGCGCAGATTCCCGGCGACACCTACCGCAATCTGCAGATCCGACCGACGTACTCGGGGCAGACCTTCAAGCACATCCTCGTGCCCGTCTGGCTGCTGACCTACAATTTCCGCGCGAAATCGTACCAGGTCGTGGTCAACGGCGTCACAGGACGGATGGCGGGTGACTATCCAAAAAGCTTCTGGAAGATCGCGCTGCTGGTGCTCCTCGCGATTATCGCGGTCGTCGTGTTCGCGATGCTGGCGCAGGAGTAGGGTCAGGGGCTCAGGCTCAGGCTCGCGGATCGGGCTCGGGTTCTTGCCGACTCGCGATCCGCGAGCCGCTGAGCCCGACCTTTTTCTCTTAGAACTCGTACCTCAACGACAACTGGACGACGCGCGCGCCGACGTTGACGCCCGTGAGGCGACCGAACTGATCGCTGTTGATGTCCATGTCGCCGCGGAAGAAGCTCGGCGTGTTCGTCAGGTTGAACGCCTCGCCCTTGACTTCAAAGCGATGGCGATCCGTCAGCCGGATCCGCTTCGAGAGTGCCAGGTCGACGCGGAACTGCGACGGACCATCGAAGGCCAGGATGGAGAGGTTGCCGACTTGCCCGGCGGCCGGGTTGAAGAACACCTGGCCGTTGAACCCGGCGGCATTCGCCAGGTTGTCGGCGCCGACGGCGCGCCCGCTGACCGGGTCCACCACCTTCGGGTCGATCCAGTAGATCTTTCCATCGTCCTGTTTGTAGATGCCGAGCAGGCCCTTGATCTCCGCTTCCGACAGGTTGCTGAAGGCCGTGTTGCAGCTGATGGGGTCGTTGCAGTTCGAGCGCCCGGCGCGGTTGAGCGTGCCGCGCGTCGAGGTGATGCTGATCGGCGATCCGCTCGACCACGACACGATCGAGCCAAGCTGCCATCCGCCGACGAGCGCGTCGACCACTCCGTTCGAGTTGAGCCACTTCTTGCTCTTGCCGAAGGGCAGCTCGTAGATGGCATTTGCGGCGACGGCATGCGTGACGTGGAACACTGACCGGCCCGTGTTCAGCTCCGGACGGAGGTTGTCCATGAAGGCTTCGAAGCGGTTCTGCGCAGTTCCTGACGAGTCGCTCTCGGTGTTCGCGAACGTGTAGTTCATCTGGCCGAAGAACCCGTTTCGGAACTGCCGCCGCAATTCGAGCTGGAGCGAGTTGTAGTCGCTGAAGCCGCCGTTCGCAAGCGCCTGCGACGCGTAGATGCCCGGGTTCTGCATGAACGTCGCCAGCGACCCTGCGACGCGGCTGGTCATGTAGAAGTCGGCGAGACCTGCGACCTGGTTCGTCTGCAGGTTGGTGATCACGTTGGTGTTGGTCAACAGGTTGGTGCCGAAACTCGGGAGCACCGTGAGCGGTTCGCTGCCCGGCACCGTGGGGTCGAACACAGGACTGAAGTTTTTTCCCGCCTGCACGGCGAGGTAGCCGTTCGACCGCGCACGGTTGAAATCGGCGAGGAAGCCGGGGTTGATCTGGACCTGGTTGAAGTCGGTACCTCGCCAGATGCCGCGACCGAACGTGCCCACGTAGCGTGCCTCTACGGCCGTCGACCAGCCGATCTCGCGCTGGATGCCGAGGCTGACCTGATGGACGTGCGGGGCGCCGATGTTCGGGTCGATACCCCACAGTGTGCCCGTTGCGCTGAGCGCCATCTGATCGGCGAGCGTGCGGGTCGGGAGGAACGCCGGTGTCGCGATCGCCGGCACGCCGGCCGCGACGCGTGCGAACTGGTTGCTCAACGTCACGGCGCTGCTGAGCCCCGCGTTGCCGCGGGAGGCCGAGCGCCCTACCGTCACCGTCTCCTCGTTGACGAAGCTGAGTGAGTATCCGCCGCGAAGCGCGCTGCGGCCGTCCTTCGTGAGGTCCCAGGTGAAGCCGATCGTGGGACCGAAGTTGTTGAGGTCCTTGCTGTAGAAGCCGCCGTTGACGAACGTGACCTGCGTGGTCGGATCGAGCATCACCTGGTCGAGCGACCGGCCGTTGACGATCGGCAGGAAACCCAGGTTGTCGTCCTCGCGCAGCGGGCTGTAGTACTCCCACTTCAGGCCCGCACGCACGGAGAAGTTCGGCTTCCAGCGCCAGTCGTCCTGCACGTAGGTGGCGATGTTGTCGAGCGTGTAGTTCTCGTTCGCCGGGATGCCCGCCACGAAGCCCGAGCTCTGGTCCTGCACCTGGAAGGTCTGCGCCACCGACGTGACAGCCCCGCTCAACCAGGCCGCCATCGCGTTGGCGCTGGTGAGATCGGCCGGGGCGATCCCGCCCGGGAATTGTGCCGAAGCCAACTGGACGCTCCCCGGCGCCACGGCGCTGTACCCGAAATTGACCTGGGGAAAAGCGCCCGCGAAGTTGTACGGGTTGACGTGATTGCGCTGCCAGCTTCCACCCATCTGCAACTGGTGGCTGCCGAGCATCAGCGAGGCGGTGTCGTTGATCTGGTAGGTGTTGGTATAACGGCCCTGCGGCTGGAAGCCGATGGCCGCACCGTTGCCGCCAATCGGGTTGATGACGCCAAGGGCCGTCGTGTACTGGTTGCCGCTATACTCCCAGTTGCTCTCGAACTGGACGGGGGAGAGGTTGAAGCCGCCGCGAACCTCGTTCTGGAACTTCGAGCTGCCGAGCCAACGCCACGCCAGCGCCAGCCGCTTGGGATCGGAGTTCGTGAAGACCAGCGGGCGATCCGGGGTGATGAGGTCGAGATCGGTCCGGTCGTCAACCTCCTTGAAGTAGCTGTAGACGCCCTCGAACCTGTTGCTGTCCGAGAACGCATAGTCGATGCGGAACCCATACTGGTCGCGGTTGTTCAGGTCGGTCTGGTTGAACCGGTAACCAGCGGTGTTGAGCACTCGGTCCGCGGTCGAATTCCCGACAAGGTAGTTGTTGACGTTCGATGATCCAGGAATCTTCGAGAAGAAATCCGAGCGCAGTCTGGAGTCGACCGTCTGCCCCGACAGCTGCATCACGTTCACCGAGCGGGCGACGCCATCGGTGCCGGCGTAGCGGAACACGCCGTCGAAAAAGTCCGGGTTGGCCGGAACCGTGAGGTTCTGCGACGTCTGCGTGGTCTGCCTGAATCCCTCGTAGTAGCCGAAGAAGAACATCTTGTCCTTCATGATCGGTCCGCCGGCGCGGCCGCCAAACTGATGCCGGCTCAGTTCGGGCTTCGCCACCGACGGCTTCGCGGCGTTGTTGAAGAACGAATTGGCTGCGTACTTCGAGTCGCGATTGAACTCGAACACGCTTCCCGTGAACCGGTTGCTGCCAGACGGGGTGATCATCCTGACCGCGCTCGCACCGCCCGCCGAGTTCGCACCCGACACCGACGACGTGATCGAGAACTCCGCGACGGTGTCAGAGGTCGGCCGGTTGGGCAGGAAATCGAGCGAGTTGGTCCGGATGAAGTTGTCCTGGATGTTGATGCCGTCGAGCGTGACCTGCGTCCACGTCGGCCGGGCCCCGTTGATGCTCGTGTTCGTCCGGTTGATGAACGGCTGAACACCCGGCTGCAGCTTGATGAGGTTCGTGACGTCGCGGTTCGCCAGCGGGATGTCGAGCACCTGCCTCTGGAGCACCGTGGCCGTGACCTCGGGGGAGGTCGTCGACACGAGCGACGCACCGGCCGTCACGCTGACGACTTCGGTGACGGCGCCGAGCGCGAGCTTCGCCGTGAGGGAGTACTGCTGTCCGACGGCGACGATGACGTCGTTGTACTCGACCCCCTTGAAACCCGGCATCGCGATGCTGAGCTTGTAGCTTCCGACCTGCACCTGAGGAAACAGGAAGGCGCCACTCGCGTTGGTTACGGCAGTCTGGGTTTGAGCGGTCCCGCTGTTGACCAGGGTGATAGTGGCTCCCGGCAGCGCCCCGCCGGATTCGTCGAGCACGGTGCCGGCGACGCTACCGAGCGTTGTCTGCGCACCAGTCGGCGCCGCGTAGACAAGCATCAGGACGAGCGCGAGACACGCTGCTCTACACGCCATCTGAAAGTTTCTCATCGTCTTTTTCTCCAAGTCTGGCAAGTCAGCCGGCCAGCCCTTCGGGACAGATGGTCGGTTGGGATAAGTAGTCGAGTCCAGCAACGCGGATGCCACCGAAAATGGGATGAATCGACGTCGATTCGGGAGCATTGTCGACTGGTGTGACGAAAAATGTGACGAGTGGCAGCGGCTCTACGGTAATTTGGGTTCAAGCGGTTGGATCGCTGACGCATGGTAGGATCGCGCCTCGATGATGCGCGTCGTGGTGACGGGCGGAGCCGGGTTCATCGGCTCACACGTGGCCGAGGCGCTCGTGACCCGCGGCCATGAGGTCACCGTGCTCGACGACCTCAGTGGAGGCTTCCCCGACAATGTCCCGGGAGGCGCCCGCCTCATCAGGGCGAGCATCACCGACCACGCGGCGGTCGACCGCATCTTCGCCGACGCGCGATTCGACTACGTCTACCACTTCGCCGCCTACGCCGCCGAAGGCCTGAGCCACTTCATCAAGCGGTTCAACTACACCAACAACGTCATCGGCAGCGTCAACCTCATCAACGCCTCCATCAACACCGGCGTCAAGGGCTTCGTGTTCGCCTCGTCCATCGCGGTCTATGGCCGCAGCCCCGTCGTTCCGATGACCGAGGAGACGATTCCCGAGCCCGAGGATCCCTACGGCATCGCCAAGTACGCGGTCGAGCGCGAACTGGCCGCGAGCCACACGATGTTCGGGCTGGACTACATGATCTTCCGGCCGCACAACGTCTACGGCCCGCGGCAGAACATCGGCGATCGCTATCGCAACGTGGTCGGCATCTTCATGAACCAGATCCTGCAGGACCAGCCGATGACGATCTTCGGCGACGGCACCCAGACGCGCGCTTTCAGCTACATCGACGACGTGGCGCCAGTGATGGCGGCGGCGCTCGACGAGCCGCGTGCCTGGAACCAGGTGTTCAACGTGGGGGCCGATCGGCCGTGGCCGCTCAACGCGCTCGCCGAGCGCGTCGCCCGGGCGATGGGCGTTGTCCCGCGCATCACGTACCTTCCGGCGCGGCATGAAGTTCCCCACGCCCACTCGAGCCACGAGAAGATCCTGCGCGTGTTCGGACATCGCGACACGACATCGCTCGACGACGGCCTGGCCGCGATGGCCGCATGGGTGAAACAGCAAGGCGCGCGTGCGGGCCAGGCGTTCGAGAATATAGAAGTGACGAAGAACCTGCCGCCGAGTTGGCAGCAGCCCTGAGCCGGAGCGAGCGACAGCGCTTGGTACAGTGCAGAGACAGAACGCTCTCCGAGCAGGCTGTCGTTTGTAACCACCGGCGCGAGCGAAGCGAGCGCTGGCAGGCGGCGGGGGTGGGGCCCCGCCGCAAACTAAGAAACGCTGATCGCCCATGCACGGCTCCAAGACCATCACCGTCGTCCTGCCTGCCTACAACGAGGAGGGCTACATCCGGCCCGCGGTCGAGGACTTCTTCCTCCCGAACGTCGTCGACGAGGTCATCGTCGTCGACAACAACTCTCGCGACCGCACGGCCGCGGAGGCGGGGCAGACGCGCGCGCGGGTCGTGCAGGAGAGCCGCCAGGGTTACGGCCACGCGTTGCAGCGGGGGATCCGCGAGGCCCGTGGCGACATCGTCATCCTCGCCGAGCCGGACGGCACGTTCATCGGCCGCGACATCCTGAAGCTGCTCGCGTACGCGGACGACTTCGACATGGTCTGCGGCACGCGGACGACGCGCGAGCTCGTCTGGGACCAGGCGAACATGGGATGGTTTCTCCGGATGGGGAACTGGACCGTCGCCAAGATGATCCAGTTCCTGTACGGCGGTCCGTCGCTCAGCGACTGCGGCTGCACGCTGCGTCTGACGCACCGCGCCGCGCTCGATCGGATCCGTGACGACCTGACCGTCGGTGGGTCGCATTTCCTTCCGGAGATGGTCATCCTGGCGCTGAAGCGGCGCCTGAAAATCATCGAGGTGCCGGTCAACTATCGCGGCCGCGTCGGCGAATCCAAGATCACCGGCAACCTGAAGGGCACGCTCAAGACCGGCTTCCGGATGATCGGCATCATCATCAAGTACCGGTTCTCGGGCAGAGGCCGATTGAATGATCGGCCGGCGCCGACGTGCCGCAGGCGCCTGCGAGACGCCTGACCCCGTGGGCGATCGTGTTCATCGCGGCGGTCATCGCCTACGTCGTCACGATCGACGACTACTTCGTGCGCGACGATTTTGGCGTCGTGCAGTTGCTCGCGCAGAAGCCCTTCTCGTCCTTCCCGCAATGGTTCGCGAGCTCCTGGATGGACGAGATCTGGGCCTACGTGCCAGATGAAGTGCGGCCGTTTCCGGCGCTGTCGTACCAGTTGACGGCGCTCGGCGGGCCGGTGTCGCCCCTCCTTCATCACGCGCTGAACATCCTCATCCATGCAGCGAACGGCCTGCTGGTGATGGCCATCGCGATGCGCGCGGCGGCGCTCGGCGTGCGCGCGGCGGCGTGTGCCGGGCTCGTCTTCGTGCTGCTTCCCGTGCATGCCGAGAGCGTCGCGTGGATCACCGGACGGGTCGACTCGATGCCGGCCCTCTTCTATCTGGCGTCGTTCTTCACCTACGTGCGTTCCCGACAACGGGCGTCACGGCATCTCTACGTCTGGTCGCTCGTCCTCTTCTTTGTCGGCGCTCTTCACCAAGCAGAACACGATCACGATGGTGGCCACGCTCGTCGGCTATGACCTCATCGTCGCGCGTCGCCCGATCCGTTCCGGTCGGCGCGTTCGTCCGCCCGTACCTGCCGTTTGCGGTGATGACCGCGGGCTATCTCTGGCTGCGGCTGCTGCTCTTCGGTCAGGTGGCTCGCGAGGGTGCGCTCAACGCCAGGGGCCTCGAGGACTTTCGCATCCTGCTCGGCCGTCACATCAGGCACGTCGTCGCAGGCAACGATGAACGCGCCTGCGCTCGTCGTCTGGCTCGCGCTGGCTGGCGTCGTCGCCGTGTGGCTTGGCACCCGCGGCGAATCGCATCGCTGCCGCGAGCCGTGTCGAGCGCCTGCCTCGAGCCCTGTCGAAGGGCCTGCCCTGAGCCGCGTCGAGGGGTACGGGCGGCGGCTGCTCTACTTCGGCCCGAGTCTGGTGGACGATTGGCGTGCTGCCGATCGCGGTGGCCGGCTACCACTCGCCGCGGCACGTGTATCTTGCGGCAGTGGGCTGGGCGGTCGTGCTCGGCATCGCGTTCGAGGCGGCGTGGCAGGCCCGGGCGAGCCGTACGTGGCATCGCGTGGTCGCCGCCGGCTCCGCGCTCGTGCTGCTGTTCTACGTCGTGCCGCTATATCGGTCGGTCCACGAGTGGCGCACGACGGCCGCGGTCTCGCACAAGGTCGTGCGCGACGTGCGCAGTGCCGCGCTCGCGGCGCCGGAGGGCAGCCTGATCATCATCGGTGCGCCCGGGCGGAGCTGGGAGTGGGCGCTGCCGTTCGCCGTGCGGCCGCCGTTTCAGCGGATCGACTTGAGCACCCGCGTCTTCATCGTGTCTCCGCGCGCGCTCTGAGCTGCTGCACCGCGCCGTGGTTCGAAGCAAACCCGCCAGACGATCCGCGCCTGGTCGGCCGGAGCCAATCGCGACTCCGCCATCGCTCTTCGGTGGGATCCAGACACCGGGAGCGCTGTCTCGCGCGACCGGGACCGATGTGCCGCAGTTGCCGGTCCTCGATCCGATCCCTGCTCGACATGAGCCGGCCGGAGGAGCTCGACACTAACCTCCGTCGCATGCTCGACATCCTGCCGACGTCGGTCCGATAGTGTTTTGCACGTCTGAGACGTGAAACGAGTCTTGGAGGAGGACGGAGTCAACGGGTTCAACACGAAGAAACGGAGACGAACGAAGACGCACAGAGGCTGTCACGCAGTCTCAAAAAGCCCCGCCTGGACGCCGCTCGGCGAGGGCCGGGCTTGGGCCGCTCTTGAGCGCAGCGCTTACACAACTTTCCGGCGTACGATCCCGAAAACCTGAAAGGCCACCAATCGCGCAGCAGTCTCCGTAGTCGTAGTATGCGACCGGCCGAATCGACAAAACCACGCTGTTGCCGTCCGAATCGAACCTGCCCCGGTCCCTCCATCGACGTGTGGCGTTCAGCAAGCGTGACAGCCTCTGTGCGTCTTCGTTCGTCTCCGTTCCTTCGTGTTGAGCCCGTTACGCTCCGCGTCTTCCACCCCGTCTCGTCCCACTCCTCTCTCTGGCGCGGTTTGTCTCGAACCTGTAGCCCAGGAACCATGAATCCGAGTGCACGCTCCCTCCAGCGTCCAAACTGTGGGAGACTGAAGGAACCATGTTCAGCAAGCTGAGAGTGCCCACGAAAGACCAGGCCCTTCCGGGCCGCGCCGAGCGAATGGCCGTGCCTGCCGCCCACCACGTCAACGGGGCCCGCCTCGCGCCGCCTTTTCCTGCCGGGCTCGAGCAGGCGATGTTCGGGATGGGGTGTTTCTGGGGAGCGGAGAAGAAGTTCTGGCAGTTGCCGGGCGTCTATTCCACAGCGGTCGGCTACGCCGCCGGGCTCACGCCGAACCCGACGTATCGCGAGGTCTGCAGCGGCATGACGGGGCACAACGAAGTCGTGCTCGTCGTGTTCGACCCGAAGAAGGTCTCCGTACGACGCGCTGCTCAAGACATTCTGGGAGAATCACGACCCCACGCAGGGGATGCGCCAGGGCAACGACGCCGGCACGCAGTATCGCTCGGGCATCTACGCGTTCGACGACGCGCAGCGCGACGCCGCGCTCCGATCACGCGACGTGCTTTCAGGAGCAGTTGTCGAAGCGCGGTTTCGGCGCCATCACGACCGAGATCCTGCCGGCGCCGGAGTTCTACTACGCCGAGGACTATCACCAGCAATATCTGTCGAAGAACCCGAACGGGTACTGCGGGCTTGGCGGCACGGGCGTGACCTGTCCGGTAGGCGTCGCGGCAGACTGAGCCGGCTGTCGTTGGTCGTCTTTACGAGGCTTCGTCACGTCGAATCCGTTGCCCCTGGCGATCTCGATCGCCCGGTCGTAGCTCGACGCGCTCATCGCCGGCGTCCTCGAGAGGATCCACAAGTGCTCCCGGCTCGGTGTTCCGACGACGGCCCAGGTGTAGTCCGGTCCGAGCCCGATGATCCAGTAATCGCCCCACACCGCACGGAGGAACGACAGGATCGCCGGCGCGAAGCGCACCTCCAGCCTCGCGTTGCTCTGCCCGTCGCCGGCCTTGCGTGCGATGCCGCGAGCCGAATCCAGCTGCGTCCCCCGTGGTGCGGCAACTGTTCACCACATCAATCCGGCCATCGGCTCTCAGGGCATAGTGGACGACGACGTCGCCAGTGCATTGATCCTGAAACTTGTTGGGGAACCTGGCGGCCTCATACCAGCGACCCGCATACCGGTTCAGATCCACGGAGTCGACGACGCGCAACGGCCGATCGCTCGCGTGCGCGGCGAGCGGGAGACAGAGCGCGAGCGCCGCCAGCAGGTGCACCGAAGAGTCTCATGACGTCAGCATGAGCCATCGGCCGGGACTCCGCAAGCTCCGACCTTCGCTGTGTCGCGAGCGCGGGCCTTGCTACAATTGCCCGACAACCGAGTCCATGGCCAAGTTCAGGCAGGCGGGCGCCATCGTCGTGCGAGCGGGAAGAGCGAGCCGCGGATTCTGCTCGTCACGGCGCGGCGAAACCCCAACAACTGGATCTTTCCGAAGGGCCACGTCGAAGACGGCGAGACGTTGAAGGCGGCGGCGGTGCGCGAAGCCCGCGAGGAAGCCGGCATCGAGGGCAGAGTCGTCGCTCCTGCGGGGAGGATGGCCTACGAGTTCGGCGAGAACACGTATCGGGTTCACTACTTCGTCGTCAAGACCGCCGATTCCGGCAGGCAGCGGGAAGGCCGACGCCTGCGCTGGCTGAAATACAAACAGGCGCTGCGCTGGCTGAGTTATGACGAGACACGCGACCTGCTGCGCGAGGCGTGGCCGCGGATCCGTCAGTCGGCCAGCACCCGATCGTCAGGCAGCCGGAAGAAAAAGTAAGTCCGACTTCACAGGTCGGCCCAGCTCGTCCCCTGACCATTCTGCCGGTGATACGCTTGAGGGATGATCCTGAAGCGGTCGAGTCGCGCGTTCTGCCTTGCTCTTCTCTCGGGTCTCATCGTCGCGCTCGTGCCACATGTGCGGGCACAGCAAGGCCAGAAGGCAGACGCCGAGTATCTGCGCAAGGCCTACGACTCGTATCGCGCGATGATGCAGTCGTCTCCGTACCGGGGCATCGCCTGGCAGCCGCTCGGTCCGACCAATATCAGCGGCCGCGCAACCGACGTCGCGGTGGCAAACAGGAACGGCGCGCGCCGCATCTATGCCGCTTATGCGACGAGCGGCGTGTGGAAGACCGACGACGATGGCGCCTCGTGGCAGGCCATCTTCGAGCATCAGGCATCGACGAGCATCGGCGACGTCGCGGTCGCGCCATCGAACGCCGACGTCGTGTGGGTCGGCACGGGCGAGGCCAACCTGTTCCGCGCGTCCATGGCCGGCGTCGGCGTCTACAAATCCACGGACGGCGCCAAGACCTTCACGCACTCCGGGCTCACCGACACGCAGACCATCGCGCGCATCGTCGTCCATCCCACGAATCCTGATGTGGTCTACGTCGCCGCGTCGGGGCACGAGTGGACCGACAACGACATGCGCGGCGTGTTCAAGACGTCCGACGGCGGAGGCACGTGGTCGAAGGTGTTCTATCGGAGCCCGCGGACGGGCGCGATCGATCTCGTGATGGATCCGGCGGACCCGAACACGCTCTACGCCGCGATGTGGCAGCGCGTCCGCCGGAAGTGGAGCGACCCGCGCACGGAACCGGACCACACGGAGGGCGGGATCTGGAAGACCACCGATGCCGGCAGGACATGGAGCGAAGCGAACCAGGGGCTTCCGGCCGCGCAGTTCCGCGGCCGGATCGGCCTCGATGTCGCGCGCTCGAACGCGAGCGTCCTCTACGCGTTCGTCGACAACTACGAGCCTGGGCGGCCGCCCCGCGAGGGCGAGCGCGACGCCTACACCCGGCCGATTTTCGAGGGCCGCATCAAGTCCGCCGAAGTCTACCGGTCCGACAACAAGGGCGCGACCTGGCGGAAGGTCACCGAGAACAACGAGTTCATGATGGGCCACTCCGGCACCTACGGATGGGTGTTCGGGCAGATACGCGTGGATCCGGCCGACGAGAACACGATCTACACGCTCGGCCTCGGCCTGAACGTGTCGCGGGATGCGGGAAAGACCTTCACCACGCTGCGCGGGATGCACGGCGACCATCACGGGCTCTGGATCGATCCGGCGAACCCGGCGGTCCTCTACAACGCCAACGACGGTGGATTCTACCGCTCGGCAGACGCGGGCAAGACGTGGACGTACGACGTCGCGGCCGGCGGGATTCAGTTCTACAACGTCACGCTCGACAACAGTACGCCCGTCTGGGCCTACGGATCGATTCAGGACTACGGGAGCCGGCGTGGCGTGGTGGATCTGAGTAAAGGCCGCGACAGGATTCCCGCCGTCGCCTGGTCGAATGCGCCGGGCGGCGAAGGTTCGCATCACGCGATCGAGCGTTCGAACAACGACATCGTGTACTCGCACGGCTTCTACGGCAACTTCACGCGGGAAGATGTGGCGCAGTCGGCCGCCGGCCGCGGCGCCGCTCAGGCGGGAGCCCAGCCCCAGGGCCGTGGCCGCGGCAGGGTGGGGGTGACGAACATCAGGCCGCCGGCCACGCTCAGCGGCGAGGGCGATCCGGAATTGCGCGCGCAGTGGATGGCGCCAATCGTCGCCTCCCAGCACGATCCGGCGACCGTCTACGCCGGCTTCCAGTTCGTGTTCCGCTCCACGAATCGCGGGGACACCTGGGAGCGCATCAGCCCGGACCTCACCAGCAACGACTCGTCTTCGATGTTGCTGAAGAGCTCGAGCGCGATTCCGTACCAGACCATCGTCGCGCTGGCCGAGTCACCTGCGAAGCCCGGCGTGCTCTACGCCGGCACGGATGATGGCAGGTTCCACGTCACGATCGACGGGGGCAAGAGCTGGGTGGATCTGACGCCCGCACTGCCGGCGCGCAAGTGGGTGTCCCGCATCGTGCCGTCGCGCCATGCCGAGGGCACCATCTTCGTCACGCTGCGCGGCCGCGAAGACGACGACTTTGCGCCTTACATCTACAAGTCCACCGACAACGGCAAGACGTTCACGAGCATCGCGGCCAACGTGCCCGCCGGGCCGGTCAACGTGGTACGCGAGGATCCGACGGACGCGAACATCCTTTATGTGGGAACCGACTTCGGCGCCTTCGTGACGACCACAGCCGGACGCCAGTGGCACGTGCTCGGCGGCAACCTTCCCTCGACGCAGGTCTCGGACCTGCAGGTGCACCCGCGGGACCACGTCATCGTGATCGCGACATACGGACGCGGCATGTGGGCGGCGGACGGGGTTCCCGTACGGGCAGAAAGTCTGAAGTCTGACGTGCGAAGTCTGAAGTAGGGAAGTGTGAAGTTGGAAGTCGGAAGTGGAAGTCGGAAGGGGAAGTTGAAAGTTGAAAGTTGAAGGGTGCAGTGCCTCATTGCCGCCCGTCTTACTTCTTACTCTTACTTCTTACTCTTACTTCTCACTTACCACTTCAGACTTCCTCACTTCAGACTTCCTCACTTCAGACTTCAGATTTCAGACTTCACACTTTCTTCCTGAGTAGTATCATCCGACCATGTCAGCGGGGTTCGCCGGCCGATTCCTGATCCCGGGGCTTGTTGTTCTGGCCGCCACAGCCGGGCTCCGGGCGCGACAGGCCCCGCAGACGCAGGCCTCCGTCGATCTCGTCAGGCTGGACTTCCTCGCGTTGTCGCAGGACGGCAGGCCCGTGGCCGATCTCGCCGCCGGTGACGTCACGCTCAAGGTCGACGGCCGGCCGCGCGATATCCGTTTCTTCCGTTTCGTCCGTCTCGCCGATACGGGCTCGCCCGGGCTGGCCCGCGTGCCCACGAAGCTCCTGCCGCTGCCGTTCGGCACGAACGCGCTCGACGACTCTGGGCGCACGATCGTCATCATTCTCGAAACCGACTCGATCCGTGCGAACGTCGCGCAGCAGGCCACCGGCGCGGCCGCCGAGTTCGTCGCGGCCCTCTCGCCGCGCGACTTTGTCGGGCTCGTGACCATGCCCTACGGCGGCA
Organism: uncultured Acidobacteriota bacterium; assembly: GCA_963771395.1. Lineage (GTDB taxonomy): Bacteria > Acidobacteriota > Vicinamibacteria > Vicinamibacterales > 2-12-FULL-66-21 > DATBJJ01. Next base: position 70,633 of record CAVYTY010000001.1, on the reverse strand, counting down.
TCCTCGCCGAGCCGACGAGAGATCACGAGCGGGTGTTGAAGATCCTCCCGACGATCACGGGTCAGGCGTCGCGGCAGACGACCGATTCGGACAAAGGGTGCCGCACGCGAGACACGCTCAACGCCCTTGCGGATCACCTTACCGGTCTCGCGCACATCGAAGGTCCCAAAACGATCATCTTCGTCTCGTCGGGCATGATGCTGCCGAGGCGCGACGCCCCGTTGTCCGGCCCGCCGGGCCCGTGCGAGCTCCGATCGGTTCACTACGACGAGGTAGGGATCGCGGCCAGCCTCGCGCGCGCACACGTCTACGTGGTCAAGCCGGACGAGTTCGTGATTGATACCGCGAGGACCACGTTCGTCGATCCGACGGCGAGCCGGTTCCGCAGCTCCGACGAGGAGCTGGCGGGGATTGAGAGCCTGGCCGGAGTGACGAGCGGCGTGCTGCTGCGGCTGACGCCGTCCGATCGCAGTGCGTTTGCCCGGATCGCACGCGAGAGCGCCGGCTACTATCTGGTCGGATTCGAGCCGAGACCCAACGAGCGGAACGGGGCGTCGCATCGCGTCGAGCTCAACGTCGCGCGGGCGGAGACCAAGGTGAAGGCGCTTCCGAACCTGGTCATCGCCAAAGCCGACGGCAAGAAGCCCGCGCTGACGCCGCAGACCATGCTGCGCGACGGCAAGACCTATCTCGATCTGCCACTTCGCGTCGTCGGCATGGCGTCGCCCAATCCCGGCGACGCCAAGCTCACCGTCGTGGCGCTCGTCGAGCCTATCGATCGCTCCGTGACGCTCGAGTCTGCCGCGTTCGGTCTGGTCGATCAGCGGGGCCGGCTCGTCGCTCAATGGACCGCCAACGCGCGCGAGCTGGCGTCGCTGCCGGCCATGTCGGCCGGACTCGCCTCGCCGGGCCGCTATCGGTTGAGGGTTGCCGCGATCGATACCACGGGCCGGCGCGGGTCGGCTGACTACGAAATCTCGGCCGAGTCGGTCACGACGGGAGGTTTGACGCTGAGCACGATGGTGCTCGGCGTCGCCTACGAACGCAACTTCGTCCCGAAGCTCCAGTACGTCAACGAGCCCACGGCCAACGGCTACTTCGAGATGTTCGGGCTGGCCCCGGCCGGCACGCTTTCGGTGGCGATGGAGCTGGCAGCGAGCGAAGACGGACCCGCACTCGTGCGCGTGCCGGGCGCGATCGTGGCCATGGAGGGAACGAAGGATGCGGACCGGCGGCGCGCGACTGGTGTCGTGCCCATCGGTCAACTGGCGCCCGGCGACTACGTCGTCCGCGCGGTCGTGAGCCTTGATGGCAAAACGCTGGCGACACTCGCGCGCATCCTGCGGAAGGCAGCTCGCTGAAAGTGTGAAGTCTGACGTTTGAAGTCTGAAGTGGGGAAGTCCGGAAGTGGGAACTTGGAAGTGGAAGCGGGAAGTGAAGTGCGAAGCGTGAAGTGTGAAAGTCGTCGAAAGTGCGAAGTGGAAGTGTAAGTGTGAAGTGCGAAAAGTGAGGGGAGAGTCGGAGGAAAGGGAACCGAAATCCAGACAGGCTCGAAAGCGTCGAATATGAGGACGGCTTCGAACTTCGAACTTCACACTTCACTTCCCGCTTCCACTTCCCACGTCGCACTTCAGCCTTCCATACTTCAGACTTCAAACGTCAGGCTTCAGACTTTCAGCGAGTCTCCAACATTTCTCGAATGACATCGACCACCACCCCCGGCTGGTCGAGCGGAATCCAGTGGCTGCTGTTCGATGCGACGACGTGGCGGCCGCGGCTGGAGAGGCGCGCCAGCGCCTCTTGCTGGCCCAGGCGGTAGTCGCCCGGGTCGGTGGACGAGATCGTCACGAGCGGTAGATCGCCGTATCCTTCGGCTGCGGCGTCGAGGGTCTCCGCGGCGCTCACCGAGATAGAGGCGATCTGGCTGCGGAGCGCCTCGAAGAACTTCTCCTGGGTCCAGAACTGCCGCAGGGGTTTCCGCGTTTCTGGCGGGAGCTTCCAGAGCGGGGCCAGAATGCCTTCGTCTTCCCGCGACAGGCCGCCGCGGCTCACGACTCTCGCCAGGCCGCGTGCTACGCCGAACAGGCCGAGCGTGACGAGCCCGTTGACGACACGCGCGGCGCCAAACCGCGCGGCCGTCAATCCTTGGCGGCACAGGCGGATGCCGCGGTCGATCTTGAGCTGCTCTTTCGGCGCCGGCGTGACCCAATCTTCGGGATGCGCGGGATCGACGAGCACGAGACCCGCGACCTCCTCGCGGTGTCTCGCCGCAAAGATGCGCATCACCAGGCCGCCGAAGGAATGCCCGACCAGGAGGAATGGTGGCCGAATGTCCGCGCACTCCAGCAGCACCCGAAGCTCGTCGGCCACCCGGCCGGCCGTGCGAGGCATCGGGCCGGGATCGCTCCACCCGAAGCCTGCGCAATCGTAGCTGCAGACGCGGGTCAGCTGCGCCAGGTCGGGCTGGACGAGCGACCAGCTGATGGACGAACCGCCGAGGGCCGCCTCCAACACGACCGCCGGCGTTCCAGACCCCGAGCAGTGCACATATAGTCGCAACCCGCCGGCATCGACCAGACGACCTGGCGCGCCTCGCTCGTTCCGGTTCACCGCTGACACCTCTGACCTTGTGGTCAGTATTCTCTGTTGGGTCTCTCTTGGCAAACGCGCGACATGGACGGTGCTCAATCGAGCGGCGATCGGAACCGGCCGACGGCTCGCCTTCACGATGGACACGATGGCACGATGGTCACGATGAGCTTCCAAGAAACGTGTTCTCTTCGTGGCCATCGTGCTCATCGTGAAGAAAGCCGTCGGCCCGTGCATGACTCGAGTTCGAATTTCCGAGCACGCGCTCAGAGTTCAGCTGGACGTTTTGTCGGGCGGCTGTAGTAAATTGCAGCCCTTGCCTGTCGAAACAATCGTTGCTGACCCTGCCGGGCTCGCGCGTGTGTTCGCCGATCGGCTTGCGTTCGGGGCTCGCCGCGCACAGACGGGCGGCCGCGCCTTGTCGCTCGTCCTGCCAGGCGGGTCCGTGGCACAAGCGTTCCTGCCCGTCGTTGCCGAGGCGGCAATCGATTGGGGCCTGGTGGACGTGTTCTTCGGCGATGAGCGCGCTGTTCCGCCGGACCACCCGGAGTCCAACTATCGACTGGCCAACGAACTGCTGTTGGAGCGTGTGGGGATCGACCGGGCACGCGTGCACAGAATGCCGGCTGATGGCGCGGATCTCGACGCCGGGGCGAGGGCGTACCGAAACCGATCTCGTCCGCGTCCTCGGCGATCCGCCACGGTTCGACGTCGTGCTGCTGGGCGTCGGACCCGACGGGCACGTCTGCTCGTTGTTTCCAGGTCACCCGGCGCTCCGGGAAACATCCCGCCGCGTGGTGGCGGTCACGGACTCGCCCAAGCCCCCGCCGGGGCGATTGACGTTGACGCTCGCGGCGCTCGACGGTGCAGAGATCTACGTCGCCGCTTTCGGCCGGTCGAAGGCCGCAGTCGTGCGGGAGGCCCTGACCACGCCCGCGTCGCCCCTGCCCGTTGCGCTCGCGGCCAGGGCCGGCACCCGCGCAGTGTTCATGCTCGATACTGATGCAGCCGGCGACCCGCGACGAGATCCTCGGATTGACTAGGGCTGTGGCGTAGCGCCGCCGGTCGGTCAATGCCACGAGAGCGCGAGGTCCGGTCAGTGTGCGTGTGGCCGAGCCACAACGAACGGCAAGAAGAGACACCTGGTGCTCAGCCTTCGTTTGAATGGGGGTAAACCGGGCCACTGACATCCGCATGGTGAGGTTCTGACGCCTGTGGCAGCCCAAACTCGCGAAAGGCCGCTGCGAAGACGTCCTGCACGGGCGCGGAGAGGGCCGCGGCGACGCCTGACAGCGCAATGAAGCCATCCATGATCGTCAGCGGATGACAGCGGGCCTCGCCGACCGGGAAGTGAATTTTGAAATCCGGATACCAGATCGCGTTCGGCGGCATAGAGTCGGCGAGGCACTACACCGGCCGCGGCCGCGCTGACGAACGAGCCCATGGTTGGTGAGGATGTCACCGACGTTGACCGCCACCGCCCAGGCGCCATCTTGTTCAATAGCCTGTCACAACATGCCTGAGATCTGTTATCCATGTCCCCGGTCTGGATCTGTTACCTATGTCAACGGTCCGGACCAAGAAAGTTCTTGACAGGTTTTTCGACCCACAGTTCGTCGCGTCACGCGTCGTGTCCTAATGCGCTGCAGAACGGCCCGACACGCCCCCAGCACGACATTCCGGACGAATTGGTTGCGAAAGCTGGTCGGGACATCGATCGCGCGACGGAAGCGTCGTCGAATGGCAAGAACTGCGGTGCTACAAAGGGACATGACGAATACGATTGATTGTCTCTCTCACCTCTCCGACGAGGAGTTGCTCGCGGAGGCCAGGGTCGCCGCCGGACGTGAGCGCGAGGCGACAGCTCGTCTCATTGCACTGCTGGCGCAGCTCGATGCGCGGCGGCTGTATCTCGGGGAGGGCTGTTCGTCCCTTTTTACCTACTGTACGCAAGTGCTCCACCTGTCGGAGCACGCCGCCTATGGACGGATCGAGGCCGCGCGGACTGCTCGCAGGTTCCCGGTCGCACTGGACCTGTTGACTGACGGCTCTGTGACGCTGACCGTCGTCACGCTCCTGGCGCCGCACCTGACGCCTGCCAACTACTGCGACGTGCTCAACGAGGCGCGTCACAAGACCAAGCGGGAGGTCGAGCACATCGTGGCGCGCCTGCGACCGCAGCCGGCAGTTCCGGCGACGGTGCGCAAGCTTCCAGAACCGCCGCCGCAGGGCACTCTCGGGCTCCCGTCGGGCGAGCCCACCGCCGAAGACGACCCCGATCCTGTAGGCGCGCCGAGTCCCACGCTGCGGCCGGCCATCGTGACGCCGCTCTCGCCCGAACGCTACAAGGTGCAGTTCACCATCTCCCGCGTGACGCACGACAAGCTGCGCCGAGCACAGGACCTGTTGAGGCACTCGATTCCGAGCGGCGATCCCGCCGCGATCTTCGATCGCGCATTGACGCTGCTGCTGGTTGATTTGGAGAAGTCCAGGATCGCCGCCGCTGCGCGACCACGCGCGGCTCGGCCGCTGGCCCCGGGTTCACGTCATGTTCCTGCGGCGGCGAGGAGGGAGGTGTGGAAGCGCGATGGCGGGCAGTGTGCGTTCGTCGGCTCACAAGAGCGATGTACGGAGCGCGGTTTTCTGGAGTTCCACCACGTGGAACCGTATGCAGCGGGTGGGCGAACGGTCGTCGAGAATCTCGAGCTCCGATGCCGGGCCCACAACGTGTACGAGGCGGAGCAGTACTTTGGTAGTCGGCTGCCACTACTCGTGCGCGAGGCGCCCCGTGTATCGCTCGGCAGGTCGGTCCGGACCGAGTCGCCAGGCCGGCGATCGTTCGACGGTGCGCTATTGAGTTTCGGCGAAGACCCGCCAGAGTTGAATCGGTATCATTCGACTGCAAAAGGAAACCGCGGCTCCTCAGAACCATCTGGTCCGGCGATGACCCACAGAGCAAGGAAAGATTGAATGGTCGCGCTACCGGTGACTCTAGACGACGTCCAGTCGCTCATCCGGGACTGTGTGCCAGAAAACTCGAAGATGTCGCGAGTATGACGCGTGAGGTGGCAGCTGCGGTTCGCCTTCATTTCCGCATCGCCACTGACAACGTGGTGCCGGCAGGTGATCCTGAGATCGGCTCTCATAGCACCTCCGATAACGCCTAGCTGACGCACGAGTTCGCAGCAGGTTGGCCCCGGCTCTCCGCTACTCGAGCTCACCCAATGCGGCCCCCTCTACAGGTGCCGCAACGCCACGTTTGGATCGACTCGTGCCGCGCGCCGCGCCGGGAGATACGACGCCAGCAGCGCCGCCAGGAAGAACGCAGCGGGGACGACCAGGAAGACCATCGGGTCGAACGCCGGCAGCATGCGGATGAACATCGGACGGAACGCCAGTCGAGCGAGTATGCCGAGCGCCGTTCCAATCGCCAGGCCTAGCACCACGGGGCGTGCGCCATCCAACAGGACCATCCGCAGCATGCGGCCCCGGTCGGCCCCAAGTGCCATCCGGATGCCGATTTCGCGCGTGCGCCGCATGACGAGGTCCGCCATCACTCCGCAGAGCCCAGCCATCGCAAGCACGAGTGCCAGGCCGCCGAGCAGGCCGGACGCCGCGGCGCCGACCCTGAGAACTTGTGAGCCGGCGGCCTCGAGCTCTCGGCCGGTAACGGCGCGAACAATCGCGGTGTCTGGGTCGACGCGCTGGACCATCCGGCGCAACGCGTCGGGCATGGCCCTGGGATTCCGCCAGCGACCGCGCCACGATGGTCACGGCCGGCTCGTAGTGCTGCGCGAACGGCCGATAGACGACGCCGCTGCCGTCGCGGCGACCTACGCTGCCGACGTCCGTGTCTTGCGCGATTCCGACCACTGTAACGACCTGGACTGCAGGAACGTCCTCGCCCACCCACTGTCGCCGCTGGACGACCACCTCGCGGCCGACCGGGTCAGTCTCGCCGAAGATGCCCTTCGCCATGGTGCGGTTGAGAATCACCACGGCTCCCGATGTTGCGGTGTCGCGCTCGTCGAAGGCCCGGCCCGCCACGAGATCGATGCCCAGGGCACGGAAGATGTCCGGCGTGGCCGCGACGAGCTCGGCATATGCGCCGGTCAGCATTCCGGACGGACGCCGTTCGTCTGTCGCCGCAACAGTGGCGCCAGGTGTTCCGATCCCCATCGGAAGTCCGGATGAGGCGGCGACGCTCTCGACGCCCGGTTGCAGGCGCGCCAGATGGAGCACCTCGTCCAGGACTCGGCGTCCGTACGTCTCGTCCTTCTTCTGCATGCGAAAATCGACGCTGGCAGCGGCGATGTGGTCGAGGTCGAGCCCCGACTCGTGCCTCGCGGTGGCGATGACCTGCTGCGCGCAGAGCACCGCCACGGAGACGAGGCCGGCCGAGACAGCAACCTCGCAGGCGATCAGATTGCGGCGGCCTCGCCAGCGCGTCGTCCCTGCGCCGGACACGTCCGACGCCAGGGCTTCACGAACGTTCGCCCTGGCGCCGTGCAGCGCCGGAATGACGCCGAATACAAGGAGCGCGAGCAGCGTGCTGCCGCAGGCGACTGCTGCGACCGACACGTTGAACTCGGGGGCGAACTGCATCGCGTAACCCGGCGCAAGCTGCAGGTCGGCGCTGAGCAGAAACGTGTCCCCGCCGAGGTTGACGGTGCGGCCGACAACGCGAGGATCGGCGCCGAACCGCAGGCGCCAGAGCGTGTGGCTCAACACGATGACGCGAGCCGCGCCCGGACGATCGTCGGCTGGCTGGAGGGTGCGGCCGAGCGCAGCGTCGATGCCGACGACGGAGAAGTAGTCGCCGCCGACCATCTCACCCGAGACCAGTTCGGCAACCCCGTCTGCCACGAGCGAATGCAGGAAGCGAGCCCAGGCGGCTAGATGCTCGAAGCTGGTCTGCGAGGTTTTGTAGTCGAGGTAGTCCGCCGGCGACAACGCGATCATGGGGAGGCTGGGGACTGACCGAGGGTCCCGCTGGTAGAGATTGGCCACCCGGTCTGGATCCTTCAAGGCCGGCGGTCGAAGGAACGCTGCATACACCACCGAGTAGATCGCGGTCGTGGCACCGATGCCGAGCGCGAGCGTGACGATCGAGAAAAGCGTGAACGCCGGGGTGGACCGAAGCCGGCGGCAGGCGAACCGCAGCTCGCTGGACAACTCGCGCATGTCTGCTCCTCGAGGCGTGTGTGCAGGCGCTTATATCACGATGCAATGCCGCCGAGTTGCAAGCCTGGCTTGTTCGAGCGGTGCTATCCTCTGGCCAGCATGGATCTGTCAGGGTCTGTACACGTTCGCCGCGCCGCCCGATACCGTCTGGACTCTGCTCAACGACCCCGAGGTCGTCGCGTCCTGCCTTCCGGGATGCGACCGTCTCGAACCGATCGGCGAGGATCGGTACCGGGCCGACCTGACGCTGGCGATTGCGGCAGTGACGGGCCGCTATGCGGGGACTGTGGCGATCCTCGACAAGCGGCCACCGCACTCGTACCGGCTCGTCGTCCAAGGGCAAGGAACCCCCGGCTTCGTCATGGGCGAGGCGACGGTGGAGCTCGTCGCCCAGCAGGAGTCGACGGTAGTCAACGTCGCAGGGCAGGGACAGGTCGGCGGACTCATCGCGCGCGTGGGTCAGCGGCTTCTCGGGTCGGTGTCGAAGATGATGATGGACCGGTTCTTCGGGTGCCTGCAGGCCAAAGCCGGTCACGTCCGCTTGCCCGGCCGGTAGCCCGGCGCTCCGGCAGCCGATTCAAGTGCTCCGCGAGGGCTTCGAGGCTCGCGAGGTTGTGCACCGGCAGGAAGTCGTCCACGAAAGGGAGCGCGGCCTGCATGCCGCGCGTCAGAGGCTGATACTCGGCCGATCCGAGCAGCGGGTTCAGCCAGATGAGACGATGACAGCGCCGCTGCAGCCGTCCCATTTCCCGGCGCAGGAGATCCGGCTCGCCGCGATCCCAGCCATCTGAAATCAGCAGCACGACCGCCCCGTGCCCGAGCACGCGGTTCGCCCATCGGACGTTGAACGTCCGCAGGGCGTCCCCGATCCTGGTGCCGCCGCCCCAGCCGGGCACGCGTCTCGGAATGTCCGGCACGGCGTCGGAAGTGCGGCGCCGCACGAGCTCGCGGGTGATGCGCGTGAGCCGCGCGGCAAAGAGGAACGCCTCGACGCGATCGAGACCGCCGGCCAGGCTGTGCATGAAGTGGAGCAACATCCGCGCGTAGCGCTCCATCGAGCCGCTCACGTCGCAGATGAGCACCAGCGGCCGGCGCTTCACCGTGCGACCGCGCGTCGGCAGCACCAGCGGTTCGCCGCCGTAGCGGATGTTGCGCCGAACCACGCGCCGCAGATCGAGCGCGTTGCCGCGACCGGGCGCCCACCGCCGGGTGAGTCGCCAGCCGGGATTCCACCTGAGCGTGGCGATCATCGCCTTCGCGCGCTCGAGCTCTTCTTCCGTGAACTGCTCGAAGTCCTTCACGCGCGACACGTCCTCGGATCCGTAACTTCCAGGGTCGACGCGTTCGACAGGTTCCGCGAGCGGGGCGAGCGCCACGTCGTCGGCCGCGGGCGAATCCCCGACGGGCCCGTCCACTCGAGGCGCGCCGAACCGCCGGCCTTCGCTTGCGGCTTCGGCCCGGCTCGACGAAGCGGGCGCCGGTTCCGGTCGCGGCGTCAGCCGCTCTTCGCCGAGCGCCCGAAGATCGTTGGCGGACCACTCACCCGGCGGCCGGCGCCAGAACACCCGGAACGCCTCGGCGAACGCCTCGATGTCCTGGGGCCGGTGAATCAGGAGCGACTGCAGCGTGAAGAAGACATCCGACCGCCGGCCGATGTCGATGTGCTCGAGCGCGCTCGTGACGTCGACCATCCGGCCCGCGTGAACGTCGAGCCCGAGCGAATGCAGGAGTCGCCCGAAATGCAGCAGGTTGTGGAGGAGGTAGCTCACGCCCCCGTCCGCGTCCGGTTCAGGAGCTCTGAAATCCTCTCGCCGCGGACCGACGCGATGTCGTCCTGGCTCTTGAGGAGTATCCCGAGCGTCAGGTCGATCGTGGCCGGATCGAGCTCCGTCCGGTCGAGCGCGATGAGAGCCGCGATCCAGTCGAGCGTTTCCGACACACCTGCGGCCTTGTAGAGGTCGGTTGTCCGCAGCTCCTGGACGAACGCCGTCACCTGCTCGGCAAGCCGCGCCGGCGCGTCCGGCACTTTCGCCTTGACGATGCGCAGTTCCTTGTCGAAGTCGGGATAGTCGATCCAGAAGTACAGGCACCGCCGCTTCAGGGCATCGTTGAGCTCCCGCGTGCGGTTCGACGTGATGACGACGACCGGCGGCACGGCCGCGCGGATCGTTCCGAGCTCGGGAATGGTGATCTGAAACTCGGACAGCAGCTCCAGCAGAAACCCCTCGAACTCTTCGTCCGCGCGATCCAGCTCGTCGATCAGCAGAACCGGGGGTCGATCTCCAGCCCGCGTCAGGGCCTGGAGCAGCGGACGCTTGATCAGGAACTCTTCGCCGAAGAGCTCCTTGGCGGCCGCCCGGCGGTCGACGGCGCCAGCCGCCTCCATCAACCGGATTTCGAGGAGCTGGCGCGCATAGTTCCACTCGTACACGGCGTGGCTGACATCGAGGCCTTCGTAGCACTGCAGCCGTATGAGATCGATGTCGAAGCCCGACGCGAGCACCTTTGCGACGTCGGTCTTGCCGACGCCCGCCTCGCCCTCGAGGAGGAGCGGGCGCTGCAGCCTGAGGGCGAGATAGATCGACGTGGCCAGACCCCGATCCGCGATGTAAAGCTGGCGCTCGAGCAGCGCCTGCAGCTGCTCGATAGACGCGACGGAGGCGGGCAGCATTACACTACGCGGGCGGCAGCGGCGGTCAGGGCCCGCTTGACCCACACCGGGGCCACGGCCTTCCGGTAGTCCGCGGATGCATAGATATCGCCGAGGATGTCGTCGCCGAGATCCGAGACGATCTTGCTCGCCGCGTTGGCGATGGTCTCGGCGGTGAGCGACTGACCGACGAGGGCGTTCTCGACTCTCGCCGCCCGCCTGGGCAGGGGCACGAGACCTCCTACGGCCACGGCGGCGGCAGAGCACGTCCCGGCGCTGACGGTCAGGATCGCGGCGACACCGACCACGGCGTACCGCGAGGCGGGATGCGTGAACTTCACATACGCCGCACCCTGGCCTTTCGACGTCGCGGGCACTTCGATCGCCGTCAGCAGCGCGTGCTCGCCAAGCGCGGTCGTCATCATGCCGGTGAAGAAGCTCGCTGCGTCCACGGTTGTGGTGGTCGTCTCCTCGGCGACGACGAACCGGGCGCCGAGCGCAGCAAGGACAGTCGGGAGATCGGACGCCGGATCGGCGTGCGCGACGTTGCCGCCGATGGTGCCGCGGTTTCTCACCGCGGGATCGCCGATGAGATGTGCCGCCTCGGCGAGCACCGGGCAATGCGTCCGCAGGTCAGGTGACGCGGCCACCGCGGCGTGCGTGGTCAGGGCGCCTATCCGCACGACACCGTCTGTCACCGACACGCCACGCAGCTCGTCGATGCGCCCGATATCGACTACCGCGGGCGGCGCCGCCAATCGAAGCTTCAGCAACGGAATCAGGCTGTGTCCGCCGGCGAGGATCTTCGCGCCGGGATTCTTTTTCAGCAGATCAGTGGCTTCAGCCACGGAGGCCGCGCGATAGTAGTTGAAATCCGCGGAATACATGGCTAGCTCCTGTTCGCCGGCTGTGCCTGCTGCATGGCTCGCCACACGCGCTCGGCGGTCATCGGCATCCGAATCGTGGTCACGCCGAGCGGTGCGAGCGCGTCCATCACGGCGTTGTACACCGTGACGGTCGAAGCAATCGTGCCGGCTTCGCCGATGCCCTTCAACCCGAGCGGGTGATGCGGCGACGGCGTCACGGTGCTGATGACCTCGATGTCGCACAGCTGGTCGGCGCGAGGCAGAGCATAATCGAGCATCGACCCGGTGACGAGCTGGCCGTTCGCGTCGTACACGGCCTCCTCCCAGAGCGCCTGGCCGATGCCCTGGACGACGCCCCCGTGCACCTGGCCTTCGACGATCACCGGGTTGATCTGCGGACCGCAGTCGTCGAGCGCGACATAGCGCCTGAGATCGATGTGGCCGGTCTCGGGGTCGATCTCGACGACCGCCACGTGCGATCCGAACGGATACGTGAAGTTCGGCGGGTCGTAGAACATCGACGCTTCGAGGCCCGATTCGACGCCCGCCGGCATGTTCCACGACACGTTGGCCATCAGCGCCACGTCCTGGATCGTCTTCGCCTTGTCGGGCGACCCCTTCACGAAGAACTTGCCGTCCGCATAGTCCATGTCTTCGACCGCGGCTTCGAGCAGGTGTGCCGCGACCACCTTGGCTTTCTCCTTGACCTTCCGCGTGGCCAGGATCAGCGCGGCGCCGCCGACCGCGGTGGTCCGGCTGCCGTAGGTGCCCCAGCCCATGGGGGTGTTGTCGGTGTCGCCGTGCATCACCTTGACATCGTTGACATCCACGCCAATCTCGCTCGCGACCAGCTGCGCGAACGTGGTCTCCTCGCCCTGCCCGTGCGGCGAGGCGCCGATGAACACCTGCACCTTGCCGGTCGGGTGCACGCGGACGATCGCGCTCTCCCACAAGCCGCCCTGAAAGCCGATCGCCCCGGCCACCTGCGAGGGGCCCAAACCGCAGATCTCCACATACGAGGCCATCCCGATGCCGAGATAGCGGCCCTTCGCGCGGGCCTCGGCCTGCTCCCTGCGCAGGTCCTGGTACTTGACGTGGTCGAGCACTTTCTTCAATCCCGCTGGATAGTCGCCGCTGTCGTAGGTGAGGCCGGTGACAACCGCGTGCCCGTTTTCAAAGCGCGGGATCATGTTCTTCAACCGGATCGCAGCCGCATCCATCCCGAGGGTGCTCCCGAGCTTGTCGATCAGGCGTTCGATCATGAACGTGGCTTCCGGACGACCCGCTCCACGGTACGCCTCGACCGGCGTGGTGTTCGTGTACACGCCGTGGACGTCTTCCTTGACCGCCGGCAGGTTGTAGACGCCGGACAACATCAGCCCGTGCAGGATGGTGGGGATCCCTGGCGCCGCCGTCGACAGATATGCGCCCATGCCGGCCCAGACCGTGGCCCGCAGCCCCAGAATCGTCCCGTCTTTCCGCGCCGCGAGCTCGACCTCCTGGACGTGATCGCGGCCGTGCGTCGTGGCCTGGTAGTTCTCGCTGCGCGTCTCGTTCCACTTCACGGGGCGGTTCAACTTCATCGAGCAGAGGCACGTGATGAAATCGGCCGGATACGCCGCGATCTTGCTGCCGAAGCCGCCGCCGACTTCCGGGGCAATCACGCGGAGCTTGTTCTCCGGCACACCGGTGACCACCGAGCAGAGGAAGCGCAGGATGTGCGGATTCTGCGTCGTGTTCCAGAGCGTCAAATCGCCCGACGCGCCACCCCATTGCGCGAGCGCCGCGCGCGGCTCCATCGCGTTCGGAATCAGCCGCTGTTGGACGATGCGTTCCTTGACGACGATCTCGGCGGTCCTGAACGCCGCGTCGATGTCGCCGCCCGCGACGGTCCAGTGAAAGGCCTCGTTGTTCGGGATGTCGGGGTGCAGCTGTGGGGCGCCCGCTGCGAGCGCGGCCTGGGGATCGGTCACCGACGGGAGCGGATCGTAGTCGACCTGGATGAGCTCGAGCGCGTCGTAGGCCTGGTGGGTGGTCTCGGCGACGACGACGGCCACGATGTCGCCCACGTAGCGGACGGTGTCGCGCGCGATGGCCTGGTAGCCTGCGATCTTGAGAGCGGCATTGGGCAGGAGCCAGGCGCACGGCACCGGCTTCAGGGCGTCGGCGTCCGCGCCGGCATACGCCGCGACGACGCCGGGTGCTGCCCGTGCGCCGCTGACATCAATCCGCGTGATGCGCGCGTGCGCGTGCGGGCTGCGGAGCATCGCGGCGTGGAGCATGCCGGGAAGCGTCAGGTCGTCGGTGTAGGTCGCCGTGCCCGTCATCAGGCGGGGATCTTCGTGGCGGCGAATCCCGGATCCAAAGATTCTGGTGGCCATGCGTCACTTCCCTGCCATCAGCGTGGCGGCTTCCCGGACCGAACGGACGATGTTCTGGTAGCCCGTGCACCGGCACATGTTGCCTTCGAGACCGTGGCGAATCTCTTCGTCGGTCGGCGCCGGATTGTGCTTCAGCAACTCGTGCGCCGCGAGGATCATGCCCGGCGTACAGAAGCCGCATTGGAGGCCGTGCTTGTTCCAGAAGGCCTCCTGCAGCGGGTGCAGGGCACCGGCCGGGGCGAGACCTTCGATCGTGGTGACGGCACTGCCGTCGGCTTGAACCGCCAGACAAGTGCACGACCTCACCGCAACGCCGTCGAGGAGCACCGTGCAGCTGCCGCACTGGCTCGTGTCGCAGCCGATCTTTGTTCCGGTCACGCCGCCCAGGTCGCGGATGAAATGGACCAGCAGCAGGCGCGGCTCCACGTCGCGTTGGTATCGACGGCCGTTGACGGTGATGCTGACAGGAACCCTCATCGCGTCGCCTCCATCTTCGTGAGCAGGAACCTGCTCAGCGCCTCATTTGGCCAGAGAGATCGGGAAGGGGCCGGATCATATCCGAGACCGCGCCTTTCGTCATCCGGCGTCGCTCGCCGGTGAAAACCGGCAGCTGATTGCCGACTGACGACCGGGATTGAAGACCGTGACTGACGACTAACGACTAACGACTGCCGACTGACAGTTGCCGCAGCAACTCCCCGACAGCCGAATCGAGCTGAGTGTCTTTCCCGATCAGACTCTCCCCGATCGGCCGCGTCACCGCGATGTCCACGGGCCGGGGGTTCAGCTCCATTGTCTTTCCGTCGAGCGTCGTGATCCGCGTCTGGGGCATACGTATGGTGGAGCCGTCGACGAGCGTCTGGCTGCCCGTGTAGATGATCCAGCCCGACGTCGGCTCGCCCACGATCTTGCCGAGCTTCAGGGTGCGGTAGCCTTCTGCGAAGTCTTCGGCGTCGGAGAGCGAATGCTGGTTGGTGACGAGGATCGTCGGCAGCTCGAGCGCGCGCTGGCCGAGCATGCTGCGCGCGGGTGCGGTCGGCAATCCCCGCGGCGTCATCATCAGATAGCCGCGCCGCGCGAGGACGTCGATCGCGTAGACGTTCACGAACCCGCCGTTGTTGTTGCGGACGTCGATGACGATGCCGTCTTTCACGCGGTTGTCGGCGTCGAGGTCGGTGTAGAACCGGCGCAGCGCGCCTTCCGACATGTCGTTCATGTGCGCGTACCCGAGCCGTCCGCCGCTCGCCTTCTCGACGTACGCGCGATTCGATTCGACCCATTCGCGGTAGAGCAGGTTCTTTTCCGTCGCCTGGTTGATGGGGCGGACGACGATCTCCTTCGGATCGGTGCCCGAAGCAGAGGACGAGACTGACAACGCCGTGCGGCGGTCGACCGCATGCCCCAGCAGCTCGTCGAGGTTCGTCTGCCCGGTGATCTTCACGTCGGCCACACCGAGCAGGTAGTCGCCCACCTTCGCCTGCCGGGTGATGGCAACCGGACCGAGCGGGACGATCTCGGTGATGCGCAGCCGCCCCGACTGCTCGTATTCCATTCGATCGAAGCGGAGACCGAGGCGCCCGACCGACGGACTCTCGGCGCCCCCGCCGCCTCGACCGCCCGCAGCCACGCCCATGTGCGACGCGTTCAGCTCGCCGACCATCAGGTTGAGCAGGCGGCGCATTTCTGACGGCGTCTGGGCGCCCGCGATGCGTGGCGCGTACTGTGCGCGAACGGCGTCCCAATTCACGCCGTGGAACTTGTCGTCGTAGAACCCGTCGCGCATGTAGGTCCACGCCTGGCGGAAGACCTCCATCTTTTCCAGCGCGAAGTCGACGTCGAGCTCGGCCGTCACGGCGATGGGTCGCGCCTGGCGGGTCTCGACCGGCATCACGGTGATACGGCCCTGTTCGAGGTAGAAGATCTCGCGGCTGTCCGGTGTGAACTGCGCGTCCGCCTTTGGGCCCGGCGTCGACGTCAACTGCCGGGCGACAGCGGGCTCGCGCGCCAGCTCGTCGAGCGAGTAGATGTACAGGTTCTGCTGGCCTTCCGCCGTGGCGGTCAGCAGCAGCGAGCGGCCGTCGGGGCTGATCGTCTGCGCCGTCACATCGACGCCGACGGGAAGCAGGCTCAGTCGCCGCCGGATGTCGTCGAAGACGATGTCGACCGGCTTCGACGGATCGCGCGCCGGCTCGGCGTCACGGTCTCGGTCGGGTGCGGCCCCGCGTTCGCCCCGGCGTTCGCCCGGCGCGGTTCTGGCCGGCTCGTTGTCCTTGAAGAGATCGCGAAACCGGTCCTCGCGGAATCTCGGCGTGCGAAGGATGAGGTCCACGCGCACCACCTGACCCTCTTCGGTGCGCTGGTTCGTGTTGTAGAGGAGGTAGGTGCCGTCGGGGCTCCACGAGATGTTGTTCGCGTTCCCGTTCGGCAAGGCGCTGATCGCGCGGCTCTCGCCGCCGGCGGCGGGAACGGCAGAAACGTTCCGGAACGATTTGCCGCTGAGGCCGAGATACGCCACCCACCGACTGTCGGGCGACCATTCGACGCCGCGATCGGCTCGACTCAGAAAGCCTGTCGCGAGCGACCGCTCGGCTTTCGAGGTCAGATCCAGCACCCGCAGATCCTTGCCGTCGCGAACGAAGGCGACGGACTTGCCGTCGGGCGAGACGCGCGGCGCCGCGTCGCCTGTCGCGCCGCTGGTCAGTTGCGTTTCGCGCGACGTGGTGAAGTCGTACAGAAACACGTGCGCGACGGTGTCGCGCTCCGACACGTACACGACGCGGCGGCTGTCGGGCGTCCATTCGATCTGCGACTCGCGCGCGTAACTGCGCGTGACGCGGACGGCGTCCCCGCCGTCCCGTGCCGAGGCCGCCCAGATCTCGCCGCGGGCCACGAACACGACCTTCCGGCCATCGGGCGAGAGCGAGAGATCCTGGAACTGGTTGTTCAGTGTCAGGTGTTCGATCGCCGGTGCCGGCGGCAGGCCGCGCTTCGTGATCGAGACCTTGCTGGCCTGACCGTTGCCGGTATCGAGCTTCCACACCTCGAAGTCGCGCTCGAACACGATCGTGCGGCCATCGTAGGAAATCGTCGGCCAGAGCACGCGGCCGTCGGTGAAGCGCGTAACCTGCCTGGCCGCACCGCCCATCGGCATCGTCCAGATGTTCTGCGCCCCGCTCCGATCGGACATGTAGAAGAGGCTCCGGCCGTCGGCGCTCCACATCGGCCACATCTGCTTGGCGCCGCGGTCGGTGAGGCGTTCGTATCGCGGCGCGGTGGATGGTGAAGCGGTGTCGAGGAGCCAGAGCTCGGACTCGTCCAGGTGCGAATGGCCCTTGCGCCACCACTGTCCGGAACTGTTCCCGCGCGCGGTGAATGCGACGCGCAGCCCGTCTGGCGACGGCGCTGCGAAGAACTCGCCGGTGTAGCGGTCCGCGCTCACGAGCATCGGCGTCCCGCCGCCGACTTTCACGCGATACAGGTCGTTCATCCCAGCGATGTCGCGGCTCGTCGACGAAAAATACAGCCACTGGCCGTCCCGGACCACGCGTCCAGCCGCTCAGCCCCATCGTCGAACGTGATCTGTTTCAGCGCGCCCGTCTTCAGCGAGAGCACGTATATATCGCCGCCGCCGGTCCGGTCCGAAACAAATGCCAGGCGATCGCCGTCAGGAGCATAGAGCGGACGCGACTCGGTTGCTTCGTGCGAGACCAGGAGCCGTGCATCGCCGCCCGCAGCTGAGACGGTCCAGACGTCCCCGCCGGACACGACTGCAATTTCGCCACGGTCGGGCGAGATGGCCGGCTCGCTGAAGGATGGCAGCGGCTCTACCGAGCCGGCGACGGCAGGGCCCTGTGCGGTTATGGGTATGGATTGCCCGGCGGCGAACATCACCAGCCCAAGCCCAGCCATGCAGAACGCCCTGGCGACGAGCAGTCGTCTGACACTCACGCAAGTCCTCCTCGTCGAAGTTGTGTCGTTACTGTGAAGAAAGTGTGTCCTGGATCATACGCCGAGCTACCGGAGAGAAGTTTGCAAGGCCCGCCGCGAGCCGAAACGTCGCCGGACTGCGCATGACAATCAAAAACAAACTTCTTGTGCTCCGTGCAGGTCAAACGACAGGCAGTGACAGGTCAAACGACAGGCAGTGAGATGTCTCCGGCGCATGACAGTGCGTCCGCAGATATGGACGCTGTTGCAGGAGAGATATGACCGTGTTGCAGAAGAGTGACGAGTGGTGGGGGTGATGGATGAGCACCTGCAGCGGCGTGGACGCGCTTTGCTCGCGAGTGTGCGGGGGTGTGCGCCGCAAGGATCAGGAAACAAGAAGGAAACCGTAGGGACTGCGCGACAGCATCGGTGTCAGTGTGGCAGCTGGCAGGACGCCGGCCGTCACGGGTGATAGGCGCAACTTCATGAAATTCAAACTCATCGTCTCCGGCACGGCCGTCGTGATGTTGCTGGCTGTCGCATGGCCAGCAGCGGGACAGGACCCGCCAGCCGGGCGGGCCACTGTGCAGCCGACAGCGGAGAGTCAGGCTGAGCAGAAGGAGCCCGAAGGCGAGACGCAGGCCACGCAGGAGCCCAAGGCGAAGAGCAAGAGCAAGAAGGAAAGCAAGAAGCAGAGCGCAGAGGAATGGGGGTTTCGCTGGGCCGACCATCCCTCGCTCCAGCTGGGTCCAGGTACGCGCGTCGACTTCCGGCTGCGGCTGCAGGGCGATCTGGAGGATTCGGACGCCTCGCTGACAGACGACGGCGACAGCTCCGGAATTGATGTCGCACGACGCCGCATCGGAATCGACGGTGAGATCCTCAACCTCTTCGACTACCAGGTTGAGCGCGAGATTGGGGACGACAGGGATCCCTGGCGCGACGTCTACGTGAACTACAAGCAATACGGCTTCGCGCAGGTCCAGGTCGGCAAGTTCAAGATGCCGTTCAGTCTCGACGAGAACACGAGCCCCACGAATCTGGACTTCGTCTACCGGTCGCGCATCGCCGCCCTCCTTGCGCCCGGACGCGATCGCGGCGCGATGGTTCACGGGCGCGTGCTTCGACGCGGTGTCCTTCGCTACGAGTTCGGCGCCTTTCGCGAAGACGGCAGCAATGCCCGGACGTTCGATACCGAACGCGTGCACGGTGACCGGACGCTTGCGGGCCGCGTGCTGGTGCAACCCTTCAGATCGACCACGTCACTCGCGAGCGACCTGGCGATCGGCGTCGCGTTCACGACGAGCGACCTTCCGGAAGGCTTCTCCGACTTGCGCGGGCGCACCGAGCTCGACGAGTCGTTCTATCGCCCGACCTTCCTCGTCAACGGCCAGCGGCGGCGAATCGGATTCGAAGCGCGCTGGCGGCCCGGACCGTTCTCGATCAAGTCGGAGTACATCCGGCTGACCGACGAGCGCCTGGGCCAGAGCGTCGACGACACCGATCTGTCTCCATTCGTCTCGGCCGGATGGTACGTCAGCGGTACGTGGGCGCTGACCGGCGAGAAGAAAGCCGATGGCCTCGACACGCCTCGCCGTCCGCTCTTCCAGGGCGGGTTCGGCGCGATCGAGCTGGCCGCGCGCGTCGAGCGCATTCGGTTCGGATCCATGGACGACGTCCTGGCGTCCGACTCCCCGCGAGCCGAGGTCATCCTCGGGAGCAGCGACCGCGCGTACACGTTCGGCGTGAACTGGTACGCGAACCGGTGGGTCAAGATTCAGGCGAACCTCGTGCGCAACACGATTACCTTTCCGGACCATAGCGCGACACCGTCGCCGGCCGCCTTCTGGAGCCGTCTCGTGCGGTTCCAGTTCTCGATGTGAGTGCAGTTTTATGAATCATCATCCTCTTGTGACCCGAGCGCTGCTCGTCGCCGCCCTGAGCGCGGCCGGCGCCCTCGGACACGCGACAACGGCAGTCGCGCAAGGCGTCGACGAATTCTTCGACCCCGGTACCGTGCAGGAGCTCCGCCTGACCATCAATTCGAGGGACCTGCGCCAGATCCGGGAGAACTACGGCGCCGACACCTACTACACGGCCGACGTGCAGTGGCGCAACATTCGCGTGCGCAACGCCGGCGTGCGATCGCGGGGAGGCGCCAGCCGCAACGGCGACAAGCTGGGCCTGCGCGTCGACTTCGATCGTTACGTGGGCGGCCAGAAGTTTCTCAGCATGAAGTCGTTCGTGCTGAAGAACCACTGGCAGGACGGTTCGTTCATGCACGAAGCGCTGGCGATGGCGTTCTTCGCACGAATGGGGCAGCCCGCCTCGCGCGAGTCGTTCTGCCGCCTGTATATCAACAACGAGTTCCAGGGTCTCTACAGCATCGTCGAGTCGGTCGACAACGCCTACCTGGCTCGCAACCTCGGCGAGAACACGGGCTACCTGTACCTGGTATCAGCAGCAGGAACCGTTTCGGGGCGAGTACCTCGGCGAAGACATCGAGCCGTACAAGATCCGCTTCGAGCCGCAGAACCACGAGCGTGAGGGAGACTCGAAGCTCTACGTGCCGATACACGACTGGCTGCGCGAAGTGAACGAGCCCGACGACGCGGTCTGGCGCGAACGTGTGGAAGAGTACGTCGATCTCGCGCAGTTCGTGACGCAGGCGGCCATCGAGAGCTTTCTCGCGGAAAACGATGGCCTGCTCGGCGGCGACGGAATGAACAACTTCTTCCTGTATCGGTCCGCGGACACGAAACGGCACCGTTTCATCGTGTGGGACAAGGACAACACGTTTCTGGTTCCGGACTACTCCATCTTCCAGCGCACCGAGGAGAACGTGCTCTTCAGGCGCGCGTTTGGCTATCGGGACCTTCGCGAGCTGTATTTCCAGGTGCTCGAAACGGCCGCCCGTTCCGCCGACGAGGACGGCTGGCTCGAGTCAGAGATCGTCCGGATTGCCGATCTGGTCGCGAAGAGCGTCGAGCAGGACACTCGTAAACCGTTCTCGACAGAGGCGTTCTTTGAATCCGTGGAGGTCATGAAGGAGTTCGCGCGTCTGCGGTCCAAGCTGGTGCTGGAACAAATCGCTGCGGCTCGAGGACGCCGGTGATGCCGATGAGGTAGTTGCGACATTGATGACTCGCTTATGAGATAATTGAAGCGGCCCCCGCTGCGTCCGGTCGCTTCATTGCAGACAAGTCCACTCAGACCGTTTATCGGCGTCGTTCTCATCGCCGGCGCGATGACAGTGTGGAGGTGTGGGGGTTCGTCTCCCTCGTCGCCGACGTCACCGCCTACGCCACCGCAGCTAGGCCCGACCGCCGGCGCGCCCGGTCCTCCGGCCGTTCTCGTCGGCGCGGGTGACATCGGCCGCTGTGGCTCGCCTGCGGTCGCGGCGACCGCTCAGCTCCTCGACCAGATCTCCGGCATCGTCTTCACGACGGGTGACAACGCTTACCCGAATGGGACATTCGAGAATTTTCGCGACTGCTACGAGCCCCATTGGGGCCGGCATCGCGCGCGCACCCGGCCCACGCCAGGCAACCACGACTACGACGTAGCAGGCGGCGCGGCCTACTACACTTACTTCGAGGACAACGCGGGTCCCTTCGGCCTCGGTTACTACAGCTACACCGCCGGACCGTGGCACGTCGTAGCTCTCAACTCGGAAGCCCCGGTCGGTCCGGGATCGGCCCAGCTCCAGTGGCTTCGCAGCGACCTGACGGCCGCGCGCGCGCGCTGCACGATGGTCTACTGGCACAATCCGCTCTTCAGTTCGGGCCCGCATGGTCCCGACCGCAATATGCGCGAGATCTGGCGCGTGCTGTACGAATTCGACGCCGACCTCGTGCTCAACGGTCACGATCACATGTATGAGCGCTTCGCACCCCAGGATCCGGATGGCCGTGTGGATCCGGTGCGCGGGATCAGGCAGATTACCGTCGGGACCGGTGGCGGTGGCCTGAATACCCCGGTCGGGGCCTCGCCGAACACCGAGGCCATCGGCGTCGTCTACGGAGTGCTGAGGCTCACCCTGGCCGACGGCGGTTACCAATGGCAGTTCCTCCCGATACCCGGAAGTCCGTTCTCGGACTCAGGGAGCGGGACTTGTCATTAGCAGGGGGCTCGCGGTTCGGCAGCACGCGGCTCAGCGAGTACCGAGGATCGCAGGGAGTGGGTGGATTGCTCGGCCTGACGCCACAGCGGGAGAGGCATGAGGCGTCGAGGCGAGCGCGATCCTGATGGCTCTCGCGATGGCTCCCGCGACTTCGGCCTGGACGGTCAGCATCTGCCGTAACGGCCGGTCGTAGGATTCTGCCAGCAGATGTTCGTCGCTCCTGGCGTCGATCAGGCGCGCCGCGATCCGCACTCGTCCTTCGCCTTTCGTGACCGATCCCTCGACGACGAAATCGACACCGAGCGCGCGCGCGATCTCCGGCAGCGGCCGACGGTCCTTCCCGTAGATCGCCGACGATGTCCGCGAGACGACGCGGACCGAGTCGAGGCGGACGAGATCGGTGATGAGCGCGTCGGTCATGCCCCTGGCGAATGATTCCTCGCCGTCCGCGGAGACGTCCTGCAACGGCAGCACGGCCAGCGACACCTCTCCGGGCGTGACCAGCCTGACCGCAACGGCTGCGGGCGCGGTGTCCCTGGCGGGAGGCATCGCAGTCGCACGCGCAACCGGTGTCTGGTACCTCTGAACCAGCATCATTCCCAGCGAGATCGTCGCCACGGCGCCCATGATCTGCGCCACGATCCGGCCGACGAAAGAAATCCAGGCCGAACGGACCTTTTCCCGCTTCTTGAGCCGCTTCCTCTCGAGCTCATCGGCGGAGAGCGTCGAGCCGTCGGGGCTTTCTACAACGAGAGCGTGTTCCTCAGCCATCACGACACCAGATTCACCAGGCACGCGGCCTTCCATCTACACAGACACTATACGAAGGCGGCGCGTCGCGATCTTGACGGTTGCGTTCGTGTTTTCTTAAACGCATGCCGGCGGTGTATTCTTCCGCCTGACCAGCTTCCGCTAAAGCTATGACTCTGGCTGAGTTCAACCGGACGCTCGACAGCAAGACCCCGCCCGCCGTGAGCCCGGCCCTCGTCGCGCTCTGGTACGACGCGAAGGGCGAGTGGTCACGCGCGCATGAGGTGGCTCAGGACGAAGACGATGCGACCGGGGCCTGGGTGCACGCGTACCTGCACCGGAAAGAGGGAGACGAGGGGAACGCGGGTTATTGGTACCGGAGGGCCGGCAAGCCCGCCGAACGCGGCCCACTCGACGCCGAGTGGGCGCGCATCGTCACGGCTCTTCTCAGCGGCTGAATTCGATGGTCACCGTCGGCTCCGAGACGACCTTCAACCCGGGCACGCTCGCCAGGCTCTTGATGTCCTTGGCACCCTGCAGTTTCAGCAGCGCCGTTTCATCGGCCAGCAGCTTGTCGAAGTCGATCTGGAGGAGCGTCACGCGCGATCCTTCCACGTAGGGCGCGTTGCTCTTGATGATGCGGCCGTTCACGGTCAACGCGACGTCCACGAACAAGCCGCGCATCATCATCTTCATCATCCCCATGGCCTGCGCCATCTGGGCCTTGTCCGCGTCCGAGCCGCCGCCGGGGAACGGCAGCGCGCCCGGTGAGCCAGGCGTCTGATCCGGCATCTGAATCGTCAGCGTGGACGCGGCGCTGCCGCGCGTGAACGCGAAGCCGAACGGTGGCTTCCTGGTCTCGGATCCGGGCGCCAGACTGTTCGTGCCCTGATCCATCTTGAGGGTCACCTTGCCGATGTCGGTGAAGGAGTAGCGAGCGCGATACCCCTCGAGCTCGCCGGTCTTGTAGGGCTCGCCCGACACGAACGTCACGCCCATCGTGTCTGCGGCCTTTCGCGCCTGCTCTTCGCCAAAGAGCTGCGCTGGCTTGTCGCCGGTCTGGTTCGCGCCGGCGAGCCCCTGCAGCATCCCGAGCGCCTGCGTCGATACGGCCGTCTCCTGGAGGACCGTGCCGCTGCCGTCGTCTTTCAGATCGATCGTGGTCGTCGACCGCAGGCAACCGCTCGAGCAGAGCGCGACCAGAAGAGCCAGAGAGCAACGCCGGACGGCAGAAACGTGGGTCATTGATGTAATCCGTGTTGTCAGTGGTGTCAGTGATCCGTGTTGGTGTCGTCTGCGGCTCGTGATGCTTGCAACTCTCATTGTACGCGCGGATTCGCACCCGTGAACCACGCGAACCCGTCCCGGGCGATGCCCGGCGGCACGGTGTGCGGTCCGTCGAATTCCCGGTACGTCACTGTGTAGCCCAACTTCTCGAGCTCTGGAACGATGCGCCGGCTCGTCGACGAGATGGGAAGAATCTGGTCGGCCGTGCCGTGGGACACGAAGATTCGCGGACGGCCGCGCACCGTGCCGGGGATGGCGAAGCCTGGGGAGCACGCGAGGATGTGCGTAAAGAGGTCGCCGTTTGCGAGACCGACGGACAATCCATACGAAGCGCCATCGGAAAATCCCCCGATCGCGAGCCGCCGACGGTCGACGGCCAGCCGATCGAAGGTGTGCGCCAGCGCCCGATTCAGGAATTCGATGTCGGGTCCGTAGCTCCCTCGGATGCCATCCCAGGTTCCGCCGCGGGACTCCGGGGCGAGGATGATCACGCCGAGCTCGTCGGCCACGGAAAAGAGCGAGGCGACACGGCGCGCCGCCCCGCCGGCGCCGTGCAGCATGACCGCGAGCGGCGCGGGCGAGTCGGGGCGGTAACCCGCCGGCACGACGAGCAATCCGTCACGCCCGCTGCCGCCGCCAAGGCCGAGCGCCTGCTCGCCTGGCGGCGTCTTCAGGCGTGGGGCTTTCGGCGTGACGCTGAGATGTCCGTCGCTCGCTCCCCCCGGTCGCTGCAGCAGGCGAAGCGAGACCGCGGCTGAGGCCAGCGCGAGAATCCGTCGCCTGGAGATCATGATCGAGGCCGTCGTTCTCAACTAGCTCGGCACGTTACCGTTGCACACGGCCGGACGCATCTCCGCCCGCGAGCCGATCCACTTCGGCCACCGTGACGCGGTTGAAGTCGCCGGGGATCGTCTGCTTGAGCGCGCTTGCCGCGACGGCGAAGCGCAACGCTTCCGGGGGCGTGCGCCCGGTCACGAGACCGTAGATCAGCCCGCCGGCGAAGCTGTCGCCGCCGCCGATGCGATCGACGAGGCGCACGTCGTACCGCTGGCTGCGGTGCATGCTCCCCGCCGCCGCGTCCCAGAGCGCGGCGCTCCAACCGTTGTCGCTCGCCGAGACGCTCTCGCGAAGCGTGATGGCCACCATCGGCGGGCCGAAGTCGCGCGTCACGCGCTCGGCCGCCTCCTGGAACCCCGCGATGTTCAGCTGTCCGCTGGTCACGTCCGTGCCCGGCACGTGCACGCCCAGGACCGACTGCAGGTCCTCCTCGTTGGCGATCACGACGTCGACATCGCGCATGAGCGGGCCCATGACTTCCTGTGCCCGCTTCTCGGTCCAGAGCTTCTTGCGGAAGTTCAGATCGACGCTGATGCGCACGCCCGCGGCGCGAGCCGCCTTGATCGACCGCGCGGTCGCCGCCGCGCCCTTGTCGCCGAGCGCGGGCGTGATGCCGGTGACGTGATACCACCCGGCGCCGGCAAAGACTGTCGCCCAGTCGATGGCGTCGGCCTCCATCTCGCTGATGGCCGATCGCGCGCGGTCGTAAATGACCGTCGAGGCGCGCTGGCTGGCCCCTGCCTCCGCGTAGTAGACGCCGATCCGATCGCCGCCGCGCAGGATGTAATCGGTGCGCACGCCCTCAGCGCGCAGGGCCTTCACCGCGGCCTCGCCGATCTCGTGCTTGGGCAGGCGCGTCACGTAGTAGCTGTCGATTCCGAACGCCGCCAGGCAGACAGCCACGTTGGCCTCGCCGCCGCCGAAGGTGGCGACAAACCGCGGCGTCTGCAGAAAGCGCTCGAATCCCGGCGGGCTCAGCCGCAGCATCAGCTCGCCAAAGGTCACGACTTTGGGCATGGACTCACCGCTCCCTCGCCGCGCGCACGCTGGCCACGATGCGCTCGGCGTTGGATCTCAGGACGGCGAAGTTGCCGGCCTCGATCGCCTTCGCGTCGGTCAGCGCGCTTCCAACGCCGACGGCCACGGCGCCGGCGGTGATCCAGTCACCGGCGTTGTCGAGCGTCACCCCGCCGGTCGGCATCAGCTTGACCTGCGGCAGCGGCGCGCGGACATCTCTGATATAGCCGGGGCCAAGCGCGGTGGCCGGAAACACTTTGACGATGTCCGCACCGGCGTCCCAGGCATCGAGGATCTCGGTTGGCGTGAAGCACCCGGGCGTGACCGCCACGTCGCGGCTGTGACATGCCGTGATGACCGACCGGCGGAACACCGGGCTCACGATGAACTGTGCGCCGGCGTCGATCACCCCGAGCGCGGTGTCGGCGTCGAGCACCGTTCCGGCGCCGAGCAGGAATCCCGGCGGCATCTTCGGCGCCAGGCCGGCAATGAGCTCGATCGCGCCGGGAACGGTCATCGTCACCTCGAGCGCGCGGATGCCGCCCTCGGCGATGGCGTCGACGACGGCCTGCAGCTTCGCTGGATCCTTGATCCGGATGACGGCGACGATTCCGGCGGCTTCGATTGCCGCCGTGGCTTGGCGTGTGGGAGTAGCTGGAGACCATGGTGCTGTCCGCTGGCGCCTACAGCTCCTGCGCAGCTCCCTGTGGATCCACTTGTGCGCGGGATCCTCGTGCAGGGCGAGCTTGCGCTGCTCGCCGGCCATGCCCCAGAGGTAGCAGAGCCGATAGCCTGGCGTCGCCGACACGGGGTGATAGCCGTACGGCAGCAGCACCGCGTCGCCGTCGCGGACCGAGTGGCTGGCCGACTCGCCGTCGTTCGTGTAGAGGATCTGCTGGCCGAAGCCCTGCGGCGGGTCGATCGTGTAGTAGTAGACCTCTTCGAGCGTCGGCTCGCCGTCCTTGCCGTCGTGCTTGTGCGGCGGGTAGCTGCTCCAGTTGCCTGGGGGATTGAACGTTTCGCCGACCATCAGCCGCTTGACGTGCGGGTCGGTGACGAAGATGTCGTGGACCTCGCGCGAGTAGTTGGCCCGGCCGCGCGCGTTGACCCGACGTCGTCCGGGCCGATGAGCGTCGCCGTTCCGCCCGCCGGTGCCGGCGTCGAGATGAGCACCGCCTCGAGAAGCGTGTCTCGCCGTTGCCGTCAGCTCGACGCCGGGCGGCAGGTACAACGCCGTGGCGCGCTCGGTGAAGACGCCCGACCGGCTGACGGGCCACGTGGTGCCGGCCGCGGCGAACGTGCCGTTTCCCTGTTGCAGGACGACGACGGTTTCCTCGTCGGCGAGACGAAACGTGGCGCTCGTCCCGGCGTCGAGTCGCAGCCGGCGGGTGCTGAGCTCGCGCGATCCCCCGTCGCCGCGCTTCTGCAGCAGCTGGATGCCGGACTGGCGCGGTTGCCTGAAGAGTGTGTCAGTGAGCATAAGTTTCTCGTTGGTGAGCGGACCGTGAGGAGGCGGAGCGTCCAAGCCGCCGGCCGTTACCAGTGTCCTTGATCAGTGGTTGGGCACAATCTTATCCCGCTTCGACGTGAAAGACTTCGCGCAGCTCCCTGCTGACGGGGCTGTCGTCCGCGTTCGCCGGCATGATCGCGCGCATGTGGCGCCACCATCGACGGCATACCTCGGTCTGGGCAATGGCCGCCCAACGTGCCTCGTCTTCGACCTCCACGTAACCGAAGAGGTCGCTGGTGTCGGGGTCGAGATAGATCGAATAGGTCTGCACGCCATGCTCGACGAGCGTGCGTTCGAGCTCCTCCCAGATGGGTCGATGGCGCCGCTCGGAACTCGGCCTCGTGCCCCCGGTGTACCGCCATGCGAAACGCTTTGCGAACCACGCCAGATCATAGCGTGGCGCTGATAGAATCGTCTCGCCAAAGTGGATAGTCCACTTGGCTCGCCAATGACAGACCGAGGAGGGGTGATGGTGAACCACGACGGCGTCACGCGCAGAGAGTTTGTCACCTCGGCGACGGGCGCCGCGGTCGGCGCGCTGGTCGCCGGCCAGGCTGTTGGAATGGCCGCCCAGACCAAGCGCCGCTACGCCATCGTCGGCACCGGCGTGCGCGGCATCGGCATGTGGGGCCGGCCGATCGTCGAGCGATTACCCCGACCTCGCTCGAGTTCGTCGGCCTGTGCGACATCAACCCGCTGCGCGTCGAAGTCGCCAAGCGCCAGATGGGCGTCGACGTGCCCGACCTTCACGAACTTCGACGAGATGCTCGACGAAGGCGAAGCCCGACCTGCTGATGGTCACGACCGTCGACGCGTTCCACAGCGAGTATCATCGTCCGCGCGATGGAGCGCGGCATCGACGTGATGACCGAGAAGCCGATGGTCATCGACGAAACGCAGTGCCAGGCGGTGCTCGACGCCGAGAACGCAGACCGGCCAGCAAGATCGTCGTCACCTTCAACTACCGCTACGCGCCCAAGCACCAGAAGATCAAGGAACTGCTCATGGCGCGGCGAGATCGGCACGGTCACGTCGGTCGACTTCAACTGGTACCTCGACACGACCCACGGCGCCGACTACTTCCGCCGCTGGCACCGGCTCCGCGTCGAAGAGCGGATCGCTCTGGGTGCACAAGGCGTCGCACCATTTCGATCTGGTCAACTGGTGGCTCGACGCCGAGCCGGTGCGAGGTGTCGGCGCTCGGCAGCCTCGCGAACTACGGCAAGAACGGACCCGTTCCGCCACACGAACTGCCGCACGCTGCCCGCACAAGGACAAGTGCCGCTACTACTGGGACATCAACAAGAACCGGAACCTCGTCGCGCTCTACGACGAGTGCGAGTAGGCCGACGGCTATCAGCGCGACGGCTGCGTGTTCAAGGAAGACATCGACATCTTCGACACGATGAACGCGGTCGTGCGGTATTCGAGCGGCGTCAACATGAGCTACTCGGTCAACACCTTCATGCCGGTCGAGGGCTACCGCCTCGCCTTCAACGGCGACGAAAGGCCGGCTCGAGGTGCGCGACTACGAGCGCCAGCCGTGGGATCCCGGCGAAGAGACCGAGATGCTACCTGATCAAGAACTTCGGCAAGCGCGCCAAGATCGAAGTCCCGAGCGAAACCGAAGGGCACGGCGGCGGCGACCAGCGGCTGCGCGATCTGATCTTCAGAGAAGATCGACGCGCCAGCGCACATGCGCCTGCCCGACTCGCGCGCGGGCGCGATGTCGTGCCTTACCGGGATCGCGGCGCGTAAGTCATCGATGAGGGGCGGCCGATCAAGATCGCGGATCTGGTGCGGTTCGCGTAGCGGCCGAGCCGGGTTGAGATCGCGGTTCACGGGACGCGGATTACACGGATCATCCAATCGACGGGACGCGGATTGCGCCGATCTTCTCATTCCACGGGACGCGGATTACGCGGATCTTCTAATCAACGGGACGCGGATTGCGCGGATCTTCTCATTCCACTGGACGCGGATTACGCGGATCTTCTAATCAACGGGACGCGGATTACGCGGATCTTCTCATGGCTTCAGCGATCCGCGTAATCCGCGTCCCGTGAGAAGATCCGCGTAATCCGCGACCCGGCTCCGGGCGCGCCTACCGTGCCGCGGCGCTGACGTGGATCGCGCGGCGCAGCGCCCGCCAGACCGACCGACCGGCGCCGCGCACGCGGTCGGGCGCGTTGTCGACAACTTCGCCGGCCACCTGCTGTCCGGCCGCGATCGCGCGGTCGGTCTCGAAGGCACCATCCGGGAGGCGGCGCGCCTCGCCCTCTTTGGCGAGCGCCTGCAGATCGACGCCGTCGAGCTGCTCGATCAGGTGCTCGAACTCGTGCGCGAGGAGCTCGGTCAGATCCGGCACGCTCCGGATCTCGATGTCCGCGGCGAGTGCTCCCCACTGACCCTCACGAAACGACGTGCGCGCACGCGACGTCGCACCGGCGAGCCTGGGCGCCACGCTGACGGTGGCGTGCAGCCGGGGCGCGGCCGCGAGCACCCGGCACTGCTGGCGGAACGTCGGTGAATGTTCGAGCGCCCATCGCACCATCGACTGCAGTCCGTCGCCCAGCCGGATCGAGTCGGGCAAGCGCAGCGCGGGCGCGTCACAGCCCGCCACGAGCGCCGCGTAAGCCGACGGCGCGGCGGTGTGCGTGAGCGTTGCCTCCGTCGGCGCGAGAAAGATCACCGAGGCCCAGGCGACGAGATGTTCAGGCGGATACCACATGCCCCTGGGAGAGCAAGGCCGTCTCCGTGCGTGCTCCCGTGGAGTCCCGTGGCCAAAGAGCTAGACGTCAATCACTTGCGCGAAGGAGAGTGCCTACAGCTGGGACGGCGCGCCGAAACATTCGTGTTCATCTCGGCGATCGCGCGCGACCAGGATGTGCGGAGCGTCGTCCTGGTCGTTACACGCTGTCCCTATCCTGATAGCGGCGCCAGTCGATGCCGTACTGCTTGATCTTGTAGTTGACGATGCGCCGTGTCGCCTGCAGGAGGCGCGCCGCGCGTGCGCGATTGCCGTGCGCCATCTTGAGTGCGTCCTCGATCAGATCGCGCTCGAAGCCCGCGACGGCATCGCCGAGCGACTGGCTGATGGCGGTGCCGGATCCTTCGGCGGTCTGCAGAGTCGGCGGCAGATGATGCAGATGGATGACCTGGCCGTCACAGACGAGCACGGCTCGCTCGATGACGTTCTGCAGCTCGCGGACGTTGCCGGGCCAGTGATAGCCGACGAGCGCGTCGATCGCCGGTGTCGAGATCCGCTTGACCTGTTTGCCGTGATCGGCTGACAGCTTCTCGACGAAGTGATCCGCGAGCAGCAGGACGTCCGACTTGCGCTCCCTGAGCGGGGGCACGAAGATCGTGAACACATTGAGCCGGTAGAGCAGGTCCTGCCGGAGCGTTCCGTCGGCGACGGCCGCCTCCATGTCCTTGTTCGTGGCGGCAATCAGCCGGACGTCGACTTTCACCGCCTCGGTCCCGCCGAGCCGCTCGAACTCGCGCTCCTGCAGCGCGCGCAGCAGCTTGACCTGGGTCGCGAGGTTGATGTCGCCGATCTCGTCGAGCAGGAGCGTCCCGCCGTCGGCGAGCTCGAAGCGTCCTTTCTTGCGCTGCTCGGCGCCGGTGAACGCGCCCTTCTCGTAGCCGAACAGCTCGGACTCGATGAGCGTCTCGGGAAGCGCGGCGCAGCTGACCTTGACGAACGGCTTCCGCGCGCGCAGCGAGTTGTAGTGGATCGCCTGCGCGATGAGCTCCTTGCCGGTCCCCGATTCGCCGCGGATGAGGACGGTCGTGTTGGTCCGGGCGACCTGCACCACCTGCTCGCACACCTGCCGCATCGCGCCGCTCGTCCCGAGGATGTGCGAGAAGTCGTAGCGCTCGCGCAGCTCGTCGCGCAGCCGCACGTTCTCGTTCACCAGGCGCTGCCGATCTGCTTCGACGAGCGTCTGCATCTTGAGCGCCTGCGCCAGCATCGAACCGACGACGCCGTAGAACTTCGCCGTCCGGTCGTAGTTGCGGTCGCTGCGGAACGCCAGCTCGACCTCGAGCACGCCCCGGCACTGCCGCGACTGCTGCACCGGCACGCAGATGTACGTCAGGTCGTGGTCTTCGAATCCGCGGCCCCGGGCGCCGTCACGGAGACCCTTGGTGTGGCGCCGCGGGGCGTCCGCGCGCGCGATGTGCGCCGAGAGCGCCGGCTCCTGGCTGACACGCGGGACGACCAGCGGCCGGCCGCTCTCGAAGACCTGCTGGGCCAGCGTGCCGCCGAGCGGCGCGTCGGCATGCGGGGCCCGGACGCCGATGGAGGCGTGCAGATGAAGCCGGCGGCCGTCCTCGCGCGGCAGCGCGATGACGCTGCGGCCGGTGCCGTGATACCGCTCGAGGATCTCGAGGACGCGATGGAACGCCGACTTGAGGTTGGCGGGGCTGGCGAGGGCCTGGCTGACGTCGAGCAGCGACGTCAGCTTGCGGATCTCGCCGCTCTGCCGCCGCGTCCGGTCGTCGAGATCGGGCGGCGCAGGCCGCATCCGGGTCCGCTCGGCCGCCGGGGCGGCATCGAGGACCGTTGACACGGATGTTGCCTCTCGACTAGAAACTGACATTTTTGTCGTCCCCAAGAAACACTCCTCCCAAAGAAAAAGGCCGTCACCTCGGGGGTGACGGCCTGTCGGTATCCCTAATGAATTCGACAGTTCCGTCAGCCACTGCGGCGCTGCTGCTGCGGGAAGCCGGCAAGACACACCGGGTGCGTCAGGACGGCGGCAGGAGCGACGCGCAGAGCGGAGGCGAGAACCATCGTCCCCATGGTAGGGGCCGGTCGAAACGGAGTCAAGCCCTTATGCATTTTCATTTCATGAGCTCGACGCCCTAGAAGAGGAACTTCACCGACACCTGCGTGCGCCGCGCGTAGTTGAGCTGCGTCGACGCACTGATCGTTCCGAACGCGACGACCGTCGGGTTCGTGTTCGGTCCGGGGAAGAACGGGTGGTTGAACGCGTTCAGCGAGTCGAATCTGAGCTCGATGGTGCGGCCCGCCACCTGCGTGTTCTTGATGAGCGACAGATCGATGTTGCTCACGTTGTCCGTTCGCACGTTCTCCAACCGCAGCGGGAACGTCCGCACGTTTCTGTCGAGCGCCTGCGTCGAGACCTTGTTGAAGCCGGCGTCCGTGTTGAACCAGCGCGCGAGCGTCTGCTCGCTCGACGGCAGCGCGATGTCGGCGATGTCGCCCGTGAAGATGATGTTGCCGAAGCCGACCGGGAAGCCGCTCTGGTAGGTGTAGATCCCCGAGAACTGCCAGCCGCTGATGAACGCCGAGACCACTCCGTTGACGTCCGTGCCGAACCGTCGCCCGCGGCCCAACGGCACTTCCCAGATGCCGTTGACCGTCAGCCGATGGGGAGAGTCGACGCTCGAGATGCCTTTCCACGGTTCGGGATCCCCGGCGTTGAGGAACTCGGTGGCCTCGGTGAACTTCGAGTAGGTGTAGCTCGACGAGATCGTGTACCCGCCCGAGAACCGCCGCTGCAGGGTGACCTGGAGCGCGTTGTACCAGGACTCGCCTTCATTCGTCGACGTGTTGACCGAGTCGAACTCGGGGTACGGACGGAGCAGGCGCTCGCGCGCGATGTTCGTGCCCTGCAGTCCCGTCGCTGCCGTCGTCGGCAGCAGCCCGAAGAACGGATTCGGGATGTTGGCGGTCAGATAGGCGATGCGGTCCGCATCGCGCACGGGGAGTGTGCTCAGGTACTGGTTGGGCGTGGCGTTGATGTTGCGCGAGGTCTGCAGCTGCGAGCCGTAGTTCCCGACGTAGCTCGCCTCGGCCACCCAGCGGCCGGGCAGCTCGCGCTGAACGCCGACCTGCCACCGCTGCGTCCGCGGCGACTTCGGATTGGGATCGAAGTAGGTGAAGCCCTGACCGAGGAATGTCTGAACGCCCAAGCGCGCTTCCGACCGGTTCCTGGATGCCATTCGGGAAGGGGTTCGACAGCGTGCTGAGGAACGTCAACCCGTTGTCGAGCGACGTGATGATGTTCGTGTTCTGGGTGAAGCCGCTCTGGAAGACGTCGCCGCGGCGCTGTCCGAGGAACCCGTAGAACATCCCGTAGCCCCCGCGGAGCACGGTCACGTCGTTCAGCCTGAACGTCAGGCCGGCGCGCGGCATGAAATTGGTCCTGGGCGTCTCGTAGAGCCCGCTCGGCTGGCCGTCGACGCCGGCAAAGGTCAGACCGCCGCGAACGTTGAAGGAGCTCACGGGCACTTCCGGCGTCGGGTTGAGCGCGTATTTCGCGCGCGCGGCCGCCTCGATGGCCTGCACGACCGTGGTATCGAAGCCGCGCACGCTCTGGTTGTTCGCCTCTGTCATCGGCGTCTCGTACTCGTAGCGCAGGCCGAGGTTGACGGTCATGCGGGAATTGACGCGCCAGTTGTCCTGCACGAAGAAGCCCCACACCTGTGATTTCTCGTCGTAGCTCGCCATGCGCGTGACCGAGCCCGAGCTCGGCAGGCCGAGCAGGTACGAGGCGAACGACTGACCGAGGCTGCCGGGCGCGGGCGTCGAGTTGTCGAGCGGCCCGCGCGTCCACGTCGAATCGAAGTTGAACTGGCCGGTCTGGCTGTTGGCGAAGAAGAAGTCGGTCTCGCGATACTGGCGGAACTCCATCCCTGTTTGCAGCGAATGGGCGCCCGCCGACTTGTTCAGCGTGGCGATGAACGACTGCGTCTCGTTCGGCCGCTCTTCCCCGTTGACGGCCGTGCCCTGGTAGCCGGTGATGTCGAATCGTGGAAACCTGCGGATGCCGTCGGGGATCGACGCGTTGTACGACGCGGGGAAGCCGAGGCTCGTCAGATCGAAGTCGTGGTTCGCGGGATTGGAATCCGTGCCGCGCACGAACCAGTTGTAGCCGTAGCGGAAGTTCAGGACCGTGCTCGGCGTCAGCACGTAGACGTGGTCGAGCGCGACCTGGCGCGAGACGAACTTGAACCACTCGCCGGTGGAGAGGTTGCCGAAGTAGTTGTTGTAGTTGCTGTTGCGATCGTACCAGCTCACGCGTCCGTACATGCGCTGCTTGTCGGTGAGGTTGTGGTCGATGCGAATCGTGTTGTTCGCGTATTTGATGTCCTCCGGCAGCGACGGGTTCTGGAAGTTGCTGGTGCCGTCGGCGTTCCCGGCCGTCGTCGGCCGCCCGAAGTACTCCATCGCCGCGCGCGCGACAGGGTTGATCAGGTTCTGCGGGATGATATTGCCGGGGAACGGGTCCTGCTGGAATCGTC
This sequence comes from uncultured Acidobacteriota bacterium, assembly GCA_963771395.1. Classification (GTDB taxonomy): domain Bacteria; phylum Acidobacteriota; class Vicinamibacteria; order Vicinamibacterales; family 2-12-FULL-66-21; genus DATBJJ01. The sequence continues at coordinate 36,234 of CAVYTY010000001.1, read as the reverse complement.
CGCCGGCGATCGCGCGTCGCGTGAACGGGTTGTAGATCTGATACTGCGGCCCGAGCGCGAGCAGTTCCGAGAAGTCACCGGTGCGCATCTTCTCGGTCGGGACCGTCGGCGTGCCGTTGTTGCGGGGCCGCGACTCGTGGATGCCCTCGAAGCCGTACAGGAAGAATGTCTTCCCGCGGCCGTCGTAGCCGGGCAGCACCATGGGGCCGCCGGCCATGCCGCCATAGCGGTTGTAGTCGAATGGCGCCAGCGGGATGTTGTTGGCGTTGGCGAAGAAGTCGTTCGCAAAGAGATCGCCTGGCGTCTTGGCGATGTACACCGTGCCGCGCAGCTTGTTGGTGCCCGACTTGATCATCAGGTTGACCACGCCGCCCTCGGTGTTGCCCGTGCTGGCATCGAAGGTGGCCGTCTGCACCTTGAACTCCTGAACGATGTCCGCGGGCGGCACGTACAGACGCGATGACCTCGCCTGCGTTCGCGGTCGCGGTGCTCGGCACGCCGTCGATCGTCAGGTCGCTGCGATTGCCGCGCGTGCCGTCCATCGAGTAGCCGACGATGTGCGTGGGTTCGAAGGGGCGGTCGAGCCTGGCCGACCCGGTGTAGGTGACGCCAGCCGCCAGCCCGATGAGCGCGTACGGGTCGCCGTGGGGCGTCGGCAGCTGCGCGATGCGCCGCGAGTCGACGACGTTGCCGAGGGAACCGTTCGTCGTTTCGAGGAGCGGCGTGTCGGCCGTGACCGTGACCGATTCCACGGTCTCGCCGACGGCGAGAGAGAGGTCGACCTCGAGCCGGTCGGCAATGCGAACCTCGACCTCACGCGCGGCTTTCTTGAAACCCTGGAGCTCGGCATCCACCTGATAGGTTCCCGGGATGAGGTAGGGGACCTGGTAGAAGCCGACTTCGTTGGTGACGACGGTGACGGTGGTGCCCATCTCCTTGTTCGAGATGGTCACGGTCGCGCCGGGGATGACGCTTCCGCTGCCGTCCCGAATCGTGCCGGCGATCGTGCCGCGCGCCTCCTGCGCCGACGTCGGCGCGGCCAGCGTGAGCGCCACGGTCGCCGCCAGGACGGCGAGCACGACGGCGGTTGGACGACAAGAGCGAGGTTGGGTTGCGTGCGTCTGGGGGGCGCGTTGCTTTCGGGTCACGAGGCGCTGAAGGCGCCTCCAGATGTCGCTGCTGCCCTGTCGCGTCAGCCGTGTCATAGCGTTCCTCCTCTTATAGCGAAGTGTCTCTTGCCGGCGAGCCGTCGAAAGGTGCTCGGTCAAAACGTCCAACGAACGTAACCTGCGGGGAGTCTGAGTCGACCGGCACTATATGATATATGATTGTGGAAATACCAGAGTAATTCTAGTGCCAAAGTGGTCAGACCACTTAGTCCGCCGAAAGCGCCCGTCACCCGCCAGTCTATTTCGTATCGCAGAACGGACGTGCTTTTCCCGTTACCCATGTCGATCGAGTGACCCCGCCGCTCATCCATGTCAGACCGGCTGGAAACAGGCGCTTCCGCCGGTCAGACCGCTGGCGCAGCCTGTTCCTCATCGCGAAACAGGCAGTCCTGCTCGCCGATCTTGCCGCCGGACCGACGGGAGTTGTATCGTCGCGGTACACATTGTTGAGCCCGGGTTGAGTCCGGGTTCGGCCCGGTTCGGTCCGCGCCAGCGACGCCTCCACACCACGACATGCTGCTGTCAGCGGTTTCCATCACCAAGACGTTCGCCGGCGTCCGGGCCCTCAAGGGCGTCTCCTTCGACCTCGGTCCGGGCGAGGTGCACGCCCTCGTCGGTGAAAACGGCGCCGGCAAGTCGACCCTCATCAAGATCATCACCGGCGCCGAGGCCCCCGATCGGGGCGAGCTCGTCGTCCACGGCCGCGTCGTCGCCGAGATGGATCCCGGCCTCTCCCGCGGCGACTCGGCATCGCGGCCATCTACCAGCAGCCGTCGCTCTTTCCCGACCTCACCGTCGCCGAGAACATCGCGATGGCGCTCGAGACCGGGGGCCCGTGGCGGCGGCTGGATTGGACGGGACGCGCGCGACACGCCGCGGCGCTCCTCGAGCGGATTGGCGCGTCGATCGATCCGGCCCGCCTCGTCGAGACGCTGAGCATGCCCGAGCAGCAGATTGTCGAGATCGCGAAGGCGATCGGCGCCGACGCGAAGATCGTCATCATGGACGAGCCGACAGCGTCGCTGACCGAGCGGGAAGTCGAGCGCCTGTTCACGGTCATCGCGCTGCTCAAGACGCACGGCTGCGGGATCATCTACATCTCGCACCGCCTCGAAGAAGTGTTCTCCATTGCCGATCGCATCACCGTGCTCCGCGATGGCGAGACGGTCGGGACCTGCGCGCGCGGCGACGTCGATCGCGCGGGGCTCATCCGGATGATGGTCGGCCGCGAGCTCTCGACGGTGTTTCCGAAGCGGACCGTGCCTGTCGGTGACGTCGCGCTCGACGTACGGCACGTCTCTCACCGGGCCACCGGCGTCGCCGACGTGTCGCTCACGGTTCGGAAAGGCGAGATCCTCGGCCTTGCCGGGCTCGTGGGCTCGGGCCGCACGCAGCTGGCGGAGATCCTCTTCGGGCTCACGCCCGCGGACACGGGCGAGATTCGAGTACACGGAAAAACCGTCCGCCTTGGCTCTCCCCGCGACGCGATAGAGGCCGGGATCGCCTACGTGCCCGAGGATCGCCGGCAGCACGGCGTCGTGCTGGAGATGTCGGTCGCGTCGAACGCGAGCCTTGCCAGCCTCGGGGCCGTGTCGCGCCGCGGGCTGATCGACCGCGCGCGCGAGCAGACCGCGGCCGAACGCTACGTCGAGCGGTTCCGCATCAAGACGCCGTCGGTCGGCGCCGACGTCGGCACGCTCTCCGGCGGCAATCAACAGAAGGTCGCGCTGGCCAGATGGCTGTCGACCGCACCCGTCGATCCTCATCCTCGACGAGCCGACGCAGGGCGTCGACGTCGGATCGAAGGCCGAGATCCACAGCCTGATGCAGACGCTCGCCGAGCAGGGGCTTGCCATCATCATGATCTCGTCCGAGCTGCCCGGAGATCCTGGGCATGAGCGATCGCATCGCCGTGATGCATGCGGGCCGTATCCGCGGCGTCCTCAATCGTGCCGACGCCACGCAGGCGTCGGTGCTGGCGATGGCGCTCAATGAATAGGCTGTTCTCGCGGCTCGCGGCTTGCGGCTCGCGGCTCTAGCAACTCGCGGCTCGCGGCTCGAGCTCATAGCGGAGCCGAAACCTTGCTGTCTCTGAAGCATCAGCCGAGCAGTATGCTTTTACCTGAGCCGTGAGCTGCGAGCTCTGAGCCGCGAGCAGCGAGAAGCGAGCCGCGAGAACCATGCCCTACCGCCGAGAAGCCTCCGTCGCGTTCGCCATCATGGCGCTGGGGCTCGTGCTGGCCTTCGTCGCGCCCGCCTTCTTCGCGCGCGACAACCTCGGCGACCTCTTTCTCGCCAACCTTCCTGTCCTCATCGTCGCGCTGGGAATGACGCTCATCGTCCTCACGGGTGAGATCGACATCTCTGTGGGGTCGGTCTTCGCGATCTCGGGCGTGGCGGCCGGGCTCCTCGCCAAGGCTGGCCTGCCGATGCCGCTCGTCGCCGTGGCCGCGTGTCTCATCGGCGCCGTGCTCGGCGGCCTCAACGGCGCGCTCGTGGCGTATGTGCGGATTCCGTCGATCGTCGTCTCGCTCGCCACGATGGTGGCGTTGAGAGATGGCCTGCGCTGGGCAACCGACGGCGCATGGATTCAGGACCTGCCGCGGGACTTCCAGTGGCTCGGGCTGACCCAGGCCGCCTATCCGTTCGTCGCGCTCGGCATCGCCTCCGCGCTCACCGCCACGCTCGCCTGGAGCTTGCGCCATCTCGCGGCGGGCCGCGCGATCTATGCGACCGGCTCGAACCGGGAAGCGGCGCGCCTGGCAGGGCTCCACACGGCCTTCGTGACTTTCGTGGTGTTCGCGCTGGCGGGTGGTCTCACCGGGCTCGCCGCGCTCCTCAATTCCGTCCGCTTCAACCAGATCCCCAGCAACGCCGGTCTCGGCCTCGAGCTGAAGGTCATCGCCGCCGTTGTCGTCGGCGGGACCGCGATCAGCGGCGGGCGGGGAAGCATCGCCGGCACGGTGCTCGGCGTGATCCTGCTCGGCGCCATCGGTCCCGCGTTGACCTTTCTCGGTGTCAGCGCGTACTGGGAGCGCGCGATTCAGGGTGCGATTATCCTGGCCGCCGTGGCTGTCGACGCGTTGCGCGATCGGCCCGTGACGCACGCGGTCGCTCTTCCTGTCGCGGGGCACATTGAACCAGATGCTGACAGACCCATCGTCCTTCACTGTCCAAAAGCTTTTCACCGCAGAGCGCTGAGACGCAGAGTCAATTATTGCTCTGCGCTCTCTGCGACCCTGCGGTGAGAAGCCTTGGACGTGAACGTAGCTGGGATTTGCCGACCTCCTGGCACTACGCCCGCATCTCGCCAACGCCATGATGCGGCCACTCCAGCGTCTCCCAACCGGTGACGCGATCCTGGTTGTCGCGCTGGCGGCCGAGATCGCGCTCTTCGCCTTCATCGCGCCGAACTTCGCCACAGCCGGGAACTTCTTCGAGATCACGCGCCTCAGCGTGGAGCTCGGGCTCCTGGCGATTGCGCTGACGCCGGTCATCGTCACCGGCGGCATCGACTTGTCGGTCGGAGCGATGATGGGGCTCGCGGCTGTCGTCTTCGGCGCGGCGTGCCGGGACTGGGGGTTCCATCCAGCGGCGGCCGCGTTCATCGCGCTGCTCGTCGGCGGCGCCGGGCGGTACGCTCAACGCCGTGCTCGTGGCGCGGCTGAAGATTCCTCCGCTCATCGTCACGCTCGGCACGTTCTCGCTCTTTCGCGGCATTGCCGAAGGCATCACGCAGGCGGCGGTGAACTACAGCGGCTTTCCGCCGGGATTCCTCTTCCTGGGCCAAGGCTATCTGTGGGGAGTCATCCCCGCACAGCTCCCTGTCTTCATGCTGGTCTTTGCCGCCTACCTCGTGCTTGCTGCACCACTCCGTGATCGGCCGGGCACTCTACGCGATTGGCTTTACGCCGGCCGGAGCGCGCTACGCAGGGATCCCCGTCGCCCGCCGCGTCGGATCTGGTCTACGTGCTCTCGGGTCTCGTCTCCAGCCTGGCCGCGGTCATCTATGTGGCGCATCTGGGACAGGCGAGATCGGATGCCGGCAACGGCTACGAGCTCGACGCGATCACGGCCGTCGTGCTCGGCGGGACCTCGGTGTTCGGCGGGCGCGGCACGCTCTGGGGCACGCTTCTCGGCCTCTTCTCGTTCTCGGTCCTGCGCAACGGGCTGCGGCTCGCCGCATTGCCGTCCGAGCTTGCCGGCGTGCTGACCGGGATCCTTCTCCTCGCCACGATCGCGATTGACGTATATTCGAGGCGCGGCGCGCGCGCTCGGAGCCGCGGGGCGGAAGCCCCCGGCCTGACCCACGGAGACTTTGAGGTGAAGAACAGCCAGGTTGCCGTCGTCTGCGCCGCGATCATCGCGGCTGCGCTCATCGTCGCCAGCACGAACGTGTGGCTCATCCGCTCGGTGATACCCGCGGCGCCGCCCCGCGTCTCGCCGATCGGCGTCGGTCCAGCCGGGGCAACCGGCCGGCCCACGCCGCGTGATCGCGATGATGCCAAAGGCGAAAGGCGATCCGTACTTCGTCAGCTGCCGCGCCGGCGCGGAAGAAGCCGCTCAGGAGCTTGGCGTCGAGCTCATCTGGGACGGACCGACGGGGCTCGATGCGGCCAAACAGAACGAAGTCGTCGAGAACTGGATCACGCGCAAGGTCGACGTGATTGCCGTCGCGGTCGAGAACCGCGCCGGCATTTCGACCGTGCTCCGCAAGGCGCGGGAGCGCGGCATCAAGGTGCTCACCTGGGACGCAGATGCGGAGCGCGACGCGCGCGATTTCTTCGTCAACCAGGCCACGCCCGAAGGTATTGCCAACGCGCTGACCGACGAGGCCGCGCGATTGCTCGGCGGAAAGGGAGCGTTCGCCATCATCACGGGCGCGCTCAGCGCCGCCAATCAGAACGAGTGGATTGCCTTCATCAAGAAGCGCATGGCCGAGAAGCATCCCGGGCCTGACGCTCGCGACGATCCGCCCGAGCGACGACGACCGCGACAAGGCGTTTGCCGAGACGCAGACCATCCTGCGGGTGCATCCGTCCGTCAAGCTCGTCATGGCGATCTCGGCACCCGCGGTACCCGGCGCGGCCGAGGCCGTGCGCCAGGCGGGCGCAAAGACGTCAATGTGATCGGTTTGTCGCTTCCAAACATCAACAAGCCCTACGTGCACGGCGGGTACGTGCAGACGGTCGTCCTCTGGAACACCCGCGATCTGGGCTACCTCACCATCCACGCCGGCATGCAGCTCCTGCAAGGCACGCTGGCCTCCGGCGCGCAGACGTTCACCGCCGGCCGGCTCGGTGCGATCGAGATCCGCGGCAGCGAGATCATCCTCGGGCCGCCACTGATGTTCACGAAGGCCAATATCGACAGGTTTGATTTCTGAGATCAGGGATCAGGGGACTGGGGCAACGACGGGCGACCGGGACATCTAATAGCCGCCGGACAAAGACGGCGATAATGACAAGCGTCTGGAATCCAGCACGGCGGTCGAGGCAGCGGTCGAATGTTTTCTGATCCCTGATCCCTGATCCCGAATCTTCACGGTCCGCCGGCTTTTTCGAAAGGACTCGGCATCCATGTTCGTTCACGCAGTGTACTTCTGGTTGAAATCAGTGGGACAAGGCTGACATGGCGCCGGACCTTCGGGGCAGCACGGCACTCGTGACGGGCTCCGATCGGGGCGTCGGCAAGGGCATCGCGCTCGAGCTCGCGCGCGCCGGCTGCCGCGTGGCGATCAACTACCACATCGAGCCAGGCCTCGCAGAGCAGACCGTATCCGAGCTCGGCGCGTTCGGCGCCGACGCGTTTGCCGTCCGCGGGGACGTCAGCGTGGCGTCGAGCGTCGAGAAGATGTTTGCGGCGGTGGTCGAGCGGTTTGGACGGTTGAACATCCACGTCAACAACGCCGGCGTTCAGACGTGGAAGCGGCTGCTGGATGTCACCGAAGAGGAATGGGACTTGGTCGTCGACACCAACCTCAAGGGCTGCTTTCTGTGCACGCAGGCCGCGGCGCGCCACATGAAGGACCATGGCGGCGGGGCGATCGTGAACATCGGGTCCGGCTGCAACAAGCTGGCGTTCCCGGAGCTCGTCGCCTACACAGCCAGCAAGGGCGGCATCGAGATGTTCACGAAGGTCGCCGCGGTGGAGCTCGGACCGCACGGGATCCGGGTGAACTGCGTGGCGCCGGGAGCCGTCGAAGTCGAGCGCACGCGGCTCGAGGATCCCGACTATGCCGGGACATGGGGACGAATCACGCCCCTCGGCCGCGTCGGCACGCCGGCCGACATCGGCCGCGCCGTGGCATTCATGGTCAGTCCCGAAGCCGAGTTCATCACCGGTCAGACGATCTGGGTCGATGGCGGGATGTACGCCCGGGCCCCCTGGGCCTATAAACCCACCTAGTCAACCACCCTTGTCCGGGGTCAGATCTCGATTTTCTACTCGCGTGTGCGGCTTCCGCTCACGCATTAGAAAATCGAGATCTGACCCCAGGCAACTGGAGTTACCGGATCACCAGTCCCCACGGGCTGCCGCCGGTGTCGATGCGGCGTTCGACGGTTCCGGTGGCAAGGTCCACGACTGACACATTGGCGGACGGGCCGTTCGCCGTATAGACCTTCTTTCCATCGGCGCTGACGTCGATCCCCCAGGGCCGATCGCCGACATCCTCGATCGTCTGCGCCAGCGCTCGCTTCGCCACGTCGATGACGGCAACCGCGCGAGCCCGGCCGAGCGAGATGTACACCTGCTGCCCGTCCGGCGAAAGCACTGCGCCCATCGGCCGTGGCGCGGTCGGGCCCGTGGTCTTGGGGATGACAATCGATTTGGCGACCATGTGCTTCGCGGTGTCGATCACGCTGATCGTCGCGGCGTTCTCGTCGGTCACGAACGCCGTCGACCCGTCCTTCGTGAACGCCACAGACCGCGGCCGTGCCGCCGTCTTCATCCGCCCGACGACCTTCAGCGTCTTCGTGTCGATGGCCACGACCTCGTTGGTCCCCTCGCACGTCACGTACACCTCGCGCCCGTCAGGGCGCACGGTGACTCCTTCGGGCTCCTCGCCGACCTTGACCCGATCGCGGACCGTCCCGCTCGCGATGTCGAGCACGGACATCTCGGCGGTCTCCTCATTCGACACGTACATCGTCGTGCCGTCCGGCGACAGGTCGAACGCTTCGGGATCCTGACCGCTCTTGAGCGTCCGCACGAGCTTGTGCGTCGCCAGATCCACTACGCCGATGCCATCGGCCGCCCGATCGGCCGGCGGCAGCTTCGACTCGTCCACGCCAGGCCCGGCAATTGGCGATCCCGAGAGGGCGACGAACAGGTTCGTCCCGTCTCGGGATACCCGAATGCCCCGCGGCCGCTTGCCCACCGCGATTCGTTCGACGACTCGTCCAGTCGCCGCGTCGATGACGATGACGGCGCCGCCGGTTTCGTCGGAGACGTAGAGCTTGGGTCCAGGCGGTGGAGGCGCCGGAGCCGACGCTGTTGCGGCGGGCGTCGATGCCGCCGGCGGCGGCGCTTCGCCCGAACAGGCGGACGCCAGCAAGCACGCAGCAGCAACGAAGACAGTCAGGCCCCAAGTATCACAGCGGGTGCGTTTCGTCACGTTGAGTCTCTCCGTCCGTGCAGCCTTCAAATCAATCAATGGTGGCTTCCGGCTTCAACCGGAAGGATCTGCGCCGTATCTTGACACAGAGCGGTTGAGCGCACGGACTTCGAACTTCTACTTCCAACTTCCAGCTTCGAACTTTCACTTCAGACTTCCTACGTCAGACTTCAGACTTTCTCCCTACGGCAGGACGCGCACGTACCACATGCGCACGCCGATGCGATCGGCGGGGTCGAGCCACGCGAACCTCGGTCCGGCGGAACCCGCCGGCATGACGGACGTCGGGATGACGATGAGCTCATTGCTGCCGGCGTTGACGATGTCCTCGCGCAGCCGCAGGCGGTACGAGCCGACGCGCTCGGGGTTCCACGAGAGCTGCAGCCGTCCAACGAGGTGCCTGTTGAACAGCACGTTCACCTCCTCGGGAGTGGTCGGCGCGACGGGGTCGATCCGCAGCACGATGTCGTAGGCGCGTTTCTCGGGCAGCGGCAGGCGTACGACCGCGCGCTCGCCGCGGGAGACACGCACGGTGATGCTCTCGAAGTGCGGAGCCGACCACCCGCTCCGGTAGAACACGCGGTCCCGTGCACCGGTTTGAATGCTGGTGGATTCACCGTGCGCGATCGCCTCCCGCGTCACGTACCACGGCAACCCGAGATACATCGCGACGCCGAGCGCAGCGACGGCGGTGACCGCTGCGAGGCGCCAGGCGATCGGGACCACCGGCGCCAGCCGCAGGACCGCAGGGTTGCTGGCGACGGCCCTCACGCCGCGGCCACCGCCAACCACCGCAAGAGCGGCGGCAACCAGGAAGAACGGGTAGGCGTGCATGGTGAAGCGCCATTCGCCTCCTCCGCCGACGTTCCACGTCAGTATGTACGGCAGGAGCGACCCGAGCAGGATCACGAGGAGCAGCCGTCCCGCAGCGAAAAACGGCAGCGCGGCCAGTCCCACCACCGCGATCGCCCGAACGACCGTGCCAAAGTCCTCCACCCACGGCTCGAACCCGCGCCACTTGGTGATGAACGGTTGCACGAAGAGGCCGTTCAAACCCGTGTCGAACGTACGGATCGGACGATCCACGAACTTGCTGCGGAGGTACTCGGCCGCGCTCATGGGCTCGTGGATCGGTTGGTTCTCGGCGAACCGGTAGTAACTCGTGTGGTAGTTGATCGCAAAGAAGGGATCGCCGGTCGCGATGGCGCAGCTGATCAGGAACGGCGCCACGACGATGGTCATGATGAGCGTCGCCGTGCCCACGGCTTTGGCGCGCTCGAGGCGCGCGGCCGGCGCGCGCTCGACGATGAGCCAGAGGAGCGCCGGCGCGATGAACGAAATGGCCGTGATGCGTGTGAGGCACGATAGGCCGCAGAGCCCGCCCGCCAGCAGCGCGTTTCCGAACGACGGGCGCGCGCGCAGCCGGAGCAGCGCCCACGCGGCGAAGAGGACGGTCGCGGTGAACGTGTCGTCGCGCCACCCGTCGGCTCCCCACGCGATCATTTCGGTCTCGACGGCCATCAACAGCGCGGCCAGCAGTCCCGTCAGCGGCGAGAGGAGCGCGGCGCCCACGAGGTAGGTCGCAAAGATGGCCAGCGTCGAGCCGACCGCCGACGCGAGGCTGACCCCGAAGTCCTGATCGTCGAGCGCCCACAGCCCCGCACGCGTCAGCGCCAGGAACACCGGCTCCCGCACGTGCGGCTGGTAGAACGTCGTCATCGCCCGTCCGTACTCGATGTAGGTGATCGGATCGCCGCCGACGTAGGGATTCGGCACGCGTTGCCAGACGACGCTCGAAGGCCGGATTCTGGCGGCGAGCGGCGCCACGTCCCCTGTAGCGATGCGTGCCCACGCCGGATGGTCGAGCGTCCCGTACTTGCCGACGAACGCGTCGAGCCTGAGCAACCCGCCGTACAACGTGATCGCGATCGCCAGCGCGTGCGCGACCGACACACGGTTCCTCAGTGCTGCCCACGCGCGTGCTCCCGCCGTCATTCTGCAGGGCTCGCAGGCGATTTCACACGGTCGATGGTGGTCAGCATCGGACAGGCGCAAGCCGGACAGGTCGAGCGAAGCGGGCCATTGTACTCTCGGCGTCCGAACGTGCGACACTTACGAGCATGTTGCACGAGTCCATTGTCGCCGTGCCCAGACGCCGTGCCGCGTTATTCATCCTTCTGGCGCTGCATCTGCTGCCGCTCCCGGCGGCGGCACAAGAGGTCCCGAAGATAAAGCCGAGCCAGCACGCGACGGTCTCCCAGCGGATCGCGGACACGACGATCACGCTCGAGTACAACCGGCCCGTGGCTCGCGGACGCGAGCTCTTCGGCGCCCTGGTGCCGTACGGAAAGATCTGGTGCCCGTGTGCGGACGACGCGACGACGGTCGAACTGACAACGGCTGTGAAGATCGACGGTCGGGAGCTTGCGGCGGGGAAGTACTCGGTCTGGACCGTGCCGAACGCAGACACGTGGACCGTGATCTTCAATCGCAGGGCGGCCACGTGGCACACGCGCTACCCGGAAGGGCAGGATGCGCTGCGCCTCGAAGTTGTTCCGCGCACCGGCCCGCACATGGAGACGCTCGCGTTCTACTTTCCCGTGGTCGAGGGAAAGAAGGCCGAGCTGGTGCTGCACTGGGGCACGACGGTCGTGCCGTTGATGGTCGAGGTCCCCTAGTTCAGCGGCAAATTTTCGGCCTTGTGCTGTTTGAAACATCCCTCCAGCTCGTGCCAGACGTACGCTCGGATGCATGCCAGCGGTCAGCCTTGGTGAGTTCATCGGACTCAATCGCCAGGAGGTCATCCTTCGCTGCAGAACGAGGGTGGCGCAAATGGCCAGCTGGCCGTCGTCCAGGGCCGAGATCGAGCGCGGAATACCCCTGTTCCTGGATCAATTGATAGCGGAGTTGGGCAACGAATCGCAAACCCGCGCGATTCACCAGACGGCGGTCGAGCATGGGCAGGATCTCTTCTTCAAGGGATTCACTGTCTCGCAGGTCGTGCACGACTATGGCAACGTCTGTCAGTCGGTCACCGATCTGGCACTGGAACAGACGGTTCCCATCAGCACCGATGACTTCCGTACGCTGAACCGATGTCTCGACGACGCCATCGCGGGCGCCGTCATGGAGTACACGCGCCAGCAACGGCTCAAAGGCGATGGCCAAGCGCATGAGCTGCGGACTCTGGTCTACGCCGCCATCACTGCGTTCGAGGTCCTCCAGACCGGAAATGTCGGAGTCTCTGGGGCGACCGGATCCCTTGTCCATCGCACCCTGTTGGCCATGCGCGCTCGACTTGAAGCTCCACCGGGCCGCCTTCAAATCGACGAGAGCTGAGGCGCAGCATAGCCCGCATTAGGTTGGACAGGACACGCACGGGCTGACGGCCAAAACACGATGCGCACGATGGCACGATGAGCACGATGAAGCTTTTCGGCTTCGTGCATCGTGACCATCGTGCCATCGTGTTCATCGCGCAAGGGAGCCGTCGGCGCGTTCACGCCCCGGGAGAGTCGCGACCACAATCAGTTCATTTCCGCCCGTTGGCGCCCGGCTGCCAGGCGAGGAACAGGTCGTAGGCGGAGTTCTCGTGCTCGCGCTGATAGGGGTAGCCGAGGCCGTCGAGGAAGGCCTGGAAGTCTGTCGCGTCCTCGGGCGGCACCTCGAACCCGGCGAGCACGCGCCCGAAGTCGGCGCCGTGATTGCGATAGTGGAAGAGGCTGATGTTCCACCGGCCGCCGAGCTTGTCGAGGAACGTCATGAGCGCGCCGGGCCGCTCGGGGAACTCGAATCGGCACACCAGCTCGTTGGCGACTTCCGGGCTCCGGCCGCCGACCATGTGCCGCACGTGCAGCTTGGCCACCTCGTTGTCCGTGAATTCGATCGTGTCGTACCCGGCCTTCGTCAGCGTGGCGGCCAGGTCGGCGGCGTCCTGCCGCGACTGAGTGGCGATACCCACGAAGATGTGCGCGCGATCGCGGCCGCTCAGGCGATAGTTGAACTCGGTCACTACGCGGCGGCCGATGGTCGAACAGAACTCGCGGAAGGCGCCCGCCCGCTCGGGGATGGTCACGCCGAAGATACCCTCGCGCGCCTCGCCCACTTCCGCGCGCTCGGCGACGAAGCGCAGGCGATCGAAATTCATGTTCGCGCCGCTCAGGATGGCCACGAGCCTCGCATCCCTGGTGCCCGTGCGCGCCACCCACGAGCGCAGTCCGGCCACGGCGAGCGCGCCGGCCGGCTCCATGATCGAGCGCGTGTCGTCGAAGACCTCCTTGATCGCGGCGCAGATCTCGTCGTTGGTGACTCTGACGATCTCTTCCACCGTCGCCTGCACGATGGGGAAGGTGATCTCACCCACCTCGCGAACCGCCACGCCGTCGGCAAAGATTCCGACCCGGTCGAGCACGACTCTTCGTCCAGCCTCGAGCGACTGGTACATGGCGTCGGCTTCGAACGGCTCGACGCCGATGACGCGGATGTTCGGTCGCAGGGCCTGCACGTAGCTGGCGATTCCCGCGATGAGGCCCCCGCCGCCCACCGGCACGAAGATCGCCGAGACGTCTCCCAGCTTGTGGCGAAGGATCTCGTTCGCGATCGTGCCCTGCCCGGCGATGACGAGCGGATCGTCGAAAGGGTGCACGAGCACGAGCCCCGTCTCCGCCACGAGCTCATCGCACCGCGTCTTGGCGTCCGCGTAACTGTCGCCGGCCAGAATCACCTCGGCGCCGAGCGCCCGCACTGCCTCGACCTTGATCTCCGGCGTCGTCTGGGGCATGACGATGAGCGCGCGCAGGCCGAGATGCCTGGCGGCGTACGCGACACCCTGCGCGTGATTGCCGGCGCTCGCCGCGATGACGCCGCGCGCGCGCTCGGCGTCGGTCATGTGGGCAATCCGGTTGTAGGCACCGCGCAGCTTGTAGCTGAACACCGGCTGCAGATCCTCGCGTTTGAGCAGGACCTGGTTCTGCAGACGGCGCGACAGATGCACCGCCGGTTCGAGCGGAGTTTCGTGCGCGACGTCGTACACGCGGCTGGTGAGGATCAGCCGGAGCATCGTGTCAGTGGAGATGTCGGTTCTAGGCATGGAGCAATTCACCACAGAGCGTCCAGAACGCCGAGGGGTCAACTCTGTGTTGAGCTCCTGAGCGAGTAGATGTCGTTCAGGATCCCCGCCGCAGTCACTGCCGCGCCGGCGCCGGGACCGCTGATGACGAGCGGCTCTTTGAGGTAGCGGCGCGTGGTGAACGCGACCAGGTTGCGCGTGCCCTGGAGCGCCCCGATCGGGCTCGAGGCGGCGACCGACGTCAGCCGCGCGGAGACGCCGCGCGGGGTGGCCGTCACCACGTAGCGCAGCACGTGTCCCCTGGCCGCCTCGCGGGCAACGCGATCCTTCCAGTCCGCGTCGACCTCGGGCAGGCGTGCCAGGAACTGGTCCAGCGGGAGCTTCTTCAACGCCCGCGGCACGAGGTCGTCCGGCGCGGGGGCGGCGCCGCGGTATCCCATCAACCGCGCCAGGATGAGCGCCTTCCGCGCCGCGTCGCGACCCGAGAGGTCGTCTCGCGGATCCGGTTCCGCGTACCCGAGGTCCACCGCCTCGCGCACTGCGCGCGAGAACGGCCGGCCCTCCGACACCGCCGAGACCACGTACATCAGCGTGCCGCTGACGCAGCCTTCCATGCGCAGCACGCGGTCGCCGGTTTCGACGAGCTTGTGGTACGTGTCGATGATGGGCAGCCCCGCGCCCACCGTCGCCTCGTACTTCACCTGCCGGCTGCCGTGCGCCGGCGCCGACACCAGTGCCGCGTAGCTCTCCCAGGATCCGGCGAGCGGCTTCTTGTTGGCGAGGACGACGTTGAAGCCGTTGCCCAGGGCGGCGCGCAGGAGGTCGCCGGTTTCCTCGCTGGTGACGTCGACGACGACCGGGCGCGAGACCGCGTGGCTGGCCATGAGTGCCAGCGCATCGGCAGCTTGCGCGGGGCGCCCGCCGAGCGACGCCAGCAGCTCGCCGGCGTCTTTCTCTCGTGCGAGCTCCGTCAGCCGGCGCCGCGAGATGCCGCGCGGATCGAAGATGTAGCCGGATCGGTCGAGCAGGCCGACGACGCGCACGTGTCCCCGACCGTTCGCCGCGCCGATCTGATCGGCGAGCGCGCGGCCCACACGGCCGAAGCCGAGGAGCACGACGTCGGTGCGCGGCGTAGCCGGGGCGCGTCCGCCACCGATCTTCGACAACTGGAACGCGGTGTGGACGCGCCGCGCCGCTTCGGTCGCCTGATCGGCGGTCACCGCAAAGGAGATGTTGCGCTCCGAGGAGCCCTGCGCGATGGCCACCACGTTGATGCCGCCGGCGGAGAGCGCAGAGAAGACGCGCGAGGCGATGCCGGGCGCGCCCGCCATGCCGTCGCCGACGACCGCCACGATGGCCATTCCCGTGCGCGCGGTGACGTTGTCGATGAGGCCGCTCTCGAGCTCGTCCCGGAACGCGGCGCGCAGACCCTTCACGGCGCGGTCCGCCTCGCCCTCGGGCAGCGTGAAGCCGATCGAGCTCTCGGACGAGGCCTGGAAAATCGTCGATACCGACAGCCGCTCGGCGTCGACGGCCACGAACGTGCGGGCCGCGATGCCGTGGACGCCGACCATGCCTTTGCCCGCCACGGTGACGATCGCCTGCCCACGCACGATCGCGATCGCCTTGACCGGGTACATGGCGAGCGAGCGCTTCGCGGAGACCTCAGTACCCGGTTGATCGGTGTGGATGAACGAACGGACGTGCAGCGTGATGCGCGTGCCCGCGATCGGAATGAGCGCCCGCGGATGGAGAACCTTGGCGCCGTAGTGGGCGACTTCGGCCGCCTCGCGGTGATGGAGCTGCGGAATCAGCCGCGCGTCGGTGACGAGCCGCGGATCGGCGGTCAGGATCCCGGGAACGTCCTTCCACAGCACGACCCGGCGCGCGCCGAGCGCGCGCGCGAGGAGCGTCGCCGTCAGGTCGGAGCCTCCGCGGCCGAGGGTCGTGACGCTCCCGTCAGGAGCCTGCCCGATGAAGCCCGGAACGACGGCGATCGTGCCGGCTCCGCGCTGCGCCCTGCGTTCGGTGTCGATGAGCGGACGCACGCGGCGCCGCGCGAGCCGTGCCGTGGCGGCGATGTTGGGAGCGGCGCTGCCGTGATGCCCGTCGGTCGCGACGATCTCCGTGGCATCGACGTACGCTGCACGCCGGCGCGCCCGCGTGAGTGCCGCAGCGAGGACCGCCGCCGACATGCGCTCCCCCCGGGAGACGAGCAGGTCGCTCGCGCGTGGAGCGAGGTGCCCGAGCACGCCAATCGCGACGCACAGCTCGCGGTACTCGCGTGCCGCGCCGTCAATCGTCGCGAGCAGCCGTCGTCGGGCGGGGCCCGCCGGGATGAGCGCGCGGGCGACGTCACGATGGCGGCGCAGGAAGACGGCCGCGGCACGTGCCGCGTCGGCGCTTCTCCCCGACGTCGCCGCCGCCGCGCCGTCCAGCAGGAGGTCGGTCACGCCGGCGAGCGCTGACGCGACGATGACGAGCGGGCCCTTGTGCCGCCCAATCAGGTCCACGGCCTTCTCGATCGCGGAAACGTCGGCGAGCGACGCGCCGCCGAACTTCCAGACTTCGAGCGTACGCTTCTGACTGATCGACACGGTCACGTGACCCCTGATCGGGATGATGCCGGTGCCGCGACACGATCGATGGCCCGGCGCACGGCGTCGTAGTCGTTCGGCAGCTCAACCGGCGGGTTCGCATGACGCGGCGTCACGCCCGGCAGGCCGCTCGTGTGGTACGCCGTCTTGAACTCCGAGAACTTCAGGCCGTTGGCCGTCGAGATGACGATCACCCGATCCGAGCGCTTGACATCCCCCCGCGCGACGATCTTCTCGAGTGCCGCCAGCGCCACGGCGGTGTGCGGGCAGTTGAACATGCCCGTGCGATCCGCCCGTGCGGCGGCCTCGGCCAGCTCGCTCTCGCTCGCCTGTTCGACGATGCCGTCGAACTGCTGGAGCGCGCGAATGGCCTTGTTGATCGAGACCGGGTTGCCGATCTGGATGGCCGTCGCGAGCGTCGGCCGCGCCTTCATCGGCTCGAACGTCCAGTTCGACAGATACGCGGTGTAGAGCGGGTTGGCGGCCTCCGCCTGCGCGACGACGATCCGCGGGCGTCTGGCGATGAGCCCGAGCTCGAGCATCATCTCGAAGCCCGCGGCAATCGCGCTGACGTTCCCGAGGTTGCCGCCGGGCAGGACCACGACGTCGGGCACCTCCCAATCGAACTGCTGAACAATCTCGAGCGACAGCGTCTTCTGGCCTTCGAGCCTGAGGCTGTTCATCGAGTTGGCGAGATAGACGCCCTCTTCGGCGGCCAGCCGCCGCACGATCGCCATGCAGCCGTCGAAGTCGGTGTCGAGCGCGAGGACGAGCGCGCCGTTGGCGAGCGGCTGCACGAGCTGGGCGGGTGAGACGCGCGCGCGCGGGAGGAGGACGATCGCCGGGATCCCCGCGGCCGCCGCGTAGGCCGCGAGGGCGGCGGACGTGTCGCCTGTCGACGCGCACGCGACGGCGCTGATGCTGCGGCCGTCGGCGATCATCTGCTTGACGACCGAGACGAGCACCGTCATCCCCAGATCCTTGAACGATCCGGTGTGCGAGTTGCCGCACATCTTCACCCAGAGATCGTCGATCCCGATCGCGCGTCCGTACCGCTCGGCCCAGAAGATGTTCGTGCCGCCTTCGTCCATCGAGACGACGTTCTCGTCGCGGATCTCCGGGCAGATCCATTCCTTCTTGCCCCAGACGCCCGAGCCGTACGGCCACGCGGTGCGCTTGTACCGATCGTCGAAGAGGCGCATCCAGGCGACCGGGCTGCGGTGCCGCAACGCGTCGATGTCGTGCGAGACCTGCAGCAGCTGACCGCACGTCGGGCAGTGGTAGATCGGCTGCCAGATGGAGTGCTCGCCGTGGCAGCCGGCAGTGCAGCGAAAGACGGCTCGGTAGCTGGTCATTGCTCCATTCTCAAAGGGCTCGTCTGCGTTCTCAAAGGCTCGTCCGGTGTCTCACAGGGTCGAGGTGGCAGCCACGGCCTGGCTCGCCTCGAAGTCCGCAAGACCGCGTCCGATGCGGATCGGTTCGACGCCGTGGCCGTTCAGCACTTCGACGGTCTTGTAGCCGTTGCCCGTGATGCAGATGACGATCGACTCGTCGCGCGGGATCGCGCCCCGCTCGATCAGCTGCTGGGCCGCCGCGACGGTCACGCCCCCGGCCGGCTCGGTGAAGATGCCTTCTGTTTCTGCCAGGAGCTGAATGCCCCTGATCACGTCGGCGTCGGTCACCATTGCGCCGGAGCCGCCCGTCGCGCGGACCGAGCGCAGCACTTGGAATCCGTCCGCCGGGTTGCCGATCGCAATCGACTTCGCGATGGTGCTCGGCTTGACCGGATCGGGGAACTCCAGCCCCGCTTCGAGCGCGCGAATGACAGGCGCGCAGCCGGCCGCCTGCGCAGCATGAATCGCCGGCAGCTCGGCATCGACCAGGCCGACGGCGCGCAGCTCCTCGAATCCCTTGAGGATGCGCGGCAGAAGCGTGCCTCCCGCGACGGGAGAGACAACGTGACGAGGAAACGTCCAGCCGAGCTGTTCAGCGATCTCGAACCCGTAGGTCTTCGCGCCTTCGGCGTAGTAGGCGCGCAGGTTGATGTTCGCAAATCCCCACTTGTACTTGTCCGCCACTTGCGTGCACAGCCGGTTCACGTCGTCGTAATTGCCGCGGACGGCGATGATGCGCGGCCGGTAGACGCTGGCGCCCGCGACCTTGCCGGCTTCCAGATCGTCGGGGATGAACACGTAGCACGAGAGCCCCAGTCGCGCGGCGTGCGAGGCGACGCTTCCCGCCAGGTTGCCCGTCGACGCGCAGGAGAACACCGTGAACCCGAGCTCGATCGCGCGCGTCGCCGCGATCGACACGACGCGATCCTTGTAGGAACACGTCGGATGATTCACCGAGTCGTCCTTTATGTACAGTTCCCGGACGCCGAGTCGCTCCGCCAGCCGGTGCGCGCGCACGAGCGGCGTGAACCCGGAGTGCAGGCCCGTCAGCGGGTCGCCTTCGATGGGCAGCAGCTCGCGGTAACGCCAGAGGTTCCTGGGCCGGCTCTCGATCAGCTGGCGGGAAAGGCCTTTGGCGATCGCGGCGTAGTCGTAGGTGACCTCGAGCGGGCCGAGACACTTGTCGCACACCCAGAGTGCGGTGGCGGGAAATGCGGTCTGACAGAGATGGCAGCGGAGATGGAAGTTCATATGCGTCAGTTCGAGTCGTTCACCAATGGATCAAAAAAGCGCCTGCCCTGAGCGAGCCATTACCATCACGGCGAGTCGAAGGGTTGATGGGCCGACAAAGTTCTGATCGTACACGGCAATCCCAGGCGTCCGTACATCTGGTCGAGGAGCGAAGCCGCCGTCGCGGCGCCATCTGTGGTGGCCAGGGCCACGATCGAGGGCCCAGCGCCGCTCAGGCAGACGCCGAGGACCGCAGGATCGTCGAACGCGATGGCCTCCTCGAGGCCCGGCACGAGCGGCGTGCGCGCCGGCTGGTGCCACCGATCCTTCATCGCCTCCCGCAGGTCGTCGTACCGGCCGGAGCGGAGCGCGTGCACGAACAGCAGCGCGCGCTGGAGGTTGAAGACCGCGTCTGCGAGCGGCACCTCGTCCGGCAGCACGCGCCGGGCGTCCGATGTCTGCAGCCCCATTTCGGGGGTCGCGATGACGAGCCTTACGGCCTCCGGCCATCGAGACGAGCGCGCGATGATTCTCCCATCTTCCCGCTTGCAACTCACGGTGATGCCCCCGAGCAGCGCCGCCGCCGCATTGTCGGGGTGCCCTTCGAGCTCGGTCGCCATCGCGAGCCAGTCTTCCAGTGGACGGGGTGCGGTCACCGCCTCGTAGATGCGCAGGCCGGCTATCGCGGCCGCCGCGCTGCTCCCGAGACCGGCCGTCTGGGGAATCTCGCTGCTGACCTGGACGCGCAGCCCTGGCGCCGGCCGACCGATATGCGCGCGCGCGAGACGATACGCAGACTCGAGGCGGTTCTCGCCCGCCGGTCCTCGACCGACGAACTCCCACGCGATCGTGTCCGGCTCCGAGGGCCTGACCTCGACGATTCGCGCGCGCAGATACACCTGCACTGCCACCGACAGCGCGTCGAACCCGGGCCCGAGGTTGCTGATCGAGCCTGGGACGACGATGCCGGGAGGTAATTGACGGTTCGCGGCCATTGACCTAGCTGCCTGGTAACGTCACGCATACACGCGCTGACGGCGATAGGCCGTCGGCACGTTCGGAGAAAGTCTCTCCCGATAGGCGCTGTGCAAAAAAAAACCCGCCGATCCTCTGGGACCGGCGGGCTTTGCTCGTGTGTGTTTTCGTGTCAGCCAGTCACCACGCAGAAGCCACCGGTCCCCGTCATCCGTCGAATTCGGATGGCGATGCAAATCGGACCCGCGATCATCCTGCTCAGCACGATCTCAACTATAAGGGACAAGCATGCCAGGAATCAAGGCATGCACGGAGTTTATATCAAGATAAGGCGCGGCCCCCGCGCAGCGGAGCCAGACAGACCGCCCGCCGCGGCTTGTCCTAGCGATCGGCCTTCTGGAGAACCACAATTGATTTGTGCACGTGCATCAATTCCAAACGTGGGGGTCTCGTGAGCGGGGCGGTCATGCTGGGGCGGATTCCGCTGCTCATCACCTCATCCACAAGGTACTTGATGAAGCCAACCATTCCGTGGTCATGAGTAGGAATTCGCTTTTCCAAGACGTCGTTCTGCTCTGACGGCGTGAACTGTTCAAATCGTCCGCCATCAGGCCAGTCGGTCCAGTATCCTGTCGCCCAGTCTTCCACGATGTAGAGGCCGCCGGGCCTGAGAAACGGGAACAACGCGTTGTAGGACAAGAGGCTCCACGTCCCATAGTGAGAGGCGTCGTCAATGATGATGTCGAACCCGTGCGGGGCGTGTGTGCCGCAGACCACGGACAGACGCGCCCGGTCTCGTTGATCGCAAATCTCGAAGCGCACATTCGGATAGGACGAGAAATCGATTCCACGATCCTCGATATCGATTCCAACGACGGTGCCGTTCGTGAAGTAGGTCGCGAATGTCTTCAGCGATTCCCCGCTGGAGACGCCCAGTTCGAGCAGGGCCACCTGCTTTTCTCTGAGGGCGGCAAAGTAGTGATCGTAGAGCTCATAAATACCTGGCGCGGCCAGCTTCGTCTGCGGATCATGTCCGACCGAGTGCTGTACCGCAAGATCGCGCAGCGACACCTTCACCGGTTTCTCCGTCCCAAGTCATGCGACGCCCAATTTCAGTCTGGCGCAACGCCCGCGCCTACAAATCCCGCCGGTTGAACCGCCAGTAGCCGATCGCACTAAAGACGACCGCTGCCGCCGTCAGGATCCCCAGATTGCGCCACGCCGGAGCAGTGCCCGCAAGAATCGACAGCGCCGGGTAATAGTGGAATGGCGAGATCCAGGCGACCGCGCGCATGGGCGCCCAGCCGATGGCCAGGAAATCGACCAGATACAGAACGACGGCCGTGAGCGCCGCCGTTGTGAACGACGTACTCCATCTGCGCGCGCCGGTCGCGACGGCCAGCGCGAATCCGCCGCAGCATGACGCGACCGCGGCCAGATGGAGGAGCATCCACGCCCGCGTCGCGGCCGATGGGGCATCGAACTCCGGGGAGGCGAACATCCGCAGCCCCAGGCTCGTGCCCGCGGCCATGAGCAGGACGGCCGCGATGACGGCGCCGGCCGCAAGCAGCAGCGATCGCGTCACGACGACCCGCCTGGGCAAAGCTCGGGCCAGCATCAGATCCACAAGGCCGGACTCGACCTCGTGCGCCGGCTCCGTCGCGAAATAGATCGCCAGCACCGACACGAGCACGACGACGACCGGATGAAAATACCCGAAGGCCACCGTGCCCTTGAAGGTGACGAGCAGCATCGACTGGCCGCCGAGTCCGCGCTGCAGAAACGCCGGCACGAGCTCCGCCATGCGACCGAACGAGTGCGCCTGCTCCAGCGACGACGCCTGACCGACGACGATCATCTGAAAGACGGTCAGGAGGGCCAGGCAACCGAGCAGTATGTACCGAGCCTGCACGATTGAACGCCACGCGAGTACGGCAAGCGTGGGGTGAGGCACGCGGACCGCGGCCGCGGCGCCGGTACGAGTCGTCATCGGTTCAGTGTCCAGCGTAGTGGCGCGCAACGAAGTCCTCGAGCTTGAACGAGTCAACGTGAAGGTCGTGAACGGGGAACGCCGAGAGCGCCTGGAGGACCGGCCCCAGCGGTCCCTGCACATCGAGCACCCATTGCCGGCCCGAGCTGCTGACGACCGTGACGCCCGGGAGGGAGGGAAACGGGCGACTGACCGGCTCGCCCAGCGCGATCGTGACCCGTCGCGCGGCATTGCGCTTCAGATCTTCGATCGTGCCCGTCGCGACCATCCGGCCGCCGCGGATCAATCCAATCCGATCGCATGTCGCCTCGACCTCCGTGAGGACGTGCGACGAAAGAAAGATCGTAGTGGCGCCGTCCTTCTTCAAGCCTTCGAGCGTCTCGCGGAATGCCTGGACCATCATGGGGTCGAGGCCCGCCGTCGGCTCGTCGAGGATGAGGACCGGCGCGCGGCCCATGAGCGCCTGGATGATGCCGATCTTCTGTTTCATGCCATGCGACTGATCCCGCAGACGACGCGTGAGGTCGACGTCGCTCACATCGAAACGCGTCAGCAGTTCGTCGAGATAGGCCCTCGGCACGGGACGGCCGTCGAGCCGGGCGAGATAGTCGAGATATCCGGCCGCCGAGAGATCCGGATACACGGGCAGCTCACCGGGAAGGTATCCGATCCGGCGCCGCGTCTCCAGGCTGTCACGCCGGCAATCGAGGCCGAGCACGCTCGCCCGGCCCCGCGACGGTCGCAGCAGGTCGAGCAGCAGCCTGATGGTCGTCGTTTTACCCGCGCCGTTGGCGCCGAGGAACCCGTAGACCTCGCCGGGCGCGACCTCGAACGAGAGCTCTTCGATGCCGATCACGGCACCGAAATACTTCGTCAGGCCCTCGGCCTGGATCGCCGGCTGGCTCACCGCCCCGCCTGCTTGACTCGAGCGAGCTCGCCGAGCGCCGCGACCATGACATCACGCGCAGGAATCGCCGTGCCCTCGCCCCTGATCGTGATCGCGCGGGGATCCTGCGTCACGTCGAACACGCCGGGCCCGACGTCCGCGCCACTCGTCACGTCGCGACTGATCAGCCGGTACGACACGCTGTACGGCTGCTTCAAGAATGTGCCCTTCACTGCGAACTCGACGATGTGGTAGTCGCCCGCGTCGATGACGACCTGTGCCTCCGCGAGATCCCACACGGCACCGGACGTCTCCGCGCTCACGTGCGGCACCTCGATGCGATACTGGCGGCCGGACCCGCTCTCGATGACCTGAAGCTGCTGGTTGCCGCTCGCCTGCATCATGGCGACCGACGCCTGCATGTGCAGTCGCTCCACCTCGGGCGGCGACAATGTCAGGTTCTTCGGCAGCGTGAACGAGAAACGGTACGCGACGTCTTTCAGGCGCATCGAAACGTCCCGACGATTGCTCGCGGGATCCTGCAGGATCGACGACACCAGCTGGCCGTCGGGAGCGTAGGTCGCCACCAGATAGTGACCCACGTTGTCG
Source organism: uncultured Acidobacteriota bacterium (assembly GCA_963771395.1). Lineage (GTDB taxonomy): Bacteria > Acidobacteriota > Vicinamibacteria > Vicinamibacterales > 2-12-FULL-66-21 > DATBJJ01. Next base: position 12,698 of record CAVYTY010000001.1, on the reverse strand, counting down.
TGATCGATCACCTGCTTCACGCGGTAGGAGCCGTCCTGATGATCCGGCATCATCTCTTTCGTCACGCCCTCGAGCGTCAGTTCGTACTCCAGCGACTCGACGCCCGAGGTGACACGCTCGGCCAGCCGGTTCGCTGACCTGGCGAGGATCTCGGATGCCGATACCGTGGCCGGTCCTTTGACCATCGGCGCGACGAAGACGACGGCGAGGAGGGTGGCGGTGGCGACTGCGGCCACGCTCCAGAGCGCGCGCCTCGACGCGTGGTGGGGCCGAGCGCCCACCCGTAGCCGCGTCGCGCCTTGGCTCGATCCTTCTGACAGCGCCAGTCGGACACGGCGGCTGACGCCGGGCGGGAGGCCGGCGGGCACGTTCATCGCCTGCACGACCGCGGCCGACAGCGCCTCGCGCTCGCGCACCCGATTGCCGCAGCGCACGCACGATTCAACATGATGCCGCACATCGTCGGCCGCCTCGCGGTCGACGACCGCCTGAATCAGGGCGTCACTCAGACACTTCATATGAGTCCATGCCTTTCTGTCTTCACGTTCCCACGCGAGTCTCCGGGCGGGGCGTGACCGCACGCCTGTTCCCAGCGGTCCAGGGCGCGGGCGAGCAACCGGCCGACTGACGAGGGACGAATCCGGGCGGCGACGGCTATGTCGCGGTAGCTCAACTCCTGGGCGCGGAGCGCCAGCAGGAGGCGGTCGCGCTCCGGAAGCCGCTGCAGCGCCTCGCGCGCGACCCGTAACCGGCCGTCTTCATCAGGAAGCTGCGGCGGGGCGACGCGCGAGTCGTACACGGGCGCCCACGGGATCCATCTGCTGCGCCGGCGCTGGCGGTCGCGCGCGGCGTGAGCCGCAACCGTGAACAGCCATCCGCGCAGGTTGCTCGTGTTCCCTTCGACGCTGAGATGGTGCAGAAGCTTCACGAAGGTCTCCTGCACCACATCCTCCGCGTCCTGGTGGTGGCGCAGCAGGACCGTCGCGAAACGATACACGGCCGCGCCGTGCTCCTCGAACAGGTTCTGAGCCGCCTGCGATGCGTGGGTGGGCGTTTCCATCTGTCGCCACAGGTATAACGCAGCGGCGAGCGGTTTGTGACGGAATGCTGGGGTCAGGCCGTGAATCGTGAATTTGGGCTGGTCAGACCCGGTGTCAGGCAGTGAATCGTGAATCGGCCGACTCGTCAATTGAGCTCCGTGTCGTCGCCCTGGCGAGCCAGCCCTGGCCCCTCAGGGCCCAGCCGGCCCTGTTCACAAGTGAACAGATCGGCGTGGACCGGTGGGTGTAGAACGTGTCTACGATGGACACAAACACGCTCATCATCATCCTTCTGGTCGTCTTGCTGCTCGGGGGCGGGGGATTCTTCTATCGCGGGCGCCGATAAGGCTTGCTTCGTGTCAGCCTGATCTCGAGGCTGACGCCGAGACACTTCTCGCCCGTTACCCGTTCCTCAGCGCCCTCACCGGATCGATTCGTACGGCTCGGTAGGCGGGGACCGCGTTGGCGAGCATGGCGGCGGTGAGCAGCACGGCGGCGGCGAATCCCCAGGCGATCGGATCGGCGACGCTGACCCCGTAGAGCGCGCCAGCGACCATCCGTGTGGCCACTGCGCCGAGAAGGGAGCCGACGACGAGGCCGACGACCGCCAGGCCAAGACCCTGTCGCAGCACGAGCCTCACGACGGTGGCTGGGCGCGCGCCGATCGCCATGCGGATGCCGATCTCGCGCGTGCGCTGCGCAACGGCAAACGCGATGATGCCATAGAGCCCGACCGCGGCGAGCGCGAGCCCGAGGACGCTGAACGCAGCCACGAGGACGGCGGCCACGCGGACGGGGAACAGCATTCCCTGCATCTGTCCCTTCATGGTCTGGCTCTCCATGAGCAACACGTCAGGTTCGAGCGCCAGCAGCGTCTCCCGCATCCGGCTGACGAGCGCTCCATCGTCGCTTGCGGTGCGCGCGACAATGACGTTGAAGCCGCTCGGACGCTGGGTGGCCGGGAAGTAGATGGCGGGTGCGGGTTTTTCGCCGACGGTCTGCAGCGTGTGGTTGGCGACGACGCCGACGATCTCGAACGCGCGCCCGCTGTCGAGGGTGCGTTCGTACACGGTGCGGCCGATCGCGCTCTCGTTCTGCCAGTAGGTCCGCGCGAACATCTCGCTCACGATCGCGACGCGCCGTTCACCGGGTGTGTCCGACTCGGCGAACGCCCGTCCGTGAAGCACGCCGATGCCGAGCGTCGAGAAATACGCCGGCGAGACGTTCGCGCTGTTGATTGACGTGCCCCTCTCGTCTGCCGCTTTCTGGCGGCCAGGGACGGCAATGTTCGTACGGTTGAAGTTGAGCGAGAACGGCAGCCGTGAGGCGAGTGCGACGCCCTGCACGCCTGGCAGCGCCTGGACCTGCCGCGTGACCTCGCTCCAGAATTGCTGGCTGTGTTCCGGCGTGTAGCGCAGCATGCCGGTATCCGCCGACACGATCGCAAGCCCGGCTGTCGGGAAGCCGACGTCTGCTCTCTGCGCGGCGAGAAGGCTCCGGACCAGCAGTCCTGCCGTCACCAGCAGCACGATCGTGACGGCCATCTGCCCGACGACGAGCAGATCGCGCCCCGTCCAGCGGCCGCGCCGGCCGCTCGTGACGTCTCCCTTCAGGTCCCGGACCAGGTTGGCGCGCGTGGCGCGAAGCGCCGGCGCGAGGCCCGCCAGGACGCCCGTGAGAAGCGCGACACCGGCCGTAAAGCCCAGGACGCGTGCATCCAGCCGGAGATCGAGCGACAGCGCGATCGGAATCGGCAGATCGAACGTGCTGAGCAGCCGCGTGAGCCACGCGGCGAGCAGCACGCCGACACCGGCGCCGAGCACGCCGAGGATGACGCTTTCCGTCAGGAGCTGGCGGACGAGGCGCCCTCGCCCGGCGCCGACGGCGAGGCGAATCGCGATCTCGCGCTGACGAGCGGCCGCGCGCGCCAGCAACATGCCGGCGACGTTCGCGCACGCGATGATCAGCACGAGACCCACTGCGAGCATCGTGCCGGTGACGACCCATGCGAGCATGCGGTCCGCTTCGGGGTGGAGCCGCGTATCGGCGGTTGGCCGGACCGTGACCCGCCGATCTTTGTTCGTCTGCGGATGCGCGGCACGAAGGCGCGCCACGACGACCTCCATGTTGGCGCGCGCCTGCTCGACCGAAGTGTCACGGGTCAGCCGAGCCTTGGCGAACAGCCAGCGCTGCCCGCGACGATCGATCCGAGACGAGCCCGTCGGCGAGGGCACGCTCTCGTTGATGCCGGCCGGCTCGACCTCCTCGGCGAAGCGGACGGGTACCCAGATCTCAGGCGCGAGCATCGGCACCATCCCGGTGAACGCGTCGTCGAGCACACCGACGATCGTGAACTCCTGTCCACGAATGCGCAGCGTGCGCCCGACGGCGGCGGGCTCGGCGCCAAACTCCCGCTGCCAATATCGATTCGACAACACCACCGTCCGCTCGGCATCAGGCGCATCGTCTTCGGGAAGGAAGGTGCGGCCCAGGCGCGCTCGGACGCCGAGCGTCGAAAAGTAGTTGGCGGTGACGATCTCGCCGAGCACCAGCCGCGCCCGATCGCCGCGGCTCACGCCGGCAAAGATGGGCGAGTAGCCGGCGACGTCCTCGAACACCTGTTTCTGAGCGCGATAGTCCAGCAGGTCGGGCAGGGAGTTGGTGGAGTATGTATCGCCGTCCGCGCCGCTCGTGTAGATGTCGACCAGACGCGAGGGCTCGCGCACCGGAAGCGGCCGGAGCAGCAGCGCATCCACGACCGCGAAGATGGCCGTATTGCACCCTATCCCGACGCCCAGAGAGAGGATGGCCACGACAGCAAATCCCGGGCTGCGGACCAGCCACCGCAGAGCGTAGCGCGTGTCCTGAACGAGGGCGTCGAGCATGAGGGACTTTACGTGCGGCGGCGGAGGGAAGTTCGGATGCTGTGTCTCTGAAAGTCTGAAGTCTGAAGTGTGAAGTCTGAAGTGGGGAAGTGTGAAGTGGGAAGTCGGAAGTTGGGAAGTGTGAAGCAGGAAGTGGGGGTTTTTCGCGCTTCACTTCATGCTTCCCAACTTCACACTTCCCGCTTCAGACTTCCCCACTTCAGACTTCCCGCTTCAGACTTCAAACTTTCCTAATCGCTCGGCTTACCTGAAGAGCCGGGGCGCGAAATCATTGAGGCTCCTGCGCCAGGTCTGCCATTCGTGCGCCGTGCCGGGCGACTCGAAGACCACGTGCTTGATGCCCGCGGCGTCGAGCGACGCGTGCAGCTGTGATGCCGCGTCGTGGATGGCCGTTTCGCCCGTTCCCGAGCCGACCCAGAGCAGCCGCACGCGCTTGTTGAACGCCGGCGCGTCGTTGAGGACGCCGTTCATCGACGTCTTCACGTCGAAGTTGCGCAGGGGAGCGCTGAACGAGCCGATCCAGGCGAAGAGGCCGAGGTGCTTCGACGTGATCTGCAGCGTCTGCCCGCCGCCCATCGAGAGCCCCGCCATGGCCCGATTCTCGCGATCGGCTATGGTCCGATAACTGGCGTCGATTGCCGGAATCAGATCGTTGACGACAACGTCCTCGAACGCGTTCGGGATCTGTGGAGGGCCGGTGGCTCCCTGCACGGGCGTTGCCCCGGGCCTGGTGGCATAGCCCGTGTCCATCACCACGATCATGGGCTTGGCCTTTCCGGCGGCGATCAGGTTGTCGAGGATCAGGTTCGCGTGGCCCTGTTTCGTCCAGCTCGTCGCGTTCTCGCCGGCTCCGTGCTGAAGATAGAGCACCGGATAGCGCGCCTTGACGTTGGCGTCGTAGTCGGGCGGCGTGTAGACGTAGGCCCGCCGCGCCGCGCCGGTGACCTTGGACTCGTACAGCCGCAGCCGTACGTCCCCGTGCGGGACGTTGCGTGCGGCGTAGTAGTCGGCGCCGGCCTCGGGCACCTCGATCCCGCTCGTCTGCCGGCCCCAGCCGAAGAACGTCTCGCTGCCGGGATCGTTGACGGCGAGGCCGTCGACGAGGAACCAGTAGTAGTGGAACCCGGGAACGGCGGGCGGAAGCGTGATCGACCAGAGACCCTTCTCGTCGCGGGTCATGTCGATCGGTCCCTTGCCCAGACCATTGTCCGCGCCGCCAGGCTGCAGCTGGACCTTCTGGGCATTCGGCGCCGTCAGCCGGAGGGTGACACGACCGTCCGAGTGGACGCGCGGATACTGAGCGTTGAGCACGTTGGACGAAGCCGGCCGCGAATCGTCCGCGGGTGCCTGCGCCATCGAAGCGACAAGTGCCAGAACAATGATCGAGGTGCGCGTCATTCGGTCTACTCCTGAATGTATTGGAACACGCTCGCTGCGAAGCAATCATGTGCCAGGGAGGGGACGGAGGCAACGGGTTCACCACGAAGGCACGGAGTAATCGAGGACGCACGAAGGCTGTCAGGCTGTGCCGGTCCGATATGTCGGTGTCCGTCCCAGAGAGCGGACCGTCGGTTGAGACTGCTTGCACCGCGCGAAGCGCAGTCTGCGGCGTGACATCCTTCGTGCGTCTTCGTTCGTCCTCGTGCCTTCGTGGTGAATCCCGTTGCCTCCGTCTTCCTCCGTATCACATACCTGATTCACTCTGTCTATTCCCCGTCCAGCCATTGATGATCGTCTCCCTGAGATCGAAGCCGAACGCCCGCTCAGAGACGATGACGATGGGCGGGCCCTGGAGACGCTTGTAGACCGACCGGCGAAGCCGGCCGGAAGTGTCGTCGAGGACCGCCTTGAAGGTCGCAGCCGTGTGTTTGTCGTAGACAGTCCGGCCGTCGGCGTCGGGGAGGAACCGGTCCGGGTCGAGCGCGCGTTGCTCGAAGAGCGCGAGCAGGTCGGCCGCACTGCGACGGTGTTCGACCATCTCTGCGACGAGCGGCGCGACGACGGCGTAGTCAAAGGGATCGAACTGGTTGGCGGCGAGCTCGGCTGACGGGACGATCCGGAACGCCGCTTCGGGGATCTTCTCCGATCCGTGCCGCAGGTTGACGTGGCGGGCCAACCGGTAGACATCGATCTTCGAGACGTCGCCGATGAGGGAGATGCCACCGCACATGTCGCCGTAGAGGGTCGCATAGCCGAGCGCGATCTCGGTTTCGTTGCCGCAGGAGATGAGCAGGGCGCCAGTGTCGTTCGATTCCGCCATCATGAGGATGCCTCTGATGCGTGCCTGCAGGTTCTCCCGCGTGAACCCGCGTGCGATCGGGTGCGCGTGGTCTTCGAACGCCCGCCGGATGTGATCGGCGATGTCCTGAATGGGAATCACCCCGTAGTCGACGCCGAGCGCGCGCGAGACCTCGGCCGCGATCGAGCGCGTCGTCTCGGTGTTGAACTGCGACGGCATGTTGAACGCCGCGACCTGGTCCGGGCCGAGCGCGTCGGCTGCAATCGCGAGGACGAGCGCAGAGTCGATGCCGCCTGACACCGCGACGACCGCGCGGGTGAACCCCGTCTTGCGCATGTAGTCGCGGAGCGCCATGACGAGCGCGTCGTACATCTCGCGCTCGCGCTCGAGAGGCGGGAGGTTCCGCTCGGTGCGGACACTCGAGGTTGAGTGTCCCGGCTGAGTGTCCCCGGCGTCCACCTCGACGACGAGCAGCTCCTCGGCGAATTGCCCGCCCAATGCCAGCAGGCGCCCGTCGGCGGCGTACACGAGGCTCTCTCCGTCGAACGGGATGATGTTCTTCCCGTTGTCGGCAGCTCCGGAAGTGTTCACATAGACGAACGGCGTCCCGAGCCGCGCGATGTGCTGGCGGATGAGCGCGTCGCGTTCATGACGCTTCCCGGGGTAGAAAGGCGACGCGTTGATGTTGACGAGGAGCTCCGCGCCCTTGGCGGCCAGTTCGGGCAGCGGCTTGACGCCATAGTTCGCATCCCACATGTCCTCGCAGATCGAGACACCGAGCCTGACGGGACGCGCGCCGAGGACGACGTCGACAGGTTCGCGCGCGCGCGCCGGCATGAAGTAGCGCTTGTCGTCGAAGTAGCGATAGTTCGGCAGCAGCGACTTGTGGGCGCGCTGCAGCACGCGTCCACCGGAGACGACGGCCGCGGCGTTGTACTTGAGGATGGTCCCGCTTTCGCTCAAGGCCGTCGGCTCGTGATTGATGAAGCCGACGATGGCGGTGAGAGACGTGGCGGCGGCTGCGACGCGCTGCATCGCGCGCTCGTTGGCGGCGAGGAACCCCGCGTCCTCGACGAGGTCCCCGATGCAATAGCCGGGGATGACCATCTCCGGGGTGACGAGCAGATCCGCGCCGCGCGCGGAGGCCTCGGCAATCGCGTCGAGGACCTTTGCCGTGTTCCCGTCGATATCGCCGCTCGTGGGGTTGAGTTGGGCCAGGGCGATGCGCATGGGGCCGATGCGGCATGTTACCGCACTGGGGCGTGCCGTATGACCTTGCGCATCGAACGACTGGAACTCTCCGCTTGACCAGAAGGCCGCCGGTGGACGACGCTTGCCATGAATTTGGCCCGACGGCGGGCCGGGAGTGGGGGTTCGTGGATCTTCGACAACTCGAGATTTTGCGGGCGGTCGCGCAGACCGGCTCGTTCACGAGCGCGGGCGAGCAGCTCAATCTGTCACAGTCGGCCGTGAGCCGTCAGATCCTGCTGCTCGAAGAGGAGCTCAACGAGCAGTTGTTCCTGAGGCTCGGGCGCAAGATTCGGATTACGCCGGCCGGCACGACGCTGCTCGGGCTCAGCCAGCGGATGTTCGACGACCTCGAGCAGACGCGCGCGAGCATCCTCGATGCGCAGCAGAACGTCAAAGGCACGCTCAGGCTCGTCGGCGGGATGACGGTCTGCCTGTACGTGTTCCCGCCGCTCCTCAAGGCCTTTCGGAAGGAGCACCCGCACGTCGAGGTGAAGCTGATGCCCGGGGCGACGCCTCGTCTCATCCGTCAGCTGCGATCGGGCACGGCCGATCTGGGACTGCTGACGCTCCCCGTGGACGACCCGGCGCTCACGAGCGTGCCGGTGATGCGCGAGGAGCTGCTGCTCGTCACGGCGCCGCAGCACCCGCTCGCGCGCAAGAAGCACATCACGGCGCAGGATCTCGCGCGTCAGCCATTCGTGCTGTTCGAGGCCGGCTCGGGGACCCGAAAGGCGATCGAAGAGTTCTTCGTTTCCGAGCACATCGCCCCCACGGTCGTGACCGAAACCGAGAACGTCGAGATCATCAAGGCGCTCGTGCGTATCGGCATGGGCATCACGATCATCCCCTATCAGGCCGTCGCGCGCGAAGTCCGATCGGGCCACCTGTTCTGCGCGCGGATCGCGGGCCAGCAGCTTGTTCGCGAGACCGGCTGGGTGCATCTGAAGCTGAACCGGGTACCGCGCGCCGTGCTGGAGATGATGAAGATGTTCGAACGCATCCGCTCCGGGCTCAAGCTGTCGCCAGGCGTCCCGCCCCGTTCCGCCAGCCGGCCCGCGGCGCCACCGGCCGAAAGCACCTACGGCAGCTAGTGTCTCCGTTGTCCTCCGTCTTCGCGGGCGCGTCGTAGCCTGGCGGACGCTGACGTGTCTTCGTGATGAGTGTCGTGGCCGTTCGTGTCTCCGACGCTCTTCCCAATGTCTCGCGCGCCACTGTACAAATTCGTAACGGTCGACGAGGTTTCGCACGTCGCTGTCGTACGACGACTGCGATGCGGTCCGGCATTACGCGAGCGGTCGAACGGTTTTCTCCACGAAAGCTGCAGGCATCGCTCGAGCGCCCCACCATGCAGCTCTGGCGTGTGTCTTGCTAGCCGGCTCAGCAGGAGTAGTGCCGGCACACCAAGAGCCAGCCAGCAACCGCACGCCATGGAGAACAACACCATCGTCGACCGCGTCCGCAGCGAGTTCATCGAAATGCCCGGTCTTCGACTGACCCCCGCCCAGGCCGCGCGCCTCTGGGGCATGGACGATGCGTTGTGCCAGCACGTGATTTCGGCGCTCGTCCGATCCGCATTCCTTCGCTGGACCGCCACCGGGATGGTAGTCCGTGCTGATCGATGACGTCAGGGATCAGGGGCCAGGGATCAGGGACCGGGAAGATGTCGCGTGCGGTGGAAGCGTGACGGTTACGCCGTTGTTCGGGATCGGCCCTGCAGAGACGTAAATGTAGGGCCGTTCACGGCTCGCGGCCAAACACGCAGCAGAGATGGGGTGACCATCAAGCGGTCTGACCACCCGCTCCCTGATCCCTGATCCCTGAATCTACTCCGACTGTATATGAATCCCGCATTCGAGCTTCTGGCCCTGCCAGCGGCCCGAGCGATCGTTGGTGGGATCGACCGGCAGGCTGGTGCACGGCTCGCAGCCGACGCTCGTGTAGCCGAGGGCGTAGAGCGGAAGCAGCGGGATGTCGTGGCGCTTGGCATAGGCCCACACCTCTTTCGTGGACCATGCGGCGAGCGGGCTCACCTTGCGCAGCACCTGGCCGTCCGGCAGCCGGAACGGCTCCACTTCCTGGAGCGCGGCGCGCGACGGAGACTGATCCCGCCTGAGCCCCGTGAACCAGACATCGTAGTTGGCGAGGGCTCCGAAAAGCGGTTCGACCTTGTGCCTGCCGCAGCACGCCTTCGTGTCCTGCTGCCACAGTCCCGGCTGCGGCTCCGCCGCCCGGAGCGTCACGAGATTCAGCCCCCACCGCTCGGTCAGCGCATCGCGATACGCAATCGTCTGCGGGAAATGGTGCACGGTGTCGAGGAACAGCACCGGGATGTCCGGCGCGATCTCCCGCAGCATGTGCACGAGGACGACGCACTCGGCCTGAAAGCTCGAGGTCACGCAGGGGATCTTCGCGCCCGCGAGCTGGTCGGCGACGAGCTGTCTGGCATCGGTCACCTGAGCACCTCTTCAAGGAGGCGGCGCACGGCTTCGACGGCATCGGCATCGCTGGCGGCGGCGCGTGCCGCGAGCGCCAGGCGCTCGGCGGCGGAGCCGACCGCCGCGACACCGTCCTCCCGCAGCGGGCGCAGGATCATTCCCGCTCCGGCAGTGAAGTTCGTCGCCGGATCGATGAGCACGAAGCTGCCGGTCGGTACGGTTCTCGGCATAGGGGTCGAAGACGAGCGGCTGCGAGGCGGTCACCGTCAGCGTGCCGATCTCGTTCAGCGCGAGGGGGCGGTCGACCTCGGCCGTCGCCACCCGCGTGTTGTGCTTCAACAGGTACACGCGGCCCGGGTCGAGCGGGCGCTCGTCCATCCACACGACGTTGGCCGAGACACGGCGATGGAGCTGGATCGGTCCGACCGCGAGCACGTCACCGCGGCTGATGTCGAGCTCGTCCCCGAGGACGAGCGTGACCGACATGGGCGCGTGTGCCAGCTCGAGATTGCCGTCCCACGTCACGATGCGCTCGACCGTGCTCGTCCAGCCCGACGGCCAGGCGGTGATGCGGTCGCCGGGGCGGATGGTGCCGGAGGCGATCTGCCCCGCATACCCACGAAACTCCTGGTCGGGCCGGAGGACGAGCTGCACCGGCATGCGGAACGGCGCCGCCGCGTGCTCGACCTCGACATCCACGGTTTCCAAGAACTCGAGCAGGCTCTGGCCGGTGAACCAGGGTGTCCGGTCGCTCGGCACGGTGACGTTGTCGCCGTGGAGCGCGCTCATCGGGATCGGCGTGACAGTCGCCTGTCCGGCGAGGCCAGCGAAGTCGCTGCAGATCGTGTCGAACACGCCGCGATCGAACCCCATCAGGTCCATCTTGTTGACGGCCAGGATGAAGCTCGAGATGCCGAGCATGTGCGCGATGCGCGCGTGGCGGCGCGTCTGCTCCTTCACGCCGTGCCGGGCATCGACCAGGAGGATGGCCACGTCGGCCGTCGACGCGCCGGTCGCCATGTTGCGCGTGTACTGCTCGTGCCCGGGGGTGTCGGCCAGGATGAACTTCCGGCGCGCGGTCGCAAAGTACCGATACGCGACGTCAATCGTGATGCCCTGCTCGCGCTCGGCCCGCAGCCCGTCGGTGAAGAGCGAGAAATCGATCGGCCCTGCCGTCTTGTTGCGTGTCGCCTTCTCGACCGACCGCACCTGATCCTCGTACACGGCCTGCGAGTCGTACAGCAATCTACCGATGAGCGTACTCTTCCCATCGTCGACGCTTCCGGCGGTGCAGATCCTGAGGAGGCCGGGCATCAGAAGTAGCCCTCGCGCTTCTTCATCTCCATGGAGCCGTCCTGATCGTGATCGATGACGCGAAGCTGACGCTCGGACTGCCGGACGGTGATGAGCTCCTGGATGATCTTGGGGACGGTGTCGGCCGTCGAACGCACGGCGCCCGTGCAGGGCGAGCATCCGAGCGAGCGCATGCGGCACATGACACGCTCGGCGCGCTCGCCGGGAAGCAGCGGCACGAAGTCCTGTTCGCGGAGCATCAGCGAGTTGCCGCGGACGACGACCTCGCGCTCCTGCGCGAAGTAGAGGGGGACGACCGGGATCTGCTCGACGTTGATGTAGTGCCAGACGTCGAGCTCGGTCCAGTTCGAGAGCGGGAAGACGCGGATGCTCTCGCCCGGCCTGATGCGGCTGTTGAGCAGGTGCCAGAGCTCGGGCCGCTGCCGCTTCGGATCCCATTGGCCCTTCGGATCGCGGAGCGAGAAGATGCGTTCCTTGGCGCGCGAGCGTTCCTCGTCGCGCCGTGCGCCGCCAAACGCCGCGTCGAAGCCGCCCGCCTCGAGCGCGTCGAGCAGCCCTTTGGTCTTGAGCAGGCCGCAGCAGCGCTGCGTGCCGACGGCGAAGGGCTGTGTGCCGTCCGCGATCGCCTCTTTGTTGGTGTGGACGATCAGGCGCGCGCCGACCTGCCGCGCGTAGCGGTCGCGGAAGGTGATCATCTCCCGGAACTTGTACGTCGTATCGACGTGGAGCAGGGGGAACGGGATCGGCGCGGGATAGAACGCCTTCTGCGCGAGACGCAGCATGACCGACGAGTCTTTCCCGATCGAGTAGAGCATCACGGGTCGCGCGAACTCCGCCACGACCTCGCGGATGATGTGGAGGCTCTCGGCCTCGAGCGCCCGCAGGTGGTCCAGTCTGAGGGGCGGGGCTCCGGCCTCTCCAGCCGATGGTGATTCCGGATCCCGCACCGCGCGATCCTGCCGCTCGTCGGCGCGGACGGGGGCCTCTTCAGTGGGATGACTGGCGACCGGGTTGTCCGTAGGTGTCAGCATTCAGGAAAACTCCCGCGCAGGCGCGGAGCACACGAAACCGCTCAACCGAAGTTGGTGAAAAGGCTGTGGAGGGCCAGCGACGAGCGGGAGAACCTGAAAGAGAAGAACTTACGGGGATTGCGCAGGTCTCACCGGCAGGTCGCCGGCACCGTACAGGTGCAGCGACACTCGGTCGAGAGGCAGCGCCGACAGCTACACGAGGGGACAAACATCATGCCGTCAACACCCACCGTAGCATGTCAGGCCCCAGGGCTGTCAACCCGCCGGGGGGCAGGGCTCATGGCTCGAGCCGCTCTTCACGCCCTTTCACGCGGAAACACCCGCAGCCGCCGCGGCCGAACGTAAACCCGCTCGCCCGGGGCGGCGCCGAGCGCATCGAACTGCTCGCGCCCGATTTCCACGTGCAGGAGCCTGCCGTCCGGATCGGTCAGGTCGACCTTGAAGAACGCGCCCGCCGGGCTGGCGTGCCTGATCGTGGCCCACAACCCGCCGCCGACGTCCTC